>NZ_CP018194.1:842500-2052500 GCF_001889545.1 Granulibacter bethesdensis | reverse complement strand
TGGATGGGCTAGGGGGCTCCAAAGGCTTACCAAACCTAACCAAACTCCGAATACCGGGAAGTATAGCGCGGCAGACAGTCCATGGGTGCTAAGGTCCGTGGACGAGAGGGAAACAGCCCAGACCGCCAGCTAAGGTCCCCAAGTTGTGGCTAAGTGGGAAAGGATGTGGGAATTCCAAAACAACCAGGAGGTTGGCTTAGAAGCAGCCATCCTTTAAAGAAAGCGTAATAGCTCACTGGTCTAATAGAAATCCTGCGCCGAAAATGTAACGGGGCTCAAGCCACACACCGAAGCTGCGGGTGTAGAGTGATCTACGCGGTAGCGGAGCGTTCCGTAGGCCTGTGAAGGGAGATGGGGTGACCCCTCCTGGAGGTATCGGAAGTGCGAATGCTGACATGAGTAGCGACAAACAGTGCGAGAAACACTGTCGCCGAAAGTCCAAGGGTTCCTGCGCAAGGTTAATCCACGCAGGGTGAGCCGGCCCCTAAGGCGAGGGCGAAAGCCGTAGTCGATGGGAATCAGGTGAATATTCCTGAGCCTGCTGGAAGTGACGAATGTGAAGCGTTGTGGGGACTTACTGGATTGCCCCTGCAGCCGGATCGTTCCAGGAAATAGCTCCAGCGAATAGACCGTACCCGAAACCGACACAGGTGGACTGGTAGAGCATACCAAGGCGCTTGAGAGAACGATGTCGAAGGAACTAGGCAAATTGCTTGCGTAACTTCGGGATAAGCAAGACCCATGTCCGGGCAACCGGGTGTGGGTGGCACAGACCAGGGGGTAGCGACTGTTTAGTAAAAACACAGGGCTCTGCGAAGTCGAGAGACGACGTATAGGGTCTGACGCCTGCCCGGTGCCGGAAGGTTAAGAGGAGGTGTGCAAGCACCGAATTGAAGCCCCGGTAAACGGCGGCCGTAACTATAACGGTCCTAAGGTAGCGAAATTCCTTGTCGGGTAAGTTCCGACCTGCACGAATGGCGTAACGACTTCCCCACTGTCTCCGGCATCGGCTCAGCGAAATTGAATTCCCCGTGAAGATGCGGGGTACCCGCGGTCAGACGGAAAGACCCTATGAACCTTTACTGCAGCTTTGCAGTGGCACCAGGAAAATGCTGTGTAGGATAGGTGGGAGGCTTTGAAGCATGGGCGCTAGCTTGTGTGGAGCCAACCTTGAAATACCACCCTGCGTTTTTCTGGTGTCTAACCGAGACCGGTAAGCCCGGTCCGGGACCCTGCATGGCGGGCAGTTTGACTGGGGCGGTCGCCTCCCAAATGGTAACGGAGGCGCGCGATGGTGGGCTCAAGCCGGTCGGACATCGGCTGTTGAGTGCAATGGCATAAGCCCGCCTGACTGCGAGAGCGACAGTTCGAGCAGAGACGAAAGTCGGCCATAGTGATCCGGTGGTCCCGCGTGGAAGGGCCATCGCTCAACGGATAAAAGGTACTCTAGGGATAACAGGCTGATCTCCCCCAAGAGTCCACATCGACGGGGAGGTTTGGCACCTCGATGTCGGCTCATCACATCCTGGGGCTGGAGCAGGTCCCAAGGGTTCGGCTGTTCGCCGATTAAAGTGGTACGTGAGCTGGGTTTAGAACGTCGTGAGACAGTTCGGTCCCTATCTGCCGTGGGTGTTGGAGACTTGAGAGGATCTGTCCCTAGTACGAGAGGACCGGGATGGACGCACCTCTGGTGCACCGGTTGTCGCGCCAGCGGCACAGCCGGGTAGCTATGTGCGGACGGGATAACCGCTGAAAGCATCTAAGCGGGAAACCCACCTCAAAACCAGGTCTCCCTGAGGGCCGTGAAAGACCATCACGTCGATAGGCCAGGTGTATACGTGCGGTAACGCACTCAGCTAACTGGTCCTAATAGCCCGATAGGCTCAAGAACTTCCATCATGCACAGAAGTCATCCACACATGACACACAGCACATCATAAAAAAAAACACCAGAACATCCCATCACAACACACCCCAAAAGGTGGGTTGGACGACCTGGTGGCTATGGCGGGGAAACTACACCCGATCCCATCCCGAACTCGGACGTGAAATGCCCCAGCGCCCATGGTACTGCATCTCAAGATGCGGGAGAGTAGGTCGCCGCCAGGTCTTCCAACCCACCTTTTGCTATTACCACCGCGGGGTGGAGCAGCCCGGTAGCTCGTCAGGCTCATAACCTGAAGGCCGCAGGTTCAAATCCTGCCCCCGCAACCATCTTTACTTGCGACCCCGTAGCCTTAAAGGCTGCGGGGTTTTGCGTTTGTGCGGCAATCGTCAGAATGCCAGCCAGATCGCCTTGGACATCAATTTCCATCTTGCCCTCCGTCGGCGTCAGAATGATCTGGTCCACCAGCGAGCGCAGGATGTCTGCTGCCTCGACCCGCTTCTCTTCCTCTTCGTCCTGCAAGGCTTCATAGAGTTGCTGCACCCGCTTGCGGTATTGCAGCGCCATTGAGGGGGGCAGAAGGGGAGGCGATTCCTCAGCTTCGGCCAGGAACAAGGCCAGTTTCTTCTTGCGCTGTTCCAAAAGGACCATCTTGGCGTTGATCGCGTCGGCCGCGCCACCCTTGAGGATCAGGTTGAGCAGCGTGTCGAGTTCGCGGTCGATCTTCGCAATCTCGGCCTCGGCCGAAGCGATGCCCGCGTGGCCTTCCATGCGCAGCAGGTTCATCTCCTGCGTGAACACCTCGCAGAAGCGGGCGAACATCTCCGGATCGACGAGCTTGGTGCGCAAGGCGTTCAGCACACGCGATTCCAGTTCCTCGCGACGGATATTGGTCCGGTTATCGCAGGTGCCTTTGTTCCCTGCCGTCGAGCAGCCGATCAGGGTCGCCGAGATCGCCGAATAGCCGCCGCAGCAGCAGGCGCATTTGGTCAGCCCGGAGAACAGGTACTTCGGGCGGCGGCGGTGGTTCATCTTGCGGACGTCGGCGATGCCGCTCTCGTCCCGCTCTCGTCCCGCTCTCGGTCCGCATCTCGCTCGGCCGCGCCTTCACGGCGTTCCAGAGGTCGTCGTCGAGGATGCGCAACTCGGGTGCGTCCTGAATGACCCATTCCGTTTCCGGGTTGGGCCGGGCTTGCCGCTTGCAGGTATCCGGATCTTTGACGAAGCGCTGACGGTTCCAGACGATCTTGCCGACATACATCTCGTTGTTGAGGATGCCGTTCCCACGCTTCGGGTTGCCGTTGATCGTGCTGAAACCCCAGTCACCCACCGGACGGGGCGGGGATGTCGTCCCGGTTCAGAGCGAAGGCGATGGTCTTAGCCGACTTGCCCGCCTCGACCCGGCCGCGTTGTCCACGACGGGTCTTGTCGGCCAGGTCCTTCAGAAACAGCGCGTTCATCGTGCCCTTGAGCCCGACATGGAGGTGCGAGACTTCACCCTCGGAGAGGGTGAACATCTTCACGTCCGAATAGGACATACGCTTGAAGAGGCCCGCTATGTCCTTCTGATCGCGCGAAAGCCGATCCATGGCTTCCGCAAGGATCAGGTCGAAACGACCGCGCGTGGCGTCGGAAATCAGGGCTTGGATGCCGGGGCGCAGCAGAGACGAACCAGAGATCGCGTGATCGGAATACTCCTCGACGATCTGCCAGCCCTGCTTCTCCGCATGAAGGCGGCACATGTGGAACTGGTCGGCGATCGAGGCGTCGCGTTGACTATCGAACGAGTAGCGGGCGTAGATCGCGACCTTCAATGCACCCCTCCTTTCGGCATCAGGAGGTGCGCTTCCCCCGTCGCTTCGTCATCTTGACTTCTTCCGCGTAACATTCCCGTGCCGCCTGCCGCGCAAGAAAGTCGACCAGACGCAAAAGCCGCGGGTCGGGATCGCCTCTTGGAGTAAAGGTCAGTTCCGGCTCGTCGATGAGCAGGGATTCGAGCAGCGCTTCGCGCTCGTTCCTTGTCATCTTCGCCGACGCTTGGATTGATCGTGATGTCATACATCCAAGCATTCACCCAAATATCAGTGTAAGAAATTGATATAACACGCGTATATTGGGCGGCAGAAAGCCTGTTCTTGGCGGCTTCGGTGAAGTCTGGCGTATTCCCTCGTGCCGCAGCATATGGAAAATACTGGCGCAAATGCGCAGTATTCTTCTGCATTACCTCACTGCGGTGGGCGGCCCAAGGCATCGCTGACATCCCTTGTTTGCAAGGTCAATATCGGCTATATGTCAGGATATAGCACGGAGGCCCGTCATGAGCAATGCGGCACAGAAGAGAGCGATCGAAAATTACCGGGCACGCTTGACGCAGCGTGGCTTCAAGCGTTTCGAGGTCTTAGCACTGGAATCCGACCGCGAGCTAATCCGGTCGCTTGCTCGCCAACTGTCGGAGGAGGGGCCGGAAGCGGAAAAGGCGCGGGCTGCGGTCAAGGCGGCCCTTGTTGCAGGTGAGCCGCCAAAACCCGGTGGCATCCTGTCTGCCCTTCGCCGTTCTCCCCTTGTTGGCGCGGATCTCGATCTGTCGCGTCCACGCGATGAAGGGCGCCGGGTCGATCTGTGACGCGTTATCTTCTCGACACCAACATCATTAGCAACATCGTCAAACCGCAGCCATCCGAAACCCTTCTGGATTGGATGACCGCGCAGCAGGACGAGGATCTTTTCGTCACTACGTTGACCATCGCTGAGATCCGACGTGGCATTCTGGAAAAGCCGCGTGGGAAAAAGCGCGATGCGCTCGATGCCTGGTTTTCGGGACCGGAAGGGCCACAGGAGCTGTTTGCCGGTCGCATTCTTTCGTTCGATGAAAAAGCTGCCCTCATCTGGGCGCGATTGATGGCGGAAGGGAAGGCGGCAGGTCGTCCACGAAGCGGACTCGATATGATTATCGCCGCAATCGCGGGAGCACACGACTGCGTAGTCGTCACAGATAACGAAAAGGATTTCAGGGGGCTTCAAATCGTCAACCCCTTGCGTCGCGAAGCAGAGGGGGGAGATTGATGACAGCAGGAACGCTTTTGCCAACAGAATATCAGCTTATTGGTCTTACAGAGGGCGGCGGCGTTGGTGATCTGTTGGCTGGTCTCGACAAAAAGCAGGGATGAATTCGGCTTCAGGCCCTGATCTCGGAATGGCTGCGTATAGAAAACGTCGTGGTGCTAACCGGGGCGGGAACCTCAGTCTCCGCCGGCGGGAAGACCATGGCGAACCTTGAGGTCGCTGTATTTGATACCATCGAGGCCTTTGCTGAGCTGCCCGCGTCGATTACCCCTATTATCAAGGCGCGACGGAAAGCAGTTGCACAGGCGAAGATCGACAAGACGGAGCCTCTGGGCTTCGAGGGGGGGCTGTCGTTTATCGCCAATGCCCTCGTCTTAGGGCAATCCAAGGACGCTCCGTTTTCCGGTGTCATCTGGCCGGGTATGTCAGCACCAAGCCTCAAAGACCTTCAATGGTTCGTCGATCGGTTGCGCATGGCGATCTTCGCTGAATGCGCGTTGTCCTTGCCGGACACCGGGCTTGCGACATCGGCGACCGCGGTCGCCCCTCAGTTGGCTTTCCTTTCAAAGTTGGTCGCGCGCGACAGCAATCTCGGGCGAACTCATCTCTTCACCCTGAATTACGACACGCTCTTCGAGCAGGCGCTGAATTGCTTGGAGTACAATATTTCGATGGATTCACGGGTCGCGCGGCTGCGCGCTTCGATCCGTCCGTCTATGGGCTCGACATCTATTATCCGGGCGAGGTCGCTGAAGGTTGTGTCCGCCGATTCGACAAGTTCCTGCATTTCTACAAGTTGCATGGCGCGATCCACTGGTTCGAGCACGGCGATGAAATGCGCGCCCGTCATCCCGACCTGACGCCTTTCCAGTCCTATGCAGCGAAGAGTCCGGCGGACAAGGCGGCATTCGTGCCACTGGCTGACAAAACGCCTTCGGTAGGCATCCTGCCCACCGCCAACAAGTTCGCGCAGACGCTGACCATGCCCTACGCGCATCTGTTCCGGTCGTTCCAGGTCCGACTCGGCATTCCCCAAACCTTCTTGCTCGTCCTCGGTTATGGGTTCGGGGATGAGCATGTCAGCCGGATCATCGAGAATTCCTTGATGAACCCTTCGCTGGTGATGCTGGTAATCGAACCCAATCCAGAAAGTCCGGTCATTGAACGCATCCGACGCTACAAGGATCTCGGCAAACGCGCCTTCGTTCTCTGCCCCACGACAGATGCTTTCGCTGCCGCACCTTTCACACTTGCGACGTTCGACGACTTTGCGACCTCGGTGATGCCCGACGTGCAATGGCTCGACGACTTCCTGCGGCTACGGCGTTTCGAGAAACAGATTGCCTCCTCTGAAACGCCAACCGATCCAAACGCCGGCGTGGGGGCTTAGATGGATAATCCCCGGTTTGTCGGCCATATCGTCTCGGTCCAGGGTTTTCGGGTCAAGGTGGAGTTGCTCCCCGAAACCCGTTCGGCGTTACGTGCCACTCTGGATGGCGTTCAGGTCGCGATCGCGATCAATGCTTACCTGACCTTCTCGCTCGGGGCGGGGGAGACCGTCATCGGATCATCACCGATCTGGAGGCCCGCGAGACCTTCGATCCGAACAGCGTCGATGATCTCAGTCTCGAACTGATGAAGCCGCGCCGCGTCGCCAGCGTACAATTGCTGGGCACCATCGAGCATGCGGATGATGAACCCTCCTTCAGCCCAGGCATTTCCGTTCTGCCGACGCTCGATACGCCGGCCGAGATCGGCTTACCCGACATATTACGGGCGGTCTTCGAGATTACTCCCCGCCGCAATAAGCCGGAAGACTACGACGATAAGGACTTCGACTGTGATCTGAGAATAGGCTTTCCGACTGGTCAGGCCCGCAACGTCGTGCGCGCTTCCTACAATGACCTGTTTTCGCGGCCTTTAGCTATCGTAGGCAACACTGGGTCCGGCAAGTCATTCTCCGTATCGAGCCTGATACAGAAAGCCATGAAGGCCCTCGGTGGCGCGGCCGAGGAGCCCCATGTCTTCATCCTCGATATCAACGGGGAGTACGGCAAAGCCTTTCCGACAGTTGCAACAGCCGCGCGTTTGCCGGACCGAATCTATCTGAACGGCAGGGAGTTCGGTCTCCCTCTCTGGTTCATGAATGCCGAAGAGATCTGTGCCTGGCTCAGTGCGGCGGAGCAGACACAAGAGCCTGTGCTGAAGGATTGGTGGGCGATCGCCAAGGGCGGCGATGCCGCCGCAGCTGTCAGTATGAACGCGCTCCAAAACGCCATGAGTGCACTCGATCAATTTCTCAGCGAACTGACCAAGATCAAGAAAAAGGCAGCAGGTTCGCATTGTGATGCCGTGACAGGCCATCTAGCAGATACCGACATCGATATTGCAGCCTTCAAGGCGTCGTTCGAGAACCATCGGCTCGTCAACGACTTCAACACCGAGGTCATGAACAACCAAGCTGCAATTGCGGCAGAGGCGGAAAAGCTCAAGGACGCCATCAGAGGTAAGATTGTGGGTGGAAACGAGTTTGACGATGCAAGTCACCTGATAATGGGGACTGGGCCGGGAATGACCTGCTTTCCGATACCTGGCACGTCTATAACCCTAGATTTCGGTGGTTCGGTGGAAGGGAACACACGAGCCCGTGCGGAAGCATGGGAAAGCGTAAAGCGTTTTCTTGCCGATCTGTCGCAGTGATCTGAACTCAAGGACGCTCCGTAAAACCGGAGGGAACTTGGGGCTCAGGTCAACGTCTATTTCGACCCTGATCTTCTGAAGAAGGTCGAGGCGTTCTCGCTCCGCCGCAATGTCTCCAAATCCGCCGTCATCGAAGCTGCAGTGGTGTCCTTCCTGTCAGCCGATGCCTCGGAGCGGCTGGAGGCGGTGTTCGCCCGTCGCATGGACAAGATCGGCAGCCAGATCGAAGGGATGGACGAAGACCTCGCCATCGTGCCGAACGCTCTCGCTGTTCGTCGAGTACTGGCTGACGATCACGCTGCCGCTCCCGGAAAATACGCACGCCTCGGCCCGGTACGGTTCAAGCCCATATCGAACCGAAGATCCAAGTTGAAACAGTCTCGGTAAAATTCGGCCCGCGTTTTCGCGTTAGATGCTCTGAGATTGGCGACGATTCTCGTGACGGCGCAAGTTTGAAACCTTTCATCAGCATAGATCCCATGACCTATGATTTACATTTGACGGAGGCCATAGCATTTTTATCCCTCAGCCCAATCCCCTGCGAAAACATCCCTGTCCGTTCCAGCCTTCGCTATGAGCCCTCTTGCGTATAATCATTAGCTACGCAATGCATACAGGATGAAAAAATTGGACGATACAAAATACAACCACGGAATCGAGATCCTGATCGCTGCCTTCTATGAAGCGTTTGATAACCGTGGTGGGCGGACCGTCCAAGTCGATAAGCTACGCGACATGTTTTTGCCGGAAGCTATCGTGACTCGTTCCACTGGAATTGAAGTCGACACAATGACCGTGGACAGTTTCATTACGCCTCGGATGCGAATGTTGTCAGATGGAACCCTTACCGATTTCCATGAATGGGAGTCAGGCGCGCGGACATTTTTACTGCGAGACATCGCCTGCTGCTTTTCGACATATGAAAAGTGTGGCTTCCACAAAGTTACTCCCTATGATGGCAGAAACTGATCCAATTGGTCCGAACTCACCGAGGCTGGCGGATCGCGTCCATCGCCTGGGAGGACGACCAGTGACCAGGGCATCGCCAAAAAGCCAAACCCGCCGATTGCAACCGTTTCTTCTCTATGGTCGCACGGCGTTCCATAGTTGTTGAATCGCCCAAATTTCCGGCTCTCTTAATCGTCCCCGTCTGGGGTCCGTCTGATGTCTCCCCGGCGGACACGGGGATAAAAGGGCGGTTTCGCATCACAGTTCGGAAGGCTTGGCGCGCGGTCCTGCCATCATCCGGTTCCTGGAAAACGCCGCCGTCGTCGAGGTAACGCTAAACCCGGACGGCCGCAAACTCGCAACGGGGAACCGGTTCGTGAAAGAGATTTCGTGAAGGCGGAGAATGAATTAGGCATCGGGCCTCGGTCATGGCGACCACGCAGTCGCCAATCGATCGTCAATTTCATGCGAACGCGCCGCTCGCCCTCCAAAATGGACGAGCGGCATAGTCTTATCGCTCCAAAGTGAAGGCGACTTCGTAGAGGCCTGGATGAGCCTCGCCATATCGCTTGTTTCCTTCGATCAACCCTCTGCCTTGCAGATGCTTGAAGACACGGCGTGCAGCCGCGGCATCAGCGCTCTGGGCATAGTTGACAACGCGCGTGCCATCGAGACTCCGATGGAGGCTTGCGGACAGCCATCCATCGACTTCTCGCGCGACTTGAGCGGCGCTAGCTAGATAGTCGATCAACTGCTGTTGTTCACCATGCGGAACCGTGAACACATTGATCTGCGTAACGATGTTCGTATTCGAATGGATAATCGGCATAAACTTGCTCCTTCAGAGGTTACAGGTCGCCGACCGCTGGCATCTGATGGAAAACGCCAGCCACGCCTTTCTTGACGCCGTTCGCAAGTCAATGCGGCAGGTCCGCATTGCAATCGGCACGGCAACTGTAAATCCAAAGCTTCTGACAGCCGCCGAGCGACTGCAATATAAGGGATATCTGCGGCGTGAAGAGGCAAACGCCGTCATCCGTGGTCTCGTCAGCGAAGGCGTATCCATCAAGGAGATCGTGCGCAGAACCGGGCACAGCCGAAAGCTGGTTCGCAGTGTCGTCCGTGGTCAGCGGACCGACATCTTTCGGATCCGGCAAACTTCCCTGGAACCGCATCTCCCTTGGCTTGAAGCGCAATGGGAAGCCGGATTGCGGAACGGCGCCGAACTTTGGCGGCAGCTTCGGTTGGCTGGCTTCGGCGGCGGTCTCCGTGTTGTCACCGAATGGGCAACGCGGCGAAGGCGTGCCGAAAAGGCCGAGAACGGACTCGGACATGCGCCGGCCGCGCAAAGCTGGATCTGCTCGAAGCACGTATTGTCGGAGCGCCCTGATATCATCGAGATTGCGTCAGACCCCCGTTTGGATGCCGATAACCCTTTCTACGGGGCCCTTATTCCATGCGTAATCACACTGGGCAGAGGCGGAAAGCAGCCAACTCGTCCACGACACAGGCGGCAAGACCAAGGTGAAGCGGACATTGGCGTACTGGCTCTATCAAGTGCTCTACGATTGCCGAAACGATTTCCTTCACGGCAATTCCGTCAAGCGCGGCAGTCTTTTTCTCCCCGCGCCCCAGCGGTCGATCTTTGAATATGCCGCCCCTCTCTACCGTATCGCATTGACGGCGTTTCTTCCGCTCACACACGGGGTCCCGATGCCGTCATTGATCCAGACTGTCATAGTCGATGGACCACTTCGTAGGGGGCAGCTGAGCGAATGGTGACGACTTATACGTCCTCCAATCGCCCCACGATCGTCACGAGCATCCCTGCTTCATCGTCGCTAATATGTTGGAGAATATATTTGCGAACAGCCTCCGCATGGATCGGTCGTGCCATGTTCACCCGCTGCTTCCCCTCCGGCAACAATTGCACCGTAACGCTGCGATCGTCAGCGCGTGTTCGCTTAACAAGCTGCCGAGCTTCCATCCGGGTTAGCTGATGAGAAAGGCGGCTCTTTTCCCATTCCAACGAGGCCAACAGTGCTGCTTGAGAAAGGCTACCACTGCCTAGATCATCGAGGCGGGTCAGGATGCCGAAGTCTGCCCCTGATAGTCCCGTCGCCGTCTCAATGTCCCGCCCAACAGCCGCGAGCGCGTGCCCGCTTAAGCGCTTTACCGCCAGCCAAGTAGCGTGTTCGTCACTATTTAGCGGGCCACTGCTCATCGTGATGCGTAGGCAGCGGTCGGAAACCGATTTGAGAATGACGCAAACATTTCTTTGTAAGGTTTCTTCGCCGCTTCAAACTGGTCGCTGGCAGTAATGCCATATCCCACCTCAACCAAGTCCTGACGGAGGAGCTGCGGAAAAACCGTGTTGCAAAAATCATCGACTGTCGCGCCATGGTTGTTGCCCGGTCCAGCCAGACCAGTAGCCACAGCTGGCGGGATCAATTCGATGACATGGATAGGGGTGTTGCGCAGGGAATGGCGCAGCGTGACGGTGTAGCTGTGAAGGGCAGCCTTGCAGGCCGAATACACGGGCGCGAATGGCTGCGGAATATATGCACCACCGGACGTGACATTGACGATCGCCCCCGCTTGCCCGCTATCGAGCAGCGCAGGAATCAGCAGGGCGTTCAGATGCACCGGCCCGGCAAGAAGCATATTGATCTCGGCCTGCCGCTCCGACCACGGGGCAGTATCCTCGGAAAGCGCGATACGGCGCTGGATGCCCGCATTGTTGATGACGATGTTCAAGCCGGGCAATACGTTGAGCGCATGGTTCGCCAGAGCCTCACGGTCTTCGGGACGACCGATGTCACTTTCGAACGTCAGCAGGCCTGGATGCCTCTTAGCCATCGCGGCGAGCTTTCCCTGATTCCGTCCGGTCACAAGCACATTCGCGCCGACTTCGAGGAAACGGGCCGCTAGCCCTGCCCCAATGCCGCTTGTGCCACCGGTGATCAGCACATTGGCATAAGATCCATCTATCATGACAACCCCTTAGTTGATGTATCAACTATATAGGGAGCTTTTCCTAAGACGCAAGACTGCCCTCAGTGACAAAAGTAGCCTTTCCCAATTGGGAAAGGAGCGCGAGGCGGCCGGGACGTTCCCATTTTAATGGTATTTCGGGGTACGGACCCGTCAGTCGGCAAATGTTCGTACCAGATGATCCATGATGGCCCTGACGATCGCCTTCGCGGTTGCGAGCTTGCAAAAGGCGCGCTCCATTCGGTCGTTGGCCGCAACTGGCCGCTCGTTCGGTTGTCCCCCAGGGGTCAGGACGGCGATGATCTGAACGGACGGCATTTGGCATAGCAACGGGCTGGGGTTTGGTGATGAAGCCGCCCCGGTGTCGGTCGGGCACCTCGGTGAGATCTGTTCACTTGCTCTGGATCAGGTGTATAAAATATTCACGGGTTCCATGCCAGCGCCGCTGACGCTGAGAGAGATTAACGGCTGAGTGCCAAGGGGAACCATGCGAGCTACGATATAATTGAAGTTAGGCATGACATTCGCGGTCATGCTGGCCTTGCTGATGGCCATTGCCATTCTGGGCGTATCCAAGCTGAATGAGCTCAACAGCGCGATCACCCAGGTCATATCTGGACCCGTCGCCCGGCTTGATCGGGCAGAATCCCTCAATGAGCGGATCAGCTTTGCTCTCCGGATGGAAAAAAACTTGGCGCTCACCAACGATATGGAGCTGATGCAGAAGTTCGATGGGGAACTGATGCAGGCCCGGTCGGACATGAAATCACTTATTGCCGCTGTCTTGGCGAACGCGACAGATTCCACGCGCCCAATTTGGGTCGACATTGATAACAGCTATACGGCGTGGCTGCCCGTCAACGATATGATCCGTCGGCTCGGGCTGGCGAATAACAATGCTGAGGCTGGCGTGCTGTCGATGACGAAGTCACGCGAACTGGCTGGAAAGATCAGCAGGGCAACGACCCAACTCGTGGGCAGTTCGAAGGCGGACATGGATGAGGCCAATAAGGCCACTGATACCATGTATGACAGCGCACGGACCATGATGATCGTCATGGCCGGTCTGGCGTTGGTGGTCGCGCTGGCGGGGGCGATATGGATCGGGTGGATCGTAGCGCAGGGGCTGAAGAAGGCGTCGGTCGTGATCGCGGCGGTTGCGATCGGTGACATTGAGCAGGAGGTCACGGTAGCGACCAACGACGAGATCAAGGATCTGGTCGACACGGTGAACCGAATGACCACCAATCTGCGCCAGACCGCACGGCTGGCCGATACAATCGCCACTGGCGATCTCAGCGTCGATCATCAGCCGCTCTCCGACAAGGACGTATTGGGGCATGCCCTTGTTCGCATGACCGCGAAC
Source organism: Granulibacter bethesdensis (assembly GCF_001889545.1). NCBI lineage: Bacteria > Pseudomonadati > Pseudomonadota > Alphaproteobacteria > Acetobacterales > Acetobacteraceae > Granulibacter > Granulibacter bethesdensis. The sequence continues at coordinate 2,039,544 of NZ_CP018194.1, read as the reverse complement.
CTGCGTACGTCAGCGCAGCTTGCCGACACGATTGCGGACGGGGATCTTCGTGTCGATCACACGCCGCTGTCCGACAAGGATATACTGGGTCTGGCGCTGATCCGCATGACGAGCAATCTGCGTGCGTCTGCGCAGCTTGCCGACGCAATTGCGTCGGGCGTCTTAGCGTCGATCACAAGGCGTTGTCCGACCGGGATATGCTCGGTCTGGCGTTGATCCGCATGACGACCAGCCTTCGCACCTCGCCGATATGATCGCATCGTGCGACCTTACGGTCAGCCACCAGCCGCTTTCGGATAAGGACGTACTGGGGCAGGCGTTGGTCTCGATGCTGGATCGACTTCGCGGTGTAGTCGGCGATGCCACGCTGGCAGCCCAGAATGTTGCGGCGGGTAGTCAGCAACTGTCCTCCTCCTCGGAACAGATGTCGCAAGGGGTTACCGAGCAAGCGGCTGCCGCTGAGGAAGCCTCAGCATCGATGGAACAGATGGCGGCGAACATTCGGCAGAACGCCGACAATGCCAGCCAGACCGAGAAGATTGCGCGCCAGTCGTCTGCGGATGCCGAAATGAGCGGAGGGGCTGTCGAAAATGCAGTCGTTGCGATGCGCACGATCGCTGAAAAGATCAGCATTGTGCAGGAGATCGCCCGCCAGACCGACCTTCTCGCGTTGAATGCCGCCGTTGAGGCCGCTCGTGCAGGTGAACATGGTCGCGGTTTCGCGGTCGTCGCCTCCGAGGTGCGCAAACTTGCCGAACGCAGCCAGATGGCAGCGGGTGAGATTAGTGGCATGTCCACCGACACCGTGGCGGCGGCACAGCAGGCTGGCGAGATGCTTGCCAAGCTGGTGCCGGACATCCGGCGTACCGCCGAACTGGTTGCAGAGATCAGCGCGGCGTGCCGGAAGCAGGACATCGGTGCAAGTCAGATCAACACGGCGATCCAGCAGCTCGATCGGGTGACGCAGCAAAATGCGGCTGCATCGGAGCAGATTTCCTCCACCTCCGAAGAACTTGCCAGCCAGGCCGACGAGCTTGAGGAAAACATCGCTTTCTTTCGTATCGAGAATGGCGGGCGAAACGCCCGGTCGAACCGCCGGCCCGTCCCGGCACGTATGCCGACGAGAGCCGCGAAGACGACCAAGTCCGCTGCCAGACCGAACGGGCTTGCCGATCAGCAGGCCCGAACGAGGGGTTGTGCGTTGGACCTCTCCAATGGCGGCCCGGACAGCGAGGATGCGGATTTCGGGCGCGCCGCCTAGAAGCGTGCACCCAGGCGTTCGCTAAGTGAAGCTGCGGAGTAGGGCGTCCATCAAGATTGAGTGCCGCGAGCGCATTCGGTACTTATAGCTGCAATCTGGTCAGCGCGGGCCGTTGATCGCAATTACGCTTGGCGGCTTGGCACTCCCATTCTTCGATGCCGCAGGGCGAAGCCACCATGGCCATCGAGCCATGGTGGCCGCCTCTGAACCCCCACCGTATAGATCGTGTTTGCTTGCCAAGGCCGCGACGAAAAAGTCGGCTAACTCCCTTCAACTCGCGTGAGAGCAGCGCTTCAAACCAGCGCCCGCGCCATAAAGTTGCGGACGATCGGGCTCGTTTCGCCGCGTCGGGTCGCAAGCGCGAGCCGGGCTACCAGCGTGGTATCAGCGACGGGGCGAAAGACGACACCTGCGATTGCGACCTGCGCCATGCTGGCCGGCACAAGAGTCACCCCCATCCCAGTGGCGACAAAATTGACGATCGACGTAATCTGCGGCGCTGTCTGGCCCAAGCGAGGCTCGATTCCCGCAGCGCTGAAGGCGCCAATGATCGTGTCGTAAAGGGTAGGGCCCACCGGACGCGGGAAAAGGAGTAACGGGTCATCCGCCAACTGCGTCAAGGCGACCTCGGAGTCTCCGGCGGCGGGATGCGAGGACGGAAGAGCCGCGAGCATGGGCTCCTCCGACACCGACCGGAGCTGGAAATCGTTCAGTCCAGGCATGCCCGGACGCAAGAAGACGACGTCGAGCGAGCCTTCCCGAAGTCCGATAGCCAAGCGGGCCGTGTTGGCTTCCTCCAAACGCACCTCGACCGTCGGATAGGCTGTGCGGAAGGTGCGGATGGCCGCGGGCACGATGGCGTTGAACGCGGAGGAGGCCGTAAAACCGATGCTCAACGCTCCCTCTTCGCCGCGCGCCGCGCGCCGTGCTGCACGGCTGGCGTGCTCAGCGAGCGTCGGCATTGCTTCTACACCTTTCAGAAACGCTTCTCCGGCCGCCGTTAGTTCCGCGCCGTGTGGGACGCGGTGGAACAGTTGGGCACCCACTTCGCGTTCGAGGTCACGGATCTGTGCGCTGAATGGCGACTGGGCAATTCCAACTTTCCCAGCGGCGCGGGTGAAGTTCTTCTCGGCGACAAGGGCAAGAAAATAGCGGATGTGACGTAGCTCCATCGTAAGATTTTTAATGTCTTAAGAAGATTTGGTCAATATGTTGGATGTTTGGGATCGGGGGGTCTAATCTAGATTATCCAAAGGAGATGCCCCTATGCCTCCAACCAGATCCTGGCTATTCACGCCCGCCACGCGACCCGAACGCTTTACTAAGGCCATCGAGGCCGGTGCCGACGTTCTCATTCTCGATCTTGAGGATGCGGTCGCGCCGAAAGACAAGACCTCGGCACGACGGGCGGCGTTCGATGCGCTTGAGCGCGCAAGAGGCGGATGCGCCCGAGCGCTACGCGTTAACGGGCTCGACACAGCCGATGGACTGACCGATGTGCTGGCACTGCTGGAAAGCGAGGTCGCACCCGACTTCCTGATCCTGCCTAAGACGGAAAGCGCCGACCATCTTCTCATCCTTGACCGACTGCTGGCGCGTACCGGTCGCGACATCCGTCTTGTCGGTCTCATCGAAAGCGCACGCGGATTGGCTGCCGTCGAAAGAATCGCCAAGGCTACGCCTCGCCTGCATGGCCTGATGTTGGGCGTCGCTGACATGGCTGCTGACCTCGGAAGCACGTCGGACTGGTCAGCCCTTGCCCATGTCCGTGGTCGGCTTATTGCCGCCTGCGCGCTCGGTGGGATAGCGGCGATCGACAGTCCCTTTTTCGACATTCGTGACGCGGCCGGAATGGAGCGGGAGGTACGTGCCGCCGTCGCGCTCGGCTTCGCCGCCAAGGCCGCGATCCACCCCAACCAAATCTCATTGATCAACACGAGTCTGACGCCATCAGAGGCGGATGTGGCCGAAGCCCGCGACATCCTCGCTGCAAACGAGAAGGGGGTCGGGGTGGTGAATGGCCGCATGATCGACGAGGCAATGGCCCGCAAGGCCCGCCGCGTCCTCGCCGCCGTCAGCAGTAGAGACCTTTCACTGTCTAAGGAGAACCACAATGGATAGCATCCTGCCCGCCTACAAGGCCGTCGGCGAACGGCGTTACCGCGAGACCTCCGGTCTCTATTGGGAAGATTTTGAGCCCGGCGACGTCTTTGAGCATCGCCCTGGCCGTACGGTGCTGGACGTTGACAACACGTATTTTACGCTGCTGACGTTGAACGTCCAACAGGTCCACTTCGACGCAGCTTATGCGGAGAAGACGGAGTGGAAGAAGATGCTGGTCGACTCGACCTTCACGCTTGCCTTGCTGACCGGCATGAGCGTGCGCACGGTTTCAGCGAAGGTCGTCGCCAACCTCGGTTGGGACAAGGTCAAGGCGACCCATCCCGTCTTTGCCGGCGACACGCTCTATGCAGAAAGCACCGTGCTCCATAAGCGTGAATCCAAAAGCCGCCCGACGCAGGGCATCGTTACGGTCTCGACGCGGGGTCTCAACCAGGACGGCCAGGAGGTGATGCGCTTCGAGCGGACCATGCTCGTTCATCGCCGCGGCCATTCCCCGGAAGAAGCAGCGGGCTATTGAGGGGAGACGGTACGGTGAACGTTCATAACCTCTATCGATCCAAGCTGACCGATCCCAGCACGGCGGTGGCCGCCATTCCTAACGGCAGCCGCGTCGCCATGGGTATGGCGATGGCCGAGCCGCCAGCCCTCCTGAAGGCGCTGGCGGATCGGGCACGCGTAGATGTCGCACTCGACCTTCGGCTCTATTACTTCGAGGCGACGTCGATCGCTGGCGATACCGTGCTCGACTATGCGTTACGCGATCGCATCAAGCCATTCTGCATGTTCATGACGGGCGTTGATCGCGCGAACGTCAGGAAGGGGCTGGCGGAAGACGGTGCGAAGTTTCTCAGCTATGTGCCGAACAACTTCCACCAGTCGCCCCGGCTGCTGATCGAGGAAGCGAAGGTCGACACCTTTATGTGCACAGTGTCGCCAATGGATCGCCATGGCTACATGAGTTTTGGGACTGGCAACGATTATTCGAGTGCCGTGGCCCGCGCCGCCACGCACCTCATCGTCGAGGTCAACCCGCAGATGCCGCGCGTCTTCGGCTCGAATTCGGCACTGCACGTTTCGGAGGTAACGGCCATCGTCGAGCACGACACGCCGTTGCTGGAACTGCCCGTCCGATCGGGTACTGAGGCCGATCACGCAATCGCGCGAGCCGTCGCCGCCATGGTGCCTGACGGGGCGTGCCTGCAGATGGGCGTCGGCGCTCTGCCCAACATGGTTTGCGCCGAGCTTCGAGGGCACAACGATCTCGGCATTCATAGCGAGGTTATGTGCCCCGGCATGATCGACCTGATCCAGGCCGGCAACGTTACCAATCGCACCAAGGCCATCAACCGCGGCAAGAGCGTCTTTACCTTCGCCATGGGACAGAAGGCCATGTACGATTTTATCGACGACAATCCGGCGGTTGAGAGCTGGCCGGTCGACTACGTCAACGATCCCGCCGTGATTGCGCGGAATGATCACGTGGTCTCGGTCAACAGCACGATCGAGATCGATCTGACGGGCGCGTGCAATTCCGAGCATATGCTGGGCCATCAATATTCTGCGTCAGGCGGTCAGCTCGACTTCGTGCGCGGCGCCTATGCCTCACGCGGCGGCCGGTCGATCATCGCGGCAACCTCCACGACGGCCCACGGCAAGGTCTCGCGGATCGTGCCGCGTCTGTCGGGTCCAGTGACGACGCCGCGGATCGACACGCACTGGATTGTCACCGAGTTCGGTGCGGCGAACATGAAGGGCTGCTCCTCCACGGAACGGGCGCATGCGCTCATCGGCCTTGCCGACCCCGCTTTCCGAGATGAACTCACAGAGGCCGCCAAAGCGCAACATCTGATCTGAACGACGTCTTCAAGAACATCGTCGGCGAAAGCCTAAACCTCTCGCAATGATTGGAGATACTCAATGCTGACCGTGACCGCCTTCGACCATATCGTCCTCAACGTCCGTGACGTGGAGACTTCGGCCGCCTGGTACGAGGAGGTGCTTGGCATGGAGCGGAAGGTCTCGCGACATTCCTCGGTCGGGGAATCGCGTACAAGCATGGTCTTCGGCCGCAACAAGATTAATCTTCGCCCAACGGCTGCTTCGCAGGAAAGCTGGTTCACGGCTGATACGCCGGCCGCCGGCAGCGCCGACCTATGCTTCCTGACAGAGGCTGATCCCAATGCCGTTATGAAGCATTTCTACCGCTGTAACGTTCCGATCGTCACCGGACCGGTGACAAAGCAAGGCGCGCTGGGACCGATCTGCTCGGTCTATGTCCGCGATCCCGACGGCAACCTGATCGAGGTGTCGTCCTATGGATAGCGCGAAGGGGCAGGCCAGACAGCGGACCACAAATCGCACATAAGAAACATATCGATTAATCGGCTTTCAACGTTTGAAGGAGGTCGCCAGAAGGACCGTACAAGAGGTCTACGCCGATCTGAGAGAGTCCATCGGAATTGACGCCAACACCACAGTTGTCCTGACGGGCCATGACCCGGTGACGCCATCGGTCCATCGAATTGGGGACGGCGCTGCCGCAGCCCTCGGCTTGTTAGGCGCCGGCATGAGCAGTCTTGGCGAGTTGAGAGGCGGGGTACGGCAGACCGTCACCGTCACCGTCACCGTCGATGTCGAGGACGCGATCGCGCAACTGATGGCGGTGTTCCTCACGAGCGTGAACGGCGTGCCTGCCAAACGACTTTTCGAGGACCCGTTCCCTGTTCGCGGACAGCGACTTCTATCGTGCGGGCGACGGCCGATACGTCTATCTGCTGCTGACCTATCCGCATCTGCGGATGCTGGCTTGCCAAGTCCTCGGCTGTCCCCCGTCACGTCGACATTATGCCGACGCGATCGCCCGTTGGGACGCCTTCGCATTGGAGGGCGCGATCAGCGGGGCGGGGGCACATGCGTTGCCGTCCGGACCCGGGCGGAATGGTGCAGCCATCCCCAAGGGCTCTACCTGGCCGATCGACCCCTGATCGAGATCACCAGGATTGGCGACACGCCACCTTTGCCCCTGCCCGAAGGAAAGGCGGCGCTACCAATGGATGGGTTGCGTGTCCTCGACAACACCCATGTCATAGCGGGGCCGATCGCCGCGCGATTGATGGCTGAACATGGAGCGGAGGTCCTTCATCTCTCGACACCGCGTTATCCCGACCCGCAGGCGATGCAGATCGAGACCAATATCGGAAAGCGAAGCGCCTGGTGCGATCTCGACGAGCCAGCCGGACGTGCCGCATTTGAACGGGTGATGAGCGATGCCGACATCTATGTTAGCAGCTACCTTTCCCTTGATCGCAAGGGTTACGGGCCACTCGCGCTTGCTGAGCGCCGGCCGGGAATTGTCGTGCTCGACTTCCATGGCTGGGGCAAGGCGGGACCTTGGTCTCAACGCGGTGGGTTCGATCAACTCGCCTGCGCCGCCACCGGTTTTTCGGCGGAGGAGGGCGCATTCGACGGCCCTCGCTTGCCGCCGCCCGATCTCGCCCGGCTGAAGGATCGATGTGTATCGGTGCTAGGACCGTTCGGCGAAACGACGTACCTACCGACCCGGATCAACTACTCTGACATTCGCCCGTCTCTTGCCCGTGGCGCAGAGCCTCTGGGCGCGTCTGCGTGCGCATGGGCAAGCAATTCGGGCTAAGCACGGTTACGCTGAGCGTAATTATCTTCCTGACGGACCAAGCGTTCGATCGTCAGGATCCCGTCAGCGCATCGTGTAACGCCTGCCGGATGATCGCCGCCAACTGGGTGGCGACCTCGGTCTCGGGTCTGGAGGGCCAGAGAAGGCACAGGCCGGGCGACGGCATATCTGGCAATCCATGTCGCGCCGCATCCAGCACGTGAACGCCGGCGGGCCGCCCGAACTTGGTGCGAAGCGCGATGCCAAGCCCGGCTACTGTAGCTGCCCACAGACCGCCAAGGCTCGGGCTGACGAAAGCGATCCGCCATGGAATGCCCGCCCTGTCAAGGTGGCTGCAGGCGAGCGTGCGGAGCACGCAGGGCGCTTCCAGCGCCACGAGGGGCAGCGGCTCGTTGCCCGCATTTTGCCAGTGGTTGGTGGCCTGGTTGTAGCCTAGGCAGCAATTCACGCCCATTACGATGCCCGTACCCCGGAAGATTCGGTTGAACCTGCAGTTGCAGGAGAGGATTTTTGCGAGGCAACCGAATGATCGGCGATGGTCGTCAACGCTGCCGCTGGTGTGCCTCCGACCTATTAGATTATGCAACTCTGGGAACTACTGCTTCGATCAGCCGCAAGAATCGTCGGTTGCGCGCCCCCGCAACCATAACCATACCTACATCATAATAAAGCCGCCTCAATCAGGCGGCTTTATTGCGTTGAAAATAGATGAAGGGGGGGGATGCAGCCCATAAGGCTGCCCCAAAATAAAAGGCAAAACCCGCCTTACTGCTGCTGAAAACCGGCCGCCAGAACGTCGATTTGAAGCATGCCATCCTCCGGCGTTAGGATAATCTCGTGCACCAGCAACCGCAGCACTTCAGCTGCGACCATTCTGAATCCTCCTGGACGGATGAGGACCGCACCGATTTTCTGTGTCGGCACGGCTTCTCCAAGGCCGAGACGGGCAGGATCATTGATACGGTGCTGGCCGAGGAAGGCCGCATAAAGATCTTCGATTTTGTCCAGGATATCACCGTCGTCGCCCGCGATAAGCCCCATCAGGATGGCCGCCTCGACATGGAGGCGAAGGCCAAGAAGCTGCTCGATCGCGCCGCCTGATAGTCGTGGAGCCGGAGATTGGGATGTCCGCGTTTTCGGCTCACTGCCTGTCAGGGGCGTTCTCGTGCAGAGCTGCATTGCGATAGAGAGAGCCTTCGCCGGTCTTTGCGCGCCTCCAGATTTCGTCATCGTCAAGATTGGTCTGGATCAGTTCCACCGGCACACCACCGTCATCAATGATAGCGACGAAATAGCCGTCAATCGGCTCGTAGGGACCAAGCAGTATGTGCTCGCCTTCAATCGCTGCCTCCAGATCGCTTACTTTGAAAGCTGGATGAGGCACTGTACGGATCAGGGGATGCAGTGGTGAAGTCGGCAGAAAGCGATGCCACTGGATACGAAATTTTCCCTGATTATCTGACGTAAACATACCGGCCGCCGCGCTGAATACTTCCCCCTCGAATGATTGGTCGGTCGGTATGCCCATATGATGGAAACGATATTCAATATGGGGCTTCAAACTTTTCTCCCCCCGATCAACATTCCAAGAGATGCCCAATCTGCCACCTTGATGAACCGGGCAGAGCGTGATGTTAGACATATATTTTCCTCATTATCGTAACAATATCTGACTCCGTGTGCGGCCTCTGCAAAGTAAATCGAAATGTTTAAGCGGTGGCGCTGCCCTCCAGCAGTGAGAGGGCGGCGCTTCGTTTCGTGACGGGTGGAGGTCGAGAGAGAGGCTCCCGACCGCCCGTCGCGGAGTAACGAACATGGCGACCGCCGTTCAGAAGATCACCCTGGCGTCGTCGCGCGACATCTCCTTCAACAAGCTGGTGCTGAGCCAGTCGAACATCCGCCGTATCAAGGCCGGTGTGTTGATCGAGGATCGGGTCCAGTCTATTGCCCGGCGAGGTCGCGGTAGCGGAGGAGGGCGCGCCTGATGCGGTCGGCCCAGCATCGGGCTTCAACATCATCGCTGCCTTCAACCTCGGCATTTCCGGCGCGCCCTTCATTGGCGGCCTGCTCGTCGCCGGACTGAGTATCCTCACAACACCTTAGGCGGCTGTGGGCTCTGCCGCCATCGCACTGGTCATCGCGGCGCTTCAACCAAAGGCGTGAAGGGGCCGGCCTACATCGGGCACTCCTTTCTGAGGATGATGATTTTGATAATGTCCTCAGATAGGGCAGATAAGCCCTCGCCTCCTTTACTGCCAAGACAGGGTATCTCGGCAAGGTAAAGCTGTTCTGGTTAATAAGTCCCCTTTATGGATGTGAAAAATATGCAGATTCCATTTGAGACAGGATTTTGTCTTCCTGCAATTTGAGAATGGCCCTGTCGATCTGATCACGCATAGGAAAGCCGGGCCGCATGACAAAGCCAAGGTTTTCGGGACGTAATGTAGCGCCTGTTACGATCAGCGGCTGGGCAGGATTTTGTTGGATATAATAATCGAGCTGGGATGAGTCTCCCAGAATAGCAGCTGTTTTGCCCTGGATAAGCTTCTGTACGGCATCGGCCAGCAGCGTATATCCTTGGACGTGCAGGCCGGTATCAAGGGCAAAAGTCATGGCGATGCTGCCTTTCATCGCGCTGACCGGGCGACTGCCCAGCTCAGTGATATTGTCCACGCGCTGGTTGATTTCTGAAGCCGTCATCACGCTGGTAATACTGGATGTGACATAGGCCACAATGCCAACGCCGCAGAGCAGCCAGATGGCGGCAATGATCCGTGCGCCAGCTCGTTCCGGCACTGTGCTGGACGTTTGATTACCAGTCAGCATGGCCATCATATCATAGAAGGCGCCTGACAGAGAGGAACTCCAGTGGGGGGATGAATCCTTCAAGACATGTCGGTGCATGATGGCTGTGATCAGGGTTGCGATCAGGATGGCCAGAAAAATAAACAGATAATTACGCAGATGACCGGAGGCAGCCAGTTCGCTCAGAAGCCTGGAAAGACCTGTGCTGTTATGTTTAACAATCATCATCCGCAGCCCGGTCTGAAACCAGGGCTGGCTGAAGATCACTTTCTCCATACGCTGACTGCTGACTGTCAGGCCGACCGTACCGACATCGATCTCACCGCGCTCAAGAGCGGAGAGAAGATCGGATATTGTTTCATAGCGGTGATAATGGGTGACCCAGCCCTGCATCTGGGATGTCTTGTCCCATAGATCAATGGCCAGCCCGGCTGGATGATCATTCTTCCGATGTGGCAGCACGAAAGGGGGATCAATGAAATAACCTGCATTGATCACAACATGGTCTGCTGCATTTTTATCCGCAGCCATAACAGTGGCAGGAAGGAGGGCTACTCCCATAACACCTGCCTGAGCCATTATGGAGGACAGAAGCAAACAGGGCACCAACAGAGAACGGAAAGAGCGTTGCAAAGCGTTGGGAAAAAAACGTGTCATGGGCCTATGAATAACCGGGATGCCGCATTCTGTACTTTACGGCGATATGAAAAATGATGCACCGGTGTGCGGGAATGATAATTGCCGATGGCCATCATCATATTTCCGCCTGATGCATTCAGATGATTGCGCAGAATGGCTCCTGCCGCTGCGATATTGAAACAGGGGTCCATCAGCAGCCTGACCCGTGTGGCCTGAACGGAAAGACCGGTAAAATGGGCAATCGGGTCTATCCAGGTGGTATTGATCTGCATCAGACCAAGGTCTTCTGTTCCGTTCGCGTTGCGATGCACAACCCCGACCGCCCCTTTTTCCACCGCCTGAATTGATGGCAGCACACGGGGCGGAAGGTGGTAGTAAGATGCAGTCGATGCCATACAGGCAATATAGGGTATGCTCACGTCAGGTTGATCTTTGGTGGAGTATCCTGTGAAGGTGAAGGAGGAGACATCATATGACAGCTAAACGCAATCGGTTTACATTCGTAATAGCTGGCATACGGTTTCGCCTGTCTCCTCAGAGCCATATCGGTCAATCTCATGCCCGTTCTTCTATGGATGCGGGTTTTACTCTGATCGAGATGCTTGTTGTCATCGCCATTCTGGGAATTCTGGTGGGGCTGGCTGCGCCGGCTGTGCTGCGCCAACTGGGGGGGGCTCGCCAGTCTGTGGCAAGGCAGGCCGTGCAACGGATTGGCTCAGTGCTCGATCTGTACCGGTTGGATATGGGTAATTATCCTTCGACATCTGACGGGCTGGGCGCTCTTGTGAACCGGCCGGCAACGGATGCCGATGCGTGGAATGGCCCCTATCTCAAGGATCGCAGATTGCCACAGGATCCCTGGAATCATCCATTCCTGTATCGGTCACCTTCAGCTCGGGAGGAAATGCCGTATGATCTGTGTTCTCGCGGTGAGAAGAATGTGCCGGGTGATGTGCCTGCGCCGGGCATGATCTGTAACGAATGACACGGCATCAGAGGCGGATCTTCGCCTGTTTCAGCGCCCTTTAACAACCCGTTCGGCAGCACGGGATAGTGGCACCCGGCGCCAGTCCAGCATCGTCACAATACCTTTGTCCGGATTCAGCTGAACTGTTGCCACCCGTGCAGCGGCTTCCTGCCCATCAGCTTTCCGGACAATCAGTACGGCGACAGTCACGGCGATATGGTCACTGCTGCGTATATCGGTGGGGCTGGAGGCTGGGGGAAGCCTGATCCCATCCTCCTTCGTGGCACGGAGCAGCGCATGCATGACCAGCGGATCAGATGCCCCGGTATCCGGTATATCAGGCTGATAGAGAGACAGATGAGGTCGCAATCGGTCCAGCAGGGCAGGACTCATTCCAGGTACTGACAACAGGCTGTCCAGTGACGTGAAATAGTGGCCCGGTACGGCTTCCATCGGGCTGGAGGAAGCAAGACGGGCCAGCTCCGCCTGTTCCTCCGTTGTCATCAGGGCTGGGGGAGTGCGCCAGAGCACAGTATTGCGGGCCACGATCGCTGCCGTGGCTGACCGTATTCCTGTTGCCTCCATCAGATATTGCAGAGCCAGCAGGGAGGCCGTGTTGGGGTTTATTTTATCCTTGTCCGGCTCGACCCGGATAACCGCCTGAGCATCAGGCAGTGCCCAGCGATACAGGGCAGCCTTGATTGGCCACTGACCGGCGGCAAGACGAAAGATGGCGTCCTGCACGGCCCCGTCTGCTTCCGCATCGGCCTGCTCCGCGGCCACCAGAGCCGTAGAGAGTCGCAATTCACTTTGACCGGTGGCAACAATACGGCTGCTGATGATCGTCAGCGGCACAATGCCCCACAACACAATCAGCAATGCAAAGCCGCGATCCCGGCCTGATCTGATCAAGCCCTTTCCTGTCCGATCTTTTCGAAGCTGCTTCAGCGTTCAAGCCCCAGAGAGCGTCTTACATGGCGGTTGGGATCGGCGGAGCCGGTAGGGCGCAGATGATTCAGCTCCTGTGGCACAAGCGCGGCATCACGCAGATTTTGCCTCAGATCTTCGGTCAGGGCGCGCGCATCCCGCTGGTCATGAATGACATGCGGCGTGACCAGAATCAGAAGTTCGGTACGGCTACGATTATTATTCTGCTGCCCGAACACACTGCCGAGTACCGGCACGTCTTTCAGGAATGGCACACCGCCATTGGCGCGGGAGTTATTGTCGCGGATCAACCCTGCCAGCCCGATAGTTTGTCCATCCTGCACCACGACACGAGACTGCACGCTGCGTTGCTGGAAAGCCGGGGAAGAAATGCCGTTGGTGTTGATACTGGTATCAACATCGCTGACTTCCTGTGAAATATCGAGCGTGACCAGACCGCTGTTATTGACGCGTGGCGTTACGTTCAGGATCACGCCGGTCTGTTGATAGCTGACCGCGTTGATGATGGCTGACTGCCCGATCGTCGCCTGCGATTGTGCTGTCAGATAAGGCACCAGCGCCCCCACCTGAAGCCTTGCAGGCTCGTTATCCAGCACCATCAGCTCCGGCGAGGAGAGAACCTGCACTTTGGTAACGGATTGCAGCAGCGTCATGGCCAGTTGGGAGCTGCTGCTGCCGGTCAGCAGGAAGCCATTGGAAAATCCCGGTATCGCTGCGGCAAGGAGACCGCCGGTACTGGCGGTCGCGGCTGTTGCTGCCGCGGTTTGCATGGCGCTGTTGAGGCCACCTTCACGGAAGAAGAACTGTGTGCCGTATCGCAGGGTATCGTTCAGCGCGACTTCGGCAATAATAGCGTCAATCCGCACCTGAAGTGGCAGAATGTCGATTTTACGGAGCATGGTCTCAATCGGGCCATACTCGCTTTCCGTTGCGAAGATCAGGACGGCGTTATTCTGCATATTGGGTACGATACGCAGCGCATTGGGATCGGTGCCCGCATCATCCATACTGCCGGCGGAGCCACCGCCTGCACCGGTCAGGGGGCCAAGCAGGGGATTGCTGCTCTGTGAGGCGTCACCTGTATTGCTGCCAGCCTGCGGCAATCCGCCATTGCCGCTGGAGGTGAGGGAGGAGGTTCCGCCTGTCCCGCCGCCATTGAGTCCTCCTATCCCTCCCTGTGCGGCGGAGGATTGTGACTGGCCCGCGGGACGTGTGGTGTTGCGTGGTGTTGGCTGGGCGGTCACGCGCCCCGGCGTGAAGGCCTGTTGAAGGACATAGGCGACATCGTTGCTGCGGCCATTCTGAAGGTAATAGACGTGCCAGCTTCGGGTTGACTGCCGCCGCCTTTGTCCGACCATCGTGTCGATCCGTCGCAGATCCTCGATCTGTCTTGCGCTGCGGGCGACGGCCAGAACGGCATTGATCCGGTCCATCGGCAATATCCGCACCACTCCTGCCAGTGCGCCTCCCTGCTGACTGGAGGCTGCGGTCTGAAGAGCCTGTGCGTATTCCTTGGCGCCTCCGGCATCGGCCGGGAAAAGGGCAAAGGACTGCCCGGCCAGCATATCCACATCGAAAGCCTGGATCAGTCCGATCATGACCTCCCGCGCCTGCGGGTCGCCGGAAACCACCGCGGCATTCCGCCCGGCATCGGCTGCGATTTTTGTGCCGTTCTGCGCATAAGGCTGCAATGTTTTGGCCAGTTGTTCGGCCGAGGCATAGCGGAGAGGAACGATGGTTGCACCGCCATTCAGAACCGCTTCTCCGTTTTGTCCGGCAGAGGCCGTGATGCCAGCGGCGGCACCAATCGGCAGAACACGATACAGTCCTTCTGTCTGTACGACGGTGGCACCGTTCTGATTCAGCAGAACCTGAAGTGTCGGCAATAGCGCGGTAGCACTCAGTGGCTGCGATGTATGAAAGGTCGCCGTGCCATGGACAGATGGGTCAATGGTGTAGTTGACCTTGAGCAGGCCACCCAGAATCTGGGCACTGACATCACGAATATCTGTATCGGTAAAGTTGAGCGTGATGTTGTTTCCGCCTGCCTCGGCCATATGACTTGCTGAAGCCGAGTCAGACTGAACAGGAACCCTTCCATAGCTGACCTGTCCCTTCGGTGGCAGGCTTGGGGCCAGTGTGGTGTTAACCTGCCGTGCAGCAATGCCCGCATCATGAGAAAGCGGCGCAAGAGACTCAAGCTGAAGTGGTTCATCCTTGCCACAACTGGCAAGAAGCAAAGGCAGGCACAGGCAAAAGGCCTGCATGGATATAGTGGCCGAAAGAGGAAGGGCGCGTGAGTAAAAGCGCTGATCCGTGCGTGTCATAAAGATCCCGGCGGTTACCTCAGGGGCCGGTTCATGAAGACCGTCGGGAAACCGCCACTGATTCAAGGTAATGCGTCAAATTGATTAATCATTCATCGTATATCATAAGACTATTACCAATAGTCGGTTGGGCGGACAAGCAGCTTCTTTCCCCCTCTGTGGCGGATATTTTTTGTGGTCTCTGTCACATGGTATAAGCCAGATATGGCTTATGCCATGTCAGGTGCTCGGAGGACTGCGCTGGCGGGTAACCGCGATAGTGGTAGATGTCATTGCGTTATCGGCAAAGTGATTGAGCAGCACTAGAGAGTCATAGGATTAGTCGCATTCTGCGAGAGTGCAGTTGCATATCAATGCATCCAATGTTTTCTGTGAACTACTCCATGCCCGGAATCATTTTATAATGCTGAAATTCTTTCCGGCCATGGAGCGCTGAGACTAGCTGCTGACACAGTAGAGTCTTGAGGGAGCCATTTTTTATTGCGTCGGTGGCTCCCTCATTAAGAATGGTTTTGATAATGTTTCCAAATGATGGTCGTAATTTTTGTCAGGCGACGGCTGAACTACGCTGACGGGTGACGGTAATAGCGGTGGATGTCATTGCGTTGTCGGCGAAGTCATTCAGCAGCACTAAAGGCTGGCGAGGCTGGAAACGTCCGCCAGCTATGCCTCTGACCCAGCCGAGCGTAGCGGCATCAAAGACCGGCTTTGTCGCCAGTAGCGGAGAAGATGCATCGCCATCCCCCAGAATAGCTGCGGCCGCGCCGGATTTCGTGCCAGTGGCGGTACCCTGAAGCTGAAGCACGGTATAGTCCGCCCCGGACTGTCCGCCTGCATTCATATTATTGAGCGCACCCAGAATAGAACCAGGGCAGGTGGTCGTATAAGCACCATCGCTGTAGGAATCATATCGATTGACGGTTCGGTAGGAGCCGCTTTGATACAATACGATCAGGCGCTTGTTGGCCGAGATCAGGGAAGCATAGGAAGAGCCGAACGCAGTTTTATCACCGCTCTTGATTCCCGCCCCATATTGCGACAATGCGGAAGACATGGCGGCATCCAGTGTTCCCTGTGAAGGGATCATGGCATCGTTATAGATACCCTGTGAATTGATGTGCAGGACTACGATTTCAGAGGGATTGGCTTTCAGCCAGTTCAGAACATCTGCAAGGAAGGTGGTGTAGGAACCGCCCGGGATCATGTTATGCTGATGGAACAGGCCCAGTGCTTGTTCTGACGCGCCTGCCGGAAAAATATAGCCGGGACGGAAATCGAAATAGCGGACCCCCAAATTCAGCATTGTGGCCGTGTCATCTTTTTGTGTGAGGGCCAGGTTGCGGATCACACGTGACAGGGTGCTTTGGGGCAGGGCGCGCAGGAAAGCGGTGCCTCCAAGACTGAGCAATTGACGACCAGCTGCAGAAACATTGTTCAACAGAGAATTCAGCAGAGCATCCAGACGACGGCTATTGGCAAACAGATCACCAAGACGAGGCAACCCATTCATGCCGGCATCATGAGCACCGGGCAGCACAAATACACCGAAAGGCTGTGAAGCAAGGCGTGGTGTGGCGCTTACCAGATCCCCCATCCACGTATTATAACGATCTGTCAGATACATGTAGAACTGATATGCATTCGTCAGATCGTTGCAGGCAGGGGCGGAAATGCCACCGTCGAATGCATTCAGAATCGTGTCGCTGATGGCCGCATTGTAAAAACCGTAGCTGAGGCTGAAATTGCCGCCTGTGATTGACCGCTGGGAGGCCAGCATGGATCCCAGATCGGTGCTGCTCAGGCGGTCCCCGAACGGAGCGATTTCTGTATTGCTGCGCTTGATCTGGTTGCCGGCAATCTGTGCGAACCAGTTGACCGATTTCGTCTGGAAGGCTGCGGTCAGTCCCGTTACGCTGAGCTGAGCGTTACGGATATCGAATACACCGGGATTTTGATTGGTATAATTTTGCGTTCCTGCATTCACGCCGATGGTCCGGAATGCTGAAGACAGGGCGGAATCCAGAAAAGTCGTGATCTGGGCGTTGACGGTATAGGTAGGATAAAAAATGGATCTGAACCAGCTGCTAAAGCTCCATGCATCGGCTTCCTCAGCGATGGCCAGCCCGGCGACAGAAGCTGCTGTTCCCCCCGCGATGCCTTTGAGCAGATTACGCTTTGTTATGGATGTGGGGGTGGAATGATAATTGTTCATGCGATACATCCATTACAAAGTTAATTTATCATTAATATTTTGAATTATTAATGATCGAAATAAAAATGAAAACTATTCTATTCAGGAACGTAAAATTTTTCTTTTGGATTTTCAATAAAATTTTTAGAAGCCCTATTTTAGGGGCGTTTTTTGTTGTGTAAATCCAGGGTTATCACTGGCCGGTCCGCTGTGTTCCAAGTAATTGCCGTCGCATGGCATCGATGATGGCCTGTGAGGGTTGTTCATCCGGCTGTGACATGTGGATCTGGTCTGACGGGGAGGATTGCAGGTCGGTCGTGGTGCTTTGCGAGGGAATGGCGGCCGCGTTATTGGCCGCACGCTGCGGGTGTAATGTTATGATTCCCTCCGGCCCATTCAGCGTGACTGTTCCGGCTTCGATGCCGGTCACTGTATAGCCTTCAATGCTCTCTCCTGCGCCGATGGCGATGGAGTGAGGTTCTCCCGCGAAAATTGCCTTGCGATCACCTGGACCGGTGATAATGCCGGTCAGACGAGGCAAACCTATGTGACCCATTTCCGAGACTGGTGCCGGGCGTCGCCGTGGTGCGAACAGGGGCCGTGCAAGAATGACTTTGACTGCTTCCTCTGACGTAAATGCGGGAAGGGGCGGGGTGGCCGGCGTGGTCGTTTTGGCAACAATGTCCTGTTCCCTTCCAACGGGGAACGTGTCTGGTGCAAAAACCACTCTGAAGATGACCCCTATCAGGAGACAGCACAGGAAAAGAGGCAGCAGCAGGCGGCTGATTGTCATGGAGGGGCCTGATGGGAGGAGGGGACAACAGCCAGTGCGGACACGGTCATGGTCATGTCGATGGGGGGTGAATATCCGACGTCTGCAGGCTTGATCGCACCGGCAACGGAAGCATGCATCTGTATCTCATCGGCAATGATCTGTGGGGAAGCCTCTCCAAGGCCCGCAATCAAGGCGATGATGGCGGGCCAACTCCCCCGTACGGAGAGGCGGAGGCTGATTTTCCGGTACGCGCCGAGAGTGTCGGAGGGCAGTGTTTCCACGCTGAGCAGGGAAACACCAGTTTGTTGGCTGAGCGCCCGCAGGGTTTCCTGAATCTGGGCGGCATTGGCCGCATCGTTGGGGCTTTGCAGAAAAATGGTGTTCGCTGCATCCCCCCGCTGCATGAGCGTGCGGGTTTGTTGCAGGGCGGGTAGGGATGCAACAGCTCCCTGCATATGCGCCAGCAGCGTGGTACGATCCTCGATCTTGTACTGTCGTGCTGCGTACCAGCCCAGCAGCGGCGCAATGATGCCCAACCATGTCCCGCCCACAGCCAGCAGGGCAAGGCCGAGGGCGCAGAGTTGCCCTGTCCGGCCGGTGGGAAGTTGAAGGCTGTCATTTGTTCCGGTCTGGGACAGCAAACGTCTGATCATGGTCTGGCCTCCGGTCGTATATCCAGTCGGATGGCGAACAGGTCGGTTTTCTCATCCGGACTACGCATCACCGGAGCGGTAAAGGCCGCGTTGTTGATGGAAGGATTGTTGCTGAAGGATTCCATCAATCGGGCGGCTGCTCCTGACTGGCCGCTGATGGTGACGGCGCGGCGGGACAGGGTCAGATCGCTGATGAAACTGTCATCCGGCAGGGCATCGGTCAGAACTTTCAGCATGCCCAGTATATCTCCGCTGCGCCCGCCTCCTGCGGCCAGAGCGGCCTGCTTTGCCTGTTCCGCGGTATTAAGACGGCGCAGGGCAGAGGCTTTCTGTGCCTCCGGCTTGACGCGGGCGATGGTCTCATCCAGCCGCCCCAGTGTCATCGATTGATGGATGAAAGGGGTTGCCACCGTGAGGATCAGCAGGGCGCCACATCCTGCCCATGCCCATCGTGCCGCAAGTGCATAACGCCCCCTGTTCCGCTCCGGAATGCCGGCATTCCGGAGCGGAAACAGGATTGTTTCCGCCTCCACCTGACGGGGGAAGAAGCCAAGGCCACTCAGCCACGACAGATGCGGTGGCAGCCAGGAGGAGGGGAGCAGATGCAGACGGATTGTCAGTTTCTGTTGTGTCTGATCGCGTGACAGAATGTCGTAGGTCCACAACACAGTATCGGATGTAAAGGGCGTCAGGCGGTCCATTTCATGAGCCAGTACGCGGTCGAGCCATTCTTCGGCTGTCATCGACAGGGTTACTGTGCGCATCAGGGGAGATATCCCGACACTGTGCAGAACTGGAGTGGCCCGCCGTTGCCACTGGTCGAGCATACTGCGCAGGGCGGAAAGATCGGCGGCCAATGTCGTACGATAAGTGCCCAGATTCTGCACCCGTGTCCCCCTGATGAGGGACAGGGTGACACGGGGAGAAAGGAGGGGATCATCCTCCTCTTCTACAATGGAAAGACGGAGCAAATTTTCCTGTTGGCCGGCCAGCGCCAGCAGACGTGCCCGGACCCCGGTCGGCAGGCAGGCGGCAAGCTGTGTGCCCCACCATGTGAAAAAAGCGCCGATTTTGTCGGATAACGGCTTCAGAGCCGTCCGGACGGGCGCCAGCAGGCGCGTGATGTGGGATGCTCCCGGAGCAAATGAAATCGTCATGGGCGTTCCGTATCAATACGCGGCGCGATGATCAGAACCTGTTCCTTCTGGGGCAGGGGGCGGCGCAGGCTCAGGCGGATCAGGGATGGAATGGCAGGACCGTCCCAGCGGCCGGACCAGTTGCCCTGATCATCCTGATAGGCAATGGCCAGTGTCTGGACCGGTGCCAGCAGCGTGGCCTCCTGCCAGTGTAACGCATGCCGTGGGGGGCCGTTGATATGGCGTGCCCAGCGCAGGGTCAGCGCGTTATCCCGCACCAGCAGAACCATGTCGGCAAGAGTGGAGTCAGGGCTGGACGGATCATCCTCGCTGCCCGGCATCAGGGCGATGAAGAATAATGTTCGATTGTCCCCGTGCGGCCAGGGAAGGGGATTTCTGTCATCGGTCGGCAGTCCGGGACGCATCGTACGCAGCAGGCTGCGCAGGGCACGATCCGCGCCTTCCAGCGCGGGGCCACCTGCCTGCATCGTATCCTGATGCTGCTGTGCCAGAAAACCGAAACGGGTGCCTTCGGTCAGCCCCACGATCAGAAAGCCCAGCACCACGAGTGCCACCAGAACTTCCAGCAGTGTAAATCCCGCGTCCTCTGGCCTTCGATCGCCTGATTGCATCATCGCACCCCAGCCATTTGCCGGGTCACCAATGTAACGAGGGGCGGCACCCCATCTGTGCTGCCGGCTGAGGAGGACCAGACCGAGACGGTGATTTCCGACAGCCACAGTGGCATTTGCAATCTCGGTGCCTGCATCAGCGGTCTCACCATGACACGCCAGTGCATGGCGTTACGGTCATCACCGTTCCATGTATGGGCACGGGCCAGCATTGCTGGCGCGACATGGATCGTCTCATCCAGATGATTGCGCGCCACGACCAGAGCCTGCCTCATTTCCTCCGCCCGCCGGGCTGAGCGCAGGCCGATCAGGCTGCCATCGAAAATTTCACTGAGCGCCAGAGCCAGAATGATGAAAGCAATCAGCGTTTCCAGCAGGGTGAACCCGCTCTCATGCCTTATGTCGCGTCCAGGAGTGGAGACATTACGGGACGACATTGACAGCGCCGGTCAATGGATTGGTCCGTACGTTGATAGAGGTATGCCCGGCACTGACGACAAGGCCGTCACCCTTCGCCCCGCCATGAGGCAGAAACAGCAATGTGACTTGTGTATCATCACCCTGCTGTGCTGCTTCATTGTCCCGCGAGGGGCGATGAAGTGTGACGCCCCGCAACTGGACGGGCATGGCGTTGTCCCGCTGCAGCGTGGCATAGTCCAGGTCGGCGGTGACCCTTACTGTATGACCTGACCAGATCGCCTGACTGCGGGCGAGACGGAATTCGATGGCGATGGCGCGTGCCGCATCCCGGGCTTTCAGCCCATCCGGTGTCCGTGCGCCGTATAGCAGGGCAATCCCCGTTCCCACGCCGAGAATGGCCAGCACCACCAGCATTTCCAGCAGGGTAAATCCGGCCTCCCGATGGGTTAAAGGGGAGCTCTGCTTTTTCATTGCGAGGCCAGATCGTTCAGGCTGAGCATCGCCATCAGCACGGAGCTGACAATTCCGGCGACCATTGCCCCCATGGCAACGGTGATGGAGGGTGTGACCAGCGACACGGCCCGCTGCATCCGGATGCGGAACGTATCTTCATGAATATCGGCAGCGCGCAGACAGAGCGGGCCGAGCCGGGCGCTTTCTTCCCCCAGTCGCAGCAGAGCAATGGTGCGGGCCGGGAACACATTCTGTTCAGCGAGAGCATTGGCGAAGGAGCCACCCTCACTGGCATTCTGCGCCGCCAGTCGCACAGCATCGACGGCAGCGCGGTTGCCAAGGGTTTCACGAGCGATCCCGAGCGCATTGATCAGTGGCACGCCATTGACCAGCAGGCTGCCGAGCGTGCGTGTCAGCCTTGCGGCCAGCAATTCCCGCCAGATAGCCCCGACCAGCGGCAGGCGCAGGCTGAACCGATCCGCAGCCAGACGCGGCCCGTCCCGTCGCAGCAGCCACCACATCCCTGCCAGCACGCCAAGCATGAGCACCAGTACTGTCGGCAGCCAGACGGACAGATTGCGGCTCAGCCCAAGCAGGAAGCGGGTCGAGGCCGGCATCGCTGCCATGTTCTGCTCAAACAGAGGGGCGAATTCCGGCAGTACCTGTGTCAGCAGCAGCAGGACGGCACCGGTTGCGGTGACCAGCAGCAGTGCAGGGTAGATCAGGGCAGAGACCAGTGCGGCATTCATGGTCTGTTGTCGTTCCAGATAGGCTGCCAGCCGGTCCAGCGTGGCGGCCAGACTGCCCCCGGCCTCTCCGGCGCGGACCATACCGGTATAAAGGGGGGAAAACGCGCGCGGATGCTCAGCCATGGCATCAGCCAGTGGGCTGCCATCCCGCACCCGGTTCCGGACGGCCTCGATCAGGCGGACGGACTCCCGCCGCGCGCTGTGTGCTCCAACGAAGCGAAGCGCACGGTCCAGATCCTGTCCTGTTTCCAGCATGATGGAGAGTTCACGGGTGATGCGGGTCAATTCCGCCTGCTTCATTCCGGTAATCGGACGACGCAGGCGTTGCATCAGCGTGTTCAGCCTCAGTGGCGCAACTTCAAGCGGTACAAGGTCTCGCCCATGGAGAGCTGTTTCGGCATCAGGCACGCTGGCGGCATACAGGATTCCCTGTGTGATCTCCCCGGTTGTGGACAGGGCGGTGAAGCGGAAGGCTGTGCCCCCTGTAGGGCTTCCTGAATAATGTGCGGACTCACTCATAACGCGTCCTCACCATGGTGCAGGCAGCGTGTGATTTCCTCCAGCGAGGTTTCTCCGGCCAGCACGGCATCCAGCCCGGCCTCGAACATGGTGTGCATGCCGGCGGCGCGGGCGGCTTCCTCGACCTCGGCCTCGCCGGCGCGGGCATAGATCAGGCGGTCAATTGCAGCATCTGGTTCCAGAAACTCCGCAATGGCCATACGACCGCGATAGCCGGTCTGGCGGCAGGCCGGGCAGCCGACGGGGTGCCATAAATGGGGCGTCTGCCCGGCGGGAACATGCTGGTCCAGTCGGAAACGCTCGATCAGCGCTGATGGGGCCGGGGCTGATGTCTTGCAGGCGGGGCAGAGCACGCGCACCAGACGTTGGGCCAGCACGCCGCGCAGCACGGCGGTCAGCAGGTAATCTTCCAGCCCCATATCACGCAGCCGGGTTATGGTTGCGGCGGCGGAATTGGTGTGCAGGGTGGACAGCACCAGATGCCCGGTCAGTGCGGCCTGCGCCGCGATCTGAGCGGTTTCGAGATCGCGCACCTCGCCGACCATGATGACATCGGGATCTTGCCGCAGGATGGCACGCAGCAAGGCCGCGAAACTCAGGCCGATCTGGGGCTTCACCTGTATCTGGTTGATCCCGCGGAGCTGATATTCCACCGGATCCTCGATGGTGACGATCTTGCGGGTCGGGCTGTTGAGACTGTTCAGCCCGGCATAAAGCGTGGTGGTCTTGCCGCTGCCGGTGGGGCCGGTGACCAGAACGATGCCATTCGGCATGGCCAGACAACGTTCCAGCTTTTCCCGCACCGCAGCGCGCAGCCCCAGACGGTCGAATTCGAAAGCGACGGCACTGCGATCCAGAATACGCATCACCACTGTTTCGCCATACAGGGAAGGCACAGTGGAGACACGGAAATCGACCTCCTGCCCGCGTACGGCCAGTTTCAGCCGCCCGTCCTGTGGCAGTCTGCGCTCGGCGATGTCCAGCCGGGCCATGATCTTGATGCGGGAGGTGATCGCCGCCGCGGAGCCGCCGCGCGCGGAGACGCCTTCCGCCTCATGCAGCACGCCGTCATAGCGATAGCGGATTGCAATCCGGTCTTCGAATGGCTCGATATGGATGTCGCTGGCGCCGGTTTCGACTGCCCGGCTGATGATCTGGTTGACCAGCCTGATCACTGGGGCATCGCTGGACAGATCGCGCAGTCTTTCCGTATCGTCGGCCCGGCCGTCACCGTTTGGTTCCGTCTCGTTACCGCTATCCTGAAGTGTGTCTGTTTCAGGATAAAGACGTTGCAGCGCGGTCTCCACCATGATCGGCACTGCGACACCTATGCGCACCGGCCGGCCCAGCGCCGCTGCCACGGAGTCGCATGCAAACTGATCCAGCGGATCAGCCATGGCGAGGGTCACCGTGCCGTCCGTTGCGATAGAAACCGGTAGAATGCGGGAGCTATGCAGGAAACGCTGCGGCAGCGTTCCGGCAAAAAGCGGAGTATCAGGAAAATCAGCTTCCCGAAGCAGGGGAGCATTCAGCAGGGCCGCATAAGCCTCGGCCAGATCGCGTTCGGTTATCAGACCGAGACGCTGCATCACGATGTCGCGCCGCTCCCCGGTTTCGCGCGCCAGAGAGGTGGCACGGCTGACTGATGCGGAATCGCAATGGCCGAGTGACAGAAGAAGACTGGTCAGGCGATCCTGTATCGCGCCGGTATCGGATAGACCGGCATCGGACTGCCTGAACACCTGAGCCGTATCATGTTGCATGGTCATATCCGGATTCTGCGTCTGTGCAGAAAAACATCAGCGCCGAGCGTAGGGGGGGCTGTCAATTCAGAGTTATGCGCCCCCTGTTCAATAAACGCGATGATTGCTGAAGCTGGTCATTGAGTCGAGGCAGAACCAGTGCCTGATGCATAAAGATCGATCAGAATCCTTTTCCCGCGCGAGTAATTATATCCTGCAATGGAATATCGCAGATCGGGGCTGAGCCCCTGTGCGGTGGCTGCGGCGAGGAAGGCGTTCCCATCCGGGCGGGCGATGGCGGCAATGGCCTGTTTGTGTTGCGCCAGCCAGGCGGCGGCGCTGGCGGCATCGGGAGCAAAAAACGTGTCGGTTCCAGCCAGGAATCGTAAGCTTGGCTCGTTATAGCCTGCGGTCACCAGATCGAGGGGCGTCTGTGCCCCGTAAAGCTCTGCTGTTTCGATCCGGGCGGCCTGAGTGATGGCCGGGCTGAGCCAGAGGGCGCGCAGGGAAGGCAATTCCAGTCCCAGCATGCTCCAGCCGACCAGCGGCGCGCAGATCAGCAGCAGGCGGATAGTGCGATAGGGTGTCGTGTCACGCTGACGGCGCGGCAGCAGGCCAGTGCCCAGCACCAGCAGCATGACCATGGTGAGGAAAGCAGGGATGCCCAGCAGATCCTGCCAGTGCAGTCCCGGCATGATGACGAAGGGCAGGGCGATCGCGGCCCCCCCGAGCAACAGGCAGGAGAGCGCGAACAGGATTTTTGCCAGCCATTGCATCCAGCGCGGCACTGCCAGCGTCTCCGCCATGGCTTTGCCGCCCAGCAGGGCGAGGGCAGGCAGCATGGGCAGGATATAATGCGGCAGTTTGGTCGGTACGGCCTCAAAAACGATCCATGACGGGATGATCCAGGCCAGCAGGAAGCGCATCACCGGTTCTGACCGGTGACGCCATGATGTCGGCAGGGCCTGAAGCACCACCAGTGATCCGGGAAACAGGGTGATGATCAGCAGCAGCAGATGAAGCCCGGGTGGCGCGCCATGGCTGTCATCGCCGCTGCGCACTTTGCTGGCCAGTTCTCCGCCAATCGCCTGCGCAAAGAACTGCCCGTGACTGGCAATACCGATGGCGATGAACCATGGCAGGATCAGTGCGATGGCCAGCGGCAGCCCCCAGCGCCAGCGCAGCGCGGCAAGCCAGCGCGTCTGCCCCGGCATGCGGCGATCGGTGATCAGCAGGGTCAGCACGGTCAGGGCGCTGACCATCGGGGTGATCGGTCCCTTGATCAGAATCCCCGCCGCCATGGCGATCCAGAACAGGGCGGCCTGAACCGGTCCGAATCTGGTATCCTGATCGCCTTGTCTGGCCACCAGATAGGCACGTCCGAGCAGCCCTTGCGCAGCGAGTGTCGCGGCCAGCAGGGCGGCATCGGTTTTCGCCATATGCGTCTCGACCAGCAGAATGACCGAGGCGCCCAGAATCCACGCGCCGAGGAAAGCCGCCTTTCGCCCGACCAGCCTGATGCCGAAGCCGTATGTCATCCATACGGCCAGTAATCCGCCCAGCAGGGAGGGAAGGCGGTAGGGCCAGATCGGATTTTCCTGCGCCAGCCCGGCCTGTTGAGCAGCTTTCGCAAAGGGCACCTGAAGCCAGTAAATGCCGATCGGCTTGCGGTTACGCGGCTCGGTGCCGTTCATGATGGTGACGTAATCACCGGTTTCGATCATCTGCCGGCTGGCCTGTGCAAAGCGGCTTTCGTCGCGGTCGGACGGGGGCAGGGTGAAAAAACCCGGTATCCACGCGATCAGGCAGAACAGGGTCAGGAACAGGATCTGGCGCATAGGCTATGGATTACCACACCTGCCAAGCCGCACCACCCCGAAGGGGCCTGCGATAAAGGGGTGCGATAAGGGGCATGCGTATCGCGTGCTTGCCGGGGAGGGCGGAGCCGCGCAAAAAGCCGGGATGACAATTCGTTCCCATTCCTCCACCCGCCGCCCGTCGGCTCCCCCGGTTGCTATGGACCCGACCAGAGATGCTGCCTGCCGCCTGTTGAATGGGGTGCTGGAGCAGCACCGTTCGCTGGAAGAGGCGCTGAATGCCCTGCCGCCGATGGAGCCGCGCGACCGTGCTGCCGCCCATCGTCTGGCGGCGACGGCGCTGCGCCGCCTTGGCACCATCGATGCCGTGCTGGAGCCGTTTTTAAGACGGGAGCCGCCTGCTCCGGTGCGGGATATCCTGCGTCTGGGCGCAGCCGGGTTGCTGTTTCTGGATACGCCCCCCCATGCGGCGGTCGGTACCGCGGTTGATCTGGCGCGTCAGTTGCGGCTTGCACCTTTCACCGGCCTGATCAATGCGGTGCTGCGCAAGGTGGCAACGGGTGGGCAGGAGATGCTGGACGGGCTGGACTCTCCCCGGCTGGATACGCCCGGATGGCTGTGGATCGCATGGGGCCGCGATGCCCGCGCCATTGCCCTGGCGCATCAGACGGAGGCTCCGCTCGATCTGACATTGCGTCCCGGAACCAGGCCACCTGCCGAGGCGGTTTTGCTCCCGAACGGTACAGCAAGGCTGCCCGCCGGTACCCGCGTCAACGCCCTGCCGGGCTTTGAGGAGGGAGCATTCTGGGTTCAGGATGCGGCTGCTTCCTTGCCAGCGCGCCTGCTGGCGGCGCGTGCAGGAGAGAAGATCGTCGATCTGTGCGCTGCACCGGGTGGCAAGACCGCGCAACTCGCCATGGCTGGGGCGGAGGTGATCGCGGTAGAGCGTGAAGCCGCGCGCGTGCCGCGCCTGCGCGAAAACCTCGCCCGTCTGCGTCTGGATGTGCAGGTGGCTGTGGCCGACGCGGCGGAATGGAGGCCGCCAGCCGGTTTCGTGCCGGATGCTATCCTGCTGGATGCGCCATGCAGCGCCACCGGAACTATCCGCCGCCATCCTGATGTGCCGCATCTGAAGCGTCAGCGGGATGTCACCGCGCTGACGATGCAACAGGACCGACTGCTGGCCGCCGCGCTCTCCATGCTGCGTCCTGGTGGTCGCCTGATCTATGCGGTCTGTTCCATGCAGCCGGAAGAAGGCCGCCAAAGGATCGAGCATGCGCTGAAGACGCTTCCTTCCGTGACTTTGGCGCCCTTCACGGTGGAGGAACTGGCCTTCCTGCCGCAGGCGCGCACGGCGGAAGGATATCTGCGCACCCATCCGGGGCTTGCATTTGCCGGACTGGAAGGCTCACCCCCGATAACAGGGATGGACGGTTTTTTTGCTGCACGCCTGATGGTGCGATAAGGACCCGGATCGGTCAGCGAGGGCACGTGGTGGAAAGATCAAACTTTACGCAGGTCCAAACCGGTCAGTTGTATTGATGGCACTGCCGTCGTTACAAACACATATGCGCGCCAGTCACCGATTCGAATCGATTTCATGAGTCCGCCTCCTCCAGCTTCCCGATGGGTCAGAGGTGCGCGCCGTGCGGCGGCTCGGCTGCCGACATTGCGGCTGAGCCGGGCTCCGGATGCACCGCTTGTCACGGTCCGCGATCTGTGGCCGGGCGATGCCACACGCGGGGCAAGATTGCTGCGGGGCGAATACGAACATTCCGGCATGATCCGCAGCCTTCAGCCTGGCGCATGGGGGGATAGCTCCGGCACGGCCGAACTGCGGGCAGCCATTCACGGATTCTCCTGGCTCCGGGATCTTCGTGCGCTCGGTACCGATGGTGCGCGTCTGAAGGCGCGGAGCATGGTGGCTGACTGGATTGGCGCTTCCTCGCTCGACAGCGTTGCCACGCGCCCTGATGTAACAGGGGCCAGAGTGATGGCCTGGTTGGGGCATTACGATTTTTTTGCGGCTTCTGCTGATGACAATTTCCGTCAGCGCATGATGGCGCGGCTGGTGACGGATGCGCGGGCGCTGGCGTTTGAAATCCCCCCGGAAACTGCCGATGCACGCGCCTTGACCGTGTTAAAGGGGCTGCTTGCCGCTGCAATCGCGCTGCCGGACAAGGAGAGCTATCTGGCACGGGTGCTGAAATGGCTGCCGAAGGAGCTGGACCGTCAGATTCTGCCCGATGGCAGCCATGTCGAGCGTTCTCCATCCGCGCATTACGCCGCGTTGCGTGATCTGGTGGAAATGCGTGGATTGCTGCAAAGCGCACGGGTGCCGGTGCCGAATGTGCTGCTGCTGGCGATCGAGCGTCTGGGACCGGCCTTGCGGGTGCTGCGGCATGGCGATGGCGGGCTGGCGCTGTTCAATGGCAGCCGGGAAGATAATGCCAGTCTGATTGATCTGGTGCTGGCGCAGGCCGGGCGAGGTGCGCGGGCGACCCATGACATGCAGCATGGCGGTTGGCAGAGGCTTCAGGCCGGGCGCTCGGTCGTTATCGTCGATACCGGTCTGCCGGCGCGGCGGGGGCTGGACCGTAATGCGCATGCGGGCACGCTGGCCTTTGAATTTTCGTCCGGGCGTGACCGGATTATCACCAATTGCGGCGCTTTGCCCGCAGGTGGCCCGGAATGGCGGGAGGCAACCCGCGCCACCGCCGCTCATTCGACGCTGGTGATGGCCGATACCAGTTCTTCCGAAGTGACCGCGGATGGTCTGGGCCGTCGCCCCTCCCGCGTAACAGCAGAGCGACTGGAGTCCGATGGCGCAATCTGGCTGGAGGCGACCCATGATGGCTGGCGACAAAGCGCCGGGCTGGTGCATCGCCGCCATTTATACATGGCGGCCAGCGGCGATGATGTGCGCGGCGAGGACAGTCTGGAAGGCGGTGAGCCTCGTCCCTATGCCCTGCGTTTCCATCTCCATCCTGCCGTGCATGCGATCCGCGAGACCCAGCCCGTGGAGAGTGCGGCGCCAGAGGCCCGGACGCGCTCTGCCGAACCGGCTCCGGCTGCGGTTGATGGAATGGTGCCGGGTGAGGAGGCGATCACTGAAAAACCGGGCGCCACGTTGCGGGATTCTATTCTGCTGCGTACCTCTCATACCGCATGGCTGATGCAGGTGGAGGGCGGCACCATCACGGTGGAAGAAAGCGTCTACCTCGGAGGTCAGATGCCGAGACAGGCTGAACAGGTCGTGATCTCCGTGCCGCCGGACGGCCCGCGCTGCGTCAAATGGGCCATTACCCGCAAGGCAAAAGAATGAGCGTCAGCGCTTGAAGATTCTGGAAGTCACCAATGTCGACTTCGCGCTGCGGCATTTCATTCTTCCGGTGATGCGAGGCGCGAGGCAGCGTGGGCATGAGGTGGTGGCAGCCTGTGCCGATGGCCCGTTACTCTCCGCTGTGCGGGCGGAAGGCTTCCGGGTCGAGACGGTGCCGATGGTGCGGCGTATCTCACCGCTGGCACAGTGGCGGGCGTTTCGTGCTCTGGTGCGGCTCATTCGTACCGAGCAGCCTGATATGGTGCATGCCCATATGCCGATCAGCGGCTTTCTGGCGCGTCTGGCAGCAAGGGCCTGCGGTGTGCCCTGCATTGCCTATACATGCCATGGATTTCTGTTCAATCAGCCATCCCCCCTGCCGCGGCGTATCGTGTCCTGGGTCATGGAGGCGGTCGCCGGACGGGTGACGCATGTGTTCCTGACCGTTTCCACTGAAGAATCACGGGATGCACGCCGTTTGTTGATCCATCGCCATGCCACCCCGGTGGGGAATGGGCGTGACCCGACCGTGTTCCGCCCTGATCCGGAGGCCCGTCGCCACATCCGGCAGGCGCTTGGCACACCGGAGGATCGGCCGGTTGTGATCGTCGTTTCCCGTCTGGTCCGTCACAAGGGGCATCAGGAATTGCTGGAGGCGATGCGCTCTGTCCCGGAGGCCGAGTTGTGGGTGGTGGGGGAGCGTCTGGCCTCCGATCACGGGGAGGATCTGGAACCGGCTTTCCAGCAAGCTGCCGCGCCGGAGGCGCTGGGGCCGAGGCTGCGCCGCCTTGGATACCGCGAGGATATTCCGGCCCTGCTGGCCGCTGCCGATATCTTCACCCTGCCGAGCTGGTTCGAGGGGCTGCCAATGTCTATCGTCGAGGCGATGCTCTGTGGTCTCCCGGTGGTGGCAACCTCCGTACGTGGCCCGAGGGAGCAGGTGGTGGATGGTGAAACCGGTTTCCTGGTGCCCCCCCGCGCAGCGGCACCGCTGGCGCAGGCTTTGACCCGGCTTGCAACATCCCCCGCCCTGCGTGCCCGGATGGGGGCGGCAGGACGGCAACGGGCGCTCGATCACTATGTCGAACAGGCTGTGATCGGGCGGAGTCTTGATCTGCTGGGCCTGTAACGGGGCACGCTATACGCCAACCAGGCAGTGGTACGATGGTCTCTATCCTCCGTCCCTGAATGTTTTGTGACCAAAAACGGTAACAGATGCTGGACGGCACGAAGCAGGATGTGAAAAGCTTATATCCGGGCTGGGCTGCTGAGTCGTCCTGCCGGTTGGTTTTCCGGCACTGCAACCCAATATCCAGCTCATCGATGCCGCGCAAAGGAGCCTGCGGGGCGGACCGGATCGGTTTCCGGTCCCTGCCTGCGGAACCCAGGATCAAGGAGCGTTGCCCATCCATGTTGTCCCGCAACCTTGAGCAGACGCTTCACCGTGCCCTGTCATTGGCCAGTGAACGTCACCACGAATATGCAACCCTCGAACATCTTCTGCTGGGATTGGCGGAAGACGCCGACGCTGTCGCGGTCCTGCGTGCCTGCGGTGTCGATATAGACAAACTGCGCACGGATTTGACGGAATTTCTGGACAAGGATTTGTCCGGTCTTGCCAGTGAGCGTGCCAGCGATCCGAAGCCGACTGCCGGTTTCCAGCGTGTGGTACAGCGTGCCGCCATTCACGTTCAGTCCTCGGGCCGTGATGAAGTCACTGGTGCCAACGTGCTGGTCGCGCTGTTCAGTGAGCGCGAGAGCCATGCCGTCTATTTCCTGCAACTTCAGGATATGACCCGTCTGGATGCAGTCAATTTTATCAGCCATGGCATCGCCAAGGCGCCGGGCCGTTCACAGACCCGCCCCGTGCAGGGCTCGGCCAGCGGCAGCAATGGCGGGGGTGAGCCTGCAGGGCCTGAAAGCGAGCGCGAGGAAAAATCGAGCCGCCGTAAGGAAGACGCGCTGTCGACCTATTGCGTTGACCTGAACAAGAAGGCACGGGCTGGCAAGATCGATCCCCTGATCGGACGTGATACGGAGATTGAGCGTACCATCCAGATCCTGTGCCGCCGTACCAAGAACAATCCGCTCTATGTCGGTGATCCCGGCGTGGGCAAGACGGCCATTGCCGAGGGGCTGGCCAAGCGCATCGTTGAAAGCGATGTGCCGGAAGTTCTGCTCAAAAGCACGATTTATGCGCTGGATATGGGGGCTCTGCTGGCCGGCACACGCTATCGTGGTGATTTCGAGGAGCGGCTGAAGGCGGTGGTCACCGAGCTGGAAAACCATCCCGGTGCGGTGCTGTTCATCGACGAAATCCATACCGTGATCGGTGCCGGTGCCACCAGTGGCGGAGCGATGGATGCCTCCAACCTGTTGAAGCCTGCCCTTGCTTCCGGTTCCTTACGCTGCATCGGCAGCACGACCTACAAGGAATTTCGTAACTACTTTGAAAAAGACCGTGCGCTCGTGCGCCGTTTCCAGAAGATCGACGTCAACGAGCCGTCGGTGGAGGATGCGGTCAAGATCCTGCGCGGTCTGAAGACGAATTACGAGACTCACCACAAGGTCACCTACACGGAAGAAGCCATTCGTGGGGCGGTGGAGTTGGCCGCGAAATATATCCATGATCGCAAGCTGCCGGACAAGGCCATCGACGTGATCGACGAGGTGGGTGCCAGCCGCATGCTGTTGCCGGAGAACAAGCGGCGCAAGACGGTGACCTTGCAGGATGTGGAGGACATTGTCGCCCGCATCGCCCGTATCCCACCCAAAAGCGTCAGTGCCGACGATAAAGAAACGCTGCGCACGCTGGAACGCGATCTGAAAGCGATGGTATTCGGGCAGGATAAAGCCATTGAGGCCCTGTCTGCTGCCATCAAGCTCAGCCGTGCCGGTCTGCGCGATGCGGAGAAGCCTATCGGTAACTATCTGTTCTCCGGCCCGACTGGCGTGGGCAAGACCGAGGTGGCGCGTCAGTTGGCGACGACGCTGGGCATCGAACTGATTCGCTTCGACATGAGCGAATATATGGAGCGTCACAGCATCTCCCGTCTGATTGGTGCGCCGCCTGGCTATGTCGGGTTTGATCAGGGTGGCTTGCTGACGGATGCGATCGACCAGCATCCTCATGCGGTTCTGCTGCTGGATGAGGTCGAGAAAGCCCATCCCGATCTCTACAACATTCTGTTGCAGGTGATGGATCATGGGAAACTGACCGATCATAACGGCAAGATCGTCGATTTCCGTAATGTCATCCTGATCATGACCACCAATGCCGGTGCGTCCGATATGGCGAAGGAAGCCATTGGTTTCGGTCGTGAGGCGCGCGTGGGCGAGGATGAAGATGCGGTAAAGCGTCTGTTCACGCCGGAATTCCGTAACCGTCTGGATGCCGTCATTCCGTTCGGCAACCTGACCTCGGAAATCGTCGGTCGTGTGGTGGAGAAATTCGTGATGCAGCTTGAAGCACAGCTGGCGGATCGCAATGTCACGATCGAACTGAACTCCGCCGCGAAGGAATGGCTGGCTGAGCGTGGCTATGACAGGCTGTATGGCGCGCGTCCATTGGCGCGCGTCATTCAGGAATACATCAAGAAGCCGCTGGCCGAGGAATTGCTGTTCGGCAAGCTGGTCAAAGGCGGTTCTGTCAAGGTCACGCTGAAGGATGATGCGCTTGAATTTGATATTGTTGAAGCAGGCGCACCAGCCTTGCCAAAGCCAGATGCAAATGACGGCGATGAAGAGTTGGCTGCTGAAACGGCGGATTGATTGGTAAAAGCGTTGCATGAAATAAAAAGCCCGGGTTCAAAGACCCGGGCTTTTTTGCGTGCAACAGAGGAGAATATAAGATTGTAGGATGCTCAAATCGGCTGGAAACTTTAGCAATCACTGCTAAATAAAATTACAAAATAAAAGAATTAATAAAATTAATCTATGTGCCTAAAATTTTTAGTTGATTATTTTCTTAGGTAATTATATTCAAAATTTTGTATTGATTGAGAAACAAAATGATAGTTTTTACCAAATTTGCAATGGTTCTCCTAGCTGGTGTGATGATTGTTCCGGCTGTGTCTCTTGCCAAGTCTGATCAGGTTAAGTCAGTAAGCGAAGTTGCGCCCGCAATGTCTTCCCCAGCCTCTTCTTCTGCACAAGTATCTGCAAAGCCTGGGGTGGTAAGCCAGGTTTTTGGTGACTGGATCTATCGCTGTCAGGAAGTCGCGGCTCCTGCCGAGAAGTTGCAACATCCTGTTTGCGAAATCGCCCAGCAGATGCTTCTCAAGCAGGAAGATAAACTGGTTCCAATCCTGACGCTTGCCTTTATGGCAGAAGCACCTGGAAAGCCTTACACGGCAACCGTTGTTGCACCGTTAGGTGTACAGTTGAAATCTGCATTGGCATTATCAGCCGATGGCGGCCATACAACCACCCTTGAGTATCAGTTCTGTGATAATCGGGGCTGTTTTGCACGATCGGTTATTTCTTCATCGTTTCTGTCGCAGTTCAGGCATGGCAGGCAGGGGCATGTGCGCATTGTCATGAGCAATGGACGTGGGGTGACACTGAATTTTGCCTTAAATGGTGTGGCTGAGGCGCTGGCAGCATTTGAAAGTGGCAAGGCACCAATAGCGGCTCATCCCGATTCGTCTGTCAATGCCAAGGCGATATCTTCAGCATCTGCCCCCAAGCCGTAAGGCTTCTATTTTTTCTTTGCTAAACTGCGCATGAAAAGGGTCGCTCTATGATGGCGCCTCATTATTGGAGGCTGGCCTTTTGTATGGCTATGAGCTTCCTGTCAGTGTACGCGATCAATGCGCAGGCACAAATCTTTCAGAGTGGTTCAACTCCTGTCATCGGTAATGCACTTGACCAGCAGCAGCGTGGTCGGGCGCAGGATCGCGAGCGGGAGTTGCAGCGTATTGCACCTCCGGAGGGAGATATCGAACTGCATGTTCCCTCAGCTGCGGTTCCATCAGGAGGGCGTTGCATACAAGTCAACCGTATTGAAGTAAAAGGAGCTGACCATCTTGCTCCCTGGCAGCAGCAGGCTCTGGCTTCTTCTTTTATACAAAAATGTCTGTCGCTGGGTGATCTTGATAAGCTGATCAATGCATTCAACAAGGCTTATATTGATGCCGGTTTTGTGACATCCAGAGCTTATCTGCCACAACAGGATTTATCATATGGCACTGTCCGGATTGTAGCGGTAGAGGGCCATGTCGATAGCTTTCTTTTCAAGGGTCAGACATCTGCACAGCATGAAAAGGGGGCTTTTCCTGGTCTCTCTGGAAACATCCTGAACTTGAGAGATCTGGAACAAGGGCTGGAACAGATGAACCGTCTGCCCAGCTGGGATGCCAGAATGCATATAGCGCCGGGAAAAACGACTGGCGCCAGCATTGTGGTAATTGAAACACCACACCATGGATGGCTGCACGGTGCTGCCTGGATAGACAATTATGGGCAACAGTGGACTGGTCGTAACACGGGTCACGTACTTTTACGTGCTGATGATCCCTTAGGCATGCTGGATGTCTGGTCTGCAGAGTATGATCACTCTGTTTTTCCGCTTCAGCACTCACGGAATAGTAGTTACGCGGCGTTCGATGTGGCAATCCCTTATGGATACTGGACAGCTTTTCTGGACTGGCGTTATGCAAGCTATACCTATCCGCTGGTTGCACGCAGCGATACCTTCAAGTTGGCGGGTGATACGCTGACCTGGAAAGCTGGATTGAGCCGTGTGCTGGCACGGGGGCAAATCAGCAAAACAACACTTGAATTCTGCTATGAGCTGAAGCAGGTCCACTCCAGTATCAATGATGTACGGCTGTTGACGGCCAGTGAAGATCTGGCAGCCCTTGCAATCAGACTCAGTTATAGCAGACGAATGCTGGGCGGTCAGTATTTTCTGACAATGGGTCTGCAGGGTGGTCTTCCTGGTTTTGGCACATCTCTGGAAATTGCGAATCCAACGGCGACTGATCCGCATGCTGTTTATATCAGGCCCAGTCTTGATATCGATATTTACCAACCGCTCCCATTGCGTGCGCGGTTACACAATTTTATCCATGCGGACTATGCCAATGTGCATCTCTATTCGCCGCAGTCTTTGCAAATTGGCGGTATCTATACTGTCAGAGGATTCGTCAATGTCGGCCTGATTGGTGATCATGGCGCTTATACGCGCAATGACATCACATGGACTCTACCGCGCACAGGCCTCAAAAATATCGACATCTTAAGCGGTAAAATAGAGACCTATATTGGCCTTGATGCAGGTTGGGCAGAATCTGATGCCTCTCTTCCGGGGACACGACAGGCTCTTGTTCGTGGTCAAATAGCAGGGGCGGCATTGGGATTTCGAAGCCTGAGTGGTCCTGTATTCTGGGATATTTCGGCACAGCATGCACTTGCAGAAGGACCACTTGGTCATGACGGGTGGATTTATGCATTTCAGGCCGGAGTTAAATTCTGATGGTCATGCGACATACCCGGAAAAATAGCATGAACGTGAATAATTCTGCTTTTCTAATGATCTCATCAATTTGGACTGAATTTAATTCACAAATGGCCACTTTGGCTCGGCGTCTGGTTGTATGCTCTGTAAGTGTTGCGCTTGTGCTACAACCGGTTATTGCTGATGCGCAGCGTATTGTGGTGGATGCCGGAGCAGGTGGCCCTCAGCCTACACTGGATACAACTGCAAACGGTGTTGCTCAGCTTAATATCGCCACTCCCAATACGGCAGGCTTATCTCATAATCATTTCACTGAATTTGGCGTAGCTCCTTCGGGTCTGGTTCTGAATAATGCGACGACTGCAACCGCTACGCAGTTGGGTGGCATTGTATATGGTAATGCCAATCTACAAGGTCATTCTGCAAAGATCATTTTGAACGAAGTAACGGGCAGTGCGGCTTCCCAGCTTAATGGATTTACAGAAGTTGCCGGTGCTTCAGCTGCTGTCGTCCTGGCCAATCCTAACGGTATTACCTGTGCAGGCTGTGGGTTTATCAATACGCCACGGGTCACACTCTCTACTGGTACTCCTTCTTTGGGGTCAGATGGGTCTTTGCAGGAGCTGCGTGTACGACAAGGTACAGTTGCTTTTGTTGGTGCAGGGGGAAACTTCACAGAGGTGCCGGTTCTTGACATCGTCAGCCGGCGAGTGACAGTCAATGGCCCTGTCAAAGGACAGGCTGTTTCGCTGACAGCGGGTCAAGTCAATTATAACTATCCTTCTGGAACGGCAACGACCGTTTCGGATGGCTCATCTGCTCCGCAATTCGCAATTGATACGGCCTCCATGGGGGGCATGTATGCCAACCGTATCCTGATGACCGTCACAGAGGCAGGGGCAGGGGTCCGAATTGACGGGCAAATGGCTGCGAATACGGGCGATCTTACATTGACTGCAAATGGTCAGCTGGTTTTGAAAGGATCTCTCTCCGCGGCCGGTAACATCGCACTTTCTACACAGGGTATGGATGCAGCGTCTGCTGCAACCGTTCAGGCAGGTGGAAATATCCAACTTAACCAGAATGGTACATTGAATAATGCAGGCTCTGTCGCTGCGACGGGAGGTGAGTTAGCAATTGCAGCGCGATCTTTCAATAACAGCGGTACAATACAAGCCCATGGAAAAGCAAACCTGCAGGTCACGCAGATAGCCACCAATACTGCTGGAGGAAAAATAATAGCTTCTAACGGTGATCTTGTCCTTTCAGTGAGTGGGTTGAGTAATGCAGGTGCCATTATATCTGGCTCAGGCTCATTGCAAGTGCAATCAACCGGCAATGTTTCCAATTCCAGTGGGGTGCTGGCAGCACAGACAGGATTGACCGGCTGGATCGGTGGAACACTTGATAATACCGGTGGTCAGATTGCCTCCGCATCTGGTGCAGTAATGCTTAATGGAGACTCAACCAGTCTTTCCATGGCGGGACTGGTAAATACAAATGGCCGGATTCAGGCTCAAAATGGCGATGTCAGGCTGCAGACCCAATCGTATGCTGATGCAGGCAGCGGTATTGCAGCTGCGTCAGGATGGATGGCGCTCCTTTCAACAGATTCAACGCTTATCCAGGGGCAGTTAACCGGTAATGCCGGTCTGGTATTGAGTGCAGGCGGTCTGCTGGTTAATGGTGGTATAGTGGGTGCGCAGTCGGGCGCTGTTACCATCCGCTCTGCTGATATGATGAATACCGGCAAGATTACTGCTTCCTCTGGTAATCTGGCTGTTGCGGCCAGTTCACTGGGTAATACCGGGCAAATCAGTGTGGCTGGTACAATTCTGGCTAACGTAAAAGGTGGTCTGAACAATAGTGGTCAGATTGTATCCGGTTCTGATTTTAGCGTCATTGCTAACGCATTTGCAAATACGGGCTCCATAGCCAGCAGCACTGGATTGTTTGCAATTCAGGTTTCTGATGCTTCAATCAATGCTGGAGGCACAATCCAGGGTCAGAAAGGTATTTCACTGCAGGTTGGTAATGCATTCGATAATACCAATGGAACTATTCTCGCCAACACGCGAACATTATCCCTGAATGTAGCCGGGTTACTGGGCAATCCGTCTTCAGGTCAGATTATAGCCCAGAGTGGTCCTTTGTCTGTAATAGCTGGCTCTCTGGGTAATGCCGGTAAGATGATGGCCCAGACCACTTCACTGACGTTGAATGTTGTGGGTGATATCAACAATGCGGGTGGCCTGCTGGGTGGCCAAACCGGTGTTAGCCTGACCGGTGGTGATGCTTTTGATAACACGAATGGGACTGTTCTGGCGGCGACCGGGGATGTATCGCTGGCAGCCCGAAATGGGCTGATCGGTACAGGCGGCAAGGTTCAGGCCCCTGTCGGAGACGTGAAGGTTGAGGTTGGTTCCTATACAGATGCTGGTGCCGGCGCGATCACGGCTTCAGGTCAGGTATCGTTGAACGCAGCGAATACGCTTTCTGTTGGTGTCGAGGGTCAGATCACGGGTGGCACAGGTCTTCAACTGATCGTTGGTGGTGCTCTTAGTAATGGAGGTGTCATTGGTTCTCAGCATGGTCCTGTTACGATTACTGGTGGCGCAACGGTCAATAGCGGTCAGATCGCGGCGGTGGCAGGAGATGTTTCGGTTACGACATCCTCCTTGTTGAATAGCGGCCAGATAGAGGCCTCAGGTGCGCAGACCATGACGGTGTCTGGTTTGCTGAGCAATGCTTTATCCGCTCAGATTATTGCGCAGGGTGGTGCCCTTTCAGTATCGGCCGGCTCTCTTGGCAATGCTGGCTATATGATAGCCAAGACTACTTCACTGACGTTTAATGTTGTGGGTGATATCAACAATGCGGGTGGCCTGCTGGGTGGCCAAACCGGTGTTAGCCTGACCGGTGGTGGTGCTTTTGATAACACGAATGGCACTGTTCTGGCGGCGACCGGGGATGTATCGCTGACAGCCCGAAATAGTCTGATCGGTACAGGCGGCAAGGTTCAGGCCCCTGTTGGAGACGTGAAGGTTGAAGTTGGTTCCTATACAGATGCTGGTGCCGGCGCGATCACGGCTTCAGGTCAGGTATCGTTGAATGCAGCGAATGCGCTTTCTGTTGGTGCCGAGGGTCAGATCACGGGTGGCACAGGTCTTCAACTGATCGTTGGTGGTGCTCTTAGTAATGGAGGTGTCATCGGTTCTCAGCATGGTCCTGTTACGATTACTGGTGGCGCAACGGTCAATAGCGGTCAGATCGCGGCGGTGGCAGGAGATGTTTCGGTTACGACATCCTCCTTGTTGAATAGCGGCCAGATAGAGGCCTCAGGTGCGCAGACCATGACGGTGTCTGGTTTGCTGAGCAATGCTTTATCCGCTCAGATTATTGCGCAGGGTGGTGCTCTTTCAATATCGGCCGGCTCTCTTGGCAATGCTGGCTATATGATAGCCAAGACTGCTGCGCTGATGTTGCATGTTGCCAGTGATATCAGCAATGCGGGTGGCCTGCTGGGTGGCCAAACCGGTGTTAGCCTGACCGGTGGTGGTGCTTTTGATAACACGAATGGCACTGTTCTGGCGGCGACCGGGGATGTATCGCTGGCAGCCCGAAATAGTCTGATCGGTACAGGTGGCAAAGTCCAGGCCCCGGTTGGAGACGTGAAGGTTGAAGTTGGTTCCTATACAGATGCTGGTGCCGGCGCGATCACGGCTTCAGGTCAGGTATCGTTGAACGCAGCGAATACGTTTTCTGTTGGTGCACAGGGCAAGATCACGGGTGGCACAGGACTGCAATTGGCTGCTGGTGGTGCGCTTGAGAACGCTGGTATCATTGGTACTTATTCTGGAAACATCACAGTTGCTGTAAAGGGTACTACGGCCAATACAGGCTCAATCATAGCCAATACAGGATTGTTGAGCCTTAAGGCCGTTGAAGTAACCAATAGCGGCACACTATCTGCCGGTGCCGGGGAAATGTTTGGTATTATTGGTACACTCAATAATACAAATGGTATCATTGTTACTGAAAGTGGTAATATTATTATTGAAGGTGTCCAGTCAGGAAGTGCATCCGGACAGATTATTAATAATGGTGCTGGTATTGTTA
The DNA here is from genome assembly GCF_001889545.1 of Granulibacter bethesdensis. Classification (NCBI taxonomy): domain Bacteria; kingdom Pseudomonadati; phylum Pseudomonadota; class Alphaproteobacteria; order Acetobacterales; family Acetobacteraceae; genus Granulibacter; species Granulibacter bethesdensis. Next base: position 1,999,833 of record NZ_CP018194.1, on the reverse strand, counting down.
ATGGCGTCCCGAGAGGAGGTGCCATTGTTGCGCGTCAAGGGACGCTGTCCCTGAATACAGGAACCCTTTCTGGAAACGGCGCATTATTTTCCGCGCAGGAAATGACGGTGACTGTCAGCGGTAATGATACAAACGCTGGACAAATTTCTGCTAAAAGCCTGACGCTTGGTATTGGTGGTATGCTGATCAATAATGGAGCTATTGAGGCTTCTGCTGGCGATCTGCTTTTAACCTCCGCCTCCTTGAACAATACAGGTACCATTGGAGCGCAGTCAGGCAAAATTGCCATGACATCAGGAACAATTGCCAATACAGGCAGTATGCTGGCTGTATCGAGCGATTTATCACTGAACGCTGGATCATTGAATAATAGCGGCAGAATTGCTGCAAGTAAAAATGTTGCACTTAGTATAACGAATCAAATGGAGAATAGTGGTTCCGGCGAGATCGCAGCGCTGGGAGGCAGCCTGCAATTCTCTGCGGGGACATTTTTTAATACGGCGACTGGAGCCAGCACAGGTCTTCTGAGTGCAGGCGCCATCAGTGGTAAAGTTACCGGGAATGTCAGTAATTCCGGAATGATTTACGGAGAAGCCGGAGTAGCCATCGCCGTCGATGGCACTCTGACTCTCAGTGGAGGCTCTATCACCGCCCCGGATGGCGATGTGGTGCTGGATGGACTGACAGGTCCGACAACAGGGGCCATGATCAATAACGGAGGTCAGATACAGGCTTCTGCCGGTGATGTCCGAATTGAGGTAGCCTCGTATGATGATACTGCCAGCAGTATCATCAGTGCCAAAGAGGTGTTGAATTTATCAGCTTCCAATGCAGTGTCGGTGCAGGGCAATATCAGTGGCGGTCAATTTGTCCTTTCTGCCGGAGACATGACCAATAACGGTATGATGGGTGCGCTGCAGGGCGGTGTTACGATTTCTGCCGTGAAAATGATTAATGCCGGACTGGTGCAGGCTGTAGCCGGTGATATTAGCTTGCAGGCCGTATCATTGACGAATAATGGACAAATAGTGGCAAGCGGTCAGCAGATACTGACTGTGGCTAACATACTCAATAATACTGACTACGGATTGATTTCTGCCAAAGGTGGCAATCTTACAATATCTGCAGGTTCCTTTAGCAATACAGCCGTTCCATCGCAGGGAACCCCAACCGGTCTGGCGGCTCAGGGCATGTTGTCTGCTTCAGTGGCAGGTGATGCGACCAATACAGGCCTTTTTTATGGGCAGAGTGGTGTATTGCTTGGTGCCAGAGGAGCGCTTCATAATGATGGAGGCATAATCGCCGCTGGTACAGGCGACATCACACTGCGTGGACTATCAGGCGGTGCAGCCCTTGCTGCTATGACTAATAACGGAGGGAGTATACAGGCAGCAAAGGGAGCCGTGTCCGTTGTAACGGATAGTTATTCTTCGGATGCTGCTGGTAAAATCAGCGCGGCAACAGCATTAATTATGGTGGCTGATGGTTCCGTCAATACAGCGGGCGTCTTGGCGGGTGGTTCAAATGGCCTGACAATCAATACATCAGGTCAAATGGCTATAATGGCTGGCGCTACTGTTGGGGCCGCATCCGGGCTGGTGAGTTTGATGGCCAGTGATCTCGACAATCAAGGCAGTCTCGTCGCACAGAATGGTAACATAGCCCTGATAGTGTCAGGTAATTTAACCAATAGTAGCTCAATAACAGCGAGCAGCGCTGTTGCTCTAAACGTTGGTAGTTTCTTTGTTAATGACGCCACGGGAACAGTTGGCTCAGTCAATGATATAGTAACCGTGCAGGCAGGGAGTTTTAGTAACTCTGGAGCCATATCATCTTTTGCCGGGCTGTTCATCACTGATTCAGGCGGTGCGACCAATACGGGCACACTCCTGGGTAAAACCGGATTGGTTATGAATGTTGCCGGGATTCTGGAGAACAAAGGAATAATCGGCGCTACAACCGGTGATATTTTTTTGGCAGGCATCGGAAATAATGCAATGTCTGCCCTTGTCAACTCCAAGGGCAATATCCAGGCCAATGCCGGTAATGTCAGTATTAATGCTGGCTTATATTATGATAATGCGCTTGGTCAGGTAAGGGGAAGCCAGTCGGTCACTCTGGTTTCTGCAAAATCTGTCACTGTCGGTACAGAGGGTGCACTAGTCGGTGGTCAAAATCTGGTGATTACCGCGGGTGGCACCGTGGTGAATGGCGGCTCGCTCGGGGCACAGGATGGTAGTGTCAGCGTAATCACGACCGGGGATGTCCTTAATAAAGGAGAGATTCAAAGCAAGGGAACATCACAAATGATGCTGAAAGCAGCATCATTCGACAATGATGGCTCTATTATTTCAGCCTCATCTGGTTCCCTGCAGGTGGCTGGAGAGCTGAATAATAACAAAAATGCCCGTCTGGTTACGGTCGAGGGTAATTTCACGATCAGCGCAGGATCGCTTACCAATAATGGTTCCATAGGGGCTGGTGGGGCGCTCAATACAGCAGTATCCGGCGATCTGTCCAACCAAGGGATGATGGTTGGTAAAACAGGTGCTACACTTCATATTGATGGCACACTCAGTAATACAGGCGGGAGTATTATTGCTCTTGCAGGTTCTCTTTTGATCAGAGGTCTGCTGAATAATTCCATTGCATTGCTGAATAATGCTAATGGCACAATCCAGACCGGTGAAGGTGACCTGACAATACAGGCTTCTGCACAATCAGACATTGGAAAGATAAGTGCAGCGAATAATCTGTCCTTGCAGGTAAGCGGTGATTTTACGGCGGCAGATTTCGCAGGCGTGGCATCTGGCAAGGATATGTCCCTTGATATAGATGGCACGTTAAGCATTGCTTCTGGCCAAAGCATTGGCGCCAATGGTGAACTGAATATCTCCGCGAATTCATTGAACAATGCCGGTGGTCTGTTCAGCACGACCGCCATGCAGCTGCTGGTGAGTGGGGATATTACCAATACAGGGTTGATATATGGATCCACCGATCTGAGTATCGGCCTTAATGGTGTCCTGACTAATAATCAGGGTGCTCTTATCGCTGAAAATGGTAATCTGACTATTGGGGGCAGGCAGGCAGGCAACTCTGCCAGTGCCTTGTTCAATCATTCCGGCCTTATCCAGGCGGCATCATCAAGTGGCAATATCAATATTGATGCCCACAACATCACCAATGATGTCGTCGGTGGTGTGAATCAGATATCTGGCGTTGTGTTCCAGAAACTTTATGCAACCAACGAAAATCCGCCAGCAGTAGATCTCAGTAATTTCAAATCTTCCTCGGATATTAATCAATATTGGACATCCACAAAGCACGTTTATGTCCCAAATCCGGTTGGGCCTGGTGGTGTCTGGTTTGCTCTTTATGACCAGAGTGCACAGTCCGGTATTCTGGTTGAAGGGACTGGTGCCAGCTATGTGCGTAATGCTGCAGCGGCTTTGATCAGTGCTGGTGGCAACCTCACAATAAATTCGAGTAACGGCATTCAAAATGATGCAAGCCATCTTTCCGCGGGTGGAAATATTAACCTGACCGGAGGAAGCCTCAACAACGTTGGCTATCAGGGAAATGTCCTGTATACAACGACCTGTACGGGCAATAACAGTTGCCGTTCAGCCCTGCCGCTTGTTGATCCATTACCGTCTAATATACCGATGCCTGGATGGGTTATCGGTGCGGGCCATCCGGTTGTGCCTGAGGCCTGGTTTAATGCAGCGGCCTCAAGTGTCACCGGTACCATCATTGCTGGTGGCAATATCACCGGCAATTTCACAGGGACGATTACTAACGAGACAAAGATTGCCCAAGCCACTCCATCCCAGATGATGGGCTTTGGTGGTACGGTTCCATTACCCTCGACAGCAGCAGCGCCAGCGGGTTCCAATGGTGCCGGCAGCTTCATTGTCAATGGCAATGGAGGATTGGGCTCAATGGCAACCTTGCCGGGTGGTTTGGCCTCCACTACGGGTGGCCTGCCAAACGGCGCAGCTTCCTATGCCGTGCCGGGCGCATCGAGCTCCTTGACACAATCACAAGGTGGTGGGGGTGTCGCTATTGGTAATCTGTCTATGCAGGGCGTGGGATCTGTCGGTGGTTCAGGCTCTCAACTCCCTGGAGGAAGTCAGGGCACAACAGGTTGGGGCGGTAATGGCAATGCGATCGCCATCAATCAGGGCAATGCGGCTAAAATGCCGGGAGCAGGCGGGGTTAGTATAGGGGCAACGTCTGCAGCTGTTCTGCCTCAATTTCAGAGTGGTGTTGCTACAAATGCTGGCTCATCTTCTTCCTCGATACCCGGGATTGGTAGCGGCCCGAGTACGTCCCAGATTATTGCCTCTGTTGCTGGTGGGAATGCTCTGTTCATTCCCAATCCGGCTCCGCAAGCGCATTATCTGATAGAGACGAACCCGAATTACACGACGTTCAAGGGTTTCTACGGGTCTCAGTATCTTCTTGATCGCCTGGGAGCGAATTCGCAGACGACACCACCCTTTCTTGGGGATGCGTATTTCGACACGCGTTATGTGGCGCAGCAGATTTCGGATGCCACAGGCCATGCGACGCTCAGCGCAGCGTATAGCACGGAGCAGGCGCAGATGGTGGCTCTGCTGAACAATGCAGCGAGCCAGTCCCAGGCGCTTGGTCTGCAAATCGGTGTGGATCTGACATCGGAGCAGGTGGCTGGTCTGGACAAAGATATCGTCTGGTATGTGCCGAGGATCGTGAACGGTCAAACGGTTCTGGTACCACAGCTCTATCTGGCGGCCGGTAGCCGGGATAAGGTGCTGAGCGATGGTGCGGTTCTGTCTGGCAAGGATGTCACGCTGAAAGCGGCGGGGCTTTACAATTCCGGGACGGTCTCTGCATCGAATGATCTGTCGATCTCGGTTACCGGCGACATCGTGAATAATGGCGGGACGCTGAAAGCAGGCAATGATCTTCTGCTTCAGGCTGGAGGCTCGATCATTAGCAGTAGTACGAAGCAAGGCTGGCAGACGATGGGGGGTTCGGTAGAGTCCGTCAGCCGAGTTGCTTCTATTGTCGCGGGTGATGACCTGACGATGAAGGCCAGTCAGGATATCGTGTCGGCAGGAAGCGTGTTTGGAGCAGGGAACTCTCTCGAAATTGAGGCTGGACGAAATGTTTCTCTGGGCAGTCTCGCGCTTTCGACGAAGGATGACTCTTCCTTTGGTGGTGTCAGCCGTTATTTTAATCTGACACAAAATCTTGGTACCACACTTACCGCAGGCAAGAACGCAATTGTGTCTGCGAAAGATAAGCTGAGCTTGCAGGGCATCACGCTGTCTTCTGGTGGAGATACCACGCTTGTCGGCGGCCAATCGCTTTCCCTTGATTCCTCGACGAACAGCTTGTCGAGCACGATCTCTGGCAGCAAAAGCGGTTTTGGTAACAGCAGCAGCTTCAGCGGGTTGCATGATGTCACGCTTCAGATTGGTTCATCGGTCAATGCCGGCGGTAATGTGACCCTGGCGGCTGGTAATGGCGGGATCACGCTGAACGGCAGTAGCGTAAAAGCGGGCGGGACTCTGGATGCTTTCACGACAGGCAGCATCACGCTGAACACTGTGACCAGCAGCGAAACGCGGGAGGCATCGAGTAGCCATACGGGCTTGATGGATGGTCGTTCGCAAACGATCGGCACGTATGACGAGCACGTTCAGGGCAGCACTCTCTCCGGGAGTAACGGTCTGTCACTGTTTGCGAGTGGCTCGATCACCGGAACAGCTGCGAACCTTCTGAGCGATCATGGCGCCGTCAGCCTTGAGACGAAGAACGGTGATATTTCCTTGCTTTCGGCGTCGGAGCGCCATGACAGCTGGGCCTCGTATGGTGAAAGCGGTGTTTCGTTTGGTGGGTCCGGGACAGATTTCCACCACAACACGGTATCGACGCAGACGGAAGCTGTTCTGTCGATTGGCAGCACAGTATCGGGCGATACTGTTTCGATTGTGTCAGGCAAGGACATCAATATTGTCGGGTCTGGCGTTGTCGGCACGGGGAACGTGGTGCTGGACGCTGCCGGTGACATCTCGATCCGGAGCGCGCAGCAGACGCTGAGCCTCACGGATTATCAGAATGACAAGAAAGCCGGTGTTTTCAGCATGGGGAGCAGTGCGATCCCTGTCGCTGTTGGCGCGGGATTGCAGCAGAACAGCAGCACGACGACGACAACGCAGGTGACGAATGTCGCCAGCGCGGTGGGCTCTCTGTCGGGTGATCTGACCGTGCATGCCGGTGGTGCGGTGACGTTGAAGGATGCTCATCTGTCTTCTGGCGGTGATATGGCGATCATCGGCAAAAGCGTTACTTTCGATGTGTCTCACGACACGACGACGCAGACACAGTCACAGAAGACGAATTTCTCTGGCGTGACGGCGTCGCTGAGCGGTGTTGTGGGGAATGCCTACACCTCTGCGGCGGTTGCGGCGTCGGATCGCCAAACTGATCCGCGTCTGCAGGCTCTGGACGGGGGGCAGGCGGCCTATGCCGGGTATCAGGCCTACAAGGCGGTTGATGCGGCGACGTCTTCTGGCAAGAACGGGCAGTTGTTGCAGGTTGATGTGATGGCTGGAACCTCCAGCAGCGAGAACCGTGCGGGTTATTTCAGCAGCACGGCGCAGGGGAGCAGCGCGGTTGCTGGCGGTAACCTGTCTGTCGTGGCGACGTCTGGTGACATCACGGCCCGTGGGGCGACGCTGAGCGGTGGCCGGAATGTTGCGCTGGTCTCGACGGGAAACATCGTTCTGCAGTCAGCGGAGAACAGCACGCAGTTCAGCAACGACAATGTTTCGAAGTCTGCTGCTGTGGGCGTGTATGCCGGTATTGGCACGCAAAGCACAGGCTATGGTGTTGAGGGGAGCGCCAGCTGGGCTCAGGGTGGCACGGTTGCCAGCAGCAGCACGCCTGTGAACACGGTGGTGGCGGCCGGGAACACGCTGACGCTGATCAGCGGCAAGGACACGCGTCTTGAAGGCGCAGATGTGGCCGGGAACCGCGTTGTTGCGAGTATAGGCGGCGATCTGATCCTGAAGAGCACACAGGCGACAGCGAGCGGCAGCAGCAGCCAGAGCGGTGGTTCGGTGAATGTGCAGATCGGCATCACGGGAACCAGTGGCGGCTCTGTCTCTGCTGCGACGGACCATATCGGGAATGGCTATGCCTCTGTGGTGTCGCAGACCGGAATTTTTGCCGGGAATGGTGGTCTGAACATCACTGTCGGTGGCAATACCTCGCTGACCGGCGCTGTGATCTCGAGCACCGCGCCTGCGAATGACAATGTGCTGAACACCGGTTCTCTGACGGTCAGCAATGTGGAGAATCATTCGAACTCCTCTGCGGTTTCTGTGATTGCCAGCGCGTCGAGCAGCGGTGTCGGCAGCGGCGGCGGTGTATCTCAGACGAACGACAATGCCCACAGCACGACGCTGTCTGCGATCACGAACAATGTTGGTGTGACGGTGCGTGACGGCACTGTTCCGTCGACCCTGCTGCGTCCTGAGCAACTGACGGCGAATACGGCGCTCGGGACGGTGACGGGCGGCGTTGCTGGCAGCGGCGGGACTGCGCTGCAGACGACGAACGGTGTGCAGAACAGGTTCGATCCGCAGCAGACGCGGAATGATCTGGCTTTCAGTCAGGGCGCTGCAAATCTGTTTGGACAGGTTGCGAATGAATTTGCAGGCAATCTGATTACATCACGCGGCTGGAGCGAGAATGATCCACGCTCCCTTTTGCTGCATAGTATGATTGGTGCTCTGCAGGGATATATAGCAGGGAATACGGCCTGGAGTGCTGCGAGCGGTGGATTGGGAGCCGCCGGTGGTACGGCATTAACTCAATGGATGGGTAACTATCTGATTGAGCATGGGGTGCAGCCAGACAGTGCGGAAGGCCGTATTATATTACAGCTTGCCAGTGGAGCAGTTGGAGCTGGAATCGGGGCACTTGTTAATGGTCAACAGGGGGCACTGGTTGGAGCATCTGCTGCGCAGAGCGCGACATTATTTAACTATTTAACTCATTATCAGGCTGTTCAGAAAATCAATGCTGAAAAAGCGCTTGCTGCATGTAAAAGCAATGGTAGTTGCAGCGAGGATGAGATCAAGACCTATACAGACACCATTAAAACACTTGAGGATATTGATAATCAGACAAATCTGGCGGTCGTGCAGGCGTGCCTGACGGGTGGATCGCTCGCTTGTTTGAGTCAGAGCCAACGCTTGAGCAATGCTGCAGCGACATGGAGAGCAGCAGATACCGCAGGAGTAGACCTTAATAACGCTGATGTAGCGGCTTTAAAGGAAGAGTATCAAAAACTTTGGGCGGTAGACCATCTGACCCAGAAAATCATTGATTCTCGTGATGCTCAATACCTTGGCTCTATTCTTAAAGGGTTTGATCTTGGTGCTGCAGGTGGTGTCGTTACAGCGGTCTCTGCCATTGCGGCGTATGAAGGTATTGAAGCAGCAGCAACAATCCATGCGATGTGCGGAGCAAGTGCTGCCTGCTATGCAAACTATTTTGGCCTTATTGTTCACGACATTATTGCGACTGCACCTGAACTGGGCGGCTCCCCTACTGCTCCCACTTTGCTGGCGTCAGCTATTGCCGCCGCGAAAACGTCATTGGTTGCCAGCCGTGTTGGAAGCGCCCTGCCTGAAATTTATACAAGTGCAGAACCGATGGAGTCAGAATTTCCGCAACTGATTGGCGTCAATCCACATTATAGTGTTGGTGGCAGGAATAATAACTGCACATCCTGTGCCAATGCGGTTTATGAGCGCCTGACTGGCAAAAATTCTGCAGCAGTCGCTGATAATCTTGGTCGGGGTAGTGAATTGGATCTTGACGCCGCAAATTTTAGTAAGCCTGCTACTGTGAGTGAAGTTTCTCATTATATGAGAGGGTTGAAGTCTGGGCAGAGCCGTTTGATTATTATTCTTCAGCCTGGAGACACTCATCATGCAATTGTTGCAACAAACCTTAATGGAAAAGTGTATTTCATTGATGGACAAAGTGGGTTAGTTGTTAATCTTAATTCTGAAGTAAAGCTTAGGGTTGGTTATCCTAATTTTGAAACCCCCCTAGTGCCATGGGATGTTAAGAAATGAAAAAATTAAACTTTGAAGAAGCAAAAGAAAAAGCAATAAAAGATCTCAGATTGCATTTTGAAAATGTTTATATTCCTGATGGAATTGATTTATTAGATGATAATTTTATACGTGGTAAATATTTTTGGATATTTTTCCCTAATAAAAATATAATTTTTTCTGAGAAAAATTGGTTTGAAAAACAATTTTGTTGTTGTGTAATAGGTGAATATGGAGGCACGCGGTACATGCGAGATTTAAGGAATAAGCCAACAGAGTTGCAAAAGGCTTTGGATGGTTTAGCTATTTCCCATCACCCTGACAATTTCAAATAATTTTATCCAAATAATTTGAAAATAAAGCTGATTCCTTTGTTGGTCTTGGTAAAGCATTAGGTTGTTCGTCCAGATTATGCCCCCAAAAATGCCATGGGATATTGAGAAATGAAAAAGAGAAATTTTGAGGAGGCAAAAACTAGAGCAGAATTAATGCTAAGAGATAGAGTGAAATTTATCGAAATTCCGGATGATATAAATATATTGGATGATCAATTTATTCAAGGAGATGGCTTTTGGATATTTTTTATGAATAAAAATATTACTCTCCATCCAGAGGATTGGTTTTTAAAACAATTTTCTGCTTATATTGTAGGAGAAACAGGGGGAGGGGGCTACATGAGAGACTTAAGGAAGAACCCGATCGAGTTGCAAAAAGCTTTGGACGGATTAGCTATTGCTTATCGTTCCAATACCGATAAATAGTTTTAAATAGAAAACATTTAAAAATAAAATGCCCTTTCCTTCGTCCAGTCGGGGATAGATTACCACCACAACACGGTATCGACGCGGACGGAGGCTGTGTTTTCGGTTGGCAGCACAGTATCGGGTGATACTGTTTCGATTGTGTCAGGCAAGGACATCAATATTGTCGGGTCTGGCGTTGTCGGCACGGGGAACGTGGTGCTGGACGCTGCCGGTGACATCTCGATCCGGAGCGCGCAGCAGACGCTGAGCCTCACGGATTATCAGAATGACAAGAAAGCCGGTGTTTTCAGCATGGGGAGCAGTGCGATCCCTGTCGCTGTTGGCGCGGGATTGCAGCAGAACAGCAGCACGACGACGACAACGCAGGTGACGAATGTCGCCAGCGCGGTGGGCTCTCTGTCGGGTGATCTGACCGTGCATGCCGGTGGTGCGGTGACGTTGAAGGATGCTCATCTGTCTTCTGGCGGTGATATGGCGATCATCGGCAAAAGCGTTACTTTCGATGTGTCTCACGACACGACGACGCAGACACAGTCACAGAAGACGAATTTCTCTGGCGTGACGGCGTCGCTGAGCGGTGTTGTGGGGAATGCCTACACCTCTGCGGCGGTTGCGGCGTCGGATCGCCAAACTGATCCGCGTCTGCAGGCTCTGGACGGGGGGCAGGCGGCCTATGCCGGGTATCAGGCCTACAAGGCGGTTGATGCGGCGACGTCTTCTGGCAAGAACGGGCAGTTGTTGCAGGTTGATGTGATGGCTGGAACCTCCAGCAGCGAGAACCGTGCGGGTTATTTCAGCAGCACGGCGCAGGGGAGCAGCGCGGTTGCTGGCGGTAACCTGTCTGTCGTGGCGACGTCTGGTGACATCACGGCCCGTGGGGCGACGCTGAGCGGTGGCCGGAATGTTGCGCTGGTCTCGACGGGAAACATCGTTCTGCAGTCAGCGGAGAACAGCACGCAGTTCAGCAACGACAATGTTTCGAAGTCTGCTGCTGTGGGCGTGTATGCCGGTATTGGCACGCAAAGCACAGGCTATGGTGTTGAGGGGAGCGCCAGCTGGGCTCAGGGTGGCACGGTTGCCAGCAGCAGCACGCCTGTGAACACGGTGGTGGCGGCCGGGAACACGCTGACGCTGATCAGCGGCAAGGACACGCGTCTTGAAGGCGCAGATGTGGCCGGGAACCGCGTTGTTGCGAGTATAGGCGGCGATCTGATCCTGAAGAGCACACAGGCGACAGCGAGCGGCAGCAGCAGCCAGAGCGGTGGTTCGGTGAATGTGCAGATCGGCATCACGGGAACCAGTGGCGGCTCTGTCTCTGCTGCGACGGACCATATCGGGAATGGCTATGCCTCTGTGGTGTCGCAGACCGGAATTTTTGCCGGGAATGGTGGTCTGAACATCACTGTCGGTGGCAATACCTCGCTGACCGGCGCTGTGATCTCGAGCACCGCGCCTGCGAATGACAATGTGCTGAACACCGGTTCTCTGACGGTCAGCAATGTGGAGAATCATTCGAACTCCTCTGCGGTTTCTGTGATTGCCAGCGCGTCGAGCAGCGGTGTCGGCAGCGGCGGCGGTGTATCTCAGACGAACGACAATGCCCACAGCACGACGCTGTCTGCGATCACGAACAATGTTGGTGTGACGGTGCGTGACGGCACTGTTCCGTCGACCCTGCTGCGTCCTGAGCAACTGACGGCGAATACGGCGCTCGGGACGGTGACGGGCGGCGTTGCTGGCAGCGGCGGGACTGCGCTGCAGACGACGAACGGTGTGCAGAACAAGTTCGATCCGCAGCAGACGCGGAATGATCTGGCGTTCAGTCAGGGCGCTGTACAGCTGTTCGGTCAGGTTGCGAATGAGGTTGCCGGCGCACAGATCCGCAAGGCAGGCTGGAAGGAAGACAGTGCGGCGGCTCTGGCACTGCATGCGGTTATCGGTGCAGCGCAAGGTGCGATCGCAGGGAATGGCAGCGCCGGCAGCATGCTGGCTGGAGGACTTGGCGCTGCTGCTGGCACGTATTCAGCGGCGCAATTGCAGCAATATCTGTGGCAGGACTATCTGCATGGCGGCTCGATCCGTCCTGACAGCGCCATTGGCCGTGTTGTTATTCTCATGGCGAGTGCGGCTGTAGGTTCTGGCGTGGGCGCGCTGACAGGGGTTGGGAGTGGAAGTGCTGGTATCAGCGCCATTCTGGGTGGCTCTGCCGCCGCCAGTTCCACACTCTACAATCAGGAAGAGCCTCTTGATGAAGAGGTTGCACGCCCTGTTGGCCCGGATGGGAGGCCACTGACAGATGAGGAAATTTTCAACGCGCATAACTACGGTGTAGCCTACCGCGAGCTTGCGGAAATTGATCCGGAGAATCTGGCGCTTCAGACGATCGCGCCGAAAAATTATGTGCCGACGCGTGAAGATGTGGGGAGGCTGGAGCAGGCGCTGGCAGAGGCGCGGGCGATGCAGGCAGAAGCGCGGGAGATCAAGAATCTCAATACCACACCTGAAGGGTGGCAGACACTTATCAAGAATGCCCCGGTGGGTACAGAAACTGTTGCTGAGGCCGATCAGGCAACATTGAATGCCCAGAAGACACTGTTGAATGTTCTCTCTAATCGGAGCAACAATTTATCAAATTTATACAAGCTGAACGGAGATTTTGTTGGTACGCCTATCGGTGGTCCTGGCACCCCGCGTGAAATGCCTGCGAGTGCTAACCCTGATGAAACCGCTGAACAGTTCGCTTTCAAGGCATTCAATGGTAGAAAAGCAGAAAGTATAGGTTCAATTGCCGATAAACCTGGAGCATGGATTGCGGAATTCAGTGATGGTAGTTGGATAACCTTCCGTCCAGCTGGACAGGCTGGTAGGGAGACGTTGCCGACGACCGCAACGGTTGAGATCAATGATCCTATAGTAAAAAAAATAAATAGAAATAATATCCTAAAGCTAAAATTTCCCCGGGAATAGAACGATGTATAATCAATTAATTATTCAATCCTATCAGAATAGTATTTATCTCCTGAGTATCACAGAGATGTGTCCTAGTGCTATTCTTCCTGAAATAGAAGACTACGAGAAAATTTCAGGTGGATCGACATGGAAGAACAGAGTGATTGGTTTTATTGAAGCTTGCTGCAACACGGGGATCGCAGAAATTGATACTGGAAGAGAAATATCTGCACAGGAAGCCATCGACAATCTAAAAAATACTGTTCGAAAGATCGAAAATGGCGCGCCTTGGTATGGCTATCAATTATATTCTACTGCATATGGTAAAGAATTAATAAAAACATTTAATATAGATGAAGTTAATGCTCCTCTTTCTTGGTCATTTTTAGAATGGGCGAAGTTACATCTGTTAAAGTAAACTGGCGATATCACGACTTATAGTGCGACACTGATCGGCGTTGCTGGCAGCGGCGGGACTGCGCTGCAGACGACGAACGGTGTGCAGAACAAGTTCGATCCGCAGCAGACGCGGAATGATCTGGCGTTCAGTCAGGGCGCTGCACAGCTGTTCGGTCAGGTTGCGAATGAGGTTGCCGGCGCACAGATCCGCAAGGCAGGCTGGAAGGAAGACAGTGCGGCGGCTCTGGCACTGCATGCGGTTATCGGTGCAGCGCAAGGTGCGATCGCAGGGAATGGCAGCGCCGGCAGCATGCTGGCTGGAGGACTTGGCGCTGCGGCTGGCACGTATTCAGCGGCGCAATTGCAGCAATATCTGTGGCAGGACTATCTGCATGGCGGCTCGATCCGTCCTGACAGCGCCATTGGCCGTGTTGTTATTCTCATGGCGAGTGCGGCTGTAGGTTCTGGCGTGGGCGCGCTGACAGGGGTTGGGAGTGGAAGTGCTGGTATCAGCGCCATTCTGGGTGGCTCTGCCGCCGCCAGTTCCACACTCTACAATCAGGAAGAGCCTCTTGATGAAGAGGTTGCACGCCCTGTTGGCCCGGATGGGAGGCCACTGACAGATGAGGAAATTTTCAACGCGCATAACTACGGTGTAGCCTACCGCGAGCTTGCGGAAATTGATCCGGAGAATCTGGCGCTTCAGACGATCGCGCCGAAAAATTATGTGCCGACGCGTGAAGATGTGGGGAGGCTGGAGCAGGCGCTGGCAGAGGCGCGGGCGATGCTGGCAGAAGCGCGGGAGATCAAGAATCTCAATACCACACCTGAAGGGTGGCAGACACTTATCAAGAATGCTCCTGTAGGCACGGAAACTGTTGCTGAGGCCGATCAGGCAACGTTGAATGCCCAGAAGACACTGTTGAATGTTCTCTCTAATCGGAGCAACAATTTATCAAATTTATACAAGCTGAACGGAGATTTTGTTGGCACGCCTATCGGTGGTCCTGGCACACCGCGTGAAATGCCTGCCAGTGCCAACCCTGATGAAACCGCTGAACAGTTCGCTTTCAAGGCATTCAATGGTAGAAAAGCAGAAAGTATAGGTTCAATTGCCGATAAACCTGGAGCATGGGTTGCGAAATTCAGTGATGGTAGTAGCATAACCTTCCGTCCAGCTGGGCAGGCAAGTGAGAGAACGTTGCCGACGACCGCAACGGTTGAGATCAATGATCCGCTTACAAAATCAATAAACAATGGTAATATCCTAAAGCTAAAATTTCCTCACGAGTAGAATGATGTGTAACGAATTAATTCTTCAATCTTATCAAAGTAGTATTTATCTTCTGAGTATTACAGAGATGAGTCCTTATGCTATTCTTCCTGAAATAGAATCCTATGAAAAAATTTCAGGTGAATCGACATGGAAGCACAGAGTGATTGGTTTTGTTGAAGCTTGCTGCGACACGGGAATCGCAGAAATTGATACTGGAAGAGAAATATCTGCACAGGAAGCCATCGACAATCTAAAAAATACTGATCCAGAAAGCGATGATTTGCTTTGGTATGGCTATCAATTATATTCTACTATATATGGGAAAGAATTAATAAAAACATTTAATATAGCCGGTGTTAAAGCTCCTCTTTCTCCATCTTTTTTAGAATGGGCGAAGTTACATCTGTTAAAGTAAACTGGCGATATCACGACTTATAGTGCGACACTGATCGGCGTTGCTGGCAGCGGCAGCACGTCGCTGCAGACGACGAACGGTGTGCAGAACAGGTTCGATCCGCAGCAGACGCGGAATGATCTGGCGTTCAGTCAGGGCGCTGCACAGCTGTTCGGTCAGGTTGCGAATGAGGTTGCCGGCGCACAGATCCGCAAGGCAGGCTGGAAGGAAGACAGTGCGGCGGCTCTGGCACTGCATGCGGTTATCGGTGCAGCCGCAGGATACGACGACGCAGACGCAGTCGCAGAAGACGAATTTCTCTGGCGTGACGGCGTCGCTGAGCGGTGTTGTGTGTGGGGGGGGGCACCTGCACGTCTGTGGTGATTGGGACCATTTCAGTCCGGCCTCCACCAAGTCCAGAGCGGAGCCTGTGGCACAAAAAGAAGGCATCTGTGCGCTTATAAAACAAGCAGCAAGATGCCTACTGTGAGCCGTAATCGTATTGATGTCTTAAAATTCTGCTGATCACGTGATTGGCATGCATCGTGCTAGGTAATGTGTGCGACTAGGGTTCCGGCTGTCTGTGCAGTGACTGGTCCGAGAGTCGCAATCCGGTACCTCCTTTTGGGAAAGGGCTGGACACACGGCGGGATAAAAGCCCGGGAGGTTCAAGCCGAGGGGAACGGTTTCCGTTCCTGTCGGGCAGGCCTCTTTCTCGCCTTCCCGCAGAGCCATCGCTCCCCCCGGAGACACGAAACGTAGATCCGGAGTTCCGAAGATGGCCTTTTCCTTCAAGAACATGACGATTGCCGCCACGGCTCTGGCTTGTGCCGTGACCTTTACCGCCCCCGCACAGGCGGCCGAAAAGACTGATTTCAGGATTGCATGGACCATTTATGCCGGCTGGATGCCGTGGCCCTATGCGCAAGAGGTTGGGATCGTCAAGAAATGGGCCGATAAATACGGTATCAAGATCACGTTGGTGCAGGTCAATGACTATGTTGAGTCGGTCAATCAGTACACGGCCGGCAAGTTCGATGGCGTGACTGTCGCCAATATGGATGCCCTGACCATTCCTGCGGCTGGCGGTGTCGATACAACCGCCCTGCTGATAGGGGACTATTCCAACGGCAATGACGGGGTGGTTCTGAAAAAGGCCAAATCACTGAAGGACATCAAAGGCCAGAAAATCAATCTGGTGGAGTTGTCCGTTTCTCATTACCTGCTGGCCCGCGCACTGGATTCAGTCAATCTGTCGGAAAAGGACGTTAAAACCGTCAACACATCCGATGCTGATATTGTTGGTGCAGCGGCCAGCCCGAATGTCACCGCCGTGGTCACCTGGAACCCGCAACTTTCGGAAGTGCTGAAGAACCCCGAGATGACCGAGGTCTTCGATTCCAGCAAGATCCCTGGCGAGATCATGGATCTGACCGTGGTTAACAGCCAGACTCTGAAAGACAATCCGAAGCTGGGCAAGGCTTTGGCGGGTGCCTGGTATGAAACCATGGCCCTGATGACCCGGAATGATGAGGCCGGCAAGGCCGCCCGCGCCGAGATGGCCAAATTGTCGGGGACCGATCTGCGTGGTTTCGAATCCCAGTTGAAGACCACTTTCCTCTATGCCGATCCCAAAGCCGCCGCGGCCTTCACGCGCAGCCCGGAGGCTTTCAAGGCCATGGATCTGGTGCGGAGCTTCTCGTTCGAACACCACCTGCTGGGCGATGGCGCCAAAAGCAAGGATGTGGTCGGCATCAGCTTCCCCGGCGGGAAGGTTCTGGGCGACACAAAAAACGTCAAGCTGCGCTTTGACGATACCTATGAGCAACTGGCGGCTGACGGCAAGCTGTAAGCATCGCCCGCCCCTGACGGAGAATGCTCATGGCGCGACGATTGATCAACCGGGATCCCGGAAAAATAGAACGGCTCTATCTGGGATTACTGCCCTTTATTGTCCTGATTGTGTTGTATGCCACCGCGTCAGCGATGCGGCTGGCCGATAATCCTGCCGACAAGCTTCTGCCCAGCTTTACCGCGCTGGGGGAAGGAATTGCGCGAGTGGCCTTCCAGGCTGATCCCCGCACCGGTTCCGTGCTTCTGTGGACCGATACGGCCGCCAGCCTGATGCGTATCGGCATCGGTCTGACGGTTGCGACAATTCTGGCATTGCTGGTGGGTATCGCCAATGGCATCCTTCCCTATGTCAGGTCCGGGTTGTCGCCGTTGGTGGCGGTTATTTCCATGATCCCGCCGATGGCGGTGCTCCCCATCCTGTTCATCATCTTCGGTCTGGATGAATTGTCGAAGGTGGTGCTGATCGTCATCGGTGTTGCTCCATGTCTGATGCGCAACCTTCAGGCCCGCGTGCAGGAAATGCCGGGGGAGCAACTGGTCAAGGCCCAGACCCTCGGGGCATCAAGCTGGCAGATCATTGTACGGGTGGTGTTACCACAGATGCTGCCACGCCTGATCGAGTCCGTGCGGCTGTCGCTGGGACCGGCCTGGCTGTTCCTGATCTCGGCCGAGGCGATCGCGGCGGATGTGGGGTTGGGCTATCGCATCTTTCTGGTCCGGCGTTACCTCGCCATGGACGTGATCCTGCCTTATGTCGCCTGGATCACCTTTCTGGCTCTGCTGTGTGACCTTGGCCTGCGTCTGCTGAACCGCACTTTGTTTCCGTGGCTGGATGCCGGGCGGAGGAGCGCATGACCCAGGTTTCCGTCTCCAATGTCTGGAAAGAGTATGATGGCCAGGTGATCCTGGAAAAGGTCAATCTGGAAGTCGCCCCTCACTCCTTCGTGTCCATTGTCGGGCCGTCCGGCTGCGGCAAATCGACCTTTCTGCGCATGCTGTTGAGTCAGGAAATCCCCAGCCGGGGTGAAATCCGCATTGATGGCGCCCCTCTGCCCCCTGAGCCGACCGAGGAACGTGGCGTGGTGTTCCAGCGCTATTCGGTGTTCCCGCATCTGACGGTATTGCAGAACGTCGCCTTCGGGCTGGAGATGAAGGCTGCCCCCATTCTGGGCCGCCTGTTCGGCGCCAGACGTCGTGCTCTGTTTGACCAGTGCCGCGAGATCATCACAGCGGTAGGGCTGGATCATGCGCGGGACAAATACCCCGCCCAGTTATCCGGTGGCATGCAGCAGCGTCTGGCGATTGCCCAGGCCTTGATCAAAAAACCTAAGGTGCTGCTTCTCGACGAACCCTTCGGAGCGCTGGACCCAGGCATTCGTGCCGACATGCACGAATTGATGCTGACCCTGTTCGAGGAAACCGGTCTCACTGTTTTCATGGTCACCCATGATCTGAAGGAAGCCTTTCATCTGGGTACCCGGTTGATCGCTTTTGATCACTACCGTACCCGCCCCGAAGAAAGAGGAGTCTACGGGGCGACGATCACTTTCGATCTGCCGCTGGAGCGAACCAGTTCGAAGCAGAAGACCGAAGCCATGAGCGTGTTGAAGGACAGGCTCGGCACCAGCGGTGAAAGCGACTTTCACTAACTGATTTCACTCTGGCCTGCCGGGACGACCCGGCCAGAAGCAAAAGGCCCTGTTCGGCGGGACGACCTGCCGGGGAGACAGAGGATTATGAGTCAGGACGTTCTCTATCGGGATGTAATTCCCGGCGGCAAACACTGGTCTTTCACGCTCAAGCGCGGCACCTTGCTGCGCCTGACCGATCTGGAGGGTGGGGCCAATGTCGGCATGCTGTTTTACAACCCCACCAACCTGCTGGAGCGCTATAATGCGCCCGACAGCCTGAAGTGCCAGCACAGTTTCAAGCTGACCCGTGGCAATTGTCTTTATTCCGATATGGGGCGGATTTTCTGTTCGATCATCGAGGATAGTCTGGGTTGGCACGACACTGTCTGCGGCAACAGCACCAAAACCAGCATTGCCCATAAATGGCAGCATGTGGATTACCAGACCGGTTACAATGACTGGACACAGAACGGCCATGACAGCTTTCTGGTGGAAGGCGCGAAATATGGTCTGGGGCGGCGCGATCTGGCCTCCAACGTGAACTGGTTCAGCAAGGTGGCCGTTGCCGCCGATGGAACTCTTCTTTTCGACGCCACGCATTCCCGACCGGGTGCGCATGTGACGCTGCGCTTCGAGATGGATACGCTGGTCCTGCTGCATACCTGTCCGCATCCCCTCAATTCGTCCGCCAGCTATCCGCGCCGCCCGGTTGCCTATGAGCTTCTGAAAGCGGAGCCGGTCGCCGAGGATGATGTCTGCAAACATTTCCGGCCTGAAAATGAACGCGGTTTTGAAAACAACCGTATCTATCACCTGTGTTCTTGCGGATCGGAGGGCTGAGCCATGATCAGGGAAAGCAATCTCGCGCCTGAAAACGCCAGCTATCGCAGCACGGTCAAGGCCGGTGATTACTGGATGCATGTGGTCAAGGCCGGTCAGACGCTCCGTATCGTCGATCTGGAGGGCAACCAGTCTGCCGACACCCTGTTCTTTTCGGCCAAAGATTCGTCAGAGCGCTATTCGGCTGAGGATACCATCCGTGAGCAGGGAAATGTCTATCTGACCACCGGCAGCAAGCTCTATTCCCAGGACGGCAATGTGATGCTGGAAATCACCGCCGATACAGTGGGCCGCCACGATACTCTGGGCGGGGCCTGTGCCGCTGAATCCAACACGGTCCGCTATGCTCTGGAAAAAAAGACCATGCATGCATGCCGTGATTCCTGGCTGCTGGCCGTGGCCGAAAACGATCATCTGGGCCTGACCAAACGGGACATCGCCCACAACATCAATTTCTTCATGAATGTGCCCGTAACGCCCGAAGGCGGCCTGACCTTCGAGGATGGGCTGTCGGCACCCGGCAAATATGTCGAGATGATCGCGGCGATGGATGTGATCGTGCTGATCTCGAACTGTCCGCAGCTCAACAACCCCTGCAATGCCTACAACCCCACGCCCATCGAAGTGGTGGTGTGGGACGCGGCCTGACGAAAAGGGGTTCTGCCATGTTCGATCATGTTCTGGTGGCCAACCGGGGTGCCATCGCCTGCCGTATTTTCCGCACGCTGAAAAAAATGGGCGTGGGCACAGTGGCCGTCTATTCCGAGGCCGATCGCCATTCCCGTCATCGCCTGATGGCTGATCAGTCGGTCTGCGTCGGTCCTGCACAGGTTTCCGGAAGCTATCTGGATATCGAGGCCATCATCGCCGCCTGCAAACAGACCGGCGCGCAGGCGGTGCATCCCGGCTACGGTTTCCTGTCGGAGAATGCCACTTTTGCCCGTCGTCTGGCCGAGGAAGGTATTCGCTTCATCGGCCCTTCTCCTGAGCATATGCGCATCTTCGGGCTGAAGCATACTGCCCGAGAGGCCGCTCAGGCCTGCGGCGTGCCGCTGTTGCCCGGTACCGGTCTGCTGCCCGATTTGCAGGCCGCCCATGAAGCCGCCGGGCAGATCGGCTATCCGGTCATGATCAAGAGCACCGCAGGCGGCGGCGGTATCGGTTTGCAACTCTGCCGCAGCGCTGATGAACTGGGGCCTTTGTTTGAAACGGTGCGCCGTCTGTCGGAAAGCAATTTCAAAGATGGCGGCATCTATCTTGAAAAATATGTCGCCCGGGCCCGACATATCGAGGTGCAGATTTTCGGTGACGGTCAGGGCCATGTTGTGGCGCTGGGCGAACGTGACTGCTCATTGCAACGGCGCAATCAGAAAGTTGTCGAGGAAACACCGGCCCCCAATCTGCCCACTGCTACCCGTGCCGCCATGATGGATGCAGCAATCAGGCTGGGCCGTCATGTCGCTTATGAATCCGCCGGAACGGTGGAATTCATTTATGATGATGAAGCCGACCAGTTTTATTTTCTGGAAGTGAATACCCGCCTTCAGGTCGAGCATGGCGTGACCGAGCAGGTCACCGGCGTGGATCTGGTGGAATGGATGGTGCGTCAGGCTGCGGGCGAACTGTCCGGTCTGGAAGCCCCCACGTCCCGGGGGGCCTCGATTCAGGTCAGGCTGTACGCTGAAGATCCTGGCAAGGGGTTTCTGCCCAGTTCGGGCCGTCTGACCCATGTCGCCTTTCCCGACGGCGATGTCCGCGTGGATAGCTGGATCGAAAGCGACACCGAGGTGACGCCTTATTACGATCCCATGCTGGCCAAGATCATCGTGACCGGTCAGGACCGTGCCGAAGCCCTGAGCAAATTACAGGACGCTCTGGCCCATACCAGTGTTTACGGTATCGAGACCAATCTCGATTATCTGGCGACCATCGCCGGGTCCGAAATGCTGTCCTCCGGCAAAGTCAGCACGCGGGCGCTGGGGGATTTTCCCTATCAGCCCTCGACTATCGATGTGCTGACCCCCGGCGCGCAAAGCAGCCTTCAGGATTGGCCGGGACGTCTTGGTTACTGGGATGTCGGCGTGCCACCCAGCGGCCCGATGGATGCATTGTCCCACCGGCTGGCCAATCGCCTGCTGGGGAACCCGTCAGAGGCCGCAACTCTGGAAATCACCCTGACTGGCCCCACCCTGCGCTTCAACGCCCCCACGGAGATTGCTCTGGGCGGGGCCGAGATGGACGCGACGCTGGACGGGCAGCCCGTGCCCTTCTGGCAGGCGATCAGGATCGAGGCCGGTCAGGTGTTGACCATCGGGGCCGCCAGACAGGCGGGCAACCGTGCCTATCTGGCAGTCCGTCATGGTTTCGATGCTCCGGTCTATATGGGAAGCCGCGCGACTTTTGCTCTGGGTCGTTTCGGCGGTCACGGCGTTGGCTGTCTTCGCACCGGCGATGTGCTGCGTCTGAACAGAAGCGGTGCCGGTCCCGTCCATGAAGCACCGCTCGACCCGACCCTGCGGCCAGCACTGACCCGCGACTGGCGGATCGGTGTGTTGATCGGTCCGCACGGTGCCCCTGATTTCTTCACAGAAACCGACATCGCCACCCTGTTCGAGGCCGAGTACGAGGTGCATTTCAACAGTGCGCGCACCGGCGTCCGACTGATCGGCCCCAAACCAGACTGGGCCCGCACCGATGGCGGTGAGGCCGGGCTGCATCCCTCGAACATCCACGACAATGCCTATGCGGTTGGGGCGCTGGACTTCACCGGGGATATGCCGATCATTCTGGGGCCAGACGGTCCGTCACTGGGTGGCTTCGTTTGCCCGGTCACCGTGGCCTGCGCCGAGTTATGGAAAATCGGCCAGTTGAAACCGGGCGACAAGCTGCGCTTCGTCCGGCTCGATATCGACCAGGCCGATGCCCTGCGCCACGCGCAGGATGCGGCCCTGAAGACCCTGCATGCTGTGACTGCGCCCGCCTTGGGCCCGCCCGCACCGGAAAGCCCGGTGCTGGCGCGTTTCCGCGAAGGCAACGAGGCCGTGCTGCTGCGTCAGTCGGGCGATGACAATCTGCTGGTGGAGTTCGGGCCGCTTGAACTGGATCTGAGTCTGCGTTTTCAGGCCCATGCCCTGATGGAGCGGCTGAAAGCGGAAAATCTGCCGGGATTGCTGGACCTGACACCGGGAATCCGTTCGCTTCAGGTTCATCTCGATCCCGACCGCCTGTCCATCGGCAGAATGCGTGGATTGCTGGCCGCGGCGATTGCCGATCTGCCTCCGGTCGATCAGATCAGCGTGCCGACCCGTACCATCCATATGCCGCTCTCCTGGGATGATGAATCGACCCGACTGGCGATCCGTAAATATCAGGAACTGGTACGCCCCGACGCGCCCTGGTGCCCGTCCAATATTGAGTTCATCCGCCGCATCAACGGGCTGGCCGATGAGCAGGCGGTCAAGGATGTGGTCTATAATGCCCGCTATCTGGTGCTGGGGCTGGGCGATGTCTATCTGGGAGCGCCGGTGGCGACGCCGCTGGACCCGCGTCACCGTCTGGTCACCACCAAATATAATCCGGCCCGCACCTGGACCCCCGAAAACGCTGTCGGGATCGGTGGGGCCTATATGTGCATCTATGGGATGGAAGGCCCCGGCGGCTATCAGTTCGTCGGACGCACGGTGCAGGTCTGGAACACCCATCGCCAGACCACCAATTTCAGGGATGGCAAACCCTGGCTGCTGCGTTTCTTCGACCAGATACGGTTCTTCCCCGTCTCGGCGCAGGAACTGGCCGAAGCCCGCGACGCCTTCCCCTATGGCGGTTATGAGCTGAAGACGGAAGAATCAGTGTTCAGACTGGCGGATTATCACCGCTTTCTGGCTCAGAACGCCGACAGCATTGCCGCCTTCAAATCCCGCCAGCAAGCCGCCTTCGAGGCCGAGCGTCAGCGTTGGAGGGAACTGGGACTGGCAGCCTATGTCTCCGAGGATGACGCGGCTGCTCCGCCTGAGGACGTTTCTGCCTTGCCGCCCGGTGTGATGGCAGTGGACTCCCCCATTCCCGGCAATGTCTGGAAAGTGCTGGTTGAAACTGGCCACAAGGTTCAGCCCGGACAGCCTGTGGCCATTCTGGAATCCATGAAAATGGAAATGGAGGTCAAAGCCTCCGTCTCCGGCGTGGTGCGGGAGGTGCTGTGCCAGACGGGTAAAACCGTACAGGCCGGGCAGCGTCTGCTGCTGATCGAGGAGGAAGCCTGACATGACACTGAGCATGACCCTCGCAGGAATTCAGGCATTTCTGGCTCAAGGCGGCACCGTCGAGCAGGTGGTCACCGAGGCTTATGACCGCATCACGCGCTATGGCGACAAGGCGGTATGGATTGCTCTGCGTCCTCGCGAGGAGGTATTGGCGGAAGCCCGGGCACTGGATGCTTCCCCCGCAGCCAAGCAACCACTTTACGGTGTTCCTTTCGCCGTCAAAGACAATATCGATGTGGCCGGTTTGCCATGCTCGGCTGCCTGTCCGGCTTTTACCTATTCTCCGGACCGCGATGCGACGGTCGTGGCGCGGCTGCGGGCAGCCGGAGCCATCGTTCTGGGCAAGACCAATCTGGATCAATTCGCTACCGGCCTCGTCGGCACACGGTCTCCGTTCGGGGCACCGCGCTGCGTGTTCGATCAGGAATATATCTCGGGCGGATCAAGCTCAGGCTCTGCTGTCGCTGTGGCGGCAGGGTTGGTGGCTTTCTCTCTGGGGACCGACACGGCTGGTTCCGGCCGGGTACCGGCAGCCTTCAACAATCTGGTCGGGGTGAAACCCACCAAAGGATTGCTCAGCACCAGCGGGGTCGTGCCGGCCTGCCGCTCCCTTGATTGCGTCACGGTCTTTGCTGCTTCGGTGGCAGAGGGAACGCAGATCCGCCGGGTCGCCGAGGGCTATGATGCAGCAGATCCGTATTCCCGCCCGTCGCAAAAGCGCAGGCTGCCACATGTTGGCATCAGATTAGGCGTTCCAGGACAGGATCAGAGGGAATTCTACGGCAATACCGCTTATGCCGCTCTTTATCAGCGGGCGCTGGATGAGATGATCTCTCTCGGTGCTGAGCTGGTGGAGATCGACTTCGCACCTTTCCGCGATGCAGCCAAACTGCTGTACGGTGGCCCATGGGTTGCGGAAAGGCTGGCAGCGGTCGGTGATCATCTGTCCCGCGCACCGGATTCTTTTGATCCGGTGGTACGGAGCATTGTCGAAAGTGCGAATACCCTCTCGGCAGTGGATGCCTTCCGTGGCCAATACGAACTGGCAGCGCTGACTCACCAGGCCAATACCCAATGGGCCAGGATGGATATGCTGCTGCTGCCCACGGCCCCGACCATTCACAAGGTCGAGGCGGTGATGGCTGATCCTGTGCGCCTGAACAGCCAGTTGGGGCATTATACCAATTTCGTGAACCTGCTGGATTGTGCCGCCATCGCAGTGCCGGCGGGTTTCACCGAAACGGGGTTGCCTTTCGGCGTTACTCTGGTGGGACCGGCTTTCAGCGATGATTCATTAGCCTTGATCGCCGATCGCCTTCATCGCCAACTGGAATCCAGCTATGGACAGCATCGTGCTTCGTTGCCCAATCCTGCGCTTCAGGAGGCTGACCCGGGACAGATCGCGCTGGCTGTGGTCGGGGCCCATCTGTCCGGGCAGCCCCTGCATTGGCAATTGACGGAACGCAATGCCACTTTGCTGGCACGGACCAGAACAGCGCCCGATTACCGGCTTTATGCTCTGGCTGATACCACCCCTCCCAAACCGGGCCTGGTCGCTGATCCGGAATTCACCGGGGATGGCATCGAAATCGAAGTATGGAGCATGGACGCGGAAGCGTTCGGCACGTTTACGGCTCTGGTTCCTGCGCCACTGGCCATCGGCACTTTGCGTCTGGCTGATGGAACCTCTGTCAAAGGCTTCGTCTGTGAACCGGCCGGTCTGGCCGGAGCACAGGACATTACCAAATTTGGAGGATGGCGCGCCTATTTAGCGCAGTGACCTGTTACCCGATACGGGCCACCAGACAGATCGGCCATCGCTCGAAGGCTGCTCATCAGGTGTGGTGGTATTTCTGTTGTCGAAACCCGCTATGGGAGAGAAAAACGCACGCCATATCGATGTGTGTTTTTCGTGCCATCCGGATCGCTTACTGAGGGGTGTCCGAGCGGTCTTCCAATGCTGCACGCCCTTCATCAAGGGCGGCTTTCTGTTCCTCATTCAGAGCAGGCAGTTGGGGATTGATCTCCTCCAGTGTTTCGATGATCGCTTCTTTTACCAGCAGCCGGGCCATTGGTTTATTATTGGCTGGAATGACGAACCATGGTGCGGCTGTTCTGGCCGTGCCGATAATCGCCTTTTCATAAGCGCGCTGGTAGGCGTTCCAGTATTGCCGTTCCTTTATGTCATCCACACTGAATTTCCAGTGTTTCGTCGGATCGTCCAACCGTGCGAGCAGTCGCTTGCGCTGCTCTTCTTTTGAGATATGCAGGAAAAACTTGCGTATCACGATGCCCTGACGGCCGAGATAGGATTCGAAATGGCGAATATCGCGCAGACGGTTTTTCCAGAATGGCTTGCCGCGCAGTTCCTCCGGAATACCGCTTTTGTCCAGCAGGTGAGGGTGTACGCGGGTGATCAGTACTTCTTCATAATGGCTGCGGTTGAAAATTCCGATCTCCCCGCGCTGGGGCAGGGAAAGGGAAACGCGCCAGAGGAAATCATGATGAATCGCTTCCGGGCCGGGTTGCTTGAATGCTCGGACCTGCACACCCTGCGGGTTCACGCCGGACATGACGTGGCGGATCGTGCCGTCCTTGCCGCCGGTATCCATCGCCTGAAACACACACAGCAACCCGTATGACTGGGATGAATACAGCCTTTGCTGAAGGTCTGACAGGCATGCTGTGCGCTCTGTCAGGTAATCAGTGATTTCCTGACGGGACAGATCGATCTCCGGCTTACGATCCGGATCGTGATCGGCAAGCCTGAATTCCCTGCCGTTATCAATCCGGCAGGTCATGAGGAACTGCCGGACTGTTTCACTGATCGCTTCGTTCATGCTGTGCGCCGGTGCATGGCAAGGGGGCCGGAAGCCTGATCCACAGACATGATCTCCATGCGATTGATGCTCACATGGGGCGGTAATGTCAGCAGCCAGGCTACCGTTTCCGCAATGTCTTCGGACATCAGAGGCCGCATGCCATCGTACACGGCCGCCGCCTTGTCAGCGTCCCCGTTGAAGCGGACCTGACTGAATTCTGAACCAGCTGCGGCCCCCGGTTCCAGATTGGTGACACGAATACCGGTTCCGATCAGGTCGGCACGAAGATTGAGGCTGAACTGTTTTACAAAGGCTTTGGTTGCGCCATAGACGTTGCCGCCGGGATAGGGATAGGTGCCGGCGATACTGCCGATATTGATTACCAGCCCGTCGTTCCGTGCCACCATCGCCGGCAGGATCGCGCGGGTAATGTGTATCAACCCGCTGACATTGGTGGCGACCATCGTATCCCATTGTGCCAGATCGGTCTGATGGGCAGGCTCCAGCCCCAGCGCCAGCCCGGCATTATTGACCAGCACGTCAATCTGCCGCCATTCCTCGGGCAGGGCATCAGGCAGGGAGGCGGTGGCAATGGGATCGGTCACATCCAACCGGTAGGGTAGAACGGCTTCTCCCAGGTCAGCTTCCAGTGTCTCCAACCGGTCAACGCGACGGCCTGCGGCAATGACGCGGTGACCGTCCCGGACGGCACGGCGGGTGATGGCCTCACCGAAGCCGGATGTGGCACCTGTCACGAGAAGCGTTTTGCTCATGGTCTTTTCTCTCCGTAGTCCGGTCGCTGTCTGTTTAGTGAGGCAGGGGAGGAGTCAGCCGGATTGATACCGGGCAGTGATCGGATAATCCATCACGGCTGTCCGGTTGAATCAATTTCCCCGGCGGCATGCGTGTCCAGGGAAGCTGATAACGCATCGCCTGCCCCTCAGGTTTGGACGTAGTGCCCGCACCATATGTCATGACACGCAGGCTTTCCGGGTTGATCCAGCTGCGTGCGGCGCCACCTGCCAGAATATGGTCGATAAAGGAGGCGCCATGGTGGCAGGGGTCGCGTCGGCCATCCGTCAGCAGCTTGAGCGGTGTCACCTGTTCCATCCGTTGCAGGACGTCATCGCCGGGACGAAGCCAGCGGTTGAAATCCCCCAGAATCAGAAAGGGAACCCCCTCCCGTTTTCGTTCTGCGATCCATCCGGTCAGCGGAATGGTCTGGGCCTGTAAGGTTGCACAGGCTGGCCGCAGACTTTTCGCAAAAGCGTCCCGCCTGCATCCGGCTTTCAGATGCACGGTCAGCAGCCGCAGCCTGCCGCCACCGGCGGATATTGGCAGGTCCACTGTAATATCTGCTCCGCTGCGCAGATGATGGGCAGCATGGGGGCCATAGACATCCAGCCCTGACAGATCGGGATTTGCCGTCACCGTCAATCCACGCCGGACCACAAAGCCGACGCGCTGTGCCACCTTGTCGCCGCTGAGATGAATCACATAGCGGTCGGACGGGAACAGGCGGCGCAGAATATCCGGCCCGGCTACTTCCTGCACGGCGATAATATCGGCATCCAGCAGGGCCGCATAATGGCTCAGGCGGCTGATGTCCTCCGTTGTGCGATGTGGCGCATCAGGAGGCAGCTTCGCCTCGCTGCCTGGCTCTGTCAGCCAGTCCAGATTCCATGTCGCGATCTTCAGTCCACCGGCAAAGGGCGTTGTTACTGGAGAAGTCAGCTCTGCCGCTTCTGCCCTTGAGATAAGGGAAACGGTCGTCCGATCGGAAGGTGCCTTAAAAACAGGCATTCCTTTGTAGAAAAGCCACGGGATCAGGAACAACGTTGCTATCAGAAGCGTTCGGAAACGGAATGAACTATTTTTCATCATTTTCTTATCAAAATGCTCAAGTCATGATCGTATTGAGCAAGGATGGCGCAGGCAGCCCGTTTTGTAACTTGAGGGTAATCTTATCCTGATCTTCTGGCTCTGGCATGGATGACGCTTGTTCTGCTTATTGAATGATACGGAGGCAGAGTAAGTTGTATTTTTGCAACATGCTCTGGCACGACATCTGCAATGGGAGGGATGCGACACGATTTCTCAAGGAGACTTCCTTCATGCGTCATGCTCTTGCATCCATTTTGCTGGCGTCGGCGAGCGTTCTGGCTTCTGGTGCGGCTCAGGCTGTCCAGGCGGCTCAGGCGGCAAAGTGGACCGACAGCATCAAACTGGATGCGCAGCTTGATGGCGGCTTTGTCATCAACGGGAACACGCCAGATAATGGCGTCAATTTCGGCCAGTTGTTCACCGATCGCTCCGATCAGGCCACGCTGAATCAGGCGGCCCTGACGCTGCATCGTGATATCGACAGCAACAGCAAAGGGTATGATTTCGGCTTCAACCTGCAACTTATCTATGGTTCGGACGTGCGTTACCTGCCGTTCCTGGGTGAGTTCAACAAGATGACCAGCGACCGTTACAAGCTGGTGCCCTTGCAGGCCAACGTTGCCGTGCATACGCCATGGCTGTTTGAAGGTGGTATCGATTGGAAAATCGGCCAGTACATCTCTCCAGTCGGTTTTGAAACGATCGACCCGGCGACCACACCTTTTTATACACACTCCTACACATTTAACTTTGCCGTGCCCTTCCAACACACCGGCTTCCTCAGCGTGTCGCATGTCTCGCCGATGATGGATGTGTATTTTGGCGTCAATACCGGTAACTTCACCACCTTTGCCGGTGGTGATAATAACAGCCGCCCCTCCGGCGTGTTCGGGTTCCAGTTCAATAACTTGATGAATGGCAAACTCAGCGTGCTGGCGTTGACCAATATCGGTCCGGAAACAGGGTCTCTGGCCGTTGGTCCTCAAATTGCCAATAGTGCGCTGCGTTTTTTCGATGATATCGTGATTGGCTACAAAGCTTCCGAGAAGACGACCCTGACGCTGGAACTCAACTATCTGCGTGATGAAGTGATCAATGCTGAATCCTTCAGCACCGTTGGTTATTATTCCCACGTCTTCAATGATCACTGGACCTTCAATGCACGGGTCGAAGTGTTCCGTGACATGGATAATTATTTCATCGCCGGTTTCAAGGAAGCCAATGGTGGTTGGAAATCCATCAAAGGTCTTTCCACACCTATTATCACCGCTCCCGGTCCGGGCACGTATGGCGACCTGACGCTGGGCGTGACCTGGAAGCCGAACCTGCCCAAGCCAATTGCCGGTTTGATGCTCCGTCCGGAAGTCCGCTATGATCGGTCCCTGAACGGTGCTCGCTCCTTTGTTTACAGCGATACCAACCCCATGGGTCACAATGGTCAGTTCCTGTTTGCTGCGGATGCTATCCTGCAGTTCTGATCATTCCGGTTGTTTCAGAAAAGGCGGGCACTCCGGTGCTTGCCTTTTTTATAAAACAGACTGATCAGTCCTGTGTTTTTCGAAAGGGAGACAGTATAGCAAGGGCCGCCATTTCTGCCTGCATGGCGGGTTTTTCAGCAGCCAGATAGGAAGCGACGGCCTCTGACAGGCCACGATGGGCAATCCAGTGTGCGGAGTAAGTGGGAACGGGCAGATAACCGCGCTGGATTTTATGTTCACCCTGCGCTCCGGCTTCGACACGGCCCAGCCCGTTGGCAATGGCGAAATCAAGTGCACGATAATAGCATAATTCAAAATGCAGAAACGGGTATGATCCCCGACAACCCCAGTTCCGCCCGTACAGCGCATCATCGCCCATCAGATTGAGCGCGGCTCCCGCCAGATCATGCTCGGACGACGCCGTCATCAGCACAACGGCGTCTCCCATACGTTCAGAGAGGGCGGTAAAGAAGTCCCGTGTCAGGTAGGCCCGTCCCCATTTACGATCCACCGTATCCAGATAAAATTCGTAAAATGCATCCCAGTGCCTTGGTTTGATGTCGTCACCGCGCAGCGTTTCGAACACCAGGCCGGCTTCATTGGCATCGCGCCTCTCCCGGCGGAGTTGTTTGCGTTTGCGGGATGACAGAGCTTCCAGAAAATCGTCGAAGCTGTGATAGCCGTTATTCTGCCAATGAAACTGGGTGCCGATCCGGGACATAAAGCCAAGCTGTTCCAGAGCCTGCGCTTCTTCCTGCTGGCAGAAGGTGACATGCACGGAAGACAGGTCCAGTGCCTGACATGTCCGGATCAGTGCTTCACCAAGCATGCCGGGTGATACACCGGGACGATGCAGCAGACGCGGGCCGGGGACGGGGCTGAAGGGAACGCAGCTTTGCAGTTTGGGATAATACTGGCCGCCCGCCTGCTGGAAGGCTTCGGCCCAGCCCTGATCGAAAACGTATTCGCCGCGGCTATGTGATTTGGCGTAAAGTGGCACGATCCCCACAATATCACCCGCAGGATCGGTCAGGCTCAGATGTTGGGGCAGCCAGCCATTGCGGGGCGTGACCGAACCGCTTTCCTCCAAAGCCATGAAAAAACCATGGCTGATGAAAGGATTCCGGCTCCCGGCGCAGGCATTCCATGCAGCGGCAGGGATAGAGGATGCGCTGCGATGCAGGTGGGCAGTCATATCCCGCGACGTTTCCGGCTCCATATGCTCATCCACTTGCGGAGCAGTTCATATGGTGTATCCACGCGCCGTGGAAAGTCTCTTTACCGGCGCGCGATACGAAAGAAAGCTGAACGCAGATCAGGCGATTTCGAACAGACCCTCGACCTCGACAATGGCATTCCCTGGCAGGGAGGGAACCCCGATCGTCGCACGTGCATGGCGGCCCAGATCGCCGAATACCTCGACCGCCATGTCAGAGGCACCGTTCATAACCAGCGCATGCTGGGTGAATTCGGGTGCGGCAGCGATAAAGCCACCCAGACGCACAACGCGGCGGACGCGGTCCAGATCGCCACCGGTGGCGGCTTTCAGATGTACCAGTACGTTGATAAAGCAGGTGCGGGCCGCTTCAATGGCGTATTCGACGCTCTGTTCAGGCAGGCGCCCGGTATAGGCGATCTTGCCGTCTTTCGCCGGTACCTGCCCCGAAATCACCGCCAGAGAGCCGGTGACGACCCATGGCACATAATTCGCGATGGGCGCCATCGGCTCGGGCAGTACGATGCCGAGATCGGCGAGACGGCGTTCGATGGAATGTGCCATTGGGGTCTCCTCTGACGATGCACTGTTTTCAGGTAGCCTAGCACACGACTTGTCTGCGTCTCTATGGCCCCCTTATGCCACTCGTCCAGTGGCGGGCTTGAACGCGGCCCTTCACCCATTGACCAGCCGAAGCCCACGCCTGCGGGATCGGGCAGAGATTTTGCTCATGTCATGTGGCAGATCCAGCGGCAGCAGGGGGGCGATGGTATCTTCATCCTCATTCCGCCCTTCGACCACCCGCCCTTCGACCACAGGGGCCGGGGTGACGGCCTGATGCGTATAGCTGGCGGCGAGATGACGTACGACATAATCCGGGATGGAGGTCGCGCGATCCACCGAGGGATCGCCCTCGACCGTACCAGCCGGTCCGAAATCGGTCAGGGCCAGTGCCTCCACGAAGCGATCCAGTCTGACACCATGTTGCAGACCGATGCTGATTGCCTGTGCCAGACATTCGGTCAGACCCCGTGCCGTGGGACTATCCTTGGGCAGAGAGATGGAAATCTCGCCCAGTCGTCCATCTGCATATTCTCCCGTGCGGAGAAACACGGTGTGGCCGCCGACCGTTGCCCGCTGTGTATAACCCCGTCGCCGTGCGGGCAGATCCTCGGCCTGAACGGACAGGACCGGAGTGGTGGAAGCATCCTTGTCCGGCTCTGCTGCCGGACGGGCTTCCATCATATGGATGAAGGGTGCAACCGCATCATGCATCGCGATGCGGGCGGCCGTGTCGGCGGAGGGGAACACGCTCTCGCCCCGGATCAGCGCTGCAATGGCATCCTCTGCACGCAGGCCGCGGGCCAGCAGCCAGTCCTGCGCAGATTCGGATAACGCGCCTTCGCTGGTCAGGGGGGAGAAGCCGGGGGCAATACCGCTGATGCGTACGCCCAGCAGGGACTCTACAATCTGCGGTGGCAAAATGGCGGTTGTGGCTCGGTGCCTCAGCCCGCCCAGTGGGGCGGACTCGCAGGCCTGTCTTGCGGCTTCCGCCAGACCCTGCAATGGGCAGGAGAGAGGCAGATTGCGGGAGACGACGCTGCTTGCGGCTTCTCCGCCACCCAGACTCCGCGCCGTGATGGCGGAGGCGTGATCGGCGCAGGCGCGGATGAAGGCGACCAGACAGCGGGCGGTATCGCGGGCTTCCTGACTGGCATAGGCCAGCCCGGCTTTGTCGAGCAGCGCCGCCAGCCCGGTCGGAGACACAGCAAGGCGGCGGGCGGAAGGAACCGCCAGCGTCAGCGCCAGGACGGCATCGGAGACTGCCTGCCCCAGTGCCGCGACATCCAGACCATCGGTCCGAGTGTAGAAAGCAGGCAGGTTGATCAGGAAGCTCGGTGGGGTCAGCGCATCTTCCTGCCCGGTCCAGAGCGAGACGCCAGCCGTGCCGCGCCGGTCGCGCAGCATGGTGTGCAGGGAGGCCCCCAGCGTTTCATGCAGTCCCGCCCGGCAGGCAGCTTCGTCCAACGGTGTGATCCAGCGATCAGCGGCCAGTACGGCGTCGATACGGTGTCCAAACGGGGTCGGGCGGGCAGCACGGCCACGTTTCGGTCGAGGCGGGGTCGCCATTTCCGTGCACAGCGCCGCCAGGGCCGCTGCGGCATCGTCAGACCATGACACCGGTATGCGGATGGCACGTGGATCATCATCCGGGCTTGGCGCGGCCAGTACATCGCGCATGCGGATGCCATGCCAGATGGACTGACCATGATCGGCGTGATCGGCAGCCGGGACAGGGGGAGAAGGACGCTTGTTCATAGCCGTTATAGTAGGTCCGGCTCCGCTCGATCGGGAGTCTATTTTGCGTTGGATAACGGGGATGAACACAAAATCCTGTGGGTAAGGGTGGGGACATCTTCGGGAATGTCGTGGGCAATCACCTATGCGGCAACAGGGCAGGAAAGCCCGGTAAAGTCAGTGGACCAGCGTCAAGGAGCAGATTATAAAGGCGGCATGAACTTCGACACATGGCTGTTCACAAAGCTCCGTGGCCGTCTGGTCGGCGAAGATTCCGCCGGGAATCGCTATTACGAGGATCGTAAGAAGCGCCCTGACCAGCCGCGCCGTCGTCGTTGGGTCGCCTACAAAGGTGCCCCTGAAGCAACCAAGGTGCCGCCGGAATGGCATGCCTGGCTGCATTTCATCACCGATGAGCCGTTGCCGATGACCCATAAACCGTGGGTCCGTCCGCATCGCCCCAATCTGACAGGCACGCCATTGAGCTACCGGCCGCCGGGCCATGACTATAGCGGCGGGCAAAGAGCACGCAGCAGCGGCGATTATGAGGCCTGGACGCCAGGTTCCTGATCCCTGTTGCCCGAATGAGGGCTGCAAGATGGGGCTGCCCAGGGCTGGCCGCCATGGTTGACGCGGCCTTCCTTCACGGCCATCACCACCTTAATCAGTACAGCAAAGCCGCACCATGGCCGTCGTGATGCGTTGTGATTGCAAAATGTCTGTCTGGCGTCGGGGAATGACTGCATGGCATCGCGTAACTCAGCCGAAATCATTGTCGGAGCTGCCATTCTGGCAGTGGCCGGAGGATTTTTGACTTATGCCATGGCCAACTCGGGACGCACTTCCGTCAGCGGTTATCCACTGACGGCACAGTTCGAGAATATCACCGGGCTGACAGCCGGATCGGATGTGCGTATGGCCGGAGTCAAGATCGGGACGGTGGAAAAGACCTCGCTTAATCCCAAAACCTTCCAGGCTGTCGTGACCTTGCGGATTCGTGACGACATCCATTTACCGAAAGACAGTGCAGCGCAGATTCTAAGCGATGGATTGCTGGGGTCTCAATATCTTGGCCTGTCTCCCGGCGGGGATGAGCAGGTGATTGCGCCCGGCGGACAGATCAGCATCACCACGCCCTCGGTCAGTCTGGAGCAGGAGCTCGGCAAATTCGTGTTCAGCGTGAGTGATCTGGTGGCCGAGATCAAAAAAAATCCGGCCATGCAGGGTCAGGGTAATCCGCCGCCTGCAAAACAGCCTCCGGCCCGAAAAGGCGGAGGCGTGATCAAGCCGCTGGAGTAACCATGGTACTGGTGATGCCAGATATGGCCCCGGAAGGGAGAGTGCCGGTGACTGTTGATTCTGTGTCTGATTCAGCCTCGCATGTGCTTCCTGACTGGACTGCGCCGGATGGAATGCCGATCGCCTGTAAGGAAAAGCGGCGTGTTCTGGCAGAAAATCATCGTGAACTGGCGCAGGTGATGCAGGATGCGTATGAGGATGCCATCCTGATGGGGGTCGACGCCGATATGTTCAGGCGCAGCCTGCTGGATATGGTCCAAGCGTTGAAAAGCCCTCTTCATGAGTCGTGAAAAACGGATGAGTGCAGGCCGGATTGCCGGCTGCATGGTGCTGGTATTCTGTATGGTGGCAGGGGCGCATGCCTATGCCCAGCCAACCTCGTTGCAGGATAGTCGACCCCTGCCAAAATCCCGCTCCGGCAGCGCGCCGGTCGATTCCATGCCGCGTTACGATGATCCGAATGATACGGGTTTCAACGCAGGCACAACCGCCAGACCGGTCTCGCCGCCGGTAACCTCCCCCCCCATTGCACCTTTGCCGGCGGATCCGGAGACGAGGCCTGACAGCCCCTCTTCCTCCGGTGAGGGAGATTTGCCCGATACGCCGGGTTCCCAGCCCGGCACCAAACCGGATAATCCCACTGATAAAACGCCTGATGGCAATGCGGCTGGGGATGCCCAGCCTCCGGCCGCGGCGGCAAATCCACTTTCGGCCTATCCCTGGCAGCCGGGCCATAGCGCACAGCTGCAGATTCTGGAAAAACTCAGTGATCGCGTATCGCGTGTCACCCTCAGGGATGGAGATCGTCATACGATCGGTCATCTGACAGTCGTGATGCGCAACTGCCTGAAACATGCGGCTGATGCGCCGCAGGATTTTGCCGCATGGCTCGACATCACCGCTGATACGGAGGGTGCGCCACGTTTTTCCGGCTGGATGCTGGCAAAGGAGCCATGGGTGGCAGTGTATGAAAGCCCCCTGTACGATGTGCGTGTCACGCACTGCGACTGACGGGAAGATGACCCGGGCCGGTGTTAATCGGGCTTTCTTCAGATGCTGATTTTCATTCGGTATCAGAGGAGACAGACGCAACCCGTGGCTTTTTAAAGGGTTTGTTCAAGTATGATGTCCTTTCCACCTCTGGACCGTTTTGCACCGTCCCTTCCTGTTTCTGACTTTGATCCACTTCCTCTTCTGTCGCGGGCTGCCTTGTTTCTGGATATGGATGGCACCCTGCTGGACATTGCCCCGACACCGGACTCCGTGCAGGTAGCGTCCGGCTTACCTGAGGTACTGAGCCGTCTGCATGATGATCTGGATGGTGCCATCGCCATCGTAACCGGTCGGCCGGTGGAGCAGGTGGAGGCCCTGTTTCCCGGCATTTTCACCGCCATTGCGGGGGAGCATGGAGGGGCACTGTATCACCGCACAATGCAGACCACAGAGCGTGTGGCACTGGCAGACCTGCCGGCTGAATGGTTGTGGCAGGGTGAAGCGCTGGCGGTTTCTTTGCCGGGGGTGCTGCTGGAACGTAAACAGCGCGGCTTTGTGCTGCATTTCCGTGCGGTACCGGAGGCTGGTCCACAGGTCGAGGCTGGCCTGCGCGCCATGATGGCTGGTCATGAGGACCGTTTCACCCTGATGGCCGCGCATATGGCGTGGGAAGTGAAGCCCAAAGGTGCTGATAAGGGCACCGCGGTTCAGCATTTGATGCAACACGCACCTTTTCGGGGCCGTGTGCCGGTTTTTATCGGTGATGACGTGACAGATGAGGATGGAATGGCAGTCTGTCGCGCCATGGGAGGAGCCGGCCTGCGGGTGCAGGAGGCCTTCGGCGATGCAGCAGGCGTACGCGCCTGGTTGACGGAGGCGGCGCGGTGAGTCGGCTGATTCTGGTTTCCAATCGTGTTCCTCAGCCGAAAGAGCGTGGACAACTGGCCGGTGGTCTGGCCGTCGCATTGAAAGAAGCCATTGCCGGGCATGAAACCCTCTGGTTCGGCTGGTCCGGCAAGACCGTGGATCAACCCGGTACTGACGTGCATCTGGAAGAAACCAAGGGGGTCACTTACGCCACACTTGATCTGCAGACTGATGCGTATGAGGGATATTATCGCGGTTTTTCCAATGGGATGCTCTGGCCGCTGTTACATAGCCGGATTGGGCTGGGGGTGTTCAGCCGCTCCGACCTCTCTGCCTATATGGCTGTGAATGATGCTTTTGCGGCAGCCCTGAAACCATTGTTACGCCAGGATGATATTATTTGGATTCATGATTATCATCTCATTCCCCTTGGTGCGGCGCTGCGTAGGCTGGGTGTGAAAGCCCGGATCGGTTTTTTCCTGCATGTACCATTTCCGCCGATGGCGGTGTATGCGGCTCTGCCGCAAGGGGATCTGCTGTTACAGGCTTTCGGCGCCTATGATGTGATCGGCCTGCAAACCATCGAGGATGCAGGTCATCTGAACGAATGTCTGGCCATGGCGGGGGTGGCGCGCCGGGCTGATTCTTATCCGATCGGTATTGATCCTGCTGCGTTTGCCGCCACCGCACGTCGCGCCCAGAAAAGTCCGGAAGCCAGACGATTGAGGGAATCCATGGGCGATCGTGCCCTGATTCTGGGGGTGGACCGGTTGGATTATTCCAAGGGCATCCCGCATCGCTTCCATGGCTATGCCCAGTTGCTGAAGCGGTTTCCCGAGCATCGCAACAATGTCACTTTTCTGCAGATCACGCCGGTTTCCCGCGGGGATGTGGCGGAGTACCGCTCCCTGCGGAAGGAAATGGATGAGCTGGTCGGCCGTATCAATGGCGAGCATGCGGAGTTCGACTGGGTGCCGGTGCGTTATCTGACCAGGGCGGTGGCGCGCAATGTGCTGGCCGGGTTTCACCGGGAAGCCAGGATCGGTCTGGTGACGCCGCTGCGCGATGGTATGAATCTGGTAGCGAAGGAATATGTTGCTGCGCAGGACGGTGACAATCCCGGTGCGCTGATCCTGTCGCGTTTTGCCGGCGCAGCATCGGAGATGGCCGGGGCCATTATCATCAATCCATATGATCCCGATGAGATTGCAGAGGCGTTGCATATGGCGCTTGGGCTGGACCGGGAATCACGGCAGGCACGCTGGAAAACGATGATGTCGGCGGTGCAGGCTTCCACCGCCGCGGCATGGGCACGCAGCTTTCTGCAGGATCTGGAAAACGTGCAGTCGTAAGGACGCACTTCTTTCGCTCTGGTCACGGGACAAGCCGCATTGCATATAAGGCGGCATGCAGAAGCCGAGCCTGTCCATTCTGGTCATTGACGAGGACCGTATCCGCGCCTCCATCATTGAGACAGGGCTGCGGGAAGGTGGCCATGATCGCGTAACCGTGCTGCATGACGTCGCTGCAGCGGCAGAAACGATTGCGGTTGCTGCGCCGGATGTCATCGTCATTGATCTCGGTAATCCCCAGCGTGACATGCTGGAGGAGATGTTTCGCCTGTCGCGCTCGGTGCGCAGGCCGGTGGCGATGTTCGTGGATAGCTCCGATCAGGCAGGGATTGAGGCCGCAGTGGAGGCCGGTGTTTCGGCTTATGTGGTGGATGGCTTGCGGCAGGAGCGCGTCAAGCCAATTCTGGATATGGCGATCAGTCGTTTCAACGCTTATTCCCGCTTGCAGCGGGAGCTGGATGAGGCGCGGGGGGCGCTTGAAAGCCGTCGTCTGGTGGATAGGGCCAAGGCATTGCTGATGAAAAACCGCGGATTGAGCGAAGATGCCGCTTATGCCCTGCTACGTCGGACTGCGATGAACCAGAATCGCAAGATCGCTGATATTGCACAAAGTCTGCTGACTGCGGTCGATCTGCTCGATCCACAGGCTGATGAACCGTCTGCCGTTTCGAAGAAAAGGGGGGCGGAGCAATGAGCGGCTTACCAGAAATGGATGTATGTTCCGGGCAGGATCCTAAACAGGGTCCATACCGGATTACCGCCGGCTTCATGCCATTGTTGGACAGCGCTATTCTGATCGCGGCGCTGGAATGTGGATTTGCAGATCAGGAAGGCGTCAACCTGACTCTGGTAAGGGAGAATTCCTGGGCGAATATCCGCGACAGGATGGCGGTCGGGCATTTTCAGGTGGCGCATATGCTCGCGCCCATGCCGATTGCCTGCAATCTGGGTCTGACACCATGGAGCCAGCAGATCATCGCCCCGATGGCGCTGGGACTGGGTGGGAATGCAGTGACTGTCAGCCTGGCACTGTGGCAGGCAATGCGGGATTGCGGCGCTCCATCCGATGGATGCCATGTGTTTGACCCTGCCATGCAGGGGCGGGCGCTGGCCGCTGTGGTTGCGGATCGGGCGAAGCGGGGACAGAAGAAGCTGCGTTTCGCGGTGGTGCATGCCTATTCCGGGCATAATATCGAGCTGCGTTACTGGCTGGCAGCCTGCGGGATTATGCCGGATCGCGATATTGAAATCGTGGTTCTGTCGCCTCCTTTGATGGCGGATGCGCTGATGGGCGGCGGGATCGACGGATATTGCGTCGGCGAGCCATGGAACACTGCTTCCGTGACCGGGGGGCATGGTCGTATCGTCACCGTCAAGGCAGCCATCTGGCGTTCAAGTCCTGAAAAGGTGCTTGGGGTCCATGCCGGCTGGGCGGAGAAAAACCCGGAGGCGCTGGCGGCCCTGTTACGTGCCATGACTCGTGCGGCACTGTGGTGTGCGAACAGTGATCATCATGCCGATCTGGCCCGGATCCTCTCGCGGGAAAGCTATGTTGGCCAGCCTGCCGGGTGGATGATGGCGGCGCTGGATGGCTCCATTGTGCCCGGCGGTCCGGGCAGTCGGGTTGGGGTGATGGTGCCGGATTTTCTCGTCCCCTTTGCCCGTGCCGCCACTTTCCCGTGGAAAAGCCATGCGATGTGGTTTTATGCACAACTGGCCCGCTGGAACTATCTGGAGCACAGCGCGGAGAATGCCTGTATCGCTGCCAACACCTATCGCCCGGATCTGTATCGCGCAGCCATCAGCGGGCTGGGCTATCCCTTGCCGGGGGCCAATGCGAAGGTGGAAGGGGCTTTGACCAGTCCAACCCCGGTTGGGGCCAATCTGGCCGGGCTGACGCTGGGGCCTGACGGATTCTTCACCGGAGAGTTGTTTGATCCGGATGATATGGACAATTACATCCTTCGGCAGAAGGCTGTAATTTAATCAATTGCTTATTATTTGAACATAAAAGATCAAAATAAAGGCAAATTTTGTCTCAAAACGCAAATTGACACGGCTTTTAGGCCAAAAAATGCACGACATCGCGGCATTTCATTTGTATATTAACCCTACGACCTGCGGTGGCCAATGAAGGCTTGAAACACGGTTAGCGTCTAAAGGCGGGCGCATCCAGGCAAAGACGCCGGAGAACGGAGAGGCTGTTCATCTGCTTGCAGGTGTTCCTACTCCTCCCTTGAGCGATTTTTTGTTTCATGGCGCAGCCGCCTGATGATTCCGGCACCCTCCTTGCCGGGCCAGCGGCTCCGTGATTGGAGAGCCCTATGACCGACGGAACTGCCTCCCCACTTCCGGTCGAGCCGCGTGACGGTGCTTCGCGCGCACTCTGGATGTCCACATTTGCCTTTACCATCTGTTTCGCCGTCTGGACCATTTTCGCCATTATTGGCGTCAGGATCAGGCAGGAACTGCATCTGAACGAAACGCAGTTCGGGCTGCTGCTTGGCACACCGATCCTGACCGGCTCGCTGTCCCGCCTGCTGCTGGGTATCTGGGCCAGCCGCTGGGGTGGACGGGCGGTTTATGTTGCCGTCATGCTGACTGCCGCTGTGGCGACGCTGCTGCTGTCTTTCGCGCATAGCTATGAAACCATGCTGCTGGCAGGGCTTGGCATTGGCATTGCCGGTGGTTCTTTCGCGGTAGGCGTGTCCTATGTTTCGCCATTCTTTTCGCAGATAAAGCAGGGCACAGCACTGGGCATTTTCGGAGCTGGCAATGTGGGTGCTGCCGTCACGAAACTGCTGGCGCCGCTGGTGGTGGCGGGTTGGGGCTGGCGCGCTGTGCCGCCGGTCTGGGCTGCTGCGCTGGTGCTGACGGCTGCGGCATTCTGGTTCCTCACCCCCGATGAGCCGCAAAGCGTGCAGCGCCGCGGCAGCTTCTGGAATGAATTCGCTCCGCTGCGCCATATGCAGGTCTGGCGGTTCAGCCTCTATTATTTCTTTGCTTTTGGCGGATTTGTTGCTCTGGCACTGTGGCTGCCGCGCTATCTGGTGGGCGTGTATGGGATGGATCTCGAAACAGCAGGTCTGGTGGCGGCATGCTATTCCATCCCCGGCAGTGTATTCCGTGCGTATGGTGGCATTCTGTCTGACCGGATCGGTGCACGTCGCGTGTTGTATGCGATGTTCGGTGTTGCAGCTCTGGCGACCCTGATCCTGTCTTTTCCCGCACATGCCGGGGGAGGTGTCGCTGGAATCGGTCCCGTTATCTTCGTGATCGTTGCTTTCGTGCTTGGTTTCGTCATGAGCCTGGGTAAGGCCGCTGTCTACAAGCATGTTCCGAGCTATTATCCGGATTCCGTCGGTGCTGTTGGAGGTATCGTCGGCCTGATCGGTGGTCTGGGTGGATTTGTCTTTCCGATCATCTTCGGTTTTCTGAAGGATCAGACAGGATTGTGGCAGAGCTGCTTCATGCTTCTGTTCGTGGTTATTCTTGCCTCGATGATATGGATGCATGTTGCGATCCGGGCCATGCGCCGTCAGTCGATGATTCTGCAAGCTGCACAATAAGAATTTTGACTGGATCAGAATCATGACTGAGAAACTTGTCATCATCGGCAATGGCATGGCGCCAGGCCGTATGCTGGAACATCTGTTCGAGCAGGCTCCGGATCGGTACGACGTTACGATCTTCAATGCCGAGCCGCGGGTGAACTATGATCGCATCATGCTTTCGCCTGTTTTGTCCGGCGAAAAAACCTATGAGCAGATCATCATCCATGGCGATGGATGGTATATTGATCACGGCATCACCCTCTATAAAGGCCATAAGATCGTTGAGATCGATCGGGCTGCGAAAACCGTTACCTCTGATCATGGTGTTGTGGAATCCTATGATCGTCTGGTGATTGCGACCGGCTCCGTGCCGTTCATTCCGCCGATCCCCGGTCGTGATCTTGCGGGTGTGCTGACCTATCGCGATCTGGACGATGTGCAGGCGATGATGCTGGCGGCACAGTCGAAAGCCGGTGTGCTGCCACGGGCGGTGGTGCTCGGCGGCGGTCTGCTGGGGCTGGAGGCCGCGGCCGGTCTGAATGCGCAGGGTATGGATGTCACGGTACTGCATCTTGCACCGACGCTGATGGAGCGGCAACTGGACAGTGCTTCCGCCTATCTGCTGCAAAAGGCGATTGAATCAAAGGGTATTCACGTCATCACCGGCGCGAATACGAAAATCTTCAATGGTGATGACAAGGGGCATGTCAGCTCTGTCACACTGGCAGATGGGACGGAGCTTCCGGCTGATCTGGTCGTTGTTGCGGCTGGTATCATCCCCAATACATGGCTGGCGAAGCAGGCTGGTCTGGAAGTCGGGCGCGGGATCAAGGTCGATGCCACAATGCTGACCTCTGATCCTGACATTCTTGCTCTGGGCGAATGTGTGGAGGTCGATGGCCGTACCTACGGTCTGGTGGCGCCGCTTTACGATATGGCGCGTGTCGCGGCTGCCGTTCTGGCCGGACAGACCACCAGCGGTTTTGTACACAGCGAAACGGCAACGAAGCTGAAAGTCACCGGCGTTGATCTATTCTCGGTCGGTGATTTCGCCGATGGAGACGACCGTGAGGAAATCGTCCTGCGTGATGCGGCGGCCGGTGTTTACAAGCGTGTCATTCTCCAGAACGAGCGTATCATCGGCACCGTGCTGTTCGGGGATACCTCCGATGGTGCATGGTTCAACGACCTGCGCAAGAAAGCTGCCAATATCAGCGAGATGCGTGACACGCTGATTTTTGGTCAGGCCTATCAGGGAGGCACCCCGCTGGACCCTACGGCGGCCGTTGCAGCCTTACCGGATGACGCAGAGATCTGCGGCTGCAACGGCGTATGCAAGGGCGCGATCGTCAGCGCCATCCAGACGAAAGGACTGACCACGCTCGACGATGTGCGGGCGCATACGAAAGCATCGGCATCCTGCGGTTCCTGCACCGGTCTGGTGGAGCAGGTGATGACGTTGACGCTGGGCGATGGGTATCAGCCGGCGGCGGTGCAGCCTGTCTGTAGCTGCACCACGCTGGGGCATGATGATGTGCGCCGCCTGATCCGCGCGAAGGGTCTGAAAACCATCCCGGCAGTCATGCAGGAGCTGGAGTGGAAAACCTCCTGTGGTTGCTCCAAATGTCGTCCGGCGCTGAATTATTATCTGGTCTGCGAATGGCCGGATGAATATGCCGATGATTACCAGTCACGCTTCGTCAATGAGCGTGTGCATGCCAATATCCAGAAAGACGGTACCTATTCCGTGGTGCCGCGCATGTGGGGTGGCATGACCAGCGCGGCGGAGCTGCGGGCAATTGCCGATGTGGTCGATAAATTTGCCATTCCGGCGGTGAAGGTCACGGGTGGTCAGCGCATCGACATGCTGGGCATCCGTAAGGAAGATCTGCCTGCCGTCTGGTCTGATCTCGGCAAGGCGGGGTTTGTCTCTGGCCATGCTTATGCAAAAGGTCTGCGCACGGTCAAAACCTGTGTCGGCTCTGATTGGTGCCGGTTCGGAACGCAGGATTCAACCGGTTTCGGCATCCGCATCGAAAAGTTCATGTGGGGATCATGGACACCTGCCAAAGTGAAGATGGCAGTCTCCGGTTGCCCGCGTAACTGTGCCGAGGCAACCTGCAAGGATGTCGGTGTGATCTGTGTGGATTCCGGATATGAAATCCATTTTGCCGGAGCCGCTGGCCTCGATATCCGTGGTACGGAAGTGCTCGGTCTGGTGCCGGATGAAGATGAGGCGCTGGAAGTCATTGTCGCACTGGTGCAGATGTACCGGGAGCAGGCGCGTTATCTGGAGCGTATCTATAAATGGACCAAGCGCGTCGGGATTCCTGAAATCCGCAAGCAGGTTCTGGAAGACAGGGAACGGCGTCGTCATTATTTCGACCGCTTCGTGTTCTCGCAGAAATTTGCCCAGGTCGATCCATGGTCGGAGCGTGTGTCCGGTAAGGACAAGCATGAATTTAAACCGATGGCCTCCATCGGCATGATGAACGCGGCGGAGTAAGCGGTCATGACATCACCTGAATGGATTGAAATCGGCGGTATCGAGGACATCCCGCTGCGGGGCGCACGCTGTGTGCAGACGCCAGTCGGAAAAATTGCCATTGTCCGCACCATGGATAATCGGGTGTTCGCTATTGGCGACACCTGTCCGCATCGCAACGGTCCGCTGAGTGAAGGGATCGTGCATGATCATTCCATCACCTGTCCTTT
Source organism: Granulibacter bethesdensis (assembly GCF_001889545.1). Lineage (NCBI taxonomy): Bacteria > Pseudomonadati > Pseudomonadota > Alphaproteobacteria > Acetobacterales > Acetobacteraceae > Granulibacter > Granulibacter bethesdensis. The sequence goes on along the minus strand of NZ_CP018194.1, from coordinate 1,955,864 downwards.
GCACAACTGGGTTTTTTCTCTGGAGACCGGGCAGGCGCAGGGCGCGGATGAAGGCAGCGTGCCGGTTTATAAGCTGCGTGAACAGGAAGGCCGCCTGTTTCTGTCGGCAGATGCGCTGTCCATGCAGGCGAGCAAAGCCGCATGACAATTGCGCAGCAGGGGAAGGTATCCTTGTCACAGGATTCTGTCAGCACGACCTGCCCTTATTGCGGGGTCGGGTGTGGCGTGATCGTGGAGCAGGCGGCGGATGGCGCACGCAGCGTGCAGGGCGATCCGAAGCATCCGGCTAATTTCGGCCGTCTCTGCTCCAAGGGGTCCGCCCTGATGGAGACGGTGGATCTGGAGGGACGTCTGCTGCATCCCATGATCAATGGGCAGCAGGTGGGCTGGAATGAGGCGCTGGACCATGTGGCGCAAGGTTTTTCCCGTGCCATTGCCGAGCATGGTCCGGACAGCGTGGCGTTTTATGTCTCCGGCCAGTTTCTGACGGAAGATTACTATGTCGCCAACAAGCTGATGAAAGGTTTCATCGGTTCGGCGAATATCGACACCAATTCGCGTCTGTGCATGGCGTCTTCCGTGGCCGGGCATCGCCGTGCCTTCGGGACGGATACCGTGCCTGGATTGTATGAGGATCTGGAATGCGCTGATCTGGTGGTGCTGACCGGCTCCAACCTCGCCTGGTGTCACCCGGTGCTTTACCAGCGTCTGGCGGCGGCAAAGGCGGCGCGGCCAGAGATGCGCGTGGTGCTGATTGATCCGCGCCGCACCATGACGGCGGATATTGCCGATCTGCATCTGCCAATCCGCCCTGATGGTGATACCGCGCTTTTCGCCGGTCTGCTGGCCTGGCTGGCGGCGGCAGGGCAGGTGAATGAGGGCTATGTCACGCGCCACACCACCGGCTTTGCCGAGGCGCTGGCAGCGGCCTCCGCACTGGATCGCGATATGCTTGATCAGATGACGGGGCTGGATGCTGCAGAGAGGGAGGCATTCTACACCCTGTTCACCACGACTGTGAAAACGGTGACGGTTTACAGTCAGGGCGTCAACCAGTCCTCCTGCGGTACTGACAAGGTGAGTGCCATCATCAATTGTCACTTGGCGACAGGGCGCATTGGCCATCCCGGGATGGGGCCGTTCTCCGTCACTGGCCAGCCCAATGCGATGGGCGGGCGGGAGGTCGGCGGCCTTGCCAACATGCTGGCCGCGCATATGGAGATCGAGAATCCCGAGCATCGCGCTCTGGTCGGGCTGTTCTGGAATGCCCCTCGCATGCCGGAGAAAGCCGGGCTGAAAGCGGTCGATCTGTTCCGCGCCGTGGCGGATGGCCGCATCAAGGCGCTGTGGATCATGGCCACGAATCCGGTGGATTCCATGCCGGATGCGGATGCCGTGCAGAAAGCGATTGCGGCCTGCCCCTTCGTCGTGGTCTCCGACGTGCTGACGAACACAGATACGATGCGTCATGCGCATGTCGCGCTGCCTGCGCTGGCATGGGGGGAGAAGGACGGCACCGTCACCAATTCCGAGCGCCGCATCTCCCGCCAGCGCGCTTTTCTGTCCGCACCGGGGGAGGCGCGGGCGGATTGGCGTATCCTGTGTGACGTGGCGGCGCGGATGGGGTTTGCGGAGGCGTTCTCCTACCGCAATGCCGCCGAAATTTTCGCCGAACATGCCGCCCTGTCGGCGCTGGGCAATGAGGGGCGTCGGGATTTCGATATCGGTGCGCTGGCCACAATCAGCGATGCGGGCTTTGAGGCGCTGAAACCGGTTTTATGGCCTGCTCTGAAGGAAAAATCTTCCTCCAGAACGGTGGGACAGGATGGTCGCTTCTTCGCCGATGGCCGTTTCTTTACCGAGGATCGCAAGGCCCGTTTCATTGCCGTCATGCCCTCTCTTCCGGTGAAAACTGATACAGAGTGGCCACTGGTACTGAATACCGGTCGTATCCGCGATCACTGGCACACCATGACACGTACCGGCAAAAGCCCGCGCCTGTCCCAGCATCTGGCTGAGCCATTCGTCGAAATCCACCCTGATGATGCGGCTCCGCTCGGTATTGCGGCGGCTGATCTGGTCTCTGTCCGGACGGCGCTGGGCTGTATCGTGGTGAGGGCCTTGCTGTCACCACGGCAAAGAAAGGGGATGCTGTTCGTGCCGATGCACTGGACGGACCAGTTCGCTTCCTGCGCCCGTGTGGATGCTCTGGTGCCGGGCCTGACTGATCCGGTCTCCGGCCAGCCTGCCTCCAAGAATGTTGCGGCGCGGATCGCCCGCTATAAACCAGCCTGCTATGGTTTCGCGGTGCTTCAGCAGCCTCCGGACTGGCAACAGATCGGCCACACGCCCGATTATTGGGCTATCAGCCGCTGCATGGGCGGATGGAGGCTGGAATGTGCCTTTACTGAGGCTCCGACCGATATGGCAGGCTTTGCGGCTTCTCTTATCGGAAGAGGGTACGAAGACGGAGAAAACCTGTCCTATGTCGATGCCAGAACAGGTCAGGCCCGATATGCCGCGTTTGACGGGGCACGTCTCACCGGCGCGCTCTATGTGGATCAGCAGCCGGTGGGGGTGGCACGAGGCTGGGCGGCGGAGCAACTGAAGGCAGATTTTACCGATCCTCTGCGCCGCTTCATCGTCATTGCGGGCAGGCCCGGCAAAGGCAGTGTGGATCGTGGTGCCATTGTTTGCTCCTGCTTTGGTGTGGGTGCCACACAGATCAAGACGGCGATCGCCGGCGGATGCCACACGGTGGACTCTGTTGGTCAAGCGCTTCAGGCGGGCACCAATTGCGGTTCCTGCCGTGCGGAGATCCGCATCCTGATCGAGCGTCACGAAGCGGGTACGCCCGCAACTGCCGCCGCATAATCGCATTGCAGTCGTGCGAAGGGCCTGGATCAGTCTTCCGGCTTCATCGCTTGCTGACCGAACCGTTCAGTTCTATGTCTGACGAAGTTTTGTTCGATCAAGTGCGTAAGGATGGCAATCCATGCCCGATGACGTGAACACGGCGTCAGACAGCCCGGCCCGGCAGGGTGGTTCCAATGCGCAACCGCGGGGCCGCGCAACGAAAAAGCGGTCCCCCCTGGTGCGGGTGATTCTGATTCTGGCGTTGCTGGGGATTGTCGCCGGCAGTGTGTATTACTGGTACACGCATCGCAATCTGGAAAGCACGGACGATGCCTATACGTCAGGCCGGGCGGTGATGATCTCGCCGCAGGTGGCTGGTTATGTGGTCGATCTGAATGTCCGCGATAACCAGTTCGTTCATAAGGGCGACGTGCTCGTCAGGCTCGATCCCCGACCGTATCAGGCGGCGGTTGAGGTGGCGGAAGGCCAGTTGGCCATGGTTCGCGCCCAGCATGCAGCCGCTCAGTATCAGCTGGAGGTTGCGAAGAAGAATTTCCCGGCCCAGCTGGATGCCGCGAAGGCGCAGAAGCAGCAGGCCGAGGCGCAGCTTTTTCGGGCGCAGACCGATTACCGGCGTCAGCACAGCGTGGCCCGTGCTGCAACCACACAGGAGGCGATCGATGCCTCCACCGCGTCGCTGCGTGCGGCGCAGGCTCAGCTTGCCTCGGCTCAGGCGGCGATTGAGCAGGCTATGCCGGTTGAGGCCAATATCAATGAAACCGGCCAGCGGGTAGACCAGTTGGCGGGACAGATCAGGCAAGCCGAGGGGCAGTTGCGGCAGGCAAAGCTGAACCTTGAATACGCCGCCATCGTTGCACCGCAGGATGGCTGGGTGACGAAGCGGAATGTCGAGAAAGGCAACTTCCTCCAGACTGGCACGCAGATCATGTCGCTGGTCTCGCCGGAAATCTGGATTGTGGCCAATTTCAAGGAAACGCAGCTCACCCGTATGCGGCCTGGCCAGAAAGTCCATATCAGCATTGATGCCTATCCGTGGCTGAATCTGAAAGGCCATGTTGACAGCATCCAGCAGGGATCTGGCTCCCGCTTCACTGCTTTCCCGGCGGAGAACGCGACCGGCAATTTCGTGAAAATCGTGCAGCGTGTGCCGGTCAAGATCCGTATTGACCGCGGGCTTGACCCATCCTTGCCAATTCCGCTGGGTCTGTCGGTAGAGCCGGTGGTGGATCTGTCCACTACGCCGGAGAACACCGAGCCTTTGCCCGAAAAAGCGCGTCCGGTCGGTCATATCCCGCCGGGCAATGCCGCTCCGGTGACGGCGCCTGTCAAGGTGCCGGAAGCACCATGAGCGGGGCGGCTGTAGCGGATCAGGGGCCGGGCGAGGCCGCAGCCTGGAAACCGCGTGCCAATCCATGGCTGATTGCGATCGTCGTGACTCTGGCAGCGTTTATGGAGGTTCTGGATACTACCATCGTGAATGTCGCCTTGCCGCATATTGCCGGGGCGATGTCATCCTCCAATGATGAAAGCACATGGACGCTGACCTCCTATCTCGTGGCGAACAGCATCGTGTTGCCGATTTCAGGGTGGTTCGCGCGCATCATTGGGCGCAAACGATATTTCCTGATCTGCATTGCCATGTTCACGTTGGCCAGTTTTTTATGCGGTATTGCCGGGTCTCTGTGGCAGTTGATCCTGTTCCGGCTGATCCAGGGCTTTTTTGGCGGTGGTCTTCAGCCAAATCAGCAATCCATTGTGCTCGACACGTTTGAGCCTGCCAAACGCGGGGCGGCATTCGGGGTGGTGGCCATTGCGACAGTCATTGCCCCTGTTATGGGGCCGACCGTTGGTGGATGGCTGACGGATAATTTCTCCTGGCAATGGATTTTTCTGATCAACGTGCCCGTCGGCATTTTCACCTTCTTTGCTGTTGCAGCACTGGTTGAGGATCCTCCCTGGCTGGCACGTGAACAGAAAGGAGAACGCAATGTTGATTATATTGGTCTGTCGCTGATCACGATCGGCTTCGGCTGCCTTCAGGTGGTGATGGATCGCGGGGAGGATCTCGATTGGTTCGGATCCGGGTTTATCCGGCTTTTCTCGCTGCTGGCTTTTATCGGGCTGGTGGGAGCGGTGTTCTGGCTGCTGCATGCCAGGAACCCGGTGGTGAATATCCGGGTGATGGCTGACCGGAATTTCTCGATTGGCTGCCTGACCATCTTTCTGATGGCGATGGTGCTGTATTCCAGCGCTGTGCTGCTGCCGCAGCTGGTGCAGACCAGGCTTGGTTATACCGCCACATGGGCCGGGCTGATGCTGATGCCCGGTTCGCTGGTGGTGCCTGTCCTGATCCCGCTTGTCGGGCGCCTCATGAAATATGTGCAGACCCGTTTTGTCATCATGCTGGGCTTTGCCCTGCTGGGTCTGGCGCTGGTTTATTCGCACCATATTACGCCGGACATTGATTTCCGGACGCTGATGATGATGCGGGCGGCCCAGACAGTCGGTCTGGCTTTCCTGTTCGTGCCGATCAGCACCGTGACCTATATCACCCTGCCGAAAGAGCAGAATGCAGATGGCGCGGCCTTGTTCACCATGTTCCGCAATCTGGCAGGCTCGATCGGTATTTCCGCTGCAACGGCGCTGGTGACGGAGCGTAGCCAGGTGCGGATGGCGCATCTTCAGCCACATATGACGCCGCTGGAGCAGCCTTATGTCGATTATCTCCAGCATGTGCAGCAGGGGCTGGTGAATCTCGGCACCAATGCGGGGGAGGCAATGCAGCAGGCTGCCGGTATTGCCTATCAGACTCTTCAGCAGCAGGCGGCCATTCTGGCGTATATGGACATTTTTGGAATGACCGCGATCCTGTCCTTTGCGACCATTCCGGTATGTTTCCTGTTCTCCTCCACCAAGGGGGGTGGCGGTATGCCGGGGCATTGAAGCAGGAAAGAAAAAAGGCGGGGGATCATCCTCCGCCTTTTCTCATTTGATCAGGGCCAGCGGACTTCCGGCGGCATGCTCATCAGGATTGCCTCGGTATTTCCACCCGTGCGCAGGCCGAACAGCGTGCCACGATCATGCAGCAGGTTGAATTCCACATAGCGGCCGCGTCTGACCAACTGGTGGTGGCGCTCGGCCTCGGTCCACGGGCGTTCCATCCGGCGACGCACGATGGCGGGATAGGCATTCAGGAACGCCTCGCCGACATCGCGGGTGAAGTGGAAGTCTTCCTCGGCATTGCCGGTGTTGTGGTGGTCGAAGAAAATACCGCCTACGCCGCGTGGCTCGCCACGGTGGGGCAGGAAGAAATATTCGTCGCACCATTGCTTGAATTTCGGATACAGCGCCGGATCATGCGCATCGCAGGCAGCGCGATAGGAAGCATGGAAGCTTTCCCGATCTTCCGCCGTTTCTGGCGTGTCCAGAAACATCGGCGTCAGATCGCCGCCGCCACCGAACCAGCCTTTGGTCGTCACCAGCATGCGGGTATTCATGTGCACTGCCGGGACATGGGGGCTCCGCATATGTGCCACCAGACTGATCCCGCTGGCCCAGAAACGCGGATCGTTCTCCGCGCCCGGAATCTGGCGTCGGAAATCCTCACTGAACTCTCCCCAGACGGTGGAGACGTTCACACCGACTTTCTCGAACACGCGGCCGCGCATGACGCTCATCACCCCACCACCACCGGGGCTGCCATCAGCGGTGGGGCGGTCCCAGGGCTGCCGCTCGAATCGGCCAGGCGTCAGATCGCCGAACGGGGCAGAAGCGGGCAGATCATCCTCGATCGCTTCAAACGCGGCGCAGATCCGGTCGCGCAGGGATTCGAACCAGAGCCTTGCCGCCGATTTCAGATGTTCGTGGGGGGGGGCTGTAACGGTATCGGTCATGCTGGCAGCGTCCTCAATATGCTCTCGATAATCGGCATCCGGCCTTTTGGGCGCCCAAGGGGTCGCATGCCGGGGGGCGGGCGGCAAGACGGTAGAATCACCTATGCAGAAGGAACTCTGCCTCGATCCTGAGCCACCACCTTCTGTCAGGAGGAGAGAATTTTTGCCATGTGCGGTTGATTCCGGCGGCCTTTGGCCCCTAACACGAGGCGCGCCGTGGCAGATACGCCCGGTATTACATCCTGCGGGACGGGAGTCATTATCATGGCAGAGCGTATTCAGCCGGTTATCGGCATCATCGGTGGCTCCGGGCTGTATGACATTGACGGTCTGGAGAACAAGGAATGGCGCCGGGTGGAGACCCCCTGGGGGCTGCCTTCGGATGATCTGCTGTTTGGCACTCTGGATGGTGTACAATGCGTGTTCCTGCCACGTCATGGCCGCGGGCATCGCCTTTCGCCGAGCCATCTGAACTACCGCGCCAATATTGATGCGATGAAGCGTGCCGGCTGCACCGATATTCTGTCTTTGTCCGCCGTCGGCAGCCTGAAGAAGAAGCTGCCGCCCGGACATTTCGTGATCGTTGATCAGTTTATTGACCGCAGCTTTGCCCGTGAAAAAAGCTTTTTCGGTGATGGCTGCGTGGCTCATGTCTCGGTGGCTGATCCGGTCTGCCCGCGTATCGGCGATGTGGTGGAGCAGGCGGCTCAGCGCCTGTCGCTGCCTTATGCACGTGGTGGCACCTATCTGGTGATGGAGGGTCCGCAATTCTCCACGCGGGCAGAGAGCGAGCTGTACCGGTCCTGGGGGTGCAGTGTGATCGGCATGACCAACATGCCGGAAGCGAAACTCGCCCGTGAGGCCGAGATGTGCTACGCCACTGTCGCGATGGTGACTGATTATGATTGCTGGCATGAGGATCATGATCATGTCACGGTCGATGCGGTGATCCGTGTTCTGCGTGGCAATGCCGAAAAGGCGCGCGCGCTGGTGCAGGCGGTGGTGCCGGTGCTGGGGCAGGAGCGTGGCCCATGTGAAGCCGGATGTGACCGTGCGCTGGATTTCGCGATCACCACACCGGAAGATCATCGCGATCCTGCCCTGATGTCAAAGCTGGATGCCGTTGCAGGTCGTGTTCTCCGCGCTGCCTGAGCGGAAGGCTGATCAGAAAACTGGAAAAGGCCGGGAACCATGCCCGGCCTTTTTTCGTGCTTCACTTACTTGCTGACTGGAGGCGTTCTGGGTGTACTTCCTGTTTCGTCATTGGCACCCTGCTTCAGGGAGGACAGAGCAGCACGAAGCAGAGCCGGATTATCAGTCAAAGCCTTTTTGACCATCTTGTTGATGGTGGCCTGATCGGGAATGGCTGCGTTCCGTCGCGAATTTTGCTCGTTCACGCTCTTCAGGATGTCTTCTTTTATTTGAGCCGCGAAATGCGAGACTTCTGAATTGATGCCCAATTGAGGATCGACCAGACCCTGATTCAGATTGCGGTTCTCATTGCTCAATGTTTCCACCTGATGAGAAAGGCTGGAAATTTCATTATGCAGACTGTCGTAATTGGAAGACATTTCTCTGTTCAGACTCGAAATGGACTCTGAAGTCTGACGGGACAGATCGTCAACGCTCTGCTGGACGGAGGCCAGATCACTATGGCTGACGGTGTCCTCTGCCCGCGCTGTGTCCGGCAGGATGGAGAGCAAGGAAAATGTTACTGCAGCAAACGCCGTGAGACTGCATGACAATATATGCATGGGCCATCCTGTTGAAAACGAAACGATGTGTTGTGCATTCGTTTCATTCCACCAGTATGCTTCCTCTTGCGGCAAAAACATGTCGGAGACAGGGCGTGCTCATGGCAGCCCGTCTATGATGCCGATGGCACCGCGCTGTTCAGAAGATGAACGGGCGCAGTGCCAGGGGATAACCAGGGGTGGTCATCAGTCAGGCCGTCAGATCCGGCCCATCAGCAGCAGGATAATAACAATCAGCAACACCAGACCCAGCCCGCCAGAGGGGAAATAACCCCAGCCGGAGCTGTAGCCCCATGTCGGCAGCGCACCGACGAGAAGCAGGATGAGGATGATGAGGAGAATGGTGCTCATGGCGCGTATGTTCTTCCGTTTGCAGCTTGTTGGATCGTAATGACGACCGGATGTTGTTACGAGGATCCGTCATGCCTCAACGTAATGCCGCCATTTTCGTTGCGTGGACGAAGTACCATCGGCAATGAAATCGATCAGAAATTTGGGGCATATGAAAAAAATGAGGCTGGCCATGGCTGAGATCATCAATTTACGGACTGTCCGCAAACGTATGATAAAGGACCGGAAAGCCGGGGAGGCCGCTCGCCGCCGTATCCTGTTCGGACGTACGGCAACGGAAAAGGCCAGAGATGCGCAGCAGAAGGAGCGCCGTCAGACCCTGCTGGATGGGGCAAGGCTGGAGTGTGATCTGTATGAGAAGGATGAGGGCGGAGAGTAACCCGCTTTGTCCTGATCAATCGACGGCAGGTATTTCAGCGCAGACATCGACCCATTCTGCATTGGTCAGCAGGGCCAGCCGTTCCGGCGCGATCCGTACCGCGCTGTTGGGGGAACCTGCTGCAGGCAGAACTTCTGCAAAGCCAAGAAGAGAGCGGTCACAATAGACCGGCAGAGGCTGACTCAGTCCAAAGGGGCAGACACCACCGACCGGATGACCAGTCACAGGCTCTACTTCCTCCAACGGCAGCATACGCGGCTTACCGCCAAAGCGGGTGCGTATCTTGCGGTTATCCAGCCGCATATCACCGCGCGCAACCAGAATAACGGTCTGTTCTTCCACCCGGAATGCCAGTGTTTTGGCGATCTGGCCAGGCTCCACACCGAAGGCTGCGGCCGCTTGTGCGACAGTCGCGGTGCTGTCCGGCATTTCCAGGATTTGAATGTCAGGAGCGTAAGTGGCCAGAAAAGCCCGGACGCTGGCAAGGCTCATGATCACCCGTTTCCTGGAATGCGGTTCCGGTAATCATCCAGCAGATCGCCCAGCGTCTGTTCCAGCGGAATACGAGGCAGCCAACCCAGCATGGAGCGTGCCAGTGCGGCATTGCCCTCCGCACGGGGAATATCGGCCGGGCGGAGTCTGGACGGGTCTGTTTCGGTGCGGATGGAAACCCGGCTCCGGCTCAGCAGTCGGTCCAGCAGATCACCGATCCGGTGGGAGGTGCCGGAGGCGATATTGAAAATCGGCGCGTGTTTGCTGCCGGTGGGAACCAGCCGGTCGGCATGGGTCAGCATATGGACATAGGCCGCACAGACATCACGCACATCCAGAAAATCGCGCCAGCTGTCCAGATTGCCGACGGACAGGACCGGAGGATGCCGTCCGGCCTCAATGGCTGCAATCTGGGCAGCAAAGGCCGGCAGGACGAAATCCTCGCTCTGACCGGGGCCAGTATGGTTGAAAGGGCGGGCACGGATCACCCGCAACCCTTCACCGGCCAGCGCGCCCAATGCCAGATCGGCGGCGGCCTTGGTTGCGCCATACAGGTTCATCGGCGCAGGAGGGGCGTTTTCATCGAGCGGGATACCGCTTCGGAACGAGCCGCCATACAGATCCGCGGTCGAGACATACAGCAGCACGCAGCCCGGCGCATGTTTCAGGATGGCGTTGGCCAGCCCCAGTGAGCCATGGAGATTGACCTTCCAGGCGGCATCAGGGTTCTGCCGGACGATCATTGGCGCGGCAATGGCAGCGAGATGGATGCAGGCATCCGGCTGAAAAGCGGCGATGCGTGCTTCCAGTGCGGAGGTATCGGTGATGTCGAACCCATCTGACAGACGCGGAGCATCGAACACAGCGTGCGGGAAAGACTGCCGCACTATCGGCAGCAGATGCGACCCGACAAACCCGCCGGAGCCAGTAACCAGAATCCGGGCAAAGCTGTCAGCATGCATACCCGTCACGGAGGTCAGACCCATCCCTGCCCAAACCGTGCAAAGGATGCTGCCAGCATGGCATAAACCGGACGTTTGAATTCGGGCGCAAGGGCAGGAAGCTCTTCCAGCCTTGCCCAGCGCCAGGCGTCGAATTCGATATGCGGATCTGCATCCAGACGAATATCAGCCTCTGTGCCGAGGAAACGCAGCGCGTACCAGCGTTGCCTCTGCCCACGAAACCGCCCGCCCAGCGCACGACCGAGCAGGTGATCAGGCAGATCATAGGCGATCCAGTCCGGATGCTCGCCGACGATTTCAGCGTGATCGGTGCCGATTTCTTCCTTTAATTCCCGCAAGACGGCTGCCTGTGGATCTTCACCGGGATCAATGCCGCCCTGCGGCATCTGCCACACTGTTTCCGAGACATGGGCCAGATCGGCACGTCGTGCGACCAGCACGCGCCCATCCGGCGCGAACAGGGCCGCGCCGACATTGGGGCGATAGGGAAGGCTCTCCCGCAAGGCGGAGAGTGCTTCCGGCGAGGTTTTCGTCATGACCGGAGCAGGCTCCTTCAGTTCGCCTTGCCGGATTTGGCGTCGCCTGCTTTGGCATCGCTGCTCTGGCCAGCTTTCTGTTGGGCCATCGCCTTCACCACCTCGATGGCTTCATGCAGCTGGAAGTCAGTCTCCGGCTTGGCGGGATCGAATTTCGGCCAGTTTTCCGGTGGCAGGGTCGGCACATTACGCACCATCGCGGGCATGTCGGTGCGTGGCGCGGCCTTTTCGGTGGTGCCCCCACTATTCGTGATGGCGTGGTTCAGATCGGCCTCCCGGTCGGGCAGGAAATGCGGCTCCTCTGTCCGGGTGAAAGCGACCGGCACGTCGGGCTGGATACCCAGACCCTGAATGGAGCGTCCGGAAGGCGTATAGTAACGCGCCGTGGTCAGGCGCATCGCCCCGTTGCCCGGCAGCGGAATCACAGTCTGCACGGATCCTTTGCCGAAGGTACGAGTACCGAGGATGATGGCGCGGTGATGGTCCTGCAACGCGCCGCTGACGATCTCACTGGCGGAGGCAGAGCCGCCATTGGTCAGCACCACTACCGGAAGACCGCCTGTAATATCGCCTTCCTTGGCATTCCAGCGATTGCTGTCTTCCGCATGACGGGCGCGGGTGGAGACGATCTCACCATGGTTCAGGAAATCGTCAGAGACCGCGACCGCCTGATCCAGCAGGCCGCCCGGATTGTTGCGCAGATCAAGGATGACGCCGCGCAGCTTGCCGCCCGCCTGCTTCTGGAGCTTGGTGAAGGCGGCACGCAGGGCCGGGTCGCTCTGCTCATTGAACTGGGTCAGCCGGATATAGGCGATATTGCCTGCCTCCAGATGGTCTTTCACCACCTGAATATGGATGACTTCCCGTGTCAGGGTCACATTGATGGGCTTGTCGACATTGGCGCGCTTGATGGTGAGCTTGATGGTGCTGCCCGGTGCGCCACGCATCTTGTCGACTGCTTCGTTCAGGGTCAGGCCCTGTACTGAATGGCCGTCAATGGTCAGGATCAGATCGCCCGCCTTGATTCCGGCGCGGCTGGCGGGGGTATCGTCGATCGGGCTGATGACTTTGACGAAGCCGTTATCCTGGGTCACTTCCAGCCCAAGGCCGCCGAACTCGCCATGGGTCTGGACCTGCATGTCACGGAATGCCTTGGCATTCATGTAGGAGCTGTGCGGATCCAGCCCGGTCAGCATGCCGTTAATGGCATTCTCGATCAGATCCTTGTCCTTGACCGGCTCCACATACTCGGCCCGGATACGTTCGAACACATCGCCAAAAAGGGTCAGCAGCCGATAGGTGTCACTGCTGTCGTTTCCTTCCGCGAAGGCGGATGCGATGCCGGCATGCCGGGCAATGAGTGTTGATGCGGGCCCTGCACCGACGCCAGCAAGGAAGGCAGCGCCGATCATCAGGCCGGTGCGGAATTTCATGTCCGTGTTTCCTCTGGGCCGCCCCTGTTCCGGGTCAGCCGTGATTCAGTCAGTCTCTATGTGACAGCTTGCCGCGTCATCAGCGCCCTCGCAACCATGGGCGAGGGTCTATTGCCGAACCTTCATGTCTCAACTCCACATAAAGTTGGGGCCGGGCAGCTGCGGAGGCGGCTGGATCCCATCCTGCCATCTGCCCGATCGGCTCCCCCGGCGCCACATGCCGCCCCACGCTGGCATCCAGTTTTTCCATGCCTGCCAACACGAAATGATAGCGCCGCCCGCAATCCAGAATGACCAGTTGGCCGTAGCTGCGGAACGGACCAGCAAAGACGACCCGCCCCTCACAGGGGGCCAGAACCCGGGCTTGTGGTGCGGTACTGAATGTCATGCCGGAAGCGCTGCCGCCAGCCTCTGACGGCGCACCGAAGGCACGCACCAGCGTACCCGCCACCGGCATGCCGCCGGTTCCTGATCTGCCAGAGGGAGGAGGGGAGGCAGGCTGTGCACTCAGGCCGGGCCCTGCCTGTGCGGCGATTTCGGCCTCTTTCTGACGGGCCTGATCGGCGGCCTCCTGTTGCCTTGCCTTTTCGGCGCGTCTTGCTTCGGCGGCTGCTTTTGCTTCCTCCTGCCGGCGGGCTTCCTCCAGCCGGGTAATGACATCCCGCAGCGAATCGGCTTTCTGTGCCGAGGCCGCCGCCTGTTGCGCGGCCTCGGCGGCGGCATTGCGGGCGGAGCGGATTTCGGAGCGGATAGCCGCCAGTTTTTCATCCAGAGTGCGTGCTTCGGCTTTCTGCCGTGCCTGAGCTTCCGCCAGGGTGGAAGCCTCTTTCCGGATAGACGCGGCGAGTGCATCCACTTTGGCCCGTTCGGCACGCAGGGCCTGTGCGCTTTGTTCCAGCTGGCGGCTCAGTCCCTGTAATACCAACAGACCGCGCAGGGCGCGTTCCGGGGGTTCCGGCACTGCCAGCAAGGTTTCCGCCGGATACAGCGACAATCGTTCGATCAGCGGCAGCATCGGGGAGAGATCGGCGGCTCGGGCAGCGAGGGTTTTTTCTGCCTCCTGTCGCTGCCGGGCCAGATCGGCCATGCGATCCGCGATGGTGGCGACGGCTTCGTCGGCCTCACGGAGGTGTATGGCGGCGGCGGCGCGGGCCTCCGCGATTTTCGCTTCCTGCTGAGCGGCGATGGCGGCTTCCTGTTCAGCGCGTTTGCGGGCGGCTTCCTGTCTGGCACGCTCATGCTCGGTGCGGTTGAGCGCTGCCTGAGCTTGCTCCGGACTGGCCGGGGGCGTGGCCGTATGGGCAGGTGGCCGCCGTTTTGCCGCCGAAGCCTGCCCGGATGGCATCATGGCGATTGCGCCGACCACTGCCAGCGCGGGCAGGATATCATACCATCCCCTGTACCTTCCCGCCCGGCAGGAAGCGATGGCAGTGGCTGACTGTTTCCGGGCCTGCGTCAAGCCAGCAGGGACTGGCCCGTCATCTCGGGCGGCTGCGGCAGTTGCATCAGGTCCAGCAGGGTGGGCGCAATATCGGCCAGCCTGCCGCTGGTCAGGCGTCGCGTACCGATGGGTGCGGAGGAATCATACAGCAAAGCAGGCACAAGATTGGTGGTGTGCGCCGTGTGCGGGCCGCCTGTATCAGGGTCACGCATCAATTCGCAATTGCCATGATCAGCCGTCACGAACAATGCGCCTCCGGCCGCCGTGATGGCGTCAACGATTCGGCCAAGCCCGGTATCCACCGCTTCCACAGCGCAGATCGCGGCTTCCAGACTGCCGGTATGGCCGACCATGTCCGGATTGGCGAAATTCAGCACGATCAGGTCGTACTGCCCGCTGCCGATGGCGGTGACGGCTTTTTCGGTCAGTTCGGGAGCCGACATTTCCGGCTTCAGATCATAGGTCGCAACCTTGGGGGAGGGGACCATGATCCGATCCTCGTTCTCCAGCACCTCCTCCTCCCCGCCATTGAGGAAGTAGGTGACGTGAGGGTATTTCTCGGTCTCCGCCATGCGCAGCTGCCGCCTGCCCGCCGCCGAGACGACATGGCCCAGCAGATTGGTCATTTCCTGAAACGGAAACAGCGTCTGCATCAGGGATTCAAGCTCGGCGCTGTAGCGTGTCATGCCCAGCGCGCCGGAGAAATGCAGGAAGCGGGGGCGTTCAAAACCCTGAAAGGCCGGGTCGAGCAGCGCGGTCAGCAATTCCCGCACCCGGTCAGAGCGGAAATTAAAGCAGAGCAACCCGTCGCCGTCCCGCATTCCGGCATAGTCACCGAAGACTGCAGGGCGGATGAACTCGTCGGAGAATTCGCGGGCATAGGCGTCGGTAATGGCGTCGCACGGATCGCTGTAGCGTTCGCCTTCAGCCTCGACCATCATCCGATAGGCTTTTTCGACCCGGTCCCAGCGATTGTCGCGATCCATGGCGTAAAAGCGCCCGCACAGGGTGGCCAGCGTGGCGCCTTCCGGCAGGGCGGGCAGAAATTTGGTCAGGAAGCGCCGGGCCGAGGCGGGTGGCGTGTCGCGCCCGTCGGTAAAGGCATGTACCGCCACGCGAATGCCAGCCCGTGTCAGAATCTGCGCCAGAGCGGCCCCGTGATCCTGATGCGCGTGTACGCCGCCATCGGAGACGAGGCCGAACAGATGGCAGGTGCCCCCTGATTGACGCAGTGCCGTGATGAAATCGCGCAGGGCGGGCAGATCTTTGACGCTGCCATCCTGCAACGCGGCATCGATCCTCGGCAGTTCCTGCATCACCACCCGGCCTGCGCCGATATTCATGTGCCCGACTTCGGAATTGCCCATCTGCCCATCCGGCAGACCGACATCAAGGCCGGATGTACGCAGGAACGTGGTCGGTGCGCTGTTCCACAGCCGATCGAAGGCGGGGGTACGGGCCAGCCGGACCGCATTGTCATTCCGCTCTTCACGCCAGCCCCACCCGTCGAGAATGACGAGCATGACAGGTCTGGGCGGCGGCGATGCTGACATCAGTTCGGTCTCCGGCTCTGCAGGAGGGGTAGCGGAGGCAGGCTGCCGCTTCAAGGGCCGCCAGTATCAATCCAGTATCAATATCGGATGTGTTGATCAGTCCGGCACCGTCATTATCCGGATGGCCGCCCTGTGCGATGGTAGGGGTGATTGGTGGCGATGGCCTGCGCCCGGTAGAGCTGTTCTGCCAGCAGAGGCCGGACCAGCAGATGAGGCCAGGTCATCGGCCCGAGTGACAGCACATGATCGGACCGATCCAGCACCGGCTGTTCCAGACCTTCCGCCCCGCCGATCATGAAGCAGACCGGCAGTGGTTGTTCCCGCCAGCGCCGGGCGAGCGCGGCCAAAGCCTCACTGTCATGAGCGCGTCCGCCCAGATCCATGGCGACCACAATGCAGGCGGGTGGCAGCGCCGCCAGCAGGGCGGATGTTTCCCGCCGGCGGATTTCAGCGGTGCTGCCACGCGCTTCCGCAATTTCCGTTACCGTCAGGGCCGGGCGCAATCGCGCAGCGTAACGCTGGAACAGCGCTTCTTCCTCACTGCCGCGCATGCGTCCGACCGCAATGATCCGCCAGGGCGCTGTCATGCTACCATGACCGGACGGTCAGGCATGGGAGGATGCCGGATCAGGCATCGCTCTCTGCATCATCCAGCTCCGCGCTCCACATTTTTTCCAGCCGGTACAGCGCACGCGCCTCCGGCTTGAACAGATGCACCACGATGTCGCCGGCGTCGATCAGCACCCAGTCGGAGCCGCCCGCACCTTCGACCGGCACGCGCCCGACTCCGGCATCACGCAGCTTCTGTTGCAGGTGCATGGCCATGGCGGAAATCTGACGATCCGCCAGCCCGGTGGCAATGATCATGCGATCCGTGAAGGCGGCGCGTCCGGCGAGGTCGAGGGTAATAATGTCCTCGGCCTTGTCGTCCTCCAGACTTTCGATGATCACAGCCTGGATGCCGTCCAGTCTTTCCGTTGCCGCAACGGCCTGATCCTTTGCTGCCGGCGCTTTCGTGGCCGCGGCACGGGGACCGGCGGCAGCGGCTTTTTTCCGCGGGGAACCGGGGCTGACCGCCATGTTCGGGGCCGTCACCGTCCGGGGGCTGGTGCGGCGGGTCTTGGATGATTCGGTACCATCCGTGATTGGCTTGCGGGCGATGGTCTTGGACTCCAGGCTGGTGACGCTGTTGATCGGATGCTCTCTACCAGAACTGCACGGCCTCGGCCATTGATGCACTCGAATGGGGCCTATCTGCTTTCCGCCGGGCCGCTTTCTGCTTCCTCTGTTGATTGCATGCCGGTGCGGTTATGCGCGAAGGCCACCCGGATCTGGGTGGCGGAGAGCGGACTTTCCGGCAGACGCAGCATCATCCAGGCCGGGGGCGGCAGATCGGCCAGCAGCGGTGCCTCCCGCTCCGGACGCCGATAGCGGCGCAGGACGCTGGCTGCTTGTCCTGACAGGGCGCGTGCGGTGTAGCCGGGGCGGGGATGAACGGCGAAAGGCCATTCGGCGGCAATCCCGCGCCAGTTGCGCCAGCGTGGGAACCCGGCCAGATTATCTGCGCCCATCAGCCAGACAAAGCGGGCGCATGGAAACAGGGTGCGCAATCTGGCAAGTGTATCGGCAGTATAGCGTGTGCCGAGACGGCTTTCGATGGTCGTGGCAATGATATGGCGTCCATCGGCAATGGCCCGGGCAGAAGCAAGCCGGGCTGCCAGCGGTGCCATATCATCCCCGGATTTGAGCGGATTGCCAGGGGAGACCATCAGCCATACCTGATGCAGCCGTAGCCTTTGCCGGAAATGCCGGGCAATCAGCGCATGTCCTGCATGAGCCGGATTGAACGAGCCGCCGAGTAACCCGATCCGTATGCGCCGCCGATCCCCGAATTTTGGCAAGGGGTCGGTCATCGGACCGGGCACGCGATCAATGAAGGGCGAAGAAGAAAAATGCGGCAAGGATCAGGGTCTGATCTGGCCGTTACCAAGCACCAGATATCGGTAGGTGGTCAGTTGTTCCGGCCCGACCGGGCCGCGTGCGTGGATACGGCCGGTGGCGATGCCGATTTCGGCTCCGAACCCGAATTCTCCGCCATCGCAGAACTGGGTGGAGGCATTCCACATGGCAACCGCTGATTGCACACGGGACAGGAAATACTCTGCGGATGCCTCATCTTCAGTGATAATGGCTTCAGTATGTTCGCTGCCATGGCGGGCGATGTGAGCCAGTGCGGCATCAATTCCATCCACGACCTTGATGGACAGAATGGCATCCAGCCATTCCGTATCAAAATCCGCGTCACTGGCAGCAGGTAACGCCGGTATAATCGCACGGGCAGCGTCATCCGCACGGAAATTACAACCGAGGGCTGACAGATCCTCTACCAGAACCGGCAGCAGGGATCCCGCAATAGCCGCATCAATCAGCATGGTTTCGGTCGCACCGCAGATTCCGGTGCGCCGCATTTTTGCATTCGCCAGAATGGAACGGGCTTTTTCAGGATCGGCTGCTGAATGAATGTAAGTGTGACACAGCCCTTCCGCATGAGCCAGTACGGGAACTCTGGCCTCTTTCTGCACGCGCTCGACCAGCGATTTGCCGCCGCGTGGGATAATGAGATCCAGCACCTGATTGCCCGCCAGCATCGCTGCGACATAGGCCCGGTCAGTATCGGGAGCGATCTGTACGGTCTCTTCCGGTAATCCTGCCTGGCGCAGGCCGGCCTGCATGGCCGCATGAATGGCGTGTGCGCTGTGCTGACTTTCCGATCCGCCGCGCAGTATCACGGCATTGCCGGATTTAATGGCGATGCCTGCCGCGTCCGCCCCGACATTCGGACGACTTTCGTAAATCATACCGATCACGCCGATGGGCGCAGCAATGCGACGGATACGCAGCCCGTTCGGGCGTTCCCACTCCGACAACACGCGGGAGAGCGGGTCAGGAAGATCGGCAATCTGCTCCAGCCCGTCAGCCATCGCGGTGACGCGCGATCTGGTCAGGGTTAAACGGTCACGGAAAGCAGCACTGGCATTCGAGCGCTCAAGGTCGATGGCATTGGCAGCCAGGATGGCGGCTTCATCATCACGCAGAGCGGACGCCGCCTGGCGCAGGGCGTTCTGCCTGACCTCATGTGGTACCCGGGCCAGCACGGAAGAAGCCATGCGCGCAGAGCGGCCTGCCTGCGCGATCCATTTCTGTGCTGTTTCCGATACGCCATCAAGCATTGCTTCAAACCCTGCTGTGCAACGAGCGGTTGTATTCAGCGCATTTTATTGTTCGCTTGCAAAGAATGCACAGCAAAACAATGCGAGGATTTAATTAGCGCTCGGGCCGGAAAGCAACCATGCTGTCTGGTCAAGAGACAAAGGCTGTTGCTTTATCGGTCATGATACTGCGCACAGGCCTGACAAACGGAGGTGCTGATGGCCATGCATGCGAAAGGTCCGGATGAAGAGCATGTTTATGAAACGGCACTCCATACCCTCCTCGATGTCGAGAAACTGCTTGCATTTCTTCCCGTGCCTTTGACACGCGAACTGATACAGGCCGCCTTGATGGCATTGAAGGAGGAATGTGTCGTGGAATCGAAGAAGATTGTCAAATATCACTGACCATTGTTCTGATCATATCAGAACAAGATCGTCCCGATGGACCAGTTCATCCCGGCCGCGCCAGCCGAGGATGGATTCGATATCTTCCGAGCGTCGTCCGGCAATTCGGGCGGCGTCCCTGTTGGCATAGGCGGACAGCCCCCGTGCCAGCACAGTGCCGTCCAGTCCTTGCACCAGCACAGGATCGCCGCGTTCAAATCGGCCATCGACAGAGACGACTCCGGCTGGCAGCAGGGAGCCACCCCGAAGAAGTGCGCGGCGGGCCCCGTCATCGACAGTCAGTGTGCCCATCGGTTGCAGGCTGCCGGCAATCCAGCGTTTGCGGGCTGTGCGCCCCTCCGGCAGTGGCAGGAACCATGTGCAGCGCGCGCCTTCCGCCAGCGCACGGAGCGGGTGCTCGGTATGCCCCAGCGCGATCGCCATGGCGCATCCGGCCCCGGTTGCAATGCGGGCCGCAGTCAGCTTGGTCCTCATCCCGCCGCTGGAATAGCCGGGTGGAGGCTCCCCGCCCATGGCCTCGATCTCCGGCGTGATGGCCCGGACCACCGGCAGATGGCAGGCTTCAGGATCACGCCGTGGATCAGCCGTATAAAGCCCGTCTATGTCCGACAGCAGCACCAGTTGATCGGCCTGCACCATTTCGGCCACCCGGGCGGCCAGACGGTCATTGTCGCCAAAGCGGATTTCCGCCGTGGCCACGCTGTCATTTTCGTTGATGACCGGCACACACCCCATGCCCAGCAGGGCTGACAGCGTGGCGCGGGCATTGAGGTAACGGCGGCGATCCTCGGTATCGCCAAGCGTCAGCAGAAGCTGGGCGGCGGTCATGCCCTCCGCGGAGAGCGCCTCGCTCCATGCCTGTGCCAGACGGATCTGGCCGACCGAGGCTGCTGCCTGTTTTTCTTCCAGACGCAGCCGGGGCTGGGTAAGTTTCAGCGCCTGTCGGGCCAGCGCTATGGCCCCGGATGAGACCACGATCACCTGCACACCCTGACGGCGCAGCATGGCAATATCCGCAGCGACCCCCCGCAGCCACTCGATACGGGGGGTGGCGGCCTTGCTGTCCACCACCAGAGCACTGCCCAGCTTGATGACCAGACGACGTGCAGTGGTCAGCCGGGGCAGGGCTTCATCCTGCTCATGACTGCTCATGCGGAGGTGCCGGACAGGGCTTTCCTGCGCTCTTCCCGCGACTGCGCAACATAGGTCATGACCTGTCGCAGCAGGGGCTGCACGCCCTCTCCCGTCACGCCGGAGATGACGGTCACGGTCTGTCCGCTGGCTTTGGCGAGTGCGGAGCGGCGGGCAGAGGCCTCACGCGGGGTCATGCCGTCGCATTTGTTCAGGACGATGATTTCCGGTTTTTCGGTCAGGCCGCCACCATAGCCTTCCATTTCTTCCCGCACGGTGCGCCATGCCTTGACCACATCCCCCGCAGCACCATCGATCAGATGGATCAGCACGGCGCAGCGTTCCACATGGCCCAGAAAGCGGTCGCCCAGCCCGGCCCCTTCATGGGCGCCCTCAATCAGACCGGGAATGTCGGCCAGTACGAATTCTTCCTGAAGCGACAGCCGCACTACGCCAAGCTGAGGATGCAGGGTGGTGAATGGATAATCGGCGATTTTCGGTCTGGCGGCGGAGACAACCGACAGGAAGGTGGATTTGCCGGCATTGGGCAGCCCGACCAGCCCGGCATCGGCGATCAGTTTCAGCCGCAGCCAGACCCAGCGTTCCTCGCCCGGCCAGCCTTTATCGGCGCGGCGTGGGGCGCGGTTGGTGGAGGATTTGAAATGGGCATTGCCATGCCCTCCATCGCCGCCCCGACACAGGGTGATGCGCTTTCCCGGCACGTCCAGATCGGCGATCAGCGTTTCCCGGTCATCTTCCAGAATCTGGGTTCCGACCGGCACTTTGATCAGCACATCCGGGGCGGCGGCGCCCGTCCGGTCGGAGCCAGCCCCGTTGCCGCCTTTCGGTGCACGGAAATGCTGGGTGTAGCGAAAGTCGATCAGCGTATTCAGATTGGCCACGGCCTCGACGATAATGTCGCCGCCACGGCCGCCATTGCCGCCATCGGGACCGCCGAACTCGATATATTTCTCGCGCCGGAAGGCAATGACGCCGTCACCACCATCGCCTGATTTGACGTAGATTTTGGCCTGATCGAGAAATTTCATCGGTATGCGGCTCGTCTGCCAAAGGGGAAAGTGGAGCTGCCAGGTATGGTGCCGGAAGGGCGGCCATACGAGGCAACGCAAAAAGGGGCCAGCTTGCGCCGGCCCCTTTGATCTGTTTCCCCCTGACCAGATGGCCGTGGAGGGAGGGCGGCGCTTTACTCGGCAGCGATCGCCAGCGGGGTCACCGCAACCTGCACGCGGCCTTCGGCGCGGCGCAGGAATTTCACATGCCCGTCGGTCAGCGCGAACAGGGTGTGGTCACGACCAACGCCGACATTCGGGCCGGCCTGAACCTTCGTGCCGCGCTGGCGGACGATGATGTTGCCGGCAACGACGCTTTCGCCACCGAACTTCTTGACACCCAGGCGACGACCTTCCGTATCGCGCCCGTTGCGGGATGAACCGCCTGCCTTTTTATGTGCCATGGATCAAACCTCCTCAGGCCGCGACGATATCGCCGACGCGCAGCACGGTGACGTGCTGGCGATGGCCATTCTTGCGGCGGCTGTTCTGCCGGCGGCGCTTCTTGAACACCACAATTTTATCAAGGCGATCCTGGGCGATCACTGTCGCCGTGACGCTGGCGCCGGCCACAACGGGCGCACCGATCGTCAGATTGCCTTCCCCGCCCACCGCGAGCACGTCCGTGAAGGTGATGGTGCTGCCCGGCTCAGCCTCAAGCTTTTCCACCTTCAGCACGGCGTTCGGGGTAACACGGTATTGCTTTCCGCCAGTGCGGATAACTGCGAACATCGCTTCTGGTCCCAAATGCTGGCTCCGCGACGACGGAGCCATCCCGTCAACGCCGAGCGGCCTCCGAACGCCCCAACAAGCGGGAGGCACGGCGGCCGAGAGGCGCGGGTTATACCGGTCATACGCCACAAGTCAAACATTCCTTGCGGCATGGCTCCCATTTTCATGGAATATCTGCCGTGCTGGCAGGTGGGGGAGCTGTTTGCTCAGCGGGTGAGGGGCCTCTTGCTTATCGTAGCCTCGATTCGGGACTCCGGCCGGACGGAACTGGTCAGGAACGTAACGGGGGCATCTTTCTGCAACAGCCTCTTGGCGGGGGCTTTCTCCTGCTCTAAGACACCCCGAACGGAGAGGTGACCGAGTGGCCGAAGGTGACGGTCTCGAAAACCGTTGTGCCCCTAAAGGGTACCGTGGGTTCGAATCCCACCCTCTCCGCCATTTTGGCCAAAATGATCAATTTTGCGAACGGCTTACCGCCGAACGCCGACGATTTCCCCATATTCCACTCGCTTGCGCGAAAGGGCTGAGATTCGCGCAGTGAACGAGATCGCGACCGAAGGGAATGTATTTTTATCCGGGCGTAATTGACGGAGGATTTTATCCGGGTAATAAGAGGTTTTCCATTTTGATGAGCGCGACATGTCCGATCCCTCCACCAAGCCCTGCACGGCATTTGCTGGCCGACGATTGCTGATTTCCGGTTCGCTGGCGGATGTCGCCATTGTGGTTGCGCGCTCTGCACAGGCGACAGAGGCGGTTCTGGTGTTCGACGATGCGACAGGTGGTGTCATCGATCTTGATCTGCGCGGCAGTGATGTGGAGATTCTCCAGCGGCTGTCGGAGCCTCCGAGACCTTCTGTGGGTCGCTATCGCCCTGAAGCTGGCGCGACCGCCGAAACAGGAGCGACGGAGGGCGGACAGACCACGCGCGGTCGCCCCAAATTAGGCGTTGTCGCCCGCGAGGTGACCTTGCTGCCAAGGCAGTGGGAATGGCTGGCGACCCAGCCGGGTGGCGCGTCTGCAACGCTGAGGCGCCTTGTCGATGATGCTCGCAAGGCAGTTCATCCGCGCCAGCGAAGACGAGCGGCGCAGGAGGCCGCGTATCGCTTCATGCAGGCGATCGCCGGCGACCTGCCCGGCTACGAGGAGGCGACCCGCGCCCTTTTCGCGGACGACCGGCCCGCGTTCGAAGAGCGGATCGGGTCTTGGCCGGAGGACATCCGGATCTATGCCGTGCGGCTTGCCTTCAGTCCTTTCACTCACCCGATCAAGCCCTGACGACTGAGCGAGAAAGTCAATGAACAGGTCGGAACCCATTTCATATATCGAGCTTACGCAGGACGCCGGCCAGCTGTTCGCTCAGCGCGACTTTTCCGGTGCCGTCGTCATGCTCAATCTGCTGAAGTTCAGGAATGTTGCCGACTATTCGGACCATCCCGAGTTCGCGCCGGCCATGCCGATCAGCGGTGCCGAAGCCTTCGATTGCTACGTCCGGCATACACTACCCATTTTGCGGGAAAGCGGAGGCGATATCCTTTTCCTCGGCGAGGGTGGCCCCTTTCTGATCGGCTCCGCTGACGAACGGTGGGACATGTCGATGCTAATCCGCCAGGCCAGTGCTGCTTCCTTTCTCTCCTTCGCCAGCCACGCGGAGTATCTCGCGGGGCTCGGTCATCGCGTGGCGGCAGTGGTGGACTCCCGCCTGCTGCCTCTTTCGGAAATGCCATATCCCACTGGCACGGAAAGGACGCAGTCATGAATATCGCAAAAGCGAATGGCATCGAACTCGCCTGGGATAGTTTCGGCAATGCCGATGCTGAGCCGATCCTGTTGATTTCCGGGCTCGGTACGCAGATGCTCCGTTGGAGCAGTCCCTTTTGCACGGGGCTCGCCGCCAGGGGGTATCGCGTCATCCGCTTCGACAACCGGGATGCCGGCCGCTCCATGCATTTCCGCCGCACCAGATTTCGGAGAGTTGGCTTCCGCATTGATGGCCGGACGCCAGCCTGAAGTACCCTATACGCTTCACGACATGGCGGCCGATGCAATCGGTTTGCTCGATGCGATCGGCATCGCGCAGGCTCATGTAGTCGGACGGTCGATGGGCGGAATGATCGCGCAGGTTCTGGCGAGCGAACATGCCGACCGGGTCCTTTCGCTCACCTCGATCATGTCGAGCACGGGGAATCCGGCCCTTCCGCAGGCCGCTCCCGATGTCATGGCGATGATGATGCGCCCGACTCCGGATCCGGATGTCGATCCCGATGGCTTTTTGACAGTGCGCCTCGCCTTGGCGCGCAGGATCGCCGGCGTGGCCTATCCGTTTGACGAAGACGCCCATCGCGCCCTTCTACTGGAAGAAGCGGGATATTCCTACGATCCGGCCGGGACCGGGCGGCAGATCGCGGCGATGGCGGTAGCGGGAGACCGACGGACCCGTCTAGCGACGATTGCTGCGCCTGCGCTCGTCATTCATGGAACGGACGACCCGCTGATACCACCGGCCTGCGGCCACGATACGGCCCTTTCAATTGCCGGCGCGATCTACAGGCCAATCGAAGGCATGGGACACGACCTGCCGCCCGAATTCGACCAGGCTGTGATCAACGCAATCTGCGAGGTGGCGCATGCGGGATCGCGCCATCCAGTCGCGTGATATCATCCGCAGCCCGCCGGAACCGCCCATTACTCGCTATGGCCGCCGAAAGCCGCCGGTAGCCGCACGACGGATAGTATCTCCATGCTTGTCAGATACTTATCATCAGTTCATAGCTCTCATCCCCGTCTCGGGCGGCCCGCCATCTTGCAAACATTGTCGAGTGCAGGATGCTGACAATCCCGGTTGGAAGCGGATGACGGTGATGTCAGCGTGGATGGTTATCGTGATTTCATTCCTCCATACAGGGCATGGGGTTCTTCCAGCAGCCCATCTGATGACGTGCACACAGGAAGCAGAAAGGCGTAGTAAACGGGACACGAATGGTCATGTCCCGTCGATTGTTGCCCCAGATCTCTCTGGCGGATTTCAGCCGAGCAGACTGCCGAGTGCACGTGTTATCCGCACATTGATCACGCTGGTACCCTTGAAAGCCAGCGCTTCGGTAAAGGCTTCCTTCAGGGCATCCACCGTTGCCACCTCACGGCTTTGAGCGCCGTATCCTTTGCCGAGTGCTACAATATCCAGCCCTGGCAGATCGAGACCCGGAGCATTCGGAGTGTTTTCGAGTTCTGCAAATTCTTTAAGGATTCCGTATTCTTCGTTCTGCAAGACTACGTAGATGACATGGGCCTTGTGCTGTACACCGGTGTAGATACCCTGCACCGAATACTGGAATGATCCATCACCCATCAGGCAGATGACTGGACGGTTGCGACCGCTCTTTTCTTCACCAAGGGCGAGTCCAACTGTGGCCGCCAAGCCCCAGCCAAAATCACCGGAAGAAAAAGTATAGTAACTGTCTGGCGTATCGATGCGGAAGCGGTCAGCACGAAATCATCGGGGGCCAGCAATGCCAGTGTCTCGAAAACAGCATCCGGCGTCAGCGGCAGTTCATCGATTGGCAGGTTCGGCTGTCGGGCAGATGGGTGTCTTGAAGCGTAAGGTCTATCTCCGCGCACGCGGAGGAACCACACGCTGCCATCCAGCAGCACCGGGTTAACGGGGTCTATCTCCGCGCACGCGGAGGAACCTGATGAGGCGTGCATAGCGAGGATGCGCCCCACGGTCTATCTCCGCGCACGCGGAGGAACCAGCTTCGCCAGTGCGGCCACGCTGGCGAACCTGGGTCTATCTCCGCGCACGCGGAGGAACCCAGCATTAAGCAGACAATTTTTGGTTTATAGCAGGTCTATCTCCGCGCACGCGGAGGAACCTAGTCCCCCCGTCTTCCCGGCTGGGCTCATCACGGTCTATCTCCGCGCACGCGGAGGAACCCTGATCAACGGCGTGACCGTACCGCGCCACTGGGGTCTATCTCCGCGCACGCGGAGGAACCTCGGGACCGGAGCATCAGGGGGCTCCAGTGGCGGGTCTATCTCCGCGCACGCGGAGGAACCGGATCATACAAGCTCTGGCGGTATTACGACTGGGGTCTATCTCCGCGCACGCGGAGGAACCCACAAGCACCGCCTGCTGATGATGCTGGACGAGGGTCTATCTCCGCGCACGCGGAGGAACCGGACGCCCAAAATGGTTGATATTCACGCGCCACGGTCTATCTCCGCGCACGCGGAGGAACCATGCTGAAGGAGCGCCGGAGATGAAGGGGAAAAGGTCTATCTCCGCGCACGCGGAGGAACCTCGTGCCACCGATCACCACCACCAGCTGGCTGGGGTCTATCTCCGCGCACGCGGAGGAACCCCTCTCGTCCATACCCTGAACCTCGCGGACCTGGGTCTATCTCCGCGCACGCGGAGGAACCGCTAGATAGGTGTTGAGCATCGAGGTCAGGTAAGGTCTATCTCCGCGCACGCGGAGGAACCTTTTCCGCCTTCACGGTGTTTGAAATCGACGAGGGTCTATCTCCGCGCACGCGGAGGAACCGGGGAGGCTGATTGTCGTCGTCTCGCCCTTTATGGTCTATCTCCGCGCACGCGGAGGAACCCTGCGCGGCAATGCTGTCTCCCGGCTGAACAGGGGTCTATCTCCGCGCACGCGGAGGAACCATAATCTCGACCGGGCACCGGCTGTTGACACGGGGTCTATCTCCGCGCACGCGGAGGAACCTCTTGCCTACAACACATTGATACTTATTGACAATGTCAAAGAACGGTATGTTTCGAAGGTTAACTTTTCCGCACAAGCAACACCCCATCGGCATCGATAATCTCCTTGGGGGCGTCGCCAAGGGTGCGAATTGCCATGCCTCCGGGGGATTTGGCATCAGGCCACGCCAGCACGATGGCGCCACGGCGCAGTTCGGAATACCATTCTGACAGCACCGCCCAGGTGCGCTCACGCACCGCTGAGGATAGTTGTGGAGAAAGATAAACGCCAGCAGAAAGCTCCAGCATGATCGAGGTAAGATAACCGCGATATCGCGCTTCCACATCCCTTGTAATGACCAGAGTGGCTGGCATCACTCATCATCCTCAAGAAATGGGATGGCCTCTGCCTCTTTTTCGAAAAGCTGTTTCAGTCGCTCGATCATTTTCGGAATGACGGAGCGTTCCGCCAGAGCGCGTCCGGTCTGGCGTCGGGTGAGACGTTCGATATTCTCATGACCACGTTCGGCCAGCTTCGCTGCGGCGAAAGCGGTCGGGATGGTGACAGTGTCCCGAAACAGGTCGGAAATATCCAGCACCAGGGACTGACCCGGGTCTTCATGGATAAAGCCAAGTTGAGGAATGGCTCCGACAGCAGCACAGGCGATGGCCGCAGCGGCCTCCATCGCGGTGGCGGCATGGTTCAGCGCCTGATTGGGCAAATCGGCGGCAGTCGGATTGGCGCGGTCATAGCGTCGACCATGCCACGCAATCCCGGCACGTTGCGCAGCGAGGCGATATATCTCCTTCATCCGCGCGCCCTCGATTCCGCGCAGCACGGTTATATCGCGATGAGGCAGCACTTCGCCGAGGCGCCATGCATACATGCGCCGGGCGACATCCACCCGTTTTTTGGGGTCCGCCCACAGCATCGCCTGTCGCCGCGCCACAGCCGAGCGATCAGGCCCCAGCGGAGGTGCTGTATAAAGCCTCACCCCGTCCTCTCCCACCGCTGCCAGAGCGGTATCGGCACGCGCGAGAAGACGGAGCGCATCATGGCTGACGGTCGAGCCGGGTCCGAGCAGGATCATCGAGATACTCTGCACTGGGATACCGTATTCGCCGCTGGGCAAGGTCTCGTCTTCCTCCGGCCCGCGCAGGAAGGCGAGAGTGCCATCCCGCGCCACCAATTGCCCGCGGGCCAGATACAGCAGGCCGGCACGGTCCGCATGAGGGATACGGGAAGAGTGAAGCCCGAGCCGCCCCTTCAGCATCAATCAACGATCCGGCGCAAGAGCATCCGGCGGACGGAGCATCATCATGCCGTATCCATAAGCGCTATGTCTGCCGATGCCTTTTCGAAGTGCTTCAAAAAACTGTACAGGATCACTAATGACCATCGTGCCATGGATCGTTGCATCCGGTCCTTCGATCCCTTTGCCGTTACGCAACACGCGCCGACGCTGAAAATGCGCCAGTCGTGCTGTTTCCAGCGTGGCCCAGGGCATGCGTTCTTTCAGCCAGTCTACATAGACATTCTCGCGAGAACGGTTGGCTTCTTTCATGCCGCTTTTGTTGTCAGCATGATCATGAAGCGCTTCCGCAAGGAACGCATCACGTTCCCGTAATTTTTCTACGTCTTCGATTTTTTCAATAGATGCACGACGGACCGGCCTTATTCTGACGTCGAAGCCGATCCGCTGCCCCATTTTTGCTTCTGGCATCGCCTTGCTGCGCAGGCGCTCCAGAGAGACAACTTCCATCATGTCCGGCGTGATCGAGAAACGCGCCTGCTCCGCCAGTGTCGCGGCATCCTGATCGGCATAGCCGTAAAGTGACCAGTTTGCCTGTTCCGGCGTAAACACCCGGAATGGTTGAAGGGCCTGTCTGCCAAAT
Source organism: Granulibacter bethesdensis (assembly GCF_001889545.1). Lineage (NCBI taxonomy): Bacteria > Pseudomonadati > Pseudomonadota > Alphaproteobacteria > Acetobacterales > Acetobacteraceae > Granulibacter > Granulibacter bethesdensis. The sequence goes on along the minus strand of NZ_CP018194.1, from coordinate 1,927,042 downwards.
ATTTGAGTCAGCAGATGATGCAGCACGGCATCGTTATCCTGAGTGCCTTTCGGACCAAAGCCACGATTCCCGGCCCATTGCGCAAAGGAGCGGGCCTCAATCGGCAGATGGATCAGATGGAGCATCAGCGTCGTGTAACGGGGGTAATCCGTTCCTCCTCAACGCGTCGCGTGCCGCCATGCAGCCCGCTGCGCCAGTTACGTCGGTCGGCGAGACTCTTCCCCTCGCCGGGTGCGGCAGGCCATTGCGCACGCAGCAGTCCCTCGCCGGGAACTGCGATCAGAGCCGCTTTGGCATTCTCTGCTTCTACCCATCTGTTCTCCTCCTGGGCAGCGAGCAGATAATCCGCCGGCAGACACGGCTTGCGGCCGAAAAACAGGGGGCGGGCCGGCTTCAGCAGCGCTTTCGCGATGTCATCCAGCGTCGGGGCTTCTTCAGCAGGGGCAAGATGCAGCACAACAGTCATCTGCATATCCGCGTGGTAGTCTCGCTGGCGGATATGGGTGCTGGCTTCTCCTGTGGCTGCACCGTCGCGCCCTTCGACACGTCCGCGTGTGGTCCAGCCGCGATCATTGCTGCCGAGCAGGGCGGTCTGGAAATCCGTCATGCGTCCGAGCAGCGGTTCCTGTTCGCGTCTGGCCCCGAATACGATCCGCTCCTGCAACCGGTCAAGTTGCGGGGTATCGGTACGATCAAAGCCAAGTGCATTGGCCAACAGGCCGGTAACCGCTGACAGAGCCGGAAAGTCGCGCGTGACACCGCGTGAATCGATGATTGTGCCACCGAAGCTTGCAAGCGGTGCGCGCCATTGCAACACCAGCCAGCGCATCATGCGGCTTTCAGGATGGTATCGCGTACCCATTGCATCAGCTCCGGCAGAGAGGTGCGGCTGATCTCTTTAATACCGGGATCATTGCTGAGAGACAGCAGACGCCTGTCTTCTCCGGTTTGATAGGCGGTATCAAAGGCTTCAAGTTTTTTATGAAGTTTCTCTTCCGCATCTTCAACGGTTGGCTTGGCTGGATCACGGAATGCTTCTGCCAGAGAACGCGGCTGACGGTCCCCAGCCTCCACCAGCATGGTAGTGGCATAGCCATAGGGTGCGGTCGAGCCGAGCTTTGCACCGGGTGAGACTGTAGCGATCTGGCCAATCAGACGTGCAGCCACTTCAGCCGCCATGTCGCGATCAGCAGCCAGCCAATTGCTTGCGGCAACGCCGGTCAGGTTGGAGACCAATGCAGGAACATCGATGACGACATAACCGTAAAACAGGCCGGAGGTCAGTTCGGTCTCGCCGATATGGTCAGCCCCGGTATCATCCACGCCTGCGAGGTCATCGACCACGGCGAAATAATCGCTTTCTGCCTGCTCGGCATGGGTAGTGAATGCATGGGCTACGTGCACAGGGGCATCGATATTCGCCTCAGGGTCGGAGGTGACCATGCGCCCGAACAAGGCAGATGTCAGGCCGCCGGGAAGCGACACAGACTCCCGCATGACCTTCATGGTTTCATGAAATGATTTTTCCTTGGTAAAATCTTCTGCGGCTGCCTTGGCGGATTTGGCATCGCCGGCCGAGTTCGCAATCTGTGCAAATTGCTCGGCCAGATAACGCAGTTCAGGTGCGCCAAACAGAAGAGGTTGGCGGTTGCTTTTTCCTTTGGCTGCATCCTTGCCATACACGGCAACCTGAAAAGCAGGTTCAATCGCATCCAGAATATCGGCAGCAACTTTCCCTTCAAGCGGCTCACGCAGCCGCTTCGTGACCAGATCACGTGAGCGAACCGCTTCTTCCGCGCCTTCAATCCGGTGGAGAGAAAAAGTGCCCTCATCTACACGCCAATGCCGTTTCAGGCATTGTGAGGAAATGCGGGTCCGCACAGCGTTGCCATAAGGAAGGCGCTTAGCCAGTCCGCTATCGTCGCGGTTCAGAAGTGAGGCTGTGTAGCTATGCAGGGTATGAATCTGAAGAAAACGTGGCTCAGGCATTGGCCGTCTCTTTCTCTTTTGCAGATTTTTTGTCGCAAGCGTGGTAATAATCTTTGGCCAGCTTGCGCAGCGGATTATCGGCGGCACGTAAATCGTGATGCTCTTGCGCAAGCAATCGTGCGATATCGTACATGTTAAAACGTGCCCGTGCTGCTGACAGCACATGGATCAGCCTCATCATCATCTCCCGCCTTTGTACGAATGGGGCGCTGAGCAGACGGACAACCCGTATTTCAGGAACATTAGCGTCTGAGAGGGCCTGTCCCAGTGATAGTTCGGGATCATGAGCACTGAGCTTGAAGTCTTCCTTTTCTCCAGATCGTATGACTGGTTGTCCGGTCGGTGTCAGGCGAGCAATGGCAATCATCACCCATTCCCAGGCCTGTTCATTATCTTTGGAGTGTGGGATCCGATGCTGATCAAGTTTCTGGCTATAAAACAGTCTCCAGAATTCCGGGCATCCATGGCCTGGAATTGCCCGGCGGAGTGATGCAAGATTGCCAGGGGAAAGTTTTGCCAATTCAAGGGCAAGCTTAGAGATAACCTGGTCGATATCCTGCTTGGTCTGATTTTTACTGTCTGACATCAGCCGCTTCTTTCGGAGGAAAAATCGAGGTGCGGTCGTTTACGAAAGGACTTTTCTGAGACCAAAGCATACCACGAAACACGCGTGGTGCGCGAACCCCGGCCCGCCAGCGGTTTTCGACGGGGCAGGAGATAGAGTCCGATGCCTCAATAAGCAGGTGTTCAGCATAATGGATCAAGTGGCGCAGATAAGGTATTTTACAGTCATCGCCTTTTTCGAAGCGTTGCTGGATCGTCTCGAAAAAGCCGGCATCAGCCTCAGCTTCCAGACGATCCGTATAGGGGCCGGCACAACCATAATCATCTTTTGATGGTTTTTTGTCTGCTCCACCGATAGATACTATGGCGCAGCCCTGACGCAGGGCAGATGTAATATGTGCAATCTCTTTCTGCTGTTTATCCGCGATTTCTGCCAGTTCCAGTCGTCTGGTATCATCATTGATGGCATCAATGATGCGGCGCTGGGTTGGAATGATGCGTTCGTGATAGCCTTCAGTTTTGCCTTGACCCCGCACCATGCCGCGCGCGACCAGAAGCATGTCGCGCTCATCGGGCAAAAGCTGCATTGACTGGGGGAGTCGTGCAACACGTTTCTGCGCTTCTCCAAACAAAAGTCGGCATAACACCCGGTAGGAAAAACCTCGCGCATCCAACGAAAAAGATTTTCCTTCGCTGTCATAAATCGGTGCCCAGAAATCCCCTGTGATTCCATTGCAGGATTTGGCTTCGATCCGTGCAACTGCGGAGCCGACATTGAGAGCAACGATATGCTCATCAGTTCCCTGAAACAGACGAACCCGACGGCAGATTTCGATAAACCATGGATCGAGTTGATCGAGTGACAAACTGGTCTTGCCATCCCAGGGCTCCAGCCAGAGCAGAGCCAGCCCCTCCTCATCATAATCCTGATACATGTCAAGCAGCTTGTCCCGCCCGGCCAGCATGGCACGGATATCGCGACGAAGATGAGCGCCGATCCCTGCTTTTGCAGGCGCCAGCCCCAGAAAGGGCCGAGCGGAAAAGCCGCCGTTCATGCGGGCAATTCCGTATTTTGTGGCCCCGCTATAGCCCTGCATTGTTTGCAGGCTGACCAGAGCAAATACCCATTCGTCAAGCCCGGCTTCAATGGCGACTTCAGCCTTCAGGTCAAAATTTTTCGCGGTGATCAGAATATCCAGCGCATCCGGCGTATAGACCGTATTCTTCAGCACCTCGCGCTTTCCCTCAGGAACCGGTGGCTGAAGAAAGGCAGGCTTTGAGAGATCCTCAACAATCAGCGACCATGGTTCCTCCGCCTGATCGGTGAGGTCAAGGAGCAGATCTTTCCATTCTTCCTCTGTCTCGGGAATGGCGCTTTGATCGGCACGATGCAGCGCAATGGCTCCAAGCGCTGCCAGAAACATATGCCATGCGTGTTGCTGATGCGGGCGCAGGGCAGTAAAACTGTCCACTTTGTCCAGCATCAATGCGGCCAGAGCGCCCGGCAGGGTCAGAACATGATTTTCAGCTCTGATAACAGTGCGAAAAACCGGATGAGACAGCAGACAGTGCATTCATTCAACCTGAATGAGGAGGATATGAGGTTAGCCAAAAACAGTTATGAGACAAACCGATTAACGATGGAAAATCCCATCTTTTAAGATAAAATTCTCCATAGAACTACGAATGAGAATTTAAACTCTGTCAACATGGAACACTGACATTTTGGCTTCTTTTTATGTGTTCACAGATCGTGTCAGGCCAAACCTGGTGTAGCTCAATCCGGCAGGGTCAAACACAAGCTGCTCCGGTGATGGCTGTATCCATTCGGCCCCTGTTGCGGTGGCAATGCTGGTATCCACCCAATGACCGGGCACGAATATCTGCGTCACTTTTTCTCCGAATGGCCCTATTGTCTCTGGTGCAAAAAGGAGTGCCGTACGGTCTGCACCCAGACGGGTGACAATATTCGTATCATCCGGGAAACAGTCACTCATACTGCCGTCAAAGGCTCGTGTGCGGTCGATCAGGTTCATTCGCCCGATTGTGCCCTGTGCGCTGTGCCCTCCCACAACCACGTTACGCTCGTTGGTCCATGCATTCCCGAGTTGTTCTGCCAGTGCGGTAAGAGTTTTTGGATCAGTACCTGCTTCCACAAGACGTCGATTATCTTGAGGAATAGTCCAGATAGCTCCCTCACCGATTATACGCCTTACGGCTTCCAGGCCGGTGAGGTCGGTATAAACGCCGCCTCCATCGCGGCTGATCCCAAGGCCGAAGTGAAGTAAATTGATCTCTGGGGATAATGCTTCCGGTACCAGCACGATGCATCGGGCGTTTCTGAACGCATCGGGCCGATCATGACGACCAGCATGACGATGCAACCGCCCGATCCGTTGCAGTAATACGTCGATCGGGCACAGATCGGTAATCATAAAGTCGGCATCGATATCCAGACTTTGTTCCACTGTCTGGCTGCCGCAGATGATCCGGCCGCCACAAACGGAGTGTTTGCCCATTGCCTGCTCAACCGCATGATCCAGCAGAAGCCGGTCCTCGGCGGCAAAGCGGCTGTGGTGGGGGCAGCGTATACCGTTGACGGATAAAGTCGGGGCATTGGCATCCAGCGCCTCGATCGCTTGCTGTGTCGCAATCACCTGATCGACCGTATTGCGGATCACCAGCACGCGCGCGCCTTGTCGTGCCGCTTCCAGCGCCATGCTGGCAATTGCGTGTGGCTTTGCAATCAGGGGAGCCGTGCTGATGGAAACTGTTTTCTGATATTCTGTGAGTTCAATGCCAAGATGAATTTCCTGTTTCTTTTTCTTTTCTCCTTCTGCCCAGCTCAGGGATGGATAAGGAGCCTGTATTGTATTGGATGAATCGGCTTTGCCCGTTTTTTTGGCCCCCAGCAGGCTGGCGCGTGTCGCTGAGCCAAGTGTCGCGGACATCAGCAAGGCATGGCCGCCATGGGCCACATGATTCTGCACGATCCGGTCCATCACCGCGCTCATGTAACTGTCCGAAGCATGCACTTCGTCGATGACCAGATAGCTGCGGGCAAGGGCTGCACTACGAAAATGCGACCATTTTACCTGTAACCCCGAGAGCATGACCTGATCAACCGTGCCTACCGCAACCGGTGCAGCCAGAAAACGGCGTGAGGCTTCGGCAGCCCATCGTGCCTGCTTCTGTGCTTCGTCCGGATTGTCGGCCCATTCCACGCGATAGCCGGGGAGTGCCCAGCCTTCGGCAGTCCCGGCCTTCATGTATCCGGGCAGCGCCAGAAAGCATTCGCCGCCGAAGGCTGCCTGTACGGCGTGATTGATTCGCCGATGAAGTTGTGCTGCGGCGGCGCGGGTCGGGACGGCAAAATACAGACCATCCACCAACCCGGCCCTGAACAGGCGCAGGAAGCGCAGAAACGCGGCCTCCGTCTTGCCGGAGCCGGTTTCGGATTCGAGCGCGGCGAGGCGTATGTCCAGAGACAGTTCCAGCAAAGCCTGCTGCATCGGGCGCAGTTTCGTCCCTTCCGCCCAGCCGAAAAGTTGCCATGGCTCAACCGGTTTCAGCGCCTGCCGCAGCCGGAACACGTCCATGTTGATATTGCGCAGGACATCCGCCGCCTTTGTGGCGGGGCGTGTCGTGCGATCAAGAGGAAAATCGCACTCACGCGATCCGATCTGATCGGCCAGTGCTACCAGACCGGCAAAAAAATGCTGAAGCTCTGTATGAAGCGGCAGCTCAGGGCCGGGGCCGAAAGCATCAGGGTATCGGGCACGGCAGGCCTGCCCGATGGCTCTTGCGGCTTCGGCTGGATTGTATCCTGTCCGGGCGGCCCAGTCTGATTTCACAGGCTCCTGACCAGAGGCCATGATCGGCTTGCCGTGATGGGCCAGTGCCGCCAGAAACAGGCTGCGCATGGCCTCACCCCATTGGCTGATATCCTCCCCCAAACCGAGCGCATCTTGCAGTCCGGCTTCTTTTCTCCAGAGGGCATGATAACCTTGCAGCAGATGTCCCGTTCTGGCTTTTGTCAGGATTTTTGCCTGAAAACCGCTGCTGAGTTTTCCAATGTCGTGCAAAAAGGCCAGTGCGCATAGACGCTGGATGGTGACATGATCCGGTTCCTTTTCGATGATCGCGGCCAGCCGGGCACGATAAAGCGGCAGATTGAGCAGGGCTTCAAAACAGTCGCCAACATCACCGAGATGCGTGATCAGTGGCAACCAGCAATCCGGTTCCGCAAATTTGGCCCAGGGAAAAGGGGGAAGCACAACAGGCATGAACGTGCCCTTTGATGATGCCAAAGCGATGATTATAAAACGATACGGTATCGGATCATTATTCGGCTGGTTGTGCCAGGTGGCAATGGAGGATTGGAGAAAAAGAGGAATCAAATCCTCGTGATTGATGGTTATGCAAATTATCTTTTGTCAGAAAGATTTCTTCCCGGCTGACCTGCTTTGTTGTGAAGACATGGATGCGCTGAAAGTCTTTCTGATAGGAGAGATGCTTTCGCGGCAACCCGATGGAGCAGACAGGTCATGGATGCATTTTCGGCCATCATGCGCTTTTCTGCTGCGGCCGCTCTGCTGACGGTCACGCCGGGGCTGGATACGGCTCTGGTTTTGCGGACTGGAACTGTCGAGGGGCCACGTCAGGCGGTTCTGGCCGGCGCAGGCGTTTCGGTAGGGGTGTTGAGCTGGGGAGTAATCACGGCGCTGGGGCTTGGTGCGCTGCTGGCGGCGTCTGAATATGCCTATCGTGTGGTGCAGATAGCCGGTGCTCTGTATCTGGCATGGCTTGGCGTAAACATGCTGCGCCGGGTGTTTTTTGGCGGTGGGCTTCCTGTCGTGCTTCCGGTGGAGCAGGAGCGCCAGGTTGCAAATCCCAACTGGTTTCTGCGCGGGATGATGACCAATTTGCTCAATCCCAAGGTTGGCGTTTTCTATGTCAGTTTTCTGCCGCAGTTTCTGCCACCAGAGCTTCCGGCTGTTTCATTCGGAGCGCTGTTATCCGGCCTTCATGCCTGTATGGGGCTGGTATTTTTCTCTGCGGTAGCGGTGGCGACCATTCCGTTGCAGCGTCTGTTGACACATCCTGCGACATCCCGCGTGCTGGACGGCATCACCGGCACGGTGATGATCGGTTTTGCGGCGCGGCTGATAATGGAAAAGCGGTCTTTGTAGAGGCTCTGCGGCTACTCGATATCCTGAAACATCAGCAGACGCACGATCCAGATTGCGGCGGCCAGAGCGGGGCCAAAAGGGATGGCGGTATGTCGGCTGAATCTGCTGCCTCTGAAGGCTCGGATGGCGGCATGGATCAACCCGCCAAGCGCAGCCAGCAACAATATGCCGGGCAGGGCGGTCAGTCCGGTCCATGCTGCTCCGGCGGCAAAAAGTTTGGCATCGCCCGCTCCCAGCCCCTCCCGTCCGCGCAGAAGACGATACAGCAAGCCGAGTAACGCAAGAGCGCCATATGCCACCACGATCCCCGTTACACGCGGCCAGAGCAGGGTGGCGGGGTCAAGCCATATTGCCTCTCCCATCCCAAGAAGGATGAGCGGGAGGGTCAGCATATCAGGAAGCCGCCAGTGACGCAGATCAATGCAGGCCAGCGTCAGCAGCGCCCAGCCGAGCACGCAATCCCCTGCCACAAAGGGATTGTTGATGCCTCTCATGGCACAGGCGCAGACAGCCACTGCAAGGGCGGCGCACTCGATCATCGGGTGAAACGGATCGATGGGACTGCCACACTGCCGACATCGTCCACGTAGCCACAGGAAACTCAGCAGCGGGATTATCTCGGCCGGTGACAGATGTTGGGCGCAGTGTTCACAGCGGGAGCGACCGAAAACAATGCCATGGGCATCCGGCCAGCGCCTGACCAGCACCCCGATGAAACTGCCGATGACGGGCGCGATCAGTAAAAGCAGCCAGCCCATGCGGCTGCCCCCTTGCTGTGTGGTAAGATCAGGATATTCGTTGCCTGAAACAATATATAAACGGGTCGTTCTGGACACTGGTGGTACGGAGGCTCATGACCGCCTTGCATGAAGCGCGGAGCGAGGTTGGCAGCTTTCCTTGACCTGCGCCGATCTGTTCCGTTAGAAGGCGTACCGATTGTCCGAATTGGGCACCGCCGCTCCGCGAGGGTTCGCGCAGCGGCGCGTTTTCGTTTGGATGCAGTTCAGAGCCACGTGGGAGTGACCCGATGGGCCTCAAGATTCGCCTTGCCCGTGCCGGCGCCAAGAAGCGTCCGTACTACCATATTGTCGTTGCCGACAGCCGCGCCCCGCGCGATGGCCGCTTCATCGAGAAGCTGGGCAGCTATAACCCGATGCTCCCCGCCGAGCATGCCGAGCGCGTCCGTCTGTTCGAGGATCGCATCATGCACTGGCTGACCGAGGGCGCCATCGCCACTGACCGCGTTGCCCGTTTCCTGGGTAAGGCCGGTCTGACCAAGATGCCGACCTGGAACGAGCAGCCGAAGCAGTCCGCGCCGAAGAAGAAGGCGCAGGAACGTGCGAAGGCCGCCGCGGCTGCCGCCGCTTCCTGATCCGGTTCGTCCGTCCTTTTAAATCCGGTTTGTCCGAATGTCGCGCGATCTCATCCTGCTGGGCGTGATCGGTCGCCCCCACGGGGTGCGCGGTCTGGTGCATGTTGTCAGCCACACGGCCGATCCTGATGATCTGACCGCGTATGGCTCGCTGCGTGACGAGGCCGGGCGGCATATTATGCTGGACTGGCGCGCGGACGGGCTGGCCAGCATCACCATTGACGGTGTGCCGGTGCAGGATCGTTCCGCGGCGGAGCGTCTGACCAACACGCGTCTTTTCATTACCCGCGACGCCTTGCCGCCGGTGGAGGATGAGGATGATTTTTACCTCGTCGATCTCATCGGTCTGGAGGCCCGTCTGGTGTCGGATGAGACGCTGTTGGGTCAGGTTGCGCAGGTGCATGATTACGGTGCGGGCGCGAGCCTGGAGATCACCCGTTCCGGCGGGGCCTCCATGCTGGTGCCGTTTACGCGGGCAGCCGTGCCGGTGGTGGATCTTGCCGCCGGTCGGGTGCTGATCGACCCGCCGCGGGAAGAAAACGCTCCGGAATTCGGCCAGAATGAGCAGGGGCGGGAGCAGGGTCGCGATGATGGGGGAGAGGCGGCATGAGCGCAGTTTCCTCTCATCATGAAGCTTTGCCTTCCTCTCCCTGGCAGGCCAGCGTGCTGACGCTGTTTCCGGAGATGTTTCCCGGCTCTCTCGGCCTGTCTCTGGCCGGGCGGGCATTGCGGGACGGGGTGTGGGCGCTGCATGCGGAGGATATCCGCGCCCATGCGCCAGACCGGCATCGGACGGTGGACGATACGCCTTTCGGCGGTGGTGCGGGCATGGTCATGCGGCCGGATGTGCTGGATGCCGCGCTCTCGGCGGTCAGGACGGAGGGGGATGAGCGTCCCTTTCTGTGCATGACCCCGCGTGGACGTCCCCTGACGCAGGCGCGGGTGCGTGCTCTGGCCTCCGGGCCGGGCTGCATCCTGCTCTGCGGTCGTTATGAGGGGATCGACCAGCGCGTCCTCGATGCCCATGCGGCAGAGGAGGTCAGTATCGGCGACTATGTGCTGTCGGGCGGTGAGCCTGCGGCGCTGGTGCTGCTCGATGCCTGTATCCGCCTGTTGCCCGGTGTGATGGGGGCCGCCAGCAGTGCGGAGGAGGAAAGCTTCTCCGCCGGATTGCTGGAGTATCCGCATTACACCAGACCCGCCGAATGGCAGGGACGGCGCGTGCCTGATGTCCTGCTCTCCGGTCACCATGCCGAAGTCGCCGCATGGCGGCAACGTCAGGCGGAAACTGTGACCAGGGAACGGCGCCCGGATTTATGGACGGCTTACCGGCTGGGCGATGCCGCATCGCCACATGCCTCTTATCCTGAAGATAATGTTGCGCGCGGTGGCGGCTCGCCCTAATCACCGCATCCAGAGAAGGATCCAAGTCATGAACATCATCCAGACCTTCGAGGCGGAACAGATTGCCCGTCTCGTCAGCGAACGTCCCGTTCCCGAATTCGTGCCCGGCGACACGCTGCGCGTGCTCGTGAAGGTCGTTGAAGGTGAGCGTACCCGCACCCAGGCGTTCGAAGGCGTGTGCATCGCCCGTTCGAACCGCGGTGTGAACAGCAACTTCACCATCCGCAAGATCAGCTATGGCGAGGGTGTGGAACGCGTGTTCCCGCTGTACTCCCCCACCATCGCGGAAATTCAGGTGGTGCGTCGCGGCGATGTGCGCCGTGCGAAGCTGTATTACCTGCGTGGCCGTTCCGGCAAGTCTGCCCGTATCGCCGAAAAGGCGCGCACCACCACGACCGAAACCGCAGCCGCCGAGTAATCGGCTCGCCTGCTTCCATTCCCGGTTTCGCCGGGTGATGGAGACGGGATGCGGAGATTGTCTGGATGGGCGGCCCGGAATGAGGCGGTGCATGACGGATGGCCGGACATGGCAAGGCGGGGGTCTTGCCATGAGACTGTGCCACGTCATGCCGCGTCCTTTCGTGCTGCCATGACGGAAACGCTGAAGAGGGGACACGATCCGGCGGTTGCAGCGCGCGGGCTGTGTCCCCTTTTATTCAGGCGCTGTTGATGAAATGCTCCGTTGGTGGACACTGTCCGCCGGAACGGGGCGATGTGCTTATTCGGGATGTGCCGGATCGTGGTTCGGCCACCCTGACCGGAGGCTCGCATGAAGCGGACGCTGTTCGACAAGATCTGGGATGCCCACGTGGTGGATCGTCTGGAGGATGGCACCTGCATCCTCTATATCGACCGTCACCTTGTGCATGAAGTGACGTCGCCGCAGGCGTTCGAGGGGCTTCGTATGGCTGGCCGTCCGGTGCGCCGTCCGGATGCCACCATTGCCGTGGTCGATCACAACGTTCCCACCAGTGACCGCCGCGCCGGTATTCAGGAGCCGGAAAGCCGTTTGCAGGTCGAGACGCTTCAGAAGAATGTTGCCGAATTTGGCGTGCCCTATTTTGATCTGCTGGATGTGCGGCAGGGTATCGTCCATGTGGTAGGGCCGGAGCAGGGCATTTCTTTGCCGGGCTTTACCATCGTTTGCGGTGACAGCCACACCTCCACTCATGGCGCGCTGGGCGCACTGGCTTTCGGCATCGGCACCAGTGAGGTGGAGCATGTGCTGGCCACCCAGACCCTGTTGCAGAAGCCTGCGAAGAACATGCTGGTCGAGGTGCGGGGCAGGATGCCGCCCGGCACGACCGCGAAGGACATGATTCTGGCGATCATCGGCAAGATCGGCACGGCGGGGGGCAATGGCCACGTGATCGAATATGCCGGGGAGGCGGTGCGGGCGCTGGATATGGCTGGCCGCATGACCATCTGCAACATGTCGATCGAGGCCGGTGCCCGTGCCGGTCTGGTGGCGCCTGATGACGTGACCTTTGAATGGCTGCGTGGCCGTCCCTTTGCGCCGCAGGGCGAGGATTTCGACCGTGCGGTGGAATACTGGCGCTCTCTGGCCAGTGATGAAGGCGCGCATTACGATCGCGTCGTGGTGCTGGAAGCCTCCGAGATCGTGCCGATGGTCACATGGGGCACCAGCCCGGAAGACGTGGTGCGTATTGACGGCATGGTGCCTGACCCTGACCGTGCGACCGATGAAGCGCGCCGCACCCAGATGCGCCGCATGCTCGACTATATGGATCTGAAGCCCGGTGCGCCTATCGCTGATCTGCCGGTCGATGTCGTGTTCATCGGCAGCTGTACTAACAGCCGGATCGAGGATCTGCGTTCCGCCGCCGCTATTGCCCGTGGTCGTCATGTGGCGGACGGTGTGCGGGCGCTGGTTGTCCCTGGCTCCGGCATCGTGCGGCAGCAGGCCGAACAGGAAGGGCTGGACCGGATTTTCCTTGATGCCGGTTTCGAGTGGCGGGAGCCGGGCTGCTCCATGTGTCTGGGCATGAATCCGGACAAGCTGACGCCGGGCCAGCGTTGCGCCAGCACCTCCAACCGTAATTTCGAGGGGCGGCAGGGGCCGGGTGGACGCACCCATCTGTTGTCTCCCGCCATGGCGGCGGCGGCGGCTGTCACCGGTCGGCTGACCGATGTAAGAACCCTGACTGTCGAGGAGACCGTCTGATGGACAAGTTCACCGTCCTGACGGCCATTGCCGCACCGCTGCCGATCGCCAATGTCGATACCGACAAGATCATTCCGGCCCGCTTTCTGAAAACCATCAAGCGCACCGGCCTCGGCGAGCATCTGTTCGATGCGATGCGCTACACCGATGGTCAGGAGAATCCTGATTTCGTACTGAACCGGGAGCCTTACCGTCAGGCGCAGATTCTGGTCACGCATGAGAATTTCGGCTGCGGCTCCTCCCGCGAGCATGCACCGTGGGCGCTGCTCGATTTTGGCATCCGTTGTGTCATTGCGCCTGATTTTGCTGATATTTTCTATAATAACAGCTTCAAGAACGGGATTCTGCCGATCCGTCTGCCACGCGATATCTGTGATCGCCTGATGGATGATGCCGGAAATGGCGCCAATTCCCGCCTGACCATCGATCTGGAGCGTCAGGTGGTGGTGCGTCCGAACGGGGAGGAAATTCCGTTCGAGATTGATCCTTTCCGCCGCCATCTGTTGCTGAATGGTCTGGATGATATCGGCCAGACCCTGCAACGCCGTGAGGCGATCGACCGGTTCGAGGAAAACCGGACCGTGACCCAGCCCTGGTTTCCCCGCATCACGCTGCCTGCCAACTGAGTGCCGGCTGCTTCATACGAGTTTACTGCTGATTGCGCCCCGCTTTTTCGAAAGCGGGCGCTTTTGCGAAGGACGGATCACATGACGACTGCCCGTAAGTTGCTGCTGCTGCCCGGTGACGGTGTCGGCCCGGAAGTGATGCAGCAGGTAAGGCGTATCATCGACTGGCTGGAAGCGAAGCGCGGTATCCGCTTCGATCTGTCTGAAGGTCTGGTCGGTGGCGCTGCGATCGACGCACAGGGCACGCCACTGGCCGATGAAACGCTGGCTGCCGCGAAAGCTGCCGATGCCGTTCTGTTTGGCTCCGTCGGTGGTCCGCAATGGGACAAGCTCGGCTTCGATATGCGCCCGGAGATCGCCATTCTGCGTCTGCGTTCGGAGCTGGGCCTGTTCGCCAATCTTCGCCCGGCCAAGGTGTTCGACGCGCTGGTGGATGCCAGCACGCTGAAGGCCGATGTGGTGCGTGGTCTGGACATCATGATTGTCCGCGAAAGCACGGGCGGTGTTTACTTTGGGGAGCCGCGCGGGATCGAGACCCTGCCGGATGGCACGAAGCGTGGTTTCAACACAGAGACCTATTCGACCACGGAAATCCAGCGTGTGGCCCGTGTGGCGTTCGATCTGGCCCGTGCGCGCGATAATCGTGTTACCAGCGTTGAAAAATGCAACGTGATGGAAAGCGGTCTGCTCTGGCGTCAGGTGGTGACGGAGCTGCATGCAGCCGAATATTCTGACGTTACCCTGTCCCACATGCTGGCCGATAACTGTGCCATGCAGCTGGCGCGCAATCCGCGTCAGTTCGATGTGATCCTGACCGGCAATCTGTTCGGCGATATTCTCTCCGACCTCGCCTCCATGCTGACCGGCAGCCTCGGTATGCTGCCCTCCGCGACGCTTGGTGCGCGGGATGCGGATGGCCGCCGTCCGGCGCTGTATGAGCCGATCCATGGCAGCGCGCCGGATATCGCGGGCAAGGGCATTGCCAATCCGTTGGGGCAGATTCTCAGCTTTTCCATGTTGTTGCGCTATTCGTTCGACATGCATGCCGAGGCCGATCTGATCGAGCAGGCTTGCAGTGCGGTGCTGAACCGCAACGTGCGCACCGCCGATATTGTTGGCCCCGGACTCACACCGGTCAGCACGCAGGTGATGGGTGACAGCATCCTTGCCGCGCTGGATGAGGCAGTCTGAGCCTTTCCTGACTGACCCTGACTACACAAGCCGTCTCTCCTGCGAGGGACGGCTTTTTTGTGGGCGTCGACATGCAATAACTGCCATTTCCGGAGAAATAGAGGCCCATTTTGTCGCACAGACTGATCAGACGGTTTGCGATCTGTTTGAAAAGATTGATAATTCCGAACCTGCAACGCTTCGATAGGCACAGCCGATCCTGACGGTAGCAACAATCTATTATCCCTGAGCCGCCGGGTTCTGCATCTTCCTCGCCAGTCACAGAGCCGCCGTTAAGACGTCTCAGTCATCATCAGGAAGGATCAAGCTGCATGCACCGGACAATCAGAAGCGTTGCCGCCGTTCTGGCAGCCGTTCTCTCTGCGACCATCCCTATGGCGCCCGCCTGGAGTGATGGTGAGCCGCGCTCTATCCAGTTCTGGTGGCCGGATCATCTCGATCTGTCCCCCCTGCGCCAGCATGCGGCGGAGTCTAATCCGCTGGGAGCGAATTTCAATTATATCAAAGCTTTTCAGACACTTGATCTCGATGCGGTCAAAAAGGATATCGCCGTTCTGTTGAAGACGCCGCAGGATTGGTGGCCAGCGGATTATGGTAATTACGGACCTTTCTTCATCCGCATGGCCTGGCACGGCGCGGGCACCTATCGTACCTATGACGGGCGTGGTGGGGCCAGTGGTGCCCAACAGCGTTTCGAGCCGCTGAACAGCTGGCCGGATAATGCCAATCTGGATAAAGCCCGCCGTCTGCTCTGGCCGATCAAGAAGAAATACGGCGAGAAGCTGTCCTGGGGCGATCTGATGGTGCTGACGGGCAATGTCGCGCTGGAAACCATGGGCTTCAAGACCTATGGCTTTGCAGGCGGTCGCACCGATGACTGGGAGCCGGACCTGATCTATTGGGGGGCCGGTGCAAAGTTCATGTCGAATAACCGCGACAAAAACGGCAAGCTGGAGAAGCCGCTGGCTGCGACCCAGATGGGGTTGATCTACGTCAATCCGGAAGGCCCGAATGGTGTTCCTGATCCGCTTGCAGCGGCGCGGGATATCCGCGAAGCATTTGGCGGCATGGCGATGGATGATGAGGAAACTGTCGCCCTGATCGCCGGTGGCCATACATTCGGCAAGGCACATGGTGCGGCCTCCCCCACGAAATGCGTTGGGCCTGCTCCGGCTGCGGCGGGGATCGAGGAACAGGGGCTGGGCTGGAAAAATAAATGTGGCACTGGCAAAGGCCCTGATACAATCACCAGCGGTCTGGAAGGTGCGTGGTCGGCTGATCCGGTGAATTTCACCTCGCAATATCTGGATAATCTGTTCGGTTTTGACTGGGTGCAGACGAAAAGTCCCGGTGGTGCCATCCAGTGGAAGCCGAAAGATGCCTCGGCGGATCAGCTGGTTCCTGACGCCTTTAATGCCTCCAAGCGTCATCCGCCGATGATGTTCACGACCGACATAGCGTTGAAAACCGATCCAGCCTATCGCAAGATCGCGCTCAGCTTTCAGAAAGATCCTGAGAAATTCAAGGCTGCTTTTGCACGGGCCTGGTTCAAGCTGGTGCATCGCGATATGGGACCGCGTTCACGCTATTTTGGTCCTGAAGTGCCGAAGGAAGATCTGCTGTGGCAGGATCCGCTGCCGGCGATCACCTACAAGGCGGTCGATGAGTCCGATATTGCTGATCTGAAGCAGAAAATTCTGGCCTCCGGTCTCGCGGTTCCAGAACTGGTGCGTACGGCGTGGGGATCAGCCGCATCGTTCCGCGGCACAGACAAGCGTGGAGGCGCCAATGGTGCGCGTATCCGTCTGGCCCCGGAAAAAGACTGGCCGGTCAATGATCCGCAGGAACTGAAGAAGGTTCTCGACAAGCTTGAAAGCATCCAGACTGCTTTCAATGACGGCAATCATGATGGCAAGAAAGTATCTCTGGCCGATCTGATCGTGCTGGGCGGTAATGTCGGGATTGAGGAAGCTGCAAAGAAGGCGGGCTATCCGGTCGTGGTGCCGTTCACGCCGGGCCGTGCCGATGCAGTGCAGGCGCAGACCGATGTGAAATCCTTCGCCGTACTGGAGCCGACCGCTGATGGATTCCGCAACTACTATGCGGCGTCCAACCAGCTTTCTCCGGCGGAGATGCTGGTGACGCGGGCCAGCATGCTCGATCTGACCGTGCCGGAAATGACGGTGCTGGTTGGAGGCATGCGGGTGCTGGATGCCAATGAAGGCCACTCACAGCTTGGCGTTTTGACCGATCATCCGGGTGTGCTGAGCAATGATTTCTTCGTCAACCTGCTTGATATGTCCACGAAATGGTCAAAAGCTGCCGATACGGCTGGCGTGTATGAAGGCCATGATCGCAAGACCAATGCCCTGCGTTGGAAAGGCAGCACGGTCGATCTGATTTTCGGTTCCAATTCCGAGCTGCGCGCCGTGGCGGAAGTGTACGCTTCCGACGATGCGAAGGAGAAGTTTGTGCATGATTTCGTTGCTGCCTGGAACAAGGTGATGATGCTCGATCGCTTTGATCTCCAGCGGTAGTAACGCTCCCTCCGTTTCGTCCCGGCAGGAAAAAGGGCGCTGGCAGAGATCCTGCCAGCGCCCTGATTTTGTTTGAGGAGTGACCTTGCGTCTCAGCCAGGCCATTTCCCGCCATGAGCGGCCAGTTTCTGCACCACTGCCTGATGGAGGGCGATGTTCTGCTCTGCACTGCCGGCTTCTCCGGCATGGACGTTGAGTTCGTTGGCCAGCGTCTGGCGGGCTTGCAGACTGGAATCCAGCCCAAGAAGCTTCAGCAGATCGACGATCGAGCTTTGCCAGTTCAGACCCTGACCATGCTGCTCGGCCAATCGGGAGAGTGTAGCCCCGATATCGACCGATTGCAGGGAAGAACCTGTTCCGGAAACGGCGCCGGATGAGGCTGTAGAAGTCTCACCCGGCTCAGGTTTGGCCGATGCGGGGTCGGCTTTGGCTCCTGAGACAAGGTTGCTGGCATAGTGAACAATCTTGTCTACAATCGAGTTAAAAAGGGACATGTTTGTTGCTCCGGTTCATAAAACCCGGACTGACAGCGCCATTAGGGTCTGGCTGGTTGCAGTTCCCCCGCGTGAATATGCCCGTCACACGCAGATGTTATGCGGCCTGAAGGCTGATGGTGGGGCCGAACAGCTCATGATTTATTCTTTCCGCGGGCACACCGGCTGCATCCAGCCCGGTCAGCATGTCATGGAGAAACGAATGGGGGCCACATAAATAGAGATCGGCATCCATCAGAGGTATATGGGCCGCCAGCCATACCGTCAGCCACTGGGCAGTGATTCTGCCCTGCTGGTCATAGGCCACACCTTGCTCATCGGTCGCAAGCGGGCGGGAATAGAAGGTCGTGACTGTCATGCGGTCCTTATGTCTCTCTGCCAGCGCATTCAGCGCGGCCCCCATGGCGTGTGTCTTGCTGTTAGGGGTGCAATGAATGAAATGCACCGGCACCGGGCAGTGACGTGCGGCAAGGCTTTCAGCCATGCTGACCATCGGTGTCAGTCCGACCCCGGCGGAGACCAGAATCACGGGCCGCATCTGGGTTTCAGGCAACACAAAATCACCGGCCGGCGGGGTGGCAAGCAGGGTATCACCGACGCTCATCTGATCGTGCAGGAAAGCCGATGCTCCGCCTCCGGACGCCTCACGCTTGACAGTGAGGCGATAGTATTTGCCATTGGGAGCACAGGAAATGGTGTAGTTGCGCTTCATGGGAGGAATCCCCGCAGGGGACAGCGTGATCGTCAGATACTGGCCCGGCTGATGCCACAGCACCGGGCCGCCATCGGCCGGGCGAAGGATAAAGGAGGTGATGCAGTCGCTCTCTCTGATTTTATCGGCGACGATAAAAGGTCTCCAGCCGGTCCAGCCGCCCTCGGCACGGGCAGCAGCCTCACGCAGGTCTTTTTCCCGCTTGATCAGGACATTGGCGAGAAACCAGTAAGCCTCCCCCCATGCGTCCAGAATTTCCGGCGTTGCTGCATCACCGAGCACATCGCTGATTGCCCCCAGCAGGGCTTCGGCAACAAAATGATAGTGTTCCGGCAGGATATGCGCCCCGACATGTTTTGCGGCAATACGCTCCACAGCTGGGCCAAGCACCGCAAGATTGTCGATATTATGGGCATAGGCAAGGATCGCGCCCGCGAGAGCCTCTGACTGCATACCGTTGGATTGATGGGATTGATTGAACAGGGCGGCAATCTCCCTGTTCTGGAACAGTCGGGCATACATGGTCTGGGTAATAGTGATGCCATGCTCAGCGAGAGCGGGTATGGTCGCTTTGATAAGGGCGATGGAAGCATCCCTAAGAGGTGAAGGCATGTGGCGCGTCCTTTCTAAGCCGAGCCGGTAAAAATGGATCAAAAAGAGGTATATCAAGTACATTTTTTAGTCCATAAAATATATATAATATTTACATCTTTTAACCGGAGCGAATTTGCGGGAAGGCACTCCTATGAGGTTCACCCGCTATACAGATTATGCGATCCGCGTGATGCTTCATCTAAGTGTCAGCCAGGATCGTTTGGTTTCAATTGCAGAGATCGCCAAAGCTTATGACATTTCCCACAACCATTTGATGAAGGTTGTGCAAGATCTGGTATCGGTCGGATTCGTATCTTCGGTAAGGGGGAGAAACGGAGGTTTGCGTATTGGCAGACCGCCCGAGGACATTAATTTCGGTGCGCTGGTACGTCATACCGAGGATGGTTTTGAGATGGTGGATTGCACCGGCTGTGCTGTACGTCCGGCCTGTGCCGCTCCACCAGTGCTGGCCGAGGCTGTCAGCGCCTTTCTGGCTGTGCTGGACCGATATACCATTGCCGATCTGATCAGAGACAGGAGCATGGCCCGGATGGTGCTGGATGAATGGTCTGCACGGCCCGCATGAAAAAAGCCGGAGCACAGGCTCCGGCTTTTGATAGGCCTTGATACATTGGCTGCGCAGTATCAGGCGGCAGCCTTGTGGGGGATGCCCTTTTCGCTCAGCAGGGTCTGCAATTCGCCGCTCTGGAACATTTCCATCACAATGTCGCAGCCACCGATGAACTCGCCCTTGATATAGAGCTGCGGAATGGTCGGCCAGTTGGAGAAGGCCTTGATGCCTTCGCGCAATGCCTGATCTTCCAGCACGTTGGCAGTTTTATAGGGCACTTCAAGATGGTTCAGAATCTGCGCCACCCGGGCGGAGAAGCCGCATTGCGGAAACATCGCCGTGCCCTTCATGTAGAGCATGACCGGGTTCTCATTGATATCTGCCTGAATGCGGCTGGCTGTGTCGCTCATCGGCTCGTCCTTGGCTCGTAAAGAGGAAATAAACAGGGATTTTCAGGTGGGCGCGCTGGTCTGGAGCGCCAGAGCATGCAGCACACCGCCCATCCGGCCTTGCAGGGCCTGATAGACGATCTGATGCTGCTGCACCCGGCTTTTGCCCCGGAAGGCCTCACTGATGACCGTGGCGGCGTAATGATCGCCATCCCCGGCCAGATCCTCGATCGTGACCTGTGCATCCGGCAGCGCCGTCTTGATCAGGGCCTCGATTTCTCCAACCGACATGGCCATAGCGATACTCTCCTTCGCGGGGCTTGAAGACAGGGCGCTCAGCGCTGCGCCATCAGCGCAGGCAGAAACGCCTCATGACGTTCGCGCAGGGCAGAAACGGATATGGGGGCGCAACCCGGCACTTGCAAATCCGCCCCTTCGGCACGTCCGATCAGGCTGGCGGGAACATTGGCCGCTTTCGCCGCATCCAGCACCGCCGCGCTGTCGGTGGTGGCGATGATATAGCGGGCCTGATCCTCACCATACCAGAAGACATGATCGCCTTCCACGCTCAGCACAGCACCGGTATGGCCAGCGATGGCCATTTCGGCGAGGGCCACCAGCAGACCGCCATCGGACAGATCATGACAGGCAGCGACCTTGCCCTGATGGATCAGGCTGCGCACCAGATCGCCATGGCGACGCTCTGCGGCCAGATCGACCGCCGGGGGCGGTCCGTCCTCGCGGCCCGTGATCTCGCGCAGCCACAGGCTTTGACCGAGCGTTGTGCCGCCTGCACCGATCAGCACCAGATCAAGGCCCGAACGCAGGGAGAGGCCGGTGGCGGTTTCAGCCTCATCCAGCACACCAAGGCCACCAATGGCCGGGGTCGGCAGAATACCGGTGCCCTCGGTCTCGTTGTAGAGGCTGACATTGCCGCTGACGACCGGGAAATCCAGCGTCAGACAGGCTTCGCGCATGCCACGGATGGCGGCGGCGAACTGGCCCATGATTTCGGGCTTTTGCGGATTGCCGAAATTCATGTTGTCGGTAATGGCCAGCGGACGCGCACCCACCGCGGTCAGGTTGCGCCATGTTTCCGCCACGGCTTGCGCACCGCCCACTTCAGGATCGGCAAAGCAGTAGCGCGGCGTGCAATCGGTGGTCAGGGCCAGAGCACGCCGGGTGCCATCCAGCCGCACCACGGCGGCATCGGCAGCGCCCGGACGGCGGATGGTCTGACCGCCGACGGTGCTGTCATACTGATCCCAGATCCAGCGGCGGGAGGCGATGTCCGGCGAGCCGATCAACGTCAGCAGGGCCGGTGCGATCCCGACCGGATCAGCGACCTCACCCAGCGGTGCACGCTTCGGCGTTTCCACGGTTGGACGCTGATAGAGGGGGGCCTGTTCAGCCAGAGGATCGAGTGGAATATCGGCTTCCACCACGCCCTGATGCTTCACGACGATATGTCCGGTATCGGTCAGGTGGCCGATGACGGCGAAATCCAGCTCCCATTTCTCAAAAATGGCACGGGCCACATCCTGCCGGTCGGGACGCAGGATCATCAGCATGCGTTCCTGGCTTTCCGAGAGCATCATTTCATAGGCGCTCATGCCTTCCTCGCGCTGCGGCACGGCATCGAGGTCGAGTTCGATGCCAACCCCGCCCTTGCCCGCCATTTCAACGGAGGAGGAGGTCAGGCCGGCCGCGCCCATATCCTGAATGGCTATAATGGCGTCGGTGGCCATCAGCTCCAGACAGGCTTCGATCAGCAGCTTCTCGGTGAACGGATCGCCGACCTGCACGGTGGGGCGTTTTTCCTCGGAATCCGCGCCGAACTCTGTGCTGGCCATGGTCGCGCCATGGATGCCGTCGCGTCCGGTCTTGGAGCCGACATAGATCACCGGATTGCCGACACCCGCCGCGGCGGAGAGGAAAATGCGGTCTTTTGGCGCGATGCCCACAGTCATGGCATTGACCAGCGGATTGCCGTTATAGGACGGGTGGAAATTGACCTCTCCCCCCACGGTCGGCACGCCGACGCAGTTGCCATAGCCGCCAATACCACGCACCACGCCGTCGATGATCCGTTTCGTGGCCGGATGATCTGGGCTGCCGAAGCGCAGCGCGTTCAGATTGGCCACCGGCCGCGCACCCATGGTGAACACATCGCGCAGAATGCCGCCCACACCCGTCGCCGCGCCCTGGTAAGGCTCGATAAAGCTGGGATGGTTGTGGCTTTCCATCTTGAATATGGCGGCCAGCCCGTCGCCAATATCGACCACGCCGGCATTTTCTCCCGGACCGTGAATGACCCAGGGGGCCTTGGTCGGCAATTGCTTCAGCCAGTGGCGGGAGGATTTGTAGGAGCAGTGCTCCGACCACATCACGCTGAAAATGCCCAGCTCGGTAAAGCTTGGGGTGCGGCCCATGATGTCCAGTACGCGCTGGTATTCGGCGGCATCAAGGCCGAATTCCTGGGCCAGGGACAGGGTGACGTCTCGGGTCATGCAGCAGCCTCGGTGCCGGGCGCGCTGGCCTGCGAAAAGCGGCGCGCGCGGATGGTAGGAAAAGATCGGGGCGGACGGCCCACCGGAAGGGAACCGCTCCGCCCGTTCATGCCGCGAGCGATGCGGCGATGCTGTCGAACAGCGGTTTGCCGTCCACGCCTCCCATCAGCGGGTCCACCAGGTTTTCCGGGTGGGGCATCAGGCCGAGCACGCGCAGATTTTCGCTGTAGATACCGGCGATAGAGCGGGCACTGCCATTGAGATTGGCGTCCGGTGTTGCTTCCCCCGCTGCGTTGACATAGCGGAACGCGACACGTCCTTCGCCTTCCAGCCGGTCGAGCGTATCGTCATCGGCGAAGAAATTGCCATCGCCATGCGCCATGGGGGAGCGGAAGATGTCGCCCTTCTGCCAGCGCGAGGTAAAGGGCGTTCCGGCCCGCTCCACCCGCAGATGGCAGTCCATCGACAGGAAGCGCAGGGAAGCGTTGCGCAGCAGCGCACCGGGCAGCATGTGCGCTTCGGTGAGGATCTGAAAACCGTTGCAGACCCCCAGCACATGGCCGCCGCGTTCGGCAAAGGCGCGGATTTCGGCCATGATGGGGGAGAGGGCGGCCATGGCCCCGCTGCGCAGATAGTCGCCATGGCTGAACCCGCCCGGTAATACCACCAGGTCAAGTCCGGCAGGCAGGGAGGTGTCGCGGTGCCACAGCCGCGCCGGCGCATGGCCGGTGACACGTTCCAGCGCGATCGCCATGTCGCGGTCGCGATTCGTGCCGGGGAAAATGACGATGCCGGCTTTCATGCGCATTGGCTCACTTGCAGGGGAAGCTTTCCGTCAGGGCCTGTTTCACCCACGGGGCGGCGGCTTCGGTGGGGTTTTCCTTATGGGCTTTCAGCCAGCCCAGCACGCGGGCCTTGACCTGCGGCAGATGGGCCTCGGCAGGGATGCACACCTGTTTCGCATCGCTGGCGGCGTCGGCGATCCCGGCGATATAGCCGGTGCAGTCACGCTCGTTTTTTGCGCTGAGGCAGGAATCCAGCAGGACCTTCCTCTTCAGAAAATCGGCATGAGCCGGTGCTGAAAAGCCCGACAGCCCGGTCATGAGGGCGGTGCAGGCAAGAACGGCGCTGAACAGGCGGGTCTGAAAACGGCTCATGCCTTGATCTCCACATGGAAGCTTTCGATCACGGTATTGGCCAGCAGCTTGCGGGCCATGTCCTCCGCGGTCTGACGCGCACGTTCGGGATCGGTCTCGGCCAGTTCCAGCTCGATCACGCGCCCGATGCGGACTTCGCCAACGCCGGAGAATCCCAGTGTATGAAGGGCATGGCCGACGGCCTTGCCCTGCGGGTCAAGCACGCCGTTCTTCAGGGTGACGGTGACCACGGCCTTGGTGGGATGGCTCATTGCTGTATCGCTCATTGTTACTGCATGGTCTCCGGGCCCTTCATGTCCCGGCTTCCGGCTTCCGGCAGGATGCCCAGGCGCTTGGCCACTTCCTGATAGGCTTCCTCGACCCCGCCGAGATCGCGGCGGAAACGGTCCTTGTCCATTTTCTCGTTGGTCTTGGCGTCCCACAGACGGCAGTTATCAGGGCTGATCTCATCGGCCAGCACGATACGCATTTCCTCGTTTTCCCACAGGCGGCCGAATTCCAGCTTGAAATCGACAAGCTGGATGCCGACGCCCAGAAACAGGCCGGAGAGGAAATCGTTCACGCGCAGGGTCAGGGAGACGATGTCGTCCATATCAGTGGTGCTGGCCCAGCCGAATGCGGTGATATGTTCCTCTGCGACCATGGGGTCGTTCAGCGCATCGTTCTTGTAATAGTATTCGAGGATGGAGCGCGGCAGGCGGGTGCCTTCCGGGATGCCGAGGCGGCTGGAAATGCTGCCGGCGGCGATGTTGCGCACAACGATTTCCAGAGGGATGATCTCGACCTCGCGGATCAACTGCTCCCGCATGTTGAGGCGGCGTACGAAATGGGTCGGGATGCCGATTTCACCCAGACGCTGCATCAGATATTCGCTGATTCGGTTATTCAGCACGCCTTTTCCGGTGATGATGCCTTTTTTGGCTCCATTCCCGGCGGTGGCATCGTCCTTGAAATATTGTACGAGCGTGCCCGGTTCGGGCCCCTCGAACAGGATTTTGGCCTTGCCCTCATAGAGCTGGCGTCGGCGTGCCATGGCATGACTTTCAGCGACGGTGTGACGAACCACGCCCCCCGAACCGGGCGACGCGGGCCGGGTATAGCAGCATGCAGGCTATCGGGAAACATCTGTAACGGCCTGTTCCCGTGTCACCGTTATGCATGTGGGTTCTGCCCGTAGGGGTATCGAGACCACCCGACAGGTGCCCCGCGCCCGCTGGTTGGAAAGGATTGCAGAATTTCGGGTCTGTTTCCTGTGCAGGAGGTTAGCCTGCGTGGAGTGTACAAATGCAAGTGGTTGTACAAGCACAACCTGTGCGCGATTTTTAATTAAAAAATGAAATTTTTTGTAGTGCCATTCCTGAATCTGATGCTAGGAACAAGCCTATACGAGCCGTGATGTTTTATTTTTTATTCTGACCGGATTTAAGGGTGGTAATGGCTGATATTGTTGTTTCTGCGGGCTTTACGTCCAGTGGCGTGACGTTGAATGGCTCAACTGGCTCTGCCACGATGGATGTGTTCGGCACGACCAGCAATACGCAGCTCACCGGTTCTTCCACTGAGACTGTTTTGTCTGGCGGCTCTGCTGTTTCGACGACAGTTGGCAGTGCTTCACATCAGATTGTTTCCTCTGGCGGCGTAGCGAGCGGCACGCAGATCAGTTCTGGTGGCAGGCAGGATGTTTACTCTAGCGGCGTAGCGAGCGGTGCGCAGATCAGTGCTGGCGTGCAGTATGTTTGGTCTGGCGGTGCAGCGAGTGGCACGCAGATCAGTTCTGGGGGCCAGCAGTATGTTCGGCCTGGCGGCGTAGCGAGTGGCACGCAGATCAGTTCTGGTGGCTATCAGCTTGTTTGGTCTGGCGGTGCAGTGAGCGGCACGGTCATTAGCAATGGTGGCATCGAGTCTGTTCTGTCTGGTGGTTCCGTGACGTCTGCGACGGTGAGCTCTGGTGGCAGTCTGGTTCTGAACGGTGGGGCTGTAGTCAGCGGTATCGTTTACTCTGCAGGTGCGCAGCAGGTTCTGGTGAGTGGTGCGTCTACAAATGGCGTGTCGTTTCTGAGTGCGGTTTCCCAGACCCTGTCTTCCGGCGGCACGGCAACCGGAACGGTTCTCGCCTCTGGTGCGGTGCAGGCTGTATCCTCTGGCGGCGTAGCAAGCGGTACGCAGGTCAGTTCTGGTGGCAGGCAGGATGTTTACTCTAGCGGCGTAGCGAATGGCACGCAGATCAGTGCTGGCGAGCAGTCTGTTCGGTCTGGCGGCGTAGCGAGTGGCACGCAGATCAGTTCTGGTGGCTATCAGCTTGTTTGGTCTGGCGGTGCAGCGAGTGGCACGGTCATCAGCAATGGTGGCATCGAGTCTGTTCAGTCTGGCGGTTCCGCGACGTCTGCGACGGTGAGCTCTGGCGGCAGCCTGGTTCTGAACGGTGGCGCTGTAGTCAGCGGTATCGTTTACTCTGCAGGTGCGCAGCAGGTTTTGGTAAGTGGTGCGTCTACAAGTGGCGTGTCGTTTCTGAGTGCTGTTTTCCAGACTCTGTCTTCCGGAGGCACGGCAACCGGAACGGTTCTCGCTTCTGGTGCGGTACAGGTTGTATCCTCTGGCGGCGTAGCGAATAGCACGCAGATCAGTTCTGGTGGCTTGCAGGATGTTTACTCTGGCGGCGTAGCGAGCGGCGCGCAGATCAGTTCTGGTGGCTGGCAGTATGTTTTCTCTGGCGGGGCAGCGAGTGGCACGCAGATCAGTGCTGGTGGCCTGCAGACTGTTTGGTCTGGCGGCGTAGCGAGCGGTACGCAGATCAGTGGTGGTGGCGCACAGCTTGTTTTGGCTGCCGGCGTAGCGAGTGGCACGCAGATCAGCTCTGGTGGCAGCCAGTCTGTTCAGTCTGGCGGTTCCGCGACGTCTGCGACGGTGAGCTCTGGTGGCAGTCTGGTTCTGAACGGTGGGGCTGTTGTCAGCGGTATCGTTTACTCTGCAGGTGCACAGCAGGTTCTGGTGAGTGGTGCGTCTACAAATGGCGTGTCGTTTCTGAGTGCGGTTTCCCAGACCCTGTCTTCCGGCGGCACGGCAACCGGAACGGTTCTCGCCTCTGGTGCGGTGCAGGCTGTATCCTCTGGCGGCGTAGCAAGCGGTACGCAGGTCAGTTCTGGTGGGGTGCAGTACGTCGTGTCTGGTGGCGTAGTGATCGGCACGCAGCTCAGTTCTGGGGGCCAGCAGTATGTGTGGTCTGGCGGCATAGCAAACGGCGCGCAGCTCAATTCTGCTGGCTATCAGTATGTTCGGCCTGGCGGCGTCGCGAGTGGCACGCAGATCAATGCTGGTGGCGTGCAGTATGTTTCCTCTGGCGCTGTAGCGAATGGCACCCAGCTCAGTTCTAGTGGCTTTCAGATTGTTTCCTCTGGCGGCGTAGCGAGCAGCACGCAGATCAGTTCTGGTGGCAGGCAGGATGTTAACTCTGGCGGCGTAGCGAGCGGTACGCAGATCAGTGGTGGTGGCAATCAGCTTGTTTTCTCTGGCGGCATAGCGAGCGGTACGCAGATCAGTGCCGGTGGCAGCCAGTCTGTTCTGTCTGGCGGTTCTGCTACGTCTGCGACGGTGAGCTCTGGCGGCAGTCTGTTCCTGAACGGTGGGGCTGTTGTCAGCGGTATCGTTTACTCTGCCGGTGCCCAGCAGGTTCTGGTGAATGGTGCATCTATAAGTGGCGTGTCGTTTCTGAGTGCGGTTTCCCAGACCCTGTCTTCCGGAGGCACGGCAACGGCAACGGTTCTCGCTTCTGGCGGTACGCAGAGTGTTTCCTCTGGCGGCGTAGCGAGCAGTACGGTCATCAGCAATGGTGGCATCGAATCTGTTCTGTCTGGTGGTTCCGCGATGTCTGCGACGGTCAGCTCTGGCGGAACGCTGGTTCTGAACGGTGGGGCTGTTGTCAGCGGTATCGTTTACTCTGCAGGTGCACAGCAGGTTCTGGTGAGTGGTGCGTCTACAAATGGCGTGTCGTTTCTGAGTGCGGTTTCCCAGACCCTGTCTTCCGGCGGCACGGCAACCGGAACGGTTCTCTCCTTTGGTGCGTTGCAGACTGTATCCTCTGGCGGTGTGGCGAGTGGTGCGCAGATCAGTGGTGGTGGCAGCCAGTCTGTTCTGTCTGGCGGCATAGCGAGTGGCACGCAGATCATTGCGGGCGTGCAGTATGTTGCGTCTGGCGGCGTAGCGAGCGGCACGCAGATCAGTTCGGGTGGCCAGCAGTATGTTTCTGGCGGTGTAGTGAGTGGCACGCGGATCAGTTCCGGTGGCCAGCAGAATGTTTACTCTGGCGGCATAGCGAGCGGTACGCAGATCAGTTCTGGTGGCAGGCAGGGTGTTTCCTCTGGCGGCGTAGCGAGCGGTGCGCAGGTCAGTTCTGGGGGCTGGCAGGATGTTACTGGCGGTGTAGCGAGTGGCACGCAGCTTAGTTCTGGGGGCTTACAGTATGTTAT
This sequence comes from Granulibacter bethesdensis, assembly GCF_001889545.1. Classification (NCBI taxonomy): domain Bacteria; kingdom Pseudomonadati; phylum Pseudomonadota; class Alphaproteobacteria; order Acetobacterales; family Acetobacteraceae; genus Granulibacter; species Granulibacter bethesdensis. The sequence goes on along the minus strand of NZ_CP018194.1, from coordinate 1,899,092 downwards.
ATCTGGCGGCGTAGCGAGCGGTACGCAGATCAGTGGTGGTGGCGCACAGCTTGTTTTGGCTGCCGGCGTAGCGAGTGGCACGCAGATCAGCTCTGGTGGCAGCCAGTCTGTTCAGTCTGGCGGTTCCGCGACGTCTGCGACGGTGAGCTCTGGTGGCACGCTGGTTCTGAACGGTGGGGCTGTAGTCAGCGGTATCGTTTACTCTGCAGGTGCACAGCAGGTTCTGGTGAGTGGTGCGTCTACAAATGGGGTGTCGTTTCTGAGTGCGGTTTCCCAGACCCTGTCTTCCGGCGGCACGGCAACCGGAACGGTTCTCGCCTTTGGTGCGGTGCAGGTTGTATCCTCTGGCGGTGTGGCGAGTGGCACGCAGATCAGCTCTGGTGGCAGCCAGTCTGTTCTGTCTGGCGGTTCCGCGACGTCTGCGACGGTGAGCTCTGGTGGCAGTCTGGTTCTGAACGGTGGCGCTGTTGTCAGCGGTATCGTTTACTCTGCAGGTGCGCAGCAGGTTCTGGTGAGTGGTGCGTCTACAAATGGCGTGTCGTTTCTGAGTGCGGTTTCCCAGACCCTGTCTTCCGGCGGCACGGCAACCGGAACGGTTCTCGCCTCTGGTGCGGTGCAGGCTGTATCCTCTGGCGGCGTAGCAAGCGGTACGCAGGTCAGTTCTGGTGGGGTGCAGTACGTCGTGTCTGGTGGCGTAGTGATCGGCACGCAGCTCAGTTCTGGGGGCCAGCAGTATGTGTGGTCTGGCGGCATAGCAAACGGCGCGCAGCTCAATTCTGCTGGCTATCAGTATGTTCGGCCTGGCGGCGTCGCGAGTGGCACGCAGATCAATGCTGGTGGCGTGCAGTATGTTTCCTCTGGCGCTGTAGCGAATGGCACCCAGCTCAGTTCTAGTGGCTTTCAGATTGTTTCCTCTGGCGGCGTAGCGAGCAGCACGCAGATCAGTTCTGGTGGCAGGCAGGATGTTAACTCTGGCGGCGTAGCGAGCGGTACGCAGATCAGTGGTGGTGGCAATCAGCTTGTTTTCTCTGGCGGGGCAGCGAGTGGCACGGTCATCAGCAATGGTGGCATCGAGTCTGTTCTGTCTGGTGGTTCCGCTACGTCTGCGACGGTGAGCTCTGGCGGCAGTCTGGTTCTGAATGGTGGGGCTGTTGTCAGCGGTATTGTTTACTCTGCTGGTGCGCAGCAGGTTCTGGTGAATGGTGCGTCTGTAAGTGGCGTGTCGTTTCTGAGTGCGGTTTCCCAGACCCTGTCTTCCGGAGGCACGGCAACGGCCACGGTTCTCGCTTCTGGGGCGTTGCAGCTCGTCTCCTCTGGCGGTGTCGCGAGTGGCACGGTCATCAGCAATGGTGGCTTGCAGGCTGTTTCGTCAGGCGGTTCTGTCCTGTCGGCGAGTGTGAACAGCGGCGGCAGCCAGATTATCAGTGCGGGAGGGAGTGCACTCGGCACAGTCATCCGTCTTGGCGGTAATGTATCCCTTCTCAGTGGCGGCGTGGCGCAGTCTGCTGTTTTGTCAGGTGGGAACTTCACTGTTTCTTCCGGCGCCAGCGTATCAGGTGTTGATATCGAGAATCAGGCCAGCGACCTGATTGTTTCTTCGGGTGGTTCCGCGATTGGCACGCTGCTGAACAATGGCAGGACGGTGGTGCAGTCTGGTGGATCGGTATCAGGCACCCGCATAACCACCAATGGTGATCTGTATCTGAGCGGCGGCACGGCCAGCGACACTGTGCTGATCGGCGGCAATGCATTGATCAGCAGTGGAGGCATTGCATCCGGCACGGTGCTGTCGGGCGGGATGGAAAATATCTATTCGGGCGGTGTCGCGATTGGCACGGTTGTCAGTTCCGGCAGCGAGTTCGTGGATGCGGGCGGTGTGGCGAGTGGTACCCAGTTGCTTGGGACACTTCAGACATTGTCCGGGGTTGCGTATAGTGCGCAGGTAATCGGTAGCGGTGCGTTGCAAAGCATCCAGTCCGGCGGCGTTGCTAGTGGGACTGTTGTGACCTCTGGTGGTGGCCAGCAGATCTTTGCCGGCGGCGTTGCGTTGAATGACGTGATTGCCGGTAGCGGGACGGTCACTGTCAATAGCGGTGGTGTGCTCAGTGGCTCGTTGACTTTCTCGGGTGTTGGCAGTGGGACGCTCGTCATCGGAGACAACAGCGCGGTCGTCTCTGGCGCTGTGATCAGCGGTTTCCAGAGCGACGATGAGATTGATCTGACCGGTCTCGGCTATGACAGCCAGACCTATGTGACACAATCCGGCAGCACTACCAGCGTTGTGACGGGGAATGGCAGCTACAGTCTGAACTTTGCGAGTGACGGGCCTGGCAATCGTGTATTCCTTGCGCGGCAGGGTTCGAATGGTTCCACTGTGCTGTATGCAGCGGGAGGCATTCTGCCAGCACAGAGCATGTCTCTTGGTGGCACGGCCTCCAGTGTGACGGCTAAGTTTGGCTTTGATTCTGCATATGCGGGAAGCTATGCGAATCTTGGTTCTGGTGAAGTCAGCACGGATGGCAAGACCTACAGCGTGACGGGGACGTCCGCCGAGGTTTCCACGGCGTTGCAGAACCTGGTGTTCCAGCCGAGCGGTGGCGGTTCTGCGAGTTCGGTCAGTCTGTCTCTGTCAAACGAGGCAGCTCCGATCGTGCTGCAACTGGACACGACGCTGAACCAGTATCTGGCAGGTGGTGCAGCGGCTGACACGATCATTGGCGGTTCTGGCCATGATACTCTGGCGAGTGGTTCCGGTGGTGGCGTGCTGCAGGCTGTTGGCAGTGGTGACCTGCTGATCGGTGGCAGAGGCTCGACCGTGTTCCATGATGGAGAGGGTTCTGCAACCATCTTCGGCGGTCGTGGTCAGGATACAATCCACGCTACTGCCGGTCATGATCTGATCCTGACAGGGACTGGCGGTTCGACCGTCATGCTGAGTGGCCAGGGGAACTCTCTGTGGAGCTATGGCGCGGATAATGTCGCGGTTGGAGCCGGCGCGAATACCGTGATTGGTGCGGCTGGCTCGAACGCGACGATTTCTGGCGGGTCTTCCGGTGTGATGTTCATTGGGGCAGGCGGCGCGAGCACCATTATGGGTGGGGATGGTGCCTCGACCCTGTTTGGCACGGCGGGTAACCTGACTTACGCGGCGGGCAATGGGGGCGGGTTTATCGTGACGGGCGCCGGCAGCACGTCCAACCTGTTTGGAGGTTCGGCTGGTGGGCTGCTTGCCTTTGGTCAGAGCGGAGCGACGCTGTTCTACACGGGGGGCGGAGGCGCTGACACGATCCAGGGCGGCAATGGCAGCATCATGGTGAATAACGGCGTCAACGGCACGTATTTTGGTGGGAGTGCGGGTTTGAACCAGATCTCTGTTGCCGGGCACAGTCTGGCGTTTGGCGGTGGGAATGGCGATGTTCTGACCGCGACAGGGAGCGGGAATGTGTTGCAGGCCGCCGGTGGCAACACGACGCTGAATGGCGGTGGTGCTGACGGCACTGTGATGTTCGCGGGGACTGGCGATGATCTGATGATCGGGAGCACGAATAGCGCGTCAGTTGATATCTTTGCCTTTGCCAATGGTCAGGCTGGAGGCTCTGACACGATCAGTGGTTTCACGGCTGGTACGGATCATCTGGTCCTGAATGGTTTCTCTGGTGAACAGGTTGATGCGTCCTACGCGACAAAGAGTGTGGACGGGTCCGGCAATATGCACTTCACATTGACGGATAACACGCAGATCACGCTGGTCGGCGTAACCGCACTCAGCCGGAACCAGTTCGGATAAATGGTCTGACTTCACTCTGCTTCTTATTGCAGGGAAAATGTTATTGATACGCGATAGACGCCGTAGCCATTGCTGGCTACGGCGTTTTTTTAAATTCGCTTCGTCACATTAAACATGCGATTCCTATTTTGGTTTTATGTTCAATAGAAGTCAGTGTTTGGTCTGGTGGTACGGCTATTGATGCTCAGCTCTATAAAATAGCCTGCGGGCCCTCGGGCAACATCTGTAACGGCTTGTTCCCGTGTCACCGTTATGCATGCTGGTTCTACCCATAGGGCGTCGAGACCACCCGAAAGGTGCCCTGCACCTGCTGGTTGGGAAAGAGCGCAGGATTTCGGGTCCGCTTCCTGTGCAGGAGGTTAGCTTGTGCGGAGTGTACAAATGCAAGTGGTTGTACAAGCACAACCTATGCGCGATTTTTAATTAAAAAATGAAATTTTTTGTAGTGCCATTCCTGAATCTGATGCTAGGAACAAGCCTATACGAGCCGTGATGTCTTATTTTTTATTCTGACCGGATTTAAGGGTGGTAATGGCTGATATTGTTGTTTCTGCGGGCTTTACGTCCAGTGGCGTGACGTTGAATGGCTCAACTGGCTCTGCCACGATGGATGTGTTCGGCACGACCATCAATACGGAGCTCACTGGCTCTTCCACTGAGACCGTTTTTGCCGGTGGCTCTGCTGTTTCGACGACAGTTGGCAGTGCTTCACTTCAGTATATTTCTTCTGGCGGCGTAGCGAGTGGCACGCAGATCAGTCCTTTTGGCTCGCAGTATGTTTTCTCTGGTGGCGTAGCGAGTGGCGTGCAGATCAGTTCTTGGGGCCGGCAATTTGTTATCTCTGGCGGCGTAGCGAACGGCACGCAGATCAGTTCTGGTGGCTTTCAGTACCTTTCTTCTGGTGGTGTAGCGAATGGGACGCAGATCAGTTCTGGTGGCCAGCAGGACGTTTATGGTGGCGGCGTAGCGAATAGCACGCAGCTTAGTTCTGGTGGCTGGCAACTTACTTACGATGGAGGCGTAACGAACGGCACGCAGATCAATTCTGGTAGCTTGCAGTATGTTTACTCTGGCGGCGTAGCGAATGGCACGCAGATCAGTTCTGGTGGCTTGCAGCGTATTTCCTTGGGTGGTGCAGTGAGCGGTACGGTCATCAGCAATGGTGGCCTCGAGTCTGTTCAGTCTGGCGGTTCCGCGACGTCTGTGATGGTGAGCTCTGGTGGCACGCTGGTTCTGAACGGTGGCGCTGTTGTCAGCGGTATTGTTTACTCTGCTGGTGCGCAGCAGGTTCTGGTGAATGGCGCATCTACAAGTGGCGTGTCGTTTCTGAGTGCGGTTTCCCAGACCCTGTCTTCCGGAGGCACGGCCACCGGAACGGTTCTCGCCTCTGGTGCGTTGCAGACTGTATCCTCTGACGGCGTAGCGATCGGTACGCAGATCAGTTCTGGTGGGTTACAGTACGTTGTTTCTGGTGGTTCCGCGACGTCTGCGACGGTGAGCTCTGGTGGCAGTCTGGTTCTGAACGGTGGCGCTATAGTCAGCGGTATCGTTTACTCTGCTGGTGCACAGCAGGTTCTGGTGAATGGTGCGTCTACAAATGGCATGTCGTTTCTGAGTGCGGTTTCCCAGACCCTGTCTTCCGGAGGCACGGCAACAGGCACAGTTCTGACCTCTGGTGCGGTGCAGATTGTATCTTCTGGCGGCGTAGCGATCGGCACGCAGATCAGTGCCGGTGGCAGCCAGTCTGTTCAGTCTGGCGGTTCTGCTACGTCTGCGACGGTGAGCTCTGGTGGCACCCTGGTTCTGAACGGTGGCGCTGTTGTCAGCGGTATCGTCTACTCTGCTGGTGCGGAGCAGGTTCTGGTGAATGGCGCGTCTACAAGTGGCGTGTCCTTTCTGAGTGCGGTCTCCCAGATTCTGTCTTCCGGCGGGACGGCAACCGGAACGGTTCTCGTCTCTGGTGCGTTGCAGACTGTATCTTCTGGTGGCGTAGCGATTGGCGCGCAGCTCAGTTCTGGTGGCAGGCAGTACGTATCCTCTGGCGGCGTAGCAAGCGGCACCGTCATCAGCAATCGTGGTTTGCAGGCGGTTTCTTCTGGTGGTTCTGTCCTGTCGGTGACCGTGAACAGTGGTGGCGCCCAGCTTATCAGCGCGGGAGGGAGTGCACTCGGCACCGTCGTCAGTTCTGGCGGTTATGTGTTCCTCCTCAGCGGCGGCACCGCAAGCGGGACAGTGCTGATCAGCGGAAATGAATTGATCAGCAGCGGAGGTATTGCATCCGGCACGGTTGTCAGTTCCGGCAGCGAGTTCGTGGATGCGGGCGGTGTGGCGAGTGGTACCCAGTTGCTTGGGACACTTCAGACATTGTCCGGGGTTGCGTATAGTGCGCAGGTAATCGGTAGCGGTGCGTTGCAAAGCATCCAGTCCGGCGGCGTTGCTAGTGGGACTGTTGTGACCTCTGGTGGTGGCCAGCAGATCTTTGCCGGCGGCGTTGCGTTGAATGACGTGATTGCCGGTAGCGGGACGGTCACTGTCAATAGCGGTGGTGTGCTCAGTGGCTCGTTGACTTTCTCGGGTGTTGGCAGTGGGACGCTCGTCATCGGAGACAACAGCGCGGTCGTCTCTGGCGCTGTGATCAGCGGTTTCCAGAGCGACGATGAGATTGATCTGACCGGTCTCGGCTATGACAGCCAGACCTATGTGACACAATCCGGCAGCACTACCAGCGTTGTGACGGGGAATGGCAGCTACAGTCTGAACTTTGCGAGTGACGGGCCTGGCAATCGTGTATTCCTTGCGCGGCAGGGTTCGAATGGTTCCACTGTGCTGTATGCAGCGGGAGGCATTCTGCCAGCACAGAGCATGTCTCTTGGTGGCACGGCCTCCAGTGTGACGGCTAAGTTTGGCTTTGATTCTGCATATGCGGGAAGCTATGCGAATCTTGGTTCTGGTGAAGTCAGCACGGATGGCAAGACCTACAGCGTGACGGGGACGTCCGCCGAGGTTTCCACGGCGTTGCAGAACCTGGTGTTCCAGCCGAGCGGTGGCGGTTCTGCGAGTTCGGTCAGTCTGTCTCTGTCAAACGAGGCAGCTCCGATCGTGCTGCAACTGGACACGACGCTGAACCAGTATCTGGCAGGTGGTGCAGCGGCTGACACGATCATTGGCGGTTCTGGCCATGATACTCTGGCGAGTGGTTCCGGTGGTGGCGTGCTGCAGGCTGTTGGCAGTGGTGACCTGCTGATCGGTGGCAGAGGCTCGACCGTGTTCCATGATGGAGAGGGTTCTGCAACCATCTTCGGCGGTCGTGGTCAGGATACAATCCACGCTACTGCCGGTCATGATCTGATCCTGACAGGGACTGGTGGTTCGACCGTCACGCTGAGTGGCCAGGGCAACTCTCTGTGGAGCTATGGCGCGGATAATGTCGCGGTTGGAGCCGGCGCGAATACCGTGATTGGTGCGGCTGGCTCGAACGCGACGATTTCTGGCGGGTCTTCGGGTGTGATGTTCATTGGGGCTGGCGGCGCGAGCACCATTATGGGTGGCGATGGTGCCTCGACCCTGTTTGGCACGGCGGGTAACCTGACCTACGCGGCGGGCAATGGCGGCGGGTTTATCGTGACGGGCGCCGGCAGCACGTCCAACCTGTTTGGAGGTTCGGCTGGTGGGCTGCTTGCCTTTGGTCAGAGCGGAGCGACGCTGTTCTACACGGGGGGCGGAGGCGCTGACACGATCCAGGGCGGCAATGGCAGCATCATGGTGAATAACGGCGTCAACGGCACGTATTTTGGTGGGACGGCTGGTTTGAACCAGATCTCTGTTGCCGGGCACAGTCTGGCGTTTGGCGGTGGGAATGGCGATGTTCTGACCGCGACAGGGAGCGGGAATGTGTTGCAGGCCGCCGGCGGCAACATGACGCTGAATGGCGGTGGTGCTGACGGCACGGTAATGTTCGCGGGGACTGGCGATGATCTGATGATCGGGAGCACGAATAGCGTGTCAGTTGATATCTTTGCCTTTGCCAATGGTCAGGCTGGAGGCTCGGATACGATCAGTGGTTTCACGGCTGGTACGGATCACCTGGTTCTGAATGGTTTCACCGGTGAACAGGTTGATGCGTCCTATGCGACGAAGAGTGTGGACGGGTCCGGCAACATGCACTTCACATTGACGGATAACACGCAGATCACGCTGGTCGGCGTTTCTGCACTCAGCCGGAACCAGTTCGGATAAATGGTCTGACTTCACTCTGCTTTTTATTGCAGGGAAAATGTTATTGATACGCGATAGACGCCGTAGCCATTGCTGGCTACGGCGTTTTTTTAAATTCGCTTCGTCACATTAAACATGCGATTCCTATTTTGGTTTTATGTTCAATAGAAGTCAGTGTTTGGTCTGGTGGTACGGCTATTGATGCTCAGCTCTATAAAATAGCCTGCGGGCCCTCGGGCAACATCTGTAACGGCCTGCTCCCGTGTCACCGTTATGCATGCCGGTTCTGCCCGTAGGGGTATCGAGACCACTCGACAGGTGCTCTGCACCTGGTGGTTGGGAAAGAGCGCAGGATTTCGGGTCCGCTTCCTGTGCAGGAGGTTAGCTTGCGCGGAGTGTACAAATGCAAGTGGTTGTACAAGCACAACCTGTGCGCGATTTTTAATTAAAAAATGAAATTTTTGGTATTATTCTTTCTGAGTCTGATGCTAGTGATCAAACTCATGTGAGGTGTGATGCCTTGTGGGTTCAATATTTTTTCTGAGAAGGAAACTATGTTGTTTGAAGTTAAATTAATTAACTTAGAAATAAAATATTAGTTCACCTTCGAATCGAATTTACATTTCTGACGCGTAAAAATTTAAGGGATTATAGTCTTGGCACAAATAACAGTTTCATCGGGTGTTACCTCCAGCGGTATTACACTGTCCTCTGCTGTGACTAGTCTCGGCTATGTCTACGGCTCGGCTGTTGATTTTACGATTACAAGCCAGACCTGGCTGTATATCCAGTCCGGAGGCTATGCCACCGGGACGCAGATTCAGCAGACTAATGATGTTTATAGAGGTACATTGGCCGTTTTTAGTGGCGGTTCAGCCTTTGGAACAGTGGCTAGCGGCACAGGTGCCGTTGTCAGCTTGAACGGTGGTTATACAAGCGGAACAATATTGTTCTTTGCTGCCATCGAGGACGTTTATTCAACTGGCCGCACAATTTCGACACAGCTTAATGATAGAAGCAGCCAGACTGTCAGGGAGGGAGGTACTGCCACTTTTACCATTATCGGAAGTGGTAGTGAGCAGACGGTTGTATCGGGCGGTATAGCCAGCGGAACGGTGATTAGCTCCGGTGGTCGCCAGACGGTTAGTTCCGGTAGTATTGATGTAGGTGCTACTGTCTATGAGCGGGCGACGCAAGTTCTACAGAGTGGTGCCGCTGCCAGTAATGTGCGGGTTTCCGGGGGTAACCAGACGCTTCTCTCCGGGTCTGTAGCCACCGGAACAATTGTTTATTCCAGAGGAAGGCAGTATGTTTACGGCAATGCTAGAGCCTCAGCTACACAGGTCAGTGCGGGTGGTGAGCAGATTCTTTATAGTGGTGGCTATGCTGTCAGTGCCCAGATCAGGGCAGGGGGAACCCAGACGCTCCAGAGTGGCGGCTATAACCTTTCATCGGCGGTCGTATATTCTGGCGGCATACAGAGCATAGAGGCAGGTGGGGTAGCCGGTAACACCGTTTTCAATGCCGGTGCGCTGCAAGTGGTGGTTAATGGTGGCGTTGTCAGCAACGTGTCCTTTCAGGTGGCTGCCACCCAGTCGGTTGGTAATTCCGGCACTGCTTCAGGGACGATTCTGGCTTCCGGTGGTTCGCAGGTTGTTGGCAATAGCGGTATCGCTTCCGGCACTGTGCTGAATTCTGGTGGCTCCCAGACTGTTTCGAGTGGCGGTTCTGCCATTTCGGCCTTGGTGTCGTCTGGCGGCTCCCAGATTGTTTTGAGTGCCGGTTCTTCCATTTCGGCCTTTGTGTCTGCTGGCGGTTCCCAATTCGTGATGGGGAGTGGCTCTGCGATTGCGACCAGCGTTGGCTCGGGCGGCACGCAATTTATCGGATCGGGCGGCTATACCAGTGGCACAATTTACAGTTCCGGTGCGCAGCAGGTTCTGCTGAGTGGTGCCATAGATAGCGACCGGACTTTTGTTGGGGCTTCACAAACGATCTCCTCTGGTGGTGTGGGAAGACGGGCAACGCTTTCATCGGGCGCCCAGCAGATTGTCTCCTCTGGAGGTCTGGCAGCGGGCACGACTGCCTACTCAGGGACGACGCAGATTGTTTATGTGGGTGGCGTTGCTGCTGATGGGAATCTTTTTGGCGCGGCAACTGCTTACATTTCAGCAGGGGGCAGCGCTATTGGAGCGCAGGTTTACTCGGGTGCTATGCAGATCATTAGCTCTGGCGGTAGCGCCAGCGCTACGAGCCTTAGTGCTGGCAGCGAGTATGTTCTGTCTGGTGCTGTCGCGAACAGCACGCGGGTCCTCTCGGGCGGACTGCAGGCTGTTAACGCGGGCGGCGTTGCCAGCAACACGCGGCTCAGCAGTGGAGGTTCGCAGACTGTTGATTCTGGTGGTTCTGTTTCCGCAACGAATATTGCGTCCTCTGGTGTAATGTACCTGAGGGGGGCCGCCAGTGCGACGGTTATCAGCGCGGGCGGGTCACAGGGTGTTTCAGCGGGTGGCGTTGATACCAGTGCGCTCGTCTCCGGTGTGCAGATAATTTCCTCGGGGGGTATTGCCTCGGGCGCTGTGCTCATCTCCGGTGGTTCCCAGACTGTTTCCTCTGGCGGCGTAGCGAGTGGGACGCAGATCAGTTCCGGTGGCTTGCAGGATGTTCTGTCTGGCGGCGTAGCGAGTGGGACGCAGCTCAGTTCTGGTGGCGTGCAGAATGTATCTGGCGGCGTAGCGAGTGGCACACAGATCAGTTCTGGTGGCTTGCAGTATGTTGTATATGGTGGTGTAGCAAGCGGCACGCAGCTTAGTTCCGGTGGCACGCAGAATGTTTGGTCTGGCGGCGTAGAGAGCGGCACGCAGATCAGTTTCGGTGCCCAGCAGAATGTGTGGTATGGCGGCATAGCGAATGGCACGAAGGTCAGTTCTGGTGGCCAGCAGAGTGTTTGGACTACTGGTGCAACGAGTGGCACGCAGATCAGTTCTGGTGGCTTGCAGAATGTTTGGTCTGCCGGCGTAGCAAATAGCACGCAGATCAGTTCTGGTGGCTTGCAGAATGTTTACTCTGGTGGCGTAGCGAGCGGTACGCAGATCAGTGCCGGTGGCAGCCAGTCTGTTATGTCTGGCGGTTCTGCGACGTCTGCGACGGTGAGCTCTGGCGGCAGTCTGTTCCTGAACGGTGGGGCTGTTATCAGCGGTATCGTTTACTCTGCCGGTGCCCAGCAGGTTCTGGTGAATGGCGCGTCTACAAGTGGCGTGTCGTTTCTGAGTGCGGTTTCCCAGACCCTGTCTTCCGGAGGCACGGCAACCGCAACGGTTCTCGCCTCTGGCGGCAGCCAACAAATATCGAGCGGTGGCGTCGCAATCGCTACGGTGCTCAACACCAGTGGTCAGCAATGGATCTATTCTGGCGGTGTTGCCAGCGGCACTCGGCTTACCTCGGCAGCCCAGCAAAATGTTTACAGCAGCGGTGTCGCGATCAGTGCGCAGCTTGCTTCAGGGGCCGATCAGACTCTTTTTGGCGGTATTGCCAGTGCGACACAACTGAGCAGTGCCAACCAGAGTATTTACAATGGTGGCGTCGCAAGTGGTACGCAGATCAGCGCTGGCGCCATACAGTGGGTTAACTCCGGTTCTGCTGTTGATACACAGATCAGCAGCGGTGGCCAGCAATATGTTTACTCGGGGAGCCTGGCCAGCGCGACACAGGTCTTTCAGGGGGGTGATCAGCGTATTTTCAGCGGTGCTGTCGGCAGCGATACGGTCATCAGTTCCGGTGGTATACAAAGGATTGCTTCTGGCGGTGTGGACATCGCGGCCCAGGTCAGTGCCGGTGGTTCACAGTATATCGGCGGTGGTGGTTCGGCTGTTTCTGCTGTCATCAGCTCTGGCGGTGCACAGATTCTGGCTTCCGGGGCCGTGTTCAGCAACACGGTGTTCAATGCCGGTGCCCAGCAGATTCTGCTAAATGGCGCTTCCATAAGCGGCTTCTCTCTTCAGGTTGCCGCATCCCAGACGCTGTCTGGCGCAACAGCCACAGCCACGACTCTGGCATCAGGCGGCACGCAGATCGTCTCGTCTGGCGGTATTGCTGTTGCCACCGTATTGAGTTCCGGTGGCTTGCAGACTGTTTTGAATGGAGGTGTTGAAAGCGGTGCGCAGATCAGCGCAGGTGCATCGCAGGCAATTTTCTCCGGTGGTGTCGCCAGCGGTACACAGATCAGCTCTGGCGGTCAGCAAACGATTTCTGCGGGGGGTGTTGCTAACACTGCGCAACTGAGCTCTGGTGGACAGCAATTCATCTCCTCCGGCGGTGTTGCCAGTGGCACGCAGTTCATCTCTGGTGGTAATCAGTATATTTCTGCTGGCGGCGTCGCCAGTGGCGGACTGCTTGGTTCCCGTGGCCACCAGTATGTGTATGGTAATGCTGTCAGTGCACAGCTTCAGCTTGGTGCATTCCAGTATGTTTCCTCTGGAGGTGTGGCCAGTGTCACACAGGTTAGCTCAGGCGGCGAGCAGGATATTTTTTCCGGTGGTGTTGCCAGTAATGCCCAGATCGGTTCAGGCGGTTTTCAGGTTGTTTCCTCTGGCGGTGTCGCCAATGATACCATCCTTGTGGGCGCTACTCAGCAGATTCACTCTACCGGTGTTGCCAGCGGTACGCAGATCAGTGCAGGTGGTACACAGAATATCTGGGGTGGAGGCGTTGCCAGTGGTACGAAGCTCCTCAGTGGCAGCCAGCAGGTCAATTCCAGAGGTGTCGCAGTTGCTGCACAAATCAGCGCAGGTGGCATACAGACTGTACTGTCGACTGGTGTCGACAGCGGTGCACAGATCAGCTCCGGCGGGTTGCAGACTATCAGCTCCGGTGGTCTGACCAGCGCTGCACAGGTCAGCGCCGGCGGCTCCCAGGTGGTTATGATGGGCGGTTCTGCGGTCTCCGCCACTTTGCTTTCCGGTGGCACGCAGTTCCTGTCATCAGGCGCCATCATCAGCAACACCATCTTCAGCGCCGGTGGTCAGCAGGTTTTGCTGAGCGGCGTCTCAATCAGTGGTTTGTCTCTACTGGTCGGGGCATCCCAGACGCTGTCTTCCGGCGCGACAGCGACCGGGACAGTTCTGGCCAATGGTGGTACGCAGATTATCTCTGCCAGTGCTTCGGCGGATGGCACTGCCATTGGTCAGAATGGCGCACAGAATGTTCTGAGTGGTGGCTCGGCTACCAGCGCTGTTGTTGCGACGTCGGGAACGCAGTTTGTCTTGGGTGGTGGCACGGCCATCGGCACGACCATTTCGAATGGTGGTCGACAGACCGTGTATTCCGGCGGCATCGTCAGTGGAACCGTGTTTGGTAGCAATGGCCAGCAGGATGTCATGTCCGGCGCGGTGATCAGCGGTGCCATCCTGACTGCTGGTCTGGCAACACAGCATGTCAGCTCCGGTGGCTCGGCCATTGCAACCACTCTGGGCAATATGACACTGCAAAATGTAAATTTTGGTGGTGTTGCGATCAGCTCCCTTCTGTCTGCGGGGGCTTTACAATATGTGTCGGGTGGTGGTGCGGCCAGCAGCACAACCATTGTTGGTAATGGTGCTGTACAGAAAATTTTTGCCACCGGTATCGCCAGCAATACGGTGATCAGCGCTGGTCAGCAACAGGTTGTGGGCAGTGCGGTCAGTGCCGTGCTGACGGGCGCCGGTAGTCAGATCGTATCCTCTGGTGGCGTCGTAATCGGAACAGTCTTCAGCTCCGGTGGTAAACAGACCCTGCTGAACGGTGCTTCTGTCAGTGGCGCTTCCATTCTGACAGCAGCCTCACAGACTGTATCAAATGGCGGTGTTGCAGCGGCAACGACATTGGCTTCGGGTGGCATCCAGATCATATCGTCCGGTGGTGTTGCCTCGGGCACAGTAATGAGCTCTGGTGGCACGCAGCGCGTGGTGGCGGGTGGGCTTGCCAGTGGTGCGGTGTTGAGCTCGGGCGGTCAGCAGACCTTGCTGAGCGGTGGCTCTGCCAGTGCTACATCCATTCTGACCTCTGCCATCCAGACTGTCAGTAATGGCGGTTCGGCGATTGCAACGATCCTGGCTTCCGGCGGCACACAGCTTGTGTCTGCGGGTGGTGTTGCCAGTGGAACGGTGTTCAGCGCTGGTGGTCAGCAGATTGTACTGAGCGGTGCCTCCGTCAGTGGTACATCGGTTCAGACTGCTGCCTCGCAGACATTGTCTGCCGGCGCTGTCGCTGTTGGAACGATCCTGGCATCAAGCGGTATGCAGATCGTTTCCTCAGGTGGTGTTGCATCTGCTACGATATTGAATTCTGCTGGTTCCCAGACGATCAGTGCTGGCGGCTCTGCTGTCGGCGCAATACTGGCGGGTGGCACACAATCTGTGTTGTCTGGTGGTAAGGATGTCTCGGCAACAATCAGTTCCGGCAGTTTGCAGGCTGTTTACGGTACGGCCAGCGGCGCACTGATCAGTTCCGGCGGCAAGCAGGACGTTATGAGTGGGGCTGCGGTTGCGAGCGCAACTGTCATCAGCGTCGGTGGTTCGCAGACCGTTAGTGCCAGCGGTTCTGCCGTGGGTACACTGCTTACGGGTGGCAGACAATCTGTGTTGTCTGGCGGTACGGATGTCTCGGCAACGATCAAGGCCGGCGGTCAGCAGAGCCTGTATGGAGCAGCGAGCAGAACATTTATCAGTTCCGGTGGTATCCAGAATGTGATGAGCGGTGGATCTGCTCTTTCTGCAACGCTAAATTCCGGTGGTGCGCAATTCGTGTCTTCAGGTGGGGTGGCGTCCAGTACGGTTCTGCTATCCAGTGGTCAGCAGATCATCCTGAGTGGTGGTTCTGCAAGTGGCACGCAAGTCAGTTCCGGGGGCGTCCAGTCTGTCGGGTCCGGTGGTACAGTGGTCAGCACGGTCATCAGTTCCGGTGGGTCGCAGACAATTAATTCCGGTGGGATTGTGATCAGTGCGGTGATTAGCTCTGGGGGGGTGCAGACATTTGCCTCCGGCGCTATTACGAGCAATACCCAGATCGGTGCTGGTGGCATTCAGAATGTCGGCGTGCAGGCCATAGCCATCTCAACGACAATCAGCGCGAATGGTGTGCAGAGTGTCGGCTTTACAGGTCAGACAACTGGGACCGTCATCAGCTCTGGTGGTGTGCAGTCTGTTCTTTTGTCGGGTACAGCCACCAGAACCGTGATCAGCACAGGAGGGGTTCAAACTGTTGCTTTAAACGGATCTGCTGTCTCTGCGATAATCAGCTCTGGTGGCTCTCAGACTGTTCTGGGTGATGATGCCTCTGCAACGATCAGTTCAGGCGGTTTGCAAGCTGTTTCAGATGGTGGCAATGTCACATCCGCACTGATCCTGTCTGGTGGTTCCCAGACGGTTAATAGCGGTGGTCATTCCTATGATGCCGTGATTGCTTCTGGTGGCGTCCAGACCCTTTCCTGGGGTATGGCCAGCGGGACGACAATTTCCGGTGGTTTGCAGACCATTTTGTCTGGCGGTATTGCATCTGGAACGACGATACAGACAGGTGGATCGCAGACTGTGTCTGCGGCCGGAACGGACATAGGTGCAAGCGTCTACGGTAGCCAGGATATTCTTTCAAATGGCATCGCAAGCTCTACGCTTGTTATAAGTGGAAGACAGTTTGTTTCTGGTATTGCTGTTTCCGCGACATTGGTTGGGGACGGTGCATCCCAGTTGATTTATGCTGGTGGTATCGGAAGTCAGACAAATGTCAGTTCGGGCGGATCACAGCTTGTGCTTTCAGGTGGCTTGACGACCGGGACGCAGATCAGTTCTGGTGGTTCGCAAACTGTCTCCTCTGGTGGTACAGCCAGCAGCACACTGATTAATGCGTCTGGTAGTCAATCTGTTTCAGGGATCACTGTTGATGCACAGATTCTTTCCGGTGGTGTGCAGAATATCATGTCTGGTGGTGTTGCCAGTCATACGGTGATCAGTTCTGGTGGTGCTCAAACTGTCTCGTCAGGCGGTTATGACAGCGGTGCAGAGATCAGTCTGGGTGCAAATCAGGATATTGTCTCCGGCGGTATCGGTGTTGGTGCACTGATTGGCTCGGGCGGTTGGCAGAATATCTATATTGGTGGTGTTGCCAGCAGTGCTGCGATTGCTTCAGGTGGTCTCCAGCAGGTCATATCGGGTGGTATCGCCAGCAGCACGCAGATCAGCGTGGGTGGTTCCCAGGTTATTTCTTCCGGCGGGACGGAATGGGGGGCAAACATTTCTGGTGGCGCCCAGACCATCCTGGGAAGTGGAATTTCTATCTCCGCCAGTGTTTCTGGCGGGATACAGACCATCTCCTCTGGTGGTGTTGCCAGCAATGCCACGATTGCCTCAAGTGGTCTCCAGCAGGTTATATCGGGTGGTGTCGCCAGCGGCACGCAGATCAGCGTGGGTGGTTCCCAGGTTATTTCTTCCGGCGGGTCGGAATCGGGGGCCAGCATTTCTGGTGGCGCCCAGACCATCCTGGAAAGTGGGATTTCTATCTCCGCCAGTGTTTCGAGCGGGATACAGACGATATCCTCCGGTGGTATTGCCTCTGCTACGACACTCCTGACAGCAGGCATACAGATTGTTGATGTCGGAGGCTCTTCTCTTTCGGCGACCCTGGGTTTTGACGCCTCACAAATCGTGTCTTCTGGCGCGGTTGTGAGTGACACAGTATTCACGTCCGGCAGCCAGCAAACTCTGATGAGCGGTGCCGCTGTCATGAGTGCTTCTATTTTTGCTTCTGCCACACAGTTTATTGAGGATGGTGGCTCTGCCACAGCGACGAGCCTTGCCTCTGGTGGTGCGCAGTCTGTGCGGTCCGGTGGTGTTGCCTCCGGGACGGTGTTGAGCGCAGGCGGTACACAGTTTGTGCAGTCCGGAGCAATTGTCAGCGGCACAGTCTTCAGCTCTGGCGGTCAGCAGGTTTTGTCGAGCGGTGCTTCAGTGACCGGTGCTGCTATCCTGACTTCTGCCTTGCAGAATGTCATGGACGGTGGTTCTGCCACTACGACGGTCCTGGCCTCCGGTGGTGTGCAGTCTGTGCAGTCTGGTGGTGTTGCGTCCGGAGCGGTGCTGAGCGCAGGCGGCATACAGTCCGTGCAGTCCGGAGCGATTATCAGCAGCACAGTCTTCAGTTCTGGCGGCCAGCAGGTTCTCTTGAGCGGCGCTTCTGTCAGTGGCATGTCCATTCTGGCATCTGCATTGCAGATTGTTTCCGCAGGCGGTTCTGCCATAGCGACGAGCCTTGCTTCTGGTGGTACGCAGGCGTTGCTAGCCGGTGGTCTTGCCTCCGGGACAACTCTGGCTGCGGGCGGTACTCAGCTCGTGTCGTCAGGCGCCATTGCCAGCAGAACGACAGTGACCTCCGGCGGTGGTCAGATTATATCGTCTGGTGGTGTTGCGATTGATGATGTAATTGCCGGCCATGGTACAGTAACAGTGGAGGCTGGTGCTGCTCTAAGTGGCTCCCTGACTTTCGGGGGTGTTGGCAGCGGGACCCTGGCAATTCAGAACGGTGCAGTGACATCCGGTCTGACCATCAGCGGATTCCAGAGCGACGATACAGTTGATCTGAGAGATCTTGGCTACAGCAATGAAACCTATGTTGAACAGACTGGTCAGCCTGGTGTTGTCAAGGTCATTACGGGCAGCGGCAGCAGCTATACACTGAATTTTGCAAATGATGGTGTTGCCGGTCGTATCTTCCTTGCGAAGAAGGATGCGGGTGCCGGGACACAGATCTATGCGACAGGTGGCATCCTGCCCGCGCAAAGCGTCAATTTTGGCAGCTCTGCATCGAGCATGAAAGTGAACTTCAGTTTTGATGCTGCATATGCCGGGACCTATGCGAATCTTGGTTCTGGTGAAGTCAGCACGGATGGCAAGACCTACAGCGTGACGGGGACGTCCGCCGAGGTTTCCACGGCGTTGCAGAACCTTGTGTTCCAGCCGACCGGTGGCGGTTCTGCGAGTTCGGTCAGTCTGTCTCTGTCAAACGAAGCAGCTCCGATCGTGCTGCAACTGGACACGACGCTGAACCAGTATCTGGCAGGTGGTGCAGCGGCTGACACGATCATTGGCGGTTCCGGCCATGATACTCTGGCGAGTGGTTCCGGTGGTGGCGTGCTGCAGGCTGTTGGCAGTGGTGACCTGCTGATCGGTGGCAGAGGCTCGACTGTGTTCCATGATGGAGAGGGTTCTGCAACCATCTTCGGCGGTCGCGGTCAGGATACAATCCACGCTACTGCCGGTCATGACCTGATCCTGACAGGGACTGGTGGTTCGACCGTCATGCTGAGTGGCCAGGGGAACTCTCTGTGGAGCTATGGCGCGGATAATGTCGCGGTTGGAGCCGGCGCGAATACCGTGATTGGTGCGGCTGGCTCGAACGCGACGATTTCTGGCGGGTCTTCGGGTGTGATGTTCATTGGGGCTGGCGGCGCGAGCACCATTATGGGTGGCGATGGTGCCTCGACCCTGTTTGGCACGGCGGGTAACCTGACTTACGCGGCGGGCAATGGCGGCGGGTTTATCGTGACGGGCGCCGGCAGCACGTCCAACCTGTTTGGAGGTTCGGCTGGTGGGCTGCTTGCCTTTGGTCAGAGCGGAGCGACGCTGTTCTACACGGGGGGCGGAGGCGCTGACACGATCCAGGGCGGCAATGGCAGCATCATGGTGAATAACGGCGTCAACGGCACGTATTTTGGTGGGAGTGCGGGTTCGAACCAGATCTCTGTTGCCGGGCACAGTCTGGCGTTTGGCGGTGGGAATGGCGATGTTCTGACCGCGACAGGGAGCGGGAATGTGTTGCAGGCCGCCGGCGGCAACATGACGCTGAATGGCGGTGGTGCTGACGGCACGGTAATGTTTGCCGGCACTGGCAATTATCTGATGATCGGGAGCACGAATAGCGTGTCAGTTGATATCTTTGCCTTTGCCAATGGTCAGGCTGGAGGCTCTGACACGATCAGTGGTTTCACGGCTGGTACGGATCATCTGGTCCTGAATGGTTTCACCGGTGAACAGGTTGATGCGTCCTACGCGACAAAGAGTGTGGACGGGTCCGGCAATATGCACTTCACATTGACGGATAACACACAGATCACGCTGGTCGGCGTTTCCGCACTCAGCCGGAGCCAGTTCGGATGAGCGTCTGATTTCACTCTGCTTTTTCGCGATCTATCAGACGCCGTAGCCGTTGCTGGCTACGGCGTTTTTTTTAATTCGCTTCGTCACATTAAACATGCGATTCCTATTTTTAATATTAACAATAAATATTGATTTTGGACACGATCAGTAATGGGGACACCAATATTTTCTCTCAATTAGTGTGGCAGTAGAGCGCGGATAAATTCTGGTGGTAATCAAACTGTGTCTTCTGATGGCGCGAATATTTATGCTCAGCTCTATAAAATAGCCTGCAGTTCATCGAAAAACATCAGTGATGCTTTCTTCCTGTGCCGTCGCTTAGGCATTCCGTTTAATAATATTTAATTAAATTTAATTTTAATTTTACTCGCCACATTAATTTAAATGATATAAATATATTAATTATTCTAAAAATCAAAGGTTAGTTTTATGGCTAATGGAACTATTGTTATTTCTTCTGGTGTTACTTCAAGTGGATATGTAATTGTTTCTGGTGGTACCTATATCAGGGCAGATGTTTATGGTATTGCTGTTTCAGCGCAGATATTGAGTGGCGGTTCCCAGACTGTTTCTTCTGGTGGTATAGCCATTGGGACTATGGTTTCTGGCGGTCAGCAGACTATTGTTATGGGTGCTGTAGCGAATGGCGCCAATCTTGTCAGTGCAGGCCCCGGGTATTTCGGACAGCAGTTTGTCATATACGGTGGTGTAGCGAACGGCACCCGGATCGGTGCGGGAGGACTGGAGTATATTCTTGATAGTAGTGTAGTAAATGGCGCGACAGTCAGTTCTGGCGGCTGGCAGTTTGTTTCCGCTGGCGGTTTAGCGACTGACACGATGGTCAGTTCTGGTGGGTTACAGACTGTATCCACTGGTGGTATAGCGAGTCGCACGCTGCTCACTTCTAGTGGCTATCAGAATGTATCCTCTGGCGGCGTAGCGATAGGCACGCAGATCAGTTCTGGTGGCTTGCAGACTGTATCCTCTGGCGGCGTAGCGAGTGGTACGCAGATCAGTGCTGGTGGCCAACAGTATGTTCGGCCTGGCGGCGTAGCGAGTGGCACGCAGATCAGTTCTGGGGGCCAGCAGTATGTATTCTCTGGCGTAGCGAGTGGCACGCAGATCAGTTCTGGGGGGCAGCAGCTTGTATCCTCTGGCGGCGTAGCGAGCGGCACACAGATCAGTTCTGGTGGCAGGCAAGATGTATCCTCTGGCGGTGCAGCGAGTGGTACGCAGATCAGTTTTGGTGGTAATCAGTATGTTGACACTGGCGGCGTAGCGAGTGACACGCAGATCAGTTCTGGTGGTAACCAGTATGTTGACATTGGCGGCGTAGCGATCGGCACGCAGATCAGTTCTGGTGGCAAACAGGTTGTTTGGTCTGGCGGTTTAGCGAGCGGTACGCACATCAGTGCTGGTGGCACCGAGTCTGTTTCTTCTGGTGGTTCTGCAACGTCTGCGACGGTGAGCTCTGGCGGCAGCCTGGTTCTGAACGGTGGTTCTGTAGTCAGCGGTATTGTTTACTCTGCTGGTGCGCAGCAGGTTCTGGTGAGTGGCGCGTCTACAAATGCCGTGTCGTTTCTCAGTGCGGTTTCCCAGACCCTGTCTTCCGGAGGCACGGCCATCGGAACGGTTCTCGCCTCTGGTGCGGTGCAGGGTGTATCCTCTGGCGGCGTAGCGAGCGGTACAGTCGTCAGTTTGGGTGGCCAGCAGGATGTTGTGTTTGGCGGCGTAGCGAGCAGCACGCAGATCAGTTCTGGTGGCATCGAGTCTGTTCTGTCTGGTGGTTCTGCGACGTCTGCGACGGTGAGCTCTGGCGGCAGTCTGGTTCTGAATGGTGGGGCTGTTGTCAGCGGTATTGTTTACTCTGCCGGTGCCCAGCAGGTTCTGGTGAATGGTGCGTCTGTAAGTGGCGTGTCGTTTCTGAGTGCGGTTTCCCAGACCCTGTCTTCCGGAGGCACGGCAACGGCCACGGTTCTCGCTTCTGGGGCGTTGCAGCTCGTCTCCTCTGGCGGTGTCGCGAGTGGCACGGTCATCAGCAATGGTGGCTTGCAGGCTGTTTCGTCAGGCGGTTCTGTCCTGTCGGCGAGTGTGAACAGCGGCGGCAGCCAGATTATCAGTGCGGGAGGGAGTGCACTCGGCACAGTCATCCGTCTTGGCGGTAATGTATCCCTTCTCAGTGGCGGCGTGGCGCAGTCTGCTGTTTTGTCAGGTGGGAACTTCACTGTTTCTTCCGGCGCCAGCGTATCAGGTGTTGATATCGAGAATCAGGCCAGCGACCTGATTGTTTCTTCGGGTGGTTCCGCGATTGGCACGCTGCTGAACAATGGCAGGACGGTGGTGCAGTCTGGTGGATCGGTATCAGGCACCCGCATAACCACCAATGGTGATCTGTATCTGAGCGGCGGCACGGCCAGCGACACTGTGCTGATCGGCGGCAATGCATTGATCAGCAGTGGAGGCATTGCATCCGGCACGGTGCTGTCGGGCGGGATGGAAAATATCTATTCGGGCGGTGTCGCGATTGGCACGGTTGTCAGTTCCGGCAGCGAGTTCGTGGATGCGGGCGGTGTGGCGAGTGGTACCCAGTTGCTTGGGACACTTCAGACATTGTCCGGGGTTGCGTATAGTGCGCAGGTAATCGGTAGCGGTGCGTTGCAAAGCATCCAGTCCGGCGGCGTTGCTAGTGGGACTGTTGTGACCTCTGGTGGTGGCCAGCAGATCTTTGCCGGCGGCGTTGCGTTGAATGACGTGATTGCCGGTAGCGGGACGGTCACTGTCAATAGCGGTGGTGTGCTCAGTGGCTCGTTGACTTTCTCGGGTGTTGGCAGTGGGACGCTCGTCATCGGAGACAACAGCGCGGTCGTCTCTGGCGCTGTGATCAGCGGTTTCCAGAGCGACGATGAGATTGATCTGACCGGTCTCGGCTATGACAGCCAGACCTATGTGACACAATCCGGCAGCACTACCAGCGTTGTGACGGGGAATGGCAGCTACAGTCTGAACTTTGCGAGTGACGGGCCTGGCAATCGTGTATTCCTTGCGCGGCAGGGTTCGAATGGTTCCACTGTGCTGTATGCAGCGGGAGGCATTCTGCCAGCACAGAGCATGTCTCTTGGTGGCACGGCCTCCAGTGTGACGGCTAAGTTTGGCTTTGATTCTGCATATGCGGGAAGCTATGCGAATCTTGGTTCTGGTGAAGTCAGCACGGATGGCAAGACCTACAGCGTGACGGGGACGTCCGCCGAGGTTTCCACGGCGTTGCAGAACCTGGTGTTCCAGCCGAGCGGTGGCGGTTCTGCGAGTTCGGTCAGTCTGTCTCTGTCAAACGAGGCAGCTCCGATCGTGCTGCAACTGGACACGACGCTGAACCAGTATCTGGCAGGTGGTGCAGCGGCTGACACGATCATTGGCGGTTCTGGCCATGATACTCTGGCGAGTGGTTCCGGTGGTGGCGTGCTGCAGGCTGTTGGCAGTGGTGACCTGCTGATCGGTGGCAGAGGCTCGACCGTGTTCCATGATGGAGAGGGTTCTGCAACCATCTTCGGCGGTCGTGGTCAGGATACAATCCACGCTACTGCCGGTCATGATCTGATCCTGACAGGGACTGGCGGTTCGACCGTCATGCTGAGTGGCCAGGGGAACTCTCTGTGGAGCTATGGCGCGGATAATGTCGCGGTTGGAGCCGGCGCGAATACCGTGATTGGTGCGGCTGGCTCGAACGCGACGATTTCTGGCGGGTCTTCCGGTGTGATGTTCATTGGGGCAGGCGGCGCGAGCACCATTATGGGTGGGGATGGTGCCTCGACCCTGTTTGGCACGGCGGGTAACCTGACTTACGCGGCGGGCAATGGGGGCGGGTTTATCGTGACGGGCGCCGGCAGCACGTCCAACCTGTTTGGAGGTTCGGCTGGTGGGCTGCTTGCCTTTGGTCAGAGCGGAGCGACGCTGTTCTACACGGGGGGCGGAGGCGCTGACACGATCCAGGGCGGCAATGGCAGCATCATGGTGAATAACGGCGTCAACGGCACGTATTTTGGTGGGACGGCTGGTTTGAACCAGATCTCTGTTGCCGGGCACAGTCTGGCGTTTGGTGGTGGGAATGGCGATGTTCTGACCGCGACAGGGAGTGGGAATGTGTTGCAGGCCGCCGGCGGCAACACGACGCTGAATGGCGGTGGTGCTGACGGCACTGTGATGTTCGCGGGGACTGGCGATGATCTGATGATCGGGAGCACGAATAGCGCGTCAGTTGATATCTTTGCCTTTGCCAATGGTCAGGCCGGAGGCTCTGACACGATCAGTGGTTTCACGGCTGGTACGGATCACCTGGTCCTGAATGGTTTCTCTGGTGAACAGGTTGATGCGTCCTACGCGACGAAGAGTGTGGACGGGTCCGGCAACATGCACTTCACATTGACGGATAACACGCAGATCACGCTGGTCGGCGTTTCCGCACTCAGCCGGAACCAGTTCGGATAAGAATAGCCTAAAACGATTTATTGGTAGAAAAGGGGAAACGGGAGAAGTCCGTTTCCCCTTTTTTATCTGAGAGGTGCCAGACCATGCCCTGAACTGGCAGGAAGAAAGTGTTGAAATTTGTTATTTATTAAAAATATACATTTGTATATTTTCTTTCTAAATATATAAATCTTGTGATAAAATAAAAAAGTTTAAATTTTAATATAAAAGTAAGAATTTCTATTAATTTCAATATTAATATATTTAGAAGGATAAATAAATGTCCGTTATTGATATTGCTTCTGGCATGACATCGACAGGTCTCATTCTGGGTGTCCCTGGTGGGCAATATGATTCTGCTACGGTGGAGGGCACCGTTATCAGCAGCATCGTTAGGAGTGCTGGTCTAATCGTTGTTTCAGAGGGGGGGAGTGCGAGCAGCACCGTGATCAGCACGGGCGGTGCCTTGACAATCAGCAATGGCGGCACGGCCACTGACACAGTCATCAGGACCGGTGGGACCCAGACTGTTTATGCCGGTGGAACGGATAGTGGGGCGACAGTCAGCAATGGCGGTACCCAGATTATTTCATCTGGTGGCACAGTCAGTGACACGGCGCTGAAATCCGGCGGTATTCAGATTGTATATGCAGCCGGCAGCGCCATGAACGTAACGGTCAGCCGGGGGGCAACGCAGTTCGTGTCGTCTGGTGGAGAAACCATCAGCACGGATATCGAAAACGGTGGAATCCAGACGATTTATGATGGCGGCCTTGATGATGGCGTTATGGTCAGCAGTGGTGCCATCCAGAATGTTTCGTCCGGCGGGATGGCGGTCAGCGGAATTATTACTGGTATCCAGAATATTTTTTATGGTGGTAATACCAGCAGCATGGGACTGACCACCGGCAGTATCCAGAATATTTCTTCCGGTGGCAGGGCTTCCAACATTCTGGTGGCAGGTACGCAGAATGTTTATGCGGGCGGCAGTTCCATCAATGCTTCCGTCAATGGTATTCAGAATGTTTATTCCGGTAGTATTGTCAGCAATGTGCTGATTACGTATGGCGGCAGCCAGAACATCTATGACGGTGCCGTGCTTGTAGGGGCTGCAGTCAATTATAATGCAAACCAGAATGTCCTGTCTGGAGGAAACGCTGTAAGCGCAATCATCAGCGGAGGCACCCAGACCATCCTGTCTGCAGGTTCTGTGACCAGCGCGACAGTTTTCAGCGGTGGAACACAGTTCGTTTCCTCTGGTGGAAATGCCAGTCTCACACAAATCAGTGCAAACGGGCTACAGGCAGTTTTGTCAGGCGGTTCTGTTATCAGCACGACGGTTGCGGGCGGTGGAACGCAGTCTGTGTCAGGTGGGGGCATTGCAAGTTTGACGGTGATCAGTTCCGGCGGTTTACAGGCTGTTGTGTCGGGTGGATCAGTCATCAGCACGATGCTTGCTGCTTCCGGAATCCAGACCATATCTTCAGGTGGCACCGCAACAGGCACAATAGTGAGTGCCGATGCTACCCAGATCATCAGCGTAGGTGGTGTTGTCAGCGGCACAATCATCAGTACCGGTGGTATTCAGACTGTGGCTGGCGTTGCGGTGGATGATGTGATTACTGGAAATGGCTCGGCGGTTATCCTGAGGGGAGGAAGCTTGAGTGGCTCATTGACCTTCAGCAGTGCTGGTAGTGGAACATTGCTGATTACCGATTTCCGTTCAGTTGTTTCCGGGGCGGTGATCAGTGGTTTTCAGAGTGGGGATCAGATTGATCTGGACTGGCTTCAGTACAGCAGCAATACCACGGTTACGCAGTCCGGTAATACGGTGACTGTGGCTAACAGCTATGGCCATTATGTGCTCACCTTTGCCAATGCACCGGCACTTCTGACCCAAGCAGATGCGGATGACAGTACTCTTCTATATGTGGCTGATTATAGCCAACTGCCGAAGCAGGTGAGCGTGAGCGGCGCCTCTTCCAGTGGAACCATGACAGCTTCATTTAGATTTAATGAAGCTTATAGAGGGATTTTTTCAAATCTTGGCAGTGGTACGGTCAGTCCTGATGGCAGCACATACACTATTGCTGGTACAACTGCAGAAGTGTTGAGCTCCTTTCAGAATCTTGTGTTCGAGCCTTCATCCAGCAGTTCTGCACCGTCTTTTGTTCAGGTGATGCTGAAAAACGAAATAGCGCCGGTTGTATTGCAGGTGAACACGACGCTGAACCAGTATCTGGCAGGTGGCTCGAAGGCTGACACGATCATTGGCGGTTCCGGCCATGATACTCTGGCGAGTGGTTCCGGTGGTGGTGTGCTGCAGGCTGTTGGCAGTGGTGACCTGCTGATCGGTGGCAGAGGCTCGACCGTGTTCCATGATGGAGAGGGTTCTGCAACCATCTTCGGCGGTCGTGGTCAGGATACAATCCACGCTACTGCCGGTCATGATCTGATCCTGACAGGGACTGGCGGTTCGACCGTCATGCTGAGTGGCCAGGGGAACTCTCTGTGGAGCTATGGCGCGGATAATGTCGCGGTTGGAGCCGGCGCGAATACCGTGATTGGTGCGGCTGGGTCGAACGCGACGATTTCTGGTGGGTCTTCCGGTGTGATGTTCATTGGGGCTGGCGGCGCGAGCACCATTATGGGTGGGGATGGTGCCTCGACCCTGTTTGGCACGGCGGGTAACCTGACTTACGCGGCGGGCAATGGCGGCGGGTTTATCGTGACGGGCGCCGGCAGCACGTCGAACCTGTTTGGAGGTTCGGCTGGTGGGCTGCTTGCCTTTGGTCAGAGCGGAGCGACGCTGTTCTACACGGGGGGCGGAGGCGCTGACACGATCCAGGGCGGCAATGGCAGCATCATGGTGAATAACGGCGTCAACGGCACGTATTTTGGTGGGACGGCTGGTTTGAACCAGATCTCTGTTGCCGGGCACAGTCTGGCGTTTGGTGGTGGGAATGGCGATGTTCTGACCGCGACAGGGAGTGGGAATGTGTTGCAGGCCGCCGGCGGCAACACGACGCTGAATGGCGGTGGTGCTGACGGCACTGTGATGTTCGCGGGGACTGGCGATGATCTGATGATCGGGAGCACGAATAGCGCGTCAGTTGATATCTTTGCCTTTGCCAATGGTCAGGCCGGAGGCTCTGACACGATCACCGGTTTCACGGCGGGTGTTGATCGTCTGATCCTGAACGGGTTCTCTGGTGCACAGGCGGATGCGTCCTATGCGACGAAGAGCGTGGACGGGTCCGGCAACATGCACTTCACATTGACCGATAACACGCAGATCACGCTGGTCGGCGTTTCCGCACTCAGTCGCAGCCAGTTCGGATGAGCGTCTGACTGACGATGCTGTCGAGGCAAAAAGAAGAGGGGAGCCGGAGATAATCTGGCTCCCCCCTTTTTTTATTTTTGTATCTCGATAGCCTTGTATTTCGTTGCATGGGGTGTCGCCGGAGCAAACTGCCATACCGGATCGCCACTGGCTGAAATACCCAGCAGGGAACTGCACACCGTGCCATATCCGTTTTGGGGTGGCAGATAGATGCAACTGTCCCGAGGCTCTTTCTGATCTGTCATGATCGCGGGCCATCTGCCCCAGTCAGGAGGGGAGGGAGGAGCTGTATGCTCGAAAACCGGCAGGAAGCGGGCTGCGCGAGGACTGGGAATGGGAGCAGGATCATGGGCCGTGATCATGCTGACCCCTGCCTTGAGAGGGAGGATGTCCGGTGCGCCGGGCTGGCCGGTGCCGATCAGGCAGAAAGCATGGTGTCGGTCGGCAATCACCAGATGAAAGCCACGCCATGCGCCTGCATCCAGCTCTTCGAGTGCCTGAACGGCTGCTTTTGCGCTGCCATGGTGCAGGGCGAGGAGTGGGAGCTCTCCCCGGCTTCGTCTGCCCGCAAGAGGGCCAAGCGTGCCGGTGCGGTTGAGCACGGCGGCAACCACGCCCTGATCGCTGAGCGCCATCCATGTACCGCCCGCCAAAATATCCAGCCCGCCCGTGATCGCCATATCAGGCCAGTGTCGGGAAGGAGGTAACCAGGGACGGGCCAGCCGCTCATCCCGGTTGGCGGCGATCAGCAGGGGCCAGTTTGTGCCGGGACGGCGAAGAAGGACCAGCGTACACATGCTCGGCCTCCTTCAGCCGTCCCTTGATGCAGCCGGTTCAGCCGAACAGGCGCTCGAACACGGTATCAACATGCTTCAGATGCATGGACGGGTCCATGGCCGCGTCGATCTGCTCGGCGGTGATACGGCCTGCCACTTCAGGATCGGCCAGCAGATTGTCGCGGAAGCTGCGCGCATCAGGCAGGCCGAGCTTGGTCCATGTTGCCATCGCGTTGCGTTGGACAATGCGATACGCATCCTCGCGCAGAATGCCGGCACGGGTGAGGGCCAGCAGAACCTCGCCGCTATGCACCACACCGCCGAGGCTCTCCAGATTGCTGCTCATCTGGTCAGGGTAGACGGTCAGCTTCGCCATCATGCCGGCAAGACGTGCCAGCGCGAAATCCAGAGTGACCGTCGCATCAGGGCCGATCGCGCGCTCCACCGAGGAGTGGCTGATATCCCGCTCATGCCACAGCGCCACGTTTTCCAGCGCCGGAACCGCCGCGGCCCGCACCACACGGGCGAGGCCGGTCAGGTTCTCGCTCAGCACCGGATTCCGCTTGTGCGGCATGGCCGAGGAGCCTTTCTGTCCGGCATGGAAGAATTCCTCTGCCTCCCGCACTTCGCTGCGCTGGAGGTGGCGGACCTCGATCGCCAGCCGCTCGATCCCGCTGGCGATGACCGCCAGCGTGCAGAAGAACGCGGCATGGCGGTCACGGGGGATCACCTGGGTGGAGACCGGCTCCACGCTCAGCCCCAGTTTCTCCGCCACATAGGCTTCGATACGCGGGTCCAGATGGGCGTAGGTGCCGACTGCGCCGCTGATCGCGCAGGTGGCGATTTCCGCGCGGGCCTGCTCCAGCCGCTTCCGGTTGCGGGCGAATTCGGCATAATGTCCGGCGAGCTTCAGGCCAAAGCTGGTTGGCTCCGCATGGATGCCATGGCTGCGGCCGATGGTGGGGGTGTATTTGAACTCGATCGCCCGCGCTTTCAGGGCCGCCAGAACCTCGTCCAGATCAGCCAGCAGGATGTCGGCCGCCTGAGTCATCTGCACAGACAGGCAGGTGTCCAGAACGTCGCTGGAGGTCATGCCCTGATGCACAAAGCGGCTGTCAGGGCCGATCCCTTCGGCCAGCCAGGTGAGGAAGGCGATCACGTCATGGCGTGTTTCGGCCTCGATCGCATCGATCCGGTCCAGATCAGCCTGGGTGATGGTGGCGACCTTGGCATTGCCGCGCTCACGAATGGTGCGGGCGGCTTCTTCCGGGATCATGCCGGTCTGTGCCATGGCCTCGGCGGCCAGTGCCTCGATCTCGAACCAGATACGGTAACGGTTTTCCGGCGCCCAGATGGCGGCCATGATAGGGCGGGTATAGCGGGGAACCATGATCGGGATCTCATCTTCCAAAGCGGGCGGAGAGGAAGGTAGAAACCCGCCTGCACCGTTTTGGCAACCCCCTGTCGCGTTGGTGGGGGAACAGGCCGGGCCTTCAACCCGGTAGAGGATGGAAAAGATGATGGACTCCCTCTTCCCGGACGGGCTGGTTTTCAGTCCTGCGGTGATCAAGTTTTTTCAGGTCGTGTTCATTGATGTGGCTCTGGCGGGTGATAATGCACTGCTGGTGGGGCTGGCTGTGGCCGGGCTGCCGGCGGGGCAGCGGCGCAAAGCGGTGTTCTGGGGTATTGCCATTGCAACCGGTATCCGCGTTGCGGCTGGTTTGCTGGCGCTGCAACTTCTGGAAATTATCGGCCTGACGCTTGCTGGTGGCTTGCTGCTGCTATGGGTCTGCTGGCGCATGTATAGGGAATTGCGCCGTCAGGAACCGCATCTTGAGGCCTCTCCTCCGACCAAAACCATGCGACAGGCGATGACGCAGATTGTGCTGGCCGATCTGTCCATGAGCCTCGACAATGTTCTGGCCGTGGCCGGTGCGGCCGAGGGGCACCCTTATATTCTGATGGCGGGGCTGGTACTGTCGGTGCTGCTGATGGGGGTGGTGGCCAATGCGCTGGCGAATCTGCTGTCCCGTTATCGCTGGATTGCGTGGGTCGGATTGGCGGTGGTGCTGTATGTCGCGCTGAAAATGATCTGGGATGGTGTGCAGGAATTCAGCGATACCAAGCCGGACGTGCCACTCTGGGTACCGATGTGGCTGCGTCACGGGATCGGTCAGTTGCACCAGCTGGTGGCGGGATAAGACGGAACTCTGGTCATATGCCGGCTTACTGTGGCGCGAGCGGGGGCTGTGTCGGGTTTTTATCATGAGAGCGGGGAAAGGCTGATGAGCTTCCGCGCGGTTCTTCCTCACGGTTGGAGGCGCCATTGTAAAGCACGGATTCCCGCGGGCAGCGTAGCGTGGCGATGCAGCCGGTCGGCATGTCATGGGTGCGCCTGTGGTGGCTTGTGTCGTTACGATCCGCCAGTGTGAAGCTGAAGCCGTGCAGGGAGGCTACGGCTGCGACCAGGCTGAGTCCAAGCCCGGTGCCCTCTACATGGCGGCTGCGATCGGATCGATAGAAGCGCTGGGTGACCAGCTTGCGCTCGAAAGGTGAGATGCCGGGGCCGGTATCGCTGACACTGATCAGCATGGCGCCATCATGCGCCAGATACACTTCCACCATGATATCGCCCGGTGCCGGCGTAAACTTGATGGCATTACCGACCAGATTGGCGAGCGCCTCCATCAACAGATCGGCATCGGCATAGATGGCCGGAACAGGGGGCGGCGGGGTAGTAATGCCCAGTGTCAGTCCGGCATCTTCTGCGATGCTGCCATAAAGTGCTTCAAGGTCGGACAGCAGGTCAGGCAGATTGACGGCACTGAAATGGGAGCGCCGCTGGCCCGTCTCTATTTCCGCGATGCGCAACAGGGCCGTAATGATACTCAGCGTGCGATCCGCTCCGTTCAGGGCAAGATCGATGGCGGCATGAGCCGAATCCAGATCCTGTGCTGCGCGGGCCTGTTCCAGCCGCATCCGCACCCGTGTCAGGGGGGTGCGCAAGTCATGAGCGATATTATCGCCCGCACTTTTCAGATCGCGGATCAGATCCTCGATACGGTCCAGCATACCGTTGATGCTGGTAGAGAGCCGGTCGAAATCTCCGTCGCCACCCCGCAGGGACAATCGTTCGCTGAGGTCGCCATTCATGATACGGGCGATGGAGGTATGGAAGTCGCGCACACGATCCAGCGTCTTGGCGCTGATCCATACCGCCACGATCAGCGCCAGTATAACAGCAGGCACCACACCCATCAGCAGGGCGCGCAGCACCACATGCCGCAATTCATCCAACTGTTCGATATTGCGGGCCAGAATCAGAATCCGCCCGTCATGAATACGCAGGGCGACGGCGCGCATTTTTTCGCGCACGCTGTATTCCCCATCCAGACGTAGCAGTTTGATACCATGCGCAACCCCATCTATCGGCAGATGCTTGGGCAGATGCAGCAGATTACCGACAATGCGAGTGCCATCGGCCTCGAAAACACCAACCAGTGTCACCCGGTGCAGGTCGTTGACGACATTGAGATCAACGGCGCGGAGCGTATCCTCCATACGATCCGCGACCAGTTGTCTGGCATCATGCGCCAGCGTCCTGTCTACACGTTCGGTTTCCAGAATGGATGTCTGTACATAAACGAATGAAAACAGGCACAGAATGGCCAGCAGGAATGATCCTCCCAATGCCATGGCCAGCCGGAAGGTGGTGGTGTGGAAGATCTCCCTGATCATTGCGAGGGGGGAGGTGGGGCTGGATGTGCCTGGAGTCCCATGACTGGATGACAAAAGGGCGTGTCCTGCCGGGCGGGTCAGGCGGAGGCTGCGTTGTTGGTCTCGGCAGGGATGCGCAGCATGAAACCGGCACCACGCACGGTATGGATCAGCCCGTCACCGCCAGCTTCGGCCAGCTTGCGACGCAGTTTGCCCATATGCACATCGACCAGATTGGTCTCCGGCAGGAAGCGATAACGCCAGATGTCTTCCAGCAGCATCGCCCGTGTTACCACCTGTTCAGGACGCCGCATCATGTATTCCAGCAGCTTCAGTTCCATGGCCAGCAGATCGACGGTTTTGTCCGCGCAGGAAAGCGTGCGGTTCAGCAGATCCAGCCGCAGCGGACCAGCACGCAGTTGCAGGCTGGCCTGACTGACCGGACGTCGGACCAGCGCCTCGATTCGGGCTATGAGTTCTTCAAGCGAAAAAGGCTTGACGAGATAATCATCGCCGCCGGCACGCAGTCCTTCGATACGATCATCCACCGCGCCAAGCGCGCTCAGGACCAGGGCTGGCGTCTGAATATTCTGTTCCCGCAACCGCCCGATCAGGCTTAATCCGTCCAGTTCAGGCAGCATTCGATCAACAATCATGGCATCGAAGCCGGATTTGGTCGCTGCCTCCAGACCTTGCATGCCTGTGACCGCCAGTTGGGCATCATAATTGCGGGCGAGCAGATTTGATTGAAGGGACGGCCCGACTTCTTCATCATCTTCTATGACCAGTACACGTGTCATGTTGTTTCCCAATGGCTACCGTCTTTCGTCATTAAGAATAGTCTTACTGGATCGGCAATTAAAAGGCGCATTATATTTGAAGACAATAAGCGTGGATATGGTCACAGTAGGCCCTGTTTACGAAAACTGCTCCAGCCATGCCGTCCGATGATGACATGATCATGCAGATCCAGCGACAGAAGACGTCCGGCTTCCCGTAATTCTCTGGTCATACGGATATCCTCGGCGGACGGGGTTGGGTCTCCGCTGGGATGGTTGTGCACCACGATCAGGGCGGTCGCATGCAGTTCCAGTGCACGTTTCACGACTTCCCGTGGATAGACAGGTGCGTGATTGACTGTGCCATGCGCGAGAATTTCATCCGCGATCAACTGGTTGCGATTGTCGAGAAACAGCACGCGGAACTGCTCGTTCTTTTCCCTTGCCAGAGAAGCATTGAGATAGGCGATCAGCCTTTCCCAGTTGTTCAGCACCGGCTGTTCCATGGCATCGGCGCGTAGCAGACGCAGGGATGCGGCCCGCACCAGGGCCAGCGCCGCAGCACCTGCTTCTCCCACGCCCTTGATGGTGGTCAATTCCCTGGGGGATGCACTGATGACGGCTGCAAAACTGCCGAAATGGTTCAGCAGGTCTTTTGCCAGCGGTTTGGTATCGCGGCGGGGAAGCGCCAGAAACAGCAGCATTTCCAGCATTTCGTAATCCGCCAGCGCCTCCGGCCCATGCGTCAGCAGCCGCTGGCGCATTCTGGCACGATGCCCCTCGGTTCCTTTGCCGGGAGGAACGGATGTCACCAGCGCAGAATTGGCCGCAACATCCTCGACAGAGCGCGCGGGGGAGAGAGTTTCGGAAACCGAGGTTTCCTGGCGCAGGATATGTCTGCCCAGCGGGCCAGAAACGTCTCCGACGCCTTTAGCCATTCCGTCGGTTTCCTATTTTCTTATGCGTATCATCAGACCGGATAGGGCCATGCATTGTATCCGGCAGGGGAGAGGGTGAAAATTTCAGCGCCTGTCTCTGTGATGCCGATCATGTGTTCATATTGTGCGGACAGGCTGCGATCCCGTGTGACCGCGGTCCATTCATCGTCCAGAACCTTTACGTCCGGGCGCCCCGCATTCACCATCGGCTCTATGGTGAAAAACATACCGGGTTTCAGCACGGTACCGCTGCCGGGGCGACCGTAATGCAGCACGTTGGGGGCGGCATGAAAGGTACGGCCAATTCCATGACCGCAGAAATCCCGTACGACCGACATGCGCTTGCTTTCCACAAAGCTCTGGATCGCATGACCAATATCGCCCAGTGTTGCTCCGGGTTTTGCTGCTTCGATGCCACGCATCAGGCTTTGATAGGTCACATCCATCAGCACGCGCGCTTTGGTTGCCGGGGTGCCCGCCGCATACATGCGGCTGCTGTCGCCGTGCCAGCCATCCAGAATGACGGTGACATCGATATTGAGGATATCGCCATCGTCCAGTTTTCTCTCTCCGGGAATGCCGTGACAGACGACATGGTTGATGGAGACGCAGATCGATTTCGGGAAACCGCGATAGTTCAACGGTGCCGGAATGGCGCCATGATCGACAATGAAATCATGACACAACTGGTTCAATTTTTCGGTCGTGACGCCGGGGCGGACATGGGGGGTGATGAAATCCAGCGTCTCCGCCGCCAGCCGTCCGGCTGCGCGCATGCCGACAAAATCCTCCGGCCGATGCAGGATGATACGCTTTGAGTCGGACTCACCGTCCATTCAATCCACTCCCCGGCCTCAATGCGGATATTCCGCCAATCTGACCCACTATACCAGCGCGCGGCAATCCCATTGTGACCATGCCGTGTACCGCCTGAACCCGGGGCAATAGAAACACCCTGTCCTGACGTCAATGCAGTTTCACGGTTGGTTCCACGCGGGAGGACAGGCTGCGTGCCAGTGTATCCACGATGGTACGCCACCAGCCTGACACGGCCACCTCATGCATCTTGTAGAGCGAACGATACATCAATCGGGCAAAATAGCCCTCGATAAACATGTTCTTGCCGACCAGAGAGCCCATCAGATTACCAACCGTGCTGTAGCGTCCCAGCGAGACCAGAGAGCCGAAATCCCGGTAATGATAGGGTTTGAGCGCCTCTCCGGCCATGCGGCGTTTGATCTGCCCGACCATGTGACTGGCCTGCTGATGGGCTGCCTGAGCACGCGGTGGCACCAGACGCCCGGTTTCATCCAGCGGGCAGGCGGCACAGTCGCCGAAGGAGAAGATGTTCGGATCACGGGTGGTCTGGAGCGTCTGTTCGACCACCAACTGGTTGGCGCGATTGGTTTCCAGCCCGTCAATGTCGCGCAGGAAATCCGGGGCCTTGACTCCGGCTGACCACACGACCAGCTCAGCCGGCAGGAATGTGCCGGACGAAAGCTGCACCCCGTCTTCCCGTACTTCAGCCACGCGGCAGTTGGTCATGACCTCAACCCCCAGCCCTTTCAGCAGCTCTTCGGTCGCGGCCGACATACGCTCCGGCAGGGCAGGCAGGATGCGTGACGCTGCTTCTATCAGCATGATGCGCATGTCACGCTGCGGATCGATCCGGTCGAGACCATATGCCACCATCTGGCGGGCGGTACTATGCAGCTCGGCGGCCAGTTCGCTGCCGGTTGCGCCCGCGCCGATAATGGCGACATGAAGCTGACCGGGGCGCAGCGGTCCATCCTGAGACTGCGCACGGATACATGCATTCAACAAACGACGATTGAAACGGACGGCCTCGGTCGGGGTATCCAGCGGGACAGCATACTGAGCCGCCCCCGGCGTGCCAAAATCATTGGTCACGCTGCCAAGGCAGATGACCAGCGTGTCATAGGGGATGGAGCGCGGGGCCGTGATCTGCCGCCCTTCCTCATCCCGCATTTCACCCAGATGAACCAGTTGCGCCTGCCGGTCCAGCCCGATCATTTCCCCAAGCCGGAAGTCGAAATGGTTCCATTTTGCCTGCGCCAGATAGTTCACCTGATGCTCGCCCGGGTCCATGCTGCCGGCGGCAATGATGTGCAGCAGGGGCTTCCAGACATGCGCCCGTGCGCGGTCGATCAGCGTCACATGGGCCTTGCCGTGTTTCCCCAGCGTGTTGCCCAGAGCGGTGACGAGTTCAAGTCCACCGGCTCCACCGCCCACCACCACGATCCGATGCGCCTGATTCATGAAATTTTGTATCCTCACGACTTTCGATCGACAGAAATTGACAGGGGACAGGCTGTGCAGACCCTGTCCCGGCAAATGTGCATAAGCAATGGGGCGAAATGGAAAAACATTTCGCCCCTTCCGGGAAGCCGTCCAGGTGGACGGCTGGAACAGATATAGGCCGTCAGCCGGAAAAGTCAGGAGGGCTTAACGGGCTGCCACCTGTGTGTGGCGTGCCTTGGATGATTTGACGGTAGAGGAGACTTTTTGGACCTGCGCCCGCCACAGCTTCTGCCCCTTCACCACCACGGGTGTCACCCGCACCTTGCCGCCATCCTGATGGGCGGCCCCTACCGCGGCACGCTGGGCGGCGGCACGGGTGCTGAAAGCGCCAACCTGCACTACGGAGACGGAGCGGTGCAGTCTGCTGCGTGGCATGGCGGGGGCTTCGGCCACCTCGACCTCCCGCGCGGCCGGAACACGGGTCTGATGACGAGCAACCCGCATCCGTGCGGAAACAGGCATTGCTGAAGCGTGAGCGGAGGAAATGAAGGACGGCGCCCGTGCCTGTGCCACAGCCATACCGTCAGACTGCACGCCTTCCTGTCTGAATCCGGCATTGAGCAGGGCCGTCATATGGCTGTCGCGCTCATATTTGTTGGAGGCGCCGAACACCACGCCGATCAGTCTGACGTCATTACGCAGCGCGGATGTGACCAGATTCAGCCCGGATGCATTGGTATAACCTGTCTTCAGTCCATCCGCACCCGGATAGATGGAGAGCATGCGATCATGGTTCGGGATCACATGGCGGTGAAATACGAAGCTGGGGGTGCTGAAGTAACGATATTCAGACGGGAAATCGAGAATCAGATGACGGGCCAGCACAGCCATATCATGGGCGGTGCTGATCTGTTCCGGATCCGGCAGGCCGGATGCGTTGCGGAATACGGTGCGGGTCATGCCGAGCGCGCGGGCGCGGACGGTCATCATCTGCGCGAACTGCTCTTCGCTACCACCCAGCATTTCACCAACAGCGGCGGCGGCATCATTGGCGGATTTTGTCACCAGCCCGAGAATGGCTTCCTCGACCGTCAGCCTCGTGCCGGGGACCAGCCCAAGCTTGGAGGGTGACATGGAGGCCGCATGATCTGAGACCGGGACCAGATCATCAAGGGAGACCCGGCGATCCCGCAATGCTTCGAACAGCATATACAGCGTCATCATCTTGGTCAGGCTGGCGGGGTGACGCAGTTCATCGGGGCTGGAGGCGGAGAGGACGGCGCCGGTATTGGCGTCGACGACGATGGAGCTGTATCGCTCGGAACCAATCTGGGCGCAGGCCGTGGTGGAGAAGCCGGCCCCTGCGGTGGTGAGGAACGCGGCGCCTGCAGACACATGCAGCCCGCCGATAATGGTGCTGCGCAGGACGATCTTGCCGAACAGGGCGGGAGTGAGGCGGGAGCGCCAGTTTCGGCGGAGAGGAGACACCATCATGACAGGTGTCTCGTCCGCCGCAATGGCCTGGCTTGCCTGTGCTCTGTCAGCTTTTATACGCCCCACGGTCCATCCCCCCCCATGCATTGTTAAACCTAGTCGGCGAGCAAGGCTGCTGTCCAGCGTCGTTTGCCGGGAAAAGCAATATTTCCGGTATGTTAACAGATGATTTGCAGAGCGGTTCTCGGCGTTGCCGGATAACCTCCCGCTGTTGCTGAACTGTCATCATTGAGTCGTCCGGCAGGCTGGCGGAGATGAGGAAGCCTTGTCGTTATTGACTTTTATGGGAGGCAGGACTACCTGACGTTTCGTGTTGCAATGCAACATGACGGCGCATGTCTTATGGCGGTCCGGGAGTGGCGTTTCATGACGCCTGCCGATGCCGGATAGACCAGGCCGTATAGTCTGAACGTCTCCTCCGCTCCCTCCCGGCGCGGGATGAACGGGAATGATACAGCATGATTCCAGGCCCTGACGATCTGATGGCCTTCCATCGCGACAATCTTGATGCTTTGCTTCAGTGCAGTCAGGTCTGGGCCAGCGGGTTCCAGGAACTGTCCCGTCAGTGGCTGGCCAGTGCTCAGGATGGTCTGGAAACGGCCACCAATGCCATGCGCCGTATGGCGGAAACCCGCTCCGTGCAGGATATGATCGAGGTCCAGAACAGCTTCGCCCGCGACGTGATGGAAAAAGCCGTGGTTGATACCAGCCGGTTGGCTGATGCTTCCATGCGGGTGGCGGAGCAGGCTCTGGCCCCTCTGACCGAGCGTGTCTCTGCTGCCGTTGATCGGATGGGGTGAGCGATCCCGCGTCCGGTTGTGCCTGTGTCTGCAGAATGTATCAGGTGATTTTCCCTGCCAGCTCCCTCTTTCCCCTGCCAGCCCTGATCCGATATGGTAGGGCAGCGCGAGCCGCGCGCCCCAGCGATGCGTGGTGCGGCTTCATGACGGGACAGAATACCATGATCGATATCCATGGCAGCGATGAGCACGGGCAGGGCAATGCCGGGGATGGCACCAGCACGGGGTTGATTGCGAAAACGCGCCCGGCAACACGCAAGCCGTCCTTATATAAGGTATTGATGCTGAACGACGACTACACGCCGATGGAATTCGTCGTGCATGTGCTGGAGCGATTTTTTCAGAAAACCCGCGAAGAAGCGACCCAGATCATGCTGCATGTACATCGGCGTGGGGTCGGGGTCTGCGGCGTCTTCACCTATGAGGTCGCCGAGACCAAGGTAACGCAGGTGATGGATCTGGCCCGCCATAACCAGCACCCTCTGCAATGCACCATCGAGAAAGAATAAGCGCGAAAAAGAGAAAAGGGCATTCCTTCTGACGGCCTCTCCGCACTGACTTGAAACGGTCTTATATTGCAGAACATCTGCCGGATTGTGACATAGTATTGTGCAGGTGCGAAGATGGATGCATCCGCCGTTCGACATGTCTAAATGAGACATATCCGGCGTTACCGCCGGGTCTGTCGAACCGACGTGCCGGAGATCGCCCATCATGCACCTTTCCAGGAAGATGCTTCATCCGTTTGCCCGGCTTGCCGCTGTGGCTGTTGCAATCAGTGGTTTTCT
Organism: Granulibacter bethesdensis; assembly: GCF_001889545.1. Lineage (NCBI taxonomy): Bacteria > Pseudomonadati > Pseudomonadota > Alphaproteobacteria > Acetobacterales > Acetobacteraceae > Granulibacter > Granulibacter bethesdensis. Next base: position 1,860,549 of record NZ_CP018194.1, on the reverse strand, counting down.
GCCCGTCAAACAGGCTCAGGCCGCCACGGACAACTATCGCCCGCGTTGTGCCGATTACAGTGCCGCGGTTGGAGAGGTGGTCAACAGCCGCCGGATCGAAGCGATGGTGGCGCGCAACCATATTTCCTCCCGCAAGATAGGCTGGTTCGAGACAATCGATGATGCTTTCCGCACGCTGGAAAGCAATGCCGCTGCGAAGGGCCTGCCGACGGCAGAACTGCCGGACAGCACCCCGCACAAGATCGAACGCGCCCGCACCGTCTATCGCGTCTGTCAGAAGGCACCGGGGATGATGTTCTCCGACGCTGTGACGAAAGCGTGGATGGCGGTGCGTGAAGCCCAGAACCTGCCAGTGCGGCCGGAGCTTCACGCCGCCCGCTGATATTGTCCTATCGAGGCAACAGAAGGCAGCAGGGGGGCGGGCATGCGGCGAAGGCTCTTGTCGTCGCGCGCGGCTTGGGAGACACGCTAGCAGTCTTCCAGCCGGAGTTCGCACCCATCATGACCGCTACCGCCCCTATTCGTCGCGCCCTGATTTCCGTCTCTGACAAGACCGGGTTGATTCCCTTTGCCAAGGCTCTGGCGGCTGGCGGGGTGGAGATTCTCTCCACCGGCGGTTCCGCCGCGGCGCTGCGGGAGGCCGGAGTGGCGGTAAAGGATGTCTCTGCGCATACCGGCTTCCCCGAGATCCTTGATGGGCGGGTGAAAACGCTGGTGCCGGAGATCCATGGCGGCATTCTCGGTCGCCGTGATCTGCCGGAGCATGTCGCGCAGATGAATGAGCACGGCATTGCCCCGATTGATCTGGTCTGCGTCAATCTTTACCCGTTCGAGGCCACGGTTGCCTCCGGCGCAGATTTCGAAACCTGTGTCGAGAATATTGATATTGGGGGCCCCGCCCTGACCCGTGCGGCGGCGAAAAACCACGATCACGTCACCATCGTCACCGACCCCGCGCAGTATGAGGCAGTGCTGGATCAGTTCACCGCGCATGGCGGCACGGATGCCACGCTGCGCCGTCGGCTGGCGGCGGCGGCTTTTGCCCGCACGGCGGCCTATGACAGTGCCATTGCGGGCTGGTTTGCGACCTGGCTTTCCCCCCAGGGCGCGGTTCAGGAGGAATTTCCGCGTCATTTCTCCATCGGGGGCAGCCTGCGTCAGGGGCTGCGCTATGGTGAGAATCCGCATCAGAGCGCCGCATTCTATGCGCTGGGCGCACGTCCGGGTGTTGCGACCGCACGCCAGCTTCAGGGCAAGGAACTGAGCTACAATAACATCAACGACACCGATGCCGCTTTTGAATGCGTGGCGGAGTTCGAACAGCCGAGCGTTGTCATCGTCAAGCACGCCAATCCCTGTGGCGTCGCCTCGGCGGCCAGTCTGGCGGAGGCGTGGGATCTGGCACTGCGCTGCGATCCGGTTTCGGCCTTTGGCGGCATTGTCGCCCTCAACCGCAGGCTGGATGCGGAAGCGGCCGAGCGCATCACCAGCATTTTCAGCGAGGTCATCGTCGCCCCCGATGCGGATGAGGCCGCGCTGGAGATCGTGGCGCGCAAAAAGGCGCTGCGTCTGCTGCTGACCGGTGGCATGCCGGACCCGGCTGAGCAGGGCATGGCGGTGCGGAGCGTGGCGGGCGGGCTGCTGGTGCAGACGCGCGATAATGGCTGCATCCGGCGCGAGGATCTGCGCGTGGTGACGAAGCGGGCGCCGACGGATGCGGAATGGCGTGATCTTCTGTTCGCCTTCCGCGTCTGCAAGCATGTGAAGTCCAATGCCATTATCTATGCGAAGGATCTGGCCACCACCGGAATTGGCGCCGGGCAGATGAGCCGCGTCGACAGCGCCCGCATTGCCGCCCAGAAAGGCGGCGCGCTGATCGCGGGCAGCGTGGTGGCCTCTGATGCGTTCTTCCCCTTCGCTGATGGTCTGGAGGCAGCCTCTGCCGCTGGTGCCACGGCCGTGATCCAGCCCGGTGGCTCGGTACGGGATGATGAGGTGATTGCTGCTGCCGATGCGGCCGGCCTGGCCATGGTGTTCACCGGTATGCGCCATTTCCGGCACTAAATCCTGATCAGGGGGATGGACCTTCGCGCCGGTTCCGCTTATCAAGCGCCGGTGCGCAGGAACATGCCTGGATTGTCCCTGCATACAAAACAGTGCCTTGGGGCGTAGCCAAGCGGTAAGGCAGCGGATTTTGATTCCGCCATGCGGAGGTTCGAATCCTCCCGCCCCAGCCAGCTCTTCCAGCTCAATAAAATCAATTGATTGCAGGTGTCAGTCGTAAGAGACTCACCTCCGGTCCAAGCCACCGCACAAAGCAGGATGAGCGGTGTGCTCTCGCATATCCCTCCATAACTGCTGATGCTGATCAGGGCTGCGTATCGTTGTGTAGAGAACGATACCATGTCCTGTGTCAGATGCCATGACGCGCATTGCATCAGGTCACGCGATGCCGGACATTATCCATCACTGTTGACCATTCCAATATATAATTGGTCGTAAATAAACAAAACACAATCAATAGTAGAAAATAGATAATCAAATAATAAATTTAAAATTTATATTGCTTAAATTGTAAACAAAATTTGAACACAATTCTGTTTACATGTTTATAGTCTTGTATTTTTATTGAATAGATGTTTAATTATATATGTTAGATATAAGGATATTTATCCTATATTCTTGATATCCAAAACGGCAACTGCACGGGGGTGTTTCTGGTCTTGGTTGCAGAATCTGTTTGTCTTCATGGCGGCGCGTATATCCCGGCCCCCTCTGTCCTGACGCAGGAAGGGGTTGAGGGTATTCGTTTTGATTTTAATGACGGTGCCAGAGTTCATTTTCCGGAGCGGGAGGATGGGGTCTGGAGAGTGACGCTCCGTGATAAGGCATCTGGTGTCATTCTGTATCATGGTGATCTGAAAAGCGGTCATCTGCAATCGGCGAAACGATATTTTCTCCGCTACGAGATCAAGGTCGTTTTTGTATCGGATGATGGCAGTATCAGGGACGTTTTTCGCCACCAGTTCGATCCGGCTGACAAGATCATCCTGATCCAGATCCCGGTCGGCACGCTGGGGGATGCAATTGCATGGTTTTCCTACATTCCCCGCTTTCAGGAGAAAACGGGGGCCAGAACGGTTTGCATTGTCGCGGATAAATTCATTTCCCTGTTCAAGGATCAGTATCCGCAGATCGAGTTTCTTACGAAGGAAGCTCTGGCTGATTCCGATCTTCAGGAAAAAGCCTATGCAACTTACCGGATTGGCCTGTTCTTTACGGATGAGGACAAGAACTGGCAGCCCAGCGACTTCCGGCATGTCGGTCTGCATAAGACGGCAGCCTATATTCTGGGTGTCGATCCAAGTGAGGTCAGGCCCGAAATTGCCATCCGTGATAATTCCCGACCGATTGCTGACCGCTATGTCTGTATTGCCGCGCAAGCATCATCACAATGCAAATACTGGAACAATCCGGATGGGTGGAGAGAAGTTATCAAATTCCTGAAGGATCAGGGATTGCGCGTCATCTGCATTGATCAGAAACCTGTGCATGGAAAAAATTGGGTTTGGAACCATATTCCACATGGTTGCGAGGATCAGACCGGCGATCGTCCCCTTGAAGAGCGTGTGCGCTGGCTGACCCATGCCGAGTTTTTTATTGGTACCAGCTCAGGCCTTGCCTGGCTGGCTTGGGCTGTCGGAGTCAATGTTGTGTTGATTTCAGGTTTTACGCACCCGACCAACGAATTTTATACACCATATCGGGTCATTAACTGGAATTCCTGTAATTCCTGCTGGAATGATCCAAGAATCACATTTGATCACAATAATATTTTCTGGTGTCCGCGCCATGAAAACACGGACAGGCAGTTTGAATGTTCACGTTTGATTACGCCTGAAGCGGTTATTTCGACCATCAAGACGATTCCTTCAATGACAGCACTTAACAGCGATGGAGCCAGACCTCAATGACATCTCCTACGATTCTGACTGGTGGCAACTGGTCTGCAGTCAACATCAGTGGTACAACTTATTACCAGAGCGGCACGACCTCAGTAACCGGGCCGGTGGTTCTGTCCAGTATCGGAACGCTGACCGTTTCAAGCGGAGCCGTGGTCTCCGGAGCGGTTTTGTCCGGCGGCGTTCCCACCGTCTCTGTTCTCAGCGGTGGCACGATGACGGACTCCACCGAGGTTAACGGTTATCTGATTGTTGCCAATGGCGGCGTTGTGTCCGGTAATACGTATAATTCGAATGAGGTGACGATTTCCTCTGGCGGCAGTTCCATCAACGATACTTATATCAACAGCGGATCTGCTGCGGATGGAGCGGCAACGGTTTCGGTTGCAGCCGGTGCGACATTGAATGGGGCGACCTTTACCAGTGGAACAGTGGGTGGTCTGAGCGCGGTCGTTGCGTCCGGTGCGAATGTCTCGGATCTGACGGTAGGGGCGGGGGCAACGGCCGTTGTGTCTTCCGGTGCTACGGTCAGCAATACTGTCGTGACGGGTAGCGGTCTGCTGATGGCCTCTGCAGGCGCCAACCTTGACACCACAACGGTTTCTTCCGGCGCGGTCGTCAGCGGGGCTGGAGCCAATATTACCAGTATGACGCTTGAATCCGGTGGTCGCGCCGCGGTGACAGATAGCACAGGTGTGATCCATGCAGGTGGTTATATCATCCTGAATGGCGGCAACTGGTCGGCCGTCGATGTGGGTGGCACAACTTATTACCAGAGCGGCACGACCTCGGTGACCGGCCCGGTGGTTCTGTCCAGTATCGGAACGCTGACCGTTTCAAGCGGAGCGGTTGTCTCCGGAGCGGTTTTGTCCGGCGGCGTTCCCACCGTTTCTGTTCTCAGTGGTGGCTCGATGACGGACTCCACTGAGATCAACGGTTATCTGGTGGTTGCCAATGGCGGCATTGTGTCCGGCAATACGTATAATTCGAATGCGGTGACGATTTCCTCTGGCGGCAGTTCCATCAACGATACTTATATCAACAGCGGGTCTGTTGCGGATGGAACGGCAACGGTCTCTGTTGCAGCCGGTGCGACATTGAATGGGGCGACCTTTACCAGTGGAGCAGTGGGTGGTCTGAGCGCGGTCGTTGCGTCCGGTGCAAATGTCTCGGGCCTGACGGTGGGGTCGGGCGTGACAGCCGTCGTTTCTTCCGGTGCGAACATATCCGCCGTGACGGCTACGTCCGGCTCTGTCGTTTCCATGGCGGCAACCTATGGAGATGGAACCCCTAATTCTGAGCCATCTGTTTCCGGAGCGACCGTCCTGAACGGTGGCAACTGGTCCGCAGTCAATGTCAGTGGCACGACCTATTACCAGAGCGGCACGACTTCAGTGACCGGGCCGGTAGTTCTGTCCAATATCGGAACACTGACCGTTTCAAGCGGAGCCGTGGTCTCCGGTGCGACGATTTCCGGCGGTGTTCCGACCGTCTCCGTGCTCAACGGCGGGACGATGGTCAATTCTTCCGAGGTGAACGGATACCTGGTCGTTGCCAATGGCGCCACGGTGTCGGGAAACGTCTATAATTCGAATGTGGTGACGATTTCTTCCGGTGGCAGCTCCATCAACGATACCTACGTCAATAGTGGCCCTGGTGCAGATGGTGCCGCCAATGTGACGGTGATGTCCGGTGCAACAGTCACATCCCCTTATCTGGGAACTGCGACGGCCGGTGCTTTCACCATGACAGTGTCTTCCGGTGCCATCATTACAGACCCGACCACCGTGGCGGGTGGGGGTAGTCTGGTGACCTCTGCCGGTATAGATGGATCTGCTCCCTGCTTCCTGGCTGACAGCATGGTGACGCTGGCTCAGGGAGAGGTTCCTGTGCAGGACATCGATGTCGGGGATGAGATCGTCACCTATCATGGTGGAACAGTCTCTATCCGCAAGGTGACATGGGTTGGCAAATCACAGATACGGGTCCAGTCTGCTGTTCCTGATGATCAGGCAGGTTATCCGGTGCGTGTGCTCAAGGATGCCATTGCTCCAGATGTGCCGTACAAGGATATGCTGATCACGGCTGAACATTGCCTGTTTCTCGACGGAGCCTTCGTTCCGGTGAGAATGCTCGTGAATGGTCGTTCGATCTTCTATGATAAAACCAGCATGGTCTATGACTGCTATCATATCGAGACGGAAACCCATTCCGTGATCAGGGCGGATGGTGTTCTGACAGAAAGCTATCTCGATACCGGTAACCGCTATGCGTTCCAGAGCAAGGGCAGCGTTGTGGCGATGGTTGGTCGGCCCAATCTGGACTGGAACGATGCCGCGGCACCTCTCCGCATATCGCGGGATTTCGTCGAGCCGCTGTTCCGCCAGATCGAAGCCCGTGCGGAACAGGCCGGTCTTGCCAGCCGCACGGTCCCGGTCCGTTTCACGGACGATGCGGCGCTGCATCTGGTGACGGGCAGTGGGCATATCCTCCATCCTGTCCGCAGGACCGATGATCGTGTCATGTTCATGGTGTCGGGAGATGTCAGAGATGTCCGCATCGTCTCTCGTACCAGCCGTCCCTATGATATGATCGGCCCATTCGTCGATGATCGTCGGCAGCTCGGTGTGCTGGTTGGTGAGGTCCTTCTGTTCGAGGCCGCGGTTACGCGTCCTATCGAGACTCATCTGGGACAGAGCGACTTGCCGGGATGGGACAGGCTGGAGACCGTGCATTGCCGCTGGACCAACGGCAATGCTGTGCTGCCGCTTGGGCAGCGTGCCCCTGACAGTATCGGATTGCTGGCTATTCAGATCATAGCGGGAGGTCCTTATCCTGCTGATGAGCTGGTCAGCATGGATATGGCTGTCACAGCCTGATCTGACGTCTTCTACCCCCGTATCGTGTCAGTATAACTGCGCGATACGGGGGCATCGCGTTGCTTGAGGACTGGGTGGGAAGGGAACAGGATCTCGGATTTGCAGATGCTGATCAGCCCTTCCCGCTGAAACGCCGTCAGGGTGCGGCAGATGGTTTCAGTCGTCAGGCCCAGATAATCGGCGATATCGCTACGGCTCATGGGCAGGGTGATTGCATTGCCTGACCCCTCTTCCAGCCGGTCGCGCATTTCATCCAGAAAACCAAACAGTCTTTCACTGGCGGTCTGGCGCCCCAGTGCAATCTGCCGTTTCCAGCTCATCTGCAATTTCAGAGCGATGAACTGACGCAGGACATAAGAGAAAGTCTTGTCCTGATCAGCCTGTTTCTCGATATCCTCAATTGTTCGGCGCTGTGCGGTCACTGGTGTCACCGCCTCGATCGTGTAGATCTGTTCCGAGACCGCCTCTAACCCGACCATATCGCCCGGCAGCAGGAATTCGCCAATCTGCCGTCTGCCATCCTCCATCAGCCGCACGGCACGGGCGCAGCCGCTGATGATCTGGAAGCAGAAACGGCTGGGGTGGCCTTCCTCGATCAGCACGTCGCCACGGGCGTAATGCTGTATCTGTTGCTGCGCAGTGTGAATAAAAAGCGACATCGTGTGTCTGACGCTCTTGAGGGAGGGGGGCAGCCGAACAGTGGAAGGCAAAGGAGAGGTGGGGGTGGTGGTGGTCATCTGGTGACTCCCGATGGTATTATTCGTCCTTTCCCCACTAGGCATGTGATGAGCCGCAGCCTATTCGTTCCATTGCGTACGTAAGATCACGTATCCTGCAATGAGATCAGGGTAATGGCGGCATGGTGCTCTCTCGACCTGTCATCCATGTGGTAGATGACGATCCTGCGATCCGGGATTCCCTCGCTTTTCTGCTGGAGCAGGAGGGCATGAGGGTGATCCTGTATCAGGATGGCCAGGATTTTCTCGCACGTCTGATCAACTCTGGCTCTGATCCAGCTCAGCCAGCCTGTATTCTGACGGATCTGCTGATGCCGGAGATTGATGGATTGCAGTTTCAGGCGCATCTGGAAAGCCGGGGGATTGATCTTCCTCTCATTATGATGACAGCGCATGGACAGGTGCCCTCTGCCGTGCGGGCGATGAAAGCGGGGGCGATTGATTTTCTGGAAAAGCCTTTTCAGGATACGCAGTTGCTGGAAGCTATCTCCCGCGCATTGATCACCTGTATGCAGCGTCGCAGGCAGGAGGAAATCGCTTCTGCCGCTGCCAGCCGCCTCTCTATCCTGACGCAGCGGGAGCAGGAAGTGTTCGATCTGCTGGTGGCCGGGCATTCCAACAAGGAAATCGGCAGGGTTCTGGGGATCAGCCCCCGCACGGTGGATGTGCACCGCGCGCACGTGTTCCACAAGCTGGAAGTTGATACCTTGCCCGATCTGGTGCGCCTGTCCATGGACAGTGGACGCTCCGGCGTGCAGTGATGGACTCGCAGCCCGATAATACTGCATTGGCCTATCTGGCGGCGCTCAGCGCGTGTTCCGACGATGCCATGATCGGCTTCGATCAGGACGATGTGATCGCGCACTGGAATGAAGCCGCGACCCGTCTGCTGGGCCTGACCGCAGAGCAGGCGATCGGTCTTTCCATCTGGCATCTGGTGCCGGATGCGGCGCGGGATCAGCATCTTCTCTGGCTGGATCAACTGCACCGGGGACAGCGTCTGCTGCATGTCGAAACCACGCTGGCGCATCAGGATGGCGGTATCCTCCCGGCGGTTGTGACGATGACGCCGGTTCGCAATGAGGCTGGGAAGATCATCGGCACGGTCTGGATCGCCCGCTCCTCTCTGAAAACGGAGGGAGGAACGCTGCATGGGCATCTGCTGCAATCAGTGCTGGAGACGGTGCCGCATGGTCTGATCGTGATCGATGATCATGGGTTGGTGCAGTTCTTCAGCCCGGCAGCGGAACGTATGTTCGGATTTGCGGCGGAGGAGGTGGTCGGGCAGAACGTCCGCATGCTGATGCCGGAACCCTATGCGCAGGCACATGATGCCCATCTGGCCCGTTATAAGGAGACGGGGGAGAAGCGGATCATCGGCATCGGCCGCGTTCTGGTCGGCCAAAGGAGGGATGGCGCCCCGTTTCCCATCGAGTTGCAGGTGGGAGAAGTCGCAGTGGCCGGGCTACGCATGTTCACAGGCTTTACCCGTGACCTGACGGAGCCGCACCGGCGCGATCGCAGAATGGCGGAGCTTCAATCCGAATTGCTGCATGTCGCGCGGCTGAATGAGCTTGGCCAGATGGTCTCCGTGCTGGCGCATGAGGTGAATCAGCCATTGACGGCGATCAGTAATTACATTGCCGGCCTGAAACGGATGGTGTCTGCCCCCGGACAGGAACGGTTGCAGCAGGCCGTGTCCGGTATGGACGAACAGGCCGAGCGTGCGCGTATGATCGTGCGTAATCTGCGTGATTTCCTGCGCAAGGATATCCGTACATGGAGCATGGTGAATATCGGCACTCTGGTACAGGAAACCAGTGCGCTGGCTCTGACGGGGACTGGCCGGCTGGTGCAACTGGCGCTCACTCTGCCACCGGAGGCCGATCAGGTCTTCGGTGACAGGGTGCAGCTTCAGCAGCTTTTGCTCAACCTGATGCGCAACGCGGTGGAGGCCATGGAAACGCAATCGCCTCCGCATCGCCTGATGGTGGAGACGATGCGGCAGGAAGACAGGGTTTTCGTCACGGTCACGGATAACGGCCCGGGCCTGCCTGATAGTGTGCGGCAGAAACTGTTCCAGCCTTTCGTGACCACAAAGGAAGACGGGCTTGGCATCGGCCTGTCCATCTGCCGCACCATCGCCGAGACGCATGGCGGCGATCTGGTGTTGCTTGAACCGCCGGGTGGAGGGGTGGCCTTCCGCTTTTCAGTGCCGGCGGGTGGGTGAGTGGGGGGAGGAATGGTTAAGGTTTCACCGAACGGTTCCTAATGCGGATATGCCTATTTTCTGTCCGTTATAGTGGTTTGTCCAATTGCTCGATGGTGTGGACTATTTATGGATATTGGCATGTATGACCGAAAAATGACCGTTTGATGAATAGCGGCAGGGCTGCACTGTCGGGTCGTTTGGTCTGTATTCACGTGCTGACTAATGACCGGGTTAGGGGGTGGCGGTCGTTAGGCATAAGTCAAGCAAATGTCTGCTTAGCGTCCGAGTTCGGCATATGTGATGTGTGGATCGCCCAAAACTGACTATTGGTGAGTTCCAGCTGAAAGTATGTTCGCGAGCTATGGCTTAGCAATACGAATGCTAGGCTGCGCCATGAGGCGAGGAGGGGTTTAGGTGAAGTGGCAGAATCGTACGGTCAAATAGATCGCCGAGATGATTTGCGTACCACAAGGGAGGGAGCAGACTTCATTCTTTCCCTATCGCACCAGCAGAAAAATCACACGTTTCTTCCAAGATGCAGACACGGACTACGCCCACGATGGCTCAACCCGAGCAGTATGGGTGGTCGAGACCCTCAAGAAAATTTTGGAAGAGCCGCATCCAGATAACCACACACCGCCCGAAACATTATGTCGAATCATCCGCGTCCTCATGGATCCTGGGGATGCGACGAACGAAGAGCATGACCGACCAGGTGCGCTACAAGCCCTCAATAAGGCGCTCGTGCGGGAAGGATTCGAGGCATTCTACGCTGAAGACAACCAGTGCTATGTCAGGCACATTGGAACCAAGAAGGTCGCAGGAATCTCGATGAGTCCGCACCGTCCCCTCTCGGCCGTCGAAGTCAGGCGACGCGCAGCTTGCCGCTTATCTGGACAAGTGCTCTGAGGACGAGCTGATCGAGAAAGTGCTTCTTCCGATGCTACGCCAAGCTGGCTTCCATCGCATCACAGCGGTGGGTCATAAGGACAAGTCAAATGAATTCGGCAAAGACATTTGGATGCGCTATCAACTGCCCACGCAGCATTACCTATACTTCGGCATTCAAGCCAAAAAGGGAAAGCTCGATTCCTCCAGCGTATCAAGGGGAACCAACGCTAACATCGCCGAAATCTACAACCAAGCATTAATGATGTTAGCACACGAAATTTTTGATCCCGAGACGAATCGAAAAGTGTTGGTAGATCACGCATTCATTGTGGCCGGGGGGGAGATCACAAAAGCGGCGGAACAACTGCTTGGTGGTATGCTGGATGCGCAGAAGCGCAGCCAGATCATGTTCATGGGCAGGAACGACATACTCAACCTGTTGATTGTCCATAATGTGCAGTTGCCAGAGGATGCTTTGCCGCTTTCCTGCCTTGGCTCCGACGACGATATTCCCTTTTAAAAGGGGACAGTTCTCGTCTATTGCGGTTAGATAATATCTACTTATTCGCGAGACGGTTTCAAACCAGACATTCTGTTTTCCGCCCCCAACCGTATGCTGGAGTGGTCCTCTTCAATGTCTTGGCTGGGCCGCTCCCATGGAGTATCTTCGGTGTCGGCACAAAAGGCACACCCCGGTAGTTCAACTACCAGACTCTCAATCAAATTTCCCGAAAAACCCAACCACACTCAACCGCCTGAACTGGTGCCGGGTGAGGGATTTGAACCCCCGACCTTCGGTTTACAAAACCGCTGCACTACCACTGTGCTAACCCGGCCCATTGGTGGGTGGCAGGCGTTTTAGACATAACTGGCGGTGTTCTGCAATCCGCTTTCCGCACAGTCTTTCCCGGCCGGGTTGTTTCAGGGCCGACCGGGAGCCTTCGCACTAGCGATTAAAGCCCAGAAAGCCTGTTTCATTGGCGCTGGCCTCTTTTGGCTGTGTGGTGGAGATGGCGGCGCTGTCCTCATGATGGGATTTGCTGCCCTTGATTTTCGTCGTCTTGCTGGCCGTCGTAACGGGTTTGGGGGCCGGCCCGCTGATGACGGCGGAGCTGTCCGGCGGCGGGCGCATGGAGAGCAGCAGGAAGGAAATCTCGTTCCGCCCCAGATCCACCGACAGTTCCAGAGGCGTCATCCCCAGCACATTACGCGCCTCCAACTGCGCGCCGCGTGACAGGGCATCGCGGGCGGCAGGGACATCGCCCCGGTTGATCGCATCGAACAGGGCATCATTCGGCTGCATATCGGCCAGCGATTTGTCCGGCGGCGGCACCGGCGTATGGCTGGCAGGCTTGGAGCCGGGGAGAGAGGGGGGCGGAGCCTGCTGCCCTTTGGGTTCTGTGGCGTGCGGATTATTATGCATGCCCATCATCTGTGCCTGCGCAGCATGCTCCGGCACGGCGCCAAGGCTGGTCATCAGAAGAGCCGCGCCCAGAGCCCCCGGAATACCGCCACACCGGGCGCGAAGCGACAGAGAAGAAATCAGGCGATACGCCATCAGAATGAATACTCCTTCCCGCGCGGTGCCTGGTGGCAGACGCGGATGCATACGGTTCAGTTCAGACGCCAGAAGCCGGCATTCAGATAGGTGGCATAGCAGACCCATACGGCATATGGCACAAACATCCAGGCCGCCAGAGCATCAATCGCTTTGAAGCGCTGGATGCAACGAAAAATCAGGGCCAGCAGCGCAATAATCACAATCAGCGCAAGCCCGATCTGGTGAAGGCCGAAAAAAACCGGGTTCCACAGCGCGTTGACCAGAATCTGCCAGCCCCACAGGCGCAGCGTGCTCCATGCCTTGCGGCGCCATAGCAGCCAGCCTGCAACACCGATCATGATATACAATGTGGTCCAGACGACCGGAAACACCCAGTTCGGCGGTGTGCCGGACGGTTTGGTCAGGGATGGATACCAGTCGCGCACGCCGCCCTGTGTAAAGACGCCATCAACCGCTGCAACCAGCAGGCAGAAAGCAATAAATCCCGCCAGTGCCACTGCCGGAGACCAGCGTGCCGAGGCTGCCTCCGGATGATTGTCATGAAAATCGGGCTGTCTGGCCATCCTGTTTCCCTGTCATGTTTCCTGGCTCACCCTGCCTGTGATTGTGACGCATCGGAGAAAGCGCGGATGCATCGGGCAAATATTCTTTTGTGATAGGCTCCATTATTGTCCCTCCCGCCTCCACGCGGCCAGGATCAGCAACAGGATCAGGGGCAGGGCAGCCCAGCCGGGTAAAAGCGGCAGCGCATCAATCCCGGTCACCAGATGTGCATCATTGCGGCGCAGTCCAATCCAGCCATTTCCAGAAGCGCGCGTACCCATGGAGACGCGACGGATAGCGGGTACCCCTGCGGGGGATAGCCATTGCATACTACCACCGCTGAGCCGGGCCGCGCCATTCAGAACTGTGGCCGTTGCGCGGAGATCGGCGACCTCCACCGGATCAGGCGGGGATGCCGCCACAAAAGCAGTCAGTTCGGAGGATGCAGCCTGCTCCCCCTCCTGAGAAGCGGGTTTAGCAGACACCGGCGGACGATAACGCACGCGCCACACACCTGGTGCGGCGGCGGGCAGGCTTGCCTCCGCCCGGCCTGGGCCGGTGATATGCAGTGGAACGCTGGTGTCCTTGCCATCAGGATCGGTCACGGTCACCATGCCGGGAGGAATATCCTCCGGGCTGCGCAACAGGGCTGTCAGACGCCCCTGTGCGATCTGTGCCGTGAGCGCGCGTTCCTCAAGCTCCGGCTGCTTCATGGCCCAGTGCGCGACGCGACGCAGCAGTTCCGCCTGAGGACCGCCTCCCTGATGTCCACGTGACCACAGCCAGATCTGGTCGGACAGCAGCAGCGCCACGCGGCCTTTACCCACATGGTCCAGAATCAGCAGTGGTGCGCCATCCGGGGTGGCGAGCACAGTCTGGCCATGCACCGGATTATCCGGGCCGTCCGTGGCGATATAGCGGTACCACGACCCCCATTCCGATGCGGCATTCCTGGCAGATGCACCCTCGGTGGAAGACGGTGCGCCGGGCAGTTTCTCCGTCACCGGATGGTGGGCGCCGAGTGGCGTCACCTGCGGGCGGAACCCGCCTTCGATCACGGCGGAAAGCGGATCGTCGGACTCCTGCCCACGCGGCATGGCGGGCAGCACCTCCCCCAGCGGAGAATTGGCGAGGCTCACCGGGCTGGCATATTCCGGTCCGGCGGTCATCAGCAGGGCGCCGCCCTGCCGCACATAATCAGCGATGTTGCGCAGGTAGATTTGCGGCAGAATCCCCCGGTTCTGGAACCGGTCGAGAATGATCAGATCGAAATCACGGATTTTCTGCTGGAACAACTCCCGCACCGGAAAGGCGATCAGCGCGAGTTCGTTGAGGGGCGTATTATCGTCCTTTTCCGGTGGCCGCAGAATGGTGAAATGCACCAGATCAACCGAGGGATCGGCTTTCAGCAGCCGCCGCCATGCCCGTTCGCCCTGATGCGGCTCGCCGGAGACCAGCAGCACGCGGAGCCGGTCCCGTACCCCGTTGATGGTGATGACGGCGTGGTTGTTGATGGTCGAGACTTCTCCGGGCAGCGTTGCTGCCGTCATGTCGATGACGCTCGGCCCTTCATGGGTGACGGGCAGGGTGATGGGGTATTCCTGCCCGACCGGCACGGTGTACTTTACCGGAGCCTCTCCGTCACGGCGGAGGGTCAACTCCGCCACCGGGGTGGCCACCGGGGTGGCCACCGGGGAGGCCACCGGGGAGGAGTGGGCGACGCCCAGATCCTCCACCGCCACGCGCAGGGAGATGGTCTTGCCGACAATGCCGTAGGTCGGGGCCTCGATCATGCGCAGGCGGCGATCGGTTTCCTCACCCCGCCCGGTCAGCAGCACATGCAGCGGCGCGTTGAAGGCCGGAGGAGTGCCCTTGGCGATGGAGGGTGGCACGTCATGCACCTGGCCGTCGGTCACAGCGACGATTCCAGCCAGCCGGTCCCGTGGAATATCGGCCAGCCCCTGTGCGATGGCGGCAAAAAGTTTTGTGCCGTCACGGCCATGTTCCGGCACGGTGACGGTGCGCAGTTCCAGCGGCGGCTCCCCCACGCGACCGGGCTGGGGAATAGTCCGCGTCAGGATGCTGCGGGCCTGTTCAGCCAGCTTGGTGCGGTCCTTCAGCGCCATGGAGCCGCTCTGGTCGATCACCAGCAAGGCGATATCGGCCAGTCCCTGCCGCGTTTCCCGCACCAGCTTTGGGCCGCCAAGCCAGATCAGCAGCGCGGTGAAGGCGGCTAGCCGCCATGGCCAGCCCCGCGCCCGGCGCAGCAGCGCGGGCAGCAGCGCCAGCAGGCACAGAACCCCCAGCATCCCCAGCAGCCAGAGCGGCAGAAGCGGCTGAAATCCCAGAGAAGCGGAGACCAGAGAGGCGGAGATATGATCGGTCTGCATCAAATCCCTTCCTACTGCCCGAGCCGGTCGAGAATGGAGGGGACATGCACCTGATCGCCCTTATAGTTTCCGGTCAGCGCATACATCACCAGATTGGTGCCGAAGCGATAGGCCAGCAGCCTCTGCCGTGCGCCGCCGGGAATGGTGGCGTAGGGATGGCCCCCCTGATCATCCACCGCCCAGGCGGAGGCCCAGTCATTGCCGCCAATGATCACCGGGCTGACGCTGTCATTGGCACGGTCCTCATCGCGCTGGACCCAGACCTCGCCCCCGGCGTAACGGCCGGGGAAATCGTGCAGCAGATAGAAACTGCGGGCCAGCACATGCTCCGGCGTCAGCGGGGTCAGCGGTGGTACGTTCAGGGAGCGTCCGATAGCCTGCAACAGGCGTTCATGTCCGCCATTCATACCGGCTCCGGCACCGGCATCGCGCGTGTCGATCAGGATGATGCCGCCATGCGCCATATAGTCGTTCAGCGCCGCGAGCATGGTTTCCGGCAGGGTATCCGGGTTCTGGTCGCTGGTCAGCGGCCAGTAGAGCAGGGGATAGAAGCTGAGATCATCCCGCCCAGGCACCACGCCGATGGGCGGCGCGATCGTGGCGGCGGTCCGGCCGGAGACGAAATCGGCCAGCCCGGTCAGCCCCATGCGGGAGATGGCATCCTGCTCCGCATTGCCGGTCACGACATAAGCGAGATGGATGGCGAGCGAGGGATAATGGCTGTCGGGATTCCCGGCGATCCCGCCTGGCGCAGCCGGCGCGGAGCGCGGGCGCAGCGCGGCCATGGTGATGGCGCCGCCGATCAGCAGGCTCAGCATTCTGCGCCGCCGGGCGAAAAAGGCGGGTTTCGATGCGGGCGTTGCGACGGCAGCGCTGCCATCTCCTCCGCCCCGTTTCAGCATGCCGCGCAGCCAGAGTGACAGCAGCATATCCAGCGCCAGCAGAGCCAGCGCGGTGGCGATCAGTCCTGGTCCGAACGCATGCTGCCGTCCCAGCAGGGCGGCGGTGACGTTGCGGGCTCCCGGAATGGGGGTTGCGGGGAGAAGGGCCGGGGCGGCAGTGCCGATATTCAGCGCCTGCCGTCCCTGTTCCGGTCCGTACAGCCCTGGAGGATGACGGGGAGAGGTCGGGGTGGAAGCGAAATCTCCCGCGCGCAACGGCGTTGCGGCCTGCGGCGGGCTGCCGGGCTGACCGAACCCGTCCAGCGTCTCAGTGGGGGAAAGCATGGTGTCGGGCGGAATGGAGGCCACGCCGGCCGCCAGCCCGACCAGCCGCTTCAGCATTTCCACGAACAGCCCGGAGAGCGGCAGGGTGGACCAGTCTGTATTGGCGGTGACATGAAACAGAACGATGCGTCCGGCCCCCTGGCTGCGTTCGGTGACCAGGGGCGTTCCGTCCTCCAGCACCGCCCAGCTATGCGTGGCGAGATCCGTCGAGGGTTCCGCCATCACCTGCCGTGAGACCCGTATATCGGCTCCGGTTTTATCCTCTGTCTTCTGATCGCCCTTCTGATCGCCCTTCTGATCACTGGGTCTTATGTCAGAGGACGCCATACCGAGCGGAGGCAGTCCGGCGAAGGGGCCGGGAGGGAAAGGGGCCAGATGCGCCGGATGCCCCCATGACATCGCCCCGCCAAGCTGGCGGTCGCCATCCAGCAGCCGAACCGGCAGCAGATCATCCGGATGCGCAGCCAGATGCGGCCCGGCGAAGCGGATCAACTCTCCACCCTTGTTCACGAAACGGAGGATGGCGGCGCGCTCCTCCTCATTTTCCACCGGCCGGTCGGCGAGGATCAGCACCGACAGATCGCGGGAGAGCAGGGTTTTCAGATCGCCCTCCCGCACCTCCGCATAAGGTTCCAGAGCGCGACGCAGATAATAGAGTTGGCCGAGCAGCGGCGTGTCAGCGGCGGAGCGATCCGCCGCCACCAGCCCGACCGGACGCCGGCGCGACTGTTCATCCAGCAGCACGATGCTGCCTGCACCTTGTGGTCCGTCCAGCACCAGCCTGGCAAGCTGGTTGCGAATCTCCGGTGGCAGGATCAGCGGGGCTTCGGCGGTACCCGGTGTGGCGGGCAGGGCAATGCGGGTGCGGGACAGGCTGCGCCCATCGGCGGTCTGGGCCAGCACATCGACATGATCGGTTCCTGCGCTGCGTCCGGTATGGGATACGCGCAGGATCAGCCGGTCAGGCTGGATCACGGGTGGACGCAGCAGCAAGGGCGCGCCGCCTTCGGTCTCGACCTTCATTACCGGGCCGAGGCGACTGAGTGCCGGGGCGAACACATCGTCCCCCGGTTGGGCGAGACCATCCGGAATCGCCACCACACCCCATCCATTGGCCGGCAGCCGGTTCAGCATGGCGGCTGCGGCGCGGTGATCAGTGGTCCATGGCTGGGGCCGCAGCGCACCGATGCGGGCGCGCAGCAGAGCGGGATCCATGACCGGGCTGGGGAAGGGTTGGCTGCCGTCTCCGCCGGGGGCAGTGGTCAGAAATGCGGCCTGCCGCCCATCCATGGCGGCGTGATGCAGGCTCTGCTCTGCCGCGCGCAGGATGCCTGACCAGCGTGGGGCAGAGGCCCAGCCATCATCCAGCACCAAAAGCAGAGGAGAATGGGTGGAGCCAGCCGGGCCGGGCAGCCCCTCCAGCGGGGTGGAGACCGGTCCGGCCAGCCCGATAATCACCAGCGCGGCGGCGGCGATCCGCAGGGCCAGCAGCCACCATGGCGTGCGGGCTGGCGTTTCCTCCCGCATGGCCAGATCACGCAGCAGACGGAGGCTGGGAAACCTCTCCTGCCGTGGGGCGGGAGGCGTGGCCCGCAGCAGCCACCACAGGATCGGCAGCAGGCCGAGTGCCAGCAACAGCCATGGAGACAGAAACATCATGGGTTGCCTCCCATCAGGTGCTGACCCGACTGTTGCCGGCCCGACTGTCGGCCAGCGCCTGATGCAGCGCCAGCAGGGGCAGCTCCGGCCCCCGATCGGTACGATGGACGGAGAAGGTGAAGCCCATCCCGGCACAGAGGGCAGCCAGCCCTTCCTGCTGGGCGGCCAGCCGTCTGGCATATTCCTCCCGCACTGCGTTGACGCGGGGGAGCAGGACTTCCCCGTCCGCTTCCATTCCGGTGAAGCGCACGCGGCCTTCATAGGGCAGCAGCACTTCGGCCGGATCGAGAATCTGAAGCACGCATCCCCTTACCGGCAGTGCCGCCAGCCGGGCCAGTGAGGCGCGGATATCCTCCAGCGGCGCGAGGAAATCGCCGATCAGCACCGCATGGGAAAAAGGCGGTACCGGCGCGGAGAGGGGCGGCACCTCCCCCGGCGGCAGTGTGTCCAGCGCCATGGCCAGCGCCTCCAGAGCGGCCTGTCCGCCGCTGAAGCGCGTCTGCGCCCCCAGCAGCCGCACACGTTCCCCGCCGCGCAGCAGCAGGGAGGCCAGCGCCAGCAACAGCAGATCAGCCCGTTCCAGCTTGGAGACCGTGGCTCCGGTCGAGCGGAACTGCATGGAGGCAGAGCGGTCGGTCCACAGAAAAACCGTCTGGGCGGCTTCCCACTCTGTCTCCCGGATGAACCAGCCGCGCGGGGCATCCAGCCCGGAGCGTGCGGATTGCCGCCAGTCGATGCGGCGAGGCGTATCGCCGGGGGAGAAAGGGCGGAACTGCCAGAAACTCTCGCCGCTGCCGGTGCGACGGCGGCCATGCACGCCCTGCGCGACCGAGGACGCCACCCGCTCCGCCGCCGCCAGCAAAGGCGGCAACCGCCCGGCCTCCACCTGTGCCCGCAGCAGGGTCTGCTGATGAGAAGAAGCCGCCATGCGGGCTGGACTCACCCGATCCGCTCGATCAGGCGCTCGATCAACTGATCGAGCTGAACACCCTCGGCGCGGGCGGCGAAACCCAGCGCCATGCGATGCCGCAGCACCGGCGGAGCCAGCGCCGCCACGTCATCGAGGCTTGGGGCCAGCCGTCCGTCCAGCAGGGCCCGGGCGCGGGTCGCCAGCATCAGGGCCTGCGCCGCGCGAGGCCCCGGCCCCCAGGCCAGATGACGACGCAATTCGGTATCTTCCGTCGTTTCCGGGCGAGCCCCGCGCACCAGCGCCAGAATCGCATCCACCACGCTGTCACCAACCGGCATCTGCCGCACCAGACGCTGCGCCTGAAGCAGATCCTCGGCGGTCAGGGCCTGTTGCGGACGGGCTTCCTCCGCGCCGGTGGTGGCCAGCAGCATGGCGCGCTCATCTGCCGCTTCCGGGTAGGTCAGGGTGACCTGAAGCAGAAACCGGTCCAGCTGCGCTTCCGGCAACGGATAGGTGCCTTCCTGCTCCACCGGGTTCTGTGTCGCCAGCACATGGAACGGGCGCGGCAGGGCGTGTTCCGCGCCGCCTACCGCCACCTTGCCTTCCTGCATTGCCTGAAGCAGCGCGGATTGTGTGCGCGGGCTGGCACGGTTGATCTCGTCGGCCATCAGAAGCTGGCAGAAAATCGGGCCGGGGATAAAGCGGAAGGCCCGGCGGCCATGCTCCGCTTCCTCCAGCACTTCGCTGCCCAGAATATCGGCCGGCATCAGATCGGGCGTGAACTGCACCCGCCCGGCATGCAGGCCCAGCACCGTCCCGAGCGTTTCCACCAGACGGCTTTTGCCCAGCCCCGGCACCCCGACCAGCAGCAGATGGCCGCCGCTGAGCAATGTCACCAGAGTCTGTTCGATCACCGCGCGCTGTCCGAAAATCGCCTTGCCGATTTCGGTGCGCACCGCTGCCATTTTCGCGCCGGTGGCTTCCAGCGCGGCGAGGCTGGTTTCAAGTGAGTGTGTGTCGGCGTTCTGAAGCATGCTGACCGGCATAATGATGCGCGTATCCTCTGGCGATGGTGGAAATTGGCCGGGTATCACAGGATCAACGCAAATGGTGGCACGTTGTCGCACGATCGCAAAGCGGGAGATCAAACCGAGAGATCAAACCGGGAGATCAATGCCCGTAGCGCGCATGCAGACTGCGGGCGAGCTGATCGGCGAATTTGGCCGCTGCGACAGACAGCACCCGGCCCCGCAGATGGCCCAGCACACAGGAAACCGGCCCTGCGTCACGCGGGTCGAGCGGGCGGAGGCACAGATCACCGGCTTCCTCCTCCTGCACCGGGCTGGCGGCCTGAAAGGTCACGGCTCCGGCACGGCGCACATATTCGGTCAGCAGCTCCATCGAATCAGAGTCCACGGCGATATCCTCCGGGTTTGTCTGCCCCAGCCGTAACAGCGCCTCATCCAGAGCCTGACGGGTGGCCATGCCACGCTCCGGCAGCGCCAGACGATGCGCCAGACATGCCCGCAACCGCACCGGCGCGCCATCCCGTCTGGCCAGCGGATGATCCCATGCCATCACGGCGCAGAGCGGCAGGGTATAGTGCAGCAGGGGTTGAATTTCGCTGTCCGGCAGGCGTTGCAGAACCAGAGCCAGATCGGCCTCATAACGGCGCAGCGCTTCCAGCGCGCGGCTGTGATCCAGCACCCTTATGCTGAAGGAAACCAGCGGATACAGCCTGCGACAGGCCTCGATTTCACGCGGGAGGTCGAGCCGGGCAAAAGCCTGACTGCACACCACCGTCACGTGGCCACGTCGCACCCCCTGAAGATCGGCGATGCGGGAGCGTATCTGATCCAGATCGGCTGCCCGTGTCAGCGCATGCTGTACGATCAGTTCCCCGGCGGCATTCAGACGCATGCCCTGTGCGGTGCGCTCGAAAACCGGTGTGCCCAGCTCCTCCTCGAAATCCTGAATCTGGCGGGTGAGGGCGGAGGCGGTGATGTTCAGCCGCTCGGCCGAGCGACGGATGGAGCCGCTGCGGGCCACATCGACAATATGGGTCAGAATCCGCAGATGTCGCATAGGCTGCCGATCCTTATCTGTTGTCACCCTGGTATGAGAAGCAGGTGTTCAGGTTTTCGCAACACCTTGTCAAGAAAACGGCACTGGCAGGCAACGGTTATGATTCGTAGCCTTCTGCAGCATGGCTTGCGGGCCTGTGCTTGTTCGGGCGGAGAAGGAATGGATGATGACGGGTTCCGTGTCCGGGGTTGCTGAAAAGACACTGCATCCGGTCGATCAGATGCTGCCATGGCCCAGATTGCTGACCCTCGGGGTGCAGCATGTGCTGGTGATGTATGCCAATGCGGTGGCGGCACCACTGATTCTCGGCGCGGCGATGCATCTGGATCAGGCCCATATCGCCATGCTGATCAATGCCGATCTGTTCGCCTGCGGCATTGCCACGCTGATCCAGACCATCGGCTTCGGTCCGTTTGGCATTCGCCTGCCCGTCATCATGGGGGTAACGGGGTTATGCATCCCGCCCATGCTGGCCATGGCCGCAACGCCGGGAGTGGGCTTGCAGGGTATTTATGGGGCCGCTCTGGTCGGGGGGCTGTTCGGGCTGGCCATCGTGCCGCTGATCGGGCGGATGCTGCGTTTCTTCCCCGCTCTGGTGACCGGCTCCATCATCATGATGATCGGTATTTCGTTGATGCGGATTGGCATCAACTGGGCTGCCGGCGGGGTGGGGGCGGCTGATTACGGGTCCTTCCACCATATCTCGGCGGCCATCGTGGTTCTGCTGACGATCCTGCTGCTGGTGCGTTTCGCGCGCGGGTTCCTGTCCCATGTCGCCGTTATGGCCGGGCTGTTGACAGGATATATGCTGACCATCCTGCGGGGGGATGTCGATTTCTCCGGCCTCGCCGCGCAGCCCTGGGTGAGGGTGGTCGCGCCCCTGCAATTCGGCATGCCGAGTTTTCATCTGATCCCCTGCCTGACCATGTGCCTGTTGGTCACCATCACGTTTATCGAGGCGACGGGCATGTTTCTGGCCCTGGGCAACGTGGTGGGGAAGCCGGTCTCGGATGAGGATATCAGGCGCGGGCTGCGGGCCGATGGTCTGGGGACCGTGATCGGGGCGGTGTTCAATACCTTTCCCTATGTTTCTTACTCACAGAATGTTGGCATGGTCGGGATTACGGGCGTGTTCAGCCGGTATGTCTGCGTGACCAGCGGAGTCATCATGCTGGCGCTGGGGCTGGTGCCGAAACTGGCCTTTATTGTCGCCACCATTCCCTACAGCGTGCTGGGTGGGGCGGCCTTCATCATGTTCGGCATGGTGGCCGCCACCGGTATCAAGATCCTTGCCACCGTCGATTACAAAACCGAGCATAATGCCGTGCTGGTGGTGGCGCTCTCTGCCGGGCTTGGCGTCATTCCGCTGGTGGCCCCGGATTTTTTCCGGATGCTTCCTGCCGAATGGAGGCCGATTGTGGCTGATCCGATCGTACTGACGGCCGTCTCCGCCGTGCTGCTGAACGCATTTTTCAGCAGTGCGACAAGGCTGCGGCAGAAAAAGGCGGAGCAGCGCCTGATGGCGGCCCCCTTCGCCGCGTCAGAGCATCCCTGAGAGCGTGTCAGGCTCTCAGGCAGAGCCACGATCAATCTGTGATTGCCCTGTTTGATCAGCAAAGAGAGACTTCCTATATCGCTCTCAAGGCGATATTGCTGCGGGGGGCTAACTTCCGCGCGATGCCTTTCAGGCGGTCTTTCCGGCGTCATCGGATCAACCCTGGGATGGAACGTGGTCGATAACAGCATACTGAACAGCCTTTCCTGCCATGAGAAGCAGGGTTTTTCCCCTGATGCCGTCATGGGCAATCCGACGCAGGCTGGCAGCACATGTTGCGGTGTACTGCCGTTTCTGATCCGGCGGGATGGCACATGGCTGTATCGCGGCAGCCCGATCGCCCGGAAGGAACTGGTCTGCCTGTTTTCCTCCGTGCTGCGACGGGATCAGGACGGCTACAAGCTGCGCACCCCGGTCGAGGAAGGCCGGATCGAAGTCGAGGATGCGCCCTTTGTCGCGGTGGAGCTGGACTGGGCCGGCTGTGGCCGCCATCAGAAGCTGACTTTCCGCACCAATGTCGATCAGCTCATCACGGCGGGGAAGGACCACCCGATCCGCGTGGCGCATGACATCCTGACCTGCGAGCCCACCCCCTATCTGCATGTCAGGGACGGAGAAGAGGGTGCTCCGCCTATCGAGGCACGGATCAGCAGGGCTGTGTATTATGAGCTGGTCGCGCTGGCGGAACCGCATGATGTCTGCTGCCGCCGCATGCTGGGTGTCTGGAGCTGCGGCACGTTTTTCGCGCTCGGCGAAATGCCGTCCAATGCGGAAAAGGGGTGAGGCATGGAGGTGGTGGAGACTGTTCCGCCCTGCGGTATAGCCTCTGTCGGCAGATATCTGCGCACGGCTCTGTCCCTGCCGGTGCCTCAGCCCGACCTGCTGCGCCGTCCGGAGATGCTGGCGGACACCGTCTCCATGATGCGGGCTGCCGCGGTGCTGGTGGGAATCACGGAGGCCGAGGAGCCGGGCATCATCCTGACGCTGCGTGCGGCGGGCTTAAGCCATCATGCCGGTCAGGTTTCCTTTCCGGGCGGGCGGATTGATCCCGGTGATGCTTCCCCGGAGCATGCCGCCTTGCGGGAAGCGCGGGAGGAGATTGGTCTGCAGGCAGAGAATGTGCATCTTCTCGGACGGCTTGATCCGGTCCTGACCGGAACCGGCTTTGTGGTGACGCCGGTGGTGGGGCTGGTGTCCCCGGACTGGGTGGTGACCGTTGCGCCCGCGGAAGTGGCGGCGGTGTTCGAACTGAAATTGCGTGTGCTGCTGGATCCTGATGCGCCTCGGCAGGACTGGCTGGAGGTAAGAGGCATGCGTCACCAAAGCTGGGTCTGGCCGCATGAGCAGCATGTGATCTGGGGCGCGACTGCCGCAATCCTGATGGAGTTATCCTTGCGGTTGCGGCAGGCGGAGGCTCATTTGGCGGCGGAGCCCGGCTTTTGACGGAAGAAAAACCGGTTCTGCATCCGTCATGGCTGGACGATCCGGGCCTGCATGATGTGCTGGCGGTTTTGCCGCAGGCGCGTCCGGTGGGGGGCTGTGTGCGGGATGCTCTGGCAGGGCGGCCGGTGGCGGACATCGACCTTGCCGTGCCGATGCCTCCGGAGCAGACGTTGTATCGTCTGGAACAGGCTGGCCTGCACAGTATTCCCACCGGGCTTTCCCACGGTACGGTCACGGCGGTAAGCAGGGGCCAGCGTTTCGAGATCACCAGCCTGCGCCGTGATCTGGCGACGGATGGCCGCCATGCCGAGGTGTCCTTCACCGATGACTGGCAGGAGGATGCGGCGCGGCGGGATTTTACCATCAACGCCATGTCCCTGTCGCCGGATGGCACGCTGCATGATTATTTCGGCGGTCTGGATGATCTGCGTGCTGGCCGGGTCCGCTTCGTAGGACAAGCAGCCCGGCGGGTGGCAGAGGACCGGCTGCGAGCGCTGCGTTTTTTCCGCTTTCAGGCCCGCTATGGCCGTTGGGAACAGGGGGCGGAGCCGGATGTGGCGGCGATGCAGGCCATTGCCGCCATCGCCGGAGAGCTGACACAGCTCTCGGCGGAGCGTGTGTGGAGCGAGTTGCGGCGTATCCTCACAGGCCCGCATCTGGCGGCAACACTGGGGGCGATGGAGCGGACCGGTGTGCTGCCGGTACTGTTCCCCGCCGGATACGATCCCGCGCCATTGATCGAGGCGGTTGCAAATGGCATGCCCGGCGAAGGTCTGGCGGAGGAAGCGATCCCGCGCCTCGCTTTGCTGGTGGGGGAGAAGGAACCTCCCCGCGCATTGGCCGAGCGCCTGCGCCTGTCCGGTCAGGAGGCAGGCCGGTTGGCCGCTTGTCTCGACGGTTCTGTGCCGGTGTGGGATGGCGCTGCGGATACGGTAGGCCTCCGCCGGCTGCTGGCTGATGACCCGGCGCAGGCTCTGATCGATCGTGCCTGGGTCACGTTGCGCGATGAGCGCGCGGCGCATCTGACGCGCCTGTTGACTCCGTTGAGCCGCCCGCATTTCCCGTTGGCAGGCCGCGATCTGTTGGCGGCCGGTCTCGCCACCCCTGGCCCGGCGCTCGGCCATCTGCTCGACACCGTTCGCACGGAATGGCTCCATCGCGGCTGCCGGGAGGGGGAGGAGGAAAAAGCGGCATTGCTGGCTTGGGTGGAGGATGGCCTGAAGGCGGGAGAGATTTAAAGTTTTACTCTCCGCCTGGTACAGACATGGCAGTTGCCGCGTCTGGATTGATATTTGAAGAGGAATCCTTTTTCGGCAAGATTTTCAAAGATATCCGGGAGATAAAAGGTCTTTCTGCACAAAATCGATTTTTGTATCAGGATGATGAAACAGATTATTCAGCATCTCCTTGTGCAGCCTGCTCTTCATGGAATCTATCGGGATTTTGATTCCATAATGATCGCCAGCATGGCGCTGGATGTTTCGTCAACGCCGCGTAACATATAGAGGGCTCAGTCTTCTCATGCCCCTTCTCATCCTGCACCAGTTGCAGAAGACGATCATATGCGTTTTTAATTCTGCATGGAGAAGCGGGACAGAGACAGGATCGGTCTATCGACCATCCCTGTTCTTGTTCCGATTATGATGCTCCGAAGGAAAGTATCAAGGCCGACGGAGTGCTGCTGGTTCAGATAAAGTTAATCTCTGAAACATGACGTTCTTTGATATTGTCAATAAGTATCAATGTGTTGTAGGCAAGAGGTTCCTCCGCGTGCGCGGAGATAGACCGTTGCTATAGAGTCAGATTGTAATAGCTTTGCAGGTTCCTCCGCGTGCGCGGAGATAGACCTGACGTATTCACATCTTTTCCGGGCTTCTCAT
This sequence comes from Granulibacter bethesdensis, assembly GCF_001889545.1. Classification (NCBI taxonomy): domain Bacteria; kingdom Pseudomonadati; phylum Pseudomonadota; class Alphaproteobacteria; order Acetobacterales; family Acetobacteraceae; genus Granulibacter; species Granulibacter bethesdensis. Next base: position 1,834,616 of record NZ_CP018194.1, on the reverse strand, counting down.
GGGTTCCTCCGCGTGCGCGGAGATAGGCCCCAGGCACATCAGGAGGCAGCGCGCTTCCCGTGGGTTCCTCCGCGTGCGCGGAGATAGACCCTTGGCGCTGGGGTATCTTAGGCTGGCTAAACGGGTTCCTCCGCGTGCGCGGAGATAGACCCCTCTCGTCGCTATCGCCGTTCGAGCGGCACGTGGTTCCTCCGCGTGCGCGGAGATAGACCCTCGCGGCCGTGCAAAAAAAACATCTGACGGGCGGTTCCTCCGCGTGCGCGGAGATAGACCTTGGCTCGGCTCCAGCATGTTTTCCACAACGCGGGTTCCTCCGCGTGCGCGGAGATAGACCCGCCAGGCGAGCCATCTGGCTGAATGTGAGGCAGGTTCCTCCGCGTGCGCGGAGATAGACCTGTTTTTGGACCTGAGCGGCATGCGTGATCTGGGGTTCCTCCGCGTGCGCGGAGATAGACCCAGCGCCCGGAGCAGGAAGAGCCTGCGCGAACTGGTTCCTCCGCGTGCGCGGAGATAGACCATAAAGGGGGAGACGACCACTATCAGCCTCCCCGGTTCCTCCGCGTGCGCGGAGATAGACCTCGCCGCAGACTCACTAGAGGAGGCGAACGCGGGGTTCCTCCGCGTGCGCGGAGATAGACCTGCTGTGCCGGTGGTGCGCTGGGCCTGCGCTGCGGTTCCTCCGCGTGCGCGGAGATAGACCCTGCAAAAAAGCCTCGTTCGCTTCCTCTAGTGAGGTTCCTCCGCGTGCGCGGAGATAGACCGGGAGACGCGGGTACGATGCAAGCAATTGTTCTGGTTCCTCCGCGTGCGCGGAGATAGACCCCCCGCCGAGGATCGGCGAGATGCGATAAACAGGGTTCCTCCGCGTGCGCGGAGATAGACCCGACACGTACGTGTCGGCCGGGGCCAGCCGGGAGGTTCCTCCGCGTGCGCGGAGATAGTCTGATACATTATATAGAAGCCCTACTCTCCCGCCGGGGCTGTGCAAACCGCCCCCCGGCCTGATACACCCCGGTGCATGGATGCACGCCCGCTCAATCAGGTAACGGATCAGTCGCCACCCTCACCCTCTCCTTCAAAGCGGCGGGGTAAGGTAGGGCGCAAGATCAACGTGGAGTTGGAGCCAACCGCGCTCGCCATGATGAGGCGGTTGTGGCGGGAACATATCGCGCATCATCGTGTTCGCATGCTGGTGGTGATTCTGCTGACGGCGCTGATGGCGGGCAGCACGGCGCTGTACCCGGTGGTGATCCAGCATGCGATCGATCTGTTCAATGCCCGTGACCGGCGCATTCTGTATCAGATTCCGGTGCTGGTGCTGATCGTCACCGCCATCAAGGGTGCTGCGATGTATGGGCAGACCGTCTCCATGCAGCAACTGGTGCTGATCGTGATCAGGGAGTTGCAGGAGCGCATGTTCAGTCACCTCGCCCATGCCGATCTGGATCGGGTGGAGCGGGAGGCTCCGGCACAGCTCGCCGCGCGTTTTACGACCGATGCCGCCACCATAAGGGAGGCGCTGGTTCGTGCCGTCAACGGGGTGGGCGATGTGGTGACGGTGGTGGGGCTGGTCTCCTCCATGGTGTATCTGGACTGGGTGCTGAGCCTGATCGCGGCGGCGATGTATCCGCTGGCGGCGCTGCCGATTCAGAAAATCGGCAAGCGCATCCGCCGGGCCTCGGGCGGTATGCAGGAGCGGATGGGAGAAACCGCCGCCCTGCTGAACGAGAGTTTCACGCAGGCCCGCACTATCCGCGCCTACCGGCTGGAGGGTTTCGAGATCAGGCGCGCCGGAGAGGCCTTTCAGCATCTCTACAGTGCGTTGTTGCGTATGACGCGGTCGCGCGCGCGGGTTGATCCGGTGCTGGAGGTACTGGGCGGCAGTGCGGTGGCGGTGGTGATCGGCTTTACCGGTTGGCGCGCCGCGAACGGACAGAGCAGTCTCGGCGATTTCGCCGGTTTTATTGCCGCGTTGCTGATTGCCTCCCGCCCGCTGCGTGCGCTCGGTTCGCTGAACGCGGCGGTGCAGGAGGGGGTGGCCGGGCTGGTCCGGGTGTTTGCCGTCATCGACGAGCCTGCCGCCATCAGGGACGCACCCGATGCGGTTCCTCTGCCGCAGGGACATGGGCATGTGGCGTTCGAGAATGTGGGCTTTGTCTATGCCGATGGTCGCACCGGGCTGGACGGGCTGAGCTTTGTTGCCCAGCCGGGCATGACGGTGGCGCTGGTCGGCCCCTCAGGAGCCGGAAAATCCACGGCGCTGGCCCTGCTGCCGCGGTTGCGGGATGCGACGTCTGGCCGGGTGCTGGTTGATGGCGCGGATGTCAGGGAAGTCACGCTTGCCTCCCTGCGGGATGCCATTGCCTATGTGGGGCAGGATGCACTGCTGTTCGACGACACCATCGCCGCCAATATCGGCATTGGGCGTGAGGGCGCGGAACGGGCGGAGATCGAGCAGGCCGCCGAAGCTGCTGCCGGAGGCTTCATCCGCGATCTGCCGGAGGGGTTCGAGACAATGGTCGGTCCCGGTGGCCAGCGCCTGTCCGGTGGGCAGAGACAGCGCGTTGTGCTGGCACGGGCGCTGCTGCGCAATCCGCGCATTCTGCTGCTGGATGAAGCAACCAGCGCGCTGGATGCGGAAAGCGAGGCCGCGGTGCAGCAGGCTCTGACCAGATTGCGTCAGGGGCGTACCACGCTGGTGATCGCGCACCGCCTGTCCACCGTGCGCGATGCTGATCTGGTGGTGGCCATGGCCGATGGCCGGGTGGCGGAGCAGGGCACCCATACGGCCCTGATGGAGCAGGACGGGCTGTACGCCCGGCTGGTGCGCAGCCAGACGCTGGCGCTTTAACCCACCACACCCCCGAACAGATGGCCGGTGATCGCGGTGGCGGCCATGGCGAGCACGCCCCACAGCAATACCCGCATCGCCGCCCGCAGCTTCGGCGCATTTCCCGCCCATGCTCCCGCCAGACCCAGCAGCAGCAGTGCCAGCAGGGACACAGCCGAGACGGTCCAGATTACGCTTGTCTGTCCTGTGCTCTCCCCTGTCGCATCGTATGGATCAGGGGCCAGTGCCGCTGCCAGCCATGGCAGGGCCGCACCACAGGCGAAGGATGCTGCCGAGGCCAAAGCTGCCTGCACCGGACGCGCCGCGCCATCCTCGGTCATGCCCAGCTCGTCCCTTGCATGGGCTGAGAGAGGATCGCGGCGCATCAATTGCTCTGCAACCTGTCGTGCGAGGGGAGCATCCAGACCGCGGCTGCGATAGATCTCGGTCAATTCATCCAGCTCTCCGTGCCAGTCGGCATCCAGTTCCTTTTTCTCCCGCGCCAGATCGGCGCGTTCTGAATCGGACTGGGAGCTGACGGAAACGTATTCGCCCGCCGCCATAGACATGGCCCCCGCGATCAGAGCCGACAGCCCGGCCAGCAGAATGGCGCCACGCCCGCTGCCGGGGCTGGTTGCGCTGGCCACGCCGACCATCAGGCTGGCGGTGGACAGAATGCCATCATTCGCCCCCAGCACGGCGGCACGAAGCCATCCGAGCCGTTCCGTGGCATGGGTCTCGCGATGTCTGATGCGGCTGCGCATGGGGATTTCCATCATTCGGGAGGAGGCAAACGGCAGAAAACTGCCAGACCGTAGCCGTGCGACAGGGGGCTGCCCATCCGGAAGAACTGTCGGATAGATGATAGTTTGATGATCAGTAACGGGTTCAGCTGGCCTCGAAGCCTTGCGGATGTGCGCGCCGCCATGCAAGGGCGGTGGCGACAATGTCATCCAAGTGCGGAAAACGGGGCGTCCAGCCGGTTTCGCGGCGGATTTTGTCTGCACTGGCTACCAGAACGGCGGGGTCGCCCGGACGTCTTGCCTCGATCCGCATCGGTACGGTCAGGCTGCTCACCCGTTCGACACTGCGGATCACCTCCATGACGGAAGAACCTGCGCCATTCCCGAGATTATACACCGTGCTGCCCTGATCGATCCGTGTCAGAGCCGCCAGATGCGCCTGCGCCAGATCGCTGACATGGATGTAGTCGCGGATGCAGGTACCGTCCCGTGTCGGGTAATCATTGCCGAATACCCGTATCTCCGGCCGCAACCCCAGGGCTGCGTCGATCACCAGCGGGATCAGATGGGTCTCCGGATCATGATCTTCGCCGCTGCGTCCCTCCGGATCGGCTCCTGCGGCGTTGAAATAGCGCAGGCAGGCATAGCGCAGCCCGTGAATCCGGTCCGCCCAGGACAAAGCGCGCTCGATCATCAGCTTGCTCTCGCCATAGGGGGAGCCGGGTTGAATGGCGGCGTTCTCGTCGATCAGCGTTTCGTCGTGATGGCCGAATAATGCGGCGGTGGAGGACAGAATGAAGCGTGGCACTTTATGCTGCACGCAGGCCTCGATCAGTTTGAAGCCCAGTGCCGCATTCTGGTTCATGTAGAGCATCGGATTGACCATGCTCTCCCCCACCAGAGAACGTGCGGCGAAATGCAGCACGCCATCCCATTGTCCGTCCGCAAGGGTGGTGTGAAGTGTGGTCTCATCAGCCAGATCGGCCACCACCAGTCGCACACCCGGTGGCAGGGCCTGACGGTGTCCCTGAATCAGGGAATCATAAACGGTGACTTCATCGCCCCGGTCATGCAGCGCCCAGACCGTATGGCTGCCAACATAGCCTGCCCCGCCTGTAACCAGCAGACGCAGGGGACGATGAGGCGAGACACCGGAAACTGTCTCATTCATCACAGCAACAGGGTCCGTTCATGCGGGTAAAGAAATAAGTCATACACTCCGTTTCTCATGCGATGCCTGTGAGAGGGATGCAACCCCTCTGACGCATGGATCGGTGGCATCAGTTAAATAATGGCGATGCAGCATTTCGATTCAGGTGGTTTCCTAGGCAGCGCGATCTTGCAACATTACCGAAGGAAAGCGCTCGCAAAAAGCGGTTGATATGGAAAAAGGATAAGATGTGATGCGGATGATTGGAATCTGGAAATCAGGTGTCATGGGCATTGCCTGTATGAGGGGAGCCTTCCTGACGGGGGCGTTGCTGGCGGGTGTCGCTACGCTGAGTTTTGACGGTGGCGCGGCTCATGCTGAAACAGGGTCGCAGAAGATTGCATCCACTGATCCGGCATCAGTCAAGGCGGGTACATATGTAGCTGATCCGGCGCATTCCCAGGTAGCATTCTCTGTCTCGCATTTCGGATTCACAAATTACAATGGGCTGTTTTCCGATGCTCAGGGGGAGCTGACCATCGATCCCGCCGTTCCGGAAAAGACGACGCTTCGTATCAGTATTCCGATCGCGTCGGTGGTGACAACGAGTCAGAAACTGACTGAAGAATTGAAATCTGCCGACTGGCTGGATGCCGCAAAGTTTCCGGAAGCAACGTTCGTCGCCACCACGGCTACGTTTGCTGGCAAGGATCATGCGATAGTGCCTGGTAATCTGACGCTGCACGGGGTTACAAAACATGTTGTGCTGCGGGTGCGTCTGGTGGGTACGGGCGTCAATCCAATGGATAAAAAGCAGACGGTCGGGTTTGAGGCTTATACGGAAATTCACCGTGGTGAATTTGGCATCACCAAGTATCTTCCGGTCGTAGGTGATGAGGTGAAGCTGCGGATCGAGGGTGCTTTCGAATTGAAGGAATAATAACCTTCTTTGAAAATCCTTTGAAATACACTTGTTAAGAAGTGTATTTTTGAACAGGCCGTGCAGTTCCATCACTGCACGGCTTTTTTGTGCTCCATCACATGGTTGTGAACATCCCTGTACAGGTTGGCATCGCAACTTTCTCGCCCTGGTAACGTCTTGAGTGAAGGATTGCCGTCCTGAGGCGCGATGCGGGAGCGCCATCGCCCGGCCTGAACGGCGGATTATCGAATAAGACAACAAAATCGAGGAATACGCATGTCACATACAACACATCCGGTGCCGCCCGGTCCTTATCGTGACACGGGATGGAGCAGCCAAGATGAGTATCTGGCGCTGGGTGAGCGTCGCATTCGGCTGTCCAACCGGATTTCCTGGGGAGCTGTGCTGGCAGGCGTTGTTCTGGCCCTGGTGGTACAGGCCCTGTTAAATTTGCTGGGGATTGGTATCGGGCTGAGTTCTGTTGATGCTTCCAACAGCTCGGGAAATCCGGATGCAGATACACTGTCCGTGGCGGCGGCGGGCTGGTGGACTCTGTCAGGCATTATCGCGGCCTTTTTGGGTGGCCATGTGGCCGGTCGCTTATCCGGGACCGCAAAGCTGAATACGGCGCGGTGGCATGGTCTTGTCTCGTGGGCTGCAACAACTTTTGTTCTGTTCTACATTCTGACAACCGCGGTTGGCGGCATGGTTGGTGGTGCGATCAGCACAGTGGGCAGTGGTGTTGGTCATGCGCTCGGTGGCACAGCCAGCGGGATCGGTTCGGCCGTCGGTGGAATAGGCAATGCGGCTGGAACAGCGGCAGCGCGTAACCCTGACGATGCGAAGCAGGCCTATAACAGTCTGGAAGCACAGGTGCGCAGCCTTGTGAATCCCTCTGACGCGCAGACAGTGCAGAATGCGGCAGTGGCTTATGTCAAGGCAAAGCTGAACGGTCATCAGCAGGAAGCTGATCGCGCCCGTGAACAGGCCGTCAATGGTCTGGCCAAGGCGGCCAATATCAGCCCGGATGAGGCCAAGACCCGTCTGGACGCGTTGGAGCAGCAGTATCAGAAAACCGTGGAAGAGGCGAAGCAACAAGCCATTGCCGCCGCCGAAGCCACCCGTAAGGCCGCATCCCGGGGCGCTATCTTCGGTGTGATTGCTCTCCTGCTGGGTGCGGTTGCAGCCTGGTTCGGTGGTGGTGCGGGTGCACCGGAGGCTGAAGCCGTGATCCGTCATGACCACGTGGTGCGTCGCGACTGATCACCGTCTCTGATATATCCGGGATCATGGAAGGCGGCGTGGGGGTAAACCCCGCGCCGTTTTTTATTTCACCAAATGCAAGGTGTGAATCGCTTATAAAAAATATTGTCTGACTGGGCAGGATAGCGGCAGATAAAGTCCGTTCTATGATCCTGTTGTATTGAAAGCATATAAAAATAAAATGCACCTTCCTTGGGCGCTGGATGTGTTTCTGTTTGCGACGGCTTTTTGCGCCGGTGTGGTTGATACGGTCGCGGGTGGCGGAGGACTGATCTGCGTTCCGGCGCTGGGCCTGACAGGCATGGGGACGGTGGCTGTATTCGGCACTAACAAGCTGCAATCTGTGGTGGGTCAGCTTTCTGCCACGCTGAAATTCTGGCGTCAGGGAGGAATGGATTTTTCCCCTCTCCGGCGTGGTCTGCTCTGCACGGTGCTAGGATCGGTGGCCGGAGCTATTTTCTTGCAGAGTGTTACAGAGGTTTTTCTGAAGCGTCTGGTACCGTGGATGTTGCTTGGTGTATTTCTGTATTACGTGTTGTCATCCGATCGCAAGGATGTGACGGGAGAGGCCCGATTGCCGCCTCATCCACGCAAATTGCAGCCTTTGGGCGTTCTGATCGGGTTCTATAACGGTTTTTTCGGTCCCGGTACCGGATCGATCTGGACCGTGGCCCTCAGCCGGACCTATCAACTGCGCATCAATGCAGCCACGATGTATGCGAACCCCCTGAACATGGCAGGTAACATTGCGGCACTCTCAATTTTGATCAGCAGCAGTGTAGTCGATTACCGGCACGCCCTGATCATGGGGGCCGGTTCTTTTCTGGGAGCACAGATCGGCGGCAGTCTGGTGATCTACAAAAGCGCTCGTTTGTTGCGGACCGTTTTCATGACACTGATGCTCGCCTCGATCATCGGCAGCTTTGTCAGAGTCTATGGATAAAAAAGGGTCTCCCCGGCCATCAGGCCGGGGAGAATGCATCCTCTGATCAGTAGTTTTCCGGCACATAGAGTTCTGTCGGCAGTGTGCGGCGTTCATAATTTGGGTCGAATACCCGATCCGGCAATGTCACTGGCTCATGCGGCACATCGCCATAGGGGATCAGGGACAAAAGATGGGAAATGCAGTTCAGCCGCGCCCGCTTTTTGTCGTTGCCCTCGACGATATACCAGGGGGCTTCGGGGATGTTGGTCCGCTCGAACATCTCTTCCTTGGCCTTGGTATATTGTTCCCAGCGCACGCGGGATTGCAGGTCCATCGGTGATAGTTTCCATTGCTTCAGCGGATCGTGAATACGCATCATGAAGCGCAGTTGCTGTTCCTGATCGGTGATCGAGAACCAGTATTTCACCACGATGATGCCGGAGCGCACCAGCATACGCTCGAATTCCGGTACGTCGCGGAAGAAATCCTCCACCTGTGATTCGCTGGCGAAGCCCATCACGCGTTCCACACCGGCACGGTTGTACCAGCTGCGGTCGAACAGCACGATTTCACCGGCGGCTGGCAGATGCGTGATGTAGCGTTGGAAATACCATTGCGTGCGTTCGCGGTCAGAGGGGGCGGGCAGCGCTACGACACGCGCCACGCGCGGATTGATGCGCTGGGTGATCCGTTTGATCACACCACCCTTGCCGGCGCTGTCGCGCCCCTCGAACAGCACCACGACCTTCAGCCCGTTATGGACCACCCAGTCCTGAAGCTTCACCAGTTCCGATTGCAGGTGCAGAAGCGTGCGGAAATACTGACCACGATCAATGGTGTTCCTGTGGTGATGGCTTTGCAATGCGCGCAGAGCGGCAGGAAGGCGGCTATCGTCGATTTCCTGTTCCAGTTCCTCATCGAAATCATCTTCAAGCTCAAGCGCCAGCCAGGATTTTTCGACAGGGCTGGAAAGATCGGTCATAGCGGTATCCTCACGGGCTTAAGGCAGCAATTCAGCCATGATGTAGAAAAATCTGCCCGCTTCGTCCCGTGAAGCATTTGCGACGGTTTTGCCCACCCCCGTATTGAAGCCGGATCAGCGTCGCTTTTTTTCTGATCTGAGCCGTAGCAGCCCCAGCCTGTTGAGCAGCAGGCACGCTCCGGCGATGGAGCCGAGGATTGCCATGAACGCGATATAGGTGCCACCCGGGCCGGAGGTTCCCGGCAATCCAGTGGTGTTCATGCCGAAAATACCCGTCACCAGCGTGGGCGGCAGCAGGATGGCGGTCAGCACGGACAGGATCATCAGGCTGTGATTGGTTTCCTCGGCATTGCGGGCAGCAAGCTGGTCCTGCGCGATGCGCCCCCGTTCCTGCAATGACATGACGTTGCGCTTCAGGCTTTCAAGGCGGGAGGTGACGCGGCTCATATCGTGTCCGGCTTCCCCGATCCATTCCGGGGCGATCTCGGCGATTTCACCATACAGTTCCACGGTCGGCTCCACCCGGCGATACAGCAGCAGCACGGAGCGGCGCAGCCCGGCCAGCTCGTCGCGTGTGACTTCGTATCCCTGAAGCAGCCTGTCCTCCATGTTGTCCAGCTTGGCGGCCAGCACCTTGGCGGCACGGCTGATGCCTTCCATGATGGCCCGCATCAGATGATCCCATTGCGCGGCGGTGGTCTCCTGCGATGCCTGACCATAGCCAATCACCGAAGGCGCTCGCAGCGGATGCCGGCGCGCTGTGATCAGCATGGTCGGCGTCATCACCAGATGCAGGACACCCATATAGGCGGGGTCCGGTTCCTCACTGACTTCATGGGCGAAATCGGGGATGGTGCCCCAGATGGCATCATCCTCCGTATCGAGGTGGGAGGATTCATTGCGATCACACAGCAGTGCGCTGGCCTGTTCCGGCAGGCCCGGCAAGGCGCGGATGAATTCGGTGACGCGGGTATCCAGCAGATCCAGATGCAGCCAGATCGGCTTTTCCGGCACCCCGACAGAGAAAATGGCCTCGATCTCGGGCGCGTCGAGCGGCTTGCGTGCCGTCAGATCCCTCGCTGCGAGCAGGCCATAACAGGGCGGCATTCTGACTGGTTTATCCATGGCGGCGTCCTGAACCGGCGGTTTGTCCTGGCATCCCGAGCATGCCTCCTGTGCGAGGGCAGTGCGCACTGTGCTTTTGAGATGGAATACCGGCATAAGACAAGGCACGGATTTTTGACCATGCCGGGCCAGCAGACACTCTGGGGCCGCGGCTCCTTCCTTTGCCTGACGGCCGTTTTTTACAACGCTTTATCCAAACAGGCAGGCTTCTGCCTTTGCATCCTTAATGACAGCCGCCCTTGCTTCCACCGCAGTTGTCGCATCCCTTGCAGCCGGCAGAGGAGGGGGAGGTGGCGGGAGAAAGACGCTCGGCCAGTGCAGGCATCACCTGCATCCGCCGCAGCAGAGCTGACACGGCTGACCAGAGCGGCGCCATGACACGGGGGGCAAGCTTCTGCATCCAGAACAAGGCACAAATCAGGACGGCGATCGCGGCGATGATGGACTGGAGCATGGTGGCCTCCTGGCTGGCTTCAACCGGTGAACAGGCGCGTAACACGATATGTCACGAAGGACAGAAGATAAGCCAGTCCGAACAGATACCCGGCGCTTATCCAGACCATCTTCCAGCCCCCGGTTTCCCGTCGGATGATGGCCAGCGTCGAAAAGCACTGCGGCGCATAGACATACCATGCCATCAGAGAGAACGCTGTCGCCATGCTCCATTGCGAGGACAGCAGCGGCATCAGCTTTTCGGCGGCATGATCCTTGTCGGCGGTGATCGAATAGACGGTGGCGAGCGCACTGACCGCCACTTCCCGCGCGGCGAGGCCGGGAATCAGGGCGATGCAGATCTGCCAGGTGAAGCCGATCGGCTCGAACACCAGCAGCATGGCCTGACCGATCCGTCCGGCAAGGCTGTAGTCGATTGCCGGACCGGTGGCGCCGGGCGGCGGAGACGGGAAGCTCGACAAGGCCCATAGCAGCACGCTGACGGAGACGATGATGGTGCCCACGCGGCGCAGGAAAATATAGGCGCGCTGCCATAATTCGATGGCCAGACTACGAAGGTTGGGCAGACGATAGGGGGGCAGTTCCAACAGCAGGGGCTGTTCCTCCGCCGTGCCGCGTTTAAGCACGCGTGCAACCAGCAGGGCGCTCAGAATCCCTGCCAGATACAGTACGAACAGCACCAGCCCTTGCAGATTGAACAGACCCAGAATCGTATGGGCGGGGATGAAGGCTCCGATCAGCAAGGCGTAGACTGGCAGTCTTGCGGAGCAGGTCATCAGCGGTGCGATCAGGATAGTCAGCATCCTGTCCCGCGGGTTCTGGATAGTGCGGGCAGCCATGATCCCCGGCACTGCGCAGGCGAAACTGGACAGCAGCGGAATGAAGGAACGCCCGCTCAGCCCGGCCGCCGCCATGAACCGGTCCAGCAGGAAAGCGGCGCGGGGCAGATAGCCGGATGCCTCCAGCGTCAGGATCCACAGGAACAGCACCAGAATCTGTGGCAGGAACACGATCACGGTGCCCGCCCCGGCGATCACTCCATCAGAAATCAGGCCGCGCAACGGGCCTTCCGGCAGGGCTGTCCCCACCACGTCGCCAAGATGGTCCATGGTATCCTGCAGGAAATCCATGATCGGCTTGGCCCAGGAAAACACGGCCTGAAACATCGCGAACATCAGCAGGGTCAGCAGCAGCATGCCCCAGACCGGATGCAGTACCCAGCGATCCAGCCTCTCCTCCAGCGTCGGGCGTTCCGGCGCGATGCGGGTGATACAACGATCCAGCATGGCGCGGACGTCAGCATGCAGATCAGCATTGGCGTTGGTCAACGGTGGCGGCGGCAGATCCGGTGGCAGCGTATCCAGCAGGCGCAGCAGGTTTTCTGCTCCATTGCGCTGTGTGCCGATGGCGGTGACGACCGGGATTCCCAATGCCTCGGACAGATGCGGCACATCAATATGCAGGCCCTGTTTCTCGACCGCATCCATCATATTGATGACGGCCACCATCGGACGGCCCAATTGCCGCACTTCCAGCAGGAAGCGCAGATGCAGGCGCAGATTGGTGGCGGCAATGACACAGAGCAGCAGATCGGGCGGATCTTCCCCACGATACCGGCCGAGGCACACATCGCGTGTTACGGCCTCGTCGGGGCTGGCCGCATGCAGGCTGTAGGTGCCGGGCAAATCCAGCACCTGCACGGAGCGCCCGCTTGGTGTGGTCAGGCGGCCTGATTTCCGCTCGATGGTCACACCGGCATAGTTGGCGACTTTCTGGCGGCTGCCGGTCAGCCGGTTGAACAGCGCCGTCTTGCCACAATTAGGATTGCCGACCAGCGCAATCCGCAGCGGGTGTGTGGTAGTTGACATCGGATCCAGTCGTTACAATCAGGAAACTGAAATAACAGGCGCATCAGCAAGGCAGAGGCAGGAAGGAATGATTACTCAGCGGCCAGATGTTCGCCCGGATCACTGCGCAGAATAACGCGGTCAGCCTCGGCCTGACGCAGGGCAAAGCGGGTAAAGCCGATTTCTACTGCCACCGGATCGCTGCCCAGCGGGCCATGTGCGATCATCCGCACCGGTTCACCGGGGACGAAGCCCAGCTCCTCCAGACGTCGTGCGATGACGTCATCCGGTCCGAGCGGCTCGATATGGTCGATGACACTGTGGCTGGCAACCGACAACTGGGTCAGGCGCATGGGTCAACTCCTTGGCACGAGGGCCATGGGATCCTTCCACCCAATTCCAGACAGGAGGAGGGAGGAAGTTGAGAATGAGGATTAGTTAAATTCTTGTCTGATGTCCAATGCACTGCCGGGATGGGTTCCCTGCAAAAAGCCGCAAAGGCATAAAATATATTTCACGACGCCAAAAAGGCGATGCCCGGATGGAGCACCGCCTGTTCGTGGCTCAGGAAAAATAAGGTTTCTCAGGTCATAAAGCTGTATTGATTGATGCTGGTGACGCCGAGCAAGGTGATATGGGTATTGTCACTGAGCGTCAGGGACAGGCCGGATGCAGTCTGCTGAGCACCGGCGAGGACGTTCTGGACGACATTGTCGCCATATCCCTGTAACTGGATGAAGTCTTTCCCATCCTGGAAATTGCCAATGGTGACGTTGCCGCCGGCCTGTCCGTTGGCGAACAGGAACAGATCGGTGGAGGCACTGGCCCATGCGTTGCTGGTGCCACTGCCGAAGCCGACGGCGTAGGAGCCTGTCTCGCCGACGATATTGGCATTGGCGCTGTTGGTGAAGATGGCGGCATTCTGCCCACCGAACAGGGTGGTGGCGCCCTGATCCATCACCACCAGATCGTGGGAGCCATTGCTGAGGATGGTGCCGCCGCCAGCGCCCCCGAACACGGTATTGCTGGCCCCCTGCGTTGCGAGGGTGACGGCACCGGTTTTGCTGCCGAGCAGCACGTTGCCATTCCCATTGGCGAACACCGCGCTGCCCGCGCCATTGGCGGTGAGCTGACTGCCACCGGCACTGCCGCCGATGATGGTATCGGCGCCGGCGCCACCGAAAACTGTGATCTTGCCGGCCCCACCATTGACGTTCATCGCCCCTGTTCCACCGATCACGGTGCTGGCCCCGGCAGAACTGACGAAATTCAGCTGTGCCGCATTATTGAACACCATGGCATTGCCGGAGGCACGCACAGTTGCCGCACCTTGCGTTGCGGTGATGGTGTCTTGCCCCCTGGAGTTGACGATGTTGTTGGTAGCACCGAGCAGAACAGTATTATCGCCATAGCCAGGATTGAAAACCATGGCGCTGTTGCCGCCCACCAACGTATCATTACCATCGCCTGTATAAATCGCGGAAAGTGTGGTCGCCGGATCGATTGAAGCGGCCGTATTGCCGATGGAAAAGAAATGCTTCGGAATGTTAATGTTGACCGCCAGACTGACGGCCGAAGCATTGAAAATCGGCTTGCTCTGTGTGCTGGACAATGTCAGCCGTGATGCGCTCTGACCGGCCAGTGTCGGAAAGTCATTGGTATAGACGATGTCGTGGCTGGATGGCTGCGATCCTATCACGCTCAGCGTGGCATTGTTCAGCGTATCGGGGGTCCTGGGTGTTGAGAAATGCTCATTGTCGAGGATACTCAGCGTCCAGGTGCCCTGGGCATGCTCTCCCCAGAACAGCGGGGAAGTCAGTGTGAACCCTCCCTGTGCCCAAGGTACGTTCTGCATGTCGGGTACGTTCAGCAGCAGGGTTGCCGTCGTCCCGTCCGGAGAGGTCAGCTGCGCGCGGAGATTGCCTGAATCCGGCACTTTCATATTCAGATTGAGGCTGACATGCTCTACTGAAATGGCATTATCGATGGTGAATGTGATCTGAGTCGGCGCTGTCCCGTCCGGACCTTGCGCGATATCGATCGGGCTGGTGGGCTGATAGGCTGCGGTCAGCGTCTGCTCTGTTCCGGTGATGCTGCGCCCCCGGTAGCTTTCAGCGAGGCGTACTGCAGCACGCGCATCGACCAATCCAAATCCGTAATCAGAATTATAGAAATGGCCGCCACCATTCCAGTCGCTGGTATGGGTCTGGAACCATCCGGAGGAGCCTGTATCGTTGATGCGCGCTGTTTGCAGCAGAATTTGCTGCACATCACGATAATTCAGATTTGGATTGGCCTCGAGAATCAGGGCCACGACGCCTGATACGATTGGTGTAGAGCCGGAGGTACCGCTGAAATTATAGACATAATCTCCGGCAGCTCCAGCGAGGGTGTTGTATCCATCTGAGCCGGTACGATCAGTAGTGACCAGACCGGGGCCTGGTGTGCCAGTCGCCGGACCCATTCCCGAGCCACCAGGTGCTGTAATCAGCAGGCTGGCGCCGGGCGTGCTGTAATTTGCCACAATGCCTGTATTGTAGATGGCACCAACTGTAATAACATACTGCGAACTTTTAGTGGCGTTCATGATGGCGTTGGAGCCAAAGCTGCGGCTGTCGCCGCTGGACATTACGATGACTGTTCCCAGTCCGTGACGGCCCTGCTCTGCCAGTGTCTGGAGTTCGGACATGGAGCCTACGAAAGGCGCTCTTGTACCCCAACTGGCATTGACGACGTCCATCTTGTCGTTCAGTGCATGGGTCAAGGCAATCGCGAACTGGTTTGTCTTGACCCCGGATGTGTTCTGCCCCTCATCCACGTAATAGACGCCGAGAGTGGCGCCCGGTGCGACTCCTACTCCGCCAATGCTGTTATTCGCGGTGGCTGCGATCAGGCCAGCGACAGCGGTGCCATGATTGTCCAGGGAGACCATCGGATTGCCGCCTGGCTGATCATGGGCTGCGTCCCATGTAGCGTTCGGATCGATATTGGCAACCAGATCGGGGTGATTGAGCTGGGTTCCGGTGTCCACAACACCAACACGCACTCCTTTGCCGGTATATTGTGACCAGAGTGGTGTGACATCGATATCAATTCCCGGTGTGCCTCCTGATTGCCCTGTATTCAGCAGATACCATTCATATTGAAACAGCGGATCATTCGGCAGGCCGGAAAAAGACATTTATCAACCCTGAATATAAAAAATGAAACAAAGATACATAAATTATATTTTATCATTTCTTTCATTTCTTCAATGGAATCATTGTGAAAGAATGGCTGGCGCTGAAAAGCCGTACACACTGTGGTTTCCGTGCATGGCTTTTGCTGATATCGCTTACTGCCGACGCGAGAAGGACACTGCATAGGCGGCATTCCGCGCGTCGATCAGCGGATCGGCCGAGGCTTCGATCCCGGCTTCCAGATTGCTGGGCAGGAACAGGATGGAGGCTGCCTGTTTGGCGGCATCCTCGGGGATGCGTGTGATGGAGATCGTGCCGAGCTGTACCTGACGGCGATCTGCCGGGAAGGGCTTTGATCCATCCTCGATTGCGTCGCCTTTTTCAGCCAGAACGGCATACAGGGTGAACTTGGCAGGGCCTTTTTCCAGTCGTTTCGGCAGCTCATCCACCAGAAAATCCGGTTTCTGTTTCCCGGCTTTCTGCTGCGTCAGATGATGGGCTCCACTGACCGGTGAGACCTTGAACCGGAACGGATGTTGTTTGCCATTGCTGTCGGTGAAAATGAAGGTGTTGACGCCGTTATATGTTTCCCGCGCGAAGCTGGACGGGGTTTTGAGAGCGCCGACTGCTCCTGCCACGGCAGGATGGGTGGCGATGAATTGCTCGGCCGGGGTTGGATGAGGCGCATCCTTGCTCTTCGAAATGGCGGTCAGCAGTTGAAGAAATTCCTCCGGCGTGCGGACCGGGAAAAAGGGCAGGGAGTTGGTGATCACGTCGACATCTGTATTGCCCTTGTCGTGAAATCGGATTGCCATACCGTGCGGATTGGCATTCGGCGAGGCATCGGCGATATGCGGCAGGCCGGTGGCGTCTGAGAAGCGTACTGTGACAGGAATGGTTTCGCCCGCGAAAATGCCAGCCCGGCTGAGTTTTTTCGCGTCCAGAGAGGGGGTGAAGGTGCCTTCTGCCAGCACACCCTTGGCATGATTGGCACGCTGGCCGGGGGGCTGCTTGCCCCACATCGTATTCATGACATTCACGATCTGCTCGGGCGTGGAGGCGCCATCCTCTGCCATGGCGGGTTCTGTGGCTGACAGAGAGAAGGCAACTGCCAGCAATAGACCAGCCGCGGCGTAAGCAGCATGGCTATAGGGTGTTCGAGTACGGTGATGCGACACAGGATGCGACATGGGGGAGGAAACCCTTGTGGTGGATAGATGTCCCGGTGGATCCGGGTCTTGTCGGGTTTGGCTGAGGGACACAATAACGTGGATATGACCCTCACAGGCTGAGGATAATCACGCTTTCCTGATGCTGTCCTCCTCCATTTTTCCTGATTGTCGGCAGAAGAGAGGGGTGAGGGAAGGATTGAGGGATAGCGGAAGTAGGGCAGGTCTGACCCCATGGCGGTGGACAATCGGTTCGGCTGCGTTTAGGTGCAGCGCCTTCACCTTTTTTTCATCAGGACACCGTATATCATGCCAGCGATCACCCTGCCCGACGGCTCCGTGCGCCACTATGATGCGCCGGTGACGGGCACTACGATCGCGGCCGATATCGGTCCCGGTCTGGCGCGTGCGGCTCTGGCGATGAAGGTGGACGGCCAGATGATGGACCTGTCCCGCGCCATTGAGGCTGATGCGCAGGTGGTGTTCGTCACCCGTAAGGATGAGGCCGCGCTGGAGATGATCCGCCACGATGCTGCCCATGTGCTGGCGGAGGCGGTGCAGGAGTTGTTCCCAGGTACGCAGGTGACCATCGGTCCGTCGATCGAAAACGGTTTCTACTACGATTTCGCGCGCAACGAGCCCTTCACGCCGGAAGACCTGCCTGCCATCGAAGCGAAAATGCGGGAGATCATCGCCCGCAACGCTCCGTTTGAACGCGACGTGTGGGACCGTCAGGAGGCGATCCGGTTCTTTCAGGACAAGGGCGAGAAATACAAGGCCCAGTTGATTCAGGATCTGCCGGATACCGAGACGATCACGGTGTATCGTCAGGGCGAGTGGCTGGATCTGTGCCGTGGTCCACATATGCGCAGCACCGGGGATATTGGCCCTGCTTTCCGTCTGATGAAGGTGGCGGGCGCGTACTGGCGTGGCGATCACCGCAACGCGATGCTCAGCCGTATCTACGGCACCGCATGGCGCGATCAGAAGGAGCTGGATGCTTATCTGCACCAGCTTGAGGAAGCGGAACGCCGCGACCATCGCCGTCTGGGCAAGGAAATGGACCTGTTCCACATTCAGGAAGAGGCTGTCGGCTCGATCTTCTGGCACAAGAAAGGCTGGCGGCTGTATCGGGCGCTGGAAAACTACATGCGTCGCCGTCAGATCGAGGCGGGGTATGAGGAAGTCCGTACACCGCAGCTGGTGGATCGCAGCCTGTGGGAGGAGTCCGGTCACTGGGACAAATACCGGGAGCATATGTTCATCGCCACGGTGGAGGATGAGGAAAAGACCCTCGCCCTGAAGCCGATGAACTGCCCGTGCCATGTGCAGATTTTCCGTCATGGCCTGCGCAGCTACAAGGAACTGCCGCTGCGCATGGCGGAATTCGGGGCCTGCCATCGTTACGAGCCGTCCGGTGCGCTGCACGGGATCATGCGGGTGCGTTCCTTCACGCAGGATGACGCGCATATTTTCTGCATGCCGGAGCAGATCGCCAAGGAAACCGCGGATTTCGTGGCGATGCTGGCCTCGGTGTATCGTGATCTCGGCTTCGACAGTTTCCGCGTGAAATTCGCCGATCGTCCGGAGAGCCGCGCCGGCAAGGACGAAGACTGGGACCGTGCCGAGCACGAACTGCGTGAAGCCTGCCGTCTGGCCGGGGTGGAGTATGAATTGAATCCGGGTGAAGGCGCGTTCTATGGCCCGAAGCTGGAATTCGTGCTGCGTGACGCCATCGGGCGGGACTGGCAGTGCGGCACGTTGCAGGTCGATTACGTGCTGCCGGAACGTCTGGACGCGGAATATGTGGCCGAGGATGGCTCCCGCCGTCGACCCGTGATGCTGCACCGGGCCATTCTGGGCAGTTTCGAGCGTTTCATCGGCATTCTGATTGAGCAATATGCGGGCCGCTTCCCGCTCTGGCTGGCGCCGGTGCCGGTGGTGGTGGCGCCGATCGTCTCCGATGCGAATGAATATGCGATGGAGGTGGTGACGGCCCTGAAACGCGCCGGTGTCACCTGGGCGGAGGCGGATCTGCGCAATGAGAAGATCAATGCCAAGATCCGCGAACACAGCCTGGCCCATGTGCCGGTTATTCTGGTGGTGGGACGGCGTGAGGCCGAGCAGCGTCAGGTGGCACTGCGTCGTCTGGGCTCTCAGGAACAGCAGGTGATGGCGCTGGATGAGGCGATCGCAGCCCTCGCCGCGGAGGCGACCCCGCCCGATCTGCGCCAGTAACCCCGATCCGGAAAAGCAGGCCGAAACAGCAGGCCGAAACAGCAGGCCGAAACAGCAGGATCGTCGTCCTGATGCAGGGGCTGGGCTGTCATTCCTGTCTTTGCCCTTGATCATCGCCGGCTTGAGGGGCAAATAGAGCCATTGTAAAACCCCGTCTGTTTTCGGTTGCTTTCCAGGCAGCCGTGGCGGCGGGGCATTCGTGATAACAGATACAGGAGAGATCCATAGCCAGGCCGCCCTTGCCCGCACCGCCTAATCGCGACGGGCCCCGTGTAAATGAGGAAATCCGCGTTCCGCAGGTGCGCCTCATCGATCAGGATGGAGAGATGCAGGGGGTGATGAGCGCGCGTGACGCGCTGATCCGCGCCTATGCTGTTGGTCTCGATCTGCTGGAAATCAGCCCGAACGCCGAGCCGCCGGTCGTCAAGATCCTCGACTACGGCAAGTTCAAATATGAACAGCAGAAAAAGAAAAACGAGGCCCGCAAGCGCCAGAAAGTCATCGAGATCAAGGAAATCAAGGTCCGTCCCAACATCGATGAAAACGACTACCAGGTGAAGATGCGGGCGATGCGCAGCTTCATCTCGGAAGGCGACAAGGTGAAGGTGACGCTCCGGTTCCGTGGTCGCGAAATGGCGCATCAGGAACTCGGTGCCCGTGTGCTCCAGCGTATCCGTGAGGAGCTGGACGCGGAAACCAAGGTCGAGCAGATGCCGAAAATGGAAAACCGGCAGATGGTCATGGTGCTCGCGCCGCGCTGACCTGTCCGGTTTGACGCGATGTGATGGATGCGTAACGCCCCCGGAAGGTTTTCTTCCGGGGGCGTTCTGCGTCAGGGGGCGGCCTGTTCCCATCCTCTGCGCCATGACTTGCGCCGGATCAGGGCTTTGGCAATGATCGCCTTATGACACAGCCTTCTTCTGCTTCCTTATCGGATCAGAGTGCCCGGGAGATTTTCCGGGGTGCGCATTATCTGGCCCGTTTTCTGCCTGCCGATGCGGAGGTGGTGGTGCCGGATGGACCAGTGGTCGTGTTTTTCGAAACCTGGTTGCCACAGCCGGATATGGAGGCCCCCGTGACCGGGGAGACTTTCTTTACCCATCGCGGGCTGGATGTCATCGCCATTAAACCAGCCGCCAATGACTGGTATCAGCAGGACGAGATCACCGAATTGATCGACGCGGTACTGGCCGCCACGCACGGTCGGCGCCGGGTCGGCTATGGCGGCAGCATGGGCGGCTATGCGGCCATCAATTTTGCGGAAAGTCTGGCGCTGGACGATCTGGTGGCGGTGGCCCCCCAATTCTCCATCGATCCGGCCCTGATGCCGCAGGACTGGCGCTGGCGGCGGGAAGCGGAGGGAATTGCTTTCCGTCAGGATCGGATGCGGCTGATCGGTCGGTTACAGCGCGGCACCATCCTTTACGATCCGGATAGCGAGGACCGGCCGCATGTGCGGGCCATCCTGATGTATCATGACCTGACGCCGCTGCCATTGCGCTTCTGCGGGCATCACATGTTCCGGGCGCTTCAGCAGGCAAGGGTGCTGCCGATGCTGGCGATGGATCTTGTGCTGGGCCAGTTTGATCATGCGGCTTTCCGCCGTGCTTTCCGGGCCGGGCGGCGGAAAAGTCCGGTTTTCTGGCTGGAACTGGCGCGTGGTCTTTGTGCGAAATTCTGGTTGAAAGCAGCCTCTGCCGCGCTTGATCGGGCCAGATTGCTGGCTCCGGACGATGCCTTCGCACAGGACGTCGTGGCAGGGGAGATCGCCCGTGCCGGCGGCAACCGTCAGGCAGCAGACCGTTTGATGCAGCTCTGGCGCAGTCATGAGGATGCCGAACTGGCGGAGGCAGCCCGTTATCGCATGGCACAATGGGCCTGGTATGACACGCGATCAGCGGAGGAGATAGAATACGAAAGGGCCGCACAGGCGGCCGAGCATCTGCTGGCCGCTTCTCAGGCAATTCCGGATTTCGCATGGCCATTAGCGAGCAGGGTTGCTTCCTGACGGTCCTGATACGTATGTGGTCAGGCTGACGCGGCGATGTTGACCGGTCTATCCTCAGCCGCGGTTTCGATGATGTAGGGGCCTCCGGCCAGAACCTGCAATGACAACAGACCAATGTCTCCATCCTGACGTTTCCCCACTGGCAGTAGCAGTAGCGCATTGCCATTGGTCCAGCGCTGGCCTGAAGATGCTCCGGCGGATGCATCACGGGGGGGAAGATCATGCCATCCCTCCAGCCATTCCTGCTCCAGATGGATGTTCAGGATGTGGGTTGCCCCGGAATCATACAGGATGGCTTCACCGATCAGTACCCCGAGGTTGCGGCGATCATCCAGAAATGGTCCCGTTACGTCACAGGAGCGGGAGGCGTTGGAGAGAATACGCACGGTATTCACTCCGGCAGGAACCAGAAACAGCACTCTGTCATTGACCTCCTGTACCTGACGGAGCATCTGACCATCCTGCGTCCTGAGCTGAAGGCATCGATCCATGCTGATATCGTAGCGGGGAGGTGGAGCAAATCGGGTGGCGCGTGCTTCGATACGGCGGAACACTGGCTCCACAAGATCGGGTGTCACTGCCAGTTTTGCAGCGGCATCCTCGGTCCAGTTCGATTTCCGGCCTCCGAACATGGTGACGTTCCCGCTGGTCTGCTCCGTGCTGAAGGGGCTGAACTGCCTGCGATTGCCGGTATCCAGGTAGGTTTCCGTCAGTACCCCGTCCGCGCTGATGATCGCATGTTTTTCTGTTTCGATATGGTAATATTGATAGGACATAAAAGAACGATCATAAAAAATCGTACGTCCGTTCACCAGCAGATTGGCCGGGATGAAATAACCGTCCAGATACAGGCAGTGATCAGGGGTGATCAGCATGTCCTTGGATGGCACATGATCGCTGATGGCGTCTTTTCTGATCCGTACCGGATATCCGGCCTGCTCATCGGGCAGTTCCTGATTCACATGTGCGGTTGCCATCCCTGACCAGATGACCTTGTGTGCAACAGATTGGCTGTTTTCGAGGGCGAGAATGGTGTGGCCTGGATCAATGGTTTCGACTGGCTTTTCGCCTTCTGGCGTGCTGATCATACTGCCTGCCAGGAAGCAGCCTAGCTCCAGTGTTCCGTTCTGGTTGAGAGAGGTAAAATTATTGGCGGCTAGCCCTGCAGCAAGCGTCACATGGCTGCACAGGATGGAGGTCTGTCCATCCCATTCCGGTACTTGCTCTATCAGTGAGTAGCTTTCATCCATGTTGGCCTGAAGATATATCCGGGAGCCGTTTGTCGGCGCATTGGTCAGGATGATGGTGTCACGGGTGGTCAGGTTGGTGATTGACGCGAACATATTGGTTTTCGCGCCTTTGGAATTGACCATCACCGTGCTGCCGGAAACGCTGCCATCCGCATTATGTCGATCCTGAAAATCCAGCGTGGCTGGCATGTGGCTGCCATACTCAATTTCCAGTTGAGCCCCCTGAAGACGGATGGTGGCCTGACCGGAGGAAATGGTTGTCGTCTGCGTGACCAGATGGATATTATCCAGTACCAGCACCGATCTGCCTGCCAGTAAAAGCCGGGCATTGTCATTGTGCAGCGTATGCCCGTCAGAGGCGATTGTGACCGTTCCGGAGATCGAGATATCTTCGATATTGTGGTTACTCGACAGGAAAGCAGTGGCTCCATTCTGAAACATCGCACTTTGATAAGAGCAAGGGGGGCTGCCTCCTTGCCAGTTATCACCTGTGTTCCAATTGCTATTGGATAGGTCAACTCCAATCCATGCCACCATTAGTCTAAACTTTAAAATGAATGATAGCCTATTAGAAATTTATAAAAGTAAAATGATAGTGAATTTTGTGGAATATTTTGATTTTATCATAATTATAACTTGGTAATTAATTATTATATAATTGATACAATCGTTTAAGTGAGAGAATTCTTTTTCAAAGATGGTGTGCATTTATTATGGAGCTTGGCTTGCACAGTTAGCAGGTGGTGAACGCGCTTGACATACGGGGCTGCCCAGCCGCACACCCCCTGTTCCTGATGGATCAAGGGTTTGCGTTATGTTCGACACACTTTCGGGCAAGCTCACTGGCGTTTTCGACAAGCTGCGTGGCCGTGGCGCGCTGAACGAAGCCGATGTGGCGGAGGCGCTGCGCGAAGTGCGGCTGGCCATGCTGGATGCCGACGTCGCACTGTCGGTGGTGAAGGATTTCATTGCCTCGGTGCGGGAGCGTGCAGCGGGTGCGGAAGTTATCGACAGCGTGGCGCCCGGCCAGCAGGTGATGAAGATCGTGCATGATGCGCTGATCGAACAACTGGGCGGTGCGGGTGCGGTACCGCTGAACCTGAATGCAGTGGCGCCCGTGCCGGTGCTGATGGTGGGTCTGCAAGGCTCCGGCAAGACCACCACCAGCGGCAAGCTGGCGCTGCGTATGGCGAAAAAGGAACGGCGGCGCGTGCTGCTGGCCAGCCTTGATACTCAGCGTCCGGCGGCTCAGCTTCAGCTGCAGCAGCTGGCGGAGCAGGCAGGGGTTGCCTCCCTGCCGATTATTCAGGGCCAGACTCCGGTGGAGATCGCCCGTCGCGCCATGGAGACGGGGCGGCGCGAGGTCTATGACATTGTGATCCTCGACACTGCCGGCCGCCTCGCCATTGATGAGGAACTGATGGAGGAGGTCAAGGCGATCCGCGCCGAGACCAACCCGTCGGAAACCCTGCTGGTGGTCGATGCCATGACTGGTCAGGACGCGGTCAACACGGCCCGTGCCTTCAATGAGGCAGTGGGCGTGACTGGTATCGTTATGACGCGGATGGATGGCGATGCGCGCGGCGGCGCCGCCCTGTCCATGCGGGCGGTGACCGGCGCGCCAATCAAGCTGACCGGCTCTGGCGAGAAGCTGGATGCACTGGAGGATTTCCATCCGGAGCGTGTGGCGGGCCGTATTCTGGGCCTCGGGGACGTAGCCGGATTGGTCGAAAAGGCCGCCGAGACCATCGACGAGGCCGAGGCCGAGGAAATGGCGATGAAGATGCTCAAGGGGCGCTTCACGCTGGAAGATTACGCAAAACAGCTGAAACAGATTTCCCGGATGGGTAGTTTGTCCTCCATCATGGGGATGTTGCCGGGGCTGGGAAAATTCAAACAGCAGATTGAGAACGCCAATATCGATACGTCGATCCTGAAGCGTCAGGCAGCGATCATCAGCTCCATGACGGTGAAGGAGCGCCGTAACCCGGACATCATCAAAGCCAGCCGCAAAAAGCGCATTGCCGCCGGGGCTGGCGTGCAGGTGCAGGATGTTAACCGTCTGCTGAAGCAGTTCGATGATATGAGTCAGATGATGAAGCAGTTCAGCAAGCTGGGTCAGAAGGGATTGATGCGCAACGGCATGCAGGCGCTGATGGCCCAGAGGCACCGTCCGCAGTGATGGGGTGGTTAACAGGCGCAGGGGAGGGAAGTAATGCCTAAAGTGGGCATGCAACCGATCCGTCGCGCCCAACTGATCCGTGCCACGCTGCAATCGATTGACGAGGTGGGGCTGAGTGATACGACCGTGGCCAGGATAGCCCGGATCGCAGGGGTTTCCACCGGTATCATCGCCCATTATTTCCAGGACAAGGAGGCCTTGCTGGAGGCGGCGATGCGCCAGATTCTGGCGGATTTGTTCGCAGCCATGCGGGCCAGGCGGAAAGCGGCTGTGGATGATACGCCCCGTGTCCTGCTGCGTGCCATTGTCGAGGGTAATTTTGACGGCACACAGACCAGCGCCGCCGCGGCCAAGGCATGGCTGGCTTTCTGGTCATCCTCCATGCATCAGCCGCATCTGCGGAGGTTGCAGCAGATCAATGCATGGTATCTCTATCGTTTGTTGCGGACCCAGTTCCTGCGTGTGCAGATGAGGGATCAGGCGCATCGTTCCGCCCAGGGGTTGGCGGCGCTGATTGACGGATTATGGCTGCGGGCCACTCTTGCCGGACAGATTAATGAGGAAAATATTCAGGTTGCTTTTGATTATATAGACTTACAGCTTGCAGCAAATTTATAGGTAATATTCAGGTAATACCCGAATATTACTGTGCAAGGTAAATAGAGTGTGGTGTGTCGCGCCCATAATCTCAGGCTTAACATCTAGTCGGATACTGAAATATCCTTCAGTTGCCGACACACCATCCACCTATTTTAGGTATTAACATATCAATACTTACTTAACTCTGATTAACCCTAAGTCATTATTGGCTACTCTAGTAATAGACGTATAGGATCAAATTCAGCTATCGTTCTTAACTTTAGGTTTAGTTAATTCTTCATCAGATGACTGTTTTTTTCATAGAGGATGCCTCTATGTCAACTTAAAATTTCATGACCAATAAATCAAAGCCGCTTTTGATTGATAATCAGGAACAAGAACGCATTTTTTATTGAATGATCGTTCAATTTAAACTAAATAGTCTTGCAGAATCAAGGCTCCCACCCCGGCTGAGGCGCGTGCAAGGACATCCCGATCATGACCATTTCCACTCCTCCCACATCTCAGGTTGCGTTACAGGAGGCTCATGTTCCCGATTCCCTGACGCCGGGATTGTATATTCATGGCCGGGTTGAGGCTGGCGCAGGGGAGGTTTTTACCTCGGTCAATCCGGCAGATGGCAGCGTTCTGGCGCAGATCACCGCTGCCACTGAAGCTGACATTGCCCGTGCCGTGGCGAGTGCTCAGGAAGGGCAGCGCATCTGGGCGGCCATGACAGGTATCGAGCGTGGACGGATTCTGCGTCGGGCGGTGGATATTTTGCGGGCCCGAAACGACGTGCTCGCAAGGCTGGAAACGAAAGACACCGGCAAGCCGTTCAGCGAAACCAGTACGGTGGACATTGTGACCGGTGCGGATGTGCTGGAATATTACGCCGGGCTGGCGCAGGCGATCGAGGGTGAGCAGATTCCGCTCAACGCGACCCAGTTCGCCTATACGCGACGGGAGCCGCTGGGTGTGGTGGCCGGGATCGGCGCATGGAACTACCCGGTGCAGATCGCGCTGTGGAAATCTGCTCCGGCCCTGGCGGCGGGCAATGCGATGATTTTCAAACCCAGCGAGATCACGCCGCTGACGGTGATCGAACTGGCGAAAATCTATACCGAGGCCGGGCTGCCGGATGGCGTGTTCAACGTGGTGCAGGGTCGCGGTGATGTTGGTGCGATGCTGACGGCGCATCCGGTGATCGAGAAAATCTCCTTCACCGGCGGGGTTGAGACCGGAAAGAAGGTCATGGCGCTGGCCGGATCGTCCTCGCTCAAGGAAGTGACGATGGAGCTGGGCGGCAAATCCCCGCTGCTGGTGTTCGAGGATGCCGATCTGGATCGGGCTGCCGATATTGCGGTGATGGCGAATTTCTATTCCTCCGGGCAGGTCTGCACCAACGGTACCCGCGTTTTCGTGCAGGAAAGCGTTCTGCCTGCTTTCCGGGAAAAACTGCTGGCACGCGTTGCAAAGATCCGTCCGGGCCACCCTGAGGACCCTGCGACGGTGTTCGGCCCGCTGGCGAGCTTCCCGCATCGGGACAAGGTGCTGTCCTGCATCGCGCGCGGTGTGGCGGAGGGCGCGACCCTGCTTGCGGGCGGTGGAGCGCCACAGGAAGCGGAATTCTCTCGCGGAGCCTATGTGCTGCCGACCGTGTTCGGGGATTGCCGGGACGACATGGCCATTGTGCGGGAGGAGATTTTCGGCCCGGTGCTGAGCCTGTTGTCTTTCCGGGATGAGGAGGAGGTGATCACCCGCGCCAATGCTACCGAGTATGGTCTGGCGGCCGGTGTCGTGACGGAATCGCTCAGCCGGGCGCATCGTGTCATTCACCGTCTGGACGCGGGCATCTGCTGGATCAACACCTGGGGCGGCTCTCCGGCGGAGATGCCGGTTGGCGGCTACAAACAGTCCGGCGTCGGGCGGGAAAACGGTCTGGTGACGCTGGGCCATTATACCCGCATCAAATCGGTGCTGGTCGAACTCGGCGGTTTCCAGTCGGTCTTCTGAGGGGAGGGACAGCGCGATGAGCCATTTGCAGGAATACGATTATATTGTGATCGGCGCAGGCTCGGCGGGCAATGTGCTGGCCACCCGCCTGACCGAGGATGCCGGAACACGCGTTCTGCTGCTGGAGGCGGGCGGCCCTGATTACCGCTTTGATTTCCGCACCCAGATGCCGGCGGCGCTGGCCTATCCGCTGCAGGGACGGCGCTATAACTGGGCATTCGAGACGGAGCCGGAGCCGTTCATGAACAACCGCCGCATGGAATGCGGGCGCGGCAAGGGGCTGGGTGGTTCCTCTCTGATCAACGGCATGTGTTATATTCGCGGCAATGCCATGGATTACGATGGCTGGGCAGAGCGGGACGGGCTGGAGGAATGGAGCTACGCCCATTGCCTGCCCTATTTCCGCAAGGCCGAGACACGGGATATCGGCCCCAATGACTATCATGGCGGCGATGGCCCGGTATCCGTCACCACATCGAAGCTCGGCAGGCCGGGCGGCGGGGCAAACCCGCTGTTCGAAGCGATGGTGGAGGCCGGCGTGCAGGCGGGCTATCCGCGCACTGATGACCTGAACGGCTATCAGCAGGAAGGTTTCGGACCGATGGATCGTACGGTCACGAAACATGGGCGCAGGGCCTCCACGGCGCGGGGTTATCTGGATCAGGCGCGGAAGCGGAAGAACCTGACCATCCTGACCCATGCGCTGACCGACCGCATCCTGTTTGCGGGCAAGCGCGCCATCGGGGTTGCGTTTCTTCATGGCGGAGAAAGCAAAATCGCTTATGCAAGGCAGGAGGTTCTGCTGTGTGGCGGCGCTATTGCGTCTCCGGCGATTTTGCAACGCTCGGGCGTTGGTCCAGCTTCCGTGCTGAAGGCGCTGGATATTGCACCGGTGCAGATTATGGAAGGTGTCGGCAGCAATCTTCAGGATCATCTGGAGATGTACATGCAGTATGAATGTCTGGAACCGGTCTCACTCTATCCTGCGTTGCTGTGGTGGAATCAGCCGAAGATCGGCGCGGAATGGATGTTTCTCGGCAAGGGCCTCGGCGCGAGCAATCATTTCGAGGCAGGCGGCTTCATCCGCTCGCATGATGATTTCGCGTGGCCAAATATCCAGTATCATTTCCTGCCAGTCGCGATCAGTTATAACGGCACCAATGCAGTGCAGATGCACGGGTTTCAGGCCCATGTCGGTTCGATGCGCTCCCCCAGCCGCGGCCGGGTGCAGATCGTATCGCGTGATCCGGAAGTCTATCCGAGCATCCTGTTCAACTACATGTCCCATGAGCAGGACTGGCGGGAATTCCGCGCTGCGATCCGCATCACGCGGGAGATTATGGCCCAGCCTGCGCTGGATCAATATCGTGGTCGCGAGCTCAGCCCGGGCGCGGAGTTGACGAGCGATGCCGATCTGGACGCCTTTGTGCGCACCCATGCGGAGACGGCGTATCATCCGTCCTGCTCCTGCGCGATGGGTAAGGATGATGCGGCGGTGGTGGATGCGGAGGGTCGCGTGCACGGGCTGGAGGGACTGCGAGTGGTCGATGCCTCGATCATGCCCCTGATTACCACCGGCAACCTGAATGCACCGACCATTATGATGGCGGAAAAAATCGCCGACCGTATTCGCGGCCGTGCGCCTTTGCCGCCTTCCGACGCACCATATTATCGCGCGGATGGGGCGCCTGTGCGTGGGAAGCCGGTACGCGTGATGTAAACGGAGCCGGAGCCCTGATCTGAAAGCGCTGCAGTCCTTTAGGCTGCGGCGTTTTTGTTTTTAATTCGGATTGATTTCATTGATTTGGGAAATGGAAATATTTCCTTACAGTGTGGGTTATTATAATCAGTCCTTTTTCCTGTAATCGGATGAGATAAGGTTGTCACATGTTGTGCTAATTTATTTTCTTAAAAATCAAATTGGAATATTTTGTAAGCGAAATATATTATAACTAGACTAGTTTTTCTCGGTGTATTTTTAAGAGGATTAACTATTTCCTCAGGGAGCACCTGCGATCAATTAAACGTTTATGGTTATGTAGACACCACCCTTCTTGGATCTGATGGGGTGCCTCCAACACCGTAGTCTACTCTTCCGATTATGTGGGAGGTGTGCAGGTAATCTCTGCAGACGGTTCGGATATCGGAGCCGTTATTGCTGGTGGTAGCCATAATATCGAATCAAGGGGTAGTGCCAGTTCTGCTCCTTTTTCGGGCGGTAATCAGTCCGTTGCAGGAAGTGCTGTTTCGACGGTTTTCAGCCTGGGAGGGTCGCAGATTTTATCGTCTGGCGGTCACTGGCAATGATCTGAGGATCGGCAGCGCGATTGGAGAGGCAGTTGATATCTTTGCTTTTGCCAATGGTCAGGCTGGAGGCTCTGGTATGATCAGTGGTTTCAGGGCTGGTACGGATCATCTGGTCCTGAATGGTTTCCCCGGTGAACAGGTTGATGCGTCCTACGCGACGAAGAACGTGGACGGGGCCGCCAACATGCACTTTACGTTGACGGAACACCCAGATCACGCTGGTCGGCGTGACTGAGCTCAGCCGGAGCCAGTTCGGATGAGTGTCTGACTGAACAGGCTGTCGAGATAAAAGGAAGGGGGAGTTGGAGATAATCCGGCTTCCCCTTCCTTTTTATTTCAAATGAAACTTATTAAATAATACCAAAATTAAGACAATTTTGTTAATATGGATGTATATCGCTCATAAAAGAACGAAATCCCATTGATTAACAAACCGTAATGTATGTAAGGTTCCCTACATTATTCTGTCCGGATTTAAGGGGTGGCAATGGCTGATATCGTTGTTTCTGCGGGCGTTACGTCCAGTGGCGTGACGTTGAATGGCTCAACTGGCTCTGCCACGATGGATGTGTTCGGCACGACCAGCAATACGCAGCTCACCGGTTCTTCCGCTGAGACCGTTTTATCCGGTGGCTCTGCTGTTTCGACGACAGTTGGCAGCGCTTCACGTCAGAATGTTTCGTCTGGTGGTGTAGCGAGTGGCACGCAGATCAGTTCTGGGGGCTGGCAAAATGTTTCGTCAGGCGGTTCTGTCCTGTCGGCGAGTGTGAACAGCGGCGGCAGCCAGATTATCAGTGCGGGAGGGAGTGCACTCGGCACAGTCATCCGTCTTGGCGGTAATGTATCCCTTCTCAGTGGCGGCGTGGCGCAGTCTGCTGTTTTGTCAGGTGGGAACTTCACTGTTTCTTCCGGCGCCAGCGTATCAGGTGTTGATATCGAGAATCAGGCCAGCGACCTGATTGTTTCTTCGGGTGGTTCTGCGATTGGCACGCTGCTGAACAATGGCAGGACGGTGGTGCAGTCTGGTGGATCGGTATCAGGCACCCGCATAACCACCAATGGTGATCTGTATCTGAGCGGCGGCACGGCCAGCGACACTGTGCTGATCGGCGGCAATGCATTGATCAGCAGTGGAGGCATTGCATCCGGCACGGTGCTGTCGGGCGGGATGGAAAATATCTATTCGGGCGGTGTCGCGAGTGGCACGGTTGTCAGCTCCGGCAGCCAGTTCGTGGATGCGGGCGGTATCGCGAGTGGCACCCGGCTTCTGGGCACACTTCAGACATTGTCCGGGGTTGCGTATAGTGCGCAGGTAACCGGTAGCGGTGCGTTGCAAAGCATCCAGTCCGGTGGTGTTGCGAGCGGGACTGTTGTGACCTCTGGTGGTGGCCAGCAGATCTTTGCCGGCGGCGTTGCGTTGAATGACGTGATTGCCGGTAGCGGGACGGTCACTGTCAATAGCGGTGGTGTGCTCAGTGGCTCGTTGACTTTCTCGGGTGTTGGCAGTGGGACGCTCGTCATCGGAGACAACAGCGCGGTCGTCTCTGGTGCTGTGATCAGCGGTTTCCAGAGCGACGATGAGATTGATCTGACCGGTCTCGGCTATGACAGCCAGACCTATGTGACACAATCCGGCAGCACTACCAGCGTTGTGACGGGGAATGGCAGCTACAGTCTGAACTTTGCGAGTGACGGGCCTGGCAATCGTGTATTCCTTGCGCGGCAGGGTTCGAATGGTTCCACTGTGCTGTATGCAGCGGGAGGCATTCTGCCAGCACAGAGCATGTCTCTTGGTGGCACGGCCTCCAGTGTGACGGCTGATTTCGGCTTTGATGCTGCATATGCGGGAAGCTATGCAAATCTTGGTTCTGGTGAAGTCAGCACGGATGGCAAGACCTACAGCGTGACGGGCACGTCCGCCGAAGTATCAACGGCATTGCAGAACCTTGTATTCCAGCCGACAGGCAGTGGTACCTCTCCGACAATGGTGAAGCTGGTGCTGTCAAACGAGGCTGCACCGCTTGTGCTGCAACTGAGCACGACGCTGAACCAGTATCTGGCAGGTGGCGCGCAGGCTGACACGATCATTGGTGGCACGGGTGCTGATACGCTTCAAAGCGGCTCCGGAGGCGGTGTGCTGCAGGCAAGGGGCAGTGGCGATATCCTGATTGGCGGCAGCGGGGCTACGCTGTTCAATGACGGTGATGGTGCGGCCACGATCCGGGGTGGTCAGGGCCGTGATACGATCAATGCGGCGGCTGGCAGGGATACGATTGTGACAGGCAGTGCTGGCAGTCAGGTCAATCTTTCTGCTGCTGGCAACGTGGCTTGGAGCAAAGGCGCGGATACGGTGTCGGTCATGGCGAGCGCCAACACGATTGTGGGTGCTGGCGGAGCGACTTATGCCACGATCAGCAATAACAATGTTACGACCTTCATCCAGAGCACGGGTGCGAGCACGGTTGTCGGTGGTGATGGTGGGACGACGGTCTTTGGCACGGGTGGCACTGTTGACTATACGGCCAATGGTGGCAGGGACCTGGTCGTTGCCGGCAATGGTGGCACGGTAAACCTGTTTGGTTCGACCTCTGGTCCCGGTCTGTTGGCGTTTGGTCAGAGCGGTGCTGCGCTGGATTATACGGGGCATGGTGCTTCCGACACGATTATTGGCGGCACAGGCAGCGTGTCTGTCAGCTCCGGCAGTAACGGTCTGTACGTGGGCGGCAGTGCTGGTTTGAACATGATCATTGCCGCAGGTGACAGCACGGTTCTGGGTGGCGGCAATGGCGATGTTCTGAGCTCGACAGGCAAAGGCAACGTTCTGGTGGCCGGTGCCGGGAACGCGACGCTGACCGGAGCCGCCGGCAACGGCACGGAGATGTTCGCGGGGACTGGCAATGCCCTGATGATCGGCAGCACGAATGCTTCTGTGGTGGATGCGTTTGCGTTTGCCAATGGTCAGGCCGGAGGCTCTGACACGATCACCGGTTTCACGGCGGGTGTTGATCGTCTGATCCTGAACGGGTTCTCTGGTGCACAGGCGGATGCGTCCTATGCAACGCAGAGCGTGGACGGGTCCGGCAACATGCACTTCACATTGACCGATAACACGCAGATCACGCTGGTCGGCGTTTCCGCACTCAGTCGCAGCCAGTTCGGATGAGCGTCTGACTGAACAGGCTGTATTACAAGGAAAGAGAGCTGATCAATGTCAGCTCTCTTTTTTTGTCTGTTTTATAAATCAGCATAATGTTGATATTGAAACAATTAATCAAAACGATTAAAAAACAAAAAGATTGCGTAAAAAAGTTTATTAGGCAAAAAATCCGTAGCGTTTGACCGTTTGGCAGGCTTGGACGTTCCTTGAACGACAGCAAGATTGAATGTAATAATTAATGACCACTACCAATATTTCTTTTGGAACGACTTCAAGCGGCCTGACGATCGGTAACTCTGCAGGGGGCAGTCAAGCTGATCTGCTGAATGTCAGCGGTACTGCCATCAGCACCACGCTGAACCCGCTGGGAATCATGGAGGTGTTGAGCGGGGGCACAGCCAGCGGAACCCTCGTGAAGAGTGGAGGCACGCAGAGGATTGAAAATGGAGGCATTGCCGGCGATACGCTTGTCAGCGGTGGTGGCACGCAAGTCGTCTATGGCGGTGGAACCGCACAGGACACTATCCTGGCGGGAGAAAATGCTGCACAGCTTGTCGGCTTTGGCGGGGTTGCCTCGCATACGACGCTGAGTTCAGGTGGTACGCAGATATTAGTGTCTGGCGCTGTTGTCAGTGACACGGTTTTCGGCACCAGCGGTATCCAGATTCTGGTCAGCGGGGCCCAGACAAGCGGTGTTTTGATTGATACGCTGGCCTTTCAAGCTGTCTCGGTTGGCACCACAGCGACAGACACAGTGCTGGTTTCCAGTGGCACGCAGGTTGTGTTTTCCGGAGGCACGGCATCCGGCACGGTGGTGAGTGCGGGGGGGAGGCAGTTTGTCTCTTCCGGCGCAATCATCAGCAATACAGTGTTCGGCAGCGGCGGGTATCAGATTCTGGGGAGCGGGGCGGCCGCTCATGATTTTTCCTTGCAGATTTCGGCGTTCCAGTTGCTCTCATCCGGGGCGACCGCAACAGGCACTGTGCTGGCGAACGGCGGTATGCAGTTGGTGCTGGATGGTGCGTCGGCTTCCGCGACGTTGCTGAATTCTGGCGGCTCACAGCTTGTTTTGAGTGGGTATGTCACGGGTACAACGATCAGCGCCGGCGGTGTCCTGAATCTGTCAGGATTGGCTTCTTCAGCCGTCAGCCTGTTCAATACAGTTGGCACTGCGCTTGGGACAATCATCAGTTCCGGTGGAACCGAGATTGTCTGGAACGGAGGCCGGGATGGTATCCAGTGGAATTCCAATGCGTCTTCCGGTGGCAATAATCCACTGAGTGGCGCGATGATTCTGGACGGTGGCAGCCAGGTTGTCAGCGGGGGCAATGCGTATGGCGCAACCATCAGTGCTGGCGGTATCCAGATCATTCTGGCTGGCGGTAGCGATGGTGGATGGCGTTATAGTGATTCCGTCGTTGACCTGGTGGGAAATCCGCCTGCCGGCGGGGGTGCAACGATTCTGGCCGGTGGCAGGCAGGAGGTTTCATCGGGTGGCAAAACAATCGCAGCGCTGATTGCATCCGGTGGCACGCAGGTTGTCTCTACGGGGGGGTATGCTGTCAGTGCACTGGTCAACTTTGGTGGTGAGCAGATACTCTCTGCCGGAGGCGAGACGGCTTCCACGACGATTGGAGCCGGTGGCTTGCAGACTGTTTTATCCGGTGCTCATGACGGACGTCGGGTCGCTGTTTCCACCGCGTCCGGCAGTGCGGGGGGCTGGGGCTATTATTTCGGTGCTGCCATTTTGTCCGGCGGTCGTCAGGATGTGCTCGGCGGCGGTGTAGCTTATAGCGTGAATGTCAGCGCCGGTGGCCTTCAGACTGTTGTCAGCGGTGGAAGTACATTTCAGGTCTATGTCAGTTCTGGCGCCAATCAGACTGTTGCCGATGGTGGTGTCCTTAACTCTACATGGCTTATGTCTGGTGGTACGCAGACTGTGCTGTCTGGTGGTGTTGCCAGCAGTGATGAAGTCTATGGCATGCAGATTGTCTCTTCCGGGGGCGTTGCGAGCGGCTCATTCATCAACTCTGGTGGTCAGGAGACCATTCTGGCAGGCGGGACTGCAATCAGTGCCCAGATTTATGGGAGTGGAAAACAGAGTATTTCTGCTGCTGGTATTGCCAGCCTGACCACAATCCTGGGTGGTGGAACACAGGTGGTTATGTCGGGGGGGATTGCTGCCAGTACCACCATAAGCCGTGGTGGAACGCAGATTGTTTCTGCTTCTGGCAGCGCCACTGAGACGACAGTGAATCAATACGGTCGGCAGACTGTTGTGTCGGGAGGCTACGCAACTGGCACGATACTGATGCCCAATGCTCAACAGTACATTTCTGCCAGTGGTATCGCAGAGAATACAACAATCAATTCTTCCGCTTATCAGGTTGTCGAGTCTGGCGGTTCCGCCGTTGGCACGATGGTAAATGATTCCGGTACCCAGTTTGTTTCATCCGGTGGTTATGCGACCGGTGTCACCCTTCATTCTGCCGGCTATCAGTTTGTTAACGCGGGGAGTGTGGTCAGTAATACGACCATCAGTTCAGGCGGTATACAGTTTGTTGAAGGAACAGCGGTCAATGACCTGATTGCTGATCAGGGAACTGTCACCGTCTCCAGTGGCGGTACACTGAGCGGATCCCTGATATTCAGTGATGTCGGCAGTGGTACTTTGAAGATTCTGGATTACCGCACCTCTCTCTCCGGTGTGGTGATCAGCGGATTTAAAAGTGATGACCAGATTGACCTGGCCTGGCTTCGCTACAGCAATAATACCAGTGTCAAGCAATCTGGGGGAAGGGTGCTGATTGAAAATCCATATGCTTCTTCATACACGCTCAATTTCGCCAGCAGCCAGACAATCCAGATAAAACAGGATACTGATAACAGCACGCTCCTTTATATATCGGATGCTCAACCCACCCCGACCCCCACTCCTACACCAGAGCCGACCGGATATGCCCAGTTGATGAAGCAGGTCAGTTTGACCGGCACATCATCCGGTGGAACTCTGTCAACTGTATTCGGATTTGGGTCTGGTTATGCTGGCAGCTTCTCGAATCTCGGCAGTGGCGCGGTCAGTGCGGATGGAAGCAGCTACAGCGTTTCGGGAACGGCGTCAGATATATTGTCAGCTTTGCAGACTCTTGGGTTCCAGCCTTCATCCAGCAGTTCTACTCCATCTTCTGTGCGGGTAATTCTGAAAAACGAAACAGCACCGGTTGTGCTGAAACTGAACACTTCGCTGAACCAGTACCTTGCTGGTGGTGCGGCGGCGGACACGATCATTGGCGGTTCTGGTAATGATACGCTTGCCAGCGGTTCCGGTGGTGGTGTGTTGCAGGCGGTTGGCAGTGGTGATCTGTTGATCGGTGGAAAGGGATCAACGCTGTTCCATGATGGTGCCGGTACGGCGACGATCTTCGGGGGGCGTGGTCATGATACGATCGATGCTGCGGCGGGTAGCAATCTGGTTATGACCGGGGCTGGCGGTTCCACCGTCTATCTGAGAGCGCGCGGTAATTCGCTGTGGAGCTATGGCGCGGACAATGTCGCGGTCTCTGCCGGTGCAAATACAGTGATTGGTGCGGGTGGCTCGAACGCGACGATTTCTGGCGGGTCTTCCGGCGTGATGTTCATTGGGGCTGGCGGCGCCAGCACCATTCTTGGTGGTGATGGTGCCTCGACCCTGTTTGGCACGGCTGGCACCCTGACCTATGCGGCTGGGAATGGGGGCGGGTTTATCGTAACGGGTGCCGGCAGCACGTCCAATCTGTTCGGCGGTGCGGCTGGTGGCCTGCTGGCTTTCGGTCAGAGCGGAGCCGCGCTGTTCTACACGGGGGGCGGAGGCGCTGACACGATCCAGGGCGGCAATGGCAGCATCATGGTGAATAATGGCATCAATGGGACATATTTTGGTGGGACCGTGGGTTCGAATCAGATCTCTGTTGCCGGGCACAGTCTGGTGTTTGGTGGTGGGAATGGCGATGTTCTGACCGCGACAGGGAGTGGGAATGTGTTGCAGGCCGCCGGCGGCAACACGACGCTGAATGGCGGTGGTGCTGACGGCACTGTGATGTTCGCTGGCACGGGCAATGATCTGATGATCGGCAGTACGAATAGCGCGTCAGTTGATATCTTTGCCTTTGCCAATGGTCAGGCCGGAGGCTCTGACACGATCAGTGGTTTCACGGCTGGTACGGATCACATGGTCCTGAATGGTTTCTCTGGTGAACAGGTTGATGCGTCCTACGCGACGAAGAGCGTGGACGGGTCCGGCAATATGCACTTCACGTTGACCGATAACACGCAGATCACGCTGGTCGGCGTGACTGAGCTCAGTCGGAACCAGTTCGGATAAGAGTCCGGTTCATATGATTGGTTATATGCATAAATTTTACCGAGAACATAATAATGGCTCTTATCAGCATCTCATCGGGTGTAAGTTCGTCAGGTCTTGTGATTGGTCAGAGCGGGAGCCTCTCTGCCATTCAGTATGATACAGCTATTGTGAATGGAATTGTTACCAGCACGTCTCTCAATAGTTCAGGTACCATGACAGTCGCGTCGGGTGGCATTGCAGACCTGACAGTGATCAATGGCGGTGCGCAGGTCGTCAATTGGGGTGGCCGAGTCAGTGGCACGGTCATTGGCGATGCGGGTACACAAACGATCTTGTACTCGGGTCTTGCTGATGGAACGCAGATTAGCTCCGGTGGCAAGCAATATACTTATGGTCTTGCTACCAACACCGTTGTCGCGGCTGATACAGCACAACAGATTGTTGATAGTGGCGGTGTTGCCAGCGGTACAGTCCTGACGTCTGGCGGTCAGATGGTGATCAGGAAGAACAGTATCGGTGCCAATGCCGTCATCAATGGTACTGGAAAAATATCTGTAGCAAGCGCGGGCTGGCTGAGTGGTACTCTGACATTCACAGGAAATGGCAGCGGAACCCTGACTATTCTTGATCAGGCCGTGGATGTGTCAAACACCGTCATCAGCGGGTTCAGCACGGATGATGCGATTGATCTGGCCAGCATGAGTTACGTGAACAGCGCATCTGTCATACAGACCAGCCGAGCCGGTTTAGTAAAGGTTGTTGCCGGAACAAGCTCTACCTATTTTAATTTTGCCAGCAATAGTTTTGCGGGACAGGTATTGCTGGCGCAGAATGATGGTGCCGGTGGAACGCAGATTTATACAGCCAGCGGTATTCATCCTTTTACAGATGCCATCACTCTGTACGGCTATGCTGATGAGACGCGGGTGACGGCGCAGTTCAGCCTGAATCCGTCTTTTGTCGGAACCTATGCCAATCTTGGTACCGGAGATCTGAGTGCCGACGGCAAAACCTATATCGTGTCCGGACTGGCTACAGATGTGTCTTCAGCGCTGACAAATCTGGCGTTCCTCCCCACCGTTGGTGGTACGGCTCCAGCGTCGATCAGTCTGGTGCTGAAAAATGAGACGGCACCTGTGTATGTAAAATTGAATACGGCTCTGCCACAATATTTGGCGGGCGGTGCAGGAAAGGATACGATTACCGGTGGTGCAGGTGCGGATACGCTGGCCAGCGGTTCTGGTGGCGGATATCTGTATGCCAGCGGTCAGGGAGATATCCTGCTCGGCGGCAGAGGCGCCACTTTCTTCGAGGATGGTGCAGGCTACACCACTATTTTCGGGGGAAAAGGTCAGGACTCGATTCTGGCGTCTGCCAATCATAATCTGCTCATGACTGGACATGGCGGTACAGCTGTCAGTATGAGCGGGCAGGAAAATTCCCTCTGGAGTAATGGTTCCGATACCATTTTTGCCTATGCAGGCGTCAATACGGTGATCGGAGCCGGAGACGGCGCACGGTTTTTTACCGCACAGGGTAAATCATCGCCAGTATTCATCAGTATGGGAGGCAGCAATACCATTGCTGGTGCAGATGGTGCCTCCACCATGTTCGGTACGGCTGGTAGCCTCACCTATGCCGGCAATAGCTCAGGCAGTGCTTTGGTGCTGCTTGGTTCTGGAAGCAAGGCTGAGCTGTATTCAGGCAATGCCGGTACTATGCTGGCTTTTGGTCAGAGCGGTGCAACGCTGACTTACTTCGGCGGCAATGGAAGCCGTGATACGATCCAGGGCGGCAGTGGCAACATCACGGTTCAGGGTGGCACCAACGGCACTTATTTTGGTGGTAGTGCCGGATCGAACGTAATTGATGTCACCAGAAACAGCACTGTATTCGGCGGTGGTGATGGAGATATCCTGAGATCCCATGGGGCAGGTAATGTTCTGCAGGCGGGATCGGGTAATACAACCCTCAGCGGATATTGGGCGTCGGGTACGGTGATGTTTGCAGGAACCGGCAATGCACTGATGGCTGGCAGTGTTGGAATGAATGCTGTCGATATTTTTGCTTTTACCAATGGCCGTGGAGGTGGTTCCGATACGATCAGCGGTTTTGTGAAAGGGGTTGATCGTCTGGTCTTCAACGGCTTCTCGGAACAGCAGGTGAATACTGCCTACATGACGATGCGGCCAGACGCCGACGGAAATGTGCATTTCACTCTGCCGGACAATACTCACATCACGCTGGAAGATGTACCGTTTCTGTTCCGGAGCGAGTTTGGCTGAGACATCAAACCATGTCTGTCTGATGTTTCTTCAACCCTTATGTGCATGACGGTTTACAGGCATGAGGTCGTGCTCAGGTCGCGTTCGCCGATGACATAAGGGCCACCCGCCAGCAGGCGGATCGCCAGGAAACCGGTGGTATTTGATTGCCGTTCCGTAAGATTCAGAAGTGCGTCTCCCTGTGTCCAGCGTGCCGAGGAGAGGGCGTTATCGTGCCATCCCGGCAGACTGGCTTCGGTCAGATGGCTGGTGACGGGACGGCAGCAACTGTTTTCTGTCAGGGTAATTTCCCCTACCTGCACGCCGAACAGACGCTGGTCATCCACAAAGGGGCCGATCGATTCACACGGCCTGCTGGTACGGGATAGCAGACGCACACTGGAAACTCCTGGCGGAAGCAGAAATTCCTCCCAGCCTTCTCTCTTATTGAACAAAGGAGGGATGGGCCTGTCATCCGTTCCGAGCAAATAAAAAGCCGGGTCATGGGTCAGAACCGGCCGAAACAGGGTACGGCCAATGCCGTGTATTCTGGAGCGTTGGCGAAGCCGGTGAAAAATTGGTTCTACAACGGCACGCTCTGTTGTGATATGAGCTTTGGCGTTTGCAGCTATTGGAGTGGGAAAAGAGAACACCCCATCCTGCTGCCCTTCCTGTGTCCTGAAGCGTGACTGTCTGTTAATGACCGCAGCCGACATCATGGGAATCCCATTCACCACAATCGGCGTATACTGCTCTGTCACAAGCGTATAGGCATCGTATTCGCTGTATGTGCGATCATAGGCAATGCTCC
The DNA here is from genome assembly GCF_001889545.1 of Granulibacter bethesdensis. NCBI lineage: Bacteria > Pseudomonadati > Pseudomonadota > Alphaproteobacteria > Acetobacterales > Acetobacteraceae > Granulibacter > Granulibacter bethesdensis. Next base: position 1,794,874 of record NZ_CP018194.1, on the reverse strand, counting down.
TTCCGTTTACCAGAGTGCGGACTGGAATGGGATGCCCATCAATAATCAGGCACTGGTCAGGGGTCACGAAAGTGGTGCGGACAGGGACATGGTCCGCTATCGCATGGGGCAGAATACGGACAGGATAACCAGCCATGGCATCAGGCAGGATCACATTGGCCATGGTACGTTGAAATCTGGTCCAGCAATGGGACGCATTAACCACGGGGACACCCTGATCAAACTGCTCCACGGGAACTTCTCCCTTCGTGGTCAGGATCATGTTTCCCTTGAGAATGCTGGCTGCCACATTGCATGGCTCTCTTCCGGTTATGTCTGCCGGAGAGAACTTTTTAGGCATACAGCCTATGTCAGGGACATCGAGAGAATAAAAAGCGTGATCATCATTCAAGAGGGAGCAACCATTTTCTGCTGCCAGAACCAAGATAGATCTGGAATATTGTTAAAACATACAGTGAAAAAATAAAAATTTGTTTCATCAATTTTTTGAAATAATAAAAACAAAGAAAAATACAAATTAAATTTTAAAAATCAAAATAGAACACATTTGACACCCGATATTTAAATTTATGTTATGAATTTTCATCCTCAATGTAGCATTGATACCAAAAATCATTTTCATTCCATTGATGCAAAATTCGTGATTTTTGATATCATAAAAAAGATAAATTAATTTTGATATAAAGTCAACCACTATTCTACTTTTGATTAAAAATATATACACCATTGCCTGCAAAATCATTTATGAGATGGAAAAAGCAAGTAAATGCTACCCTGAAATCCTTGAAAAAATCACGAATTTCGATACATGCCTAGAGACAAGCTTTCCCGAATTCACACGTAAATGATTGAAAAAAAGCTGACGGGCCGCAAAATTGGTTACGCACGGGTAAGTACAATTGGCCAGACACTGGATGTTCAGATCGCCCAGCTGACAGCGTTCAGCTGTCACCGGATTTTCATGGAAAAAGCCAGCGGTGCTGACGCAAGCCGGGAGGAACTGCACCGGATGCTGCGGTTTCTGCGCTCTGGTGATACTGTTGTGGTCACGCGGATTGACCGCCTGGCCCGCAGCACGTTCGACCTGTTCGCGATGGTGCGAGAGATTACACGGAAGGGCGCACAGTTTTTGTCCCTTGCCGAGCCGTGGGCGGATACCTCAACCAGCACCGGGCGTCTGATGCTGGCAGTTCTGGGCGGCCTTGCGGATGTGGAGCGTGATCTGATCCGCATCCGCACGGCAGAGGGGCGGGCGCGGTCGGTTGCCCTGGGCATCCGCATGGGGCGTCCGCCAAAGCTGTCGGAGGAGCAGAAGGTGGATATTCGCCGCCGACGTCAGGCGGGCGAGTCTCTGCGGCGTCTGGCGGAAGAATATTGCGTCAGCGTCAGTTCCATTTCCCGGGTGGCTGCCTGACTCCGCAGCCTCCCTGGAAAGGGCTGGCGGAGGTCAGCCTTCCGGGGGCGAGGAAGAGTGGCTGATGGTGCTGAAGAAATCCATCACCAGATGATCCGGTGCGCAGAAGACAGCGTGAGGATGATGGCCGGTTTCGCTTCTGGCGAAGCTGAGCGCGGAGTCACGATTCCTGAAAATACCCCCGACGGCTCCGCGCTGATCGCACACCACCCATCGTCCCTTGCTGTCATGGCCGACGATGAACTGTCTGGTGTCACTGTGACTGATATTGCCCATGATCAGGCTGGTCCTTTTCCGGTGCGTATGAAAGCTCAGACCACGCAGTCCGGGCCGGGGCAGAAGGAGGGCAGGGTGTGCTGAAAGGAAAACCCGGTCATGTTGGCTCCATCATGGATCATGCGCGGGGACGGATGCGTCCTGCGCCTTCCTGACGGTATCCAGGCGGGCATAGGGTTTCCATGCCATGCCCGCCTTGCCGGAATAGGAAAGTCATAGAAGGAGAGCTGGCTCAGCTTTTTTTCTCTGCCCCTTTCGCCGGTGCGGGCGGCGGAGGCGGCGGTTCATGCGGTTGCGGCATGGGAGTAGTGGTGAGCAGATCCAGCCCCTCCTGTCTGGTGTCGGACAGTTTGCTCATGAACGTGGTCAGCCCGTCCTTGCCGTAGGCGCGGCGGCTCAGTCCGAGCAGCACGACGCCGCCATCCTTGCTCAGTGGGGCATAGCGATAGGCATTCCACTCGACGATGGGGCCTTCCCTGGTTTCGCCACTGATGACGAAGTCCAGCATGGTGTCGCCGGTTTCCTGATTATTCACCACTGTCAGCCGTGTGAGCGGATCGTGAGTCTTTCGGCTCTGAAGCTGAAGGGCCATCAGATTGACGGATTGCTCGACCGTCATCGGTCCGCTGATGCGCTCGATCAGGAGCATGCTGTCGTAATGGGTGACGGTTTCGTCGGCTGGGATGTATTCCTGCTTGACATAGGCGGCGGTAGGGTGGGCACTCCACACCAGATGGTACAGCTTTTTCCCCAGCAGGATCGGGCCGGGCAGGCCGAGATAATCGGTCGGCTTCTCTGCCGTTTTCGCGGTGTCAGCAGGCGGAGGGGAAGGCAATGGCGGGGGTGTGTAGGCCGGCGGGGAAGCCGCCTGAACCAGAGCAGGCCGCACCGTGACAGAGGCCGCCATGATTCCGCAGACAGTCAGCAGCAGCGGGCGGTGGCGATAGCGGCGTGTTCTGGCATTCATGGTCAGTCTGGTTCCGGCAATGGCTTCTTCGCGTGCAACAGACCAAACCGGGGCGGGAGTGGCAAGAGGGAGAGTGTGTCTGGAGGAGGATGAGCGGAGGGGGTGTACACAGTGTCGAGGCAGATGGGATGATGGGTATGGCAGGCGACAAAACTTTTTATTTCCCCAGTCTCCTCAGCTTTTTGGGAATATGGGCAGATATAAAAATCAAACTGCGCGATGTTGGGTAGCGGTTGGTTTATCAGGTCTATGATGACAGAGTTCCGGTGGTCGCCATCACTGTTGGAAAACGTGACAAGAATGCGGTTTATAAGGTGGCGGAAGGACGGGGGCCTGCAGTTTATCGCCAGTCGGAACTATCATTGTCAGATAACGGCATCGTATTGTTATCCGTTGGCTTATCATTTTCGAATGTTGTGCCTGAAACAGCCACCCCAGCTGTAACGCCTGTCGACATGGCTGCCACCATGCGTGAAAAAGGCAGGCTTTGAAGCCAGACCCGGCCTGGGCCGGTCAGACGCGCAAAGAAAAAGCCCTGTCCACCAAAGAACTTTGATTTGATGCCACTGACGGGTGTAACGTCAAAATGAATACTTTGCGTAAAGGCGGCGATAGACCCTGGGTGGACATGAATTTCTTCATTCTCTTCCAGATCCCGTTCGTATATGTTCCCGCCAGAATGAATGAAAGCCCACTCAGAGCCGTCAATTTTTTGAAGAATAAAACCTTCACCGCCAAAAAAGCCGGTCAAAATGTTCTGTCGAAACGCAATACTAATATGTGCACCGCGTTGAGCGCACAGAAACGATTCCTTATGGCATATGATTGTGCCACCAAAATCCGCTAGTCGAAGGGGGATAATTTTCCCGGGTACAGGTGCGGTGAAGGCTACCCTCGAAACATGAACCGGATCTGCATTCGTAAAGACAGTTGAAAAGACAGTGGCTCCGCCAAGAATACGCTTGCCTGCATTCGCAATTTTTTCCCACAGACTGTCCGATGGCGAGGATGCATCGCCGAATACAGTTTCCATCTGTATGGCGGCATCCTTAAAGATCATGGCCCCTGCTTCGGCAATTGCGGACATGCCTGGTGCAAGATTGATCAGGACATATTGCATTTCATGTCCCATAATCTCGAAATCGAAGTCTGTGGTCCTTGTCGCCTCTGGTTCTGCCGATCCAAAAGATGTCTGAAAAAACGTTGACATTGGCAACCCTGTCATTTCGATTTTTGGATTACTTCGATGTGTTCCGTTCCATATGGACAATAATTTCTTCAAAATAAAGTAAATATAGAATAACCTTTTTTTCATGTTGAATCAAAGAAGCGGCCCCTTCCGGAGCCGCTTCCTGATCCCCTTAGTAACGTCCCTGCTTCAAGCCGGCTTCTTCGCCTCCCGTTCCCAGAACCGAAGGGCACCACATGTCTTGAGGAACCCCGCTGCATCGCCAGGTTTTTCCAGTCTGACGAACCCTTTATCCCGCAAAGCGGGTTTTATCCCGGCGGCTTCCAGCAAGGTCTCGGCCTCCTTTGTGAAAGCAATGAACTTTGCATGAGCAAAGGCGTCGCTGACGAAATCCCGGGCTTCCGGTTTTTGCGACAGCAGCGCCGCGCCCTCGGCAGAAAGCAGCACAGCCACCGCGTCATACAGGACCGAGGGACCGCCCTCCACACGCTGTTGGGCCTCGTGGGAGACACCTTTGCTGTCGGTGATGCCGCTGACGGTCGGGGCGATCAGTTCCAGTTGCGCCCCTTCCTTGTCGACCGCCTGCACCAGCGCTTCCAGCAATGCAGCATCAGCGCCGTCGCTGGCGAGGATGCCGAGTTTGCGGCCCTCGAAACGCTGCGGGCCATTCGCGATGATACTGAGTGCTGCAGAGGGAGGCAGGTCGGTGAGCGGCGCCCGTGCCGGTTTGGGAGCATCCGGTAAAGCCTTCAACCCCAACCCGCCTGCCACCGCATCGGCCAGAGCCTCATCCACCAGCCGCAGATGTCCGACCATCCGCGCGCGGATGGCTGGTGTCTCCACCTTGCTGAGTTCAAAGGTGAAGGCATCCGCGATATGCCGTTGCTCGATCGGGGTCTGGCTGAGATAGAACTGGCGCGCCTGACTGTAATGATCGGCGAATTTCTCCGGCCTGGCACGGCGCTTTTCGCCGCTTTCCTGCGCGGGAAAGCTGGTATGGCCGCGTTGAGGGTCTTCGCGAGGCCCCCCTTCGGCTCCCCAGCTGTTCGGCTCATAATTGGCGCGGCCTTTGGGGTTGCGCATCGCCATGTGGCCGTCCTGCTGGAAATTCTGCACCGGCACATGGGGCGCATTGATCGGAATATGCGTGAAATTCGGCCCGCCCAGCCGCTTCAGTTGCGTGTCCAGATAGGAGAAATTACGCCCCTGTAACAGAGGATCATTTGTGAAGTCGATGCCCGGCACGACATTCTGGGTGCAGAATGCGACCTGTTCGGTCTCGGCGAAGAAATTGTCCACCGGACGGTTCAGCACCAGGCGACCGATGATGCGCACGGGCACATCTTCTTCCGGGATCAGCTTGGTGGCATCCAGGACGTCGAACGGAAAGGCATCTGCGAAGGCATCATCGAAAAGCTGAACGCCCACCTCCCATTCCGGGAAATCACCGCTGTTCAGGGCGCTCCATAAATCGCGGCGGTGGAAATCCGGATCGGCGCCGTTGATCTTCACGGCCTCGTTCCAGGCCACGGATTGCAGGCCCAGCTTCGGCTTCAGATGGAATTTGACATAGGTCGAGTGCCCTTCCGCATTCACAAGGCGGAACGTATGCACGCCAAACCCCTCCATAAAGCGCAGGGAGCGTGGAATGGTGCGGTCCGACATGATCCACAGCGCCATATGCACTGCTTCCGGCATCAGGGAGATAAAGTCCCAGAAATTGTCATGTGCGGTCTGAGCCTGCGGAAAAGCGCGATCAGGGGCTTCTTTGGCGGCATGGATCAGGTCAGGGAACTTGATCGCATCCTGAATGAAGAAAACCGGGATGTTGTTGCCGACCAGATCCCAGTTGCCTTCTTTTGTGTAGAATTTGATGGCGAAACCACGCACATCACGCGCCAGATCGGGTGATCCCTTATTGCCCGCCACAGTGGAAAAGCGCACGAAAACGGGCGTTTTCTCGCCCTTGCGCTGGAAGATGTCGGCTCTGGTGACGTCGCTCAGGCTGTCGGTCAGCTCGAAGAAGCCGTGAGCGCCATAGCCGCGGGCATGCACGACGCGCTCCGGGATACGCTCATGGTCGAAATGGAACATCTTCTCGCGGAAGTGGAAATCCTCCAGCAGCGCAGGTCCGCTTGCGTCAAGACGCAGCGTATTCTGATCATCACTGACCGGGATGCCCTGTTGCGTCGTTAAAACCGGATTATTCTCTCCGGCAAGCTGATGAAGCTCCCCGCCCAGCCCGTGCAGGAAGGGGCAGCCTCCACCGGAAGGCGGTGGAGACACAGAGGCAGGGGAGGAAGCCGGACGGGAGGAACGGGTGGGAGGGGCCATGGACGCGATCTCCTGTATCTCTCAACGTGTTCCGCGCCTTGCCGTTCAAGGGGAGGAGACGAGCCGGATCGGCCCGCAACAGCGAGGCATGTGCACGACAGCAGAAACGCAGCCCCCGCCGCTCCGGTGGCATCACGAAAAAGAGAGGAGATCAGTACCCGACCGTAAAACGCTGCCGGATATGGGCTGGGTGTTCCAGCTCATTGACCAGCGCGATGGCGTAATCCTCATAGGAGATGGAGGAACCGCCCTCATGCCGCAGCACCTGATCTCCGCCGAGGCGGAATACACCGGTGCGCCCGCCGGGGCCGAACAGGATGGAGGGGGATATGAAGCTCCATTCCAGATCATCGGCGGTGTTGCGGAGCAGATCGAGAAACGCGACCCCGTGTGAGGCCTCGAATTTATATTCAGTCGGGAAATCGGGGTGGTCGATCAGCTTGACGCCCGGCTCTGCCTCCAGACTGCCCGCGCCGCCGACCACCAGATAGCGTTTGATGCCTGCTTCCCGCACCGCGCGCAGCAACCGGGTGGGGTCAATTGTGGAAAAAGGCAGTGCGCTGATCACCGCATCATGCCCGCGCAGCAGAGGCACGATGGTTTCAGTGTCTGCCGCATCTCCCGCAACAGCGGTAACGCCGGGCAGGGGAGGGACCGCAGAGACGCTGCGCGCAATCGCTGTCACGCGATGGCCACGATCAGACAGCTCTTTCAGAATATGCGATCCGGCATTCCCGGTGGCACCGAGCAGAGCGATAGAGGACATGGAAAAGTGTTCCGGAAAATGGCTTGATGAGTGTGCTTTCATTCCTGATGTGGGGTGGAGCACAGGAACCGGCAAGAGGTTTCTCTCTGACCTCTGTCGCCGATCGCCCGGATTGACCAGAGGTCTCGGTATGGTCAGTCTCACGCTCTATTGCCATGGCTTATATGGTTCCAGGATCAACATCAGCACCGCAACGAGGCCGCAGGGTATGAATGACGCACCGGTTCTGCCACCGGACAAATACATCGTCATGGGCGGTGACCTGACGCATTGTCTGTGGAGCAGCAAGGGAGAGATGATTCTCCTTGCCAACCTGCCCATTTCCAGTGACCTGAAAACCAGGTTGCAGGAATGGGAGGATTGGGCTGACGATTTCGAGGATTTCCTGCCGCCCGAGGAATGTTCGCCATTTGATCTGGAAGGATTTACAGCGGCCGGTCTGGAAATCGCACGGGCCTTGAAAGCAGAATTACCAGACTGCACCATCATATATTGCGATGAAGCCAGATGGCAGGCTCAGAAGGAGCTTGGCCTGACGCCCGCCGAATGCCGATACGAGGTTTGACCAGCACCAAGGCTGTTCCTGATTATCAGTCCTTGATGGTCCCTGTGCTGCGTCTGTCCGCAACCGAGATACGCCGCGTGCCAGCGCTGGCTGAGATGATTGCCGATGAGCTGGCCCTGTCCGCAGAGGACCGTGCCGCCATGTTGCCGAGCGTGACGCAACGCTTGCTGTGCAACCGTGTTCACTGGGCCAAACTTATCTGATGAAAGCGGGTCTGCTGTTTTCTCCAGACCGTGGTGCATTTACCATTACACCGGCAGGGCGGGAGTTGCTTGCGACCAATCCGCCACGCATCACGAGCACTCTGTTAGAGCAATATCCGTCTTTCATCAGCTTTATCACTGCAAAAGTCGGGCATAATATCAAACAGGGAGCAGCGCCTGTTCTGTCTTCTCCCACTGATGCAGAGCACCAGACCCTGGAAGAACGCGTTGAGGCAGCGCATGAGGAACTGATGTCCGAGCTGCGCTCCAACCTGCTGGAGCATGTGCTGAATCAGAGCCCTGCTTTTTTCGAGCAATTGATTGTCGACCTTCTGGTCGCGATGGGCTATGGCGGCAATCACGAAGATGCCGCACAACGTCTCGGCGGTACGGGGGATGGCGGCGTTGATGGCGTGATCAACGAAGACCAGCTCGGACTGGATAGACTTTATGTGCAGGCCAAGCGTTATGTAGCCAATAACAGCGTTGGTCGTCCCGACGTGCAATCCTTTGTTGGCAGTCTGGTCGGTCGTGGTGCGCAGAAAGGCGTGTTCTTCACAACCTCCTCATTCAGCACCCATGCAATCGAGTTCGTGCGCAATCTGACACAACGCATTGTTCTGATTGATGGTACAACGCTGGCTGATCTGATGATTGAACACGGTGTCGGTGTCCGCGTCAGCCGCACGATCACAGTCAAGAAGATCGATATCGACTTTTTCGATCCGGAATGAACAGGACGGATAAGCTGATCCGTCTTCGTCATCATGGCTGGGCCTTCAGTCAGAAAGGGAGCAGCGCCTGCGCTTCCAGATAGGGAACCAACGACATATTCATGCTGCATATGAGCAGGGATTTCTGTGGGTCATGGAGGATGCAGTGTGGGGTAGGATCTACTTATCTCTGTTTTCGTCTTACCGCCCCACCATCCCCCTCGTTCCTGTCCTCTCAAACGGCCGGAGCATGCGATCCATCCGTGGATCGCTCCAATCTTCGGTGAGTGTATCGGCGAAGCGGGCGAGGGGGCCGGTCATGGGCAGGGGGTGGCCGGTGCGGGCATCGGTGATGTGGGTGGGGACGAAAATGGGCGCACAGGATTGGCCGTTTTCGTCCGGCCATGCGCCGGGATCGAGGCGGCCATGGATCTCCAGCGGCGTGATCTGCGGATCACCCTGATGATCGAACCAGTGGAACTCCGCCTCCACACTGGTGGGGTAGCTGGGCATCGTGAAACCTCGGTCAAACGGAACGGGACATATCGGGCCGTTTAACTGTTCTAACCCCATTGCGTCAACACCAAAAGGTGTTAAATAGAGTTTGATGGGGGGTTAAACCCCGGCGACCTCGTTCCACGGGATGACACGGTAGATGCGCATGACAGTCCGCGCGTCGATTTCGATCTCTCCGGCGGGGTTGTACTGGTGCAGCACCAGCCGCCCGGTGGTGCGGCGCACCAGGCGTTTCAACAGCGCGCGCGGTTCATCGTATTCTCCGTCCTGCACCACCACGACGACGTGGTCTCGCGGGGCGGCGGGGCGGGTGGGGTGGATGTAGATCAGATGGCCATGCTCCACCCATGGCTCCATGCTGTCACCCTCGACATACAGCGCGAACAGGCCGGGAATACCGGTCAGGGGGGCGGGGAGCCGGGCCCAGTCCAGCGCCTGTGCACTGTCCGGCAGGCCCGTCGCCCCCAGCGCCCCGCCCTGCGCCGTGCCGAAAACCGGCACATTGCGGGGAGAAAAGCCCGTGATCGGCGGCGGGATCGGCTGATCAGGGATGCGAGCCTGACTCTGGAACGTCGCGGGGGGCGGGGGTGGCGCCTCCGCCTTCATGACCGAAGGGGGGGCTGCAATACCCGGCGGGACTGGCTGGTAATCGCCGAGGTAATCCGGATCCAGCGTCAGTAAATCCACCCCCAGACATTGCGCCAGACGCGGCAGGGCGCGGGAGCGCTGGGTCAGGTTACGCTCGATCTTGTCGATCGTGGTCTGGGAGGTTCCTGCCTCCTTCGCCAGTGCGTCCTGAGACCACCCGCGCTGTAGTCTGGCATGTCGCATCCGTTCGCCCACTGTCATTTCTGTGGGGAAGGAAAGTGGGGACCGGGCATCGGATGGATGGCTCATACCGGCCTCTGTAGCACAGCGTAAAGGGGTTGAAAACCACCGTTTTAGTTATTTCGGTGTTGACGGGGTTAACCCCATAAGTTTTTAATGCGCCGCATGGTCGAGTCACATTCCCCTTCCGCTTCGTTACCTGTCTCCCGGTCCGCTGATGCGGAGGGGAAAGCAGGTCTGCCGCCGCGTCGCTGCTTGTATTGCCGCGTGCTGTTTCCGCGCTCGGCGGAGGAGCGGTTCATTTTCCGCTGCCCGGAGCACCGGGTGATGGAGGATTAGGCGGATGACTCATGAAGCACTTTCCTCCCCTTTGCCTCCCCCTTTGACCCCGCCGGAGAGCGATCTTCGCGGCCTGCCTTTCATGCCGCTGGATGTGGAGCGACTGGCGGATAGCGATATGGTGGCACTGTCCAGCGGGGATGAGTTCAAGGCCGCCCTGCTGCTGATCCTGAAAAGCTGGACCCAGCGCCCGGCGGGCAGCCTGCCGGATGATGACCGTGTGCTGGCCCGGCTGAGCGGGGCGGGCAATCGCTGGCCGAGGCTGCGGAGCATGGCGCTGCATGGTTGGCAGCGTTGTGCGGATGGGCGGCTTTATCATGCGGTGGTGGCGGAAAAAGCCTGTCAGGCATGGGCGATGCGCCTTGCCCAGCGCAGCCGCGCCCGTGCCCGGTGGGAGAAACATGCTTCATCCGCTTTGCCCCCGGATATGCGGGCGCAGATGCAAGGGACAGGGACAGAGAAAGGGACAGAAAGAGACAAAAATAACGCTCTCTCCCATCAGGCAGGCTCCCATCAGATGGGATCTGAAGGATGCCGTCTGCCACCGGATTGGCAGCCGGGCGAGGAAGAGCAGGGCTTCGCCTCCTCGTTGGGGCTGAGGGCGGAGGAGGTGTTGCCCCGGTTCCGGGATTACTGGCAGGCCCGGTCGGGGGCGTCCGGTCTGCGGCGGGACTGGTCGGCGACATGGCGCATCTGGTGCCGTGGCGATGCGGAGCGGTCAGCCTCCGCCTCACCATCTTCCCGCAACAGGCGCGGCCAAAGAGCCGGCAGCCGTCAGGACGCTTTACTGAGGGAGCATGCGGCATGGCAACCCGGGCATGCGGCCTCCACCACGGGCGAGGAAACCCCATGACACTTCTGTCCCGGCCTGATCCCCTCCCGCCGCATCAGCGCCTGATGGAGCGGCGCGACTGGTTTACGGCGCTGGCGCAGCTGACCTACCCGACCGATCCGGCGGAGGCTTTGCGGGCGTTCCGCGCCTACGCCCCTTTGCTGCGGAGCATGCCGGATGCAGCCTTTACCGAGGCCAGTCTGGAACATGTCGCCTGTGCGCCGCGGCGGATGCAGATGCCGGGCTTTGATGATGTGCGCAACGGATTGTCGGCGTGGTGGCGGGCGCATCGCCCTCCCTCCCGCGCTTTGCCTCCGTCAGGAAGATTTTCGTCCCCTCCGATCCCGGAACGCAAGCCGCCATCACCCGAGGAAATCGACGCCGTCAGAACTCTGCTGAACGCATGGCGTCAGGAGCGCGCGGCGCGGGTTGAGGATCCGGCTTCCCCTTTCAGAACGCCTTTATCACGCAGGAAACCTACATGATGAGCTATCTCTCCGCCCCGTCCGAGCTTTCCCCGCGTATCCTGCGGGAAACAGTGATGCTGTCCTTGCCGCGGGAAAATGCACCAGAGGAGAAGGGAGAAGCCAGTCAGGCCCCTGCGATCCGGCTGCGTCGTCGTCGCGACGGACTGCAACTGATGCATGCACGCGGTGATCTGCCGCAGGCCCTGTTCTGCGCCGCCGAGCGGTTCCGCGACGAGTATGCGCGGGCGCAGGGTATTTCCACAGGATGCCGGATGACCTCTCTGGCGCTGGGGCGTGTGACGAGTTCGGCCGGGCCGGGTCATGGTCCGGCCGAGCGGCAGCTTCTGGCGCTGCGCCGCTGCCGGGCTGCTTTGTCGGCGGTGCCGGAGCGCTCGCGGGCGGTCTTTGTCTGGGTCGTGGTGGACTGGAAAACGCTGGGGGCGTACGAACAGGCGCATCATATGCGCAATGGGCGCGCCCGCCCGTGGTTGATCGAGGCGCTGGATGCGCTGGCCGATCATTATGCGGGGCGGCAGCCTGCCTCCCCCTCCAAACCAGAGGAGGCGCGGTGAGGCTTCATCAGCCTCGCCACGCTTCTCTCTGTCTCCCGCACTGATCCTTTATCGGGGCCTGATAAAAGGGGGAATTCATCACTTTTCGCAGACATGCCTGATTTGTGGGCGTTTCTGCGGGCCCCACATCAGCTTGTCCTGGCAGAAACCGGCCTCATGCGTATCCATGGTTTCTTCCATGACGGTCTGCCCGTTCAAACCGTCATTAGCCGTCCCGGCGCAGGCCGCAGCACCCAGAACCACAAAGGCAGCCAGAACAGCCTGAGTCATCATGCTGCGGATCGGGGATTTCCCATTGTTGTTTTGAAGTACAGGGCTGGTAAAGACTGGCATTTTTATTCTCCCGTATCTTTATTGTTATCCTCAATATAGAGGGGCATTTCTTAAACAGTCTGTCTGGAATGTGAAAAAATATGACTGAATGGGTGTCGATAAGGGGCGGAAGAAGCTTTCGTGGGTCTGTCTGAATTGATCCGCTTCTAAAACGGTTTTGCATGCCAAACTTAAAATTAATGTTATGATTTGTTCATCATGACAAAAAAATAGCCATTTTCTGATGGTGTGCCATCCACTTGGGCGGGGGTGCTCAAAGGAAATGGCCCTGTTTGCTGGGCTATCAGGAAAAAAAATTACCTGACAGGAATTGTGGCATGCCAGTTGCTTTGCAGTTGGCAGACACACGCTTCGCCGCGGAGTGGCCCTTGAACGGGTGCTGATGGGGTGAGGCAGGAAAGCAGCGCGGGGGATCATGATGATGATAACAAAAGGGCTTTTGTTAATCGGGAAACAGTCCAAAATCGTGATGGATCGGTATCAGCGGCTAAAAATAGGTCTGTTCGAAGCAGAAATAAAAGTATGTGTCGGCTTTGTTCAATAAGCGGGCTTTGGCTCCATGAAATTTTGGTAACACCACTGTCATCCTGATGCAGTTCGTTGACGCAGGTCAGTGATCATGGGCCAACGGATACAGGGGTGGAAGAAAATCTGAAAATATAGACAATAAAAAGGTTGTATCCGTGAGTGGAAAAATGATCTGGCGGGCAACGACTGCACTCTGTTTCGGAACCGTTCTGTTCGGGCTGGCGGGGCAAGGCCGCGCCCAGGTGCCGGAGGAACCAAAGGGGGACGAAATGCGCCCCACCATCAGCGAAATTCCGGCCGAGCAGCAGCAGGCGATCGCAGCCGCACAGAAGCCGAAACCCAAGGCCTCCTACTGGGATAATACGGAGGCGCATCTGACCATTCAGGCCGGTATCACCGGTAACCCGTGGACCAAATCAGGCCGCAACTTCGGTCAGTTCTATGCGGACCGCGCCAACACGGTCACGATGAACCAGATCATGGGCAATCTGTCACATCCGATCCAGGATGTCGGCAAAGGCTATGGTGTCGGTTTTGTGTTCGAGATGATGTACGGCTCGGACGCCCGTTTTGACCCCACCATCGGTATGGCGGATGGTGTGCTGACCGGGCTGTATCAATGGGTGCCCACACAGGCCCATATCGACTTCCACCTGCCGTGGTTTACCAAGGGCGGCGTGGATATCCAGGTCGGTCAGATGTACGGCCTGCTGGGTTCGGAAGGCACGCCGGCTCTGTTGCGGCCGTTCTATACGTTCAACTATGCCTCTGACTACATCGTCCCCTTCGAAATGATCGGGGTGATGACGACGACACATCTGACCGACAAGATGGATTTCATTCTCGGCGTTGATGCAGGTAATTCCACCAGCTTTGGCAATGCGGGCAATAACAATCGCCCGAAAGGCACCATCGGGGTTCAGTGGAACAACCTGATGGATAACAAGCTGAATTTCCATCTGATCGGCCATTTCGGCCCGCAGGGGAATAACAGCTATCCGGTGACCTCGCCCGACGGACTGTGGACCAGCGCCGGTGTTGGCCCCCGCGCCAATGACGAGATGCAGTATAACGCCGACTTCCTCGCCAGCTATAAGGTGAACGAGAAAACGACCGTGACGGTCGATGCCACCTATCTGCATGACGATCTGCTGCGGGCCGATGCGTATGGTGTCACCACCTATCTGGCCTATGATATCAATCCAAACCTGACCTTCAACGCCCGTGGTGAAGTGTTCCGCGATAATACCGGCCTGATCATCGCTGAATATGCCAGCTTTACGTCCTTCACCCGTGCGATCAGCAACAAGCCTTACCCGTACTATATAGCACCACCGACCACCTATGGCGAATTGACGCTGGGCGTGACCTATCGCCCGGATTTTGTGAACCGCCATATGTTCTGGGGCGGGAAGTTCACGGTGCGCCCGGAAATCCGCTATGACCGGTCGCTGAACGGCACCAACCCGTTCAATGAATCCGCCATTCCCACGGCCGCCAATAACTACACCCCGGTGGTCAATAACGGTACCAACGACATGCTGTGGTTCAACCTGGATATGATCGTGAATTTCTGATCGCAGTCTCCGCTTTGATCTGATAGTTTTTTCAGGTTTCTTCTCTTACTGTTTTGTCCGCTCCATGCCGGTTTTTCACCGGGATGGAGCGGTTTTTTTATGGGATGAGGACAGGGGCAGGTCGGATGTGGCGCAGGCTCTGGAAGGCGGGTATGGCCATGACGCTGGCGGCGTGTCCCGTCATGGCGGTCTCGACGGTGGCTCCGGCAGCGGAGACGCTGTTGCTCAGTCCCTCTACAGGGCAGGAACAGTCGCTGTCTGCGGCCTCCCTGCTGGCACGGTCTGATGCACAATGGGTTACGGTGCGGGATGTGAGCTATGGCGGACAGCGGCGCTATCGTGCCGTCGGCCTTGCCACCTTGCTCGGGAAAGCGGCAGATGATGGTGGTGTGCTGACCGCCACGGCCTCGGACGGGTTCAGCGCCGATCTGCCATTGCGCATGATCAGGGAGGCGTCACAGGATGCATCCCGACCGCAACCATGGCTGGCGGTGGAGGATCCGCAGCACCCATGGCCAGCTTTACCGGGTAAGAAAGCCAGCGCCGGACCATTTTACATCATCTGGAGCGGTGAGGGTGCGGAGCATGTCCCCAGCGAATACTGGCCTTATCGCATTCTGCGCCTGACCATCAGAACGCCGACCCTGCAACGCTGGCCGCAACTGGAGCTGTCTCCTGATGCATCGGCGAGCATAAAGCAGGGACAGGATGCTTTCATCGCTTTCTGCCTGCCCTGCCATCGGCTGAATGGGGCGGGGGATGGTGATCAGGGGCCTGATCTTGGAAAACCCATGAACCCGACAGGTTATTTTCAGCGTTCGGCGCTGCATCGCTATATACGTGATCCGGCCTCGGTGCGGGACTGGCCGGGGCGGCAGATGCAGGGTTTCAGCGCCACCACCCTGCCGGATACGACGATCGAGGCGATCATCGACTATCTCGATGCGATCAGGATGAAGTCGGCTCCGTCACGGGTGAAACCTTGAGCATCCGTGACGGACACTGCCGTGCCCGTGGGGAGCCAATGCCGATCCGGTACGGGGTGGAGCATTTTTGCGTCAGGGAAGAATCCTGCGCCAGCATTTCCTGATGCGCGGGTGCGTATCCACAGGCTGTCAGAAATGTGAGCGCCAGAAGGGAGCAAAAATACATTCGCATCATGTTTTCCCTTATTGGAAAAGTGGTTGTGGATACAATTCCATATTGAAATGATAGAGGCATCATGCTGACAGCAAGAGGGACACAGTATGAAGAGACTGTCATGTTTGCAGATGCGATCAGGACAGGAAAAAAAACTTGACGATGGCGGGATGATAAAGTAGGGTTTTTATATCAAATCGGAATTTTGTCCGGTTCAGAAGATTTTCCCTCAAATCCGGTCTTTGCAAACCCTGTGTAAAAAACACGGGGTTTTTTATATGCGTGCCCGGACAGAACGACCCGAAGGATCAGGGCGTGACACGCTTTTCTCTTACGGATCGGCAGCAGCAATTCGTGGCGGCCTACGCCGCGCTGAAGGGCAATGCCGAGCAGGCTTATGCTGTCAGCTATGGTCCTGATCTTTCTCCGGCGCAGATTGCCGCGGGAGCAAGGCGCTGTCTCAACAGTGCTGCCATCCGTGCTGTTTTGGCGCAGGAGGTAAAACAGGAAACGACAGCAGATAAAAAAAAGATGATCCACCCTGTGACAAAGGAAAACATAGTGTCGGCGTTGGCGCGTCTGGCATTTTATGACGCGCGGGACGTGCTGGAATGGTCGGAGGACGGTCTGCGCGTCAAGGCTTCTTCCTCGCTTGATGACGATACAGCTTTTGCGATCGAGGAAGTGGTTGAAACGCCACGTGGTCTGCGGGTGAAGCTGGCTGACAAACGGGCGGCGCTGGTCGAGCTTGGCCGGGCGCTGGGATTATTCAGGGAAACACCCTCCCGCGATCCGGCGCAGGCCATGAGCCGTGCGGAGATCGAGGCGGAACTGGATTCCCTCCGCGCCCATCAGAAAAAAACCTAGGATTCATCTTACATGTCGATGCAGACGGCGGATACAGCGCTCAGACGGGAACTGGCGCTGCGTCGCCGTCTGCGCGATCTGACAGCAAGGGAAAGCCTTCCGGAGTTTGCCCGGCTGGTCATGGCGGAACAGAATCTGCACCCGGCGGCGCATCATCATCTGCTGTTGAAAGAATTGCAGGCGGTGGCGCATGGAACCGTTGATCGTCTGTTGATCACCATGCCGCCCGGATCGGCAAAATCGACGTATGCCAGCCGCATTTTTCCCGCGTGGTTGATGGCTCTGCAATCCGGAATTCGTATCATTGGTGCGTCACACACGGCTGATCTGGCTGATCATGTCAGCCGTGGGGTACAGTCCTGTCTGCGTGATTACGCCCCTGTTCTCGGCACCGGATTGCGGCGGGAAAATGCGCGGGACTGGGAGGCGGCAAACGGCTCGGCCTATAAGGCGGTTGGTATTGGCGGCCCGATTGCCGGGCGGCGTGCCGATGTGGCAATCATTGATGATCCTGTCAAATCAAGGGCTGATGCCGATAGTCGTGCCTGCCGGGAGCGTGTGTGGAACTGGTTCGGGGCCGATCTGCGCACGCGCATGAAACCGGGTGGCCGCATCGTGGTGATCATGACGCGCTGGCATGAGGATGATCTGGGCGGCCGTCTGCTGCTGCGTCAGGGATCGTCATGGCGGCGCGTCAATCTGCCCGCGCAGGCCGAGGATAATGATCCGCTGGGTCGCGCACCGGGAGAATGGCTGTGGGGAGATGATTCCTACGGTTACGCGGGCGAATTGCAGCGCGTGAAGGCTGAGTACGAACGCGGCGGTGCAATGCGGGACTGGGCGGCGCTGTATCAGCAGCAGCCGCGCCCTGCGGAGGGGGCGTTGTTCAAAACGGCTGCTCTGTCCTGCATTCTTGCGTCACCGGCCTCTGTACAATGGGTGCGCGCCTGGGATCTGGCGGCGACGCGTCAGACCGGCACCGGTGATCCAGACTGGACGGTGGGGGCACGGCTGGGTCGTGATGTAGCGGGGCGTTTCGTGATTGGCGATATTGTGCGTCTGCGTGGCGGGCCGGAGGATGTGACGCGCATCATCGCTGCTACGGCCAGCCGGGATGGCGCGTCGGTGCGTATTTCCATCCCGCGTGATCCCGGTCAGGCAGGCAAGGCGCAGGCGGCTTATCTGGCACGGATGCTCAGTGGTTACGTCGTCGAGACCTCGCCCGAGAGTGGTGATAAATCTACCCGCGCCATGCCGTTTGCGGCGCAGGTGAATGCGGGCAATGTCGATATGCTGCCGGGTGCGTGGCAGGCGGCGTTGCTGGATGAGCTGGCGGGGTTTCCCTCAGCCCGACATGACGATCAGGTGGATGCGCTGTCCCGCGCCTTTCTGGCGCTGATGCAGGGGCGGGACACGCGGGCATCGTTCCTCGCCTATCTTTAAAATCAGCTTTCATTTTCTGCAAGGATGACATCATGAGCACGCGGCTCGATGATTATCTGTCCGGCGTGCTCGGTGCTGCGCCGTCGGCAACGATGATGGTGCCGGGCGACACGCGCACGGCCGGTACGGTTTTATCGGCCTATCTTCAGGGAGGGCTGGCGGCACGGATCGTCGATGCTCCGGCGGAGGATGCGCTGGCACGCGGTGTCACCGTTCTATGCGATGGTGACACGGCGGCGGAACAGGCCATGGCGGCGGAGATTGCCCGGCTGCATGTTCCGGCGCGGATGACGGAGGCGTTGCGATGGGCGCGTCTGTTCGGCGGCGCTGCTGTGATGCTGTTCGCTGATGATGAGGCCGATCCGCAACGTCCTCTGCGCCTCTCTTCCCTGTCCGGCATTGCCGAGCTGCGCGTGTTCGATGCCGAGGAAGTCACGGTGGATCAGCTTTACGATGATCCCGCCGATGCGCGCTGTGGTCAGCCGATGTTGTATCGCGTGACACCGCGTGGCGGTGGTACGGTGTTCACAGTGCATGAAACACGGTTACTGCCGCTGCCGGGTGCGCCGCTGCCGCATGGCATGAGCAATGGTCTGCCCTGGCGCGGACGCTCGGTGCTGAGCGGCTGTCTGGAGGAGGTGCAGCGTTATCAGGATGCGCTGCGGTTGTCGCGCGGGATGCTGGAACGCAAGCAACAGGCGGTGTTCGGCATGGCCGGTCTCGGCGACCTGCTGCGTCAGGCGGCGATGGAGGCGGGTGATCCCGCAGGCTCGCCATTGCTGGAAAGCGTGCGGGAGCGTGTGCGTCGGGTTGATCTGGCGCGCAACGTGTTGAACACCGTGGTCATTGATGCCGGGGATCAGTGGCAGGTTCACGATCTTAATCTTTCTGGTGTCAGCGACCAGATTGAAGCATTCGAGATTTCCATTGCTGCCTGCACCGGTATTCCGGTGACGCATCTGTTCGGACGCTCTGCCGCCGGTCAGAATGCGACCGGAGAAGGAGACCGGGAAGTCTATATCGCGCTGGTGCAGGCAATGCAGCGGCGCGTCCTGGTCCCGCCCCTGGAACGTCTGGTGTCCTTGTTATGGCAGCAGAGAGGATTGCGGGCCTTCACACCATCGGGGTGGCAATTATTTTTTCCGCCGCAATGGATTCCCAGTGAAACGGAACAGGCGGATGCGGCGCTGAAAAACGCACAGGCCGCTCTGGCCAGGGTGCAGGCGCAGGTGCAGGCGAAAACCTTGTCCGGCACCGCTTCACAGACTCGCTGAGTCACAATTTCACAGTCAGGAGCAAGCATGATTACGGAGCGCCATGATATGGTGCCGCTGCCGCGCGCGCATCGCGATGATGACGGGTTCATCACCGATACGCCGGTACTGACGCGCACCGGTATCTTTACCTACACTGATCCGGCAACGGGCGCCCAGCGGCGTGAATATCGTCCACCGGAAGAAGTATTCCATGCGGACAGCCTTGCCAGTTTCCGCGGGCGTCCGATCACGGTGGGTCATCCGCCGCCGACATCCGGCCTGATCACCGCCGCCAATGCCGCCGGAGCTGTGGTCGGTGCGGTGATGAGCGAGGGACGGCAGGATGGAGACAACCTTGTTGCCGACATCGTAATTCATGATACCGCTGCCGTTGATGAAGGGCTGCGTGATCTGTCGGTTGGCTATCGCCTCGATCTGGATGAAACGCCTGGTGAGGTGGATGGCGAACCCTATGATGCTGTGCAACGCGGTATTCGGGTCAATCACGTGGCGATTGTCCCGCGTGGGCGCGCGGGGAATGCACGGCTGAATCTGGATCGTGCCGATACAGCGCCCGCCTGCACGCCGGATTGTCCGCTTCATGCGGCATTGGCGGTGATGACGGCGGAACGTGATGCCGCCCGTGCTGATGCGGCGCGGCTGGAGCAGGAAAAAGTAAGGCAGGCCCGTCGAAATCTGGAACAGGATGCTGCCGGTCTTGGCGTCACGCTCCATGAGGATGCCTCCGATGATGAGCTGCGTATTGCTGTGATCCGCGCTGTGCGGGGCGATGCGCTGGTGCTGGAGGGTCAATCCTCCGCCTATCTGCAAGCTGCATTCGATCTCTGTGTCGCAGAGGCCCGGATGCAGGCAGGCGCAGTGCAGGCGCAATACAGCGTCGCACAGCGCCGGGATGAAGCGGCATCCCGTCAGAAAACTCCGCTGAGTGCCTATGAAACCTACAAGGCAACCCTTTCCGCTGCGTGGCGCTCCACGCGGCCTTCCCATGCAGGAGAACACTGATCATGCCGCCGCTGCAAACCAGCTACGCCGCCCGTCATCCCGATGCGTATGAGGGCATGCAGGCCAATGCCGAGCCGGTCACCATCCTGACCCGCATTGCCGACACCGATATTGCTTTTGGAAAACCCGTGGTCCAGGGCGTGAAAGATCAGAGCGTGCGTCTGCCTTCCGCCACCGCTGCGCGGTTTCTGGGGATTGCGCTTGCCGTGCATACTGTCCCTGCGCTGATGGGGCAGGCGGTGGATACCTATCCTGCCGGATCACCGCTCTCCGTGCTCAACAAGGGCGTGATCTGGGTGCGTGTCGCCGCCAGCGTCAGCGCCGGTGCGGCCGCCTATCTGACCTCTGCCGGGGCGATCACGGCTTCGTCCTCCGGCAATACCGCTATTCCGAATGCGACCTTTGACACCAGCGCACCGGCGGGCGGTCTGGCCCGTCTGCGTCTGTCCTGATCCATACAAGAAAGTTTTGGAAGAATGAACAGCCCCCTTCAGCATGCCCGCTTCGATGCGCAGACCGGCCTGAGCTTTCTGGTCAGTCAGGCCGCCGCGCTGGAAGCCGAAATCTATCGTATTCAATATGCCGATATTCTGTATCCGTCCCTGATCCCGGTGGATACCACCGCGCCGGAATGGATCCAGGTGGTGGAATATGTCTCCGCTGACACGGTGGGCCGCGCCCAGTGGTTCAACGGTCAGGCGCAGGATGTGCCGCGTGCCGATATCGTGTGCGACAGGCTGCGCGTCACCGTGTCCATGGCCGCGATCGGCTATGGCTATGATCTGGCCGAGCTGGAGCATGCGCGTCAGTACGGCATTGATCTCGGTCCGGAAAAAGCCGAGGCCGCACGCCGTGCCTATGAGGAATTCGTCGATGACATCGTGCTGCGTGGCGATGCAGCGCGCGGGTTCAGCGGTTTGCTGTCCCATCCGGCGGTGACGGCAGGTACGGTGGCCAATGGAGCCTCCGGCAATCCGGACTGGGCGCATAAAACCGTTGATGAAATCATCGACGATGTGAACGCGGCCCTGACCGGTATCCAGACCGCATCGCTGCGGGTGGAGATGGCCGATACCGTGCTGCTGCCGGTGGATCGCTGGCTGAAGCTCTCCCAGACGCGCATTCCCGCCACCAGCGAGACCGCGCTGAGCTTCCTCGCTCGTACCAATATCTACACGCTGACCACCGGCCTGCCGCTGACTGTGCGCGGTATTCCCGGTCTGGAAAGCGCCGGAGCCTCCGGTGTTGGCCGCATGATCGTCTATCGCCGGGCGCCGGATGTGATGAAGCTGCATATCCCCATGCCGCTTCAGTTCCTTGCCCCCTGGCAGAGCGGGCCGATGCGGTTCGAGGTACCGGGGATTTTCCGTCTCGGCGGGGTCGATATCCGCAAGCCGGGTGCAATCCGCTATCTGGATGGGGTGTAGGCGATGGGTGACGCATCAGCGCCTTATCCGGCTCCGGTGCTGCTGGCCATTCTGGCACCGGAATTCGCCGACGTCCCGGCGCAGGCGGTGACGGATGCGCTGGGCGTGGCGGCGGCACATTGCCCCACCACGCTTTCCCCCGGTCGCAGGCAGGAGGCCATGGCGCTGTATGCGGCATGGCTGCTGAGTCTGCGGGCGTCCTCCCTCTCCGGTGGCGGTGCAGCCGGGGCGGGGCAGGCGCTGCGGCGGGAAAGGGAAGGCGATCTGGAGATTGAATATCTCCCGCGCGCCCTGACTGGCGCCGAAGCCGAGGCAGCAGGCAATTACAGGGCGCGGTATGAGGCGCTGCTGCGTTCTCTGTCGACCGGTGCGGTTCTGACCGGGGAGCCGGGATGATGGACACTCTCACCAGCGCTTTATCCCGTCTGGAGGGGCTGCGCCTGTACATCGGCCCCAGAGAAAGGCAGGGTGAGCAAACCGCGGATGTCGCCGCAGCCGTGGCGGCGGAGTTCGGTTCCGGCACCATGGGCCCACGCCCCTATCTGCGCGCCTTCACCGATGCGCAGGCCGACAGCATCGCCGATGCCTGTGCGGAGGCCGCCGCCCTCGCGCTGGCGGGGGGTGAGCCGGATGAATGGTTGCTGGATCAGATCTCGGCCATGGTCGATGGCCGGTTTCCCGTCAGTATGGGGGAATGAGGCATGAAAACCATCTTCCGCCAGTCCATGACGGTGTTGAGGGAAGGAGCGGGCAGCTATGTTGCCGGCCGCTTCGTTCCGGCCTCCCCGGTGACGCAGACCATCTCTGCCACGGTCCAGCCTGCCTCTGTCAGTGATGCGGAGCAGGTACAACCTCTGCCCGGTGGTCAGGCGATCACTGCGCTGATCCGGATTTATACCGATGCCGTGCTGGGTATTGGCAATGCATCCGGTCAGCGCGGAGATTGCGTGCTGTATACCACTGCCGGAGACACCGCTCCGCGCCGCTATCGCATTATCGCGCGGCAATCCTGGGATGCCGGGATGCGGGTGGATCATCACCGTTACCTCGCCTCGCTCGAACCGTAAGGGAGTTCTATCATGCTGGATGATGGCACGGTGCACGGTTTCGTGCAGCCGATGCTTGACTGCGCGCTGATCTGGGCGGAGCAGAATGCACCCCGCCCGGATTTTCCCTACGCCACCCTGCGCTGGCTGCGCAGTGAGGAGGGGGGCAGACCCATCGCACGACCATGGTATGGCGCCGTCGATGCGGATGGGCTGATGATGGTGGAAACACCCATGCAGGACACGCTGGAAATTCAGGTTTTCGGCCCATCTGCACTCAATATTCTGGATACACTGCGTCAGAAACTGGGTTTTCCCACCACGCAGGACAGTGCCTTTCTGCACGGTATTGCCGTGCTGTCCTGTGGCCCTGTCCTCAATATCTCCGCCTTGCTGGAGACGACATGGGAGGAGCGGGCAGCCATGGAGCTGACGCTCGGTCATGTCACGCGTGGCACGGATAAGGTCGGCCTGATCGAAAAGGTTCAGGCCGCCGGAACATTGCCGGGGGGCGGTGCGCCAGTCCCCCTTTCCCTGAACATCGAAATGGAGACGCCGCATGGCTAATCTCGATCGCCTCGTCACGGTCAATATCGCGCTGCAATCTGCTTCCGTGAATACGCAGGGCTTCAGCGACATGCTGATCGTTCTGAAAAGCACAACCTCTTTGCCGCGTACGGGTATTATTACCTCTGCCAGTGACCTGCTGTCTGCTCCGTACAGCCTGACCGCCACGCATCCGGCCTATCTTGCCGCCGCGGATGCGTTCAGCGTGACACCGCATGTCTCGCAGATTTATATCGGCTTCTGGGATGGCAGCAGCCAGAATGAAACACTGACGACCGCACTCTCGGCCATGAAGACCAGTGATAATAGCTGGTACGGCCTGATCCTGCCGAGCCGTGATAAAAACACTATTCTGGAAGCTGCCGCATGGACCGAAGCCAACGGTAAGCTCTTTGGCACAGCGATTGCGGAAACCGATGCGCTGGATTCCAGCAAGACCACCGATACGCTGTCCCTGCTGAAGGCTGGAAATTACTTCCGCACCTTCTGCTTCTATCACGCGGCTGCGGCGACCGACTTCCCGGATGCGGCGGTGATGTCGAAGATGTTCACCCTCTATCCGGGTCAGGAAAGCTGGGCCAACTGCACGCTGCCTGGTGTCAGTGCCGATACGCTTGGTGAAGGACAAAGCAGCGCCGTACGCGGCAAAAATGGCAATACGTTCGAGAGTTTCCGGAACGTTACCATCACGCAGGGCGGAAAAACGACAGGTGGAGAGTGGATAGATGTCATCCGCTTCCGTGACTGGTTGCAGGAAGAGATCAAGACCAGCGTGTTCCAGCTGATGGTCGATAACCGCATTCCCTATACCGATCAGGGTATTCTGATGGTGAAAAGCAAGGTGCAGGCGGCGCTCGATCTGGGTGTCCGTCGGGGTGGGATCGCGCCGCCGGAGCTGGATGGTGATAACAATCCAATTCCTTCCTACACAATTTCCGTTCCGCTTTCCGCCAATATTTCCGCCAATACCAAAGCCAGCCGTGTGCTGCGTGACATCAGTTTCCGGGCGCGTCTGGCCGGTGCGGTGCATCTGGTCCAGATCAACGGCACGCTGTCCTACACAATCTGAGCGCAGAAATTTCTATTTTTTGAGGAATGATGATCATGGCAGGCAATGTCTATAATTATTCTCCGTCCAATGTGTACGTCGTGATCGGGGGAGTGGCGATCAGCGGATTTTCCAGCGACAAGTTCATCACGGTGGATGAACAGAGCACCGGCTTCGACTCCAGCGTCGGTGCTGATGGAGAAGTCATGCGCAGCTTCAGTGTTGATCCGCGGGTCAAGATCACGCTGACACTGCTGCAAAGCAGCCCGAGCAACGAACATCTTGATGCACTGTATACAGCGGATCGTCTGTCGAATGGCAGTATTCCGGTGCCGATCCTGATCGAGGATCTGGGGGGTGGCCTGCTGTTCTCCGCCGGTACCTGCTGGATCAATGGCCGTGCCGGTCATGAGCGCAGCGCGAAGGGATCCACGCGGGTATGGAGCATCACGGCTGTATCCCCGCAGCTTGCCACCGCCTTCCGTAAATCCTGAAGGTCATGAAAGCCATGTTACAAGGCGGATCAATTCAGGAAGGGCGCGAGAGCGTCACGATCGGGGCGCAGGTTTATCACATCAAGCGGTTCGATCCGTTCCGTGCGCTGCGTATTCTCGGCTCGTTGCAGGGGGTGTTGCTGGCACCCTTTGCCGCGCTGATGGATACGGCGCGTGGAGAGGAAGCCATCATGCAGGGCCTGCGCGATCTGTCGCGCGGGCTTGATGGAGATGCGCTGGAAAAACTGGCGCGTCTTCTGCTCGACCCTGACTGCATCGCGGTGGGGGATGATCCCGCCACGGCGCGTCGTCTGAGCCATGCCATGGCCGGTTCGGTGTTCTCCGACGTGTCGGAGGCCATCGAGCTGTGCATGGAAGTGGTGAGGATCAACTACGCGGGTTTTTTCGAGCGCGGCAGAACCCTCATTGGACAGGTTCTGCCGAGTGGGATGAACCGCAAAGCGGCAGCGGAAACGGTGGACAGCTCTCTGAAGAACTGAGGTCAGAACTGCTGATCTGGCGTCCCCTGCTGGCCGGGCATGTCTCGCTGGGCGAGCTGCGCGGCGGCGTGGTGACGCTGGATGACCTGCTGAAGCTGAACGCATTGCTGGACATGCGCGCGCAGCAGCATGCGGCGGCCAGACGGGACCAGATGGGGCGGGACCAGATGGGGCGTTACCAGACAGACGGAACGGCAAGAAGGAGATAGGGAAATGGCCATTCTGCGTGAACTGGTCACGCTGATCCGGTTTCAGTTCGACCGCAGCGGCATCGATGAGGCGCGTGCCGAAACGATGCGTCTGCGCGAGGAGATGGAACGCACCGCCGCCATGGCTACGAAACTGGGTGGTTCGGGCAGTAATCCCGGCACCGGTTCCGCAGGACAGCCGGATGCTGCTTCCGGAACACTTCTGTCCGGCCTGTCGGTGGTGCAGTCCATGTCCCAGACAATGCTGGCCCTGTTGCGGGGGGCTGCCGATACACCGGGTAATACCGCTGCTTCGGCGGCCGCAGGGAGCAGCGGGACGGCTGATGTCGGGGCTGCCTCCCTGTCTGCCATGGCGCAGACAATGCGGGGGGCGTTGATGCAGCTTGTGCCAGCCGCCTCGCTGGCGATGATGGGGCAGTTTGCAACTGCTTCCGGTTTTTCTACCCCTCCCGGCTTTTCTGCCCCTCCCGGTCTTTCTTCTGCCGAGCAGGTTTCCTCTGCTGAGGGAGAGATGTCCCCCCTGCACAGGATGCTGTCGGCGCTTCAGCCAGCTTCTGCATCACAGGAGACGGTACCGGAGACCTCGCTGACCGAGCGGATCATGCGGCAGGCGGAGACCCTGCTGTTGCCGCAACTGCCACCCGTCTCCTCCTCGCCGGAGCGGACGGCAGGGGAACCCTCCATAGCGCAGGGGGCGGGTGATGATCCGGCTTCCGCTTTCCGTGCTTCCTTGCGGCAGGAGATGCTGGAGGGGGCAGTTGCAACTGCCGGAGCATCGTCCGGCCTTTCTGCGGGGCCGCTGCCAGCCGTGCAGCTCACGGAGCCTGCCGTGGCAGAGCGCGGGATCGACCTGACCGGCGCGTTGCGCGAAGCCATGCAGGCATGGGCCGTGAGGCCAGGGGATGCCTCTCTTTCCCAGATGTCTGATGGCATCAGGCCGGGTAATACTACGCAGTCAGAGCTTGACATTTTTTCTGATTTGGTACTGGCGCTGAAATCTTCTCAGGCCGGGGCAGGTATCAGCCCGGACGGACATGAGACTGCTTTGTCCCTGCCGCTTCTTCTGACCTCCCTGCTGCCCGTCACGGCGCATCCGGACAAGGCGGCTCCCTCTTCTCCTGCGACAGATGATGAATGGGTCTCAGCCGAGGCGCAGGGCAGGCATCGGTCTGGCTCGGCCATGGCGGAGGAGGCGTCCTCCCTGCTGTCCGGTCTGACGGCTTTGCGGGCGGCGCTGCTGCCATCCTCGCTTTCTGCTTCCGGAGAAAACCGTGCCGGAGGGGAGGGAAATGAGCACAGGGAAGCGTCAGAACCCCTTTCTTCCAGCCAGCAGAGCGCCGGCAGGGAAGGAGCCTTCTCCATGGAGGCTGACGCTGTGCCAATTGCTGTGCCCCCCGCGTCTCTGGCACTTCCGCCAGCGCCTTTGCCCGGTCTTGCGGCGCTGAGGCAGGTGCTCGGCGACATGCTGCCACCGGTCAGCCTGCTGCGCGATCCACTGCATGGTGCGGCAGAGCCAGACAGCATTGGCCGCGCCGGAGGGGCGGTCAGCTACGTCACCAATGTGTCGGTTGGTGCGCCCTCCATTTCCATCACTGCTCCATCCGGGGATGCCGACACCATCGCAGCCCTCGCTGCACAGGGTGTGTCCGACAGTCTGGAAGGCAGCGCTGACAGCTTCGCCCGGCAGACCAATAGCGGGGACAAGCGGTCAGAAGGTTAAATTGTATAAAAAAAGAGAAAAATAAAACATACGCTTTATTTTCATAAAATAACGCTAAGGTAAAAAAGCCTATGGTTCATTTCGCGCCATGGGTGATGACACCGACCGACATGCTGCAACTGGCTGCATTGAACGAACCCACAACCGTTCAGAGCAGCGATCAAGAAGGGGCCGCTCATGGCCAAAAAGACTGACAGGAAAAAACAACTGTCCTCGCTTTCTGCCGAGGCAGGAGGCGAAGCAGAGAATGATCCCACACCACGCCGGCAGCCCAGGCCGCCTTTTGCGGCATGGACGCCGCCCTGTGTGGCGCTGGGGGTGTCTCAGGCCGATCAGGCTGTTGCGCAGGGTCTGCACACTCTGCCCTTCGTGCGGGTGGCCGGGGATGGCAGTGGCACGCAGTTCTGGGCGCCGGAGCCAAGCGGCGATTACCTGACCGATTGCGGGCTGGGGGCGGCCTATGGTCAGGCATTGCTTGCGACGCTGCGGGCCGAGCCGGAAGGGCCGAGCCATGTGCTGGCTTTCCTGCTGCATGACCTGCTGCGCCATGGCGATATCCATCGTGATGGCGGTCTGCTGGCCGGTATGGCCACCGTGCTGAGCGATGCGCTGCGTCAGCCGCTTGCCAGGGCTGGCTCTGCCTCACCGGAGGAGGCGCCCGGCTGATCAACACTGCCTGAGTACGATCCCTCCGCCCTGATCTCTCCCCCTCCCTGTTTCCTGCGGGAAGCAGGGCGGAGGATCATTTTTCCCATGAGGCTTCCCCCATGCTGAACACGCTGGATCTGATTTTTGGCGCCTCCGGCCAGACCTATCTGGAATATCAGGCGACTCCCAGGCGCATCACGCCTTCGCCCGAGCATAAAGGCGGAGGAGAGGCTGCCAATGTGGAACAAGCCAGACCCGGCATTGTGCCGGCGACAAAGGGGGCGCTGCATCTGGATCTGCTGAGTATGGAGACCTACCAGCTGCCTTCCCTCGCCACACAATATCCGGTGGAGCAGGGCATGCCGATTTCCGACGGCATCATCCCGCAATCGGCGCGGCTGACGATAACGGGGGCGGTGTCCTCAGCCAATGCCACGCTGTTCCAGCCATGGAATCTCGGCCTGCGCGGCATTTCCCGGCTGGAGGATACCGTCAAACTGCTGGAGAATATCCACACCGCCCATCTTCCCGTCACGGTGGTGACCGGGCTGCATGTCTACCCGAACATGGCCATGACCGGTTGCGATATCACGCGCGGTATCTCCAAAGATGGCGAATCCCAGAGCCGCACCCTGAAGATCAAGCTCGATTTTCTTCAGATACGCATCGTGCAGGCCGATGTGGCGGTCAGCGGCAATACCGCCGCCGAGGTCAGCGGCAAGACCGGATCCTCCGCCATTCCTTCAGGAAAGGCGCAATCCGCCACCCCACCCCCAAGCCTGATCACGCGGGTTGCAACCGCGCTTGGCCTGACGGCCTGACTGTAAAGGAAACCGGATATGCAACTGATTTCCGTGCCCGATCTGAATGACAGCGTGATGGAGGCGGAGCTGGATGGCCAGACCTTCTTCCTGCATCTGTCCTGGAACAGCGAGGCCGGATTCTGGACCATCGGGCTTCAGGATGCCACCCGCACCACTCTGTTGGAGGGGCTGCCGGTGCTGGGCAACACGCCCCTGATCGGGCGTTACCGCACCGAGGCCATGCCGCAAGGAGAACTCGTCGCTATTCCGCCTGATACCGCGCTGGAAATCGGGCAGGAACGCATCGGCCGGGCCGATCTGCCGGGTGAGGGCGGGGCGTCGCTGGTTTATGTCTCCGCCGCAGAAATGGCCGCCTCCCTGGAAGGGGCGGCATGACGGAACGCCATAAATGCTTGGCAAACGCCGCCGGAAAACATTAGAAAGGGCCTGCACCAACCAATGCAGCCTACAGAGAAGGGGGGAGGGAGCCGTAAGGCTGCCTCCCCCCTTTCTGCGTTTCGGCCCTGATCTGAGGTTCCGGCGCTGGCTGATCCAGTACAAAGCCGCGTGGTGACGCCACTGTTTTGCTTTTGTTCGGCCTTATTTCCGCCCGTTGAACAGCGGTTGATGAGGCAGAAGCCGAGAGGCGCTTTTCCGCCCCGGCCTCCGCCTCATCTCTGCCTGTCCCTGTATCGAGCGGTCCGTTCCCATGCCGAAAACACGCCCCTTCTGCCCTGCTTCCAGACTGATTTCATTGCGTTTCCGCGATGTTGCCCAATGGCAGGAGCGGCGGAGGGAGCGGAAGGGTGCCCGCTGTAGCGCCCTATGCGGCATTGCACTGGCCATGTCGGTGCTGATTCTGGCCCCTGCCATGGCCCAGACGCGGGATGTGGCCCCTCATCCTGCCCCTGCTTTGGCCAGTATCGGCGCGGTACAACGGGCGGAGCTGCATGCCCGCGCTCATGAAGCCCCTGGTGCGGCTGCCGCGCCGCCGATTCGCGTGAGTCAGCAACCCGTGCAGCACGTGCCGGACAGCGAGTCGGCGGGCATGAGACGCTCTGCTGAGGCTGCGCTGGAAGCAAAACTGGGTCGTGGAATCAGCATTTCTGATGCCCATGCAGCCCGAGTCGGGGAAGGGAAGGGGGGCGAATCGCAATGGTATATATGCGGTTCCGTGACCCGATCGGGGGATGGAGCGGTCGAATCGGCAGGGCACGACTCGGGCCGATTCGTGGCGGCTTCATCGGGTGCATTGCTGCTGGAAAGCGATCGACACGCCGATTTTGGGTGGACCTGGGCGCATGTCTGCTCCCCGGAAAACGCACCTCATAACCCTCCTTCTGCTGTTTCGCCTCCTGCTCTGCCCCCGGTTTCTGCTGGTGGAAAGAGAGCCGGGCAATGAGCAGGCGGAGGGCTTTTAACGTAAAATATGAAAGGATTTAGCATGGGCTACGATATCCTCCTGTCGAATGCGACTCGGGACGTTGTTTTGACCAATGGAGACCTGATTCTCTCCGATGGGTTGGCCAGAGTACGTCAGGAGATCGGAATCACCCTCCGGGCATGGCGTGGAGAGTGGTTTTTGGACCTCGATTTCGGAATACCTTACCTGCAAAATGTGCTGGTCAAGGAGCCTCAGCGGGTCGTTTTGCAGTCCATTTTTGCGGCGGCGATCACCTCCGTTCCGGATGTGGAGGCGATCGAAAGCCTGACCGCGACTCTGGATCGTCCGAGCCGAACCCTGTCCATCGTGTTCTCTGCCCGCACCCGGTTCGGGATGGTGTCGGACATCATCCCGCTCGGCATCGGGGGGGCATGAGAAGGGGGAGTGGGGGGGGAGAGTAAAGCTATTCCCCCCCCCTCTCTCTCCCAGGGATGCGTCGGGAGACAGGACGCGTTCATGGGGCTCGATCCGGGATTTCAGTGAAGAGGTTATGACGATGAAACATCAAAATCTTGCCGGTCTGGCGGTGATGCTATGCGTGGGCCTGACTTGTTTTCCTGCTTTGGCCGAAAAAATTTGTGTCGAGAGAAGCAGCCGCGTCATCGACATGGATAAAGATACACCCGGTGATATTCACAGATTTTGTGAAGTATACGGGGAATGTTTTTATCAAAACCAATACACCGATGTCACCAAGCGTTGTACTGAGATCCCTGAAACAAAATCAGAAAGAGAGCGAAGGCTGATCCAGAATGAAATCAATTATAGGCAATATCTGCGTGATGAAAAATATTTGGAAACGATTGAAAAAAATCGGACACCAGAAGAGCTTGAAGAGTTAAGAAAACAATGCGTCGTTCCACCTGGCCCCTATTATGAATACAGAGGGAAAGAAAAAGAAAAACTATTCAAAAAATTCGAGGATAAATTGGCTATCAGCTTTGAAGGTAATGATCTTATGAAGCCATCTGGTCACATCAGTATCAATGACAATGGGCAATGGTTTGTCTGTTATTCTGCCTGGCTCAACCTGAAGAATGGCTACCAACAGCGGCACGATTGGATTATGTCAAGCGAAGGATGGATGATTGATAATTTTCAGGTTGGAAGAAGCTTTTTCAACGAGATAGAGAAAAAGGCCTGTTATTCAAATGGCGAAATTGCTGAATAGTCAGTGTTAACTATCAAAAATCGTTGTGAGGAGTTTTGATTATGACTGTAGATATCAAACAAATTTTTAAAAACATGATTGCATTGCATTGCGATCGGATCAACACGACAATGCCTGGGACGATTGTTTCCTATAATCCGGCAACGCGACGGGCGGTGGTGCAGCTTTCCCTGTCCAAAACCTCGCCGGAGGGGATCGTTCTGAAAGCACCGCGCGTGGTGTCTGTGCCGGTGGTGTTTCCGACTGGGGGCGGCGTTGCGATCACCTGGCCGCTGCATCCGGGGGATGGAGTCATGCTGCATTTCTGTCAGCGATCTTTGGAAAACTGGCTGGATCGCGGTGATGATGTCGTTGATGATTTCCGGCAAAGCAACATCTCTGACGCTATTGCGGTGCCGGGTTTGAATCACGGGGCTGCGACAGATCCGGCGCATGCAGAGAATATGGTGATTGCGTTCGGCTCTGCCTCCATGGAAATTACGCCCTCCGGCGGCATTGTGCTGAATGCACCCGGTGGATTGAGCATCAAGGGAAAGGTGACGGGTGATCAGGATGCGGTGTTTAACAGCATTTCGACCAGCACCCATACCCATACCGGTGTTCAGCCTGGCTCCGGACGATCCGGGCCACCTTCTGCATAGTTTTTATCTGATTCTGTCAGGGCTTTTGTAAGCTGCCTCCGTCACCGGATGCGGCTTTTTTTGTGTCTTCGTTCGTCTCGATCCCGGAGCATAATCCTGCCATAAGAGGGTGCATAATCGGTATCGTAGGTCAAAAGATCAAAAGGAGTTTCAATGATGGTAAATGCTAAACATCTATGCACTGCGTTGCTAGTATTTTCTACATCGTGTGTCTCAATACCCGCGTTAGCGGATGTCGCGGATCAGAAAGATTTAGAAAGATATGAACGTGATTTTTTTATCCAAAAAGAAAAAGAAAGGCTTCATAATCAGGAAATAGAAAATAAGCAGACACCGGAAATGATTGAAAGGATGAAAAGGGAATATAGTGTCCCTGCAGGTCCATATCATAATTTTAGGGGAAAAATTGCAGAAAAAATAAATAATGATTTTTGGGAGGAGATCCAGAGAAAATATCCAGACTTCCATACAGTTCTATTTTATGCAACCATTAATGATAGTGGGGACTGGTTTTCTTGCATTAATATTGAAAAGATTCTAAAAAGCGGAGCAAAATATTGGATAAATGCAATAAAATCTAGTAATGGATGGATTTTATATTCAAATGAGGTTGGAGATAAAATTTATATGCCAATTATGCTGCAAGCTTGCCGTGCTGATGGGGAGATTATAGAATGAAATACTTACAAAAAATGAATTTATCAGAAAGAAAAATAATAGTAAAATTTTATTCTACAAATAATGATGTATTAATTATTGAAAAACTAAGAGTATTTTTTAATATAAAGAGAAAATATAGTAATAGTGGAAATAATATAGAATTAAATATTTGTAACATTGATAATTTGAGTTTAAATTTTATTTTAAAATCAAATAAGATGGAATTATATATAGGTTACGAAGAGAGAATTTTTCTTGCCTTTTTAGGGAGAGTTGATTCTCTAAAGACTTATCATATTAATGCTGATTATATAACTTCTATTGTAGCATTTGATGGAAATGATATTTTATCTCACTCACTATCTAGTTATACAGGGGAAAATGGGGTTTATGTGAGGGATATTATTGAGGCTGCTGCACGAGATGCACGTTTAAATCTGAAAATGGCCCCAGATATTGGACGGCGTGCTTGGAAACATGGATATAGTTTCTATGGTTCATCCAAAGATATGCTTGATGATGCCTGTAAGGCGGAAGGACTTCAATACTCTGTTCAGAATGGGGTTATTCAGATCAGTAAAAAAAACAACAGTTCTTCTACTGTGGATACGTTGTTAACAATGGAAAATGGTTTAATCCGCTATATTGACATGATTTATAAAACACCCAGAGCTTCTGTTTTTACGAGGGGAATTAATCCAACAAATAATCCTTATATAAAAAATATTGTTTCGGCCGATGCTCCGGAGCAAGGCTTAAAAATTTACTCATTAATGCGACCGGATCTAATGCCAGGCGATATGGTCAGGATCCAGAATCCCAACACCGGAACTAAACGATACCGTATTGATACGATTGAACATAATGGTGACAGCATGCCGGTAAAAGAAACAGAACTTGGAACATGGACATCAACGATCACTCTAGTTGAATAGCTCTCCTCCCCACCATCCACCGTCTTTCTTCGCAGCTGCCTCCGTCACCGGATGCGGCTTTTTTTGTGTCTGTTTTCCTGAAAGGAAAAAGTTTCATGACCAGCTATGGCATCACCCCGTCCGGTTTCATCAAGCGCCGCATGAGCGATATCGGGGCGGAGATCATCACCACCCTGCAAAATGCATTCGGGGCGGAGATCGCAACCCAGCCTGATACCGTCCTCGGTCAGATCGTCGCCACCTTTGCGGAGAGAGAGGCTGCGCTGTGGGAAATGGCCGAGGGCGTCTATAACGCCATGTATCCAGCCACCGCCAGCGGCAGCAATCTGGACAAGGCCGTTTCCTTCACCGGTGTCACCCGGCTTCAGGCCACGCGCTCGCAGGTATACTGCGTGTTGTACGGCGATGCAGGTACATTGGTGCCCGCCGGAACAGCAGCCCCTCAGCAGGCCGGGCTGACGCGTTTTCTGCTCGCCGCTGATACGGAAATCAGCCCTGATACTCTGGCCGATGTCTCCATCGGCGTCAGCAGCGCTGTGGCGGGGCAAAGCTACTCTATTGTGCTGAACTCTGTCAGTTTCAGCATCACCGCAGCCTCGGCCAATGCCCCGGCCATTCTGGCGCAGCTCGTGGCTGCTGTCTCTGCTGCCGGATACAATGCCAGTGTGCAGGGAAGTGGCGGCAGCGCAGTTCTGCGTATGGTTACCGATGGACGCAGGACAATCAGCGTTGCCACATCCTCCCTGTTGATCATGACGGAGATGGGAACCCCCGGTCTGTTTATTGCGCGTGATTACGGGCCTTATACCGCGCCTGCAAACTCCATCACCACGATCAGCAACACGATCTCCGGCCTCAAACGTCTTCTTAATCTTCAGGATGCCACGCCGGGCCGGCTTTATGAGACCGATTCAGCCTTGCGGGCACGTTATGCGCGCGGCGTCTATCGGTTGGGGGCAGGGACGTTGCCCTCTATCCGGGCCAGCCTGCTTCAGAATGTGCAAGGTGTCACCACGGCGATGGTGATCGAAAACGATACAGCCTCCGTCGATGCCGACGGACGCCCCCCGCACAGCGTTGAATGCATTGTCGAGGGCGGAGAAGACGCCGCCGTCGCTGCGCAGATTCAGGCCGTGAAGCCAGCCGGTATCACCGCATACGGCCTCAACAGCCAGATCGTGCAGATCAGCACCGGCGTACGCAACGGCGCGGAATGGTGCAACATAGGCTTCACCAGGCCGGTGCGGCGCTATATCTGGATCACCTGCAAGGTGACGACATTGAGCGAGGAAACATTTCCCGCTGATGGTCTGCTGCGTATCCAGCAATCCCTGAATGATACCGGGGCTACGCTCGATATTGCCGAGGATGTGATAGTGCAGCGTTTCCTTGGCCCGATTTACGAAACAGTCAGCGGCATTGCATCCCTCACGCTCAGCCTTGCCGTCAGCAACGACCCTGCAACAATGCCAGCCAGCGGAGCCTATACGCAGGCCAATATCTCCATCGGCGCCCGTGAGCGTGCAATCTTCGATACCACACGTATCTATGTTTCGTGATTCGAAATAGCAGAGATCGGAGGATCATAATTGTGCCACAGGATGATGCATACTCTGCATCATCCGTGGAACGATCAACAGGCGGAAGGGAGTGGAGGTGAGGCGTTCATATCTGTGCTGCACATTGTTGATCATGTGTGGAGCACTGGCCTCGACGCTTGATGATAGCAAAGGAGATGAGAGCAATAAAATGGAGTATATCAGACAATGAAATATAAAAATCTTGTTTTTGCTGCGGTTCTTTTAGGTAGCAGCTTATCGTGTGGCATCGCTGTTGCGGATGTGTGGGACCCGGCGCTACTGCACAGATTACAGAAGGGGCTGGCGGAGGAGATAGAGCGTCGGGAAAAAAAGAACGAGGCTATAGAAAGCAAGCTGACCCCGGAAATACTGGAAAAACTGCGCCAAAAATATTATGTGCCGCCCGGTCCATATCATCTTTATCGTGGAGAAAAAGAAAATCTTTTTACACAGTCTTTTTGGGATGAACTTAAGAGAAGAAATCCAAAGATTTATTGGTCAGAGTCGCATGTCACTATTAACGAACAAGGAGATTGGTTTGTATGCATGACAACGGAAGAAATATTAAATAATGATATACCAAGAAGAGCACTTTCTATCAAATCAAGTCAGGGATGGACTTTGTATGATGAAGAGTTTGGAGGTAAATTTTTGATGCAAATATTTGATAAAGCATGTGATTTGGACGGGGAGGTGGTAGAATGAATTCTTTACAAGATCGAAAATATGAATTTATTTTTGCGTCTGACGAAAGAGTGGTAAAATATAAAAATATAAAAGCAAAAATAAATATCAAAAGAATGTATAATAATTCAGGCAATAGTATCAAAATAGATTTATATAATATATCAGAAAAATCATTAGGTATAATAGAAAAATCTAAAGATATGGAAGTCTATTGTGGTTATGAATCCGGACCGTTTAGTCTGGCTTTCTCTGGTTCCCCATACACAATAAAAAGCTCCCACAGAAACGCCGACTATATTGTTACCGTTATAGGCTTCGATGGCTCTGACCTTTTATCCAGATCGCTGATAAGCTTTACAGGGGAAAAAGGAATTGCGGTCAGGGACATCATTGAAGCAGCGGCCAGAAACGCCAAAATGACATTGAACATGGCAGATGGCATTGGCGACAGACGTCTGAAAAGCGGCTTCAGCTTTTACGGATCGGCAAAAGATATGCTCGAAGGCATCTGCCACCATGTCGGCTTGCAATATTCCGTTCAGAACAAAACGATTGACACGATTATCATATAGAAAGCGCATTACACCGGATGGTGTGGTGCGCTTTCTGTATGATAGCAAAGGAGATGAGAGCAATAAAATGGAGTGTATCAGACAATGAAATACAAAAACCTTGTTTTTGCCGCGGTTCTTTTAGGTAGCAGCTTATCCTGTGGCATCGCTGTTGCGGATGTGTGGGACCCGAAGCTACTGAACAGATTACAGAAGGGCCTGCAGGAGGAAATAGAGCGTCGGGAAAAAAAGAACGAGGCTATAGAAAGCAAGCTGACCCCGGAAATACTGGGAAAACTGCGCCAAAAATATGACGTGCCGCCCGGTCCATATCATCTTTATCGTGGAGAAAAAGAAAATCTTTTTACACAGTCTTTTTGGGATGAACTTAAGAAAAGAAATCCAAAGATTTATTGGTCAGAGTCGCATGTCACTATTAACGAACAAGGAGATTGGTTTGTATGCATGACAACGGAAGAAATATTAAATAATGATATACCAAGAAGAGAATTTGCTATCAAATCAAGTCGAGGATGGACATTGTATGGCGAAGAGGTTGCAGGTACATTTTTGAAGGAAATATTTCATAAAACATGTCATTCAGATGGGGAAGTGGTAGAATGATTTCTCTAAACAATAGAAAATACGAAATTATTTTTACGTCTAAACAAGGAGTTGTGAAATACACAAACATAAAATCTAAAATAAATATCAAAAGAATGTATAATAATTCAGGAAATAGTATCAAAATAGATTTG
Organism: Granulibacter bethesdensis; assembly: GCF_001889545.1. Taxonomy (NCBI): domain Bacteria; kingdom Pseudomonadati; phylum Pseudomonadota; class Alphaproteobacteria; order Acetobacterales; family Acetobacteraceae; genus Granulibacter; species Granulibacter bethesdensis. The sequence continues at coordinate 1,757,837 of NZ_CP018194.1, read as the reverse complement.
TATAATTTATCACAACAATCATTGCGTATTATAGAAAATTCTCAAGATATGGAAGTATATTGTGGTTATGAATCCGGACCGTTTAGTCTGGCTTTCTCTGGTTCCCCATACACAATAAAAAGCTCCCACAGAAACGCCGACTATATTGTTACCGTTATAGGCTTCGATGGCTCTGACCTTTTATCCAGATCGCTGATAAGCTTTACAGGGGAAAAAGGAATTGCGGTCAGGGACATCATTGAAGCAGCGGCCAGAAACGCCAAAATGACATTGAACATGGCAGATGGCATTGGCGACAGACGTCTGAAAAGCGGCTTCAGCTTTTACGGATCGGCAAAAGATATGCTCGAGGGCATCTGCCATTCTGTCGGCTTGCAATATTCTGTTCAGAACAAAACGATTCAGGTGACCAGAAATGGGGAGACGACCACTCGTCCTCCTGTCCTTCTGAGCATGGAAACAGGGCTGATCCGTTATATAGAAAAAACCGTCCAGGGGCCACGGAGTTCTGCTATCATAAGAGATTTGAATCCCGCGGATAACCCGTACCTCAAGGAACTGGTCTCCGGTGTTGGGCCTGTGGAAGGTGTGCAGGTGTATTCGCTGATGCGGCCTGATCTCAACCCGGGTGATCGAGTATTGCTTCAGCAGGCTAAGGCTTACAAGGAATTCCGTGTCGATACTATCGAGCATAATGGCGATACAATGCCGGATCAGAATGCTGAGGTGGGAACATGGACATCGACGATCAACCTTGTCTCCCTCGAATTCTTTTCTGCAGCGGTGGGCAAGGAAGCGCAGGATGGCTTGTCTTCCCTGAAAAATGCCATTCAGGCCGAGAAAAAGCGTCAGGAAGAGATAAACAAGTTTGGCTACAAATATTACTGATATCGATGAAGGATTCTCACCATGTCTGATAACATCAAACAGATTCTGAAAAACCTGATTGCCTCACATTGTGATCGTATCAATACGACGATGCCGGGCACCATTGTGTCGTATGACACCACCACACGCCGCGCTGTGGTGCAGCTTTCCCTGTCCAAAACCTCGCCCGATGCGGAGATTATAAAAGCCCCGCGTATTGTCGATGTGCCTGTCGTGTTTCCCTCTGTCGGCACTGTCGGCATCACCTGGCCATTGCATCCCGGTGATGGTGTCATGCTGCATTTCTGCCAGCGTTCGCTGGAAAACTGGAAAGATGCCGGCAGTGATATTGTCGATAATTTCCGCCAGACCAACATCACGGACGCCATTGCCGTGCCGGGCCTCGCGCACAGTAAAGCCACAGCTCCGGCCCACGCCGAAAATATGGTGATTGCGTTCGGCTCTGCCTCTCTGGAACTCACCCCTTCCGGTGGCATCGTGCTGAATGCGCCGGGTGGCTTTACAATCAAAGGCGCGGTATCCGGTGATCAGGATGCGGTCTTTGGCGGTATTTCGGTCAAGACACATGCCCATACCGGTGTGCAGCCCGGTTCCGGACGCTCCGGCCCGCCTTCAGCCGGATAAGTACGACAGGCTGAATAAAACGGTAGACAAGGGGAAGATAATTTCTTATTGTCTGCCACACTGGATATATAAAAGCATTCCTCCTCAAACGATTCTGCGGGGATGCGTGCTTCAGGCTTTTTGAGAAAGCTGAAGCGTCTGCTACCATTTTCTCCTGATCTGCGGATGTTGTGATCCGGTATGTGTCATGCATGCCGGCTTTTGCGCGTCCGCAGCTTCGGACTGCTCCGGGCATTGTCATATGATCGCTGCAAATGAGTTGAATACCGCGTTCGGTACCAAGCGGGAAACCGCTGCCAGTTATATCACGGCCGATGGCAAACTTGTTATTGTCGGGCCGAATGTTCTGAGACCATCCTATGCCGATGATGGCAGCTATCTGGGGGCGTTGACCGAGGGAGCCTCCACCAACTATCTGCCTGATTCAATGCTGACACCGGATGGAAAAAGCTGGTCTGGCAACTTTCCTGCCATCACCATCAGTGGCCTGATGAAAGATGGCTTTTCCTGCCTCCAATCTGATTTTCCTGCGCTCAACACGTCTGCCTCCGCTCAGATGAGTTTAGGTGATCCGGTTTCGGCACAGGCGGGGGAGACATGGTGGCTCAGTGCATGGGGGCTGATGCTTGGCTCCTCGGCGACTGCACCGCTTGTCTCTCTGTGCCTTGCATCAGGTTCTGCAAAAGTGATGCAGGCATTTCCTTCCGGCACTGCTTCAGGCAGGCTGGTGAGGATCAGGATCAGTCTGCAGGTTCCGGCCGGACAGAATGCTGTTTCTGCCTCTCTGGTTGCGAACGGAGCAACTGGAAGCAGTGCTGTTTCGATGCTGTTCTCCGCCCCTCAACTGGAAAAAAAGCGTGTTACCAGCTTTATTCCAACCAGCACCGGTCCTGCCTCCCGCGTGTCTGATCGCGTTTTCTATATTCCCGATGCTGACCCCGGTAACGGGCAGGTGCCTGATGCCACCAATATGGTCTTCGGGCGTGATCACGGGGTCGTGGCGTGGGAGCATATGCTGGCCCAGTTTGCGGCCAGTTCTGATCTGCAGTCTCTGGTGCAGGCGCTTTATCCGGCCTGCACCACGCTGGATACGGCTTTGCAGGCGATGATGAATAATCGCGTGCTGGATCAGGCAACCGGGGATCAACTGGATGGCATTGGTGATATTCTCGGCCAGTCACGGATGGTTGGTCCGGCAAATGCGACAAAGCTGGAGGACGATCAGTATCGGCGGTTGTTGAAGCTGAAAATCCTGCTGAACAATGCGCATGGCACAACCGAGGATCTGAGAGCCGCTTTCTGTGCTTTGTTCAATGCAGACAGCACACTGATCCAGGATAACGGTGATGCCAGCCTGACCGCAGTGGTGGGGCGGTTTATCAGTGCCGATGATCTTGCTTTCGCACGTTCCATAAAGGGTTTTCCAAAACCCGCTGGTGTTGGTCTGATCCAGATGCAGTACGATCCGGCAAAACCATTCGGATTTCAGCAGCAGAGCTACATGGGGTTCGGATCGGGCTGCATGGCGCGCGCGCTCGATAACATCATTGCCTGACTTTTCTTTCCTCTGATCAAGAGGGTTTGCTTAACTGAACACTGACAGGAAAAAACATGTCGTTTTTTAACCGTTTCAGCAGTCTGTGGGCCTCAAAAGGAACGGTATCCCCGCCGAGCGATACACAGTCAGATCAGGGTTTTTCCTATCTGGGACAAATTCCACCCAGTGTGGAGCTCTTCAACGGGATGTTTCAGGAAAGAGACTGGAAAATAAAGTGGCTGTACCAGCAGATTTCCTCTGTCATAGGCCTCGATGGCAGCCAGCCGAGTGAGACAGAAACAGGCAAAGCTGGAGGGGTGCTGAAAAACTGGTTTCTGCCCATTCGCAATCCAACGATTCTTGGCACAACCACTATGCTGGGTTCTCTGGAGTTGGGATCCCAGTCAGTTTCATCCGTTGCATATATTGATTTTCATACCGATGGAACAAACACAGATTATAATGCCCGAATTATTGCTTTAGGTGGGTCGCCCGGACAGATCGGAAGTGCTGGTATCAGCTTTTATTGCTCTGATGTTTTCGTCCCGACGATTCAGTCAAACGTGGATAATGGTAACCGAGCTGCCACAACAGCTTTTGTACAATCGCGTGTATCTTCAGCTATATCTTCGGCTGTATCATCAGCAAATACATATACTGACGGCAAGCAGCCGGGTGGCCTTACTCGCGAATTGGTCCTGGGTGCCACAACGACCTGGTCCGTTCCTTCAGGTGTGACGCGGATCAAGGCCCGTGTATGGGGCGGCGGTGGAGGCAGCGGTGGTACTGGCCAAACCAATGATGCAGCACGCGGCGGCGGTGGCGGTGGCTATGTCGAATGCTATTTCTCGGTAGTGCCGGGCGACAGCCTTTCCATTGTTGTAGGTGGGGGCGGTAGCGGTGGAGCACCTGGCAATTACGGTGTTACCGGAGGTGACAGCGCAATCTCAAAAAATGGCACTACTTTCATCTATGTCCACGGTGGTGGAGGGGGACAGGGCGGGTCAGGGTCAGGAATTATGGTCGGTGGAGGTGCTGGCGGTGATGTGCCGGTAGCGCCCTCTGGCAGCCTGAGCAGAACCGGAGATTCCAGCGGGATTGCTATTCTCATGGGGCAGAGTGGATCGACCTACCTGCTGGTGTGCTCTGCTGGTGGTGGCGTTTTCTGGGGTGGATGGACACAGCGGATAGCATACGCAGGCACGCAATCTGTGGCGGGTCCGAGTGGCGTTTACCCAGGTGGTGGTGCTGGTGGCTCTGCTCACTCCCAACAATATGGCTCGCCCGGCGCAGCGGGTCTCGTCATTTTGGAGTATTAAACAATGGCTGATCAAACAGCAGTTTTCCTTGTTTTATGTGGTCCCGATGGATGCGCGGCACTGGATGGGTCGCATCATCCTTCTGATACAGTCATTAACAGGATTGTGTGTGATGTTGATCATGACGGTAATCCAGAGTTTCAATTTCTGGATGTGATCCTGAATGAAAACGGGGAACCGGAGCGCGATGAAAACGGCCACGTAAAAACGAAGCCGTCGACTCAATACATTCTGGTCCCCGATGACGGGCGGCCTCTGTATAGCGAAGCGCACGAATAGAACAGGGTAGGACAACATGAAACGTTTTTGTGTGGCGCTTCTGGCGCCTTTTTTTATGTCTCACGCACAGGCGCAGGCGTTGCGTCCTTCTTATTGTGCTGATGCTTCCTGCGCTGCGAGTATTGGAGCACAGGTCGTGGGTATGATTGATGCTGTGACCGGGCGTCCTGTTGCGCTGTCCTCTGCATCGCCTTTGCCTGTGGCTGGGGTGCCTGTCTCTGCAACAGGCTCTGCCGCCGCATCGTCATCAATCGCGGCGGGGTCTTATCAGACCGTGTTTGCCGCAGGCTCGATTACGCGCGGATGCAGTGTGCAGAACCCCGCCAGCAATACTGTGTCGCTTTGGGTAGACTTCACCGGAGCCACTGGCTCCTCCCGTGTGTCTACCTCGGTGGAGGTCACGCCGGGCGCATCGGTGCGCTGCGATTTCGTGCCGACCGGGGCCGTGACAGTGTTCTCCGCCAGCCCACTCAGCTTCAACGCGCTGAGGTGGTGAGATGATGCATCGTATTTTTTTGCTCGCGGCCTGTCTGCTGCCGGGTATCGCTTCGGCCCAGACAGTTACGCTTCCACCGATGCGCTCCAGCGTCTGTACCGTCATGACGGCAGGTGGCACATACACAGTGCCACCATGGGCCGTAACGTTGGATATTGATGCATGGGGCGGTGGCTCCTCTGGCGGTAATGGTACCGTCGCAGCCTCCGGCACGGCCACCAGTGGTGGGGCCGGCGGGTCGCCAGGGTATCATGCTCGTATGTCTGGTGTGCGTGTGGCCGGGCTAGGTGCTTCATCTTTCGCTGTCGTGGTGGGATCGGGTGGCGGTCAGCCATCCGGGGCCGGAGCTGTCGGTATCGGTGGTGGTGAGACCGATATCGTTGGTGGCGCGCTCAATGTTCGTGCCGGTGGTGGTGGTGCTTCGGCAGGTGGATCAACGGCTGCCTCTGCCAGCGGTGGCAGCGGTAGCTTTCTGATTAATGGCGGTCCCGCCTCAGGGGCTACACCGGGCAATGGGTACCCGTTTGGCATTGGCGGTATGACCAATGGTCAGTCAGGTCTGAATTTGACGATGCCTGGTTTCGGAGCATCCGGCGGCAGTGGTGCGCCGGGTGCGGCTGGTGGGGGGGCTGGTGTTACTGTGGCATCTACAGCCGGGGCCGGGGCTGGTGGCGGCGTGGACAGCAACGGGGCCGGGAAAGCCGGTGGCGCGTCAGGCATCACTGCTGACAGCTACCCGATGGGCAGTATTGTCGGTGGGACCGCTCCCGGCGGCAGTGGTGGCGTCATCACTGCCCGCACCCAGCCCGGGCAGGAATCGATCGGTGGCGCAGGTGGTGCGGGCGGTAATGCGAGCACTGATGGCGGCAATGGCAGTCCCGGCGCTGGTTTCGGTGCGGGCGGCGGCGGAGGCGGTTCCACGATCACGGGGCGGCAATATGGGCTGGGGGCGTCCGGTCAGGCAGGAGGTGTGGTGATATGCGCAAGGCCATAATGACAGCAGCCTCTCTCTTGCTCGGGGCAGCCGCTCCCGCTTCCTATGTGCAGATCTGCACCGCGCCATGTGTGGCGCAGGATGGGACCACACAGCCAGCCGGGACTGTGCTCAACCGTGCCGTCTGGATCAAGCCTCCCGCCCGAGACGCCACCACCGAATGGCAGCCGGATCAGGGGCAGGCCCTCTATCATCCGGTAAGGCCAACGCAGGAAGGTGCCTCATGATCCATCAACCGGAGATGCTGGCGGAACTGCTGCGCGATCTGCGGCAGGATGTCCAGCGCGGGCAGGAGCGGAGCGAGGAACGCTTCGATCAGTTGCGGGAGGAGTTGCACGTTCTGCGTGCCGGTTCCTCCCGCATTGTCGACCGGGTTTACGGCGTGGAGCGGCGGGTGGAGGCGCTGGAAGGTCCGGTGGCTGAGTTCCGCCATCTGCGCAGCCGTATTGGCGGGCTGGTGATCAGCGGCAGTCTTGCCGTAAGCGCTATCGGCACGGTCTGGACGCTATGCGGTGATTACGTCCGCGATCATCTGAGCTGGCGCTGATCACAGCTCGCGCAAAACGCAGGAAAAATCTCATGAGTTTGGAACAGGCCCTGGCTCTGGTCATGAGCCGGGGCGTGGAGGGCGGCTATACCAGCCTCGCCTCCGATGCGGGCAACTGGACGGGCGGCAGGGTCAACGCGGGTCGTCTGGTCGGGACGCAGTTCGGTATCAGCGCCCCGGTCCTTGGTGCGTGGCTGGGCAGAGAGGCCACCAGAGCCGACATGATCGGACTGAACCGCGATCAGGCAGCCGCGATTTATGAGCAGCGTTACTGGCGGCCTTTATGCTGTGACCATATGTCCGGCCCCGTCGGCGGACTGGTTTTCGATGCGGCAGTCAATCAGGGGCCAGCCATGACTGCCCTGATGGTGCAGCAGGCTGCGCAGGTCCGTCAGGATGGCGAGATCGGACCGGTGACGCTGGCGGCTCTGAACGATGCCGATCAGGCCGATCTGCATGCTGATATCGCAAGACTGCGTGCTGAACGTTACCGCGCCTCATCAGACTGGTCGCGCTTCGGCAAGGGCTGGATGCGGCGCCTGATGCGCGTGGTCGCGGCAACGGCCGCTTTTACCTGACACATCCCCCTTATCATAAATGGAGACAGATCCATGAACTGGTCCCCTTTGATTGATGCTGTGGCACAAGCCGGTGCCTATATCGCCACGACTGTTCTGGTGCCGGGTGTGTTGGCCTGGGCGGCTCGGCGCTGGAACATCAATGCCGAATGGAGTGGCACGATCCAGCAGGCTGCCGGAGCTGCCTATGCTGCGGCGGTTGCCAGTGGTCGACCTGTGACGGACCCTTCTGCCCGTGCGGCGGCCCTGTCGGCGGGGGTGGAGTATTTGCGCCAGCGTGCCAGACCGACGATGCTACATGCACAGGGCATCACAACGGAAGCCGCGGCCATGGCGGCGGTGGAGGCCGGTCTCGGTACTCTGCTGGCGCGTGATCCAACTGTTGGGGCAGTCAATGGCGGAGCCGCGCAACTCCATTGAATGGCATTGGCATCTGTTAAGAACAAAAAGGAATGGAGGACAGATTGCGCTGTCCTCCATCCCATCCATCTGTATTCAAGCCGGCAGAACGCTTCTGTCGGATCAGAAGCGTGTAATCACGGTTCCGTCTTGCCCATCCGAGAAAAAGGCGAAGGCCCGGCCCTTCAGAGAACCGGGGTCAAAATCCAGTGTTGCCTTTGCACCGTTTTGCGCGGTCAGCTGCAACAGGCCGGTGCTTGCGGAGTAATCAGATTTCAGATTCCATGCTGACAGCCCGTGAATATCAATGAATTCCATCCTGCCGAAATCTTGCAGCAGCGGGCCTGTATAGGATGCCGTACCGACATTGTTTCCGAAGGTTGATGCATTGTCGATCACGAGCTGTGAGGCGAAACCTTTGAAGTCTATTTTGGGTTGACCACTGACTGTCGATGAAAATTCAACTGTGGAAAGCATATTCAGCCTGAACGTGCCGGTGCTGGAGGCATCAACAGGCTGGGAGATCACCTTCGTGGCGAAGGTACCTATATTGATGGTGCCGTTGAATGGTGTACTGGGCGCTGTTTCGGTCGCAACCACGCTTGTGGTGGCCGAGGTGCTGGCACCCCCGGAATCCGTGACGGTCAGCGTCAATCCCGTGGTTTCCTGTGTATCAGTCGCTGCATGATGCGGGGTGGGGTTAAACACCAGCCCTTTCAGGGCCTGCGAGACCTGATTTGCTGTTCCAGCCACCTGATAGATGCCCTTCGTGGCATCATAGGTACCGCCAGACAGGTTGGAGAGAGAGCCATTGCTGGCGTTTGACAGTTTGACGACAGCGGTTTCGGTCTGCCCGACATCCGGCTCCGAGATGACAGTGCTGGCGAAGGGAGAAACATGGCCAACATCCAGTATTTTCAGGCTGGAGCTGGAAAGTCCTGTAATGATCGGCGCATTGTTGATAGCGGTGGTAATGACCGAGGTGGTGCTGTCGCTGGCGCTCACACCATCCTGATCGGTGACATTGATCCTGAAGCCGGTGGTGACAGTGCTGCCGGGTGTCACCTGATGCGCATTGGGTACAAACACCAGATTACGCAGCGCCGCATTCACACTGTCGACAGAGCCAGTCACTGTATAAATGCCTCTTGCGGCATTATAGCTGCCACTGCCCAGAGATGTCAGGTGTCCGTTCAGCGCGGATTGGGTGATTGTGACTGTTTCCGTCTCATTGATACCCGTATCTGCGATCTGCACGTTCGCAAACGGGTTCAGCGAGGCATTGTCATTGACTGCCTGATTGCCCACCGTACCAGAGATGGAGACGATATTCGTGATGGCTGCGGGAACGTAATGGCCGACATCAATCTCGACGATGCCCGCATTGGCGAGCTGGGACAATGGGATCGGGGCCGGATTGTTGAAGCCCCATGGATTGGCCAGATGCACGTAAGCCTCACCATTCACATAGGAAAGGCCGGTCAGCATATAGGCGTGGCTCCCCACAAGCCCGTAGCTGAGCGATGACGTGCCGGTATCCATCACGATCAGGCTTTTTGCCGCCATGAAGCCTGAAAGCGTGGCTGCATCCATATACGGATAGTAAGCCTGTGCCGTCTGCCCGGTCAGCATCATCAGCGTGGTGGTTGGATTGCCGCCATAAGCGATCGAGGAATATCCCCCACCCAGAGTGGCGATCGCTTTTTCCAGAACCTGCGGCCAGATTTCCTTGGTCCCATCGACGACATTCTGGTTGGAACCATTATTGACACCGGAGCTGAGAAAGGTATTGGTGACCGTGACTGTGGTCGCCACAAAGCTGGTTTCCCCATAAGCGGGAATGGTTCCACTGGCCGACATATAGAGTGTGACGGACTCGCTGCCATCGGCATTCCTGGTGATCATTCGTTCAATAGCGCCGGGATACCACATCGCCAGTTCGCCGATGGAGGAAAGGGCGTAGCAGTCACCGATCTGGCCCTGATGGATATCGGTATAGCTGATGGCTGTACTGTCTCCCGGCTCGGTCAGATACAGGGCCTGTTTGGAATAGGTGTAGGTTACCTGGCTCGATAGCGGATCGCTGTCACCGTACCGATAGCTGTATGTGAAAGGCTTCCAGCCCTGCCCTAAAGGACCTTGTGCGCCGGTATCTTTTTTGAGGCTCATGCGAGGGAAATCCCTTGGGATGGGGCTGATAAAAAGGCAGGAATAAAAAAGATGATACGGGTCTCGAACAGTTTTCGAGCGTTTCACGGAATGAACTAAAACGCAATAAAATTAAGAATTTAACAACTTTAAATTTATAAGGCAGCCGTCAGCCCAATGCATTTTCTCTGATGGAGGGGGATGCCCTGTCTTGAACAAGCGGATCAAGAAAGTTATGTTATAACATAACATTTATGCGCCTGTTTTTCCAAGGACCACCAGAATGGCTCAAACCGCTCCCCCCGCCCAGGACCGCCGCCTGCCTGTAACCGTTCTCTCCGGCTTTCTGGGGGCCGGTAAAACGACGCTGATGAACCATGTCCTGCATAACCGGGATGGACTGCGTGTCGCGGTGATCGTCAATGACATGAGCGAGGTGAATATTGATGCCGATCTGATCCGGGCCGATACCGCAAGTGACGGAACGGGCAGCGCTGTGGCCCGCACGCAGGAAACGCTGGTGGAGATGAGCAATGGCTGCATCTGCTGCACCTTGCGGGATGATCTGCTGATCGAGGTCCGCAGGCTGGCCGAAGTCGGGCGGTTCGACTACTTGCTGATTGAATCCACTGGCATTTCCGAGCCTCTGCCTGTGGCGGCAACGTTCGATTTTCGCGATGAAAACGGTGTCAGCCTGGGTGACATTGCCCGGCTGGATACGATGGTCACGGTTGTGGATGCCGCCAATCTGCTCAATGACTATTCCTCTGCCGATTTCCTGCGTGATCGTGGAGAATCCCTTGGGGAGGAGGATGAGCGCACGCTGGTCGACCTTCTGGTCCAGCAGATCGAGTTCGCCGATGTGGTGATCCTCAACAAAATCGACGCCGCGACGCCGCAGCAATTATCGGCGGCGCGCACTATCATCCGCTCCCTGAATCCGGAGGCTGATCTGGTCGAGGCCAGCATGAGCCGTGTCGATCTTCACCGTGTGCTGAAGACCGGGCGTTTCGATTACGAGAAGGCCCAGACTCATCCGCTGTGGTACAAGGAGCTGTACGGCTATACAGAGCACAAGCCGGAGACCGAGGAATATGGTATCCGCAGCTTCACCTACCGCGCGCGCCGCCCGTTTCATCCGGCGAAGTTCCATGCATTCCTGAACACGTCCTGGCCGGGCGTGGTGCGGGCGAAGGGGCATTTCTGGCTGGCGACCCGGCCTGACTGGGTGGGTGAAATGAGTCAGGCCGGGGCGCTGATGCGGCATCAGGCGATGGGATTATGGTGGGCCGCCATTCCCGAGGCACGCTGGCCGGATCATGCCGAATGGCGGCGCATGCTGAATGCGAACTGGAACGATGTTTTCGGTGACCGGCGGCAGGAACTGGTGTTCATCGGCGCGGAGATGGACGAGGCTGCGATCCGTGCCGCGCTCGATGCCTGCCTGGTGGGCGAAAGCGAGGCCGGGCCGTTCACGCCCTCCCTCTGGACGCGTCTTCCGGATCCGTTCCCGGCCTGGCGGCGGGAAGCGGCGTGATTCATGGCCTGTTTGCCAATAGTCAGGCGTGGGCAGGAAAAGCCTGTAACGCCGTTTGTACAATCTGGAGCAGGGCGGCATGGTCCACACCAGATGCCGCCTGCACTGACATTCCCTGTGCTACGGCCATCACGAAACGGGCCAGTGTGGCCGGGCAGGCGGAAGGCGGCAGATCGCCTTCCGCCTGTGCCCGTTCCAGTCGCTCACACAGGCGGTCTTCATCCATTTTGCGACGGCGGATCAGCTCCCGCCGGATAGGCTCAGCGGCTTCCGAGCAGACCAGAGCGCAATTGGTGTCCATGCAGCCGGGTGGATGGTCCAGCGGGGCCTGAAGATCGGCGAATCCTGTCAGCACCTGCGATACGACATCGCGTGCAGACCCTGCTTCCAGCGCACGGGTGAAAAACGAGAGATACAGCGCCTCGTACTTATCCAGCGCTTTGTGAAACAGCGCTTCCTTGTTACCGTATGTGGCATACAGGCTCGGCCGGGTGATCCCCATGGCCTCGGTGAGGTCAGACAGGGACGCGCCTTCGAACCCGTTGCGCCAGAAAACATGCAGCGCGGCGAGCAGGGCAGAGTCGGCATCAAAAGCGCGATGACGTCCCATATTGTGTTTACAATCCTTACCTCTGGTTGAAAACCGGTTTCCCGGATACCATACCTACCGATATAGTATCGTTCGGTATGATATTCTACGATCATTTGGGGATGATCTGCCGAATTTGGGGGGACGGAAGACGTGATGCAGCGGACAGGTGAGGCTCAGGGGATCAGCAGGCCGGCTTCAGGCGGCACGGGGCGGCGGGAAGCACGGACATGGCGCAATCTGGCGGTTCTGATCCTGCTGCTGGCCGGGGGAGGCTATGCCTGGAAGCAGGGGGCTCTGACGCCTCTTCTGGCGCGGTTTTCATCGGACAAAGCGTCCCATCCTGCTGCAATGCCCGCCCCGGAGGTCATCGTCAGCACGCCGCTGAAGCGGAATGTAGCGGGATATGCAGGGTTTCTCGGCCAGTTTTCCGCCCGGGACAAGGTGGAGTTACGGGCGCAGGTTGGCGGCCAGCTTCAGGAGATTCATTTCACCGATGGCCAGATCGTCCATAAGGGTGATCTGCTGTTCGTGATTGATCCACGTCCTTACGAGATCAAACTGGCGCAGGCCAACGCACAGTATCAAAGCGCCGAGGCCCGTGTGACGCTGGCAAAAGTCCAGCTCTGGCGTGCCCAGCAATTGCGGCACACTGATTTTGGTACTGCACAGACGGTGGATCAGCGCACCGCCGATGTGAATGCCGCCCTCGCGGATCTGGATCAGGCGAAAGCAGCTATCCGTGATGCGAAACTCGATCTGGAGTTCACCCATGTTGTCGCCCCCTTCACCGGGCGGATCGGCGCGCATCTGGTCTCTGTGGGCAGTCTGGTCAGCGGCAGCCGGGGCGGAGGGGCATCCTCCACCCTGATGGCCACGCTGGTGTCGCTCGATCCGGTCTATCTGGATTTCGATATGAGCGAGTCCGACTACCTCGCCTATGCGCGTGCCAGACAGCACCGGAGCAATGGCGCTGCTTCGACCGGAGAAGCGTCCTCGCTCGATCAGGTGGAGATCATGCTGGGTGATGAGGGGGCTGTCTCCCGACATGGCAGGCTCGATTTCATCGACAATGCAATGGATCGCGGCAGCGGCACCATGCATGCCCGTGCCACCGTACCAAATGCGGATCTGTTTCTGGTACCGGGCGCATTTGCGCGGCTGCGTTTGACAGTGACACCGCCTGCGCCCGTGCTGCTGGTGCCGGCTGCCTCAGTGATGCAGGACCAGACCCATCATATCGTCATGACCGTGACGGCGGATGGCACGGTGCGTCCCAAGCCTGTGGAGATCGGCCCGCTGGAGCAGGGGCTGCGTGTGATCCGCTCCGGTCTTTCTCCGCAGGATCGCGTGGTGATTGATGGGATCATGCGGGCGCAGCCGGGTGTGAAAGTCTCGGCGAAGCCGGGTGAGATACGCCTGGTTTCCAGCGTCCCGGCCAGCACGCACTGATCGGGGAAGCAGGGACATCATGCGCTTCTCCCATACTTTTATTGACCGGCCGATCCTTGCCTCGGTGGTCAGCATTTTTATCACGTTGATCGGCCTTGGTGCCCTGTTCGCGCTGCCGGTCGAGCAATATCCCGACATCGTGCCGCCCACGGTACAGATCTCCACCTCCTATCCCGGCGCCTCGGCGGAGGTGGTGGACCAGTCCGTCGCGACGCCGTTGCAGCAGCAGATCAACGGTGTGGAGAACATGCTGTATATGAGCAGCCAGTCCACCGGGGACGGCAAGCTCAGCCTGACGGTGACGTTCCGTCTTGGTACTGATCTGAACATGGCGCAGGTGCTGACGCAGAACCGTGTGACGCAGGCTCTGCCGCGTCTGCCGGATCAGGTGCAGCGTCTGGGCGTGACCGTGCAGAAAGTGACACCGAGCATCCTGCTGGTGGTGCATCTGGTCTCGCCGGATGAGTCACGGGATCAGCTTTATCTGTCCAACTATGCCACCTTGCATGTGAAGGATGTGCTGGCGCGTCTGCCGGGGGTGGGGAATGTACAGCTTTTCGGTGGCCGGGATTATGCGATGCGCATCTGGCTCGATCCCGACAAGGCGGCGGCGCATGATGTGACGGCAGAGGAAATCGTTTCTGCCTTGCGGGCGCAGAATATTCAGGTCTCGGCCGGTGTGCTGAACCAGCAGCCAACCCCCTCCGCGGCAGCGTATGAGCTGAACGTGCAGACGCTGGGGCGGCTGCATACCGCTGAGGAATTCGCCGACATCATCGTGAAGAATGACCGGCAGGGTCATATCGTCCGTATCCGCGATATTGGCCGGGCTGAAGTCGGCTCGCAGGATTACAGCTCGGCCGCTTATCTCGATCTCGGTGAAGCCATTCCGCTGGCAATCTACGCCCAGCCGGGCGCGAATTCACTGACCGTGGATGAGGAGGTGAAGGAGGCGATGAAAATCCTGTCGAAGGATTTTCCGCCCGGTATTGCCTACACCATCCAGTATGACCCCACCGAGTTCATCTCCAAATCCGTGCATGAGGTGGAGGATACGATCCTGATCGCCATTCTTCTGGTGGTCGGGGTGGTGATCCTGTTCCTTCAGACATGGCGCGCCTCGCTGGTGCCGGTGATTGCCATTCCGGTCTCTCTGATCGGTACGTTCACTGTGCTGGCATTGTTTGGCATCACGCTGAACAATCTGTCCCTGTTCGGCCTGGTGCTGGCGGTAGGCATTGTGGTCGATGACGCCATCGTGGTGGTGGAGAATGTGGAGCGGAACCTCCGGGCCGGCATGTCTCCCTCTGAAGCTGCGCATCGCACGATGGATGAGGTCGGCGGCGCATTGATCGCCATTGCGCTGACCTTATGCGCGGTGTTCGTACCGTCGGCATTCCTGTCCGGCATCACCGGAGCCTTCTTCCGTCAGTTCGCGGTGACCATTGCGGCTTCCACGGTGATTTCGGCGATTGTCTCGCTGACGCTCAGCCCGGCTTTATGCGCGGTGCTGTTCCGCCCTCATGATCATCACACGCCGCGGGGGACCATCTTCTCCCGGCTGGTGGGGCGGGGCTTCGCACTGTTCAACCGGGGCTTCGACTGGTTGTCGGATCGTTATGGCCGGCTGACGCGGGTGCTGTTGCGCGGGGTGGGGCTGGTCATGCTGGTCTATGCCGGGCTGATCGCGCTGACCGGCTTTCAGTTCTCCCGCGCGCCCACCGGCTTCATCCCGGATCAGGATAAAAGCTATCTGGTCACTTTGATCCAGCTTCCTCCCGGAGCTTCGCTGGATCGCACCAAGCAGGCGGTGAGGGAGGTCACCAAAATTATCCTGGAGACACCCGGTGTCTCTCATGCGGTGCCGTTCGCCGGGCTTGATATTGCCAGCAGCACCAATGCCTCCAACGCGGCGACGGTGTTTTCCACCCTGAGGGATTTCGACGAGCGCGAGAAAAAAGGTCTTTCGGCTCCGGTGATCCTGAAAGATATGCAGCGGCGGCTTTCCGTGGTGAAGGATGCCTTTGTGCTGACCGTTGCGCCGCCGCCGGTGGAAGGCATTGGCGAGGCGGGTGGTTTCAAGCTGATGGTGCAGGACCGCACCGGCGTCAGTGCGAAGGAGCTGGAGCAGGCGGCGCAGCAACTGGTTGCCGCAGCCCGGAAAGACCCCGCTCTGGCCGGGATTTTCATGCTGTTCAACACGGGTACACCCTCGGTTTACGCTGATATCGACCGTCAGAAGGCGGAAAAGGTCGGGATGACGCCGGGCGATGTGTTCGGAGCAATGCAGCTTTATCTTGGCTCGACCTATATCAATGACTTCAACTATCTGGGCCGCACCTATCAGGTTGTGGCGCAGGCGGATGGGCCGTTCCGCCGTACTTCCGACGATATCGGACGGCTGAAGGCGCGTAATGCCAGCGGTCATATGGTTCCCATCGGCACGGTGGCGCGTTTTGCCGATACCACGTCGCCTTATCGGATGCCGCGCTATAACCTGTATCCCTCGGCCGAGATCATGGGGGGTGCTGCCCCCGGCGTGTCTTCCGGCACCGCGCTGGCGCATATGGAGCGGCTGGCGGAGCAGGTTCTGCCGCATGGGTTTGGCGTGGAATGGACCGAGCTTGCCTATCAGCAGCAGATGAAGGGAACCCCGACCCTGCTGGTGTTCGGTGCGGCGGCGCTGTTCGTGTTTCTGGTGCTGGCGGCGCAGTATGAAAGCTGGAAACTGCCGCTGGCGGTGGTGCTGATCGTGCCGATGTGTCTGCTGGCGGCGGTGACCGGCCTGTTATGGCGTGGCATGGCCATCGATATTCTGGCGCAGATCGGCTTTGTGGTGCTGGTCGGTCTGGCTGCGAAGAACGCTATCCTGATCGTGGAGTTCGCCCGTCAGGCCGAGGATGAGGGGGCGAATCCTGCCGCCGCTGCCGAGCATGCCGCCCGTACCCGTCTGCGTCCCATTCTCATGACCTCTCTGGCCTTTATTCTGGGCGTGCTGCCACTGGTTGTCGCGACCGGGGCGGGGGCGGAGATGCGGCAGTCTCTTGGCACCACCGTGTTCGCGGGCATGCTGGGTGTTACCGGTTTCGGCCTGTTGCTGACCCCGTCTTTCTATACGCTGGTTGCCCGGATTGGCCGCCAGCGTGGCCGGCCGTCATGATCCGTGTAAAGTCTCACGGATCATGATGAAGCGGGGCTGACCAATGAGCTATCTGATCGTCTTTTTCGGTGCCGGGATTGGCGGTATGGCGCGGCATATGCTCAATCTGACCGCGATGCGCTGGGGGCTGACGGAATTTCCGTTCGGCACGCTGTTCATCAATATGCTTGGCTCGTTCCTGATCGGTGCGGTGGCGGAGACATTTGCCCTCAAGGCCGGGTTGCCGCAGCACTGGCGGCTGTTTCTGACCACCGGTATTCTCGGCGGGTTCACCACATTCTCAGCTTTTTCGCTGGAAACGGCGCTGCTTTATGAGCGCGGCAAGGTGTTTCTCGCCGCTTCCTATGTGGTGGCGTCAGTCACTTTGTCAGTGGGCGCACTGTTTCTCGCATTGCATCTGGTGAGAACATTCATACGGGGATAAGACCATCATAAAACTTCTGATTGATAAGAGAGCCTATAATAAACGCGCCGGTATTGATCGGCGCGTTTTTGTATTCAATGCTCACCATAAAAATACTCATTTTATCAAAACAACCATTTTCTTTGCCTGCGGCGATGCTGTATTTTTGAGATGAAAAAGTTAAGATTGAAAAATGGTGCGGTCAAACCAGTCAGGATAAAAAGAGTGTTTTTCGGCGACATGGTTGAAAAGATCAGTTGTTGTGACGGCTGAACACTGTTCATGCAACCGCAGGTTTATTTGATAGCTGATCTTTTATTCCGGAAAGAACCAGGCTGTTTTCTGTGATCTATGCAGGAACATCCATGATTTTGGGCATACAACACCGATGCTTCATGAGCTTCTTCATGGCAAGATTGACCAGGACTCTTCTGCTGCATTGCCATGTGTGCCGTGGAAAAAAACAGTTCCATCCTGGCTGTTTTTCGATGCTGACTGGTACACAGTCAAATATGGCAAGCAGGATGGCTGGCATCATTATCGGGATGAAGGCCATCAGTCAGGTTTTTGCCCCAATGCACTGTTTGACGAACAATGGTATGTGAATGCCAACCCTGATGTGCGGACTGCAATAGAGCAGGGTGTATTCACCTGTGGCTACGATCATTATTTCCTGGTCGGCCATAAAATCCGTTCTCCCAACTGGTTGTTCGATGAGGCGTGGTATCAGCGGACCTATCCCGATCTGTTCCGCTTTGACGGGCCGGTCGGCAGAGGGGATTTTGTCAACGGGTTTGATCACTATCTGCGCGAAGGGGCTGCGGAAGGGCGGCAGCCGAGTCTGTTTCTGGATCCTGATCTGTGGAACATGTTCAGGCCTGCCCATGTGCCGCCAAGAAAGGAAGACCGCAGCCTGATCGAGGATGTATTCGATCTGGCCGGGCAGGGGCTTTATCCGCGCTCGTCCTGGTATTTCGATGCCGAATGGTATCTGCAAAACTATCCGGCGGTGGCGGAAGAGGTGGCTGCCGGGCGATGGGCCAGTCCTCTGGCGCACTACCTTGGCAATGAAACGCCGCATTCTTTCAATCCCAATCCGTTTTTCGCGGAGGAGGAGTATCTGTCCGGTAATCCGGATCTGGCCGGCTTTCTGAAGGAAGGCCGCTTCCGCAACGGCTATATGCATTTTCTGGAATTCGGCATCAAAGAGAGGCGCCATCCGCGTCACGACTGGCAGCCTCCGTCAACAGATGCGCAGTCGACCCTGAATACGACCAGCAACATCATCCGTGATTCTTTTGCGCTGCACATTGCCCGTCAGATCGAGGGCTTTGTACAGGAAGAGGAGCCAACCCCGACTGAAAACCAGACGCGCGCCCTGTTTGCTCAGCAGGCACGCAATATACTGGCCTGTCTGATGCCGCACGGGCTTGATTTCTCCCGTGACAGCAGCGTGCCTCCGACGGTTTCCGTCATTATCGTGATGCATAACCAGTTTCATCTGACCATGCAGACACTGGCTTCGCTTGCGGCGCAGAAAGTCGATCTGGAGGTGATTCTGGTTGATTCAGGATCGCTGGATGAAACCACGGCCATTGAACGCTATGTGCATGGTGCGAAGGTTATCCATTTTCCTACCAACCGCGGCTATATCGCCGGTTGTAATGTCGGGCTGGAGCATGCCTGCGGCGTCTATACGCTGTATCTGAACAATGATGTGGTGCTGGGGCCGCTTGCGCTGGAGCGGGCGATCCAGCGTCTGGCGGCCAATCCGCAGGCAGGGGCTGTCGGTGGAAAGATCATCCGCACCAACGGCCTCTTGCAGGAAGCAGGCTGCATCGTGTGGCGGGACGGGCGCACCAATGGGTATGCCCGCGATTATCCGGTTGATGCGCCGGAAGCCAATTTCGTGCGGGAGGTGGATTTCTGCTCGGCTGCCTTTCTGTTGACCCGCACGGAGCAGGTCAAGGCGCTGGGTGGCTTTGATCCGGTCTATCGCCCGGCCTATTATGAGGATACCGATCTCTGCCTGCGTCTGAAAAAGCACGGCTATGTCACGTTGTACGATCCATCGGTGGTGATCCACCATTATGAATACGGATCATCCAGCGCAGG
Source organism: Granulibacter bethesdensis (assembly GCF_001889545.1). NCBI lineage: Bacteria > Pseudomonadati > Pseudomonadota > Alphaproteobacteria > Acetobacterales > Acetobacteraceae > Granulibacter > Granulibacter bethesdensis. The sequence continues at coordinate 1,738,772 of NZ_CP018194.1, read as the reverse complement.
ATGGGCGGCGCGCTCCATTGGGCGGGCGCGGGATATTTTCTGCCGTCAGCACCGGGATGTGCTGAGATTTCATCATGGTTTCAGCGAAACCAGCTTCCACCGTGCCCGCAGCGCCAGACGGCGTCAATTGCGTATCCTGGTGGTCGAGGATCGAATGCCGATGCGGTATCTGGGGTCCGGTTATGTCCGGTCCAATGATATTATCCGGGCCATGGATGCGCTTGGCCATGCCGTCACGGTGTTTCCGCTGCATCCTGACGCCACGCTGGCCCTCGATTGGCGGATGGATTTTCCTGACAGTGTCGAAGTGATGCATGATCATCGTTTCGACCGGTTTGCGGATTTTCTGGGCAGCAGACCGGGGATGTACGATATTCTCTGGATTGCCCGGACGCATAATCTGCGTCTGTTGGCACCTGTTCTGGACTCTGTTGCCTCCAGCGTTTCAGGCAGCACGATCGTGCTGGATACCGAGGCTGTGGTGGCGCCCCGTGAAATCGCCCATCGCCAGTTGACCGGGCGGAGTATCAAGGACGTTCCGACGGTGGAGATGGAGCTGGATTGCGCACGTTTCGCCCAGCGGATCATCGCCGTGAACGATATTGATGCCGAAATTATCCGCAATGCCGGATACTCGACCATTGATACGCTCGGGCATTATGTGCCACAGCGCGGTGAAACGCCGGGTTACGAGGATCGCAGGGATATCCTGTTCGTTGGCGCGCTGCATGGGACCATGTCACCGAATTATGACAGCCTGCTCTGGTTCCTGCATGCGATCATGCCGATTGTTCAGGACACGATGGGGCGGCATCTTAAAATCACCCTTGTCGGCCATGTGGCGCCTGGCACGGATACAGGGCCCATTGCCAGCCTGCCCAGCGTCAATTTTGTAGGGCCGGTCGACGATCTGGCGCCGCTTTATAACCGTCATCGTGTCTTCGTGGCCCCGACACGATTTGCTGCCGGTATACCCTACAAGGTTCATGAGGCTGCGTCTTACGGGATTCCGGTTGTGGCCAGCTCTCTGCTGTGTCGCCAGCTCGGCTGGTCAGACGGGGTGGAAATCGCGGATGGCGGAGATGATGACCGGCAGCGTTTCGCGGATCGTATCCTGGCCCTGTACCGGGATGAGACCTTGTGGAACAGCATCCGCAACGGAGCTTATGCACGTATTTTGCAGGATCATTCGCGCGAGGTCTATCAGCAGCGGCTGCAATCCATTCTGGAAGAAACCGTAAGTTGATTTGATCCTGAATGATTTAATCAAATCAATAAACAATAAGTTGAAAATAAATTGTCAAATAAACCGAAATTATTAATAATAAACAAAAAGTATTTATTGAAAAACTATATCATATTCATTACTAATATGTACGAAATTGCTCCTCGGCTAGATTATCAGGCTGCCCCATTCCCCCCGTTCATGCGTAGGTAAGTCCCATGACAGACTATACAACGAGTTCAGGCGTTGTTTATTCAGTTACCCCAGTTTATTTTCTTGGAGTGCTGACTTCCTACAAGGTTGTCATCAAGGATCCTGACGGGACGACGACAAATCTGAATAATGTGTCTCCCTCGAATCTTTTTACTACAAATGGATTTTCTTCCACCCTGGCATCTTTTCTGGCCGGTTCAAACTATGTGGTAGTGCCGGGCGCCTCTGGCACGCTCACGATTGCCGCCAGCGTGGCAACGCTGACCAATAACGCTTTCTATATTGGTGGTACAGTCAACCTTAACGTTCTTGCTTCAGCTCTGAGTGGGCTGACGCTGAATGTCAATGGCGGAACGGCAAGTCTGACGAATGGCAATGTGATCGGTCTTCTCAGTGGATCAACAATCAATATCTCGAATGGCGGCTTATTTTCCAATGGCAGTGCCCTGGCGTCTGCGTTGAACGGCAGTACGATCAATTTTGGAAATGGCGGTGGTACCCTGATTGTGAATGCTGGTGGAGCAGCAATCAATCTGTCCAGCACCTCCATCAACAATTATAACCCGTCAAAAGATACGATCGAATTCCAGAATATTACTACGCATGTCAGTTTCTATACGATTACCGCATCCGGGTCCGCCCGTACTGTTACTTTGTACGGTGATAATGGGGAGCAGATCGGTCATTATACGGCCAATATTGCCAGTGGCGTTACGCTCAATGCCGGAACGTATTCGACAAGCAGTGGCAGCAATCCGCTTGCCATTACCTATTCTGGCGGCAATATCTATGTTGGTGTTTGCTTCCTTGCTGGCTCCATGATTCGCACACCGGATGGGGAGCGCCCTGTGGAGGAGATCAGGCCTGGCGATCGCATCCTTGCTTTCACCAGCCATGATCCGCATGAGGTCAAGGTTTCCTGGGCCGGTCACACACACGCCACTGTGAGTGTTGGTCTGCCGGATGACATGGCCGGCTATCCGGTGCGGGTGCTGAAAGATGCGCTGGCAGATGGGGTACCGTATCGTGATCTGCTGATCACTCCGGAGCATTGCCTGTTTCTGGATGGGAAATTCATCCCCGTCCGCATGCTGGTGAATGGCACCTCCATTATCTATGACCGGTCGATCACGGATTACGAATATTATCACATCGAAACTGGCGATCACTCCGTCATTATGGCGGACGGTGCTCTGACGGAAAGTTATCTCGATACTGGTAACCGCATCCGTTTCGGAACGGTTGAAGGCAATGTCGTCTCCATTGGGCACCGCAATTTACGTAGCTGGCAGCATGATGCTGCCGCCCCGCTGGCTGTGAGCCGGGAGGTAGTCGAGCCTGTTTTCCGCGCTCTTACTGCACGGGCCGAGGCCATCATGCCGGGCAGCCATAATGTGGGACCAGAGCTGACCACGGATGCTGATCTTCATCTGATGAGCGAAGCAGGCCAGATCCTGCGTCAGGTGCGGGAAACCAACGGCAGGGTTGTGTTCATGATCCCGGCCGGAGTCGAAACCGTGCGGATCATGTCGCGCGCCAGCCGCCCCTGTGATGTGTTCGGCCCGTTTGTCGATGATCGTCGCACTCTGGGGGTTCTGGTTGGCGAGGTGGTGCTGTTTGATGCCGGTTTGGCACAGGAAATCAGCCTCAATCTGGCCAATGAGGGCTGGAATGCACGTGATGAGGCCGAAGCGGGCCGCTGGACTGCAGGCAATGCCGTGTTGAAGCTCGATCGCCGGTCGCAGGAGGGTATCGGTATGCTGGCGATCCAGATTCTCTCCGCTGGACCGTATGTCAGCTCCTCTGTCACGGTGGAGCCTGAGGCACAGTCCGCCTGATCAGCCTGAACCACTCACGGATAATGAAACAGGCGCCCCGGATATAAACCCCGGAGCGCCTGTTTTTGCGCCTCCTGCCAGGAGGAAGAGGAAGCCGGTCTTTTTCAGAACGGCGCGTCTATATCGACGACATCGATCAGCTTGTGGTTCACGAATTCCTTGATGCCCAGACCGATCAGCTCGCGGCCATAGCCGGAGTTCTTGACGCCGCCAAAGGGAAGGTCAGCCTTCACCATGGTCGGGTGATTGATGAATACCATCCCGGTCTCAATCCGGCGGGCAACGCGCTTGCCGCGCTCCTCATCAGCGGTAAAAACCGATCCGCCCAGACCATATGGGGTATCATTGGCGATGCGGACGGCATCGTCCTCATCTTTCGCCCGAAAGATCATGGAGACAGGACCGAAGAATTCCCAATGGCGTGCCGGATTGTCGCCATTAATGTCGGTCAGGATCGTCGGCTGCACGAAAGCACCCTGATTGGGAACCGGAGCCCCCACTTCGGTGGCTTTGGCCCCTTGCGCGACGGCATCACGAATCTGCTGCTTCAAACCATCCGCAGCGGCCTGGGAGGAGAGCGGGGCGAGCGTGGTTTCGGGATCAAACGGATTGCCTGCACGCAGCGCCGCGACTCCCTTCACATAGCCTTCCATGAACTGGTCATAAACCTTGTCCACGACGATCATGCGCTTGGAGGATACGCAGACCTGGCCGGCATTCCAGTGGCGGCCAAACACGGCCCAGTCGACGGTCTTTTTCAGATCGGCGTCTTCCAGCACAACGAAGGCATCCGCACCGCCCAGCTCCATCATGGATTTTTTCAGCGCTGCTCCGGCGGTGGCAGCCACGGCGGAGCCTGCGCGTTCCGACCCGGTCAGGGCCACGCCACAGACACGGGGATCATGCAGGATGGTGGTGATCTGATCGCGGGAGGCAAACAGGTTGAGGAAGGCCCCATACGGCAGGCCGGCCTTCAGCATCAGCGCTTCGAAGGCCTCGGCGCATTGCGGCACGTTCTGAGCATGTTTCAGCAGCACGGTGTTCCCGGCGGAAAGCTGCGGCGCGATGATGCGGGCAATCTGGTAGTAGGGGAAATTCCACGGTTCGATCGCCATAATGACGCCCAGCGGCTCATGCACGATCATCGCCTTGCCCTCGGCGGGATCGGCGACTGGCAGGATCTCAGGCTCCAGCAGGTGTTCGGCATTGTCAGCGTAGTATTCGAAAATTTTTGCCGACAACTCGACTTCCAGCTTGGCCTCGGTGAACAGCTTCCCCATTTCCAGGGTCAGCAGGCGGGCGTAGCCGTCCAGATCGCTCCGCAGGATTGCGGCGGCGCTGCGCATAACCTTGGCCCGCTCGGCAAAGGGTTCGTAACGCCAGGACTGAAACGCTGCATGCGCATCGGTGATCGCCCGGGCAATATCCGCATCCGTGGCTTCAGGGAATTGTTTGAGGACTTCCCCATTATAGGGATTGATCGTCGCGTAGCGCATGGACGTTTCGGCTCCTTGGATCGGGCTGCTGTTTTTGTCGGGTGAGGCAGGGGGGATGGAAAGAGCGCCTCGCTCGAAGCGGGAAAGTGCTGCCCCGCATGGTGCGCCACAATGGACAATGCGGTATATGAGTTGTAACTTAAATGAATAGATAGAAATTTGTTATCATTTTTGGGCCCTGCTGGCGGGGCCTGCTGGCGGGGAGCGTCTCAGCCGGCATCACACCGCTTACACCGTGACGGGCAAGGTGATAGAGTAACCCAACCCGTGGCTGCATGACGCTTGCGGGTCTCGAATTGGCCTGCATGAAGGTATATGTGCTTTGGATCATCGCGATTTTCTGACCCGTTTTCTGGATGCTTCCTGCAAGGCCATGGACGCCTTTGCGGCAGATGAAGCGGCTCGCGAGACCCTCATCCGCATGGGTGAGGATGTCTGCACCTCCATCCGCAATGGCGGAAAGCTGCTGATTGCGGGCAATGGCGGCAGTGCTGCGGATGCACAGCATATTGCCGCCGAGTTCGTTTCCCGCCTGATGTATGACCGTGCGCCGCTGCCTGCCCTGGCCTTGACGACGGATAGTTCAGCCCTGACCGCTATCGGCAACGATTACGGCTATGAGCATGTGTTTGAGCGTCAGGTGACCGGGCTGGGACAAAAGGGCGACGTGTTTCTGGGGATCAGCACTTCTGGTCGCTCACCGAACGTCATCCGGGCGTTGCAGGCTGCTCGGGAGAAGGGGATCATCACCTTTGGCTTCACAGGCGTCGCGGGTAACGCCATGACCGAGCTGTGTGACCGCCTGCTGCTGGCGCCATCACCCCAGACGGCCATTATCCAGCAGATTCATATCACCGCCGCACATATGCTCTGTGCGGTGGTGGAGCGGACGTTGTTTCCGGTCGAGGGGCGGTAAAGCAGTGTCAATAGCAACCTGCTTCCGACCGGAGTTCGGAAGCAGGTAATAGCCTGCTCGGGTAAGTGTTTTAGTGACGCCGGAACAGACGCCGGACCGCATATCTCAGGGGGGCGGTAACCTTCCAGGATGTCGAAGAACGAAGGCTGGATATCTCGTTTGTCAGCTGGCGTTGTGTTTCCAGGAAAGCCTCCCGCTCTTTTCTCCATTGCTCTTCGGCATTGGTCAGAGTGTGTTCAGTCTCCTGTCTCAATTGCCTTTCTGTATCGGCAATGGCTTGAAGATTGGCTGCTGTCTCGCTGTGATTGAGAGCTGTATGCTCCGCAGCAAGACGCCCCTCACGCTCGATCCGTGCTGACTGTTGCAGGATCGGGATTTCTCTTTCAAGTTCCTGTACCCTGAGTGATGCCTCCTTGTAATGCTCTGCCTCTGTTATGACGGCCTTGCGGAGGATGGAGACATCTCTCTCCAGTTCCTGAATTCTCAGTGAGGCTGCGGCTGCTTCTGCCTCACTTTTGTTGCGTTGATCCTCTTCTGCGCTGATGGCGTCCCGCAGCAGGGAGGCATCTCTCTCCAACTCCTGATTTTTGAGACGCAGCGCTGCCGCATCAGCCACGATGACCTGCTTTTCATCGCGTTCTGTCTGCAGAGACTGAGAAAGGAAAGCGACATCCCGCTCCAGCGCTTCCACATGCAAGGGGAGGGCGCTGTAATAGTCAAGCCATGCTGTGCCGCCAGTATGGGCGGCTGCGCAGGGCCGGAGAATCTCAACCGGATATTGTGGTTTATGCAGCATGGCCAGTGCGAGATCATCAGCGGTTTCAATCCGCAGGATCAGCTCTTTCTCATGCAGGACATAGGATTGAAGCGTACCGAGCAGGTCATCAGGGATGCCAATCAGAGCGACTTCACATGATCCGGAGAAGATATCATTGGGCGCACCAAAGAAATTCTCAGGATTAAAAGCCGGCACCACATGGGCAAATGTCTGATATCCATGTTTTTTCAGGAGATGAAGAGTTTTCAGCCCGCTGTCAGTGGCGTTGCACTCCGCATAAATGACGGGCTGCAGACGTGACAGAAGATCGGTGGCACCCTTCAGTACAATGTGCTCCATCCCTTCTGCGTCGATCTTGACCAGTCGGCATGTTGCCAAATGAAGGGAATCAAGCGTGATTTCCCGAACTTCTATCATGTTGGGCGCAGTATTGCCCGCAGATGAAAAATCTTCCAGCAGGGATGTGCTGCCAAAGCTGGCATCGTGCGAAATATCTATATCGTGGATAAGGCGAACCTGATTCTCTTCCCCGGCAATAGCATTTTCCAAGCGGACATTGGCGGCGTTATTATCAAGAACATTGTTGCAGAGCAGTTTGAAAGACTGTTCCTGCGCTTCAATGCCGATAACATGTCCATGGGTGCCTGCGGCGTGTGAAAATGCCAGCACATGCGTACCAATGAAGGCACCCACATCGATAACAGTATCGCCTTCTCTGATGAAGCTGTTCAGAAAGCGGATCTCATTTTCTGCCCATTCACCATATGTCTCAAGCGATGTTTTTAATGCCCCGGTGTCATGGGCAAAAAAGTGCATTCGCCCATAACGCGCCTGAACAGAGTCAGTCAGTGTATGATCCGGTTGCTCGTTCATGCGTAAATATCGCTCTTGAAAGCCGTCAAAGTTCAGAAACAATGAAGGTAAAATTTTTTAAACTTTGTTCATCAGTCATATTCAGCGCGTCAGCAGACGCCGCATCCAGCGTATGGGAGCGGTTATACGCCAGGAGGTCGATGTTACTACAGTATGGAGCTGAGTGGTTACATTTTCAATCTGGGAGGATAGGGTTGAATTTATTCTCTCAATTTCTGATTGAAGATAAGATGATTGCTCCTGAGACAGAGCCAGTTCCTGCGAAAGTAGGGTGGTTTGTTCATTCAGTTTCTGCACAAGATCAGGAGGGGCAGCACGATGATGCTGCAGCGCCTGCTGAAGATTGTGGGCATGATCACGCAGCCGGAGAATCTCATTATAAAGATAATGCGTATACATACGGCTGGCTTGAAGAACGCGAAATGCGCCTTCATCCTTGATGTGGCCGATATGCTGCAATTTGGTCAATGCGTTGATAGCTTCGCCCTCGTAGCCAAGTGAGAGAATATCTCGTACATCCTGAACGGCTGCACGTGTTTCGTTCAGGTAATGACGCCCGTAACGCCCATCCGGTTCCACATAGGTTCCTTCGCACCATTCATTCCATGAATGCAGGAAAACAATGCGCTCTTCTGGAACGTGGCGGCGATGCGTATCCAGCATGGCTTGTGTCAGCCAGGTCCGATAGGCATTGTTGCTGGTATTCACATGGACCATGGCGCGGGAGCCATAGCGCGGGGTATTGTCCCATGGCAGCATGACGGTACGATGCCGCCTATATTCCGGCATGGGGCGGCCCATGTGATAGCTGGCAAATTTATGATAATCGACAATTCGTCCCTCGAAATCATCGCCCAGATCAAGCCCGTCTGTTTCATCGCTCAGAACATTGCGTGGCACGACATTGGAGGGAATTTCATAGCTTGCATCAAACCCGCGCAGGCGCGGCTGGACTTCCTCATCGGTCCAGTCATCAACCATGACCAGGTAAAGGCCGGGGAAGCCGTGTTTGAGCGCTTCTTCCCGCCAGATTTCGGTAGTCTGGAAGATGTCAGGGAAAAGATGCGCCTTATATACCATCAGGATCGGCTTGCCGCTGATCTTGACGTAACGCTGATCCTGAAAAAGCGGCAGCAGTTCACGAATGAAGATCAGATCATCTTCTGAGGAATGATCCTGCGCGATAATGATTTCCTTGTCGCCTCCATCCCACCTCTTGCTCCAGTTCTCGTTGGCCCAGAGAAAGAAGAACGGAGCTGAGATATCGGAATTGATATAGTTTTCAATCGGCTTGTAGAGAAGCTTTTTACCGGCAAAATAATAGTAATAAAAACAGAATCCGGAAATGCCGTGTTGCAAGGCAAGATCGACCTGTTTCCGCATGACATCAACGGAACGAAGATCATAGTAGCCAAGTTCGCCTGGCTGGCGTGGCTGATAGTGGCCACGGAAAAGCGGTTCGGCTTTGATGACATTGGTCCACTCCGTAAAGCCCGGAGCGTGAGCAAAATTGTTTTCAGCAATTGGATGAAATTGTGGCAGATAGAATGCAAACAGGCGTGGAATATCAACCACTTCTTCAGATGATGATGTCTGTGGCAGAGAATTGGAGAAGAGGCGCAAAGCATCTTCTTCTGCTCTACGATCGGTATTGTCCCATGTTTTCAGCTCAGGCAGCACATCAGCAGATATGGCGCGCCCTTCTGCCTGACCGCAGTGCAGATAATGCAAAAGAGGATTAATCTGTTGTGCACCAATATCGGGATAGGTTGTCAGATAATGTTCGCAGTCAAAAGCCGGGCTTGGTTTGTAACCTTTATGACCACCAATGGCGATGAAATGATCAAGCGGATCATGAGCCTCTGATGGTATGTAATGCAGCTTGTACCAGGCAGCATCAAACAGGCCGGACTTGAGAATCAGGGCACGTTCAGTGGGATCAGCCGGAGCAATGCCAATGCTGGATAGGCTGGTATCAGAAGACGCTTCAAGTGGTGTGATGCGATGGACGGACGCGATATAGGCAATCGCCTCGGTGACTTCAGAGACTTCAATCTCCTGCACGGGGCCATTGAGATTTCGCACAAGCTTGATATCGCGCGCCTGTGTTCCATAGCGGCCGGAGAAGGGATTATAGTGTTTGAATATCCCCAGATGACCCAGCAAAACGACACCGGGTGTACCGCAGGCATTTGCCATATGAGACGGCCCGCTATCGATACCCACGAAGAAACGGGCGCGCCGGATGATTTCGGCTGTTTCCAGCAGGGATGTACGGTTAGTCAGATCAATGACGCTGGCCGGTGGCGCAGAGGGTCTGCTGCCCTTATAAGCACCCACTTCAACCACCGTCATGCCAAGGACGGATTGTATCCAGGTCATGACCTCGGCCCATTTCTCAGCGGACCAGTCTTTGACCGGCAGATTGGAATCCCGATGAATCACACAGTATTCATCGGGTAGAGCCAGTGCATCGACAGCTTCTCGGGCATCCTGATCAATATAGACCACAGGAGCAGCTGATAATTTTGGCAACCCGGCACCTATGGAAAAAGCTTCCAGAATGCTGCCGTAATCAAACCATTCATAGGTATTAACGAAGCCGTTTCCATGTTCCTTGATCAGGGGAACCCGGCAATGCTCGCATACTCTGTGATTGATATGCAGATCGATAATGCGATCGAAACGCTGATGTTTTGTTAATTTTATCCAGTCAGTCAGGCATTCAAGGATGATAGTTTCATCAATATACGGGTTTTGATCAATCAGTGAGCGATAAGGTTTGATGACAGCCCATGAAATATGGGCCTCAGGATACATAAACCGGACATAGCGGCTGACAGGCTCACAGGCAATAATATCACCAATGTGTTCAATCAGCCCGATAATGATCTTCATTGCTTGTGGGGCCTCAGCGGTCATAGATCTGATATCTTCAAGGTTGACGCAATAAAAACGCTCTTGGATCGTCTGAAATTAGCGGTATTGATCCTGCGGGATCAGATAAGTCTGCACATAATCCCGCACGCCTTCTTCCAGAGTGTAAAAATCCTGTGTGTAACCAGCCGCTCGAAGCTTGTGCATGGAGGCTTCTGTGAAATACTGATACTGATCGCGGATGGACGCTGGCATATCGACGAACTCGATGGATGTCGTTTTTCCCGCAGCCTGTCCGACGGCCAGCATCAGATCCCGGAAGGAGCGGGCTTTCCCGGTTCCAAGGTTGAACAATCCGCTGACATGGCGGTTCTGAAGCAGCCAGGTGACGACGGAGGCGCAGTCCTTGACATAGATGAAGTCGCGTAGCTGTTCTCCGTCCGCGAATTCGGGCCTGTGGGACTTGAACAGGCGGATCGTCTGACCATCCAGGATGAGCGGTGTATTTTTGGCCACCAGACTCATCATGTCTTTCTTGTGATATTCGTTGGGGCCGTAGACATTGAAAAATTTCAGGCCGACCCATTGCGGGGGGGCGTCATGGCGACGTGCCCTTTCCAAAGCCCATTTGTCGAAAGCATGTTTGGACCAGCCGTAGAGATTGAGCGGATGCAGGGCGTCGAGACCCGCATCGCTGTCGTCATCGACAAAGCCCATACGGCCATCGCCGTAGGTCGCGGCGGATGAAGCGTAGATGAAGGGCGTTCCGGTGGCAGCACACCAGTTCCACAGGCGACATGACAGGCGGAAATTGGAGCGGATGATCTCATCACCATCCGTGGCAGTGGTTGATGAATTGGCCCCCATATGCACAACGGCATCAGCGCCCTTCAAACCGTCCAGAAAGGTGTTGACTTCTTCCGGAAAGACAAAATCAGCGAAACGCCGCTTGGCAATATTATGCCATTTCCGTTCAGTGCCGAGCCAGTCAATGATAACGATATCGGTATGGCCTGCTCCATTCAGCTCGGCTGCGATGTTTGAACCGATAAAGCCTGCTCCGCCGGTCAGAATAATCAAGGCCGTCATTTCCTGGCATGATGATGGAAAAATAACAGGGAGGAGCGGGCTGGTCCGCCTGCATCGCTATGCCACCCTGTCGATGCGGGTCGTGTATCGCCCGCACGCTGGGGATGCGTATATTTCATCAAGCGTGTCCTGACATGATGCAGCCTTTCCGCTCTCCGGGCGTTAGTGGGGTTTCTTTAGCATTAATAGAATGTTTGCCACTATCCCTGCCTCCCTATAAGCCATCTTTAGTTGGGTGATGGTGAAGCTTCAGACGACATACTGTGATCACTTGACGAACAAATAGGGAACATTTAGCGTATTTACCATGGCCCGGATTACTTTGCAGGACAAGCTCGCCATTTTGTCGGATGCCGCGAAATATGATGCCTCCTGCGCATCCAGTGGCCGTGGCAGGCGCAACGGGGGCAGCGATGGGGCTGATCCTACGATCGGTCGCGGTATCTGTCATGCCTACACGCCGGATGGGCGCTGTATCTCCCTGCTCAAGATATTGCTGACCAATTTTTGTATTTTTGACTGCTCCTACTGCATCAACCGGGTCAGCTCGAATGTGGAGCGGGCGCGATTCTCGGTGGAAGAAGTGGTGACGCTGACGCTGGAATTCTTCCGCCGCAACTACATTGAGGGGTTGTTCCTGTCCTCCGGCATCATCCAGTCCCCGGACCATACGATGGCGGAGATGGTCCGGATTGCCCGTACCCTGCGGCTGGATCACGGATTTCGGGGGTATATCCATCTGAAAACCATCCCGGATGCCAATCCCGACCTGATCAGGGAGGCGGGATTATGGGCGGATCGGCTTTCGATCAATATCGAGCTTCCACAGGATGAAAGTGTTCGGGTCTTAGCGCCGGAAAAGCGGCCTGAGACCATTCGCAGCGCCATGGCGCTGGTGCGGCTGGAAGGAGAGGCCGCACAGGATAAAACCCTTTCCGGGCGGAAGGCGGCGCGTTTTGCGCCGGCCGGGCAGAGCACCCAGATGATCGTGGGTGCGGATGGGGCCGATGATACGGCCATTCTTGCCACCTCTTCGCGTCTTTACACGGGGTATCAGTTGCGCCGGGTCTATTATTCCGCCTTTTCTCCTATTCCCGATGCGTCTCCAGCTCTGCCTCTGGTGCGGCCGCCACTCTTGAGGGAACATCGTCTGTATCAGGCGGACTGGTTGTTACGCTTTTACGGGTTCAGCGTAGAGGAAATCGCTACCGGCACTCAGGGCGGCTATCTCGATCTGCAGTTGGACCCGAAACTGGCCTGGGCGCTGCGGAACCGCGCGGATTTTCCCCTCGATGTGAATCGTGCCAGCCGGGAGATGCTATTGCGCGTACCGGGATTCGGTGCGCGCACGGTGGACCGGATTCTGGCCGCGCGCAGCCTGCACCGGCTGCGTTTCGAGGATGTCGCCCGGCTGGGGGCGGTGATGAAAAAAGCGCAGCCCTTCATTGTGCTGCCTGGCTGGAACCCGCGTGGCCTGACTGACAGTGCTCTGCTGCGTGCCCGCTTCACGCCTGCTCCGAAGCAGCCGAAACTGCTGTGACCTACACGGTGCGCCTGCCTGATACGGCGTGTTTCGCTGCCTGGAGGCAGGCGGCGCAGCTTGCGATCAGCCATGATATACCGCCAGAGGATATCGACTGGTCCGGGGCGGAAACCCTGTTCGGTACCACCCCCTTGCCGGAGGAGAAGGGACCGCGCCGTATCGCCGTCCCGGCCGCCTTCCTCAGCCTCGCGGAAACGGTCATCTGGCACCGGGGAAAGGATCGTGGAGGGCTGCTGTATCAGGCTTTATGGAGGCTCAGCCGGGGTGATCTCGCGGCCTTGTCCCCAGGCGACGGGCTGGGGCGCACGCTGACGCTGATGGCATCGGCGGTAAGGCGTGACATTCACAAAATGCACGCTTTCGTGCGCTTCCGTGAGATAGCAGGAGAGAATACGCGACGCCGCTTCGTGGCGTGGTTCGAGCCGGAACACCATACCCTTGAGCCTGCCAGCCCGTTTTTTGCCCAGCGTTTTGCGGATATGGACTGGATGATCGCCACCCCTGATCTCTCGGCGCATTTCACGGAGGGGGTGTTGCAGTTTGGCTCTGGCATGCCTCGCCCGGATCTGCCGGAGGACGCATCGGCGGCCTTGTGGGACACATATTTCGCCAACATTTTTAATCCAGCGCGCATCAAGCTGTCTGCGATGAGGTCGGAGATGCCAAAGAAATACTGGCGCAACCTGCCGGAGACGAGGCTGATCCCGGATATGCTGGCCGATGCGGAGGCGCGGGTGCAGCGCATGCATGAGGCAGGCACGACGGCGCCACGCCCTGGTGCCGCCGCGATTTCGGCCCGTTACCGAGCCTCCATGCCGGTCGCCACGGAGGCGCCGCCGGAGACTCTGGATGAGGCGATGCAGGCGGCCCGGCAATGCCGTCGTTGCTCCCTGTGCGAGGCAGCGACCCAGACCGTCTGGGGCGAGGGGCAGGCGGATGCTTCATTGATGATCGTGGGGGAGCAGCCGGGGGACCGGGAGGATCTGGAGGGACGGCCTTTCGTCGGTCCGGCCGGGCAGATGTTGCGTGACCTGATGGACAAGGTCGGCATGGCGGAGGAGGAAGTCTGGCTGACCAATGCAGTCAAGCATTTCAAATTCCTATCCCGCGGTAAGCACCGTCTGCATCAGAGCCCGGACCGAAAAGAGATAGAGGCATGCCGCTGGTGGCTTGATCTGGAGCTATCGCTGGTTCGTCCCCGTTTGACGCTGGCCCTGGGTGCCTCGGCGGCTTTCGCATTGACCGGCAACCGGGCAGCCATGACAAGGCGGCGAGGCATGGTGGAGCGGGGGCTTCACGGCGGCCCCGTCCTGATCTCCTGGCATCCATCCTTCATTTTGCGCTTGCCCAACCCACGGGAGAGCGAAAAGGCCAGGCTGGAACTGGAGCAGGATCTCCGTACCGCATGGCAGATGAGGGAGGGTGAGGGGATCGCCCCTTCAGCCGGGCAGCTCTTGTGATGTGGTGTCCGCCCGACTGAAGTCAGATCAATCAGAGCGCACTTTTCAAGGCCGGCAGATCCAGCGGGCGAATAGCCGATGCGGTGCAACGGCATGGAAATCAACCGTCAGAAGATGCGGCGCCTCTATCTGGAGGAGGGTTTGACAGTAAGCCGTCGGCGGGCCACTCCGCGCGGCAGCCATTGGCGGCCAAGCGACTTGTCTGAAACGTGCACAATGGGCTTGGGAGCTTGGTGCCCACTTTTTGCGTACGTACGCCATCCTGCAACGCGTAGTGCATGTGGAGCGGTAAAAGCATATATTGAAATCATGGATAGGGCTTTATCATGCCCATGGAGAGCCGCATGTATAATCCGGTGAAAGCTGCGCAAGTGATTGCGTATCTTGCCTGCAAAGCGCAGAGCAAAACGCTGGATGTGCTCAAGGCGATTAAGCTGGTGTATCTGGCTGATCGGGAGAGTATTATGCGATTTGGTGCGCCGATCCTGGACGAGCGGCGTGTGTGGATGCCGCATGGTCCCGTTAATTCGCAAACCTATTCGCATATCAACGGCGAGCATGATCTCGATGCATGCGGGTGGTCTGATTATCTTGAGGACAGGGCAAATCATCAAATAGCCGTCAAAGAGGGCGTGAGCGATGATGATTTGGACGAATTGAGCGAAGCCGACATTCAATGCCTCGATGCAGTGTGGGACAAATTTGGCCACATGGGGAAATGGACACTTCGCGATTGGACGCATGAAAAGGTCAATGTGCCCGAGTGGGAGGATCCTCAGGGAAGCTCGACGCCCATTCCGCTGGAGCGCATTATGACCATGGTCGGAATTGAAAACGCTGCCGCTCAGGCCGCTCTCGTTGAGGAACATAATCAAATTTCACATCTTCTGCAGAAGCTCGCATAGTCTGGTGCAAGAGATGCAGAAGAAAGGGACGGTCCTGATTCTGTCTGGGCCTTACCTATGATCCCGGTAGAATGCACCTTCACATCGTCTGCACTGATCCCGATGATGGGTACCAACTGATTGTGTCGATCTGTACCAGGATCAACAATTTATGCGATCCGTCATGTATCTTGCAGCCGCATGAACATCCGTTCCTTACTAAGGAATCGTATGTTCTCTATCGAGAGGCGAAGCTTGTTCAGCACTCTGCATTGACGAAGGGTGTGGCTGAAAACCGCTTCATCCTCAAAGAAGATATGAACGGCCAAACCTTCCTCCGTATTACGAAGGGCATTTGCACGTCGATTCAAACGTCTCGACACATCAAAAAATATTTTGGATGCCAGAACCCTGTATCCACTGCGGCGGCGTAGTGTAAGGGCTATCGGAGAGCGGCTACTGGAACCGGGGCTCCAAGTTAAAAACATCAATAAAATCAAGATGTAACTGGCGGAGAGAGTGGGATTCGAACCCACGGTACGCTTTCACGCACACACGCTTTCCAAGCGTGCGCCTTAAGCCGCTCGGCCATCTCTCCGGATGCCAGGGTGGGGTGCTATTACCTACCCTGACGGGGGAATGCAAGGGGGGTCAGTTGTCCATTTTCAGGGCAGCGAGGAAGGCCGATTGCGGAATCTCCACCTTGCCGAACTGACGCATGCGTTTTTTGCCCTCTTTCTGCTTTTCCAGCAGCTTCCGCTTGCGGCTGATATCGCCGCCATAGCATTTGGCGGTCACGTCCTTGCTCAGCGCGCCCAGCGTCTCGCGGGCGATGATGCGGCTGCCGATGGCGGCCTGAATGGCGATCTTGAACAGCTGCCGGGGAATCAACTCCTTCAGCTTGGCGCAGATCTGCCGCCCCCGGTTTTCCGCCGCACTCCGATGCGCGATGAAGCTCAGCGCATCCACCGCTTCGGCATTCACCAGAATCGAGATGCGGACCAGATCGCTCTCCTCATACCCGTCCATCTGGTAATCGAAGCTGGCATAGCCGCGGCTGACTGATTTCAGGCGGTCGTAGAAATCGAACACCACCTCGTTCAAAGGCAGCCGATACACGGCCATCGCCCGGTTGCCGACATAAGTCAGGTCAACCTGCTGACCACGACGCTCGCTGCACAGGGTCAGGATCGCGCCCAGATAATCGTCCGGCACCATGATCGTGGCCTTGATCCATGGTTCCTCGATTTTCTCGATCACGCTGCCATCGGGCATGTCGGCCGGGTTGTGCAGCTCCAGATGCTCGCCATTGGTCTTGTGGAGCTTGTACACCACCGACGGAGCCGTTGCGATCAGGTCGAGGTCGAACTCGCGGCTCAACCGTTCCTGAATGATCTCCAGATGCAGCAGGCCGAGGAAGCCGCAGCGGAACCCGAAGCCCAGAGCGGCAGAGGTCTCGGCCTCGAAATGGAAGCTCGCATCGTTCAGGCGCAGCTTGCCGAGGCTGTCCCGCAGCTTTTCGAAATCATCAGCGTCGATCGGATACAGGCCGCACCACACCACCGGAATGGAGGGCTTGAAGCCCGGCAGAGGCTCGGTCGCCGGCACGCGGTCATCGGTGATGGTATCACCGACATTGGTATCGGCCACGGTCTTGATGGCGGCGTTGATATAGCCCATCTCGCCCGGATTAAGCGTCTCCACCGGCGTCATGCGGGGGCTGAACACGCCCACCTGATCCACCGTGTAGGTCGCGCCGGTGGACATCATGCGGATTTTCTGGCCGCGCCGCAGCACGCCATCCTTCACCCGCACCAGAATGATGACGCCCAGATAGGCGTCGTACCAGCTATCGACCAGCAGGGCCTTCAGTTCGCTATTGGCATTGCCTTTCGGCGCGGGCAGGCGGGTGACCAGCGCCTCCAGCACCGTATCCACGCCAAGGCCGGTCTTGGCCGAGATCATCAGCGCGTCGGAGGCATCGAGGCCGATTACATCCTCGATCTGTTTCTTCACCCGGTCCGGCTCGGCGGCAGGAAGATCGACCTTGTTCAGCACCGGCACGATTTCGTGGTTGGCATCGATCGCCTGATACACATTGGCGAGTGTCTGGGCTTCCACCCCCTGACTGGCATCCACCACCAGCAGGGAGCCTTCACAGGCTGCCAGAGACCGGCTGACCTCATAGGCGAAGTCGACATGGCCCGGCGTGTCCATCAGGTTCAGCGCATAGACCAGCCCGTCCTTGGCGCGGTAGGTCAGGCGCACGGTCTGCGCCTTGATGGTGATGCCGCGCTCCCGCTCCAGCTCCATGTTATCCAGGACCTGGTTGGTCATTTCGCGGTCCGACAACGCGCCGGTCAACTGGATCAGACGGTCGGCAAGGGTCGATTTCCCGTGGTCGATATGGGCGATGATCGAGAAATTGCGGATACGGTCGATGGGAATGTCGGTCATGGACGCCTGATACGCAAAAAAAACCGTCCCGCGAAGCCCTGATATGGCCTTTCCGCCCGGTGATTTTTGAGGGGGAGCATGCGTTGAGAACAAAAAAGCCTCGCCGGATCATCCGGCGAGGCTTTCTGGGAAACAAAGCTTGTCCCACCCATGCGGGCGGCTGGTTTTTAACGCAGCGTGGCGCCGGTTGCTTTTCCGGCGGCGGCGACGATTTTGGCGCTGATTGCCTCGATCTCCGCATCGGTCAGGGAGCGTTCCTGCGGTTGCAGGGTCACTTCCACCCCCAGCGAGATCATCCCCTCCGGCAGCTTGTCGCCGTCATAGACATCGAACAGCGACACTCGGGTGATCAGGCTGCGATCCGCCCCACGAATAGCCCGCAGCAGGGCATCGGCCGATGTGCCGCGCTGGGCCAGAAACGCGAAATCGCGCGTCAGAGGCTGGAAAGGCGGCAGGGTCGGTGCGGCCCGGCGGCGGCGTTTCGGTTCAGGCACCGCATCCAGAAACAGTTCGAAGGCGATGGTGGGGGAGGGCAGATCCATCGCCTCGATCAGCGCCGGATGCAATTCCCCGAACGTGCCGAGCACGGTTTTCGGCCCCTGCCGCACCACCCCGGAGCGGCCCGGATGGTACCAGCAAGGCGCTTCGGCGGTGACGGAAAGGCTGTCCATCGGCACGCCCAGCGCTGCCAGCAGGCTGAACAGATCGCCTTTCGCATCCATCGCATCCAGTGAGCGTGCCGGTTCCAGCCAGTGGCGAGGCGTCATACCGCCGCGGATGGCGGCCGCAACCTGACTTTGCCCGTTGGCGGAGAAGGCAGGCCCTACCTCGAACAGGGCTGCTTCCGGCAAGCCGCGTGCTGCGTTGCGAGCCAGCGCCAGCGCCAGCGTTGCCACCGGGGTCGGACGCAGTTGATCGAGATCGGAGGCGATAGGATTGAGCAGGCGCAGGCTCTCCTCCGTGCCACCGAAGCGGGCGGCGACCTCATGGGCCACGAAGCTGAACGTGACGCATTCCATCAGGCCGGATGCGGCCAGTTCGCGCCGGGCCAGCGCCGCGCGTGTCTGGCGCGGCGACAGCGAGGCTCCCGGTACGGCATGATCCACCGGCAGCGAGCAGGCCGGAATTGCATCCATACCGCGCAGGCGCAGCACTTCCTCGATCAGCTCGGCTTCC
Organism: Granulibacter bethesdensis; assembly: GCF_001889545.1. NCBI lineage: Bacteria > Pseudomonadati > Pseudomonadota > Alphaproteobacteria > Acetobacterales > Acetobacteraceae > Granulibacter > Granulibacter bethesdensis. Next base: position 1,719,947 of record NZ_CP018194.1, on the reverse strand, counting down.
GGTTCGGCTTCGGCGGCGGCCTCTGCCAGCGTGGCAGCGCGTGCGGCATCAAGCGTCGCGGGCAGGTCGAGCGGTGAGCGGGCCGCCATATCATTGCGCCAGGACGGGACCGAGACCGTCACATGCTCCGCATTGCGGGACAGGATGCCGAAACCAAGACGTTCCAGAGCCGAGACGGCTTCATCCGGAGGCACCGCCAGACCGCCGAGCTCCTCCAGTCGCGCAAAACGCAGCGTGGCCTCGCGCTGCCAGGAGGGTTCCGCTCCGGCGCTGGTGATGGCGCTGGCCTCACCACCGCACAGGCTCAGGATCATGGCGGTGGCGGCTTCCAGAGCGGCTGGCAGCAGCGCCTGGTCGACACCACGCTCGAAACGCTGCCGCGCATCGGTACTGATCTGGTGGTGACGTCCGCTGCGGGCGATCCGCACCGGATCGAACAGGGCGCATTCGATAAAGACATCGGTAGTGGCCTCGGTGCAGCCGGTGCGCTCGCCCCCGGTGATGCCTGCCAGAGAATCGACGCCTGAAGCATCGGCGATCACGCAATCTTCCGCCGTGACGGTGATGTCCTTGCCATTCAGGGTGCGGAAGGTTTCGCCCGCCCCGCGTCGAACGGTGAGCATATCCCCCTGCACCTGTGCGACATCGAACACATGCAGCGGGCGACCCAGATCGAAGCTGAAGTAATTGGTGATGTCGACAAGCGTGTTGATAGGACGCAGCCCGATGGCTTTCAGCCGTGCTGCCAGCCAGTCCGGACTCGGCCCGTTGCGGACACCGCGTATCGTGCGGCCAAGGATGAACGGGCAGCCTTCACGATCCTCAATCGCCCAGTGAATGGCAGAGGGGGCAGAGGCTGTGACCGCAACCGGCTGAAACGGTTTCAGCGTGCCGAGGCCGGCAGCGGCCAGATCGCGGGCAATGCCGCGCACGCCCAGCGCATCGCCCCGGTTGGGTGTGACGCTGATCTCGATCACCGGATCATCCAGCCCGGCCAGCGCGGCATAGGGGGTGCCGAGCGGCAGATCGGGCGACAATTCGATGATGCCGTCATGATCCTCGCCGAGGCCAAGCTCCCGCGCCGAGCACATCATGCCCATGCTGGCCACGCTACGGATTTCACCTTCCTTGATGACCATGCCGTTGGTGGGGACCACCGCACCGGGGGTTGCCAGCACCACGCCGATACCGGCGCGGGCATTGGGCGCGCCGCAGACGACCTGAATCGTGCCACGCTCCGTGCCGGTCTCTACCTGACAGACGCGCAGCCGATCGGCATTGGGATGCTGCTCCGCGCTCACGATGCGGGCGACGTTGAACCCGGTCAGCGCGGCGGCACGATCCTCAATGCCTTCCAGTTCCAGCCCGATCGCCGTCAGAGTCTCGGCAATGCGCGACAGGGAGGCATCGGTATCCAGATGGTCCTTGAGCCAGGACAGGGTGAATTTCATGGCTCACACCCCTTCATGCAGGCTGACGGAGGCCAGCGGATTGAAACCGTAATGACGCAGCCAGCGGAGATCGCTGTCATAGAACGGGCGCAGATCGGCGATGCCATGCTTCAGCATTGTCACGCGCTCTACCCCCATGCCGAAGGCAAAGCCCTGCCACTCGCGCGGGTCGATCCCGCAATTCGCCAGCACTTTCGGCTGCACCATGCCGCTGCCGAGAATTTCCAGCCAGTCGCCGCCACCACCCAACTCGCCGGTCTTGCGGTTCCAGCCGATATCCACCTCCATGGAGGGCTCGGTGAAGGGGAAATAGCTGGCGCGGAACCGCACTGGCAGGTCAGGCACGCCGAAGAAAGCACGCAGGAAGTCGATCAGCGTGCCTTTCAGATGCCCCAGCGTGATGCCGCGACCAATGACCAGCCCCTCACACTGATGAAACATTGGGCTGTGCGTGGCATCATGATCGGCGCGATAGGTACGGCCCGGCGCGATGATGCGGATTGGCGGCTCGGCATTCAGCATGGTGCGGATCTGGACCGGGGAGGTATGGGTGCGCAGCACGCGGGGGGCGGCACCTTCTGTCTCCGGCGGCAGATAAAATGTGTCGTGATCGGCGCGGGCAGGATGATGCGCGGGAATGTTCAGAGCGCCGAAATTATGCCAGTCGCCTTCCACATCCGGGCCTTCGGCGACACTGAACCCCATCGCACCGAAAATCGCGGTCATTTCCTCGATGGTGCGGCTGATCGGATGGATCGCGCCGGTCATACGCGGACGGGGTGGGCGGGTGATGTCGATACGCTCTGCCGTCAGCCGGGCTTCCAGGGCGGCGGATTCCAGCTCCACCCGACGGGCTTCGATGGCTTCGCTCAGGGCTTCCTTCAGCCGGTTCAGCGCGGCACCCCGCTCTTTTCTTTCTTCCGGGGTCGCCTGCCCAAGCGTTTTGAGCAGCGCGGTGAGCTTCCCGCTTTTGCCCAGCACACCGACACGGATGGCATCCCAGGCGCGCAGATCGGCGGCGTCCCGCAAGGCGGCATCAGTTTCTTCTCGCAGGGCGGTCAGATCGTCCGACATGGCAACTCCACATACAAAAAATCCGGAGCCAGGGCCCCGGATTTCAGCGGGGCCGAAACCCCGTCGCTTTTTGGTATCAAAGCAGACCGGATGAGGATCATCCAGCCTGTTTCGATGACTTTATCAGGGCGATCAAGCGGCCAGGGCGCCCTGCACCTTCTTCACGATTTCCGCGAAAGCAGCGGCATCGTCGAAGGCAATGGCGGCCAGAACCTTACGGTCCATGTCGATCTCGGCCTTCTTCAGACCGTTGATGAACACACTGTAGGTCATGCCATGCTCACGCACGGCAGCGTTGATACGCTGGATCCAGAGAGCGCGGAAATCACGCTTCTTCACCCGGCGGTCGCGATACGCATATTGCAGCGACTTTTCCAGACGCTCCAGCGCAATGCGGTAGTTGGTGGAGGAACGGCCGAAGAACCCCTTGGAGGCCTTCAGAACCTTCTTGTGACGGGCGTGCGTGGTAACGCCGCGTTTGACACGTGCCATGGATGCGCTCTCCTCAGTTCAGGCCGTAGGGGGCCCACTGCTTGACGGTCAGACCGTCAGCATGGGTCAGCACCTGGCTGCCACGGTTCTGGCGCTTTGCCTTCTGGGATCGCGCGGAAAGATTGTGACGCTTTTTACCCGGGCCAGCCAGCACCTTGCCGGTGGCCGTGATCTTGAAGCGCTTCTTTACAGAAGACTTCGTCTTCAGCTTGGGCATTTGATTCTCCTTTACGTTATCCAGCCCGTTGGCCATCCTTAGGAATTCAGGATGAGCCACGGGTTGCTGCGGCCGGGCATGCCCATACAGGCCCAGGCGCGCAAACAGGGCGGGGACTTAGCGCGACAGAGTGGCGATGGCAAGGGGGTATGATAAAAGATTTTACAAACAGGTAGCGATCTTTGCGTGAGATAATAATCAATAATAAAATAAAAAAGCATATTTTTTTTATTTTTAATATAGTTGACAATGACACATAAAGAGCACTTATGATATAAATCAGAAGTAAAATCTAAAAATCATTTTGGAATATAATATGTCAAAATTAATTATTTATAATATTTATGAATATAAGAAAAGTATTATAAAATGAGTAAAAGAAAAATACAAATTGTTAAATGTATTATGATGCAAAAAGATGAGGATATAGTCCTTTGGCCTTGGATAGTTTATCATGGATACATGTTTGGATTTAACAATATCATTATCTTGGACAATGGTTCCGTCAAAACAAAAGTTAAAAACTCTTTGGAGCAACTAGAAAAACTTGGCGGAAAAGTTTATAGGCAGTTTGATACAAAAGTGGATTTTGAATTAAAGGGAGAAATTATTAGTAATGTTATTAAAATATTAAAAAGAACCGAAAAATTTGATTTTGTATTTGTATTAGATTGTGATGAATTTATTGGTTTATGGAAAAATGATAAAATTTCCGTTGATCGGTCTGAGATAAATAAATACTTATGTTCTCTTGATAAAAAAGAAGAGTGGTATCGTATCAATACATGTATGTATAATGATCCTTCAAGAAAAGGTTGGTATTGGCCACAAGAGGCAAAGAAAGGATTTGTCTCATCTTGTTTCGATGGATCAATAGACAGAGGATTTCATGAGTTTAAAACTCAAAAAGGGGGAAGAGAAAGCAATTTAACGCATTTCCATTACCATTTTAAGCCGTTTTTAAGATTTATTGAGCATTGCAAAGAGAAATTATCTCATAGGCTAAATATAGAAAATGATGAAGAGGTAAAAAATTATCAAGGTCCAGGAGTTCATCTTATTAGAAATATGCTTTATAATGAAGAAAATTATATTAAACAGTTTAATGTTTTTATTACTGTCTTTCTGCCTGATTTTTGTAATCTAATGTCTGTTTTGGGATGTGAATCAACTATTATAGGATTTGTTTCAGAATACAATGAGCCTAACCATATAAGGGTTCGCAAGCCAAGTGAAGTAATGGAATGTCCTGGGATAGAAATTATATTTGATAGTAATCAATATCTGGAGGATAATTTTGATGTGAATGCATCTGGTACGAAATCAATTGTACATTATCTTTATTGTGGGTATAATGAAAAAAATAGAAAAGTTAAAAATATTGATATTAGTTTTGTTGAATAAAATTTAACTCAAATTAAATTTTTAAAACTATCAAAAATTTCTTGAGTCTTTGCCAGGTATCTAAAAGCAATTAGATCTTCAATTTGATTTTGATCATAGATACTAAATTCCTCTATTTTGCGAGAATTGGCTGCGGAATTATATCCTCTTTTTACCTTCTTTTTCCAGTGTTCAAAAGATTTAGTGAAATAGTGATTTATGCGGGCACCTTTATAATCAGGCTCACTGGCACTGACACCTTTAAGCATGACGCCATGCTCATTTTTAAACCACTCGAGTGGTGCTCCTGATGCAGTGAAATAAGGAGCATCTAAGTTAAAAAAATGGGGATTCCCAGCAGAAACGATGCTTTCGGGGCGGACAAGTGATTTAATATGCCGATTCGGAAAAAAACTGCTCTCAGAGCGGCGAGTGAAATTTTTTATTATAAAACCATCTGGTGATTGTTGATGATTATTGGAACCATATAATGCCCAATTAACGGCAATTCCACCAGCATTTGGAAATGCCTGCAAGTATTTTTCGAGGGAAACAGGTAATTCAGGAATAAAAAATTCATCAGAATCAATAAAAGCCATCCATTCAAATTCTTTTCTGAATATCGAAGCGGCCGTTAAATAAGCATTTTCCTGATAAAGTGCACCTCTGTTTTGCCAAGGAATGACCCTTACATCCACAATTTTTGATATTGCCTGAAGCAGCCTAGGAGTCTCGTCAGTCGAACAATTGTCAAATATGATTTGAGTGTCAAAACCGACAGCGGAATGGAAAGCTACCCACTCCAGTATATCCTGGGCTTCATCCCGTACAACTAAACAGACTGCACTTTTAAACATATAATTTAAAAAACTTTTAATAGAATTATACCTGCTTTTTGTTATTTTAATGTCTGAGAAGAAAGATGCAAGAGGTATATGGCTTTTATGGGGTGCCTTCGTCTGATTAAACGTGTCATACGAGGGCGCTGAATTGGAATCCGGTAGGGCCATAGGAATTTTTGCCCCTTTCACGGCAGAAGGGGGCTTGGACGAGGATGGGTGGATAGCAAGAATCTTTAACCATCATTGAGCGTTGAAAATCGGTGAAAAATTCATGTATTTGGTATTGAAAGTACATTGTTTTGCTAATAATTAACCTAACGTAAATATTTTTGCTTGAAGAAATTTTTGTCTATCACTTCATGATGGTTGGGAGAGGATGATGACAAATTTTGTAAACACGTATTGATTGGTTGTTATAAAAAATATTAACGTAGCTTATATTTAAAAATAAACTGTAACAATATTTGGTTTGTGTGCGGAGCTTTAATGTCTTTTGTTAAATGTCCTTCTGTTGATGGGAGGGCGATTTTTGTAAAAAAAACGCCTGATATCAGGATTTATCATAACGTGGTGCTTGATGGATGGGCCTTATATGATTCTCAGCAAAGAGTTATTCCTGATAGCTCTTTTTTGAGGGGGGGGAATTTACAAAGCGTCCCTCAGCCTGCCTTTTTTACAAAGCTCAACCCCTTTTCAAGCCGCTCTAACGTGCCAAACGCAGACATGCTGTGGATTGGTCCAATTCATCTCCATTTTGGTCATTTTATTGTTAGCGTATTGGCTCGACTATGGCCTCTGCTGTCATCAATTCCCCCTACGTGGCAGTTGGCCTATGCAGGGGGGGACAAACATGATCTGTTTAAAATTGAGCATATTCGTGAGTGCTTTAATGCGCTTGGAATTTCTCCAGAAAGGCTTGTAAGAGTCGCTGAGCAAGGTACGCACATTCCTAGAATAGCTGTTGCGGAGCCGTCTTTTATAGAAAATCATTCAGTACATGAAGAATATTTTCTAACGCTCAAAATGATTGCCAATATGATTCAAGGTAACGTGCCAGATTATGAAATATCTGAGCAGCCGGTTTATTTTTCCAAAGAAAACCTGAAGTCTGGCGTTCGTAAAGTCATCAACGAGCATGATTTAACATCATATTTGAGCAATCATGGTATCAAAATAGTTTTCACTGAGTCGATGCCTTTTGCTGAGCAGATACGCTTGGTAACACAACACCGTAATATTATCGGATTTTCTGGTTCTGCAATGCACTTGACAGGATTTTCCGATAATAGAAGAATTTGTACATTATCGCATAGTATTAAAGCAAGTAGCAATCAGGCTTTGATTGATATGGTTACTGGAAATAGAAATTTGCATTTATTTCCCAAAGATGATTTGAGAAATTTAGGTAGAACAGAAAATTTTCACGAAATTTTGGAGATAAAAAACCCTTTGGAAATGGGCCAAAACTTGTTGAATATTTTGAATGGCTTTGTCCAAGGTTCACATCCAAAGGCTCAGTATTTTCCTGATCAACCAAGGTCTGTATCGCCTCTCGCTTTGAACGATGAGCCTTTCGGGGAAAACGTGGCCATCAAGGGAGTAGCAACCCAAAGCTCAATTTACACTGATAACGCGCATCACAACAACACGCCTGAAGGTGCTATAAGCGGCAAGCTGACAGGCATATATCAGTGCCAGACCACTCGACAGGACAAACCTTGGTGGCAGCTTGATCTGCAGAACACGCACCTCATTAATGAAATCAGAATTTACAATCGATGCGACGTAGCGAAGGAGAGACTAACGGATATGAGTTTGCTGCTGTCGATCGATGGACAGCAATGGGATGAAGTTGTGTCTCGTAAATTGGGGGATGCTGAAATAGGTGGTTTTGATGGAGAGCCGTTCAGATATCAGCCCACAGAGCAGATAGTAGCCCGCTTTATAAAAATTATGATCCCCAGGGAGGAATGGTTAGCTCTGGATCAGGTTGAAGTATTTGGAGAATCATTGCTGGAGAATGTGAATACTGAAGAGATGCCAGACGTGGAAGGGCAGTTGAAAGTGAAATATTTTTCTATGCTTTCGATTCCTATGTGGAATTTGGCCAATCATTGATTGGGTATGCTGAGGCTAAAATTGTTCTATTAACCGACGCCTACGCTTTATATAAGGGCGGCATGTTGACCGATTTCATCAAGATGCACGGGCTTGGGAACGATTTCGTTGTCTTTGACGCACGGAAAGGGCGCAAGCTCGCTCTTTCCGGCTCTCAGGCCGCAGCGATCGCTGATCGCCGTACCGGGGTGGGCTGTGACCAGTTGATCGTGCTGGAGCCATCCTCGGTGGCGGATGCCTTTATGCGCATCTACAATCCCGATGGTAGCGAGTCCGGTGCTTGCGGTAATGCTACGCGCTGTATAGCGGATCTGCTGCATCGGGATGGTATCGCCGCGCCCAGCATGGAAACCGTTGCCGGTCTCCTGCGGGCAGAAATCACCGGTGATGGCATCTGCATCGACATGGGGCAGCCAGGGCTGGGCTGGCGCGATGTGCCATTGGCGCGGGAGATGGATACGCTGTTCCTCCCGTTGGAAGCGCCTGGTTTGAAGATGCCGGCTGCCTGTTCCATGGGAAATCCCCATGCGACCTTCTTTGTAGCCGATCTGGCAGCGTTGGATATTCCGGCGACCGGACCAATGCTGGAGCATGATCCGTTGTTTCCGGAGCGGGCGAATATCGGCCATGCACAAATGCTATCCCGCTCTCATATCCGGTTACGGGTATGGGAACGCGGTGCCGGGCTTACTCTGGCATGCGGTACCGGAGCCTGCGCCACGTTGGTGAACGCAGTCCGGCGCGGTCTGGCGGAGCGGGAGGCTGTGGTGGAGCTGGATGGTGGCCAATTGCGGATCCACTGGCGGGAACAGGATGGGCACGTGCTGATGACTGGCCCGGCCGCGACAGTGTTTCATGGCCGCATTGCGCTGGAAAGCATCGCCGGATGAGCCATGATGCTGACGAAGTGGTGCAGGATATTTCCACGACTCCCGTGTCGGCCTCTGAGGCGGCAGGCGTCAATATCCTGACCTTCGGCTGTCGCCTCAACAGCTATGAGAGCGAGGTTATGCGGGGGCATGCGATTGCCCTCAGCGACACGATCATCGTCAATACCTGTGCCGTGACCGGTGAGGCAGAGCGTCAGGCGCGGCAGGCCATTCGCCGGGCGCATCGTGAACGTCCCGAGGCGCAGATTGTGGTAACCGGCTGTGCTGCGCAGCTCGATCCGGCACGCTGGGCTGCTCTGCCCGGTGTTACGAGAGTGCTGGGGAATGAGGACAAGCTGAAGCCGGAAAGCTGGGCACCGGATGCGCCTTCTGCCGTCTCCGACATCATGCAGGCCAAGGAAACAGCCGCGCATCTGGTGACGGAATTTGCAGGCCGTGCCCGTGCTTTCGTGCAGGTCCAGCAAGGGTGCGACCATCGTTGTACCTTTTGTATTATCCCGTTTGGTCGTGGCCCGAGCCGTTCCGTGCCGATCGGCGCCATTGTTGATCAGGTGCGCCTGTTGGTACAGCGCGGGTATCAGGAAGTCGTGCTGACCGGCGTGGACATCACCAGCTACGGCCCTGATCTTCCGGGGGCGCCGGGGCTGGGGCAGATGATGCGCCGCCTGTTGGCGCTGGTGCCGGAGCTGCCGAGGCTGCGGCTGTCCTCGCTGGATCCGGAGGAGATCGACGAGGATTTGTGGCAGCTGATTGCCGAGGAGCCACGCCTGATGCCGCATCTGCATCTCAGCCTTCAGGCCGGTTCCGACATGATCCTGAAGCGTATGAAGCGACGTCATTCCCGCGCTGGAGCGCTGGAGACCGTGGCCCGGGCGCGCCGTCTCCGGCCCGGCATTGCCATCGGTGCCGATGTCATCGCCGGGTTTCCGACTGAAACCGATGAATTGTTTGAGGAAACGCTGGCTTTTGTGAGGGAGGCGCAACTGCCTTTCCTGCATGTTTTCCCCTACAGCGAGCGCCCCGGCACGCCTGCAGCCCGCATGCCCGCGATCCCGGTGGCGGAGCGGCGTGCGCGTGCGGCCAGATTGCGGGAGGAAGCGGCGCGGCAGGCAGAGCCGTTTTTCAGTGTCCAGATTGGCCAGACCATCAGCCTGCTGACGGAGACTGAGCAGGCAGGGCATAGTGAGCATTTCATCCCGACCCGCCTGTCCCGTCCGACTGAGCCGGGGCGTCTGATGAAAGCCATTGTGGTTGGGGCCGACCAGCGTGGTCTGGTGGCCGATGAAGTGGGGACAGCCTGAATGGCGCTCGGTTTTTTCAGCAAGCTCAAGGAAGGGCTTGCACGCAGCACGCAGAAGCTGACCACCAATCTGACCTCGGTGATCAGCCGACGCCGTCTGGATGATGCGGCGCTGGAGGAACTGGAGGAGGCACTGATTGCTGCTGATCTCGGTACCTCGGTGGCGGCTCGTGTGATTGAGGCCTTCCGTCGCGCCCGCTTTGGCCGGGAAGTGACGGAGGAAGAGATCAAGACCGCTCTGGCCGAGGAGATCGCGCAGATCCTGCGTCCGGTGGCCATTCCGCTGGAGCCTGATCTGACGCGCAAGCCGCATGTGATTCTGATGGTGGGTGTAAACGGCACCGGCAAAACCACGACGATCGGCAAGCTGGCCCAGAGCTGGAAAGATCAGGGGCTACGCTCCATTCTGGTGGCGGGTGACACATTCCGTGCGGCCGCGGTGGAGCAGTTGCAGGTCTGGGGAGAGCGTGTCGGTGCCCCGGTGATCTCCGGCCCTCCCGGTGCGGATGCGGCTGGTCTGGCCTTTGATGCGCTGGCAAAGGCGCAGGCGGAGCAGGCCGATATTCTGCTGATCGACACGGCTGGCCGCCTGCACAATAAAGGCGCGCTGATGGAGGAACTGAGCAAGATCATCCGCGTGATGCGCAAGCATGATGAAACGGTGCCCCATTCGATCCTGCTGGTGCTGGATGCCACCACCGGCCAGAACGCGGTGGAGCAGGTGCGGGTGTTCAAGGACATGGTGAACATCACCGGTCTGATCGTCACCAAGCTGGATGGCAGCGCCCGGGGTGGTATTGTTGTGGCACTGGCCGAGGATTTCGGCCTGCCGGTCCATGCGGTGGGGGTTGGTGAGAAGGCGGGTGATCTGCGGCCGTTCGATGCAATGGAATTCGCACGTGGGCTGGTCGGAGCCGTATAGCCTTCAGGCGGATATTGTTTGCTTGGGGGTGGTTTTGCGGGGCATCACGTCCCTGACGTGATGCAGGGGGAGACGAACAGGGTGCCTCGCCATGCTCCGATGATGGTTCTGGCGCTGACCAGCAGCCACATCGCGGTGAGAATGGCAGCAAGGAAGGTGCCGATCAGGCTGAAGAACCCGGCTTCCAGCATGACTCCAAGCCTGAATGTCGCCACCGTGTAGACACCAAGCGGGAAGGTATACCCCCACCAGCCGAGATTGAACGGCACCCCGGCGCGCCAGTAACGGATGGTGATGAGGGTCGCCAGCATCATCCACCACAGCCCAAACCCCCAGAGCAGCAGGCCCGCCAGAACACCCAGCCCCTGTACCGTCACACCAATGGCAGCCATATGATGCTGTGCCAGAATGGCGGGCGCATCCGCTCCGATCAGCAGCATCCCGAGAGCGCCAGTGCCGATCGGCCCCAAAGCCAGCCAGGAGGAGGCCGCCATACTGTCATGCGGCAGCTTGTGCAGCGCCATTCTCAGTACCAGCAGGGTCAGGATACTGAACGCGATCGGCACTGAGCAGGCCCAGAGCACACAGGATGTCACCAGCATGGTGAACTGATCCCCGCTGTCCACCAGATGGGGGGCGAGCAGACCACCGCTGGCACCGGCGACTTCCGCGGCCACAACAGGCAGCAGCCAGACTGCTGTCATGCCATCCAGACTATGCTCATGGCGGGTGAACATCAGATACGGGATCGCCACACCACAGGCGAGCGACATGGCGACGTCGATCCACCACATCATCTCGGCCACGGATATGATGCCGGGGCCGAAGCGGTTGATACCGAACGCCACACAGCCATTGATGATGGTGGCCAGTCCCATCGGGATGGTGCCGATGAACATCGAGACGGTGTTATGGCCGAAAATACGGCGTGCTTCATATCCGAACAGACTCCAGCGTGCGGCGTAGAGCAGGGTGAACAGCATGAACAACGTGATGTTCAGGAACCACAATGCTTCACCAAAAGGTTGCAGCGCCGGACCGATGCCAGGCACCTGCGGCAGGGTAAGTGCCAGAATGCCGGTGCCCATGGTTGCGGCAAACCAGTTCGGGGTGAACTGACGAACGATTTCCCTTGGGTGATCGAGACGCTTGAAAGGTCTGAGACCTGAAATGACAGCCTGTAAGATGCTCATGATTTCAGTTCCCTGATCAGATCGGTGAAGGCATCGGCGGCGCGGCTGCGATAGCGTTCCTTGTGGCGCAGCGCGTGAAACGAGCGGTCGGGCAGAACAAGAGGCAGTTCGATGAGATCACCCTCCGTTAAGGCGCGCTCCACCACCAGCCGGGACAGCATGGCCACGCCGGCCCCGGCTTCAACCGCGCCGCGCACGGCCTCGTTGGAGGGTAGTGTCATGGCAATGGTGAGGCTGGTCGGATCAATCCCGTGTGCGTGTATGATCCCGTCGCAGGTGGATCGCGTCCCAGATCCCTTTTCCCGCATGATCCAGCGTGCGGTGCGCAGCCACTGCGTATCGACAGGACCGGTGCTTTCACGGCTGACCAGTACCATTGGATCGGTTGCCATCACCCAGCGGGCCAGTGAAGCTTCGTCGACCATGCCCTCGATAAAACCGAGATCGGCAGAACCGTTTAGAATCCGGGCGGCAACGCCTTCGGTATTGTCGATACCCAGTTCAAGCGTGATTTGCGGATAGCGCGTGCGGAAAGCGGCAAGGCGGGGTGGCAGCCAGTAACTGGCGATGGTCTGGCTGGCAACGATGCTCAGCGTGCCACGTGCCATGTCGGTGAACTCGGCCAGCATTTTTTCCGCATGAGCGGCCTGCCTTATGACGAGACGCGCTTCATCCAGAAAGGCGCGACCGGCTTCGGTCAGGGTGATCCCGCGTCCGACACGATGAAACAGTGCCACGCCATAGCGCGCCTCCAGCGCGGCAATGGCGCTGGAGGCTGCGGATTGTGTGATATTCAGCGCTTCGGCTGCCCGTGTGACATGCTCACGTTCTGCAACCCCGATGAATATACGTAATTGTTCCAGCGTCATGATCAGATCTCCTGCTGAAAAGATACGGAGATCTGATCAATCTTACTAACAGTTTAATTCGTTTATTTTAATCTGAAAATCAGAATGATTGAAGAGCGGTTTTAAGTGCCGGAGGCATGCAGCCTCCTGCTGCTCCGGCCCTTGTCCGATCAGGAGAGGTCAGAAATTGAAGGTAATATTGCCAAACACGGTACGCGGAGAGCCGGGCATGATGCGCAAGGCCCCGAGACTATTGGCGTAGTAGGTGGCATCCGTCAGGTTGGTGGCATTCACCGCCAGCCGCACATGTTGCGTCAGCGGATAGTAAGCCAGCGCATCCAGCGTGACATAGGAAGGCAGAATCACGCCGCCGTCATTGCTGGTGGCTGCCCTGTTACTGCGATAGATCACACCGGCCCCGACGCCGAGACCTTTCAGCGGGCCGGTCTGGACTTCATAGACATTCAGCAGGGACAGGGTGTGGCGTGGCACATTGATCAGCGGTGTGCCGTAGGCCAGTTGTACATCCTTGGTCACCATCGCATCGGTAAAGGCATAGCCGCCAATCACCTGCCAGCCCGGCAGGGGCGATCCGGCGACGGCAACGTCAAAACCGCGGCTGCGCGCTGCACCAGTGGCGATATTGAAATTGGCGTTGTTGGGATCGACTGTCAGCACATTGCTTTTGTCGATGGTAAACAGGGCTGCCTGAATGCTCAGCCGGTTGTCGATCAGATCGAGCTTGGTGCCGACTTCATAAGCCGTTCCCTGTTCCGGCGCGAAGGCCGTGCCGGAAGCACTGACGCCGCTATTCGGCTTGAAGGATTGCGCAACACTCGCATAGACCGATGCAGCATTGGACAGTTCGTAAATCAGCCCGGCACGCGGCGTCGGCACCAGATCTGACTGGCTGGTAGTGGTGTTCCTGTTCTGCAACACGATCTGCTGATTGAAATAATTCAGCCGCAGCCCGAGCAGGAATTTGAGCCGCCGGGTGAGATCCATCTGATCCTGCGCCACCAGCGCGCCACTATAGCTCAGTTCCTGCGTATCGTTCGTGATGCCCAGCGGCGGTGTCAGGCCAGTATAAACCGGATTGAGCACGTTAATGAGATCCGGAAATTGCTTGGCGTTGGAGCTCATGAACAATTCGCGCTCGGTATAGCGTTCGAATTCGGCCCCCAGCAGCAGCGTATGCCGTACCCGGCCGGTGGAGAGATGGCCGGTGGCGTAGCTCTGGGCGATCAGATCGTTCCAATGATAGTCACGATACCGGCGGGAGCGGGACATCAGAACAGAGTTGGCGGGCAGGCTTGCCCCCTCGGTCGCAAAGCCGGTGAGGGCACCGTCCATGACCTGAACCCCGCCACGCAGGCTCCAGTCCTGATTGAATTTATGATCCACCCTTAACTGGACGACAGCGCTTTTGTTGCGGATCAGCTTGTCATCCGGTTCACCGAGGAAAGTGGAGATTGGTACCGGGCCAAGCTGGTTATTGATGGGCACGACGCCGCGATCAAACGTCGCATCTGCCTGCATCAGCTGGGTTTCCAGCGTGACGGTGGTGTTGGGTGAGGCGCGCCAGCTGAGCACAGGGGAGACAACCTGACGATTGCTGTGAACTGTGTTGCGAAAGCTGCCGCTGCGTTCACCAGCCATATTCAGGCGATACAGCAGCGTGTGATCGGCGTTCAGCGCTCCGGTCGCATCGACGCTGCCGCGTGCGAGGGCGTAGCCACCGAATATGCTGTTCACGCTGACGGCGGATTGATCCAGTGGCTGCTTGGTTTCGATATTGAACGTGCCGCCCGGATCGCCACGCCCGAATACCAGTGCTGCCGGTCCGCGCAGCAGATCGACATTCTGGATGGTGGATGCATCTGGCATCGGCTGATAACCGCGCGCCCCGGCGGCAAAGCCGTTGCGGTAATATTCGGAGGTCGCAAAACCGCGCACCACGTAATTATCGAGCGACAATCCGCCAAATGTATTGCCGACATCAAAGCCGCCACCATAGCGCAGCGCGGTATCGACCCGGGTTGCGGCAAGGTCTTTCAGTACCTGATCCGGTACCACGGTCACGGACTGAGGCACATCGCGCACGGGCGTATCGGTTCTGGTGGCGCTGCGTGTCACCGGGATCAGAAAGTCCTGCGAAGGCGAGGTATGGACCTGTTTCCCCCCCTGACCGGATACGGACAGGGTCGGAAGTTCAGGACTCTCTGCTTCCAATTGCTGGGCGACGGCCAGGCCTGGCATGGCGACAATCCAGAGCAAGGACAGGCATGGAAGCCCGATTTGCCATGCAAGAGGCTGACGATCGTGAGGAAGGGAACGTAATAGGGATGGCATCGTGGTTTTCGCTCGAAAGGCTGCATCAGCATGGTGGCGCTCTGGCCAGTCACGCGGTGCATGCCGCAGGAAGCCGGGACAAAAAGCGGATCAGGTGATTGCCTGTATCCGCCGGATGAAAGGAGAATCACGATGTGGAAAAGGGAGGTCCCCGTGCGCGGGCTACGAACAGAACACGGGTTGACAGCGCATCATCTGATGCAGGCCATACGAGGCGGACGGAAGCCGTGTGGCTGAATGCGGCCAGCCCCGTTTCCGATGCAGGAAAAAGGACAGGCATGACGGCAAGGCGGCAGATCGGACAGCCGTCATGGCCATGACAATCCCCGGCAGGTCTGTCGGGGAAGGAATCCGGATCAGCAGGCGTATGGCCGGCAGGGATTTCTTCCCTGTCCGAACGTATTTCTGAGACGCCATGCGTGGTGTCTGCGCTTTGATGCGTGCAGGGTGGGCTCTGTGGCGTGAAGGTGTCACTTCTGGCCGCATGGAGTGCCCAAGTGTAGGGATGGGTGGAAGGCCAGGCTGCCCAGACAGGTAAGACAAGCTGGATTAGAATGACCAGGGCCGCAAGACCGGAAAAACGGTTTTCCGCCCGTAGGCGTCTTGCCCCGCACAGCATCAATGTGCTCGCCACCAGACGAAGCACCAGCCGGGCATGGCCTGCCACTGCATCAGCCTGTGGAAATGCGTGTGGTGCAGCCCAGGAAAGGGCCCCTTGTTTTTCATAGGGCGGGTTTAATCATTCGTCATCTTTTCGCCAATGAGAATTATTCAAATCAAGTCAATTATTTCAGTCTCGTACAGACAAAAGCCACTCTTTAAAATACGATTTAAAAATGTCATTTGTGACTTTTTCGCAACTATTTAGATCGTATTTTGATGTGAATATGGAATGAGATTGACATAATTTGAATAAAAAATATGACATCTCGCCGTCAGGTTTCGTTCACTCATATGGTTGAGCAAGGCAGTTGTTGAAATTTTATATCGCAATAATCTGTTGCGTTATAGAAACAATCTAT
Organism: Granulibacter bethesdensis; assembly: GCF_001889545.1. Taxonomy (NCBI): domain Bacteria; kingdom Pseudomonadati; phylum Pseudomonadota; class Alphaproteobacteria; order Acetobacterales; family Acetobacteraceae; genus Granulibacter; species Granulibacter bethesdensis. The sequence continues at coordinate 1,703,843 of NZ_CP018194.1, read as the reverse complement.
GTGTGAGACCTGATGGTCTGGATCGGGCTTTATTGAAGTTTCCCTAGGCAGTGGCACTGATCGATCACTGCCGCTGGGCGGTAAAACAGGAATTACTTTGTCATGTCGAAGGTCTTCAGGACGCGCGGCGTCAGTCGTCTGCCCAGGATATCTGTGTCCGGATTGTTGTCGGTGGCTGGGCTCAGCGTGGCATCGTCATTATGCCCGGTGCAGGGATGGGCGGCTGATCAGCAGACAACAGGAAGCCGCGTCTCCTCAACCCTCGGCAGTGCGCCGGACATATCGACTGATCCTGAACTGGTGAAGCTGAAGAAGAACAAGCCGGGCCAGATCCCTACCGTGCATCAGGGGCCATGGGGCGTGTTCAATGCCGAGGCCGGGGTGGCTGCCGGTTTTGGTCCGGTGGCACGGTATGGTCAGGTTCGCTGGGCGGAGGACTGGAGCTATCTGCGTGATCCCTCCCTGCGCAAGGATTTCTTCGATCCGCTGAAATTCGTGAAACTGAACGATAGCGGCTCCATTTACGTGACGTTCAACGGCAGCGAACGTTTACGTAATTTCTTCGATCAGGCACCCTTTTATGGTTACCAGTCGAAGAAAAGCTCTGATCGTCTGCTGCTGCGCAGCCAGTATGGCGCCGATGTTCATCTGGGCGATCATTTGCGCATTTATACCGATGTCATCAGCGGCCAGGCATGGGGGCATAATTATTTTGGCTATAATGGCACCCAGCGCACCAATATGGACTTTCTGAACCTGTTTGCGGAAGTAAAGGGTAAGGTTCTGGGCGGTCAGGGTGGCATCATTGTTGGTCGGCAGCAGTTTCTGGATGTGCCGAACTATATGATTTTCGATCGCAGCAATCCGAATATCCCGCAGAGTTGGGAAGGCGTGCGTGCCTATAATGTGTGGTCACGCTTCCGCGTTGATGTGTTCGACTTTGTATCTGTCGATGAAAGCCGCTCCGGAGCGTTCAAATTCCGTGAATCCTGGGGAAACCGGCTGTGGGGTGCATATGGCAGCTACGCCCTGCCTAGTTTCAAATTCCTTGGCAAATCCAGTCAGATCTTCGCCGATCTGTTTTACATGGGCTATCTGGTTGGCGGCTCCAATGCTTCGATCGCGAACGCCAAGGTGGGCGGCACCACCCCCGGTACCACCCATCGTGACAATGTCGGCGTGCGGTTCTGGGGTAAGGCTGGTCCGATAGAATTCAGCCTTGGTGGTATCTATCAGGGTGGTGAGTTCCGACCCAAAGGAGGAGGAGCCGCCCGTCCTGTCGAGGCGTTTGCCCTGAATAACGTTATCGCATGGCGGTTCAGCAAAGTGTATGGTACGCCTTCCCTCGGGATACAGGCGGACTATTACTCCGGCGGTAATTACAACGACAAAACCGGGACAATCGGCACGTATATCACGCCTTTCTCCCCATCGACGAGCTATCTGGATTCTTCCACCTATCTGGCGCCGGGTAATCTGATTTCAGTAGGACCGAACCTGCTTTGGGTGCCGCTGAACGCAGTTGCCATTCGTGCCCGTCTGCCGCTCAATTGGCGTGCCAACACGGATGATGCGGTCCACGGCACCAACCGCATCTATCCGCCGCGTGGTAATTTGCAGGGTGGTTTCATAGGCTTCAATCCCCAGCTTTCCGTGGCGCTGCGGATCAACCAGCATCTGACATTCACCAACGATTTCGCCCACATGTTCCTGTCGGACGGTATGCACAAGGCCGGTGCCAAAGATGGATTCTTCTGGCTGAGCACGCTCGAATACCGTTTCTGAGCCAAAAATCATGGATATCAGGGCTCCGGTATCTATGCCGGAGCCTTTTTCATGTCGGGCATAAAGCCATAAGTTCCCTGTTCACTAACTGTTCATCATGATGCGATAGCCAGAACTAAGTGAAGCCTGTATACATTTAAAAAACGGCTTGGCGGCTACCTTCAAGAACGGTTATCCCCAGATGCCTCTGCGACAAGAGACGCTTCCCCTGACCGAATGTGATCGTGAACCGATCCACACGCCCGGTGCCATACAGCCCTATGGCTTCCTGATCGCAGTCTCACGTCTGTGGAACGTGACGCATGTATCCGAGAACATTGCCGACTATCTTCCGGCCTCGGCTTCTACGGTGTTGGGTTGCTCCCTGATCACGTTGTTGCCGCCGGAAACGGTTCATGCACTGCGGGGCGCCGTGCAGATTCTGGGCAGTGCCGCAATGACGGAGCGTCTGTTTGGTTTGAAGCTGCGCCATGATGAAGAGGCCGTGCTCTATGATTTTTCCATCCATATCATAGCCGATACCTATGTGATCGAGGTCGAGCCATCGGTATGCGGCAATGGCGGCCGGAATGATGTTTCCAGCACCGTCAGGATGATGTTCGGACGGTTGCAGCAGAGCCGGGGCATAGCACCGCTCTTTCAGGAGGCCACGCGACAGATTCGCGCCCTGACCGGTTATGACCGTGTCATGATCTATCGTTTCGCCGAGGATGGATCGGGGGAGGTTGTGGCGGAAAGTCTTCGTTCCGGCACGGAATCCTGTCTCGGCCTGCATTATCCGGCCACCGACATTCCACGCCAGGCGAGGACGCTCTACGAACGCAGTTGGCTCCGTCTGATTGGCGATACAGAGGACAAAACCTGCCCTCTTTTGTCTCTGTCGGAGCAGACAGCACCGCTGGATATGTCACTTTCCACTTTGCGGGCGGTCTCACCGGTACATGTGCAATATCTGCGCAATATGGGTGTGGTGGCTTCTGCCTCGATTTCGATCCTGCTCAGCGGGCAGTTATGGGGGCTGATTGCCTGTCATGCCATGCGTCCGCTGTGGCTTGCCGCAGACCGCCGGGCGGTCATGGAGATGTTTGGCCAGATGTTCTCCCTGCTGCTGGACAGCCGGAAGGGGGAAATCCAGCAGGAGCGTGATGACCGTCTTCGAGACTTGCTGGAAGATCTGTTGCCTGCGTTGCGGGAGCAGGGTGGAGGCGGATTGCGGCACTATCTGGCCGCGATCGCCGATATGGTCCCGTGTGACGGCGTGGCAGTCGTGCTGAGCGGCACCGTGTCAGCGTATCAACTGGTCCCTTCAGAGGCTGCGATCATGACGCTGGTCGGTTTGCTGGATCATGCACGGCGTGGCGAGCTTTATGCCTCTGCGCGGATAAGGGCAGTGTTTCCCGCCCTTGCGCAATATCCACATTTTCCGCCCGGTGTGCTGGCCGTCCCGCTTTCTCCTGAAGGGTCTGATTATCTGTTGTTTTTCCGGCAGGAAACCATCAGCACCGTTACATGGGCCGGTAATCCTCATGGCAGCAAATTGCAGGGTGAGGACGGCATCCTGTCTCCGCGCAGCAGCTTTGCCGCATGGACGGAGACAGTGGAAGATCAAAGCCTCGCCTGGACCACAACGGATGTCAGGATCGCTGCAAATCTGCGTGCCGGACTGATGGATATTCTGTTGCGGCGCCCCGCCAATGGTCAGCAGCGAGGTGAACAGGGCCTGTAAAAACTCTTCCTTCCGTGCCCGCTTTATTGAACAACGATTTTAGGGCCACTCTGTCGTTTCGAGGGGATTTTTGCCCAAATTCTCCGGGCCAGCTCGGAGAAAGCCTGCGCCGCCTGACTGGCGGGCGCTGCGGCAACCACAGGCGTTCCGGAATCCGCCGCTGCACGGATATCGAGCAGCAGGGGAATTTCACCGAGAAAATCGGTTCCCAGCCGTTCCGCTTCTTCCTTCACCCCGCCATGAGAGAAAACGTCGCTGCGATGGCCGCAATTGGGGCAGCAGAAATAGCTCATGTTTTCCACGATCCCCAGCACCGGCACATGAGTTTTGCCGAACATGGCAACCCCCCGCCGCGCATCTGCCAGCGCCAGATCCTGCGGGGTGGAGACGATAACCGCCCCCGCCAGTGCCACACGCTGCGCCATGGTGAGCTGTGCATCGCCGGTACCGGGGGGCATGTCGACAATCAGCACATCCAGATCACCCCATGCGACCTGTCCCATCATCTGTTCCAGGGCACCCATCACCATCGGGCCACGCCAGATCATTGCCTCGTTCTGATCGACCAGGAAACCGATCGACATCGCTTTCAGCCCCCATGTCTCGATCGGGATCAGCCTGCCATCCCGGGCTTCCGGCTTGCGGGTTTCTCCAAGCAGCAGGGGCAGGCTTGGCCCGTGAATATCGGCATCCAGCAGCCCCGCCTTCAGCCCCATCTGTGCCAGAGCCACGGCGAGATTAACCGCTACAGTGGATTTGCCGACCCCGCCTTTGCCGGAAGCCACCGCGATGACGGCTCCAACATCTGTCAGCAGTCGGGGGCGGGGTTGGGCACCTTGCCCATGGCCGGGCCCATGGCCGGGCGCTGCCTGTGCGGTGGTGGTAGGGGCGTCGTGATGCGCGGTCAGTACCACGGTGGCATTGCGAATACCGGGCTGGCGTGACAGCACGGTTTCAGCAGCCTTGCGAACGGTTTCCATCTCTGCCGCCCGCTCCCGCGTGGCGCGAAGGGCCACCTGTACCAACCCATCACGGCTTTGGATACTGTCGATCAACCCGGCACTGACGATATCTTTCCCGGTCGCGGGATCGGTGACTGCACGCAGAACCTCCCTCAATTGCGCGTCCGGCGGCGTTCCGTGGGAGGAGGGGGTGTCGTTCATGATTGACGTTCCTTTGCGCTCGGGCCTTTGCGCTCGGGCCTTTGTGCTTGGGCTGGCTCACTCAGGCTGTTTCCGGGGCGTTGCCGCGGGATAGGCGTGGCAGCCGCCCTTCGCAAGAGCAAGACTGCACAAGAGGGTGGCACGGGAGGCATGAACCATTTTTCTGTCTTGCTCCCTTTGTTTCCTGCAAGGCCTGTTTCTGCAACCCGCAGCAGGGAGTGCTACTTAATGAGCGGGAAGGTCAGGGAACAGTTTCATGTTTCCGTGACCCTTGCCCGTCTTTGGCGCCACGCGCAGAATTGGCATCAACAGGTCTTTGAATGACGGCGTAGCTGACGCCTGAACAGTCTACCGGAGGAATATCTGGTCCATGGCTTATCCTACCACCCTACAGACCGAATCGCACCCAGCCGACAAGGCATTGCAGCGTCGGAGCCGTCGCCTGCGGGCAGGGCTGGCTCTGGCGGCGATGATCCCGTTGGCAACAGGGCTGGTTCCGGGCGGTTTGCCGCTTTATCCGGCCATGGATGCACAGGCGCGCGAAGCACCGGCCAGCTTTGCCGATCTGGCTGAAAAACTGCTTCCGGGGGTGGTCAATATTTCCTCCACCACGACCATCGCCCGTGGGCCTGAAGGCCCGGGACCGGGACCGGATATGCCGCAATTCCCGCCGGGATCTCCGTTCGAGAAATTCTTCCGTGATTTCATGAATCGCCATCCCCTTCCGGGCCAGCCACATGGCGGAGAGGAAGGAGCCCCCCGTCGGGCACAAAGCCTCGGTTCCGGATTTATCGTCGATGCGAAGGAGGGAATCGTCGTCACGAATAATCATGTGATTGACGGGGCGGACGAAATCACCGTCATCCTGCAGGACAACACTCCGCTCAAGGCGAAGGTGCTGGGCCGGGATGAACGGCTTGATATTGCTGTCTTGCAGGTGACACCTCCCAAGGACAAGCCGCTGACCGCCGTACAGTTTGGTGATAGCGACAAGGAGCGCGTGGGGGACTGGGTGCTGGCAATCGGTAATCCGTTTGGTCTGGGGGGGTCCGTCACGGCTGGTATCGTCTCGGCGCGCGGGCGTGATATCCATCAAGGGCCGTATGATGATTTCCTCCAGACGGACGCCGCCATCAATCGCGGCAATTCCGGTGGACCGCTGTTCAATATGGATGGACAGGTGATCGGCATCAACACTGCCATTTATTCTCCCTCCGGCGGTTCCATTGGCATCGGTTTCGCCATTCCTTCCAGGCTGGCGCAGAACGTGGTGGATCAGATCCGTAAATTCGGTCGTGCCCGACGTGGTTGGCTGGGCGTGCGGATTCAGCAGGTCACGCCTGAAATCGCTGAAAGCCTCGGGTTGAAGGAAACCAACGGCGCCATGATCGCGGGCGTGAATGAGGGCGGTCCAGCGGACAAAGCCCATCTTCAGAATGGCGACATCATCCTGAAATTCAACAATCAGGATGTGAAGGATATGCATTCCCTGCCACGTGTGGTGGCGGAAACCCCGATCGACGAGACCGTACCGGTGGTGGTATGGCGCGGCGGCAAGCGGGTCACACTGGATGCCCGCGTCGGTGAAATGCCGGATGATGTCAAACAGGCCGCTTCGGAAAAGACCAAGCCCGGCAGCAATAACAGCGCCCAGCTTGTTATCAGGGAGCTCGGCCTGACGGTTGCAGCCCTATCGCCAGAGGTGCGGGAGCATTTCAATCTGCAGGGTGATCAGAAGGGCGTGGTGATCGCTAACATCGCTTCCGGTTCAGCAGCGGAGCAACGGGGCCTTAAACCGGGCGATGTCATTGTTGAGGTGCAGCAGGAACCGGTGGCTGCGCCGAAGGATATCACGCAGCGTCTGGAAGCCGTGCGTAAACAGGGCCGTAAATCCGTTCTTCTGTTGATTCAGGGACAGGACGGGCTTCGCTGGGTACCGCTGCCGCTCAGCTGAGGGCGGGATTGCCGTTGCCCTGTGTGGGATAGAGTGGGATAGGGCAGAGGAAGGCTATGGAGCCGGCTGGTCATCGCCAGCCGGTTTTTTTTGCACATAAAATACTATTTTTATTCGTTATATAATATTTTTACGAAAATTTTATAAATCCATATTGACGTAAATTCTTCGTGCATATAGCAGATTAAATATAACTAACATCAATGGTTGATTGATCAATGAACTACTTATGTAGGATGTAATTTTTACGCTTTGGCGTGTGATCAGCCATCCGACCCTTTCTTTCTGAAAAAGTGTGTATCCCCATGTCATTCCAACGGGTACGTGATCGCGTACGCGCCAGCTCCCGCCTTGCCGTAACGCTGCCACCGGTTGCTCTTGGGTGTGTGCTGATGGCGGGATCTGCCATGGCGCAGACCTCAGGGACCACCAGATTGCCCGGTTCCACCATCTCTGATGCGCCGAACCCGCGTGTGGTGGCGGGTCTGATCAAGCCGATCCAGACCAAGGAAATCAGGGATGACGAAGGTCCGCTGGGACCGCTGGCCCGCAATCTGCTGAAGCGTGGTATTTCGTTCCACGTCTCCCTGTTCGATTTCTTCAGCTCCAACCCGAGTGTTGGTCAGGATACCGGCAATACGGTCAATTCTACTTACCTGCTGACAGGTGCGGATTTCGATCTCGACAAAATTCTGGGCATCCATCATGCCAGGCTGCATTTCGAGGAAACATTTTTTGGCCTCCGTGCTAACAATATAGAAGCCACCAAGCAGTTTTCAGACAGCAGCGCAGGCTATCAGACCACCTATAATCTGCGTTCTGAACAGTTATCGACGCTGACTTATGAGCAGACGTTTTTCAATGACCGTCTGAACATTGAACTGGGGCGCACGCATCCGAACCGTTTCTTTGCCCTGCCGACCTGCCAGACACTGAACAGCTGCTATAACAATATTCTCTATCACAATGCCGGGTATATTTCGCCGCTTTATTCAATGTGGGGTGGTCGCGTCAGTTACGCACTGACACCCACCACCTATATCGAGGCTGGATCATTTGCGGCGCATCCGGATGCCAATGCCCATAGCGGATGGGATTGGGGGCAGGAGCCTAATCCGGGTGCGCTGACATTGGTCGAGATCGGCCACAAGACCGGATATGATACGCAATTATATCCCGGCCGATATTCTCTGACCGGTTTTTATAATTCCAGTTCCCATCCGGATAATGACACGACTGCCTATGGACGGTCTCGGGGTCTCAATCCGGGCGATCCGGTGCGTAACCGTCATGGCACGCAGGGAATTGTCATCAACACCGAACAGGTTGTGTGGCGTGCGGATGGTGGACATCCGGATGCTGGCAGTCTGCGTCCTTCAAAATCCAATCCCACGGCCATTTCGCTTTATAGTGGATTTGGATATTCCTTTGATTCAACAGTACCTTTTCAGTCTGATCTGTTTGTTGGCGCCAATCTGCACGCTCCTTTCGCATCACGTCCCTATGACCGTTTTGGCGTCAAGTTCCGTTGGGTGCGGATGAACGGAAGTTTTGCCCGCTATCTGGCGGAAGCAAATGCGGAGGCTGGCGGATCAGGAGCCGGCTTCTCCCGCGATAAGGCGATTTTCGAAATCAACGCTCATGTACAAGTGTTTTCGGCCATCGCGCTGGAGCCGGTGGTGCAATATGTGCTCAATCCTGACAGCTACTATAATCCTTATTCGGCCAGACGCCCGCGGGACGGGTGGTATGTCGGTGCTGCCCTGATCGTTCCGGTTGGTGCCATGCTTGGGTTGAAGCCACTATGAGCGCCGGAGAGCAAAATCATCCCATTCTTTCGCTGGAGGGGATTGGTCTCAGCTTTGGCCGGGCGGTGGTGTTGTCCGATCTGTCCTTCACAGTCGGGCAACAGGAAATCCGCGCCATTATCGGACCGAATGGTGCGGGCAAAAGCTCACTGATCAACATCATCAGCGGGTTGTATCAGCCTGATCATGGCACGATCCGCTATGATGGCGTGCCATACCGGCGCATGCGGCCGGAGCGTCTGGCGGCGCACGGTGTGGCGCGCACATTCCAGAATCTGGCCCTGTTCGGTGCGCTGAGTGTGCGGGAAAACGTGTTGCTCGGGCTGCGTGGGGTGACGCGGCCGGATGTGAAACCTGCCTCTGTTCTGGCGGAGTTTTTCAATCTCCCCCGTGCCCGGCGTATCCGCGACCGTGCCCTGGAGGAAACCGATGTCACGCTGCGCCAGCTCGGTCTGGGGGAGATCGCGGATCGCCCTGCGGCCTCTCTGCCTTACGGACTGCGCAAGCGGGTGGAGCTGGCGCGCGCTCTGGTGGCCCGTCCGCGTCTGCTGCTGCTCGATGAGCCGTTTGCAGGGATGGAAGCACAGGACCGGCATGACCTCGCTGCCCTGATCCGCAGCGCGCATCAGGAACGTGGCGGTGCCATCCTGTTGATCGAACACGATATCGGGTTGGTGCTGAGCCTCGCGGATCGGGCGGTGGTGCTGGATTACGGGCGGCTGATCGCTGATGGCACGCCTGCCGAGATCCGCGCTGATCCGGCTGTTCTGGCGGCCTATCTGGGACGACGCAGCAATGAGGCGGCCCAACAGGGGAGGGCGGCATGAGCTTTTTTCTGGCGGTTCTCACGGGGGGCCTGCTTTCCGGCGTGATGTATGCGCTGGTCGCTCTGGGCTTCGTGCTGATCTACAAGGCTTCGGGTGTGCTGAACTTCGCGCAGGGCAGCATGCTGCTGTTCGCGGCACTCACCTATGTCAGCCTGGTCGAGCGTGGTCTGCCGGTCTGGCTGGCCGTGCTGGTAACGCTGCTGGCCCTGATCCTGCTGGGCAGCGCCATTGAACGCTTCGTGCTGAGGCCGCTGATCGGGCGTCCTTCCATCGTGCTGTTCATGGCGACTCTGGGTGTCAGCTATTTCATCGAGGGGGCCTCCCAGCTTGTCTGGGGTTCGGATGTACACGCGCTGTCACTGGGAATTTCCGATAGCCCGGTTTCCCTTGGTGGTGTGCTGGTCAGCAGGCTCGATCTTGTGGCGGCGGCCGTGGCCGGTGTGCTGGTCACGGTGCTGGCCCTGTTTTTCCAGTACACGCCAGCCGGTCTGGCATTCCGCGCCGTAGCGGATGATCAGCGTGCGGCACTGGCAATCGGCCTGCGCCTGACACGCATCTGGGCATTGGTCTGGGCGGTGGCTGGTGGTGTCGCACTGGTGGCCGGTTTGCTGTGGGGCGCGCGTCTCGGCGTTCAGTTCTCGTTGTCGCTGGTGGTGCTGAGGGCGCTGCCGGTGCTGGTACTGGGCGGGTTCGGCTCCATTCCGGGGGCCATTGCCGGTGGCCTGCTGATCGGTGCCGCGGAGAAATTGGCGCAGGTCTATCTCGGCGATGTGCTGGGGAACGGTATCGAAAGCTGGTTCGCCTATGTGCTGGCGCTGGTGGTCCTGCTGATCCGCCCGAACGGGTTGTTCGGCGGTGGCGCGACGCAGCGCGTGTAAGACAGGGAAAAGCAGACAATGCTCTCATACATCTGTGATGCGGTGATCCTGCCGTTCCTGTCGCTCTCCGTTGCCGCGCTGGGGCTGACAGTGGTGACGGGGCGAGCCGGGCAGTTATCGCTGGGAACCGGTGCATTTATGGCCATCGGTGCGTTCTCAGCCTATGATCTGGATGCCTATGTGCCGGGTACACCGCAACTGGTCAGTCTGCTGTTCGGTGGTCTGGTGGCGGCTGCAGCCGGTCTGGTCGTTGGACTTCCCAGTCTGCGTCTGCGTGGTTTCTATCTGGCTGTCACCACGCTGGCCGCGCAGTTTCTGGTGCCATGGCTGCTGACCAATATTGGCTGGTTCTCGCTGGATGATCCGTCCGGCGTGCTGAGTGCACCGGTTCTGAGGATCGGGTCGTTTGTGTTCGATACGCCGGTGGCACGGGCAGGCTTTGCGGCTGCGGTGGTCGCTGTGTTGACGGCGGTGCTGCTGCGTCTGTCCCGCACAAAGGCCGGGCGTGACTGGATCGCCGTGCGCGACATGGAAACCGCGGCCACTGTGGTCGGGGTTCCCGTTCTCCGGACCAAGCTGACGGCATTTGCAATCAGCTCCTTCTTCTGCGGTGTGGCTGGTGTGCTGTGGGCTTTTGCCTATCTGCGCACTGTCGAGCCGGCCGGATTCGACCTCAACCTGTCTTTCCGCATTCTGTTCATCGTCATTATTGGCGGCGCAGGTTCTTTTGCCGGCGCGTTTCTCGGCACGGCTTTCATGGTGACGATGCCGCTGCTGCTCTCGCGCCTTGCGGATTACCTCGGTGGTGGGGCCATTGATTCCGGGCAACTCGCCAATATCGAAAAAATGCTGATTGGCGGCCTGATTGTTCTGATTCTGATCCGTGAGCCGGATGGCTTATCAGCCCTGCTGCGCCCACGTCAGGCTACGCGCAAGGTCAGCCTTTCAAAATCTCTCTCTCAGGAAACAGTGTAATGAAGAAAAGTTCTTTTGTGCGCTCTGCTGTTGCCATACTGGCGCTGGGGACTGGTTTGGCTTCATCCTTTCCCGCATGGGCGGACGAGCAGTATTTCCCGCTGCAAACCTATCGCGTCGGGCCTTATGCCGCGGGTGGCACTGGCGGGGCTGGTGGTTACATTGATTATCTGACGCTGATCAATGAGCGCGACGGTGGTGTGAACGGTGTCAAACTGACCTGGAGCGAATGCGAAACCGGATACATCGTGGAAAAAGGCATTGAGTGCTACGAACGCCTGAAAAATCATCAGCCCCCGCCGACGGCCTGGAATCCGATGAGTGTTGGTATCGCCTATGCGATGCTGGAGCGGGTGGCGAAGGACAAGGTGCCGATGCTGACCATCAATCATGGTCGTACCGACACGACTGATGGCGCGGTGTTTCCTTATGTATTTCCGTTGCAGCTCAATCCGTGGAGCGAGACTTCCGCGATCATCAACTATATTGGCCAGCGTCTGGGCGGTGCTGACAAATTGAAGGGCGCGAAGATTGCGGTGCTGTATCACGGTTCACCCTACGGCAAGGAGACAATCCCGATTTTTGCTCTGCTGGCCAAGAAATTCGGATTCAGCGTGACAGAGATCGAGGTTCCTGATCCGGGCAGCGAGCAGCAATCCCAGTGGTTGCAGATTCAGCGGCTGAAGCCCGATTTCGTGGTGCTTCGCGGTTGGGGTGTGATGAATCCGGTGGCCCTGCGCACCGCGGTGCAGACCGGATACCCTGTTGATCACGTCATCGGCAATGTATGGAGCAATTCCGAGGAAGATGTCCGCCCGGCAGGCGATGCCGCAAAAGGCTATATCGCGGTGACGACACATCCGGCAGGGGACCAGTTCCCTGTTCTGAAAGAAATCAGGGACATTGTTTACAAGAACGGAAAGGGCAATCTCCAGGATCAATCCCGTATCGGCAGCGTGTATCACAATCTTGGCATCATCAATGGCATTCTGACGGTTGAAGCCATTCGTACGGGCCAGGCCAAATTTGGCCACCGCAGCCTGACAGGTGAGGAAATGCAGTGGGCGCTGGAGCATCTCAAGCTTGACGATGCCCGCATTGCGCAACTGGGTGCAACAGGGCTGATCCAGCCGATTACCCTGTCCTGCGCTGATCATGAAGGGGGTGGCGCCGTGCGCTTCCAGCAATGGGACGGCACGAAATGGACGCCGATTACGGACTGGATTCATGCGGATCGCGCCCTGCTGCGGCCTCTGATCGAGAAATCAGCCAATCGTTACGCCCGTGCCCATAACATTACACCGCGTGACTGCAAGGCGCTGGATCAGCCTTCCTGAAGGAGGAACCGGGATCATGAGCCGGACACAGTTGTTACAGGCAGAGCATCTGCGTGTCGTCTATAACGATGCGATCCTCGCGCTGAAGGATGTTTCCTTCAGCGTCGAGGCGGGGCATGTCGTGCTGCTGCTGGGTGCCAATGGTGCGGGCAAAAGCACGGCGTTGAAGGCGGTGGGCGGCCTGCTTACCGCCGAGCGTGGCAAGCTCGAACGGGGTCGCATCCTGCTGGACGCTCAGGACATAGCCGGGCGTACGCCGTTTCAACTGGTGCGCTCCGGCCTGGCCCAGGTGCTGGAGGGGCGGCATTGTTTCCCTTCCCTGACGGTCGAGGAAAATCTGCGCACCGGCGCTTATGCGGCAGGAACGGGGTGGAGAGAACGGAAACGCAGACTGGAACTGGTCTACACGATCTTTCCCCGCCTGCGGGACAAGCGGCAGGTTGCTGCCGGACTGACATCCGGCGGGGAGCAGCAGATGACCGCAATCGGCCGGGCCCTGATGGCCTCGCCGCGCCTGCTGCTGCTGGACGAGCCGTCGATGGGGCTTGCTCCCTCGGTCAGCGATGAGGTGTTCAGCCGTTTGCAGGAGCTGAACCGGGAAGGGGTCACCATCCTGCTCGCTGAACAGGGGGCGGAGGCGGCGCTGGAGATCGCCCATGATGTCTACGTGCTGGAACACGGCCTCGTGGCGCTGCATGCCCCGCCGGAGGATGTCCGCCGCAGCGGTGCGCTTGCAGCGCTCTATCTGGGGGAGGAACTGGAACGGGCGGCATAAGTCACAACGCGTAACCTTGCGCGAACAGGGCAGCGCGCAGATTGCCATGGGTGATGCGGTTCGGAATGGCTTGTGCTACCGCTGGCCGGGCGTGAAAGGCGATGCCAAGGCCAGCCGCCCGCAGCATGGGCAGATCGTTTGCGCCATCGCCGATCGCAAGGCAATCGGCGGCGGTCAGGCCCAAAGCAGTGGCATGATCCAGCATGATCTGTTTTTTGCTGGCGGGATCAAGCACCGGCTCACGCAGCAGCCCGGTGAGGCAGCCATTTTCAATCAGCGCCTTATTGCCATGATGTGCGTCGAACCCGGCGATTGACGCTGCCTGTGATGTGCAGAGAGTCAGGCCGCCGGAGATCAAAACCGTGTATGCTCCATGCGCCTGCATGGTGCGGACCAACAGCGCAGCCCCTTCATTCAGAGTGATCGTGCGAAGAATGTCGCCGATTGTATCCACCGCCATACCCCGCAGAAGAAGAATGCGGCGGCGGAGGGAGGATGCGAAATTAATCTGCCCCTCTACGCTGGCCTCGCTCAGCGCGGTGACTTCGGTGCCACAGCCGTGCAGGGCGGCGATCCGGTCGAGCGTTTCTCCCTCTACGATCGTGCTGTCCATATCGGCCGCCAGCAGGCGTTTACGGCGCGGCAGGGCGGCGGATTGCGCCAGATGATCGATCCTCGCCTCCTCCAGCGCAGGGAGCGGCAATAACGGGCGCAGTGTTTCCGGTGACAGGGGAGAGGACCATTCGACGGCTTCCCCGGCCGCCAGGACACGCACAGCGCCTCCGTCAGTGGCGCGCTGTGCGGATTTTACCAGATCATCCGGCAGGCTCCCCGGTTGTGCCGCAATCAGCGTCACGATGCTTCCAGAGTTCGTCTCAGCTTCACCTTGCATGGCCGGGCGATCCTGACAGAAAAGCGGGTATGAAGGAAAAACGCGCTCTGTTTGTGGCTGGTCCGACCTGCAGCGGCAAATCCGCCCTTGCTCTGGCAGTGGCGGAGAGGCTTGGCGGCACGGTCATCAATGCCGATTCCATGCAAATCTACCGTGAATTGCGGATTCTGACTGCTCGTCCGGGCAGAGAAGAAGAGGCGAGGGTGCCACATCGTCTGTATGGTGTGCTCCCCGCGTCGCAGTCTGGCAGTGCGGCATGGTGGCGGGATCAGGCCGCGGCTGAGATGGAGGAAAGCTGGCAGCAGGGCCGTCTGCCGATTCTGTGCGGCGGGACGGGGTTGTATTTCCATGCTCTGATGTATGGTTTCGCAGACATCCCCGATCCGGGAGAGGAGGCAAGGAAGGAGGCACGCAGCCTGCTGGCAGAGCTTGGGCCGGAGTCACTGCATGCGCGTCTGCACGGGGTTGATCCAGCCACGGCCGTACGGCTGAAACCGCAGGACAGCCAGCGTATCGCCAGGGCATGGGAGGTCTGGCGCGGCACGGGGCTAGCTTTGTCGGCATGGCAGAATCAGCCCCCTCAACCTTTACCAGGCTGGCAATTCTCCGCCATTCGGATCGACCCGCCAAGGGAGGAATTGCGGCAGGCTATCACCGAGCGGTTGCACGTGATGCTGGACAGCGGTGCGCTGGCCGAGGTAGAGGCCCTCCGCGCTCAGGAACTGGATCCTTCCTTGCCAGCGATGCGGGCGCATGGGGTGCCTGAATTTCTGGCTTTCCTGCGCGGAGATATCTCCCTGCCGGAGGCCATGTTGCGGGCGGCTCAGGCGACGATCCGCTATACGAAGCGGCAGGCGACATGGTTCCGCAATCGTCCGTTCGTGAAACCCCCCTTTCTTTATACGATTGATGCGCGAATTGCGTCATTTCAGCAACTTTCAGAAAGAAGTATGGCTGATATGCTGAATTTTATTCGCGACATCCATTGACCCGGACACCCTGAAACGACTACCTCTCAGCCTTCGCGCGATTATACCGGGTATCTGTGCGCCGGTCCGCCGAGGGGTTAGTCGAACATGTCCGAAAGCATACCGGCGGCAACGCCGTCCGATCCTTCCCAGACCGAGGCTCTGCCCGGTGCGGAGCTTCTGCTCCGTGCACTGAAGGATCAGGGCGTAGAGGTTATCTTCGGCTATCCGGGCGGCGCGGTCCTGCCGATTTATGACGCGCTGTTCAAGCAGAACGACATCCGCCACATCCTTGTGCGGCATGAGCAGGCGGCGGTGCATGCCGCGGAAGGTTATGCCCGCAGCACGGGCAAGGTGGGCGTCGTTCTCGTCACCTCCGGTCCCGGTGCCACCAATGCGGTGACCGGGCTGGTCGATGCGCTGATGGACAGCATACCTCTGGTGTGCCTGACCGGTCAGGTGCCGACCCATCTGATCGGCAATGATGCGTTCCAGGAAGCCGATACCACCGGTATCACGCGCCCCGCGACGAAGCATAATTATCTGGTGCGCTCCTCCGCCGATCTGCCGCGCATCGTGCATGAAGCCTTCTATGTTGCCCGCTCCGGCCGTCCGGGCCCGGTGGTGATCGACCTGCCGAAGGATATCGTGATCGGCAAGGCAACCTACACCGAGAAATCCGAGGAACCGCACCGTTCCTACCGTCCGGTGACGGAGCCTGATCCGGCCCGCATCGCCGAGGCCGTGGCCATGATGAAGCGCGCCAAACGCCCTGTGTTCTATGTCGGCGGCGGCGTGATCAATGCCGGTCCGCAGGCGTCGAAGACATTGGGTGATCTGGTGCGCCGCACCGGCTTCCCCTGCACCACCACACTGATGGGGCTGGGGGCTTTTCCGGCCAATGATCCGCTCTCGATCGGTATGCTGGGCATGCATGGCGTGTACGAAGCCAATATGGCGGTGCATGGCTGTGATCTGCTGATCAATATCGGTGCGCGTTTCGATGACCGTGTGACCGGGCGTCTGGATGCGTTCAGCCCCTTTGCCCGCAAGATTCACGCCGATATCGATCCGTCGAGCATCAACAAGAACGTGCGGGTTGATCTGCCCATCGTCGGTGATGCAGGCCGCATCGTCGAGGCGCTGCTGGCGGGCTGGATGAAAGACGGCACCGAGCCTGAAAAGGAAGGTCTGGCGCAGTGGTGGCGGCAGATCGACGAATGGCGGGCGGTGGATAGCCTGAAATACACTCAGTCCGGCACCCGTGGCGCGATCATCAAGCCGCAGCACGCCATCCGTCGCCTGTATGAGATCACGCGTGAAACCGGGCGTGAGACGTTCATCTCCACCGAAGTCGGCCAGCATCAGATGTGGGCGGCCCAGCATTTCCGCTTCGATGCGCCGAATCGCTGGCTGACCTCAGGCGGTCTCGGGACCATGGGATATGGACTGCCTGCCGCGATGGGCGCACAGATCGGCAATCCCGACGCGCTGGTGATCGATGTGGCCGGTGAGGCCAGCATCCTGATGAATATCCAGGAAATGGGCACGCTGGCGCAATATCGCCTGCCGGTGAAGATTTTCATCCTCAATAACGAATATATGGGGATGGTGCGCCAGTGGCAGGATCTGTTACATGGCGGGCGCTATTCCGAAAGCTACAGCGCTGCCCTGCCGGACTTCGTGAAGCTGGCGGAAAGCTTCCATGCTGTCGGCCTGCGTGCCAAGACTATTGACGACCTCGACCGTGTCATTCACGAAATGCTCGCCACGGACAGGCCGGTGATTGCCGATATTCTCGTCGATCAGAAAGAAAACGTGTTCCCCATGATCCCCTCCGGCGCAGCCCATAACGAAATGCTGCTGGGCCCTGAGCATAACGACCGTGCCCGTAATGAGCAGAGCGGCGGGATCACCGATGAAGGCATGATGTTGGTCTGATCGAAATGTCCAGGAACATGCCCCTCCTTATGAAGGATCAGCTGCGCAACCAGTCTCAGGAAGGTAGCGCAGCACAGAAGCAGCACGATGCCGGTGCCTATCGCACCGCGCTGATCTCCGTGCTCGTCGACAATGAAAGTGGCGTGCTGGCACGGGTGATCGGCCTGTTCTCCGGCCGTGGCTATAACATTGACAGCCTGACTGTGGCCTCCGTCGAAAGTGATGACGGTGTTTATGCAGGTCGCAGCCGTATCAATATCCTGACCTCCGGCACCGAAATGGTGATCGAGCAGATCAAGGCGCAGCTCGACCGTCTGGTTCCGGTCCATCGCGTGATGGATCTGACCATGCAGGGGCCGTATCTGGCCCGCGAACTGGCCCTGATCAAGGTCGTGGCGCACGGGGAAAACAGGGTGGAGGCGCTCCGTCTGGCCGATGCCTTCCGTGCCAAGGTTATCGACGCCACGCTGGAAAGCTTTGTGTTCGAGATGACCGGTGATCCGGATAAGCTGGATGCGTTCCTGGAGCTGATGCGTCCGCTTGGTCTCGCGGAAGTATCCCGCACCGGCGTTGCGGCTATTCTCCGCGGCGCGGGAACGATCTAAAGAACCACCCGCCGCATCCCGCCGGTCGGGAGCGGCCCAAGTGAATTGCTGGCTGGCTTTCCGGGGGAAAGTCTGGCCCGCCCGCAACAAGTGGCCTTTCTGACAACCATGGCCGCCGAGAGAATGGAGTGAACCGATGCGCGTCTATTACGATCGTGACGCCGATCTGAACCTGATCAAGGGCAAGAAGGTTGCGGTCATTGGCTATGGCAGCCAGGGCCATGCTCATGTTCTGAACATGCGCGACAGCGGCGTGAAGGAACTGGTGGTTGGCCTGCGCAAGGGCTCTTCCGCCGTTGCCAAGGCCGAGGGTGAGGGCCTGAAGGTCATGGAACCCGCCGAAGCTGCCGCATGGGCCGATGTGGTGATGATCCTGACCCCGGATGAGAGCCAGGCCGATCTGTATCGCGAGCATCTGCATGCCAATCTTCGCCCGGGCGCAGCGCTGGCTTTCGCGCATGGCCTGAACATCCACTTCAACCTGATCGAGCCGCGTTCAGACATCGACGTGTTCATGATCGCGCCGAAAGGCCCTGGCCATACCGTGCGCGGCGAATATCAGAAGGGCGGAGGCGTGCCATGTCTGGTCGCGGTGGCGCAGGACGCTTCTGGTAACGCTCTGGAAATCGCGCTGTCCTACGCCTCTGCCGTTGGCGGCGGCCGTGCGGGCATTATCGAGACGACCTTCAAGGAAGAATGCGAAACCGACCTGTTCGGTGAGCAGGCCGTGCTGTGCGGCGGTCTGGTTGAGCTGATCCGCGCCGGGTTTGAAACACTGGTCGAGGCTGGCTATGCTCCGGAAATGGCATATTTCGAGTGCCTGCACGAAGTGAAGCTGATCGTTGATCTGATCTATGAAGGCGGTATCGCCAACATGAACTACTCGATCAGCAATACGGCGGAATATGGCGAATACGTGACCGGCCCGCGCATCGTGACGCCGGAAACCAAGGCCGAGATGAAGCGCGTGCTGGAAGATATCCAGAGCGGCCGTTTCGTGCGTGACTTCATGCTGGAAATGAAGGTCAACGGCGCCAGCTTCAAGTCCATCCGTCGCCGCAATAACGAGCATCAGATCGAGCAGGTCGGTGAGCGTCTGCGCGCCATGATGCCCTGGATTGCGAAGGGCAAGCTGGTCGACAAGGCCCGTAACTGATCTTTTCTTTTTATCGGACTGAACGAAAACACCCCCGTCCTGTGACGGGGGTGTTTTTTATTTGACTGCCTGAACTGCTCCGGAACGAGGAGAAACGGAACAGGGCAGTATCAAATGCTTTCTATAAGCATACCAGGCTCAATGGGCTGGTGTAGCAGGGTAATAGCCCGGCGGCGGCGGCACATAGGGAGTGACTGGTGGTGCGTAGTTGGGCGTGCCCGGCGGCGCGTAAGTGCCGGTTGCGGCAGGAGGATACGCGCCTGTGGCAGAGGGAATTGACGGGCTACCCACGGGGGCAGTACCGAGCGCCGGGCCATTGGTCGCGCGAATGCTCTGCAATTGCTGCGCATTCAACGCTTCGATTGCTTCATCGCCCGTGTCATTACCCTGATCGACATGACGATCGATATTATGGTGGGGATGGCGGGCATTGGCCGCGTTTGCATGACCTATGCCACCGAACAGCATTCCAGCAAGAGCCGCAGCACCAAACAGGCTGCGAAGGGAATGAACAGTTTTCATAAATGGGCCTCCTTCGTGGCGCATTATCATTCGATCACCTGTCAGCACGTCAGGATGATCGGCATGGAATGTGAACGCACCAACCGGCGTGGGTTTCCATGGCGTTTTCAGGGAGTGGAAGGGTATCTCACTTTTTTTACCGCGTTGCGTTGGTATTTCTGGTGAGGAGAATGCCGCCCTTATGTTCAGGGCAGCAATGGAGGGAGATGTAGCATGGCTTATGTCGAAACACGCGATGGAACACGGCTTTTTTATCATGACTGGGGGCAGGGGCACCCGGTTATCCTGATCCATGGTTGGCCCCTAAATGCCGATATGTGGGAATATCAGCAGGTCTTTCTCGCTGAGCAGGGGTTCCGGACCATTGCTTATGACAGGCGTGGCTTTGGGCGTTCGGATAAGCCCTGGACTGGCTATGATTATGATACGTTTGCCGATGATCTTGCGGACTTGATCAATGCGCTGGATCTGCACAATGCGACTCTGGTTGGATTTTCAATGGGGGGCGGCGAAGTGGCGCGTTATCTGTCACGCCATGGTTCCGCTCGCATCAGCAAGGCTGCGCTGATTGCAGCCGTGACACCGTTCCTGTTGCGGACAGATGATCATCCGGAAGGTATTGATGGGGCTGCTTTTGATCAAATGATCAATTCAATTCGCTCTGACCGCGCCAGTTTCATGGCTGGTTTCGGGCGTATCTTCTTTGGTGCTGGTCTTTTAAACTTCCAGGTGACTTCAGATGTTCTGCAATGGAGTTGGGGTTTGGCCATGCAGGCTTCTCCCAAAGCAACACTGGACTGTGTACGAGCCTTCAGTGCAACCGATTTCCGGGCAGATATGCACCATTTTACTATGCCCACTCTCATTGTACATGGCGACGCCGATGCAACGGTTCCGCCTGATATCACAGCCCATTCCGCCGCGAGCATAATTCCGAATGCCATGCTGAAGGAATATGAGGGAGAGCCACATGGCCTGTATTTCACTGCCCGAGACCGACTGAACAGTGATCTTTTGGCGTTTTTATCGGCTTAAGATTTGTACAGCGTATGGGTTCAAAATAAGACTGCTGAGTAGATCTCAGCAGTCTGTTAAAATTGTTATGCTATTAGCTGGAGTGCCTTATATATTTTATTTCTTAAATAAGTCATTCCATTTTATGGGAAATTAAACCAGATTAAAGCCAATAATATTAATTAAATAAATTAATTATGTTTTTTTCTCACAAATGATATAAATAGAAATTATAAATCAAATATTATCATAAATAATATGATTTTTATCTCTATTTTTATAAAAATATTATCAAAAAATATAAAATGAATATAAAAATAAAAAATAAACCATTTTTATAGAAATATTATCAATATTTTATTTTGAATTTATAAAAATAAAAATAATAAAAGAATTCATCTTTACTTATACAATATTTAAAAATTACAAAAATAAATGTATATATTCTTGCTTTGTTTGTGCTATAACTTGAATGTTGATTAAATTTTTTGCATTCATAATGGCGGTTGAATTATGACCACTCTTACCTCCACCAGCTCGGGTGTTACTCTTACAACCGCTTTTTCCAATCCGATTTTGATTTTGGCTGGAACGACGGTCGCAAATACATCAGGCATTGGGATTCAGAGTAGTCTGAGCACAGCCTGGTCGATTACAAACAGCGGTGCCATTACAGGCACTACGATGGGCGTCAGCCTTGCCGGTTCCAGCACGATTAACAATGCTGGTCTGATCTCCGGCGGGACGTATGGCATTGTCTTTGCCAATACAGGCACCCTTACCAATCTTTCCGGTGGAACAATCAGTGCTGGTACCATTGGAGTTCTGGCTACTGACGCGGCCTTTATTTCCAATGGCAGCGGCGGAACTATCATTGGCAGCGGCTATGCCGCCGTTTCCCTGAATAACGGAGGCACTGTCTACAACGCTGGTCTGATGAGGGGCCGCTATGCGGTCGAGGTCAGGAATGCGGCTGGCACCATTGTTAATACCGGTACGATCTCCGGTGATACCAATCCGACTTATAATGATGGAGTCTATCTCTATCAGGGTGGCTACGTTACCAACAATGGTACTGCATCCCTGATAAGAGGAGACAGATACGGCGTTTTTGCCAGTGGCAGCAGCTCGGGCACGGTCGTCAATCAGGGGACGATCGTCAGCGGTCAGTATGGTATCAATATCGGTGGCAATGCATCGATCACCAACTCAGGCACCATCAGCGCGACTTCTGCTTCTGGTAACGCCATCCTTCTGAACAGCACCGGGACTGTTACCAACCTTGCGAGTGGTGTGATCAGCGGAGTGACGGCTGGTATCGCTGCGGGCGGCTTGGTCACTGTTGATAATGCCGGGACCATTCAGGTTACGGGTTCAGGTGGTCAGGCAATTTTAGGAACTGCTGGTGGTATCGTCACCAACCGTTCTGGCGGGACGATCTCCGGCAGCTTCAATGCTGTCAGCGTTTATGCTGGTTCTATTGGCACGGTCATCAATGCGGGTCTGATTACGGATAATGGTGGGACGCTGGCGGCGGCCCATGGCGTTTATCTGGGCAATACCTCGTCTGATTATGTCAATAACAGCGGGACTATTCTGGAAACCGGCACGGGTGCCGGTGCTGGTGATCTGGCTGCCGTTCGTCTTGGTAATGGTGGCACTGTCGTCAACAGCGGTTCGATTGGTGTCAGCAATAGTCTGGCAACCGGGGTTCGCGTTGATGTTGGGGGGACTATTACCAACTACGGCACGATCTCTGCAGCCGGAACTGCCAATGTCAGTAATGGCGCCGGCGCCGCTGTCTATATGTCGGGCACAGGGGTCAATCTGCTGCGGATTGGTGTGACCTCGACGATCACCGGGACGGCGGTTGCGAACTCTGCCGGGGCCAATACGCTGGAGCTGCTGTCCGGTGCGACGGCAGGCACGGTGAACGGGTCCAACTTCGTCAACTTCCAGACAGGGACGGTTGATGCCGGTGCTGCCTGGACCCTCAGCGGCGTGAGCAGCTTTGCGAACCTTCGTGACAGCGGCACGCTGACGAATACCGGCACGATCAACGGTGCGAATGTCACACTGCTGAATGGCGGCCTGCTGACCAATGCGGCCGGCGCCACCATCATTGGCTCTGGTAACACCCTGATCGCTTCTGACACCGTCAATGCGACTGTGGTGAATGCGGGCAGCATCATTTCCAATGGGCCTAACCCCTATGCCATTCTGATCTCCGGCAATGTTACCAATTTGGCTGGTGGTTTGATCCAGGCACTGCCGAGTAACGGTTATGGTGCTCAGGTCACGAATGGAACCGTCAGCAATGCGGGCGTCATTACCGGTGGTACAGCAACCGGTGGTGCCGCTGTGGTTCTGGCCGGGACTTCCGGTGTCGTCAGCAATACCGGCACGCTCAGTTCCAGCGGTGGTTGGGGTATCTATGCCACGACCAGCACTGTTGCCACCATTACCAATAGTGGCCTGATCTCTGGCGGGACTTATGGCATTTCCCTTGGGAATACCGGGACCATAAGCAATCAGGCTGGGGGCACTATCAGTGCTGCCAACAACTATGCGATTTTTGTTGCCGGCACCGGTGCGGTTATCAGCAATGCGGGTTCCATCAATAATGGGACGGCTAGTGGTATCAACGCTGGCACGAACGGCACGTTCACGAATTCGGGTCGCCTGACCTCGGTAAATGACGCCGTCAACGGCACCAATGCTATCCTGATCAATACCGGAACCATTATCTCAAGTTCCACCAGTCTTAGTGGTGCCTATCTGGCCGCGACTGGGACGACAGGTTCTCTTGTCAGCACGATCACGAATAGTGGTCTGATACAGGGCGGTTTTGCCGGGGCTGCTGTTGCGAGTGGCACGATTACGAATACGGGGACACTGAGTGGTGCCGGGACAAATGGTAGAGGTGCGTGGATTGCTGGCACGGGTCTGGTCAGCAACAGCAGCATTATCAGCGGCAGCACCTACGGTGTCTTCATGGGTGCTGGCACCGTCAATAACACCGGGACGGGCGCCTCGATTGTTGGAAGTGCGATTGGCGGTATTGCTTTCTCCAATACTGCCTCCAGTGGGAACGTCAACAACAGTGGTCTGATCTCGGGTAGGTCATACGGTGTTTCTTTCACCAGCACTGGTACTGTTACGAACCTCGCGAGTGGTGTGATCAGCGGAGTGACGGCTGGTATCACTGCTTCTGGCTTGGTCACTGTTGATAATGCCGGGACCATTCAGGTTACGGGTTCAGGTGGTCAGGCAGTTTGGGGAACTGCTGGCGGTATTGTTACCAACCGTTCTGGCGGGACGATCTCCGGCAGCTTCAATGCTGTCAGCGTTTATGGCAACACGGCAGCAGCAGGCACCGTCATCAATGCGGGTCTGATTACGGATAATGGTGGGACGCTGGCGGCGGCCCATGGCGTTTATCTGGGCAATACCTCGTCTGATTATGTCAATAACAGCGGGACTATTCTGGAAACCGGCACGGGTGCCGGTGCTGGTGATCTGACTGCCGTTCGTCTTGGTAATGGTGGCACTGTCGTCAACAGCGGTTCGATTGGTGTCAGCAATAGTCTGGCAACTGGTGTCCGCGTTGATGTTGGGGGGACTATTACCAACTACGGCACGATCTCTGCAGCCGGAACTGCCAATGTCAGTAATGGCGGCGGCGCCGCTGTCTATATGTCGGGCACAGGGGTCAATCTGCTGCGGATTGGCGTAACCTCGACGATCACCGGGACAGCGGTTGCGAACTCTGCCGGGGCCAATACGCTGGAGCTGCTGTCCGGTGCGACGGCAGGCACGGTGAACGGGTCCAACTTCGTCAACTTCCAGACAGGGACGGTTGATGCCGGTGCTGCCTGGACCCTCAGCGGCGTGAGCAGCTTTGCGAACCTTCGTGACAGCGGCACGCTGACGAATACTGGCACGATCAACGGTGCGAATGTCACACTGCTGAATGGCGGCCTGCTGACCAATGCGGCCGGCGCCACCATCATTGGCTCCGGTAACACCCTGATCGCTTCTGACACCGTCAATGCGACTGTGGTGAATGCGGGCAGCATCATTTCCAATGGGCCTAACCCCTATGCCATTCTGATCTCTGGCAATGTTACCAATTTGGCTGGTGGTTTGATCCAGGCACTGCCGAGTAACGGTTATGGTGCTCAGGTCACGAATGGAACCGTCAGCAATGCGGGCGTCATTACCGGTGGTACAGCAACCGGTGGTGCCGCTGTGGTTCTGGCCGGGACTTCCGGTGTCGTCAGCAATACCGGCACGCTCAGTTCCAGCGGTGGTTGGGGTGTCTATGCCACGACCAACACTGTTGCCACCATTACCAATAGTGGCCTGATCTCTGGCGGGATTTATGGCATTTCCCTTGGGAATAGCGGGACTATTACCAACAATGCCAGCGGTATCATCAGCGGCGGCAGCTTTGCGATCTCCGTTACCGGAACTGGTGCGGTTATCAGCAATGCCGGGACGATCACCAGCAGCACCTATCGTGGTATTGCTGCTGGAGTGAGCGCGTCTGTTAACAACTCCGGTCAGATCCGCTCGGTTTCTGATGGTGTAGGGGGCGCCAGCAGTACTCTGGTGAACACCGGCACCATTGTGTCCACTGCGACAAACCAAAGCGGTGTGTTCCTGTTTGGTAGTGGAAACGTCATCACCAACAGTGCTGGTGGTCTGATCCAGGGTGGTGCTTATGGTGTCGGTGCCCAAAGCGGGTCGATCGTCAACGCAGGCACTATTATCGGTGCTGCACAGGGTGGTAATGCCGTTGGAATTAATAACGGTATAGGTACTGTCGTTAACAGTGGCACTATTCTTGCCAATGCAGCCAGTGTTCAGGGCGTGTTGCTGGTGTTGGGTGGCCAGGTTACCAACCAGGCCGGTGGCACTATTTCCGGCAGCTTCAATGCTGTCAGCGTTTACGGCAACACGACCGTAGCAGGCACTGTTATCAATGCGGGTCTGATTACGGATAATGGTGGGACGCTGGCGGCGGCCCATGGCGTCTATCTGGGCAATACCTCGTCTGATTATGTCAATAACAGCGGGACTATTCTGGAAACCGGCACGGGTGCCGGTGCTGGTGATCTGGCTGCCGTTCGTCTTGGTAATGGTGGCACTGTCGTCAACAGCGGTTCGATTGGTGTCAGCAATAGTCTGGCAACCGGGGTTCGCGTTGATGTTGGGGGGACTATTACCAACTACGGCACGATCTCTGCAGCCGGAACTGCCAATGTCAGTAATGGCGCCGGCGCCGCTGTCTATATGTCGGGCACAGGGGTCAATCTGCTGCGGATTGGTGTGACCTCGACGATCACCGGGACGGCGGTTGCGAACTCTGCCGGGGCCAATACGCTGGAGCTGCTGTCCGGTGCGACGGCAGGCACGGTGAACGGGTCCAACTTCGTCAACTTCCAGACAGGGACGGTTGATGCCGGTGCTGCCTGGACCCTCAGCGGCGTGAGCAGCTTTGCGAACCTTCGTGACAGCGGCACGCTGACGAATACCGGCACGATCAACGGTGCGAATGTCACACTGCTGAATGGCGGCCTGCTGACCAATGCGGCCGGCGCCACCATCATTGGCTCTGGTAACACCCTGATCGCTTCTGACACCGTCAATGCGACTGTGGTGAATGCGGGCAGCATCATTTCCAATGGGCCTAACCCCTATGCCATTCTGATCTCCGGCAATGTTACCAATTTGGCTGGTGGTTTGATCCAGGCACTGCCGAGTAACGGTTATGGTGCTCAGGTCACGAATGGAACCGTCAGCAATGCGGGCGTCATTACCGGTGGTACAGCAACCGGTGGTGCCGCTGTGGTTCTGGCCGGGACTTCCGGTGTCGTCAGCAATACCGGCACGCTCAGTTCCAGCGGTGGTTGGGGTATCTATGCCACGACCAGCACTGTTGCCACCATTACCAATAGTGGCCTGATCTCTGGCGGGACTTATGGCATTTCCCTTGGGAATACCGGGACCATAAGCAATCAGGCTGGGGGCACTATCAGTGCTGCCAACAACTATGCGATTTTTGTTGCCGGCACCGGTGCGGTTATCAGCAATGCGGGTTCCATCAATAATGGGACGGCTAGTGGTATCAACGCTGGCACGAACGGCACGTTCACGAATTCGGGTCGCCTGACCTCGGTAAATGACGCCGTCAACGGCACCAATGCTATCCTGATCAATACCGGAACCATTATCTCAAGTTCCACCAGTCTTAGTGGTGCCTATCTGGCCGCGACTGGGACGACAGGTTCTCTTGTCAGCACGATCACGAATAGTGGTCTGATACAGGGCGGTTTTGCCGGGGCTGCTGTTGCGAGTGGCACGATTACGAATACGGGGACACTGAGTGGTGCCGGGACAAATGGTAGAGGTGCGTGGATTGCTGGCACGGGTCTGGTCAGCAACAGCAGCATTATCAGCGGCAGCACCTACGGTGTCTTCATGGGTGCTGGCACCGTCAATAACACCGGGACGGCTGCCTCGATTGTTGGAAGTGCGATTGGCGGTATTGCTTTCTCCGGCACTGCTGCCGGTGGGATCGTTAACAATAGTGGTCTGATCTCGGGTAGGTCATACGGTGTTTCTTTCACCAGCACTGGTACTGTTACGAACCTCGCGAGTGGTGTGATCAGCGGAGTGACGGCTGGTATCACTGCTTCTGGCTTGGTCACTGTTGATAATGCCGGGACCATTCAGGTTACGGGTTCAGGTGGTCAGGCAGTTTGGGGAACTGCTGGCGGTATTGTTACCAACCGTTCTGGCGGGACGATCTCCGGCAGCTTCAATGCTGTCAGCGTTTATGGCAACACGGCAGCAGCAGGCACGGTCATCAATGCGGGTCTGATTACGGATAATGGTGGGACGCTGGCGGCGGCCCATGGCGTCTATCTGGGCAATACCTCGTCTGATTATGTCAATAACAGCGGGACTATTCTGGAAACCGGCACGGGTGCCGGTGCTGGTGATCTGACTGCCGTTCGTCTTGGTAATGGTGGCACTGTCGTCAACAGCGGTTCGATTGGTGTCAGCAATAGTCTGGCAACCGGGGTTCGTGTTGATGTTGGGGGGACTATTACCAACTACGGCACGATTTCTGCGCCCGGAACTGCCAATGCCAGTAATGGCGGCGGCGCCGCTGTCTATATGTCGGGCACAGGGGTCAATCTGCTTCAGCTTGGCGTGACCTCGACGATCACCGGGACGGCGGTTGCGAATTCTGCCGGGACCAACACACTGGAGCTGCTGTCCGGTGCGACGGCAGGAACGATCAGCGGACTTGGCGTCAATTATATCGGCTTCAAAAACGCCGTGATTGATACCGGTGCTACATGGGTGGCCACTGGAAATAATACTGTTGCTGTCGGTTCCTCACTCATCAACCAGGGAACGCTGACTGGAAGCGGCACGCTTACAATTGGCGGTGTTATGACCAATGCTGCCAATGCAGCTTTGAATGGAAATGTTGGTCTCTCAGTTGGCGGCACTATTACCAATACCGGTGCAATCTCGGGTATGGTCAATGGTGGTGGTACGAATGCACTGTTGAACAACCTTCGCACCATCACCGGGACCGGCGCGGTTGCAGTCAGCCTTGGCAATTCGGGGACCGTTAGCAATTTTGGCACCATCTCCAATGCAGGCAGCACCGCTGTTTATTTTGGTGGTGTCGGAACCAGCGTCCTGAATCTGAATGCAGGGCAGGTTATCATTGGCTCGATCATTGGTGCAGGAAGTGTAAACCGCATCAATCTGTTTGGTGGAGGTGCAACAAATACACCGACCCTGTCCGGTCTCGGATCTACTATTGTTGGCTTCAACCAGATTACAGCTGCCTCCGGCTCTAACTGGCAGATGACTGGCAACAATTCGATTGCCAACAGCCAGACATTCGTTGCAACCGGCGCCAGCCTGACTAACACCGGAAACTTCACCGGTAGGATGACCCTGAGCGCAGCCAGTACGCTCAACAACGTCGGTAGCTTGATAGCGAATTCTGACGGAACCGTTCTCTCCATGAGTGCGGACGCCAACCGGCTTATTCTGGTGCCCACGGCCGTTGTTAACGGAACGGTCTCTGGCGCCGGAACCCTCAATGTGCTTGAGTTGGCATCCGGGGCTACGCGTGGCACGATTAGCGGGATCGGCACGCAATATGTCGGCCTCAATGTTCAGATCGACCAAAATGCCTACTGGACAGTGAGTGGCAGCAACTCGCTTGCTAGCGGCTACACCTTGAGTGTTGCCGGCACACTTGAAAACCGGGGTGTGCTAAATAATAGCGGCACAATCCTGGATACTGGTCTGATTGACAACTATTCCACTATCAACGGTATGGTCAGCCTTGTTGCAGGTGGGCAATTCGTAAATAACAACGGTGCTGTCTTTAATGCTGGTGGTGCGGCTATTGCCGGTCAGCAGGTCACGATTACAAATGTTGGTACGCTTTCGGGTAGTGGCACAACTGGATATGGGGCTTCCATCACCTCTGGTGGTACGATCACCAATATCGGCCTGATCCAGGGTGGGTTCCGGGGCATTCAATTCGGTAGCAGCCCTGCCACCATTTATAATTCTGGTGTTATTACAGGCACTCTGGCGGATGGTATCCGCCTTCTCAATGGTGGCTATGTCAGTAATATCAGTGGTGCCATTATTCAGGGTGGCACAGTCGGTATCTATGCAACGGGCAGCAGCCCGGCCATCATCACCAATGATAATGGCGGTTTGATTCAGGCTACTTCTGCCTCGGGTATCGGTATTAGCCTAGACACTGCTGGTACGATCACCAATGGCGGCACGATTAACGGCCAGAGTGGCACCGCTGTTGTGATGGGTGGTGCTGGCCAAAATCTGCTGCAATTGCTTGCTGGTGTTCAGTTTGGTGGCTTGGTGACTGCCAATGCCGCAGGAACAAATACCCTCTCTCTTCTGTCTTCTTCGTCTATTGGAACGATTAGTGGTCTTGGCACCAGCTATGTCGGTTTCCAGACTGTCAACGTTGCCAGTAATGCAAACTGGAGCCTTATCGGCAGTAACAGCCTTGCCAGCGGATATGTACTGACCAATCGCGGCACACTTGGTAACACTGGTACATTGTCTGTCAGTGGCAGTGTGACCAATGTGACAGGCGCTACTTTGTCAGGGGATGTTACACTGACAAGTAATGCCAACCTGTCCAATAGCGGTCAGGAGAAAGGGAGCATTGTTGGCGTCGGTGTCGGGAACAGTATTGTTAACTATGGCACTATTGCTGGTACGGCAGCATCTGGAAACAACATTTCTTTTGCCGGAGCTGGTACTGTCACCAATTATGGTCAGATTGGCACCAATGGTGGCACTGCTATTGTATTTGGTGGCACAGGGTCCAATCTGCTGCGGATTGGCGTAACCTCGACGATCACCGGGACGGCGGTTGCGAACTCTGCCGGGGCCAATACGCTGGAGCTGCTGTCCGGTGCGACGGCAGGCACGGTGAACGGGTCCAACTTCGTCAACTTCCAGACAGGGACGGTTGATGCCGGTGCTGCCTGGACCCTCAGCGGTGTGAGCAGCTTTGCGAACCTTCGTGACAGCGGCACGCTGACGAATACTGGCACGATCAACGGTGCGAATGTCACACTGCTGAATGGCGGCCTGCTGACCAATGCGGCCGGCGCCACCATCATTGGCTCCGGTAACACCCTGATCGCTTCTGACACCGTCAATGCGACTGTGGTGAATGCGGGCAGCATCCTTTCCACTGGTACCAATCCCTGGGCCATTCTGATCTCCGGCAATGTTACCAATTTGGCTGGTGGTTTGATCCAGGCACTGCCGAGTAACGGTTATGGTGCTCAGGTCACGAATGGAACCGTCAGCAATGCGGGCGTCATTACCGGTGGTACAGCAACCGGTGGTGCCGCTGTGGTTCTGGCCGGGACTTCCGGTGTCGTCAGCAATACCGGCACGCTCAGTTCCAGCGGTGGTTGGGGTATCTATGCCACGACCAACACTGTTGCCACCATTACCAATAGTGGCCTGATCTCGGGTGGAAAGTATGGTATTTCCCTCGCGAATACCGGGACTATTACCAACAATGCCAGCGGCATCATCAGCGGAGTGACGGCTGGTATCACTGCTTCTGGCTTGGTCACTGTTGATAATGCCGGGACCATTCAGGTTACGGGTTCAGGTGGTCAGGCAGTTTGGGGGACTGCTGGCGGTATTGTTACCAACCGTTCTGGCGGGACGATCTCCGGCAGCTTCAATGCTGTCAGCGTTTATGGCAACACGGCAGCAGCAGGCACGGTCATCAATGCGGGTCTGATTACGGATAATGGTGGGACGCTGGCGGCGGCCCATGGCGTTTATCTGGGCAATACCTCGTCTGATTATGTCAATAACAGCGGGACTATTCTGGAAACCGGCACGGGTGCCGGTGCTGGTGATCTGGCTGCCGTTCGTCTTGGTAATGGTGGCACTGTCGTCAACAGCGGTTCGATTGGTGTCAGCAATAGTCTGGCAACCGGGGTTCGCGTTGATGTTGGGGGGACTATTACCAACTACGGCACGATCTCTGCAGCCGGAACTGCCAATGTCAGTAATGGCGCCGGCGCCGCTGTCTATATGTCGGGCACAGGGGTCAATCTGCTGCGGATTGGCGTAACCTCGACGATCACCGGGACGGCGGTTGCGAACTCTGCCGGGGCCAATACGCTGGAGCTGCTGTCCGGTGCGACGGCAGGCACGGTGAACGGGTCCAACTTCGTCAACTTCCAGACAGGGACGGTTGATGCCGGTGCTGCCTGGACCCTCAGCGGTGTGAGCAGCTTTGCGAACCTTCGTGACAGCGGCACGCTGACGAATACCGGCACGATCAACGGTGCAAATGTCACACTGCTGAATGGCGGCCTGCTGACCAATGCGGCCGGCGCCACCATCATTGGCTCCGGTAACACCCTGATCGCTTCTGACACCGTCAATGCGACTGTGGTGAATGCGGGCAGCATCATTTCCACTGGTAACAATCCCTGGGCCATTCTGATCTCTGGCAATGTTACCAATTTGGCTGGTGGTTTGATCCAGGCACTGCCGAGTAACGGTTATGGTGCTCAGGTCACGAATGGAACCGTCAGCAATGCGGGCGTCATTACCGGTGGCACAGCAACCGGTGGTGCCGCTGTGGTTCTGGCCGGGACTTCCGGTGTCGTCAGCAATACCGGCACGCTCAGTTCCAGCGGTGGTTGGGGTGTCTATGCCACGACCAGCACTGTTGCCACCATTACCAATAGTGGCCTGATCTCTGGCGGGACTTATGGCATTTCCCTTGCGAATAGCGGGACTATTACCAACAATGCCAGCGGTATCATCAGCGGCGGCAGCTTTGCGATCTCCGTTACCGGAACTGGTGCGGTTATCAGCAATGCCGGGACGATCACCAGCAGCACCTATCGTGGTATTGCTGCTGGAGTGAGCGCGTCTGTTAACAACTCCGGTCAGATCCGCTCGGTTTCTGATGGTGTAGGGGGCGCCAGCAGCACTCTGGTGAACACCGGCACCATTGTGTCCACTTCAACGACCCAAAGCGGTGTGTTCCTGTTTGGTAGTGGAAACGTCATCACCAACAGTGCTGGTGGTCTGATCCAGGGTGGTGCTTATGGTGTCGGTGCCCAAAGCGGGTCGATCGTCAACGCAGGCACCATTATCGGTGCTGCACAGGGTGGTGCTGCGGTCGGAATTAATAACGGTATAGGTACTGTCGTTAACAGTGGTACTATTCTTTCCAATGCCCCTACTGTTCAGGGCGTGTCGATGTCGGCTGGTGGCCAGGTTACCAACCAGGCCGGTGGTACTATTACCGGCAGCTTCAATGCTGTCAGCGTTTATAGTGGTTCGGTTGCAGGCACCGTCATCAATGCGGGTCTGATTACGGATAATGCTGGCACACTGGCGGGGGGGACCGGTGTTTATCTGGCTAATACCTCGTCTGATTATGTCAATAACAGCGGGACTATTCTGGAAACCGGCACGGGTGCGGGGGCTGGTTATCTGGCTGCCGTTCGTCTTGCCAATGGTGGCACTGTCGTCAACAGCGGTTCGATTGGTGTCAGCAATAGTCTGGCAACCGGGGTTCGTGTTGATGTTGGGGGAACTATTACCAACTACGGCACGATTTCTGCGCCCGGAACTGCCAATGCCAGTAATGGCGCCGGCGCCGCTGTCTATATGTCGGGCACAGGGGTCAATCTGCTTCAGCTTGGCGTGACCTCGACGATCACCGGGACGGCGGTTGCGAATTCTGCCGGGACCAACACACTGGAGATGCTGTCCGGTGCGACGGCAGGAACGATCAGCGGACTTGGTGTCAATTATATCGGCTTCAAAAATGCCGTGATTGATACCGGTGCTACATGGGTGGCCACTGGAAATAATACCATCACAACTGGTTCCTCACTGCTTAATAAAGGTACACTGACGAATACGGGCTCCTTCAATGGGGCTGTCACAATGGCTGCCAACGCTGCATTGTCTAATGCGGCGACCGCGGTTCTCTCCAATGGAAACCTGTCTTCGGTCATTTTTAGCAATGGCACCGGGGTAGCTATTACGAATGCCGGTACTATTCAGGGAAGTCAGGCCTCAACGGCACTCATTTCTCTGGCCAATGCAGCTACGCTTGTAAACAGTGGACTGATCAGGGATACAGGATCTGTCTCCACGGGTATTACCATGGGTGCGGCCGGCACTCTCTCCAATACCGGAACGATCTCGGTTGCTGGAGCGACTAATATCGCCCTTGCAATGGTATCTGGCACGCTTAACAATACCGGTCTGATCAGTGCTGATCAGGCCCAGTCTACGGGCATCAGTGTCAGCGGCAGCGCTATTATCACCAACTCGGGGACCATCAGTTCAACAGGTGCCTTGGGACAGGGTATTACCCTTGCTGGTGGTGGCACAGTTGTTAATACTGGAACGATCCAAGCCCAAAGTTCATTCAGAAGCGCGATTGCTTTCGGTGCTGGCAATAGCCGTCTGGCCATCAGCGGCAGCAGCGTCATTGTCGGTCAAGTCTCGGCTGCTGGATCTGGCAACGTGCTTGAACTGGATGGGACTGGTACCACTCTGAGCGGGTTTGGAACCAAATATACCGGCTTCCAGACGATCAACGTGAAGGGCGATGGCTGGGTTTTGGCCGATACGCTGACCAACACCAATATCCTGATGCAGACGACGGGCACGTTGACGGTCTCGCAGACGCTGGATGCATCGAACACGATTACGTTGGGCGGTACGAGTTCTGCGGGTGTTGGGTCTGGTAATATTATTATCAGCAATCCAGGTACTGCGCTGGCTGCTACTATCTCGGACTTCGGCAATGGTGAATCCATTACTTTGAATGGAGTAAACTGGGTTGCTTCTGATGAGGCACAGGTAGTGAGCAGCGGAGGAAATGTTTCTCTGGTGCTGTATCATGTGGCCAGTGACGGTACCAAAACGCAGTATTACTCGATCAAGCTTGATCCCAACGCGCATGATCAGAATTACAAATTACGTCAGGCACCAGGCACCCAAAACGTGCAGGTCTATGATGACGGCACACCCTGCTATGTGCATGGCACGCTGATTCTGACGGATCGTGGCGAAGTTCCGGTTGAAGATCTGCAGATCGGTGACAATGTAATCACGGCGGGGGGCGCGATTCGTCCGATCCGCTGGCTTGGACGCCGGAGCTACAATGGTCGCTTCATTCAGGGTCGTCGGGATGTGCTGCCGGTTCGTATCCGGCAGGGGGCTTTGGACGGGGTTCTGCCGAAGCGTGACCTGCTGGTGTCGCCGCTGCATGCGATGTTCATTGAGGGTGTTCTGGTTCCGGCGGGTCGTCTGGTGAACGGTGTCTCCATCATTCAGGAACAGCATGTGGAGACATTGAGCTACGTGCATATCGAGCTGGATACGCATGATGTGGTGTTGGCCGAGGGTGCTGCCTCCGAAACCTATGTGGAGGACAACAACCGGAACATGTTCCACAATGCTCATACTTACAGAAATATAAAGGTATCACTGAAGCTACAGGCAGGTGTTCGTAAACGGAACGGGATTGCTGCTGCTGGCTACTGTGCATCCCGTATTGTGGATGGGATAGTTTTAGAAAATATCCGGCAAAAAATTGAAGCGCGAATTTTGAAAATGAAAGCCTCATAACCAAAAATGGTATAATTAAATATAAAAAAACAAAAATAAAATTCAAAATTGAGAAAAATAAAACGAAATTATAATAATAATAATAATTTTTCGTTTTATTTTTCTACCTCTTGACTGCAGTAAATTTTTCTGTTTTACATAATTTTAAATTAATGATGGAAAATTTATTGAGATAATAAAATAAAAAATAAAAATTGTGCCTTAGTATAAGGATTTATTTTTATAATAAAATTTCAAATAAAATATAATGAGGTGGTGTAGTAATCTTTGAACTTTGGTAGCACATATGGAAAATATGTATTCAGATATTCATGCAACGAAAGACATTCTGTATCGGGATGATGATATGAATGCTGGAAGTAATTTTCTGCAGGTGCGAGAAAGATCCGATCGATTACGACAGATCATGAAAGAGCTTGGCGGTAATAATATACTGTCAAAGAAATCGGGTGTACCAGTTGGTAACCTTAATCGCTATATCGCTGGACAGGAGATGAAAGTCAGCGCCCTCGTGGCTTTGGCTCAAGCATGTGGTGTCAGTGTTGAATGGCTTGCGACAGGGAAAGGTAAAAAAAATACCTCTCCGGATGAAAGTCCGACTGCTGATCTTGCTTTAGGTGATGTTATTAGTCTTCCTTATTTTGATAAGGAAGTTGCAAGTAAATATGAATATTTAAACGATAATCAGAGAATTGCTCCTAAAAGCTATCTTTTTGAGCGGCAGTTTGTGGAGAGTTGTTTCAGGGGAACCAATGGGCTGGTCATATTTAATGTCCTGGCTGACAATATGACTCCCACAATTTATAAGGACGATAATCTGGTTATTGATACGAATGAGTCAGTGGTTTATGACGGTGTTTATGCTGTCGTTATTAATGAAATTATAAATATAAAGCGTATTAAATCAAAGCATAATAATAATTTTATACTGAGTAATGATAATATTTTATATAATTCTTCTGATATAGAGGTTAAAAATATAGGATATAATAGGAAAGAAAACTGCTTCATATTTGGAAGGGTTGTTTCTATTATTAGGGCATTCTAGATAAAGATTGAAAATCAGAATTTTATATGTGCTTCCGCCACATCGAATGATTGTGGCGGTTTTGCATTATTTGTAGTATTATCAGTGTATTCGAGTTTCCATACTACAGAATAGTACAAAATTCCAAATTCTGTTATAATAAAATGCTCTGGACATATAGTAATGTCTGCATTTAAAAATCTGATAATCTGTGCAAAAAGAACTTCAAAACTGATAGAAGTTATTCTTCTGGTGCTGATGAATATTATGCTACTGGTCCATATTGCATAGATTGAAAACAAATATTGAATAAAATAGTGACAGACAAATACATTTATTCGAACCAGTTCTGATTAAAATCAAAACCACAGAAAGTGTTCATTCCACCGCCACTGATGGAAGGCATTAGATGTTCGAAAAGCTGTTTTCAGAAGTTAATAAATTGTGATATTTCTGGATTTTATACGGTTCTGTATACGGGGATGGTGACACGCAGCCCTATCATCTGTCCTAAAACTTGCACTTGCAAAAGGATGCCTGACCGCTTTATGGATTCACAATGAACGATGGAGCAGCCATAGCGCCCGGCTACCGGTGCCTGATGAGCAGCAGGGGAGATAAGGCCTGCTGGGCTTCATCTATGTCTGCCTTCCGGCTTATCCTTCGACTTACGTTCCCCTGGGCATAAAGCCGGGCCTACGGTCGGCTGTGCTCAGGGGAAGCCTCTCCCTGCTGATGTTCCTTTTCACGGTGCGTTCTGCTGGGAGTGGTCAAGCGCAGATCCGCCATGCGGAAGCTGCCCGGTCCCAGGCGTAGTCTGGGTCGTCTAAAAGGGAATCAGCGATGACTGATCGCCAGGGACACAACGCATTATGACCATCAGCCACCCCAGTTTCGGTGATATTGACGATAGCCGGATCATTATTTTTGACACGACACTCCGCGACGGGGAGCAATCCCCCGGTTTCTCCATGAATCTGGATGAGAAACTGCGTATGGCCGACATGCTGGCGGAGCTGGGAGTGGACGTGATTGAAGCCGGTTTCCCGGTTGCTTCCCCCGGCGACTGGGAAAGCGTGAATGCCATTGCGGCAAAATTTGCCAAGGATGGTCCCGTTGTTGCCGGTCTGGCCCGCACAGGCGGCCGCGATGATATCGTACGGGCGGGAGAGGCGATTCGGCCTGCGGCCCGGCGTCGCATCCATAACTTTATCAGCACTTCACCCCTGCATATGAAATACAAGCTGCGGATGGAGCCAGAAACGGTTCTGGAGCTGATCGTTCAGGGTAATGAGCAGGCGCGTCGTTTTACAGACGATGTGGAATGGTCTGCCGAAGATGGCAGCCGGACAGAGCCCGAGTTCCTGTGCCGCTGTGTGGAGGCCGCCATCAAGGCTGGCGCCA
Organism: Granulibacter bethesdensis; assembly: GCF_001889545.1. Classification (NCBI taxonomy): domain Bacteria; kingdom Pseudomonadati; phylum Pseudomonadota; class Alphaproteobacteria; order Acetobacterales; family Acetobacteraceae; genus Granulibacter; species Granulibacter bethesdensis. Next base: position 1,666,857 of record NZ_CP018194.1, on the reverse strand, counting down.
CCACCATCAATATTCCTGATACTGTCGGGTATGCCACGCCGGAGGATATGGAACGCATTTTCCGTATGCTGAAGGAGCGGGTTCCGGGGGCGGAGAAGGTGATTTTTTCGGCTCACAACCATGATGATCTGGGGTTGGCTGTGGCCAACACGATCGCTTCGATCAGGGGTGGGGCGCGTCAGGTGGAGTGCACCATCAACGGCATTGGCGAGCGTGCGGGCAATGCTGCGCTGGAAGAAATCGCCATGACCCTGCGTACCCGTCATGACGTGTTACCCTATTCCAGTGGCCTGGTGACGGAAAACATTCTGCGTACCTCTAAACTGCTGGCCACCATTACCGGTTTTGATGTGCAGCCGAACAAGGCGATTGTTGGTCGAAACGCTTTCGCGCATGAAAGCGGCATCCATCAGGATGGTGTGCTCAAAAATGCCGCGACCTATGAGATCATGACGCCGGAGAGCGTGGGCTGGACCAAATCCTCGCTGGTCATGGGCAAGCATTCTGGCCGTGCGGCCTTCCGCGACAAGCTGAAGGCGCTGGGCTATGGGGAGCTGGGTGAAAATGCCCTGAACGACGCTTTCCGACGCTTCAAGGAAGTCGCCGACCGTAAGAAAGTCATCTATGACGATGACATCGTTGCCCTGGTGGACGATGAGGTGAATCGCAGCCATGAGCGCATCGGTTTTGTCTCTGTCGAGGTGCGGGCAGGTTCCCGCGGTCCGGCTACAGCGGTGGTTGAGCTGGATGTGGATGGAGAAATAAAGCAGGCCGATGCGCAGGGTGATGGCCCTGTCGATGCGATTTTCAACGCAATCGGCATGATCTTTACGCATGATGTGGAGGTCAAGCTCTACTCCGTCGGTGCCGTGACTGACGGTGCCGATGCGCAGGCCCGCGTGACTGTGCGGCTGGAGGAAAATGGGAAGATGGTGGACGGGCAGGGGGCTGATACCGATACGATGGTAGCTTCCACACGTGCCTATGTTCATGCACTCAACAAGCTCCTGGTCAAGCGTGACCGGCGGGAGCCTGAGGCTTTGACGGCATGACCAAAGGGCGGCAGGCTCTGGAGCCTGCCGCCTTTCCTATCTGAGAGGTAGGTCTCCGAGGTTGGTTTCAGTAGCGGCGGCCCTGCGGCGTAGTGGCCGCGCCGACAGCAGCACCGCCTAACCCACCGATCAGCGCACCAACACCGGCATTGCCCCCAGTGGCCGCACCCATCAGGGCTCCCCCACCAGCACCAATGGCACCGCCGCTCAATGCGCGGGTCCCCATATCGCGGCCACATGCGGCTAATCCGCTTGCCAGCGCCATGAGAAGGGCAACGGTTGCAATCATACGCATCAGCTTATTCCTCTCCAGCGGGATATCGTTCTTATCTGGCTCCGCGCGGGGCATTTCCGACCGTGACAGTTTGAAGTTTCATCGGTGACCGAACTCCTTGCGTGCCGATAGCGCTGGATGAACGTTTGGAAGGGGGCTGGGATGCGTTCCAATGATGCGACGAGCGTAATTCTGGGATAATTTGTATTATGAAGGCATTATGAACCCTTGGGATCATATTCCGATAGTGGATCGATTGTTGCTGCCTCTTGCCCTGTGTGCTCAGCCCCGCTAAGCCCAGCCGGCCCCTTTCCATTCCGTTGCAGAGGCCTCCTCGGATGTTTTCTCGCCTCCTTGGCGTCATGTCAGCAGACATGGCCATTGATCTTGGGACTGCCAACACGCTGGTTTACGTCAAGGGCAGGGGCATTGTGCTTGCCGAGCCGAGTGTGGTCGCCATTGCCGAGGCCCGCGGGCGCAAGCAGGTGCTGGCAGTTGGTGAGGAGGCCAAGAACATGCTGGGCCGCACCCCCGGCAATATTCAGGCGATCCGTCCCCTGCGTGATGGCGTGATCGCCGATTTCGAGGTGGCGGAGGAAATGATCAAGCATTTCATTCGCAAGGTGCATAGCCGCAGCCGCTTTGCCTCTCCTCTGATCATTGTTTGCGTGCCATCGGGCTCCACCGCGGTGGAGCGTCGGGCTATTCAGGAAAGTGCCGAGAGCGCCGGGGCGCGTCGTGTGCTGCTGATCGAGGAGCCCATGGCGGCAGCCATCGGTGCCGGTCTACCGGTGACCGAGCCTTCCGGTAGCATGATCGTTGATATCGGTGGTGGCACGACCGAGGTTGCAGTGATCTCGTTGGGCGGGATCGTCTATGCGCGCTCGGTCCGGGTCGGTGGCGACAAGATGGATGAGGCGATCATCAATTACATCCGCCGGAATCATAACCTTCTGATTGGTGAAAGCTCGGCCGAGCGGATCAAGATGGATATCGGCGCCGCCAGTGTGCCATGGGACGATGATGACGGACCGTGGCGGCAGGTAAAGGGCCGCGATCTGATGAATGGTGTGCCGCGTGAAGTGGTGGTCAGCCAGCGCCAGATTGCTGAAAGCCTGATCGAGCCGGTGACGGCGATTGTGGAGGCAGTCAAGGTGGCGCTGGAAAACACGCCGCCGGAACTTGCGGCCGATATTGTCGATAAGGGTATTATGCTGACAGGCGGCGGCGCGCTGCTGAACCGCCTGGATCAGGTATTGAGAGATGCGACCGGGCTGCCAGTGGCGGTTGCTGAGGATCCTCTGCAATGTGTGGCGCTGGGAACAGGCCGGGCGCTGGAGGAGATGAAGCGGCTTCGCAATGTGCTGACAACGATGTATTAACTTTGAGGAGGGAGCAGAATGATGCTGATGGCTCCCTTTCTGTATCAGCCGAGGCACGGCTTATACCCGCGCGATTGTGAGGAGCGAGCGTAGGCTTGATCCGTTTATCCGTTCCCGTCCGGCAGGCTCTGGCGCGGCTGACTTTGCCGGTGTTGATGGCTGCCGCTTTTGCCCTGATGCTGCTTGGCAAGGTTGATGTCAGGCTGGCAGAGCAGGCCCGTACGACAGCGGCGGATCTTCTGGCTCCGATCTATGCCGCGCTTGATGCGCCGATCAGTGCTATCCGTACAGTTTTTGACAATGTGCGGCATGTGACCACCCTGTCCCAGGACAATGCCGTGCTGCGTGAGGAAAATCAGCGCTTGCGCCGGTGGCAGGCGGTAGCATTGGCGCTGGATGACGAAAACGCCATGCTCAAGGCACAGCTTCACTGGCTGCCGGATCCACCCGCCCCCTATGTGACGGCAAGGGTTGTCGCTGATGCCGGCGGTATTTACGCACGCTCCGTGCTTCTATCAACCGGACCGCATGCGTCTGGTGGCGGAGGATTCGTACGGAAAGGTGAAATTGCTCTGGATGATCGCGGTCTTGTCGGACGCGTGAATGAGGTTGGTAACAGAAGTGCGCGTATTCTGCTGATCACCGATATGAACAGCCGGATACCGGTTTCTCTGGATAAAAGTCAGGCCCGCGCTATTCTGGTTGGCACCAATGGTACAAGGCCACGTCTGCTCTATTATCCTGACAATGCACAGCCGATGGAGGGGGAGCGGGTGGTGACGAGCGCCGAAGCCAATGCTTTTCCGGCCAATCTGCCTGTCGGGATCGTTCACTACAATGCCAATCATGTGCCCGAAGTACAGCCCTTTGCCGACCTGTCGAGGCTGGAGGCGGTGCGTATTTTCGATTACGGCCTGCATGGTATCCTGCCACCGGATGCGAAGGTGACGCGGGTGGAGCCGCGCCAGAAATCCTCCGCCCGGGTGCATTAACCGGCTTGGGGCCATCATGCCCGTAGAAACGCCACTGGATCGTGTGGCCCGGCGGCTCAATCCCATTACGCCCAGGCAGACCATGTTCCGGCGTCTTGACCATGCGGCGCGAAGCAGTCTGCCGGTGGCTACAACGATCCTTCTGCTGGTGACGCTGAATGGGCCGCTCGGACTTCCCGCGCAGGCGGAACTGCCTCCTGCTACGATGCTGGCCTGTGTATTTTTCTGGTCCCTGTTCCGTCCCCGGGCTATGCCGCCTCTGGCCGTGTTTCTGATCGGGGTTCTGGCCGATCTGCTGGGACAGTTTTCGATCGGTGTTTCTGAACTCGCTCTGCTGGCGGCACAGGCAATGGCCCTGCGTCTGCGACGGGGACTGAGCCAGCAGGGCTTTATGATCGTCTGGCTGGCTTATGCTCTGGTCGCCAGCCTCTGCACTGCGGTAATCTGGTTTATGCAGTCACTTCTGACCCTCACCATGATGCCGCCCGGGCCCGCCCTGTTGCTCGCAACGCTTAGCATCGGGTTTTATCCCGCTCTGGCGGTTCTCTTTACCCGCGCCCATCGCGGTATCACGGACCCGGATCCGGTATGAAGCGGGAAATCAAACGCAGCGGCGTCTTTACGCGACGGGCTTTGGCCCTGGCCGGGCTGCAGGTCGGTGTGATCGGCACGCTTGCGGCCAAGCTGTATCAGGTGCAGGTCGTACAGGGGCAACGCTATGCGCTGCTGGCCAAAACCAACCACATCAGCGAGCGCCTGATCGCGCCTCCGCGTGGTCATATGCTGGATCGTTTCGGCAGGCCGGTTGCCACCAACAGGCTGCATTGGCTGGCGACGCTGGTGACGGAGGAAACCGAAGATCCGGATGCCACACTGGATAATTTCCACCGGCTGATCCCACTGGATGATCATGACCGCGCCCGCATAGCCCGCGATATACGTCGTCATCGCCGCTTTATCCCTGTTGTTATCAAGGACTACCTCAGCTGGGAAGAAATGGCGCTGATTGAGGTGAATGCGCCTGATCTGCCCGGGATTGCGATTGATGTCGGCACGACCCGCGTTTACCCCTACGGTGAGACGCTGGCGCATGTCGTCGGATATGTTGCCCCACCCAGCGAGCACGATATGGGTGATGATCCGATCCTCGCTTTGCCGGGGGTGCGGATTGGCCGGGCCGGGCTAGAGAAATTTCACGATCAGTCGCTTCGTGGTCGTGCCGGGGCGATGCAGTTGGAAGTCAGTGCCGTCGGACGTGTGATCCGGGAACTGGACCGGCAGGAAGGCATGCCCGGCAGCGAGATCGGCCTTACGATTGACGCTGAATTACAACGCTCTGTCATAGCGCGCCTGGGGGATGAAAGTGCCAGTGCCGTGGTGCTGGATGCGAAAAACGGGGAGGTGCTGGCCATGGCCACCAATCCTTCCTTTGATCCATCCCTCTTCGATCATGGCGTTTCTCAGGACCAATGGAAGGAATGGACCCGCAACCGCCGTGCGCCGTTGATCAACAAGGCGGTGGCCGGGATCTACTCGCCCGGATCGACCTTCAAGATGTGTGTGGCGATGGCGGGTATGGAGTCCCAGCTTATCGGGGCTGGAGACCGGGTATTCTGCCCCGGCTATATTGATGTCGGGACGGCACGCTTCCATTGCTGGTCCAAATATGGCCATGGCTCGGTCGATATGCATCAGGCACTGAAGTTTTCGTGTGATGTCTATTTTTATGAGGTCGCGCGTCGGGTCGGGATGGACCGTATTGCCAATGTGGCAAATCGGATGGGTTTGGGAGTTGAGCTGGGGATCGAGCTGCCAAATGCCAAGCGAGGACTGATTCCCACCCGTGCATGGCGGGCAGGAAAAGGACATCCCTGGAATGTCGGTGATACCATCGTGGCCGGGATCGGGCAGGGCTATATTCAGGTAACGCCTCTGCAACTGGCGACTTATACGGCTCGTCTCGCCACCGGTCGGGCTGTGCAGCCTCATCTGACCAGAAGTGTCGGTGGTACGATAGGAAGCGGCACCAGACCCGAGGATTGGCCGGCGCTCGATATTTCTCAGGCTGCCCTGAAAGCGGTGCGGGGGGGAATGTTCGCGGTCGTGAATGAGCAGCATGGTACCGCGCCACTGGCACGCCTTCCTCTGCCGGTGCAGATGGCTGGTAAAACTGGCTCTACGCAGGTCCGTCGCGTTTCCCGTGAATTGCGTGAGCGCGGGAATTTTAAATCAGAGAATCTGCCATGGGAATTCAGGCCGCATGCGCTGTTCGTCGCATATGCGCCTTATGATGATCCTCAGTATGCATTGGCGGTCGTGGTGGAGCATGGCAATGCAGGTGCCCAGGCTGCTGCTCCGGTGGCGAGGGATATCATGATGGATGTGCTTTCACGCGATCCGGCCAATAAAAAACCTGACCAGACAATCGCGGAGAAAGGATAATGGGGGTTTATGAGCGCCGCCTGCTGAATGACCGTTCAGCAGCGTTCGTCAATAAACTCTGGCGGATCAACTGGTTTTTTGTGTTGTTGCTCTGCCTGTTGGCCGGGGCGGGATATATCGCCCTTTATGCTGCGGGGGGCGGGGCTGGGCCTTATGCCGACAAGCATTTGATCCGTTTTGCAATAGGTATGGTGATGATGCTGGCCATTGCGATGACGGATATCCGTATTATCTGCCGTTTCGCGTGGCCTGCCTATTTTTTTGCTTTGGGATTGCTGGTACTGGTGGCCCGTATGGGGCATATCGGCAAAGGTGCCCAAAGATGGATCGAGTTGGGGCCATTGCAGCTTCAGCCCAGTGAGCTGATGAAGTTGTTTCTGGTCCTCGCCCTTGCTTCCTGGTTCCGCAAGGCGTCATGGGAGCAGGTGGGGCGGCCCATGTTTCTGATCGTCCCTACCCTTGCGGTGCTTGCTCCGGCAGCCCTCATCCTGAAGGAGCCGAATCTCGGGACCGCTGTGATCACGGCTATCGTGGGTGGCTCTGTTTTTATGACGGCAGGGGTGAGGCTGTGGAAATTTGCCCTGATTCTTGGGGCGGCGGCTGGTATCGCACCTTTTGCGTATCATCACCTGCATGAGTATCAGCGCCAGCGCATCATCACCTTCCTGAACCCCGAAAGCGATCCGTTGGGGGCTGGCTATAACATTATCCAGTCAAAAATCGGTCTTGGTTCAGGTGGTATGTGGGGACAAGGCATTCTGGATGGCACCAGGGGCAATCTTGCTCTGCTGCCGGAAAAGCAGACTGACTTTATCTTTACAGTATTTTCGGAACAGTTCGGCTTTATGGGTGGTGCCGCTCTGCTTGGTCTCCTGTGTCTGATCGTGTTGAGTGGCATGGCAACTGCTATCCGCTGCCGTCACCAGTTCGGGCGGTTGCTGGCTTTGGGATTATCGGTCAATTTTTTCATGTATATCGTGGTCAATGTCGCAATGGTCATGGGCGCGATCCCGGTCGGAGGGGTGCCGTTGCCACTGGTATCGCATGGCGGTTCCGCGATGCTGTGCGCGATGCTTGGGTTCGGACTGCTGATATCAGTCCATGTCCATCGTGATGTTGAGTTTGAAGATAACAGGGATGAATTTCTGCCTACTCCACGGTTTATGTAGCAGCATGACAGTAAGAAAAAGGCACTGCCCAAATTAATAGGCAGTGCCATTATAAAATGTAGAAAAGAACAGAATTAGAATTAAATTCAGGAATTGAAAACCTGACCTGAATTCAAATGGTTTACACCAACCAATGTGATAGTTGTATTGTCATTCAGTGTAAGGCGGGTGCTGGCAAGGCCACCAACATCTATTGAAGCCTGATTGGTGACAGCCGCGTTTTCAGCATCAACCCCCCAGCCATTCAATGACAGCAAGGAAGAGGAATTGAATTCCCAGATCGTGGCACCCTGCATACCCTTGGAGAGAACGAAAACGTCCTTTCCGCCACCGCCAAACATGGTGGACGCACCACCAGCGCCCGAGATGAAGGTGTCGTTGCCGGAACCGCTGAACAGCTGGTCATTTCCGCTACCGGCCTGCAGGATATTGTTACTGCTTGAGAATGCGGTTGAAAGCGTATTGTTGCCGCCAAGAGCGATCAACTGGTTGCCACCTGTATTGTTACCAATCAGGTTAATGAATGCATTATTGCTGAAATATGCATTTTGGGCTTCACCACCAAAAATAACTTGATTTCCTCCGGTTGCCATAAACTGTGTCTGGCCACTGCCGAGAACAAAAGTGTTGTTACCGGTCCCTGCAAACAACGTTGCCGTGCCAGACCCGCCGAACATTGTATTGCTTCCCGAGCCGCTGACAAAAGCCATTGACCCAGATTGGAATATATACGAGCCGTTGACGTTATTGGCATAAACAGTGCTGTTGCCAGCTGCACCAACATAGGTTGCATCGCCGCTGCCAGCACGCGAGTTGTTAGAGAATACGGTTTTTGTTCCTGCCTTACCACCAAAGAAAAGTGAACCGCCTGAAAATGCTGCCAAGGTGGCACTGCCCGTGCCACCAATATAGGTATCAGCACCAAGAGCATTCAGGACGACGTTGCTTGTCTGACCTTTGATATAGCTTCCGCCGATGGATGGGGTGCTGCCATCTGTCTGAATAGTCCAGTTACCACCCGTGCCCATAATGGTATTGGCGCCGAGAGAACCCAGAATAGTTCCCTGACCTGTGCCCGTCTCAAGATAGCCACCCGCAGTGCCGAAAATCACGGCCTGATTGGAAACTGTATTAGTATTATTAACAACAATATTACTGGTGACGCCGGGCTGGGAAGTTGCGCCAATAATCATACTGGAAAATCCAGTCGGCACAGACGACATACTCGAGGTAATAAGAGCAATAGCGTTGCTTGATTCGACTGTTGGTGATGCAGTCGGATTGTCTACTGCTTGAAGGGTATTATTTGCCTCAGCTGCATAGATAGAACTCAACAATTGCGTCGCAACAGGCGCAAGATTGCGGTTGTAATCCAGGCTCACTGTCGACAGAGGGGTATTGCCCCCGGGAACAGTTACATTTGAAGCCATTTTTAAAATTCCTGACTCTCTATCAATACATAACTATCTAAAAAAAAATCAAAAATCTAGCATTATTTGACTATATCATTTTTAATTATATAATTATTCATTAATACTATTAATTTACATTAATAATTAATTTTATTAATGTAACTGATCGCTTTTTAACCTGCCTCTCTTCCGACTGACCTTGCCTTGCTGTATGCCCTGGGTATGGTTGAACCTGCTCCCTTACTCTCAAACTCCTGTTCCGATCCAGTCAGACGAGATGGCGTTGAACTGACAGTCATCGTTCCCTGCTATAACGAGCTGGCAAACGTCGCACCCATGGTCGCAAAGCTGGATCAGGCCCTGAAGGATTGCCGGTGGGAGGTTTTGTTCGTCGATGATAACAGCCCTGATGGCACGGCAGATGCGGCCCGTGATCTGGCAAGGCATGACCAGCGTGTGCGCTGTATCAAACGGGTAGGTCGCCGGGGGCTGTCCTCAGCGGTTATTGAGGGCGTATTGGCGTGCTCTTCCCCGTTTGTGGCTGTGATGGATGGTGATCTGCAACATGATGAAACGGCCCTTCGTCCGATGCTGGGCCTGCTGAGGAGTGGTGCCTGCGATATAGCGGTCGGTAGCCGCCATGTTGAAGGGGGCGATGCATCCGGATTGGCGGGAGAATGGCGGCATCGTCTGTCACAGGGTGGAACAAGGCTGGCGCAGGCGATGCTGCCGGTCCCGCTCTCTGATCCAATGAGCGGTTTTTTTATGATGCGGCAAGACCGGTTTGAGGCTCTGGCCCCGCGTCTGACCGGGCAGGGTTTCAAGATTTTGCTCGATCTGCTGCTGGCCTCGCCGCAACCTCTGCGGGTAAGGGAGGTGCCATGCCGTTTTCGGGATCGTGTAGCAGGAGAGAGCAAGCTGAATGCGCTGGTTCTGATCCAGTTCATGGCCTTGCTGGTCGACAAGGCCCTGCACGGGGTGGTGCCGCTGCGTTTTCTTTCCTTTGCGGGGGTGGGAGCCATTGGGCTTGTGGTGCATCTGGCGGTACTGCTGACCGTCAGGCCGCTCATGCATTTTCATCTGGCCCAGCTTCTGGCCACGATTGTCGCCATGGCAGTGAATTTCGAGCTTAATAATCGCATCACCTATGCGGATCAACGCTTGAGGGGCAGGCGTCTGTGGGCTGGCCGCTTTATGTTTTTCCTGGTGTGCGGGTTGGGGGCAGCCGCCAATATCGGCATTGCCCAGATGATCTATGAAATGGATCGTGCCTGGAGCTTTGCCGGTGCGACAGGTGCCATGATCGGGCTGGTGTGGAATTATACCGTCTCTGCCACCCTGATCTGGCGTGCGCGCTGATGGAGCAGGCGAGGTGGCCGGCAGGAGTGCCATGGATCGCCGCTCTGACGGTCTTGACCCTGGTGAGGCTGGTGGTAGCGGCATGGATGCCGTTATCGCCGGATGAGGCCTATTACTGGATATGGTCGCGTGCCCTGGATCTGTCCTATCTGGACCATCCACCCATGGTGGCGTGGTGGATAAGGATTGGCACTACTCTGCTGCCTGATGGGGCGGCATGGCTTCCGTTGGGTGTACGACTGCTGGGGCCGGTATCGGCGGCGCTCGGGTCCATATTACTGGTCAAGGCCGGGACAGACCTGTTTGCCTCCCGCACGGCCGGGCTGAAAGCAGCGCTGCTGCTGAACGCCACGCTGTTTCTGGGGGCAGGTTCGGTGATCATGACACCGGATACCCCTCTGCTGTTTTTTTGTGTGTTGCTGCTGTTTGCTCTCGGGCGCATCGTGGCCTCCTCGCGAGAGGGGACGGGGCGGGGAGGATGGTGGCTGCTGGCAGGGCTGGCTGCAGGGTGCGGGTTGCTGAGCAAATATACGGCAGCCCTGCCGATCGCAGGGATGGGGCTATGGCTGCTGGATCAGAAAGCGTCGCTCCGTTGGATCAGACATTGGCAGCCATGGGCCGGGTTGATGGTGGCGGTGGTGCTGTTCTCCCCGGTGATCCTGTGGAATGCGCATCATGGCTGGGCCAGTTTCATCAAGCAGGGCGGCCGTAATGGAGCCTTTCACTGGACTTTCCGCTATCTGGGGGAACTGCTCGGGGGACAGGCCGGGCTGGCAACGCCGGGTGTTTTTCTGCTCTGCGCCGCTGGGGTCGGTCTGGCTTTTCGCATCTGGTTACGGCAGCGGAGACAGGTGGAGCCTGCTGAACTGGCGACGGCGGCGCTGCTGGCGGCGCTGACTCTGCCGGGAGCCATTTTTCTGGAACATGCGCTGGGTGACAGGGTGCAGGCCAACTGGCCAGCTCTGCTTTATCCTGCTGCCTGTCTGGCGGCGGCTGGATTGCTGCCGGGCTGGCGATGGTTTCGTGTTGCTGGCGTACTGGGGCTGGGGATCACCGCACTTATCTATATGCAGGCGACCCTGATGCTTCTGCCATTGCCGCCGAAACTGGACCCGGCAGCCTCTCGCATGGGCGGGTGGCAAGCCATGGCGCAGAAAGCGGCGGAACTGGCCAGAGCAAACGGCATAAAAGCAGTGGTCGCTGATAATTACGATCTTGCCTCTGAATTGGCTGTATATTTACCAATTGATGTGCAGGCATGGGGTATGGAACCTCGCTGGCGCCTGTTTCGTCTACCCCACGTCAAAGCGGATGGCGCATCGGTCCTGCTGATTGAGACAGCAAGGCGGAAGGAGCCTCCCGATCCGGGGGACTGGGCTGATCTTCAGAGTCTGGGGGATGTGGTGAGGCAGCACGATGGGCGGGTGATCGAGACTTATCATCTCTACCGTGCCCGACCGCTGGGGGCAGCGACCCTGTTGCCACGCCAGCCCTGAGCATCGCAGCGAGAGGGTATGATCCGCATGCTGTCAGCATTTTGTCTCAATCACATACCATCTCGGTTGGTGCAGGGCGCTCTCATGGCCGCATTCATTCTGCTGCCTCCATGTCGGGGATGGAGCGCGGAGCCTGATCCGTTACTGGGTACATGGCTTACACAGGATCGGGAAGCGGTGATCGAACTGGTGCAGTGCAAGCCCCATAACGACAGGTCGGGTCAAGCTGGGCTATGCGGTCGTATCGCGGGCATCACCCTTGATCATCCGGATGATCCGATGCCGGTGGATGTCTGGGGGCGCCCGCAATGTGGCGAGATCATCATCGAAACGGGTCCCCGCGATGCAGACGGGCGCTGGCCGGGCAAGATTCTCGATCCCCGCAAGGGAAGCTGGTACAGCGTATCCCTGTGGATCGGGCCGGATGGAAATTTGCGGGTGCGCGGCTATATCGGCATATCGCTGTTCGGAGAGACACAGAGCTGGACCCGCTATCATGGCAGTTTGCGCGCGGATTGCCTGATGCAACGCACGGCCAAAGCGGAGTAGATCTGCGAGGACTGGCAGAGGAAAGGTATCGTGACCCTCTCGTCAAAACTCATCACGATACCGATATCAGAACCCGGTGAAGGGTTGAGGGAGCAGACTGCGTGGCTGATCCATATGAGACGCTGGGTGTCAAGAAAGACGCATCCGCGAAGGACATTCGGGATGCATATCGTCGGCTTGCCAAGAAATACCATCCGGATGTGAATCCGGGTGATACGGTGGCAGAGGCGAAGTTCAAGGATATCTCTGCAGCCCATGCCCTGCTGTCGGATGCGGACAAGCGCGCCCGCTATGATCGTGGCGAGATTGATGCCACCGGACAGGAGCGTGGCCCTGCATATGGATACTCCCGTTCTGCTCAGGGCCAGCAGGGCAATCCGTTCGAGGGGCAGGATTTTGCCGATCTCTTCGGCGATCTGTTCAATGGTGGCCGTCCGCGTGGCCCTGCAAAGGGACAGTCGGCCCATTATCAGATGACGATCAGCTTTCTGGAAGCGGTCAATGGCGTGCCTAAAAAGCGCATCACGATGCCGGATGGTAAGGTGATTGACCTTCAGATTCCCCCCGGTGCGGAAAGCGGTCAGGTGCTGCGTCTGCGTGGACAGGGGGCACCCGGCCGTGCAGGCGGTCCGGCGGGAGATGTGCTGATTGAATTATCTGTCGCACCGCACCCCGTTTATCGGCGGGAGGAGCAGACCATCCATCTGGATGTACCGATTACCTATGCGGAGGCTGTGTTGGGCGCAAAAATCGAGGTGCCGACGCCGCGTGGGCCTGTAACAGTCACGGTTCCGCCGCATAGCGATAGCGGCACCAAGCTCCGCCTGCGGGGACGCGGTGTTCCGGCCCATGGCGGCAAGGCGGCCGGGGATGCGATCGTCACGCTGCGTCTGGTTCTCGGTACGGTTGATCCGGCGCTGGAGGCATTCCTGCGCGATCATCAGCCGGAAAAATCGGAGGCCAATCCGCGGCAGGCCCTGTTGCGTGATGCGGCCTGAGGCTTTGTCTGCACCATCAACGAGGCTGCGTTGCATCGCTGTCGCGACAAGAAGGCTTTTGTCCCTGCTGTCACGTGCCTAGTTTCATAAGCAGGCTTATGAAACTGGAGCAGCCAATGACTTCTCCTCGTGTGACTATTGCTGCTGCCCCAGGAAATGCCCGGCGGAACGCCCGAGGGAAGCCCGGAGGGCAGGCCATGATGACGGCATTGGCCGGTATGCTGGGTTTCATCCTGATCATGGGGTTTGGCCGGTTCGCTTATACCGCGATCCTGCCCCTGATGATCCGGGAGGGGAGCGTTACGGTCCATGGCGGCTCATTGCTGGCGACGGTCAACCTCGCCGGTTATCTGGTTGGTGCGCTCAGCGGTATGGCAGCGGGGGAACGTAGCCGTCCCATGCTGTTATGGGGGATGACGCTGACCGCGCTGGGTCTGATCGGCATGGGGATGACCGGATATCATCCGGCGTGGCAGGGGTTGCGTTTTCTGTCCGGTGTAGCCAGCGCATGGGGGCTGGTCGGTATCACGCATTGGAGTATGCGGCGTCTCGTAGCCTCCGGTCATGGTCACTGGCGTGGCATTGTTTTCAGCGGTCCCGGCTTTGGCATCATGGTCACCGGCCTGTTGGTGCCCATGATGGCCGGACAGGGAATGAGGGTCGCGGGGATCTGGTTCTGGCTGGGAATACTGGCTGCTTTTGGTGGTGCGCTGGTGCTGGCGGCGTCATGGCGGGAGAGTATGGCCGCTCATCCCCCTATTGCCACGCCGCTCCATGTTTTCACCCCCGTGAGTGGTCCGCAATTCCGGCTTCCGAAGGCGATGCTGGCGGTTGCCTATGGAATTTCAGGGGCCTGCTATATCGTGCCAGCGACCTTTCTGCCGCTGATCGCGCGGGAGGTTCTGCCGGGCGGCGGGCTGGATCAGTTGCTCTGGCCTGTCATGGGGTTGATGGCCGGGTTGTCCACCATCCTGTGCGGATTTGTGCCGCCCAGGCATCATGCGCGTACTCTGGTGGTGGTCTATCTGTGTGAGGCGGTCGGGATTGTGATTCCGGTTTTCCTGCCTTCTCTGGCCGGGCTGGCATTGAGCAGCGTGATGGTCGGATCAACCATGATGCTGGGCGTGATGCTGAGCATGGATGCAGCCAAAAACCGCTATCATGATCCGTCTCTGGTGGCGATGCTCACGGCTGGATATGCGGTGGGGCAGGTGGTTGGCCCTTATATGGCAGGGACGCTTTACCAGTACACGCATTCGTTTCTGCCCTCTCTGGCCGTGGCGGGGGCGTGGCTTGCGCTGTCGGCGCTGCTTTCGATGCTGGAGCCGATGATCTGGGAAAAGCGGCGTCTGGCGATGGATCAGGACAGCAGGGATGCTGCACAGAGCAACGCGGCCAGCAAGGAAGCCATACCAGCGGCCTGACGGGTTGCCACAGGACGATACGCCAGAATCAATGCCAGCGTGATGGCGGCCAATGTCAGTACGCCAAACCATGCAACCGGCCCCGCGGCCCAGCCAAACCCGGTGGCGCAGAGTATCAAGGCCACCACCAGTCCGATCCATCCGGCGAGTCTGCCAATCTGGTCACGCCAGTCCGGCCTCTCCTTTTTTTTCAAAGGGATCGAGGGTGCCATTTGCCGCTTATGCCGCTCCATGCTCCATGCGATGGCGGTAAAAGCAGCGAAAGTGATCAGAAAAGCGGCCAGCAGAGCAAGGGAAGGCATCATGGGTTCTTCAGGCTCCTGCCGTGACCGCCGAACGACCGGAACGAGTGACTTTTGGACGATGCACCGTGATTTTCCAGACGGCCCAGCTTGCGGCCAGCCCGAGCACGAAACCGGTCAGATCAACGCCTGCCCGTGCCCAATCCCGTCCCGCACCGTGATCAAGCAGGCTGTGTGTCAGGCCGGTTTGTGTCGTGGCCATGTTCAGAAAGGGCAGCAGCAGCAGCAGCGCCGCCAGCAGAGAAAGCTGCTCCAGCCAGGCCCGGCGAGGCGAACGGAACAGCGGATGCAACAGAGTCAGCAGCCAACTGCCGAAGAAGATTTTGATTTCCGCCTGATCATGTCCCGGTAGATCGGGTGGCAGCAGCCGGTTGGCCCATAAATAGGCCACGCAGGCGATGCTGATCCCGGCAACGAAGGTGACGTTCAATTTTTCAGCGGCCAGAAAAAGCGCATGGGCCACAGGATCAGTCTCATGTCGCTGCCGCCGCTTGATCGTGAACAGCACCAGCCCGCTGGCGATCATCCCGCAACTGGCCAGCCCGCTGAGGAAATACAGCCAGTGAACCGGCCGACCTCCGAACTGGGCATAATGCAGCCCCCAGAGAGTATGCGCCGTAGTGGAGACCCCACCCTGCATGATCACCTCATGCAGCATGTCTCCGGTGGTGCCGTCATAGGCGATGTGATCACGGCTCCATGCCACGCGGTCACCGTCATAGCGATAGATCTCGACCGTCTGCGCCCGGTCTCCCGGATTGAGGATCGCGATATAACCGGCGCTGCCCGACCCCATACGGGCTTCCGCCTTGCGAACGAAAACATCCAGCGGCAGCAGCGGGGCGGCCACGCCGGTTGCTGGTCGGACATAGGGAGCAATCCCTGCTTCCTCGGCAAAACGCGCCATCTGACCGGGATAGCGGGCGATGATTCCGCTGGGCATCAACTGGGTGAACAGGATGAACAGCCCGGTATAGGCGAACATGGTGTGGAAAGGCAGTGCCAGCACGGCCCCGGCGGCATGGGCATCCAGCCATGAACGCTGTGGGGAGGAAGCAGGGCGGAAGGTGAAAATATCCTTCAGCAACCGCTTGAAGTGGATGATCACGCCGCTGACAATGGCGGCGAGCATGGCCATGGCGGCAGCCCCCACGAACCATTCGCCGGTCCGGTCGGCGAACAGGGTGAAGTGGAAAAGGAAGAAGAACGCTCCTCCCTGACTTTGCCTGACATGAAGGGGCGCGCCGGTGACCTGATCAATCAGCGTGCCCTCGCGGCGAGGACCGGATGCTGCCACACGCAGTTCCGGCACGCGACGGGTGGGAAGAGTGATCAGCCAGCGGCGAACTCCATGCCGGTTGGTTCCGGTGCGTGGCTTTGCCGTATTGGCGGTGGTTGTCGGCGCGTGGCCAGTGACCTCCCGCATGGCCTGATCAAGCAGCCCCTGTGTCTGTAGATAGAGGGAGCTGGCTTTGGCTGCCGTTTCCGTATCCATGGCGATAGGGGGAAGCTCCGGCCGCATCCACTGGCTGATTTCCTTGTCGAAAATCGTCAGTGTGCCGCACAGAAACACCGCGAACAGCAGCCAGCCAAATACCAGCCCGCTCCAGCTATGCAGCCAGGTCATGGACTGCACGAACCCCTTTTTCATGGGTGTTGCCCTTTCGTGCCGCCGTCAGAATGCAGGGTGGAAGGAGGCGCGGGATGTGTTGCGGACCAGTAACCAAGTGCGGCGCAGGGCAGTGTTACCAGCACCAGGCCCGCCCAGGCGCGGCTGGCGCTGCGCGTCGCGAAAACCCAGATGATCACACCGGCAAAAACCGGAAAGGACAGCATGGCCGCAATAATGACGGCTTCGGCACGAGGCACGGGCAGCAGCACGGCCAGGGCGGCATTGATGGCGAGTGTCGCACAATATCCACCGATCATGGCCGCCATGATGCGGGAGAAAACCCCCCATCTGCGTCCCTGCATATCATCAACCTTCCCTGTCTGGCCGCATGATGGCGGCCGAGGTCAGTCGCTTAGTAAAGTTGCGAATATTTCGCAACATCTAAAGGTTATGAGGGCCTATCAGGCAGGGGCATAGCGATTGAGGAACATGCGAACCGTTTCCCTGACGACATAGTCCCGGAATGCCGGGTCAACATCATGGTCCAGACACAGACGCCGCCGCAGCCCGGTGCGGGTTTGAACAAGGGCAAGGAACTGCTCGGCGGCAAATTGCGGATCTTCCACCATCAGGCGGCCATCAGCGGCAGCCCCTGTCAGCCATAGTGTCAGGCGCTTGATCGCCTCGGCAGGGCCTGCCTGATAGAAGGTCTGCGCGACATTTGGAAATTTTGCCGCTTCCGCCATGACCACCCGGTAGATCACTATGCAGGCCGGGTCTGTCATCATGGTGAGCATGCGATCCGCGACCGAAAGAAGAACCTCCTCCGGCGCGCCATCTTCCTTCACGTTGGAAAAAACATGGCTGAGATAGGTGGAGCAGGCATTCTGCACATAGACGGAAAAAAGATCCGCCTTGTTCTGGAAATGGTTATAAAGCGTGCCCTTGGAGACGGAGGCTTCATGCGCGATGCGGGACATGCTGGCCCCCTCATAGCCTTCCTCGGCAAAGACCTTTGCCGCTCCGGCCAGGATCTGGCTGCGTTTCTCCGTCGACAGACACTCCAGAACACTCATGATAACAAGTCGTACCCCCACACAGGATCGTGCCGGGCAGCAGGGACGCTGACCATGCAATTGACGATTTGCCTGTCCTGATTAATTTGTCAAAAGAAAATGACCGAACCGGTCGGTCAACCTGGTGGTGTTGTCGCTATCCAGAATGATGTTTCGGCTTCCGGTGGCCTGCCTGATAAGGATTTTTCATGCCGTTCTGGTTGCAGAAGACAGCACGCCGGATTTCTTTCTCCGGTTCCACGCTCATTGTTCTGGCTCTGGCCGGCTGCAAGATGGGGCCAACCTTTGTACCGCCCCGGCAGGATGAAGCGGCAAAGCCATGGGTATCGCGTGCCGGGCATGTTGAGGCAAAGCCCATTGCTAGCCATGTCGTCCCTGAACCGACGGAAGCCAGTTGGTGGGCCAGTTTCAACGATCCCGTGCTGACCTCGCTGGAGCAGCGGGTCGCAGCCAATAATCTGGATGTGCAGACCGCAACCGTTCGTCTGGCTGAAAGCCGGGCGCAATTGGGTGGCACCCGTGCCGCCCTGTTTCCATCCTTCAACGGGGCTGCTTCCTATCAACGGCTCAAGCCGATCAGTGATCGTGCTGTGCAGGTAGGGTTGGGAAAGGCGGGACTGAACGGGCTGCTTGCGGAATCCGGACAGAAGATTGAAGTGCCTCCGATCGACTATTTCCGCTACGGTATTGATGCCAGTTGGGAAATTGATCTCTGGGGCCGTGTGCGGCGGCATGTCGAGGCCGGGGAAGCACAGCTTCAGCAGAATCAGGAAGCACGGCGTGCCACTTTGGTCAGCGCCATGGCGGAGGTCGCGCTGGATTATATGCGCTTGCGCAATGTGCAGGCGGATATCGACATTGTGCGCCGTAATGCCGATGTTGCGCGGCAGAACCTGCATCTGGCCCAGCAGCGCCAGGTTGGTGGGCTGGGATCTGATCTGGATGTGCAGAATGCCCGCGCCCAGCTGGCTCTGACGGAATCGGCCTTGCCGGCGCTGGAAACGCAGCAGACCGCCCTGATCAATGCGCTGAGCCTGTTGCTCGGGCAGGCTCCTCAGGCTTTGTCGGGGGAGCTGATCGTGCCGCGTCCGGTGCCACCCGTGCCACCACGCGTCCCGGTCGGGCTGCCATCTGATCTGGTCCGCCGCCGTCCCGATGTCCGGCAGGCCGAGGCAACCCTGCACGAGGCCACCGCCAATATCGGTGTGGCAGAGGCCAGTTTCCTGCCGCGTGTGATCATCAACGCCAATCTGATGATGAGCGCGCTCACCTTTGCCGATATGGGCAACTGGGGATCGAACACATATGGCATCGGCCCGATGATCACGTTGCCCATTTTTGAGGGTGGGCGTCTCAAGGCCAATCTGGATATGGCGACCCAGCAGCAGAAAGAGGCTGCCATTGCCTATCGCAAGACGGTGTTGCAGGCTTTCCACGATGTCAGCAATGCCATGGCCGCCTATGAGGACGAGCAGCGCCGCAACGAAGCCCTGCGCCAGAGTGTGGATGCCGATCGCCGTGCCGTAGGACTGGCACAGAATGCATATCGCAACGGGCTGGTCATGTTTCTGGATGTGCTGAATGCCGAGCGTCAGTTGCTGGCGGCGGAGCGTGATCTGGCCGATAGCGATGCCGCGATTTCCACCAATCTTGTGCAGCTTTACAAGGCGCTTGGCGGCGGATGGGAGAATGATGCGCCTGTCCCGGCACCGGCACCGGTTGTCAAAACATATTGGCCTGCAAAGGCGGAATAAACGGGCTTCCTGCTTACGTGGCGGGTCGGACAATCCGGTCAGCCAGTTGCAGCAGCATGCTGCGCATCAGCCGGGCAACATCATCATTGGTTTTGACTGGTCCTGAGCCGGTGATGACCGTCCTGTCCCGTTCCGGTGGACGCTTGCTGCCGATACGGGTGGTGGTCCAGCTTGCTTCCAGCAGGGCCTGACCATCCTCGCCGACATCGAAGCGTGTCACGGCGATCTGGATGCGGATATCCGGTGGCTGGCTTTGTGGTCCCTGCACGATCTGGGCATCCGGCCAGTTTGCTGCCAGACGGTCGCCGATGGCGGCGGTGATACCCAGCGACAATCTGGTCGCCCAGCGGCCATTGCTGCTGCGATGGAGTTCCTGGCCATGTCTCAGGATAATGTCCTGCGTGTCGAGATAATCGGGCACCTGTACCCGCGACAGTTCGATGATCTGCGTGGCAGGGACGGATGCAGCCGCCGGAGCACGGGATTCCTGCGCACTCAGCGTATAGATGCGCAGGGCTGGGGCCGCGCAGCCTGCGAACAGCAGCAGGGCGGAGAGAGCGAGAACTGAAGGATGTCTCATTGTTTCCGTCCGGTCAGCAGGAGTTGCGGATTGCGCTCCACATCGCTGGCAAAGCCACGCAGGGCGGCGGCGGCGGCGGCAATGTCACGGAGTGCATCATCCAGATTGAGGCGGCTTTCCGATCCTGCCGCGGTCATGGAGCGAAGATTATCGAGCGTGGAGGTGGCCCGCTGGGCAGTGCGGGCAATATTCAGCAAGGCGATATGCGCATCGGCGCTGCGGGCATCGAGCTGCCTGTTGCCGTTCACCAGAAGCGTATTCAGATTGGTGATCGTGGAGGACAGGTTTTTCTGAAGCTCCTTCATGGTCTCTGTAGCCACATCCAATGTTTTCTGTGAATGTTCGGAGGATATACGGATGCTGGCCAGCAACGGTGGCAGATCATCATCCAGACGTTGCGACAGGATGCGGATATTTTCCATCACAGCCCTGGCGCTTCCCGCAATTTCCTTGAGCGGCAGATCAGCCAGCATATCCTTCATTTTCTGAATAGCAGAGGGTTTGACAGGAATTTCCGTGAGGTGGGTAAGACGCGGATGCAGCAGTGCGGGAGAAGACGGGTTGAAATCCAGATTGACGTTGGACTGACCGGTCACAAAACTCTGTATGTTCAACTGCGCGCGCAGACCATGGGCGATCAGTCGTTTCAGATCGAGCTGGCTGTTTTTCTCATGCTGGCTTTCCACCACCGTCACCTGATCGGGATCAAGATCGATCACCACAGGAATGTAGGCGGCCTGATCTTCCTGGTCGAAGGTGATGGCAATGCTTTCCACGGCACCCACCCGCACACCGCGAAACGTCACCGGCGCACCGACGGCAAGACCGCTGATTGATCCCTGAAACACCACGGCGGCGCGGATATTCTGTGAGAAGAAACGGAAATGCCCGAATGTCATCAGCGCGGCGGCACCAAGAATAATTCCGCCTATGACGAAAGCACCAACGGCGGTTTGACGATTGACCATGCGGTCAGCTCTCCGTGTTCAGGGCATCGCGGTTCATGAAGGCACGCACGCGCGGATCGTCGCAATGATCCCGCAGGTCGCGTGGCGCACCATGGGCGATCGTGGTCCTGGTATGCGCATCCAGAAACACGCCGTCATCGGCGATGGCGAAAAGGCTCGGCAGTTCATGGCTGACGATGACGATCGTGGCCCCCAGACCATCCCGCAGCGTCATGATCAGATCATCCAGCCGGGCCGAAGTGATCGGATCCAGCCCGGCGGAGGGCTCATCGAAGAACAGGATATCGGGATCAAGCGCCAGAGCACGGGCCAGCCCTGCGCGCTTGCGCATGCCGCCGCTCAGTTCAGACGGCATCAGATCGATCGCGTGGGACATTCCGACCAGACCAAGCTTCAATTCCACCAGCGAACGGATTTGGCGGGGCGTCAGTTTCGTAAACATCTCCAGCGGCAGGGCGACATTTTCGCCGACGGTCATGGAACTCCATAACGCCGCGCTCTGGAACAGTACACCGAAACGGCGGCCGGTTGCGGTGCGGTCGGCGTCGGTGCCACCCCAGTAGTCATGCCCTTCCACATAGACCTGGCCTGCTTTGGGGCGCAGCAATCCGACCATGCTTTTCAGCACGGTGCTCTTGCCGCAGCCAGAGCCACCCATCACGGCGAAGATCGATCCTTTACGCACATCGAAAGACAGGTTGCGCTGAATGATCTTCGGGCCGAATCCCAGCGTGACGTCTCGCATGCCGAGCAGGGCGTTGTCAGAAGGATCCGCTGGTTCCAAAAATTTAAATCCCGATGATGGTGGCCAGCACGGCAAACATGGAATCCAGCGCGATGACGCCGACGATTCCGCTGACCACGGCGCGGGTTGCGGCCACACCCACATCGGCGGCGCTGCGTCCGGCCTTAAGACCGATCCGGCAACTGACCAGTCCGATCAGCATGGCAAAGGCGATGGTTTTGACAAAGCCGAATATGAACTGGTCGATATGGACTGAGCCGAACAAATGATTCCAGAAACCGACCATGGTCACATCCAGCATCCCCTGTGAGACGATGTAGCCTCCGACAAGGCTGATCAGGCAGGCATACAGATAGAGAATGGGCATGGTCAGTACCAGCGCCGCGATGGAGGGCAGCAGCAGATAGCGTGAGACCGGGATTCCGAACACGCGCAGCGCGTCGATTTCTTCATTTCCGGTCATGGTGGCAATGCGCGCGGCATAGGCTCCGCCGGTACGTCCCGCCATGATGATGGCTGTCATCACCGCCGACATTTCGCGGACCGAGGCGAGCCCTACCAGATTGGCGACGTAAATATCCGCGGCGAATTTGCGCAATTGCACCGCGCCGACAAAAGCGAGGATGGACCCCATCAGAAAATTCACGATGCCCACGATCAGCAAAGCGGAAGGTCCGGCATCGCTGACATCGCGCAGGAGATCGCGCCAACGCATGCCATGTCCGCCAAACAGGGTGGCCCCTGCATCGCACAGGGTTTCCACGCCCAGCTCTGTCACGGTGCCGCATTCTGTCAGCATGGAGAGGGTGGAGGCGCCGATGGCCTGAACCGGCGCAAAATGCCTCGCCGGTGCGGGGGCTGGTGGCTGTGGATGCTCCGGCAGCAAGGCGAGCAGGCCGCGGGCAGAATGCGGCAGCGTGCTGTTATCCAGCGCGATTCCGCTGGCGCTGCATCGCTGCTCCAGCGACCAAAGAAAGGAGATCAGCGCGGAATCCCAGCGCTGCAACGCGGAAACGTCGATCAGCAATCGTTCCGTGCCGCCTGGCACTGCCTCGACCGGCCGGGCGTTCAGTCCACCTGATGCGACAGTCCATTCACCCGACAGGCTCAGTGTTGCCACCATGCCTTTACTGGCCATGGTCCATGCAGGCGGCAGGATGGAGGAACTGGTCTGGTCGATTCCCATAAGGGCTAGGGGAAATGATCCACGGCCATGATGCAAGAGCGCCGCCAGTGAGACGTTTCACTGACGGCGCAAAAAATGACTCAACGATAAGAATAAAGCGCTTTTATTCCTGAAGCGTCCATCCGCTGCGCATCATGCAGGCCCGGATGACCGCTGTACGACCATCTTCATTGGCATCACGGGTTCCCCAGATCGGCGGATTGTAAACCTGCTTCTGCCTGCAATCATTGCCACCGCTGCTGGTTTTTTTGCAGTCAATGCCTGCACTTGAATAATACCCATTGGTAACCTGATACGGCACAGCATTGGCTGGCATATACGTGTAGCCCTCGGCCTTACACTGGGCCATTGTGTATTGGTATTCCTGCTGGCTTGCACCGGGCTTGATCCAGTGATCGGCACAGCCAGCCAGTGCACCGCCCATCAAAAGGCTTCCAGCAATAAGGCGGAGGCGGCCAGAAGATTGGCTCATGATGATCACATCCATCGTTGAAAATGCAACGGACTTCTCATCGCATAAAATAGTAAGCAAACGAAATGAATTAGCAGCAACACCTGTGTTATCTGACCGTATGACATGGGGGTGGCGTGCTGTCGGACTCTCAGACTTCCCGACTGTCCTGCGACAGTCTTATCCGGTTGCGCAGCCACATCACGCCCAGCGTATCCCTGATCCCGACCACCAGACGTCCGAAATTGGTATATTTGGACTGTCCGGCCAGCCTGGCACGATCATTGATGGTTTGCAGCACAACGGCATGGCCATAACTGCGGAACAGGGCAGGCATGAAGCGGTGCATACCCTCGAAAGCGGGCATGCGGAGGAAATCCTCCCGGCGGAACGCTTTCACGCCGCACCCTGTGTCGGGACAGTCATCCCGCAACAGACGGGCGCGGATGCCGTTCGCAAGCCGGGAGGCATGACGGCGGGATTGTGTATCGATGCGATTGCGGCGAATCCCTGCCACCAGAGGCGCTTTTCCTGTCCGGGAGCGATTGCCCTCACTGCGCAGTGCGGCGATCATTGCCGGCACGTCGCGAGGATCGTTCTGCCCGTCCCCGTCCATGGTGACGATCCATGATCCCTTGGCCGCTTCCACCCCGGTAAACAGGGCGGCGGTTTTGCCGCAACGTTGCGGATGCCGGATCACACGCAGGGCCGAATGTCGTGTGCGCAGCATGGACAGGCGTATAGGCGTCTGATCGGTGCTGCCATCATCCACCACTACCACCTCGAACGGGATGAACCCGTCAAGCGTGTCGATCAATTCGTCACAGACCTTGTCGATGGTGGCTTCCTCATTCAGCGCGGCAATAACGATCGAGACCAGCGGCGGCGACACACTCATGGCCTGGTTTCCGGAGCAGAATGGGTATCGCCAGCCAGAATGGCCTGGCAGGCGGCAGGGGGAGCCAGTGGAGGCCGGGGCGGTGCTGCCGGTGGAGCAGGATGAGGCTGGAACCACCATGCCAGCGTGGCATCACACCCATCCCCCGCAGGCGGCGGCGGGGCCTGCACACACAGCGTCTGACCTGCCGGACATTTGAAGCGAACATGCATATGGGCTTTGTGCCCCCACCACGGACGGATCAGTCGCAGCCAGCTTCGGTCGCCGCTGACCTGTTCGCATAGTGCGCGCTTGATCACCGGATTGACCAGCACCCGATCCACATCCGGCAGGGTTGCGGCCATATGAAGCAGCGTCACCGTATCCTGCGTCCAGGCCGGGCTGAGATTGTTGCCATCGGCTGAGACCATGGAGGGCGGTTCCAGAACGTTACGTTCGTCCGGACTCAGCGCAGGGCGAGGGGCGAGATCGAGATACAGATCGACATCCAGCCCGTTCTGATGGCTGCCATGGCCGCCTGGCAGCCTGCCGCCATGTGGCGCGGACATATCACCGACATACAGATCCGGCAGCCCCTGCGCATGCAGGCGCGCGGCCAGCGTCTCGACCCCGTTGATCGTCACCGGAGCGGACCAGAAGGAACTGCGGTCCCGGCGGATGGTCTGCCAGCCCGGCCCCTCATCGGGCAGCCGCTGAGCCCCTGCGATGCAGCCATTGCTGGCAGGCCCGATAATCTGCACCCGCTGGGCCAGAACCGGCCCTGACACGGCAATGCCGGAGCATGAAAGAAGCGCCAGGATGCCTGCCAGCAGCTTGCTTCCCGGCATCAGCGGAACACCACGCGACGGGAGAGTTCGTAATTCACGCCCAGTCCCATGATTGCTCCGGCGGCCAGCGGAACCACCGGATGCGCGGCACAAAACGGCACAATGGTGATCAGCAGCATATAGGTGCCCCGATTAAGCACCGCCCCCACCAGATTGGCGGCCAGAAATTTGACCCATTGCTTTCCGGCATGGGCATGCTTGCCATCAGTCGCGGCATGGTTTCGAAAAGTCCATATCCGGTTGACCAGCCAGTTGGCGCTGGCCGCCACGCAATAAGCGAGGATTCCAGCCCAATACAGTCCAAGCCAATGACGGGAGGCATAGACGGTCGCAGTATCGACCATAAACCCCATCACGCCCACCATGCCAAAACGCAGGAACTGCATTCTGGCCGGGGTCAGCAATGCTGCAATCGGGCCGGGCAAGGGGAGCCGCATGGGGGGTGGCGTGGAACCGGACAAAGCCCGTCAGCCTCTGGCCGTTTTTTGAGCGCCCGGGGGAGCAACGGTATCACGACGCAGGCGGTGCTCACCCAGCAGCAGCAGGATCGGTGCCGCGATGAAGATCGAGGAAGAGGTGCCAACCACGATCCCGAACAGCATCGTCCATGCAAAGCCGGACAGGGATTCTCCGCCGAACAGCGCCAGCGGCAGGCTGGCCAGAAACACCGTCATGGAGGTGCCGAGGGTGCGGTTCAGCGTCTCGTTGATGGAGAGGTCGATCAGCTCCCGTAAGGGCATGGTGCGGTATTTGCGGAGGTTTTCGCGCACGCGGTCATACACCACCACCTTGTCGTTGGTGGAGTAGCCGATAATGGTCAGGATCGCGGCGATGATGACGAAGTTGAACTCGATCCGGGTCAGCGCCAGAAACCCGACCGCCTTGGTCACGTCCAGCACCAGCGTGACCACCGCGCCGACTGCGAACTCCCATTCGAAGCGGACCCAGATATAGGCGAGGATCATCAGCAGGCTGACGCCCAGCGCCAGCATACCGTCACGGAACAGCTCCCGCGAGACACTGGCCCCCACGACATCCACCCGCATTACCTTGGTGCCGGGCAGTGCCTTGGCGAGGCTTTCGCGTACTGTGTTGGCGGCCTGCTGGGTGGCTGCCTCGTTCGGCTGGGAGTCCAGGCGGATCAGCACATCATCCTCGGCCCCGAAACGCTGCACCCCGGCGGCTTCCAGATGGGCGGCGGTGAGGGCCACGCGGATTTTGTCGAAGTCGGCTGGTCCCTGGGTGCGGGCCTCGATCACGATGCCACCGCGGAAGTCGATGCCCTCGTTCAGCCCGGGATGAAAGAACAGAACAATGGAGAGCAGGGACAGCACGGCAGAGGTCGCCAGACCAGCAAACCGGCCCTTCATGAAGCGGATGCGGGTGCCATCCGGCACCATGCGCAGCATCGGACGTATGAACATCTCTCTGTTTCCTTTCCGATCCGGCGCGTCAGACGGGCAGTTCAGCGGGACGGTTGCGGGCGAACCACTTCACCATCAACAGCCGTGCCAGCATGAAATTGGTGAACAGCGTGGTGGCAATGCCGACGGTGATCGTCACCGCAAAGCCACGCACCGGGCCGGTGCCGAATACGAACAGCATGACATGGGCCAGCAGCGCGGTCATGTTGCTGTCCAGCACGGTGGCCCAGGCCCGCTTGAACCCGGCTTCCATCGCTGCAACGGGTGGACGGCCTGCTTTGGTTTCCTCGCGGATACGCTCATTGATCAGGATATTGGCATCCACCGCCATACCCAGCGTCAGCAGGATACCCGCCATGCCGGGCAGGGTCAGGGTCGCCTCCAGCAGTGAGAGTGCCCCCAGCAGCATGATCAGGTTCATGAGCAGCGCGAGGTTCGCCATCCAGCCGAACAGGCCATAGAACATACCCATGAACAGGATCACCAGTACGAAGCCAGCCGCGAGGGAATAGGCTCCAGCGCGGATACTGTCGGCCCCCAGCTCCGGCCCGACACTGCGCTCCTCCACCACGGAAAGCGGGGCGGGCAGCGCGCCGGCGCGTAGCAGCACCGCCAGATCCTGCGCGGTTTTGGCCGTGAAATTGCCGGTGATCTCGCCGCGTCCATCCGGAATCACGGACTGAATGACCGGTGCGCTGATGATGCGGTTATCCAGCACGATGGCGAAACGCTCGCCCTGATGGGCTGCGGTGATGTCCGCTACCTTCCGTGCGCCTACACCATTGAAGGTGAAGCTGACCGACCATGCACCGGCACGCTGCTGGTTCGGCACAGGGCGGGCATCGGTCAGATCGGCACCATCCACATCCGCCCGCCGTTTGACGACCAGCTTCTGTGCGGTGCCTTCCTCCGGCAGTGCGATGTCATCCGGCGGTACCGCAGCAGGGGTGGCGGACGCATCGACCATATGGAAAGTCATTTTCGCGGTGGTGCCGAGCAGATCCTTGATCCGCTGCGGATCATCCACACCGGGAAGCTGCACGACGATCCGGTCCTCACCCTGACGGGCGATGTTGGGATCAACGACACCGGTCTGGTCGATACGGCGGCGGACGATTTCAATCGACTGCTGCACCGCAGCCGTCGCACGGTCATGCAGCGCGGCCTCGGGCAGGATCAGCGCGATCTGACCGGCTTGCGCGCCCTCCAGAGCCTTGACCTCGACCTCTCTGACCCCGCTGGCGGAGACCTCATTCTCGACCGCCTTGGCGAGAGCCGCGACGGCGGCGTTCAACTGGGCAGGATCACGGGGACTCAGGACGATGCGGTTGGCATCCGGTTCCGCCTTCAGACCGGTATAGAAAATATGGGCATTGCGCATCGCCTGCCGCGCCGTGTCGGACAGCGACTCCAGCCGCTCCCTGACCACGGCTTTCATGTCGATCTGCATCAGCAGATAGCTGCCTCCGCGCAGATCGAGGCCGAGATGGACAGTCCGCCAGGGCAGCCATGCAGCCGGGCGTGCCATCAGATTCGGCAGGCAGAGCAGCATGCCAAGCAGGCAGACAATATAGATCGTCGTGGTTTTCAGACGGCTGAAATACAGCACGGCAGAACGTTCCTCCGGCGGTGGGGCCGCGGTTTTATGCGGTTAGGAAACCATTTGGGGCGGCAGATGACACGGGCGAGGCTCCCATGGCAAGGCGGCATCTCTCTCCATCAGCGCAAGAGAGGCAGGAGAGAGGATGGCAAAGCGCGCAACCCCTGCTAAACCGGCATGCCATGAGCCAGACACACGACACGCTGCCTTCAGGATCGACCCTTCGCATCGGCCTTGCCGGTGCCGGTCATTTCGGGCGGTTTCATGCCCTGAAAATCGCCTCCAGCCGCCGGGCGGTGCTGGTCGGTATCTTTGATCCCGATGAGGCGCGGGCGCGCGTGCTGGCGAAGGAGACGAAAACTGTGGCGCTGGGCTTTGAGGCCCTGCTGGAGCAGAGTGATGCGATCGTGATTGCAGCCCCCGCCGAGGCGCATTTCTCGCTGGCCGAGCTTGCTCTGGAAGCCGGGCTGCATGTGCTGATCGAAAAGCCCATCGCCGCGACTCTGGAACAGGCAGACCGGTTGGCGGCTCTGGCCGAGGCAAAAAGGCGTGTGCTTCAGGTGGGACATCTGGTGCGCTATTCCGCAGAATACGCGGCAGTTGCGAACCGTATGGAGCGCCCGCTTTATATCGAGGCGACACGCATTGCGCCTTTCAAGCCACGGGGCACTGATGTTTCGGTGATTCTGGATCTGATGATCCATGATCTCGATCTGGTACTGGCGCTGGTGGACAGCCCGATCCTGTCTGTCGATGCGGTGGGTGCCCCCGTCGCCGGACCGCATGAGGATATCGCCAATGCAAGGCTGCGTTTCGAAAACGGCGCGGTGGCGACCATCACAGCAAGCCGGATTTCGCTCAAGACCGAGCGCAAAATGCGCCTGTTCGCGCAAAATGGGTACATGTCCGTGAATTTCATGGATCGCAAGCTGATGATGATCGGGCGTGATCGCGGCCTGCCCATTCCTGGCGGGCAGGGGGCCAGAATCGAGGAAACCGGGTGGAAGGACCATGATGCTCTGGCGGCGGAGCATGAGGCATTTGCGGCTTCGATCCTCGATGGTGCTCCGGTGCTGGTGAACGCTCATGCAGGCAGACGCGCTCTGGCCGCGGCTTTGGCGGTGGCGGAAAGCATGAATGACACGCGGGCCCGTCTGGAAGTCTCCGGGCTGATCCGTCACGAGGGATAACAGCAATTCAGGAAGAGGGGACTACCTTTTGCCCCTCTTCTTTTGGCCTGCTTTTACCTTTTACGCCATGAAGCTGTCGCTGTTCAGGGAGGTGATCCCTGCCAGAGTGATATGCGTATTGTCACTCAGTGTCATCGACAGGCCGGCTTCGCTTTGTGTCGCGTTGGCGAGAACAGTCTGCACCACGTTGTCGCCATATCCCTGCAACTGGATGAAATCTTTCCCGACCTGGAAATTGCTGATGGTGACGTTACCTCCGGCTTGTCCATTGGCGAACAGGAACAGATCGGTGGAGGAACTGGCCCATGCGGTGCTGGTACCGCTGCCAAATCCAACGGCGTAGGAACCTGTCTCGCCGATGATATTGGCATTGGCGCTGTTGGTGAAAATGGCGGCATTCTGCCCACCGAACAGGGTCGTGGCGCCCTGATCCATGACCACCAGATCATGGGTGCCATTGCTGAGGATTGTGCTGCCACCCGTGCCGCCAAAGACGGTGTTATTTGTTCCGGCTGTCACCAGCGTCGATGCGCCTGTATTGCTGCCATAAAGAACGCTGGAGCCGCTTTCACCAAACAGTGTCGAGCCGGAACCATTGGCAGCAAGCTGGTTGTTACCGCTGTTGCCGCCCAGAATGGTATCATTGCCGCCACTGCTGCCGAAGACAGTGACCTGTGCGCTGCCGCCACTGACCGACAATATGCCCGTTCCACCAACGATGGTGCTGGCCCCTCCCGTACCCACGAAATTCAGTTGGGCCGCATTGGAGAAGATTGTGGCATGACCGGAGGCGTTAACCGTAGCACTTCCCTGAAGTGCAGTGATGGTATCGTTACCGATAGACTGAACGATTCCTGTGCTGCCCCCCAGTAGGACACTGTTATTCCCACGCCCGGGAGCCAGAAGCTGTCCGGTGCCTCCAACCAGTGTATCGTTTCCATCGCCGCTGAAAAATGCGTCAATTGATGGCGTGAACCCGGGAGAAGGAACCGCATGGGTGGTTGAGACATATGTCTCAACCCCGTTGATGCTGATTTTGTTGTTTGGCAGATCGGCTGAAACGGAGCCAGTCACGGCCGAGGCATTCATGATAACGTCTGTATCGGCGCCAGGCACGATTGCATAGGCCCGATGAGGATCAGCCGTCACCTGATTTGCGTAGCTGTCAGTGTAGAGAAAGGATTTATAGCTGTATTGGCTGCCGCTGAGTCCAAGATTAGCGGAGTTAAATGAAATTGGTGTGCTGCCCTGATTGGTAATGGTGACATACCAGCGGCCCGTAATCTGGCCGGAACTGGACAGAATAGTCGAATCTTCACCCATGAAAGCAAAACTGCCAAGGCTGAAAGTTCCCGGCCATGCAACGTTGGCTGATTCCTTGGAGACATTCGGGGTTTGGTCAACAAGATTGACAGATGTTCCGTCAGGCGATTTGAGGGTAACTGTCAGCGCACTCGTATCCGGAGCATTGAGAGACAACAGGAGATCAATATGCTCCACACTTATCAAGCTTGTATAGCCAAGATAGAATGTATAGTTCTGCCCGGCTGCGATGGTGGCTGGACTGGAGGGAGCAAAATTGACATTTTGCTGGGTAACGTTGAGTTCGGATTTGCTGAAACCGTTCATGCCATAATCGGTCAGGACGCCATAACTTTCTGCGACCCGCACCGCGGCATGTGCATCGACCAGCCCAAATCCATAATCGCGACTGAAATGGAGACCTCCGCCATTGCTGCTTTGGGCTCCATTGTCCAGCCATGATGTGTCGGAGGCATCATTCTGCCGCGCTGTATAGGCCATGATCTGCTGAACATCACGATAGCCGAGTGAGGGGTTAGCCTGCAGCATGAGGGCAGCCACGCCACTGATAAAAGGCGCGGCGGCTGATGTGCCGTTAAATCCGTATGTATAATTACCCGCATTACCCGGCGTTTTGTTGTAACCGTCTGAACCTGTCCGGTCAGACGTTACGATCCCGCCTGCGGGCGTGGTTGTGCTTCCTCCCTCACTTCCGGGTGCAGAAATCAGAAGATTTGCGCCCGCAGAACTGTATGTCGAATAGTGTCCGTTTCCATCAATGGCAGCGACAGCAATGGCAAATCTTGAATTGGTGTTATTGTTCAGATTGGCGTCGTCATCATATTTACGGGCATTTCCGTTTGAAAAAACGATGACAGTGCCTTTTCCCTGTCGGCCATAAGTCGCGAGTGCGGAAATGGCGATGCCTTCCTGATTCTGGCCGCCAGACCAGTTATCACTGAAAACAGTTTTGGCATTTGGGCCCACTCTTGGATTGGTCGGTCCCCAGCTGTTATTGATGACATCGACATTTGCCAGAAGAGCTTTGGAAAATCCGATGGTTGTTGCCCGTTCCGTTGCGTCACTATCCCGGCTTTCATCCGTCTGATTGCCCAGAACACGCAATGATAGCAGTGTTACCCTTGGGGCGACGCCTGTCCCGCCGATAGCGTCGTTGATACCGGCACCGATAATGCCGGCGACCGCTGTACCATGATTGTCATTGGCAGTAACAGGGCTTCCGCCTGGTGTATCGCTGACGGCATTCCAGCTTTCTGCTGTATCAACACGCCCGGCAAAGTCGGGGTGGTCAAGCTGAAATCCGGTATCTGCGACGGCTACTTTTACCCCAGCGCCGGTATATTCTGACCATAGTGGAAGAACATTGATATCAATTCCGGCAATGTAACCGTTAAACTGACCTGTGTTCTGCAAACCCCACTGGTATTTGAAAAGAGGATCATTGGGCAGAGTGGTCATAATGCGGACTTTCCATGATCAAGATAATCCTGATTTAACAACAAAATTTTTAGGAAAGAAATGATTTTTCTATATCAGAACATTTCTCATTGTTCTGTAGCGGATTGTATCTTGTTCTGTCTTGTATTACGCATTGACCTGCATATTATGCTTGGTCATAGATTTGTTTGGAAGTGTCATTTCCGTGAAGCCCATACCAGCAAAGACTTTTAAATAAACAGGTCGTGGGCGGTCTGGATAAATACAGGGGATGAGATAGCACATCCCGGTACGGTCAATCAGGCTCCCTTGATGTGTGCAGGGTGAGATATCTGCAAAAAGGGGAAGCAGAAAGGGGATGCCCTCCCTTGTTTAACCCTTATGCGACTTCATAACGATATTCTTCCAGAATACGCCTGACAGTTACTGGGCGTGTATCGGAGCGACGTACAAAAATGGATAAATCGAGCTGGCGAGCAATAGGGCGCGCAACCGTTTCAACAATGTGGTAATGTTGACGCGTGGTGTAATCGTGCAGGGCGATGCATGCATCCGCGGGAGCATGCAGTAAAATCTGCATGAAACATGCAACACGGAACCGCCCATCCACCAGGTAGAAGTCGCCTTCCGAGTAGGCGGGATCACCCCAGCATTCCTCATGATAATTGGGCCAGATAGGGCGTTTACTTAAATCAGTTGGTACGCCCCATGCAGCAATCGGGCCTATATCAACAAATCGCGTGACAGGAAAAACGGGTGTGTTGGCGGAACGGCAGGTGTTTTCGACGTGCTGCAGCCAGTCAATGGAAGAATCAGTCGTATGAATGCTTTTGCTGACATGTTGGGCGGCAAGACATGTGCTGCCTCCGGCTCCGAATTCGACATAATTCTGTGTCGACTCAAGAAAAATAGTCAGTAACTCGATTTCTTTTTCATGCATGGCGAGCGGCATTAGCAGGGTCACAATCACTCAACCTTATGCAATCAGGAGTTAATAATACGCGCATGAATAACAGCCCTGGAGGCTGTTGTCGATTTGCTGACCGCAATCAGCCGGATGATGATTGGCCCAGCACATCCATGATGGAGGCCGCAGCGGCAGCCGAGGGCAGTCCATCCGGTGCGTGCTGATTGGGCGCATGCAGGGAAGCAACCACTGCCTTCAATGCCTGTTTCTGACGGTCGGCGGTACCCACGCCACTGGTATCAGGGTGGTTGTTCATCAGACTGGTTAAAACCGCAGCTATTTTTGTGGGGGTGCAGTTTTCCTGAAGAAGCTCCGGAACGATTTCACGGCCTGCCAGCAGATTAACCATGGCAACATACGGCACACGGATCAGCCTGCGTGCCATCATGGCGGTAATACGGTTGACACGATAGGTTACCGCCATTGGAACACCGCCCATGGCAAGTTCCAGCGTCGATGTGCCGGATTTGGTCAGTGCGGCCTCGGCGGCGGCAAAGGCGTCGTGTTTGTCGGCAATGTCGGTGATGAAAATCGGCCGCACAGGCCAGGAGGAGACAGCCCCCCGCACCGTATGTGCCGTGCTGGTGGCAAGCGGGATAACTGGTGTGATGGTTGGTATATCCCGCATCAGCAGACGCAGCGTCTCGCCATAGACGGGCAGCAACCTGCCTGCTTCATTGGCCCGGCTGCCGGGCATCAGCACGATCACGCGGGCATCTTCGGCCAGACCATGCCGGGCGCGGAAGCGGGCGGCATCCCCCTGATCAGCCCCGGATTCCAGCACCGGGTGACCCACAAACTGTCCCGGCACATTGCGCTCGGCAAACCATTTTTCCTCGAAGGGCAGCAGACAGAGCAGCCGCTCCCACAGACCCGGAAACCGTTTGACGCGATGTTCCCGCCATGCCCATACCTGCGGTGCGACGTAATGCACCCTTTTGATCCCGAAGGGCTGTATGGCGCGCAACAGGCGCAGGCAGAAGCCGGGACTGTCGATGGTCAGCACCAGATCAGGACGGCGGGTTTCAATATCCTGAACTGTCTGCTGCAACCGTCGTCGCAGCTTCAGCACCCGTGGCAGGATTTCCACCAGCCCCATGACGGCCAGTTCATGCATGGGGAACAGGCTTTGAAACCCGCATTCTTCCATGCGCGGCCCGCCAATCCCCGCAAAGCGGATCGACGGGTTGAGGGCTCGCAATGCATGGATCAGCCTGGCGCCGAGTACATCGCCACTATGCTCACCGGCGACGATGTAGATCAGCGGAGCTGTCACGGGTTGTCTCCGCTCACGCTGTTTCCAGTGCTCCACGTGGCAGGATGGCGCATGCGCCGACCGGTGCCGGCCAGTCACGGTGATTCAGCACGCCGCCATTGACCCGTACATCCTCAATTTTCGCCGGATCAAGCGTGGCGTAAATCCAGCCCGGCTCATCCAGCGCACCGCGAGCGATCATACCATCCTCGGGGAACCCGCGATCCACCGGGCCATACACGGCTGCGTAGCCGCGATTGGTGTCCAGAGCCCCTGACCATGCAGCATCGCCCACCGTCGGAGCCACAGCGACATAGCACTGGTTTTCCAGCGCCCGTGCCCGTGCAGAGAAGCCAACACGGTTATAGCCACGCAGCGTATCGGTGCAGCAGGGGGCCAGAATCAGCCAGGCTCCGGCCTCTACCTGCGCGCGGGCAAGGGCGGGGAATTCGGTATCATAACAGATGGTCAGTCCGATTTTGCCCCACGGGGTTTCAAAAATCCCCGGTGGCGCGCCCGGCGAGACAAACCAGTGTTCGTTCTCGAACCGTGTCATCACCCGCTTGTCCTGAAAGGCGACGCTGCCATCAGGGGCAAAGAGCGGAGCGCGGTTGATCGTAACGCCATCCGGCCCGCGCACCGGCACGGATCCGGGTGCCAGCCAGACGCCATATTTCATGGCAACATCCCGCTGGGCCGCCAGAATTCCGGCGGCACGTGCGCAGACCGCATTCAGTTCCGCATCGACATCGGGGCTGGAAACATAGCCACCGGCAACCTCGACACAGGCATATTCAGGCATCAGCAGCAATTCGGCTCCAGCGGCGGCGGCTTCAGCCACCAGCCGGTCGAGCTTTGCCGCATAGCCTTCCAGCGTAACACCTTCGATGGGATAGGCCAGTACACCGATCTTCAGGGTTTTGGCAGTGCTGTTCATACTGGGCTCTCTTCCGGCAGAGGGGCGCCGGACAGGGATTTGATCCAGAATGTCAGTTCCTTTTCGGTCTCCTCAGGCTCGCCGACATCCTTCCATGACATGCGGCAGGTCAGGGAGGGAAATGGCGTAAAGCCGCGACGGGTCCAGAATTCATGCAGTGGTACCCAGTCTGCCGGGCGGGACGGATGGTTCTCCGGCCGCTTCACCGAGCAGAACGTGGCGTAGTCACAGTTGGAGACGCGTTTCGCGTGGGCTTCACGCTCCCGGAAGAAGGCAACACCAACGCCGCCGCCGCGATATTCAGGCAGCAGAACGCTTTCGCCGAAATAGAAAAACCGGGCCGGATCCCATCCACGCTTCCTGAATGGCTCGGAGACGTTTTCTTCTTCCTCGACCATGGGCAGGCAGGTGGAGGCTCCGACTGCACGCTCTCCATCCCATGCCAGCACCACCCCCGCACCGGGGCTGCGCACATAGGTCTGGAGGTAGCGCTGTTCATAGGCCTGATCACCATCGTACAGATAGGGCCATGTGCGGAATACGCTCAGCCGCAGGCGGGCAAGCGCGGGCAGCACTGGAACGAGCGCTTCTCCCGACAGGGTTTCAATGCGCAAAGAAGGGGAGGAGGAAGATGTCTGGCTCATGATGCGTGCATATTGGGGTGATCTGCCGAAGGCAAGATGCCGTACCTGTTCCAAAGTGCAGCAGGAATATCACGGAAAGGCAGAAGTAAGAACGCAAATGCCAAGTCGCATCAGATGCTTGTAGCATTTTCATGATGTCATCTCTAGGATGCCGCGGCATCTTTCGGAAATCCGTGAAGGCGGATATGCAGGGTTTGGGGAACGAAATGCCCGAAAACGGGTCGCTCGGCCTTTTTGCGAGGCGCTTTGGCATGGTGGCGAGTCTCGGTGCCCTGTGCGCTTTGGCGGCCTGTGGGGGGCATTCCGGGCGGTCAGCCTCTTCCTATGGTGGCGTTCCCTATGACGGCAGTGGCGGAGAGGAATACGGATCAAGCGGTGAATATACACCCCCTGGTCCGCCCTCCGATCCGTGGGGTCCGTATATCAAGGAAGCATCACAACGCTTTTCTGTGCCCGAAAGCTGGATTCGTGCTGTGATGCGGCAGGAAAGTGCCGGACGCTCCACCGCCGTTTCTTCGGCCGGGGCTATGGGATTGTTGCAGTTGATGCCCGGTACATATTCCCTGATGCGGGACCGTTATCACCTCGGGGATGATCCGTATGACCCGCATAACAATGTGCTGGCGGGAACGGCTTATATCCGGGAAATGTATGATCAGTACGGCTCTCCCGGCTTTCTGGCGGCCTATAATGCAGGGCCGGGGCGGTTGGCTTCCTATCTGAACGGAACCGGTGGCTTGCCGGGTGAGACCGTCAACTATGTCTCGATCATTGCGCCTCGTCTGGGGGGCGGTTTCTCTCCCGCAACATCTGCGCCCGTGATGGTGGCACAGGCTGCCCCTCAGCGACGTTTTGCCACAACAGGCAGCAGCTCTGCCTGTGATCCTGATACGGCCTATGATCCGTCGCGTCCCTGCCAGCCGGGGGAGGGCAGTGGCATGACAGGAGGCGTTACACTTGCTTCTTACGGAGGTGCCGCACAACCGTTTGTGTCGCATGGACCGACCGCGGAGAATTGTGACAAGGATTCGGCATTCGACCCCTCCCGACCCTGCCGGGATATGGGGGCGCAGGTTGCAACAGCCCCAGAGGCAACAACCCAAGGGCCCATAACACAGGCGAGTGTGTCTGCATCAGCCTTGCCTCCACCTGTTCCACCCTATGGCAGCAGTGCCTATCCTTCCGGGCGGCAGAACAGCTATGGGGCGGCTTCATCTTATCCCACCGCAAGGGTCATGACACCGCCAACGGTTGTGTCACGTTACCGGCCGACAGCTCCGGTGGTGATACCGGCTACTGCCGCAACCGGAGGCAGCTGGTCCGTTCAGGTCGGTGCTTTCGCCAGCCGTTCGCTGGCACAGACCGTGGCCAGCGGAGCACGGAACGCGGCCCCCGCCGTGTTGCACAATGCACAGGTGGTGATACCGACAACAGCACCGTTTGGCGGAAACGTGCTTTATCGTGCACGGCTGACTCAACTGACCGCCGCACAGGCCAGTCAGGCCTGTAATGAACTCAGTCGCAGGCAGCTTTCCTGCATGGTGGTTCCGCCCGGCTCCTGATGGAGAAAAGCGCTTTAATCCTTGGCTGCTTCGGCCAGGATGTTGAGAACGTCGAGTGTCTCGGCCTCATCCTGTTCGGCGCCGTAATCACTCAGTTTGACGACGACGCTGCGTGAGACAGGATCGATATAGATATACTGGCCATACACCCCAATGGCGGAGATATCGTTGATGTCCGATTCCGTGTGCCACCATTGGGCGGAATATTCCAGCCCGTCGACCCGTGCAGGAGCGGGATGGTAAAGGCGCTCGATCCAGAATTCGGGGATGATCTGCCTGTTTCCGACACGACCGCGATCCATTACGAGTTGCCCGATTTTGGCAAAATCCCGTGCAGCCGCATTGATGCAGCAGAATGCCTTTTCGCGTCCACCCGGATGATCCAGATTCCAGTACGCGGCACGCTTGGCTCCGATCGGATCCCAGATGCCTTTCGACAGGATTTCGGAGAGTGTCAGATGCTCTACCCGCGACAGGATCAGGCCGAGGATCTCAGTATCCACACTGCGATAGACGCCCTTGCTGCCCGGCGTAAAGGCCAGAGAGTGATGGGCGCGGATATAGGCCCCCAGATCATGCGTCAGATACATCCCGGCAGTTCCCCGGAAAGGATGCCAGGGATTGTAGTTCTCGGGGATGGCCAGACCGCTGGTCATATCCAGCAGATTGCGCACAGTGATGCGGGGATCAATGCCTGCTTTCTGAAGGTTGGGCAGCAGGGCTTCCGGCCTGTCATCCTCATGCAGCAATCCCCGACCGATTGCCTGACCGACCATGAGTGAGACAATCGATTTGGCCAGAGACCACGATGGAAACAGTGTATTCGGCCCCATGCCATCCCGGTACCATTCCTGTTTAATGACCCCTTCATTGACCACGACAATTGCATTGGTTCTGGTCGCATCAAGGAATTGCTGAACAGAGACCTGCTGGCCTTTCCATGGAACGGTCTTGATCCAGGGGCGGAAATTTTCCTTGAATGGCAGAGGATGGGAAGAAGGCGGAATTTCCCGGCTCGCAAAAAGTGCTCCCCGCTGGGATGGCTCGACAAAAGCCAGCCGTGCCAGTGTCACCGGATCCGGCATGTTTTTGTAAGCCGTCAATCCCCATGCCAATCCACCAATTGCAATGGCACTTCCCGCTGCTCCCAGAAACGCCCAGTACCATAGTCGGGATAACGTATTTAGTCGGGGGGGTAATTGATCTGGGGTCATGGGAAATAAAATCTGCATCCTGAAATCGCGTGGCTAGCTTATACCATCGCTGAAATCGAGGCGGTGCGTAAGGGACGGAAAATGATAATTCATCGTCATGTGACCGTCATGCTGGGTAAACATTTGGGCCGGACAAAGCGTTGGTTGCCCTGGCATCACGCGCTGGGTGCTGGGATCGCGTGGCATGATTGATTGATATTTCGATCAAAAAACGAAATCTCCCTGCACGGTTCACCTTGTTTCCGTGATTCTCAATGGAAGGCTGAGTGTGGCTGATCATTCTTCAACGAATGATGAAACAGACCCCTTGCCATAAAATGTTCGTTGTACGTTCGCAATGTCTTGGAAGCTTCATTTTTATCGAACTGTGTCTGGTCGTAATGAGCCGGCCACCGAAACGATTATAGCGGGGAGCTCATGCGCAAGGCGCATTCAGCATTCAAGTGCAGCTTACTGGCAGCGACTGCAGTTGCAGCGGCCAGTTTCCAAACCGCCCATGCGGACAGCATGGACGACAAGGTCGTGGCAATAGAAAAGCAGATTCAGGCCTTGAAGGGCGAACTGCATCATGTGCGCTCCGAGCTTGCTCGTCGTGACAAGGATATTGTCGCGGCTCATCAGGAAGCGAAGCAGGCTCAGGAAACGGCTATCCGCAGTGAAGCTGCAGCGCGTCAGGTGACGCATGCGCTTGATATGCAGCCTGCCGGTAACCTGGGCAGCATCATCGGCATCACGCGCAGCAGCCCGGCCTATGACAGCGCAACCTCTGCACAGCTGGCGGATGGCGGCAAGACCCAGGGCGCGTTGCGCCTCGGCCCGGTGACGATCACGGTCGGTGGCTTCATCGAAGCTGCTAGCGTGTTCCGTACAGCCAGTGAAGGGGCTGATATTGCCTCCAGCTGGAACGGTATCCCGTTCCGCAATAACGTGGCTGGCAATCTCTCGGAATTCCGCGAGACAGCGCGTCAGAG
The DNA here is from genome assembly GCF_001889545.1 of Granulibacter bethesdensis. Taxonomy (NCBI): domain Bacteria; kingdom Pseudomonadati; phylum Pseudomonadota; class Alphaproteobacteria; order Acetobacterales; family Acetobacteraceae; genus Granulibacter; species Granulibacter bethesdensis. The sequence continues at coordinate 1,627,385 of NZ_CP018194.1, read as the reverse complement.
CCGCGTGTCGCTGCTGGCGCAGTCTGATGTGGGCAAATATACCCATCTGGCCGCCTATCTGGAATCCGACTTCCTCGGCGCTGCCCCGACTGCGAACTCTACGGAGAGCAACAGTTATAACCCGCGTCTGCGTCATGGTTATCTGACGATCGACCGAACCGATATGGGTCTCCATCTGTTGGCTGGCCAGACCTGGTCGCTTCTGACGCAGTCCACTTCAGAGATCACGCCGCGTAAGGAACTGACACCATTTACCATCGATGCCCAGTACCTGCCGGGCTTCGTCTGGACCCGCCAGCCGCAGGTCCGTCTGTGGAAGACGCTGGATAACCACCGCGTCAACATCGCCATGGGCCTCGAAAACCCGCAGACCAGCATGTATGTCGGTCCTAATCAGGTCACGACGGCTGGTCAGTCGGCGACCGATGTAGCTCTGGGTGGTGCGACCGTTACCTATGCTCAGGCTGGTGGCTCCGGTTATGCCGGCACCAACAACTATTCACTTGATCCGGCGCCCGATATCACCGCGAAAGTGGCTTTCGATCCGGGCTATGGTCATTATGAACTGTTCGGTGTGGCGCGTTTCCTGCGCACGCATGTGACGTATAACGGCAGCGGCAGCAGCCAGATCGTTCCGGCAGGTGGTGGTGGCGCATCCTTCGTCATCCCGATGTTCAACAAGAAGGTTACTCTGCAGGGTAACTTCCTCGCCGGTGTTGGTATTGGTCGTTACGGCAGCTCCCAGCTTCCGGATGCGACACTGGGCCGCAATGGTGATCCGGTTCCGTTGCCGGAAGTCATGGCTATGGTGGGCGTGGTTGGCCATCCCCGGCCTTCACTCGACCTCTATGCCTATGTGGGCACGGAGCAGGAAGGTTCCCGTTCCTACAGCGTGAATGGTAAGGGGTACGGCTACGGCAGCCCGCTTTACAGCAATGTCGGATGCTCGATCGAAGGCGCTGCAGCTGGCACCTGTGTCGGTAATACGTCTGGTATCGTGCAGGGAACCGCCGGTTTCTGGTGGCGAGCTCTGAAGGGGCCCTACGGCACCGTTCAGACCGGCCTGCAGTATTCCTATACCGAGCGGACTGCGTTCAAAGGGCTGGGAGGTTCTCCGGTTGCCCATGCACATATTGCAATGTTCAGCATCCGTTACTATCCGTTCCAGTAATAATGAAGCAGGCCGGGGAAGATACCCCGGCCTGTGCTTATTCTGAATCCGAACACACTATACCGCGCCCCATGGAGATGAGGCGCGGTATATTCGTTTCAGGCTGTTGTCTTGCGCCGACGACGAGGCGCCGCGGGGACTTCAATCTCATCGGACTCATCGCGTGTTTTGCGGCCCAGACCATTCTGCTTCGCAAGACTGGAGCGTCGCTCTGCATAGTTTGGGGCGACCATGGGATAATCAGGCGGAAGGCTCCAGCGCTGACGATATTGCTCGGGAGTCATGGAATAGGCGGATTGAAGATGCCGCTTCAGCATTTTCAGTTTTTTGCCGTCTTCCAGACACACGATGTAATCCGGAAAGACCGAACGCTTGACGGGAACGGCCGGGGTCAATCGTTCCGGCTCGACAACAGGCGTCCCGATCGTGCTGAGTGTATGATGTATCTGCTGAATAAATGCAGGTACTGCTTCAGCTTGCACAGAATTATGGCTGATATGGGCGGCAACTATCTGGGCAGTTAATTCAAGAAGACGGGAAGGGGGGGTATCGTCCGACAAGTTGCCTCTCCTGATAAAAATAGGCTGACTATTATTAAGCAAATAAAATCTTCATGGCAATTTTTTAGTAAAAAATTTATTTCCCCTCCATATTGCGCATTGGACATAACGGGCTTTAAAAAATAACAATGAATTTCAATCTCTTAATAGGAGATTATATTATAAAATACAATTTAATCGTAACGGATTAGGGATACGGCTAAATAACTTCTCTTCTCCAAGAGACAGTAGAATTCATTTCGTGGTAAAAAAAATCTATATAAAATAAGCACGCAAAAGGCATTTATTGTTCAAATTCACTTTATCAGTAAACATTCCGTAAGCCTGTCACGGTCAAACGGTATATAATCAAAACTGCCTGACAGAGGGTTTTCCTCCATCAGGCAGTTCCCTCAGATCATATAATAGAAAAATGGTCCCGTAGATCAGCTCTTTTCGATACGGATCAGGGCTGGACGTTCCTGTACTGCATCGAGTTCCGAGATCATGGTCAGCGCATCCTGCATGGATGCTTCCGTTGTTTCATGCGTGACCAGAACGATCGGCACGGTTTCGCCCGGATTGCGTCCGTTCTGCAGCATGCTTTCGAGAGAAATACCGTGATCGCGCAGAATTGCGGTGACATCGGCCAGTACGCCGGGACGATCGACCACCATCAGACGCAGATAATAGGCTCCGTGATGTGCGTTGATCGGCACGGCCTGCGCCTGAGTCAGTGCGGAGGACTCAACCCCCCAGGCCGGTCCGGCACGTCCACGGGCGATATCCAGCAGATCGGCGATTACGGCACTGGCGGTTGGCCCGCTGCCGGCTCCGGGGCCTTCCATCTGGATTCGGCCTACGAAGTCGCCCTCTGCCAGCACGGCATTGAACACGCCGTCTACATGCGCAATGGAGGTGCCTTCCGGAACCATGCAGGGATGAACGCGTGCGGATACACCTTCTGCATTGTGCTGGGCGATACCCAGCAGCTTGATGCGGTAGCCGAGCGTCTGTGCAAATCCGATATCAAGTGCCGTGATGCCGCGAATACCTTCGATATGGACATCCTGGAACGAAACCGGGCGGCGGAAAGAGAGAGCAGCCAGAATGGCCAGCTTATGGGCTGCATCCACACCATCAATATCGAAGCTGGGATCGGCTTCGGCATAGCCGAGTGCCTGTGCTTCAGCGAGAACATCACCGAAGTCCCGGCCCTGCTCCCGCATCACGGTCAGGATGTAGTTGCAGGTGCCGTTCAGGATACCGGCGACACGGCGGATGCGATTGGCACTCAGGCCTTCGCGGATGGTTTTCAGGATCGGAATGCCACCCGCCACCGCTGCTTCGAAGGTAAGCGGCACACCATGCTTTTCAGCCAGTGCGGCGAGTCGTGCGCCATGCACGGCGATCAGCGCCTTATTGGCGGTAATGACCGGCTTGCCAGCCTCAAGCGCTGCCTCGACCAGAGTGGCGGCCGGACCGGAGGAGCCGCCAATCACCTCCACCACGACATCAACATCAGGATCAGAGGCCAGGGCAGTCGGGTCTTCATACCAGCGCACGCCTCCCAGATCGACGCCGCGATTGCGGGAGCGGTCACGCGCCGAAACTGCAACCAGATCCAGCCGCCGACCGGCCTGCGCCGCGAGCAGGGGAGCATTTTCCGTCAGGATGCGTACCACGCCGGCACCTACGGTGCCCAGTCCGGCAATACCGATACGTAGCGGAGAAGCAGAGGAAGAGAGGCGTGTATCAGGCATGTTCGGAAGCTTTCTCGTTGGTATCGGCACCGGGATCGCTATCCGGCTCGGCAACATTGGAATGGCCTTGCAGGAAGGCGCGGATATTGCGGGTCGCCTGACGCAGGCGCTGGGTATTTTCGACCAGCGCGATGCGGACATGGGAGTCGCCATACTCGCCGAAGCCAATACCTGGGGCCACGGCAACCTTGGCACGGGACAGGAGCAGTTTGGAGAATTCCACGCTGCCCAGATGCGCGTACTGTTCCGGAATCGGCGCCCAGGCAAACATGCTGGCTTCCGGGGAAGGCACATTCCACCCTGCGGCATGCAGGCCGCGGATCAGCACGTCACGGCGTTCCTTGTAGAGCTTGCGCATATCGGCGACGCAATCCTGCGGCCCGTTCAGGGCAGCGACGGCGGCGATCTGAATGGGGGTGAAGGCGCCATAATCCAGATAGGATTTGATGCGTGTCAGCGCATTGATCAGCCGCGGATTGCCTGCTGCAAAGCCCATGCGCCAGCCTGGCATGGAGTAGGTTTTGGAGAGAGAGGTAAATTCCACCGCAATATCCTTGGCCCCCTCGATCTGAAGGATGGAGGGCGGGACGCGATCCCCGAAGTAAATCTCGGCATAGGCGAGGTCGGAGAGGATGTAGATCTCGTGCTTGCGCGCAAACGCCACCAGCTCGCGATAGAAATCGAGATCAGCCACCCAGGCGGTGGGGTTGGAGGGGAAGTTGACGATCAGTGCGGTCGGCTTCGGCACGGAGTGCCGGACCGCGACATCCAGCGCCCGCAACATGGTCTCATCCGGTGTGGCCGGAATGCTGCGTACGGCGGCTCCGGCGATGATGAAGCCGAACTGGTGGATCGGATAGGACGGGTTGGGAACCAGAATCGTATCGCCCGGACTGGTGATGGCGGCCGCCAGATTGGCCAGCCCTTCCTTGGAGCCGAGCGTGGCGATGACTTCGTTTTCCGGATTCAGGGTGACGCCAAAGCGGCGCTCGTAATAATTCGCCAGCGCCTTGCGCAGCCCGGTAATGCCCTTGCTGACGGAATAACGATGGGTGCGGGGATCCTGCACGGCCTCGACCAGTTTGGCGACGATATGCGGCGGTGTTGGTCCATCGGGATTGCCCATGCCGAGGTCGATAATATCCTCTCCCGCTGCACGGGCACGGGCCTTGGCACCATTCACTTCCGCGAAGACATAGGGCGGCAGGCGGCGGATACGGTGAAACTCTTCGGGCATGGATGCAATCCGGTCAGAGACGCTGAAAGGTGAAGGGGAACTTCTATACAGAACTCCCTACAGAGAGGGAATTCACGCCTGATTCGCTTCAGGCGTGCATGGAAGGAGGATCAGTTGGTCAGGCGTATGGCCCCGCCTGTACCCAAAGGTTCGGCTTCCATCCGCACATGGCTGGCAGGAATACCGGCGCGTTCCAGTGCCAGGGTGATCGAGCGTGCCCGTTCAAGCGCCAGTTTCATGGCATCATTCTGTGCGGTGAGGCTGGTATTGACAGCTTCCCCGAAGCCGATTGCCACGATGTTCTGGCCCGCATGTTTCAGTGCATATGCATTGATCACCAGCGTCGCATCCCTGTTGATGACTGCGGACCCGGCAGAAAAAGCAACAGGGGTCAGTTGGAGGGCAGCCCCTTTCAGCAACACGGGCGGTCCGGGCGGAGGAACCGGAGGCGTGGGATGGGGTGTCGGGCCACGCAGTGGAATGGTGACGCCGGATAAAGTCGGGGGAGGGGGAGGCGCGTTCGGAATAGAAGGCGCAGGCCCGGTGCTGGTCAGTTTCGATTGATAGGGCTGGTCGGGCAGGCGCGTGATACCTGCATCAGCGGAAAAAAGAGGCTTGTCCGCGTCTTTCACGGCCTGCGCCAGCGAAACATTAGCCGGAGGGGGTGCTGCCGGCGTTGCGGGTGGCTTGGCCGTTGCCCCTTCCATATTGGCGGAAATGCCGCTGTCTTCTGCGGCGGGATCGGTCGCAGGCGGGCCCGCAGCAGCAGAAGGAGCAGGATTTGCCGTAGCCGTACCATGATCCGGTTTCCCGGTCGGAGCATCCGCTGATGCCGGAGCATTCGGGGGCGACGCTGAAGATGGTTGTTTGCCCTGATCGGAAGGCGCAGCACTGTCCTTGCCTGCGGGTGTCTTTTTATCTCCACCTTGGGGCGCTGGCTCCTTCGGAGAGGGCAGTGGATCAGTTTTCGCCTGATATTCGGCATTTCTCCTGGCGGCGGCCAGCAGGTTGGCGATTTTATCCCGCTCCGCCTGGGTCGGCATCACGGGACGAGGCGGCACAGAGGCGAAATTGCCGTATGGTTGATCCACGCCCGGCGGTGGCGGGCGCTGCCCGGCAATGGCCCCCCCTTTCAGATCATGCCACCATCCGATCGGATTGAAGCCACCACTATCCCGGCCGCATCCGCTCAGTGACAGGCCGCCCAGCAGGCTCCCCAGAATAGCCAGAGCCGGTTTCAGCCGTCCCTGACGGGGCGCACCTTGACGGGGCATGGCTCCGGAAAAGAAATGGTTTCGTTGCATCGTATGTTCCGCTTCAGCACCCACATCATCGGACGGAGGCGGCTTTTCCTCAAGACCCGCCATGCTTTATGACCGCGGAGCGGCGGTCATCATGCAAGGGCCGCTGCCCACAACGCCGTAGAGCGTTCTGAAACGGTCCTTGAATTTCGCCCGGGGGGCAAGGGCTGGCCTCTGAACCGGTGCGATGGGAAAGAAACGTCACATGCAGACAGGTCGGCACGGCCCTGATGCCAATGCGGGGCAGCAGCTCGGGGGGGAACGGTCTCATGAGGATATCAGGTCGGTACTGGCTTCGATAGCGGAGCGCTCCCGTCGCCTTGTCCTCGACTGGCTGGCACGGGTGGAGCAGGAAGGACCGGTTGAATCCCTGTTGGCCGGTCATGCTACCGATGGCCTGCCGCTGGCGGAGATGGCGCCGTATGTGATGAGGATCGGCGGTGCCTTTCTGGAAATGACAGCGCGTCTGGCCTATGATCCGGCCCGTCTGGCACAGGCCCAGCTTGGTTTCTGGCGGGATTGTCTGGTGCTGTGGCAGCAGGGCGCCCGTCGGATGATGGGCCTGCCCCTGCAGGAGGATCTGCCGGATGTGACTCCGGTCGGCTCCGCTGAGGAGGCCCGTAAACGGGATCGCCGGTTCCGTGATCCCCTCTGGCGGGAGAACGAGGTTTTCGATTTTATACGGCAATCGTATCTGCTGTGCGCGCGCTTCATTCAGGATCAGATCAGGCAGGTCGGCGGCATGTCGCCCGATGCCGCGCGCAAGGTGGATTTTTACACGCGCCAGTTCATTGACGCGATGAGTCCGGCCAATTTTCTGCTGACGAACCCGCAGGTGCTGAAGCGGACGATGGACACGCGCGGCGAAAATCTGCTGCGCGGGCTGAACAATCTGCTGGCCGATCTGGAACGCGGGAGAGGTCGTCTGCGCATCCGCATGACCGATATTGAGGCCTTCCGCACGGGGGAAACAATTGCCACCGCACCCGGCGTTGTCGTCTGTCGCAATACCATGATGGAGCTGATCCAGTATGAACCGCAGACTGACCAGGTTCTGCGTCGTCCGCTGCTGATTGTTCCGCCCTGGATCAACAAATTCTATATTCTCGATCTTCAGCCGCATAACAGCTTTATCCGCTGGGCTACGGCGCAGGGTCACACGGTGTTTGTCATCAGCTGGATCAATCCTGATGAAACACTCGCCGGGAAAAGTTTCGACGATTACATGACTGAGGGCGTCTTCACCGCGCTGGACGAGATCGCCCGTCTTACTGGAGAGCGGCAGGTCAACGGGATCGGTTATTGTCTGGGTGGGACGCTGCTTGGGTGCGCGGCGGGGGTGCTGGCGGCGCGGGGGGATAACCGTCTCGCCTCTACCTCATTTCTGGCCACCATGCTCGATTTCTGTGATCCCGGGGAAATTTCGGTGTTTATTGACGAGGAACAATTGCGGGATATGGAGGCCCGCATGAACCGGCGCGGTTATCTGGACGGTACGGAAATGTCGGAGACATTTAATCTGCTCCGGGCCAATGATCTGATCTGGTCTTTCGTGGTCAATCATTACCTGATGGGCGAGACGCCAGTGCCGTTCGATTTGCTGCACTGGAACAGCGACGGTACCCGTATGCCCGCCCGGATGCATATTTTTTATCTGCGCACGATGTATCGGGATAATCTGCTGGTCGTACCGGATGCGGTTGTGCTGGATGGTACGTCGATCGATCTGTCCCGCGTGACTGCACCTGCTTATTTTCTGGCGACACGCGAAGATCACATCGCACCATGGCGGACGATATACCGGGGGATGCAGGCTCTGGGTGGGGAGCGGCGCTTCGTGCTGTCAGGGGCAGGGCATGTCGCCGGCATCGTCAATCCGCCGGGCATCGGCAAATACGGGTACTGGATCAATGATTCCCTGGCGGATGAGCCGGAAGAATGGCTGGCCAATACGACCGAGATTGCAGGCAGTTGGTGGACGGACTGGAATCATTGGGTGACGGCTCTGGCGCCGGAAAAATGCGATGCCAGAAATGTCCATGACCATGGGCTGGGATATGCGCCCGGAACCTATGTCAATGACGGCTATATTGGGCAGGGGAGAGCCTGAAGCGGTCGCGCTGTCCAGTCTCATTTAGGCCGCAGGAATAAACTTGACGGTCGGGAAATATTCCATGATAGATGGTAAAATGATACATTATACGGTCAAAGATCGTTCAATGGACCATTCATCGTGGCCTGTATTGCACAGCAAGGTAACCGTACGCCGACGTGTGCGGCGCACGCTGGCAGGGGCGGGGCTGCTCATGGTTGCGACTGCTCTGGCGCATTGGGGTGGTATACCGATGTAGCGACGCGGTCCCGCCTGCTATGCTGATATAGCCTGAATGATTACTGCAAATCCTTGCTGCGTGGCTTTTCGACCGTAAAACCGTTTTGCGCCAGAAAATCATATAAACCGACAGCAAAATTCTGTGCAGTTGCCAGCGGCATCACCACGCGACCGACAACGGCGCGGTTGATGGTGGCACTTTCTTCGCCATGATCAACGCGAGGGGTCGCAAAAGTGATATGTACATTCCCCATATGAATGAAGAAACCATGGGCTTCGGCGACGAACATTTCCGGTGCCAGAGGGTTTTCCAGTGTCCGAATACTGGGGGAAGGAAGTGGATTGTTCGTGCCTTGCTCTCTGTGCGAATCAGGGGTCTGCATTGTATTGCCACGCTCCTGTTGCCGCATCTGTAGAGTGGAAACTGGTTTGGCCATGTCAGCGAAGTCCTGAAGATGATTGCAATGATGAATTCATCAGGAGGAGTGTAAGAGAAATTTCCGAATTTGGCTTGTTTATTTTTTAAAAATTGAAATATCAACCTGGGGTTTATTTTTGATATCTTCAATAAAACAATTATGGAGCGTGTGATGAAACGGATATCTGTGGAAGTAATGGTAGGGCTTCTTCCAATGATTTTTATTATGCTGCTGTCAGCGTGTTCGGCACCGATGATGCGAAGGGACGAGATCGTTGCCCGGTGCCGAAATCAGGCCATGAAGGATACGTCATCTGTTCCCGGACCTGCCCCCAATCTGGTGCGTGACCGTCTTTTTCAGGCCTGCATCAAGAAAAATAACCTTTGACCAAAACCTGACAGCCTGTTCCGTGTTGCTTTGTTCTGCTGACGAAAACGGTTTGAACAGAGGGAGAAGCACCGGTGATGATGGCAGATTGGGCAAAGCGTTGTACATATGCGGCCATGGTGATGATGCTCCTCAGCGCTTCCGGCAATGCGCGGGCGGCAGGGGAGACTGATAAGCAGGGTCGGCAACAGCAGCGCATGACAGTCTGTAACGCCGATGCCAAAAATCAGGGGCTGGGAGGAGATGAACAGCGTGCTTTCATGAGCGGCTGCCTCACCCAGTCAGGCATGAGCCCGCAGGAGCGTATGAAATTCTGTAACGCCAAGGCCAGTGAAAAAAAGCTCGATTCAAAGCTGCGTACAGTCTTCATGAGCGGATGTCTGCGGAAAAAATAGTCCGATTTTACGTCTGATGGGGGGCGCCCCCGGCTGCTATCCTTTTCTGTACTGACTGGTCTGTGATAGGGGTCACTTTCCGTGTCCCTCCTCTCCACAGGCTGACAGTGTTTTGATTGAGCTTGCTGCGACGTCCAGTATCGCTTTTTCTGCTTTCGGCGATATTACGATCGGGTGTGATCCAGGAACCGGCGCCCATATTTACTGGCAGCGCGGCGCCTGCCAGAGCGAAGCGGATGCACAGGGCGTAAGCTACGCGCCTTATGCGCATGCCTTGTTCGGATTTTTGATGCAGACAGATGCAGGTCTGACTGAGCCGGTGCTGATGATCGGCTGCGGTGGTGGTTCATTGGCGACGATGCTGCACCGGGCCGGACGGGCGGTCGAGATCGTTGATATTGATCCCGTCTCTTTCGAACTGGCACGCTCGCATTTTGGCTTGCCTTCCGGTATTCCCTGCCATGTTGCCGATGGCGTCTCGTTTTTACAGGCCATCAATCCGCAGCAACGCTATGGCGCGATCATGATCGATGCGTTTCATGGATCGGAAGTGCCACCCCATTTCCTGGATGTGTCATTTTTCCAGCTCTGTGCCGGACGGCTTCAAGGCGGTTTCACGGTGATGAACGTGTTGGAAACCACCGCGAACAGAGTGGCGCTGTCATGCCTGTTCCGGGCAGTCGATGCGTGGCTGCAACAGCAGGGACACAGCCTGCGTTTGTTCGAGGAAGGTATGTGCGGCGAGCAGAATCTTCTTCTGCTCGCTGGTGATGTCGGTGGTCTCAGCAAGCCGGAACTACTGATGCCGCCCCATGGCGCGGCAGAAGAAATACGCGAGGATCTGGCTCGCATGCGCTTCCGCCCTGATCTGGAGCTTCCTTCATGGGGTGTGGTTCCCTGACGGATCAGGGGCGGGCCTGTTCCAGAACCGACAGGAATGAATTGGATACGCCGTTCTTTTGCAATATGTCCGTGGTCAGGGGAACACTGACGGCACAGGCCGCCACCACATGAGGCAGACCGGAAGGCTGGATCATCAGTGCGTGCTGTTTCGCATCAGGCCATAGCATGAAGGGCACCTCATCAGTCAGCACGGAGGCCAGACATTCCTTCACGGCATCGGCATCAAGGTCGGCATTGCCTTTAAGGGGATAGGCGGCCCGGTAGAGCTTCATCAGCGCCGCAGACTGCACGACACCAAGCTGCGTTCCATCCTCCGCACTGTCCAGACTGGCCTTGCCGATCAGGGATGCGGGCAAGGTGCGGCCCCAGTTGACCGGAGAGCCGGTTTCCAGATTGTAGACAAGCGGGAAAAAACCATAATCCGGATGCGCGCCCCCACAGGATGCAAAATCCGAGACGAAATAGCTGAGATAGGTTGGCCCGTTCATGGTGACGCTGATTTTGCGCGACCAGCCATCAGCTTTGGTCAGGCTATCTTCGGATGCATTCCCTTTGCACCCCTTTGCCGCGCTCAGCACGCGCGCATCGGCTTTGTCGAGCGCCTTATTGATGCGCTGAAGGGCAGGTGTATTTCCCTCCGGGCGGGGAAAAGCAGCAATATCCGGGGCAATGGCTGTCTGCTGATGCAGAGTAACCCCTTCTGCATATGTGACAGCGGGAAAACAAGTTGCTGCCACCATCAACAGGGCAGCCGGAACAGAGGACCGGCATGACAGGGGAAAAATATTCATCGCTATGGCCACCCTCCATTGATGAAAAATATCTCTTCCTCATTATAGACGTGCCTCCGTATCACAGCCAGCCATGTACGGGCTCGCAATGGAGACAAGACTCCGTATGCCTCTATAAGCGATCCCCGCCTGGGCAGAAACGCAGGAAAGCAGAAGGAACAGCGTATGGCCTATGATTACGATCTGTTTGTCATCGGCGGCGGCTCTGGCGGTGTGCGTTGTGCCCGTATCGCGGCGGGTCATGGGGCCCGGGTGGGTGTGGCGGAGGATCGTTTCTGGGGTGGCACCTGCGTCAATGTCGGTTGCGTGCCCAAGAAAATCATGGTGCAGGCAGCGGAATATGGCGGGTTTGTGGAGGACAGCCACGGTTTCGGCTGGAACACGCAGCGAGGCGGGCATGACTGGGCCGCGCTGATTGCCGCCAAAGACCGGGAAATCGAGCGTCTGAACGGAGCCTACCGCCGGATTCTGAATAATGCCGGCGCCGAGGTCATTGATGCCCGCGCCACGCTGCTCGCTCCGCATCGTTTGCGCCTGACCAGCGGTGACGGCACGGCACGGGAAGTGACGGCGGAGCGCATTGTCATTGCGACGGGCGGCCACCCGCTGCGTCCTGATGTTCCGGGCGCGGAGTTTGGAATTGTCTCGGATGATGCATTTCATCTGCCCTCCCTGCCGCGTCGGATCGCTATTCTGGGGGGCGGATATATCGCGGTGGAATTTGCCGGATTGTTTCGCGGGCTGGGGGCGGAGGTTGATCTGATCTATCGCCAGTCTCTGCCGTTGCGGGGGTTTGATGGCGAAATGAGGACGGCTCTGGCTGATGCCTACGCGGCGGATGGTATTCGCCTTCATCCTGAAAGCACCATCACCGAGATTGAGAAACGTGACGGGCAGAGGGTTGTGACGCTCGATCATGCAAGCGAAACCCTGACGGTTGATCTAGTGTTTTTTGCAACCGGGCGCGCACCGGCAACGCAGGGGCTTGGCCTGGAGGAAGCCGGTATCAAGACCGGAAAGGATGGAGCCATTCCGGTTGATGATCGATGGGAAACCAATGTGGCTGGTCATTATGCGATCGGCGATGTCACCAACCGAATGAACCTGACCCCGGTGGCACTGGCAGAAGGGCACATACTGGCGAACCGACTGTTTTCTTCTGAGCATGCCAGTCAGGTATGGAATTTCAATCAGGTTCCGACGGCGGTTTTCTCGACCCCGCCCATCGCGACTGTCGGCATGACGGAGGAAGAAGCAGAGAAAAACGGCCCGACAGAGGTGTTCACCACCGGTTTTACGCCGATGCGGCACCAGATCAGTGGTCGCAAGCGCCGCAGTTTCATGAAGCTGCTGGTGGATCAGGCGAGCCAGAAAGTGATCGGTGCGCATATGTTTGGCGAAGACGCGCCGGAGATCATGCAGGGGTTGGCCGTAGCGATCACGACCGGAGCCACCAAGCAGGATTTCGACCGTACCATCGGCATCCATCCCACTGCGGCCGAGGAATTTGTCACCATGCGCAGTCGCACCAGAATAGTCGGGTGATCAGAGTTTTCAGGACAGGAAGTGCAGCGGTTTTGTAAACCGAAGGTCGTAAGCCAGTTGGTCACGGCTGGTTTTTGATCTGCTTCTGTGCAGGCTGAGCGGCTTCAGCACTTTGAGCGGCACGGGTGTGGAAAGCATTGGCCAAAGCGTTATCCCCTGCACGGATGGCTGCATCCTCCGCGAGCGTGAGCGCAGTGCGCATGCCGCGATAATCCAGCAATGCGCGCCGCTGATCAGCCAGGTCAGAGGCGGTTGTAATCGCTTCCTTCCAGGCACCGCGCTGCATGGCAAGGCGCGTGTCCAGCTCCTTTGCGTCGGCGGCTGCCACCGGAGACAGGGCAGGATCAATCTGCTGTCGGGATGATGACAGGGCGGAGATGTCTCTCTGCCGGTCGGCAATCAGCCCGGAGACGAAGGCGGCACGCTCATGCAGGGCCGGATCGGTGGTGTGCAGGGCGCGGGAAGCAGCCTGCCATGCCTCGGCATCACGATGGGCGCGATACAGGGCGCTTGCTTCCACCAGATCAAGCAAAGGCTTTCCGGCATGATCATTGCGCAGGATCAGTCCGTTGCGGGTGCGGGCAAGGGTGTCGAGGCTCTGTTGCAGCTTGCCATGCGCCAGCTGGGCAGTGGCCAGATCATATCCGGCATCGTGCAGAGCCGATGCATCATCCCTCAGCAGCGCCTGTTGATAGGCAGTCTCGAAATTCTGTTCCGCCTGATCGGTGGCGAGGAAGCGCATCGCCTGAAGGCCTGTATCGAAAGCATTGGACAGTTTCTGATCCTGAGGCAGTGGTGGCGTGCCATGTCCTCCGCAGCTACATAGCAGCAACGTGCTCATGAACAGGGCTGGTAAGGCGTTGGACCGGATCATGGCTGCACGGCCGAGGGAGGAAGTCGTCTCATATCGGCTGGTGGCGTGCCGCTGCCGCCCAGAATCCACAGGCCGCGCACCTGCTCGATCAGTTTCTGAAGATCGCGTGCCGTAGCGTGGGCCTGTAATACCAGCGGCGAAATATCCTTTGTGATACCGGATATGTTCTGCATGACGCCGGGAAAATCCTTCGATGCTATTGAAAGATTGCCGGTCGCAGACCGCATGTTGTTGAGAACGATATTGGTCGAGGCAAGCAGCCTGTCCGCGTGTTCGACAATTGGATCAAGTCGCGCCATGGCCTGTTGAAGGGAGGCAAGGCTGTTTTCCGCCTCTTTCACCAGCGTATCATCGGCCAGAAGCCTGCCCGCATTACCTTTTCCTTCGCGGATATTTTTCAGAATGGCATTGAGGTTTTCTGTAATCATCTGCGCATTATGCAGGATCGGAAGCGCCTGTTTACGGATGTCAGTGATGGTACTGGATAGCATATCCATCGGGTTCTGGTCGGTCGTGGCAGACAGCACAGCGTAATTCCAGTCCAGCGGTTGGCCGGTGCCGCGTGTCAGCGATACGAAAGCAGCACCCGCCACTGCGTAGCGCAGTTTGATGCTGGCCTTGCTGTCCCGGCGGATGAAGGGTTCCGCCTGCGGGTCTATTTCGGCCAGCGCGTACATCTCGCCATCGGCATTCAGTTTCATGCGGCGGATCATGCCGGCGTGAATCCCCATGACCTCCACATCCGCACCGGGGGAGAGGCCGCCAACGCCTGTCTGTGGCAGCAGGATGTGGAGTTCTCCGGGAGGTTTCAGCCAGTCGCGCAGAAACCCGGCCTCGATCACGGCACCGACAAACACGGCGATGCAGGCCAGCACCAGAAACCCGACCCATTCATCGGTATATCGCCGTCCATAGAGTGGACGGATGGTTGTGCCGGGAGGGCTGGAAGGATCGGAGTGCTGCATCATGATACCCGTAGCGGGATGAGGCCGTTATCGTTCAATAAAAACCGGTGTGAAAATGCATTCGCGAAGGTACGCCATTTATTGCGGCCCGTGTTGAAGCAGATGGCGGCAGCCCCCCGATCCAGAGCACGTGTCAGGGCGGACAGCAGCGGGGGCATGATCTCTGGAGCCGGGGGAGGATCCAGCAGCAGCAGGGCAGGCTGCCCCATGAAGGCCCGGACATAACCTGCACGAGCCAGATCAGTCTCTGACAGATGGGCGGGGGGCACGGTTGGCAGGCCGGGAAGGCCAAATTCAAGACAGAGTCTGACCGCCTCATCAATCAGATCGGGCAGCTTCTGTCTGGTGTGATGCAGGCGGGGCAGCAGGATATTGTGGTCTGTTCCGCTCAATGTATTCCACGCGCCGCGTTGATAGGTACGGCCGATCCTGCCGCGCAGGGCATATTGTTCCAGTGTGTTGATCTGCGTCCAGTCGAGCCCCTGAAACAGCACTGCTCCCGAGGAGGGATGCTGTATACCGCAGCACAGGCTGGCGAAGGCAGTGGCGGTGATCTGGGCGTGGGTGGTCAGCAGGGTGCATTCGCCCTGTTGCAGCCGCATGTCCATACGGCGTTGCGGCAGGCCGGTCAGGGCAAAATCCGGCTGGGCCTGACGAAGTTCCAGAATGGTGAGACCACGGGACATGGGGCTATACCGTGATGGTGAACAGGATGTTCACGATCATGACTGTCAGGATACCCCGCGCAAAGCCGCGGGACAGCAGAGCCTGCAGATCATGATCGGTCTGGGCTGACAGGCCGGTCAGGCAACTCGACAGTCCGACCAGAAAGCCGACTACCATCAGTTTCAGAGGGATGATGATATAATCCAGTTCGCTCATTGATCCGGTAATGTTGGTCAGGAATCCCCACAGGGACTGGGTGATCAGTCCTTCCTCGGTGGCGACGGCGAAACCGACGCACAGGGCCGCCACAGCGAACACCATCCCCAATGTAAAGGCGCTGACGGTAAAGGCGATGGTGCGTGGCACGATGATCAGAGTGAACGGATCGATCCCCTGAGCCTCCAGCGTTCTGATATGCCCGTTGGCGCTGAGCATGCCGAGTTCGGAGATCATCGGCATGCCGCTGCGACCCAGCAGGATGATCCCGACCAGAATCGGAGACAGTTCCCGCAGCAGGATGGTTGCCAGAATTGTGCCGGTACTCTCCACCATGCCGGCAAAACCAAGCCAGTAAATGGCCTGTGAAATCATGGCGATCCCGACCAGTGTCGCCGTGAACAGGGTGCTGATCACCCCGCCGCCTGCGGCCTGATGCAGGGTCTGACCGAAAGCGGCCCGTGTGGTTCGCCGCCAGCAGGAAGGTCGCCCGACCTCAAGAACAACGCCCGCGCTGGCAGCAACCATGATCAGCAGGAAGCGCAGAATGTTGCGTGTGCCACGTCCGATGACGCGCAGAAACAGCCGCACCCGTTCGAGACTCTGTGACGGCATCGTGGCCATCTGCATCATTGCCGCCCCGCCATGCTGTAGGCGCGGCTGATGCCGGTTTGCGGGGTGTAGAACGCACCACGGTTGCGGAACAGAAAATGGCTGCGCAACAGCTTGTATGCTGCTTCAGTGACCTGAATGGAGCCGGGCAGGGAATTGCCCTGCGTCATGGCCTCGGCCCCCTGCAAAGCCGGGCCCCATATGTTGAAGACGGCCGGGTCTTTCCCCAGCCATGCCCCCATGGCCGGGCCGACATCGATGCCGATGTGGAAATCGGGATCGATCTCTTCTCCGGCCAGCCGCGTGATGCAGGCATCACGGATCGCCAGCGCGGCATCCCCCATCTGAAGTGCTGCCTGAGGATCAGGCGTGCTGCTGCATCCGCTGACGGCGAACAGTCGGTGCCCGGCCAGTTTGAGGGAAAAAATATTATGTGTGCGGGCGATCTCCTGAAAATCGGAGGCCATGTCTCCGACAAGACGGATGATCGCTGCCTGGTCGGCCTGATTACTGATGGCGGCCGGTTGTACATCGAACGTGATGACCATCGCCACGATGGAAGGAAATACGCCGTTTTGCAGAAGATCCTGCCCAGATGGATTATATGATGGGTCATGCGACGCATCATGCGGGGAAAGCAGGCAGGACTCTGTTGCCACCGGTTGTGGCGGGGCAGACTGCGTGGCAATGGGCTGCGGCACGGAAAGGTCCGGCATGATTGCTGCGTCGGTCTGGCTGCGCAGACGGATACCGGCGATCCCGCTGAGAATGCTGACGATATGGCGGGATTCCACCAGCCGCCCGGCATCTTCCAGCATGATGGCACCGACAAAACCCTCCTGATCCGGGATGGGTTGTACCGAGAGAGAGCGTGTCTGGTTGTTTCTCATATGCAGCCTGTACAGCCGCTCGGTACGAGGATCGGCAGCAGCATCCTGAATCGTGAATGCTTCGCCGCTTTCAATGGCCTCCAGCAATGGGCCAGCTTCCGTCATGCCGAGGGAGAACCCGCCCATATGGCTGTCTCTGCGGCGGTCATAGACATCTTCACAATGGAGTGTTCGTTTGTTCCTGCCGATATGCCAGATGCTGGCACGCTGCGCCTGGCTGACCGAGGCGAGATGTTCGGTCAGGATCGGCGCTTCCTCGCTGCCGTCGAAAATGTCGGGATGACTCATCAGTTGTTGCAGGGATCGGCGCTCGTCCTCGGCCCGCTGGTTCTGATCGGTCAGAACATCCATGACGCGCTCGACCCGTCTGCCCTGACGGATCAGCAGAACGGCCAGCACCATGGCCAGCGCAACGGTCATGCCGGAGTAGAGCAGCATGCTGCGGCTGTCCTGCGTGCCGAAGGCCGCAAAATCCTTTGTCGGCAATACGATCAGCAGGACCCAGTCAGGTGCTCCGGCAGGAAGTCTGGCGGCGATGAAAACGTAATCCTCGCTGCGCTGCTGCCCGTGCGTAAGGGTAAAGCTGCCCGGTCCATATCCGCTGACATGGAAGATATTGAAAGCACGGGAGAGGGGGGTATCCTGCCCGGTTTTAGGATCAGCGGCGATGTGCGCCTTGACGGGATCAAGCGCGGCCTGTCCCAGCACATCACGGGATGCGACGATCTGCCCGTTTTTCTGCGCAATCACCGCATAGCCGTGCTCCCCGATCTTCAGCGAACCGAGAAAGGACGATAGCTGATCCAGCGAGATATTGACGGCAATGACGTGATCGCGGGTATCCGTATTATGATAGGCGGTGGACGTCGTGATGACCGGACGTCCGGTGGGTTTGAAAATATAGGGCGGGGACCAGTATGGCTGCTTGGTCCTGATGGGCTGTTGATAATAGTTACTGGTGCGTGGATCGTAGGGATCGGGGCTGGGCGTCTCTCTGGAGACCAGTTCACCATTGGCGTTATTACGGATAATGGAACGGAGCCTGACCCCGTCGGGGCCGGTGGACACCAGTACGATCTCTGTTCCGCCATTGCCGTCCCGCTGCACCAGTGCAAAATCACCATCCGAGTTGGCGAGATAGAAAGCCTGAATCTGTGGCACCTGCCGCAGCATGCCGCCCGCGTAGAAGTTGAACAGCTTGCCGTCATTGTCCAGCGCACCATGCTGAAGCAGGTCCTGCACCAGGCGGGAGCCCAGCTGGGCAGGTGAAAGATAGGTCGTGACTTCCTGAGCAATATAATTCTGTGTCGCGTTGAGCAGTTCGCTGGACAGTTTGAGCGTATTGTTCCGCACCAGAACATAGGAATGATACCCTATGGCAAACATCGACCCGAGAACCAGGGTAATACCAATGGTGGGCAACAGCACCCGGCGCAGCTTGCGGCGGGTACGTTCCTGTTGTTGCCCGGTTGGGTCGATGACTTCAGCGGGCTGCTCGGCGGGCTGCAAAAACGCGATCTCCTGACTGGCTCCATTCGGTCTCATTACCGGAGCGGTATAAACCCGTCTGTTTTCGGCTGGTTCCGGCATAGCAGCGGGATCAGGTGGCGGCGAGAGAGGGAGCCGATCATATTCTGGAGCGGTCCCCCGGCAGAGGCGGGGCCGGATCGCGCACCAGCCAGTAAACGATCCCCAGACACAGGATAGCGGCAGAGAGGGAGAGCATCTCCACCATGCCGGTATCCTTGATATCCATGATGATGAACTTGCGCACCGTGGTGAGCATACCGATCAGAATGACGGAGCGGATGCGGATGGCGGGCCGGTCCCGCCCGTCTCCGATCCGCAACAGGGAGTGCTTGAACTCCAGCGCGATCAGCACGGTAAAAATCATGCCGAAAATCCGTTGCAGCACCTGCGGGTCGGAGGGGTTCAGCCCATGCTCCGCCAGCATCACCACCAGCGATGCCACCAGCCGCCATAGCGACAGCGCAGCCAGCAGAACGATGACGATGGTCAGGATCAGCATCACCCCGTCCTCGAAAAGGTCAAACAGCCTTGTCACCCAACGGGAGGAAGAGAAGCGGGTCGATGGCAGGCGGGAACTGGTAGGCTGACCACTCATGAAGAAGGCTGTCCTTATGGAGTGCGATTCGGGAATCGCGATGCTGTGACGTTAGGGATAGCACCCCATATTGTGAATCCAGAGAGCCGCCTGTGGTGCAGCGTTGCCGGAGGCACACCCCTGACGTGAATCGGCGACGATTGGACGGGGCGCGGTGTGCAGGGTAGCTTGGAAGGATTGTCTGGCCGGCGCGATGGAGAGATGCTGTCTCCGGTTGTGACAGAACGGAATTTGCCGGAACGAGATACGCAATGGATACGATCATGACCGCCGGACCCTCTGCCCCGGGCACAGCCAAGGCCTGGACACCGCAAAGCTGGCGTGAACGCCCGATTTTGCAGGTGCCGGTCTATCCGGATCCGGTTGCGCTGGGTGAGGTCGAGCAGCGTCTGCATCGCTATCCGCCACTGGTTTTTGCGGGAGAGGCACGCCGTCTGAAGGCTCAGCTCGCCGAAGTGGCGCAGGGCCGGGCTTTTGTATTACAGGGCGGCGACTGCGCAGAGAGTTTCGGCGATTTCACCGCCAATATCATCCGTGACACGTTCCGTGTGCTGTTGCAGATGGCGGTGGTGCTGACATTCGGCGCTGGGGTGCCGGTGGTGAAGGTCGGGCGGATGGCCGGTCAGTTCGCCAAGCCGCGCTCCAGCGATACTGAAACGGTGAATGGAGAGACTCTGCCCAGCTATCGTGGCGATATCATCAATGGCCCGGCCTTCACGGCGGAGGATCGCGTGCCGGACCCGGCACGGATGGAGACCGCCTATTTTCAGTCCACAGGACGGATGAACCTGCTGCGGGCCTTTGCTTCCGGCGGCTATGCCGATTTGCATGAGGTTCATCGCTGGAATCTTGGTTTTGTGGAGCGGTCCCCGCTGGCCAGCCAGTACCGGGATATGGCGACCCGCATTGATGAAACGCTGCGCTTCATGGCCGCCTGTGGATTGAAAGACACCGCGCAGGTGCGGGAAACCGAATTCTACACCGGGCATGAGGCGCTGTTGCTGCCTTACGAAGAAGCCTTCACCCGGGTCGATTCCACCACGGGTGAGTATTATGGCTGCTCCGCGCATTTCATCTGGATCGGCGAGCGGACCCGTCAGCCGGACGGTGCGCATGTGGAATTCATGCGCGGCATCCATAATCCCATTGGCATCAAGCTCGGCCCGAATGCCGATCCTGATGAGGTGGTACGCCTGTGTGAATTGCTGAACCCGCGCGCCGAGCCGGGCCGCATCACCCTGATCAGCCGCATGGGCGCGGATAAGGTGCGGGATCGCCTGCCGCCTTTGCTACGGGCGGTCAAGCGCTCGGGCCTGCCGGTGGTGTGGGTGTGCGACCCGATGCATGGCAACACGATCTCGACCAACAGCAAGGTCAAGACCCGTAACTTCGACAGTATCCTTGGCGAGGTGCGTGGCTTCTTCGACGCGCATGCGCAGGAAGGAACCTGGGCGGGCGGTATCCATGTGGAGATGACAGGCCGCGATGTGACCGAATGCATCGGTGGCGCCCATCGCCTGACCGAGACCGATCTTGGCCGCGCCTATGAAACCTTCTGCGATCCGCGCCTGAATGCGGAACAGTCGCTGGAATTGGCGTTCCTGCTGGCGAGTGAGTTGAAGCAGCGCCTGCACCACGTCAGCAAATCCATCCCGTAACGACGCAGAGATCGACAGATGGATGGCTCTCATGAGGCACGCGATAGCGATGAGGATATAGCGAGCCGTACCGATGCGTATTTCAACCGTACGCGGGCCATCGTTTCCCGGTTTGGAGACGTATCGGTCACCTATGCTGTGTTTCTGCGGCGTCCGGTCCTGTCAGCCACCAGACTGGCGACAGAGTGGCTGCATGACGTGATGCGGCGGCGTGGCGAGCAGGTCCTGATCGAGGCGCTCCACAAGGAGGGAGAGTGGGTCGGGGCCGGGGAACCACTGTTGTATATATCCGGCAGTTTCCGGGCATTGGTCGATCTGGAGACGATCCTGCTCCAGAAACTCGGCCCGGCCTGTGTCGCGGCGCTGAATGCCAGCCAGATGTGCCTTGCCCTGCCGGAATCTGCGTTTCTGGCTATGGAAGCCCGCCATTGTGCGGGGGCGGAAATGGAAGACATCATGGCCTATGCCGCTTCTGTTGGCAGTACGGCAGCCCGGCGGGAGGGGGCAAAAGGCTTTATCGGCAATGCCAATGATGCCACCGCCCACTGGTTCGGGGCTGCCTCCGGTTTCGGTACCATGCCGCATGCATTGATTGGTTACGCAGGCTCGACCCTCCGTGCCTGCGAGATGTTCGCCGAAACATTTCCCGAGGAGAAAATGACGGTTCTGGCTGATTATTTCGGTCAGGAACTGACAGACACGCTGACTGTCTGCCGTCGTTTTCCGGAAAGGGCTGCTTCCGGCAATCTTGCCGTGCGGCTGGATACCCATGGCGGACGTTTCATGGAGGGTTTAAGCCCCTCCGCGAGTTACGCCGTCCTTGAAAAACACGCGCCGGAGGCAATCCGTCGCTACCGGTCGGAGGACGAACTGCGTTATCTGGTCGGCACCGGTGTTTCGGCGGCATCCATCTGGCATATGCGCGATACGCTGGACGAGGCGGGTTTCCCCAAAGTGGGAATCGTGGCGTCCTCCGGCTTCAGTGCTGAAAAATGCCGGGTCATGGCGGATGCGCATGCACCGATTGATGTGGTCGGCACGGGCAGCTTTATCCCCGAACGCTGGAGCGAAACCTATGCGACAGCGGACATCATTGCCTATGATGGGCAGCCCCGCGTGAAGGTGGGGCGAGAGTTTCTGTTCCGCAAGGATCGTTGATCCGATCTTCAGGGGTGTGGCGTGGAAACCCTGATGCTGGCTGGCGTTAAGGCCTGCAAATGCCGGACTGGATCATGCCATGAAGCTCTTCACCTGCGACCATTGCGGAAACCTGCTGTATTTCGAAAACCGGGAATGCGGCAAATGCGGGCACAGGCTGGGATATATTCCCCAGACGGCCTCGCTCAGCGCGTTGGAACCGATAGAAGCTGATGAGGACGGAACACCCGTGTTCCGCGCCATGGCGGATGGAGGCACCTACCGCTTCTGCGACAATGTGGTGAATGATGGTTGCAACTGGCTGGTCCCGACTGGGAGTGCCGACCGGTTCTGTCTGGCCTGCCGCCATAACCGGACCATTCCCGATCTGTCTATTCCCGGCAATCTGGAGAAATGGCAGAAGCTGGAGCTGGCCAAACATCGCCTGTTTTATACGCTGATCCAGCTCGGTCTGCCTCTGCCGACGGTGCAGGAGCATCCGGAGGGGCTGGTATTCGATTTCAAGGATGACACTCCGGAGGAGCCGGTGCTGACCGGTCACGATAACGGCGTTATCACCATCGCGCTGAAAGAGGCTGATGATGCCGAGCGTGCCAAGATGCAGCAGGAGATGGGCGAGCAATATCGCACCTTGATCGGCCATTTCCGTCATGAAGTCGGCCATTTCTTCTGGGATCGTCTGGTGCGGGATGGCGACCGTCTGGAAGAATGCCGTGCGGTGTTCGGCGATGAGCGGCTGGATTACCAGCAGGCCTTGCAGAACCGGTATGAGAACGGCCCCCCTGTGGGTTGGGAGGAGAATTTCATCAGCGCCTATGCCAGCGTGCATCCTTGGGAGGATTTCGCGGAAACATGGGCGCATTACCTGCATATCGTCGACACTCTGGAGACTGCCAACGCCTTTGGGCTTCAGGTGCGGGCAAAGGCCGATGCCAGTGGTGAAATGGCGACCAAAATCGATTTTGGCCCGCATGAGGTTGATCGTATCGAAGATCTGATCACCGCCTGGGTTCCGCTGACAGTGGCCGTGAACAGTCTCAACCGGAGCATGGGGGAGGCTGATCTTTATCCCTTTGTATTGAACAGCGCTGTGGAGGCGAAGCTGGGCTTTATCCATACGCTGATTCATGATCACCGCCATGCTGTGGTCCAGGCGGAGCCGCAGGCGGCATAAACAGGGTGTCTGCCTTTCCGTCGCCTTGCTTCTATCGGCGGAGCAACTGCACTATATGATAGGCTTTCAACCCGCCCGCCACCGAGCCGGGCGGGTTTCCTGTTTTGGTGCGCCGGGCGGTCAGAACGCCCAGATGAAAGGCAGACTGGTTTGAGTGATCTGTTTTCTCCCGATGGTGGATGGCGCGTGCGCATCCTCGATCTGTCGGCCCCCGAGGATGCGGCGCTGGAAGATCGCGTGGTGGAGGAAGTGTCAGGTTTTCTGACGCTGATGCACGCCAATGCCTTTGCCCGCCGCTATGTGCGCGACAGCCTCGAACGGTGCCGCGAGACCGGTATGGCTCCGGCTGACGTGCTGGCCGCATGGTCTGCTTTCGGGGAGGATGCTGAAGTGGTGGATGGTGGCGAGCATGGCTGGTCCAGCGCCGCGGAAGTCGGCGTCTTCGCCCGTGAACCTGCCAGGGGAGAAGACCGGGACTGGCGCCTGATCGATCCACGCCGGGATACGGATGATGATGCGGAGGAGGACGCGCCCTCCGGGACTGCATCGGCGGGGGCGGCTGATGATGATGACGGGCGGGAGGATTGATCCATGGTGCATGTTCGCTTCGCGCCCAGCCCGACGGGTTATCTGCATGTCGGTAATGCCCGGATTGCGGTGGCCAATGCGCTGTTTGCCCTGCGCTATTCCGGCAAGTTCACCCTGCGTCTGGACGATACCGATCTGGAACGCTCCCGCGATGAATATGCGGAGGCCATTGCGCAGGATCTCCGCTGGATGGGGATTGAATGGGCCGATACATTCCGCCAGCGCGACAACATGGATCGCTACACAGCGGCTGCGGACGCTTTGAAGGCATCGGGCCGTCTGTACCCATGCTTCGAGAGCGAGGAGGAACTCCGCTACAAACGGGAATTGCGTCTGAAGCAGGGACGTGCCCCGGTTTATGACCGTGCCATGCTGAAAATGACACCGGAGCAGCGTGCGCAGGCCGAAGCCAATGGCAAGCGGCCCTACTGGCGCTTTCTTCTGTCTGACCGCACCGTTGGCTGGCGCGATGGCGTGCTGGGGCCGCGCCAGGTGAAGTTGCAGGCGATCTCCGATCCGGTGGTGATCCGCGCCGATGGCACACCGCTTTATACGTTCACTTCGGTGGTGGATGATATTGCAACCGGTGTCACCCACATCATCCGTGGTGAGGATCATATCAGCAATAGCGGTGTGCAGACCGATCTGTTCGAGGCACTCGGCAAGGCGGCTCCCGCGCTTGCGCATCTGCCGCTGCTGACGGATGCGGATGGCGGCAAGCTCTCCAAGCGGATCGACAGCCTGACCCTGCGCAGTCTGGCACGGGATGGGATCGAACCGGTGGCGCTGGTCTCCTATCTGGCTCGGCTCGGCTCCTCCCGCGATCCGCAGCCATTGACGCTGGCGGAGCTGGCACAGGGGTTTGATCTTGATGCATTTTCTGCTTCCTCGGCCCGGTTCGATGGCAGTCAGCTTGCTGCGTTGAACCGTCGCACCTTGCAGAGCATGCCGTTCAGCGCGGTGCAGGACCGTCTGCCGCAAGGGGCCACCGAAGCGTTCTGGGAGGCGGTGCGCGGCAATCTGGATATGCTGGCGGAAGCTCGTCTGTGGTGGGATGTCGTTGCAGGCAGCATTGTGCCGCCGGTTCTGACGGATGAGGATACTGCTCTGCTGAAGCAGGCTCTGCCTTTGCTGCCGCAGGAGCCGTGGGATACCACCACATGGTCCGTCTGGACGCGCGCGGTGAAGGAGGCATCGGGTCGCTCGGGCCGCGCCTTGTTCCGCCCGCTCCGTCTGGCGCTGACCGGGGAGGAGCATGGGCCGGAACTGGCTGCGCTGTTGCCCCTGATGGGGGCTGAACGTGTGCGGACCCGCCTCATTCTGGCATCGGGAGCCATGGCGGAATGAGTCGTGCTTTTGTCTCCGAGGATGCGATGGCGGCTCAGGCTGCCGAAGTGCCGGAACGCCCGATCAGTGGTCGCCCCAATCTCGTGACTGCCAGCGGCCTGTCAGCGATTGAGGCGGAGATTGCCCGGCTGCAGACGGCTCTGGCGGAAGAAAAACAGTCCAATCCCGAGGAGAGCGAACGTCGCGCGGTGCTGGCCCGTGATCTGCGGTACTGGCTGGCGCGCCGGGCCTCGGCCCAACTGGTGCCACCTGCACCGGATGATCTGGAGGAGGTCGCGTTCGGGGATACCGTCCAGCTCAGTCTGGGTAATCGCACCGTGATCTACCGCATCGTCGGGGAAGATGAGGCCGATCCGAAACAGGGCCTGATCAGCTATGCTTCTCCCCTCGCAGAGGCCCTGCTTGGGGCAGGGCTGGAGGAGGAGGTCACATTCGGCGCAGGCCGCCCGCCAGCAACGGTTCTGAAAATCATCCGCTGACAGGGCTTCTGTCAGCGGATGGATCGGTGGAGAAAATCTGCCAAGTCGCGGGCAGGGAAATCACTCGCGCAGTCAGGGTGCTTCTTTGTGCGTTGGTCACGCCGGATAGCGTGATGACGGTGTGATCAGAAAGCGAAATCTGTAACGAGCCATTGGTGACGTTCTGGCTGATCTCGAAGGGTTGGTAGTCAAACAGTTCAATTTTTATTCTTGCTGGTGTCGAAATCATAAATCGTTGTCGTACCGCCACCCGCACCGGCGGTAACGGCGAAAACATCGCTGCCTGAGCCTGCGATGACCGTGGCGGTGGCACTCCCCAGCTCCACCTGTAAAGGTGCTTTTTCCCGAGCCTGCGATAAAGGTCAGGGCACCTCTGCCGGCGGAAAGGTTGCGAGACTGATCCACCACCTGAATGGTATCCGCACCCTGACCAAGTTGCAGCTTTCCGGCATTCAGGGCGTATCCGCTCCCCCAGTCTCAGTCTGGAATCGCCATTATTGAACGCCGCAATCGTCTAGCTGGAAGTGCCTGTGCCGGACAGCGTCAGTACCGAGGCAGCACCAAGTGAGACGGTGATACTGTCCAGCCTCCCGTCGATAACCCAGCCTGCTCCATCGGCGGGTGAAAGAGCACTGAAATTTACGAACTCTGTGCTGATGCCGATAAGTTTTCCGTTGGGGGGCGGCAGATGTCGCTGCCATCAATATCAGAGCGCTGGATGCCACTATGCTGCTGGTGGGGACGCCGCTATCAACGATTCCCTCAAACACGGCATCGGTACCGATCTGTACCTGATTTTTAAAGGATCCATGGAAACTGATGCGGCCAACTGAATGGAGATGCCATTCTGGCCGATGATTGTACCATCCGTAATGATGGTGCCACCCGTTGTTACCAAGGTGATGGAACTGTTTACCACCATGGCTACTTCGGCTTAGTAACCGGTGATGACTGCACCATGATTATTGGTCACCGTGTCACCGGATGCCACATCGACTCCGATATTATTGATACCGGTGATGGTTTTATAAAAGTGGTGATACCGTAAGAAACGGGATAGGTGTTGGCGGCCGGCACAACAAGCTTGATGCCAGTATCATCGCCTGAAATCACACCTTCTGTTTTGTTCATAAGGGCGGTGTTCGCAATACCATAAATGGCAACGCCATTTGTAATGCCATCTCCGGCACCGCCGAGAATGGTTCCCTGGTTGGTAATACTGGGGGGCAGGGATAAAGATGCTGCTTCAATATCCGGCCCATAATCCATACCCTGAATTACGGCCGCCTGATTATTGTCAATGTTGGTGGTGCTATCTACCACGATCCCGGTGTCATTCAATGAAACAACTGTTGTGGCGCTGGAGGCTTATAGAGAACAAGTCTAGTCTAAGTAAGGCCTGAAGTTTAAACATTATTATCCACGTGTATATTTTATATAAATATATAATATTTGTAATCAGGTAAAAATTATTTAGAAATACCATAATATTTTGTAAAAATTTCAAAACAGATCATATTTTATTAATTTTAAAAGTAAAATATCTGCAATTTCTAAAAATATCACTAAAAATCAATATTTAATCTTGATTAATTTTGTTTGTAGCAAATTTATTTTAAATTAATTAAAAAATTAAATTAAATTCTATAAGACTGTATTAATTTTCAGAAAAAAAATTGGTAATGATATTATTCTCTTTTATGTGATTCACTTTTGAGCTACTGTTTCGCAAAGTTGATATTCGATATGTAAAAAAAGAAGATTTTTGGGTTCAGTTTAGGCGGATTTATAATGAGCACTCTCAGTTCAACCACTTCAGGTGTTATTCTTACTAACGCTTATGCGAACCCTATTGATATCAATCCGGGTGTTACCGTCTCCAATACCAGCGGTGTGGGGATAGGAAGTTCTCTAACAACGCCCTGGACCATTAATAACAGCGGTGCTGTCTCAGGCACCACGACAGGCATTAGCCTGGCATCTGGTGGAACCATTACCAATCTGAGTGGGGCATCCATTGCTGGTGGTAACGGTAGCACTCTTTATTGGGGTATCCAGATAGGGAGTCAGGGAACCGTCAATAATAGTGGCTCCATTTCGGGGGCAGGTGGTATATATGCTGGCAATAGCTCCAGCATTACCAACAATGCTGGTGGTGTTATTCGTGGTTTAGACGTTAATTTTGGCATCACCGTAAACGGCAATGGTAATGTTGTTAATGCTGGTGGTATTACCGCAGCAACAGACGCTGTTAATTTTGGTGGGGACAATAATTTCCTCAATAATTCTGGCTCATTAGTTTCAAATAATACTGGAAACAGTGGCGCCTATCTGAATGGTGTTGGAAACTATGCAACCAACACTGGCTTTATTAAGGGCGGTAATTTTGGTCTTGGCATGTACTCAGGTACAATTGTCAATGCTGGTTCGATTAATGCTACTAATTCATCCGGCGCTCGTGGCG
Source organism: Granulibacter bethesdensis (assembly GCF_001889545.1). Classification (NCBI taxonomy): domain Bacteria; kingdom Pseudomonadati; phylum Pseudomonadota; class Alphaproteobacteria; order Acetobacterales; family Acetobacteraceae; genus Granulibacter; species Granulibacter bethesdensis. The sequence goes on along the minus strand of NZ_CP018194.1, from coordinate 1,599,386 downwards.
CAACTATTTTTAGCACCGATAGCAGAAATTCTCTGAACAACACTGGAAATATTACTAGCGCTGATACCGCTGTTTATATGGGTGGTGGCACTATTACTAACTCTGGCACCGATGCTCATATTAGTGGCGCCTCAATTGGTGTTCTTTTTACTGTTAGTGATACCGGGGCTGTTTTTGGTAACGGCACCATTACTAATAGTGGGACTGTGGTGGGGGGCAGTGTTGGTATCAGCTCGGCCGGGAGTCTGATTGTTACGAATCTGGCCGGTGGATATATATCTGGTTCTCTTCGTGCTATTGGTGGATCTGGTGGTGCTAGCATCGATAACAGTGGCACTATAGTAGGCGCTAATGGGATCAGTATTAGTGGTGCTTCTGTTAATATTACAAATCGGGCAGGGGGAACGATCCAGGCAACAGGCACCCGTTATGGTATTAATGTTTTTGGTACCGTAAGTAATATCATTAGTAATGATGGCAATATAACCGCGATTTATGATGGTCTTCATACTAATGGTATTGGTAGTGTAACTAATACTGGTATAATTATTTCGACAGGCAGTAATTTTGCTGGTGTCTATCTGAGTGGGAATACTGCCAATTATGCCTCCAATAGCTCTACAGGTCGGATCACAGGTGCTTGGGCTGGCCTTGGCATCGATACTGGCACAGTCGTCAACGATGGAACGATTATCGGGAACTCTACTGCTGCCGATGGTAGAGGCGTTATTTTCCAGAGCGCCAGTTCTGGCAATGTACTGACCAACACCGGGCAGATTACCAGCACCGCCACTGGCGTTTTGATGGCGGCGGGGACTATCAATAATACCGGGACTGCTGCGACCATTGTCGGTAATACATTTGGTGTTGTATTCAGCAGCGGTTCACTAGCGCAGAGTATCGTTAACAGTAGTAAAATCCAAGGCGGCGTTTTCGGTATCAGCGCGGCCGGAAATGCTAATGTTAGCAACCAGGTGGGTGGATATATCTCTGGTGGCAGCACCGGTATCGTCTCCGTTTTGGCCGGCACAGTTGCCAATTATGGCACTATCATAGGTTCTTCTGGCCCTGCCATTGCCCTGCAGGGTACCGGTTCCAACCTGCTGCAGTTGGGTGTCAGCTCCCAGATCACAGGAAGCGTCACTGCCAATAGCGCCGGGACTAACACACTCGAATTGCTTTCTGGAGCCTCTGCCGGCACCATTAGTGGTATCGGCACGCAATATGTTGGCTTCCAGACCGCTACTGTCGATAGCGGAGCCACATGGACAATCAATGGCGGTGGTAGCTTTACTTCATTTACTAATAGCGGCAATCTAACAAACACAGGCACATTATCTGTTACGAATGGTGTTGTCATTGCAGGAGCCGGTGTTCTTACTAACTCTACCGGAGCTTCTATCGCCAGCACAGGCACCCAATACGTGGTCTGGTCAACTGGGACCGGTGCTACCTTTATTAATGTCGGAACTGTTAGTGCGACTAACGCTGTTTCTTTGTCCGGTAATGCTGTTATTACCAATAATGCAGGTGGTCTGATCCAGGCAACTGGTACTAATTTCGGTATCACTTCTAATGGTTCTGGAAACATTGTTTCAAATAGTGGCAATATTAGAGCTATAAATGATGCAGTCAATCTGGGTGGGAGTAATAACTTCCTGTACAACAGTGGTAGTATTGTATCGTCTCAGTCTACCAACAGCGGTGTTTACCTGAATGGCACTCAAGCATATGCAACTAATAGTGCTGCTGGTTTTATTCAGGGTGGTGTTTTTGGTTTTGGTGCGTTTTCGGGTACCATTAATAATTCCGGATCAATTAATGCTACGAATACCCAATTTGGCATGGGTATCGGTATTTATACGGTAGATAATTTTAATGCACTAAATAATACCGGTCGTATCACAAGCGGTTCTACCGGTGTTAACATGGGCGGCGGTATTGTTAACAATACTGCTGCAACTGCTTATATTGGTGGATCTTATGCTGGTATCATATTTGGTGGAAACACTAATAGCACCACTGGTCAGGTTACTCTTGTTGGCAATGGTAGTGTAAATAATACCGGTACAATTTTCGGCGGTAATATAGGTATCACTTCTGTTGGTAGTATTTCCGTTACTAATAGTGGTAAGATTTCTGGTGCCAGTCAGGGCATTATGGCCGCTGGAGCAATTTTTGTTACAAACCAAGCTGGCGCAAGTATTGTAAGTAATAATAATGCCATCCGTGGTTCTACGGGTACAATTTCTAATTTTGGTACTATTCAAGGTAATGGTGTCACTCTGTTTAGTGGTGGCGCTGGCTTTGTTACCAACAGCTCCGGTGCTTTGATTGAGTCTAATAATGGTTGGGCTGTGCAAATAGACTACGGCAGCAACACGGTTAATAATGCGGGCAAAATAACAGGTGCTAATGATGGTGTGCATCTGGGTGCGAACAACGCTACAGCAGCTGCTAATAATACACTTATCAATACAGGATCTATTATAAGCACTGGCGTGGCAAATGCCGCTGCTTATCTTGAGGGTTCTGGAAACACTGCTTCGAACAGCGGTTACATCCAAGGTGGCGCTTACGGCATTGGTATGGATGGCGGTGGGATTAATAATGCTGGTACCATTACTGTGAGTAATGGTTTGGGCGTATTAATTCGAAGCGTGACTGCAACCAACAGCCTGGTTAACACGGGAACGATTTTAAGTGTTGGGACAGGTGCTCAGTTAGGCGCAGGCAGTGTTCAGAACAATGGTACAGCAGCAACGATCAGCGGTGCAGCTTACGGGATTCTCTTCACTGGCTCATCGATAGTAACAAGTGGTGTTACGAATATTGTAACTGGCACCGTCACTAATAGTGGTAGCATTCTCAGTGGTAACTACGGTATCAGTGCAGCTGGAGCTGTGCTTGTTACCAACCTCAGCACTGGTCTTATCTCGTCTGCTGGAAGTTATGGCATCCAGTCTGCGCTTTCCGCGACTGTTGTGAACAGCGGCACAATTCAAGCTAATAATTATGGTATCAGCGCTGTAGGTAGCCTGATTGTTACTAATCAGTCTGGCGGCACCATATCTGGCTCTTCACGCGCTATTTTCGGAAGTGCAGGGGCTAGTATTTATAATGCGGGCCTTATTGATGGTGGCGGCATCAGTCTCACCAGTGGGAATGGTACTTTTACTAACGCTGCCAGTGCTACTGTACAGGCAACCATTGCCGGTTCTGATCATGCTGTGAAATTTGATGGTGCTGGTAACACTGTCAGGAACGATGGCACTATCGTGGGCATTAGTGATGCCGTGAATTTGGCTTCTACCCTCGGTGCTTCTGCTATTGGCAATAATACACTTATTAACACAGGCTTGCTGAAAACTACGGGAACTTATACTAGCGGTGCCTTCCTGCACGGCACTGGTAATTACATTTCGAATGCAGCAGGTGGTATTGTGATCGGGGGTGGCTGGGGTCTGGGTATGGACTCTGGCACGATCGATAATGCGGGCCAAATTTCTGTAAGCCTTTCCTCTACAGGTAAAGGTCTTGCTGTTTTTGGTACAGCGGGAGTGATAAATAATACAGGGACTGTCAGCAGTAACAGCACAGCTGTTGTGATGGGTGGTGGTACTTTAAACAATACAGCGGCTACAGCGGTTATCAGTGGTAATTCCTACGGTATTCAATTTATTTCCTCCTCTGCATCAGGTGTTGTTCTTAACAGAGGCAATATTCAGGGTGGAGTTTTCGGCATCAGTGTGGCCGGAAACGCTATCATTACAAACCAGGCAGGGGGATATATTTCGGGTGGTAGCACAGGCATCGTCTCCTCGCTGCCCGGGACAATTGTAAATAATGGTACTATTATTGGTTCTTCTGGAACGGCTATTGCATTGCAAGGTTCTGGTGCTAACCTCGTTCAGTTGGGTGTCAGCTCCCAGATTACCGGCAGTGTCACTGCCAACAGTGCTGGCGTTAACATACTTGAACTGCTTTCTGGGGCTTCTACCGGAGTAGTCAGTGGTATTGGAAGCCAATATATTGGCTTCCAGACTGTTACTATTGATAGCGGTGCAAGTTGGGCAATTAATGGGAGTAATTCGATTGCCCAGTCTACTTCTCTGATAAACAGTGGCACTATCAGCATTGCAAGTAATTTGACAATTGCTGGAACTATGAGAAACACATCCACGGCCCAGTTGGCTGGTAATGTTTCGTTGGTTTCAAATGGCACCATCACAAATGCTGGCACCATTAATGGGCAGATCAACGGGGGTGGAACAAGTGCCGTTCTGCTCAATACTGGATCCGTGCTCCAGACTGGTGCAATTGCGGTCAATCTTGGTTCAGGAGGTACTGTTACAAATAGCGGTTTAATTTCCAATGCTGGTGGGACAGCCGTCTATTTAGGCGGGACTGGTACCAATATATTGAATGTTAATAACAGCCTGGGGATTGTTGGTTCCATTATTGCTACAGGCAATATCAATAGCCTGAATATAAGCGGTGGTCAGGGTGGTACTCTGTCTACCCTGTCTGGACTTGGAACAACAATTGTTGGATTTAACCAGATTAATGTCGCAACTGGGGCAAACTGGAATCTGACAGGATCTAATTCAATCAGCAGTAACGCAACATTTACTGCAAATTCGGCGACATTGACTAACACTGGTACATTGGCTGGTAAAGTTAATTTGGGATTTGCAAGCACGTTGACTAATACTGGGATTTTAAATCCTGATGGTGCTGGCAATGTCATATCAATGGATGCCAGCAATAATCGCCTGATTTTAGTCCCAACCGCTGTCTTGAATGGGACTGTGACTGCTCAAGGTATTCTCAATTATCTGGAACTTGCTTCTGGATCTACAACTGGCACGATCAGTAGCATAGGTACCCAATACGTTGGGCTTAACGCTCAAATTAACCAGAACGCTAACTGGGTAATGAGTGGTTCTAATACTTTTGCTTCAGGGTTGACCCTGAATGTTATGGGAACACTTATTAACCGCAGTACTCTCCAAAGCCTAGGTACCATTATTGACAGCGGTCTGATAATAAATTCTGCCGCTATTTATGGGGGCATTTCCTTTGTTGGTAATGGCGCTATTACCAATGCTATATCCAGTGCTATTATTAATTCGAACGGTGCTGCAATTAGTGGTCAGGCAAGTTCTGTTTCCAATGCAGGTACTTTGATTGGTCATCGTTCTGGAACCACTGCTGGATATGGTATCTCATTCCAGGCTGGCGGAACGATTATCAATACTGGCGGTGTCACTGGTGATGATGCCGGCATCATTATCGGTGGTGCTGCTGGTACAGTCACAAATGTTGGTGCTATTAACGGCGTATCTAGCTATGGTATCGCGCTGCTGAATGGCGGCTATATCTCTAACGTCAGCGGTGCGGTCCTTTCCGGTGGTCAGATTGGCATTTATGCAACTGGGGCTGCTGCAACCATTGTTAATGATGGTGCTGCCTCTATTTTGGGTAATTCTACATCTGGGGTCGCCGTCAATTTGCAGTCTGGTGGCACTATTACCAATGCAGGCAGCATAGGGGGAGCAGGGGGCACAGCTGCTATTTGGGGTGGAAGTGGGCAGAATTTACTCCAATTGTATGCAGGTGCTCAGTTCACAGGATTGGTGATAGGTGGTGCTACAGCGACTAATACCTTGTCCCTTCTGTCCTCTTCTACCAGCGGTGTGATCAGCGGTATTGGAACAAGCTTTATCAACTTCCAGAATATTACTGTTGCATCGGGGGCAAGCTGGTCCCTGTCAGGTAGCAATAGCATAGCTGCAAGCTATAATCTTATAAACAGTGGTCTGCTCATAAACGCAGGTACATTTAATAACAGTGGAACCATTAGTAATACTGCTATCGGTACTTTGTCAGGTGGGGTTACACTTTCCAATAATGGTCTTTTGATTAATTCTGGTTTGGTAAGTGGTACTGTTGTTGGGGCTGGCAGCAATAATACAATTACTAATTATGGGAATATTACTCCTGCTGGTTCTACTGCTATTGCGATGGGTGGAACAGGCATCAATCTCCTGCAGTTGGGAGTCAGCTCCCAGATTAATGGCATAGCTACCGCTAACAATGCTGGAACCAATACTCTTGAACTGTTTTCAGGAGCATCTGCAGGAACCATTAATGGATCTAACTTTATTGGATTCCAGACGGGTTCTGTTGATGCGGGTGCAGTCTGGACGATTTCCGGCAATGGCAATTTCACTTCACTTGTGAACAATGGTACGCTTATCAACCAAGGCACCCTGTCTGCAGCGCAGGGCATTATTTTAAATGTCAGCACGGCGTCTCTAACAAATGCTAATAGTGCTACAATAAGTAATATTGGGACTGCGCAATATGTTATTAGTGCTAGTAATAGCGGAGGTATTATTAATAATAGTGGCACCATTTCGGCCACAGGGAGTGGAGGGACTGTAGGTGCTATTACCCTGCTTTCCTATGGGACTATTACCAATAATGCTAGTGCTCAGATAGTTTCAAGTGGTAGTGCTTATACTGTTTTTATTAATGGCACAAATAACTATGTGCAGAATGCGGGCTTGATCAAGGGTGGATCTGATGCGGTCAATCTTGGTGCCAACAGTACGCTAATCAATACAGGTACATTGCAGACGACTGGAAGTTTTACCAGTGGTGCTTATCTGCATGGTAACGGAAATAGTATTTCGAATACTGGGCTTGTTTTAGGTGGAGGATTTGGCCTGGGCATGGATGCCGGCACCATCAATAATGCCGGAACAATTAGTGCAGGCAATTCAAGCGTTGGTAGGGGAGCAGTCTTCTCTTTTGCCAGTGCAGGTAATCTCCTGATCAATACAGGTGCTATCAGCAGCAATAGCACGGCTGTTCTAATGGGTGCAGGAACTGTTCAGAATACAGTTGTTTCAGCACTTATCAGCGGTGCAGCCTATGGTATCCTATTTACCTCATCTGCTGCTGCAGGCAGTGTTCTAAACACTGGGACTATTTTAGGTGGGACATATGGTATTAGCGCGGCTGGTTCCCTTAGCGTTACAAACCAACTGAGCGCGTATATCTCTGGTAGCATTGGTATCCTTGCCCAGCAGGCGGCAACTATTAACAGTAACGGGACTATTATAGGTTCGTCTGGCACAGCCATTGCCATGAACGGCAATGGTGCCAATCTGTTGCAGTTGGGGGTTGCTGCTCAGATATCTGGTGTTGCGACAGCTAATACAGCAGGAAGCAATACTCTTGAATTGCTGTCGGGATCCTCGGCGGGTACAATCAGCGGCTCTCAAATTGCAGGTTTTCAGACAGGTCTTGTGGATGCTAATGCAACATGGACAATGTCGGGCAATAATAGCACCTTCACTTCATTCACTAATAATGGCAACCTGAATAATAAGGGAACGCTTGCAGCTGCAAATGGAATTATTATCGCAGGCACAGGCGTTATTCAAAATGCCATAAGCTCGGTTATTACTAATACTGGCTCTCAATATGCTGCCATCCAATCAACTGGAACAGGCGCTACTGTTATTAACAGTGGAAATATTAATGCATATAAAGCTATCTCTCTTTCTGGCAATGCCCGCATCACCAACAATGCGGGTGGTGTAATCCAATCCAGTGTTAGCGCTGGTGGCACTTTTGGTATTACTGCTGCTGGAGGCGGGAATGTTCTCGTTAATTCCGGCAATATCATAGCTGTCACTGACGGTGCTAATCTAGGCGACTCTACTGGCGGCAATACACTGCAAAACTCTGGTAGCATCACTTCTACTGGTAGTACTTTTAGTGGTGTTTACCTTAATGGGACCGGTAATCAGGCTACTAATAACGCCGGAGGCTTTATTCAGGCCGGCAATTTCGGTATTGGAATGTATTCCGGTACCGTCGTGAATGCTGGTTCGATTAACGCCATTAGCACTGTATCTGGTATGGGCGTAAACATTGCTTCTACCGATAATTCTAATCTTCTTATCAATACTGGCCGTATTACTAGTGGTAATAGTGCCGTTTGGATGGGCGGTGGCAACGTTACGAATAACACCAGTGGTGCTGTTATCAGTGGTTCCAACGTTGGTATTGCGTTTGTTTCCGCAACTGGAACGGGTGCGGTTAGCAACAGCGGTACCATTCAGGGTGGTAATATAGGTATCAGCGCGGCCGGCAGTCTCATTGTTACGAACTTGGCCAGTGCAACAATCTCTGGTTCTATTCAGGCTATTACCGCCGCGGCTGGCGCCAATATTAATAATAGTGGCCTTATTGATGGTTTGGGCGTCTTTATTGATAATGGTGGTGTTAACATTGTCAATAATTCAGGGGGGATAATTCAGGCTGGTGGAACAAATTGGGCTATTATACTTAAAGGTACTACAAACGTTGTAACTAATGCCGGAAAATTGAGTGGTTATAGCGATGCCCTTCATACGTATAATCTTGGAACCATATACAATTCTGGTAATATTATTTCGACAAGTACTTCAAATGCTGGTGCCTTCCTTGATACTTCAGGGGCTGCCAACTATGTCTCGAACAGTGCAGGTGGTCTGATCCAGGGTGGCTGGGCTGGCCTTGGTATGAATACAGGCACTATCATCAATGTCGGCACACTTATCGCCACTAATGGTTCTGATGGTAAAGGCGCAACCTTCCAGGATGTTAATGCTTCCAATCTGTTGACTAACTCCGGGCGGATTAGTAGTGCCAGCACCGGCGTTGTGATGGGGGCAGGGTCTATCCAGAATAACGGGGCTTCTGCGAACATTATCGGTAGTACATTTGGTATTCAGTTCACTGGCACAACCCTTGTGCAGAGCGTTCTGAACAGCGGCGGCACCATCCAGGGTGGAGTTTTCGGTATCACTGCGGCCGGAAACGCTAATGTTACCAATCTGGCGGGTGGCTATATCTCTGGTGGCAGCATCGGTATCGTCTCTGCTTTGGCTGGTACTGTTTCTAATAATGGTACTATCATTGGTGCTGCCGGTACTGTTGCTGGCACCGCTATTGCTCTGCAGGGTAGTGGTGCCAACCTGCTGAAGCTCGGGGTCAGCTCCCAGATTACCGGCAGTGTTACTGCCAATAGTGCGGGGACCAACACACTCGAATTGCTGTCCGGCGCTTCTACCGGCACGATCAGTGGTATAAGCACGCAATATGTCGGTTTCCAGACCGCTATTGTCGATAGCGGAGCTACGTGGGCGTTTACAGGCAGCAATTCGATTGCCTCATCTGCTGTGCTTACTAACAGTGGTACTATTAATAACAAAGGAACATTGGCCGGTATTATTACGATGACTTCCGGCGCTGCTCTGACAAATGCTGCTGGCGCTAATATTGGTAATGGAACGTTATCGCCTGCTATTGTTTCTGCGGGGACTTCTGTAAATATTGTCAATAATGGAACAATATCGGGCGGTCAGTCGCAGAATGCGCTGATAGCATTGGGTGCTTCTTCTGCCCTCACCAATAATGGTCTGATTCAGGGTAGTGGGGTAAGTGCTAATGTTATTAATGCAGGATTAAATGCTTCTATAACAAATAATGGATCAATTATAGAAACTCAAACAAGTAATACAGCAATTCAGATTGCCTCTGGCACATTAAATAATACTGGATTGGTAAGGTCTGACTTTGCTTTTTCAAATGGTATTTCAGCAAGTGGTGTTGCCACTGTTCTGAATACTGGAACCATCAGCGCTGCAGGCGCGTTCGGTCAGGCTATTGTCCTTGCCGCCGGCGGAACGGTTATGAATTCGGGTTCGATTGCTGCTCAGGTTGTAGCAGGGGTGACCCGTACGGCGATTAACTTTGGTGCTGGTAACAGCCGGTTGGGGATCACGAGTGGGAGTTCCATTACTGGAAATGTTGTCGCCAATGGTTCAGGAAACGTCCTTGAGCTTGATGGTGCCGGTACCACATTGAGTGGGTTTGGGACGCAATATACCGGGTTCCAGACGATTAACGTGAAGGGTAATGGCTGGGTTCTAAGTGATACGCTGACCAACACCAATATCCTGATGCAGACGACCGGCACGTTGACGGTTTCGCAGACGCTGGATGCATCCAACACGATTACGTTGGGCGGCACGAGTTCTGCGGGTGTTGGGTCTGGTAATATTATTATCAGCAATCCGGGTACTGCGCTGGCTGCTGCTGTCTCCGACTTCGGCAATGGCGAATCCATTACTCTGACTGGCTTGGCCTATCAGGCCTCCGATGTGGTGGATGTGGTGAGCAGTGGCGGGAATGCCTCCCTGATACTCTCTCATGTAGCCAGTGACGGGACGAAGACCCAGTATTACTCGATCAAGCTTGACCCCAACGCGCATGATCAGAACTACAAGATGCGTCAGGCTTCAGGCGGGAACGGTGTGACGGTCTATGATGACGGCACACCCTGCTATGTGCATGGCACGCTGATCCTGACGGATCGTGGTGAAGTTCCTGTTGAGGATCTGGAGATCGGTGATCATGTGATCACTGCCAGTGGTGAGGCACGTCCAATCCGTTGGCTGGGCCGTCGCAGCTATAATGGTCGGTTCATCCAAGGCCGTAAGGATGTGCTGCCGGTTCGTATCCGGCAGGGGGCTTTGGACGGGGTTCTGCCGAAGCGTGACCTGCTGGTGTCCCCGCTGCATGCGATGTTCATCTACGGCCTTCTGGTTCCGGCCGGTCGTTTGGTAAACGGCGTTTCCATTATTCAGGAACAAAACGTCGATACGTTGAATTATGTGCATATCGAGCTTGATACGCATGATATTGTGATTGCCGAGGGTGCTGCATCCGAAACCTATGTAGAGGACAACAATCGGAACATGTTCCACAATGCTCATACTTATGTTGCTAAGCCAGCAGCGAAGGTAAAAGCACGTAGTCGCAAGCGGGATGGTGTTGAGGGTGCCCTGTACTGCGCACCGCGTGTGGTTGATGGTATGGCGTTGGAAACTATCCGCATGTGGCTGATGGAAAATGAGGCATATCAGGACATGCAGCCAATTATTTTGAGTGCTTGATGCTTCCTCTGATATAAGGCTACACAAAAGGACTAGTTTGATAATCTGTCCATCATTTTTGGTAAACCCGCCGATTTTTCGGCGGGTTTTCTTTTTGAATCAGTGTTTTATTATTTTCGTTAAGCTTAATTTAATAATTTTGTGTTTTCAGTAAGTGCGGCCGGAGTGTTTATGCGTTGTCAGATTGCTGGAAAGTCTAGTTGAATAAATTTTGTTTCCGTCTTTCACTCGATGGTTTGTTGATTGATGAAAACCTGTATGCCCCTGCCAAACTCTGCAGCGGAGATGAGCCGTCGGCGCCTCATTGTTGGGCTGACTACTTTTCGGTATCGATCTCATATGACGTGGGCTGTTTCTGGTTGGAAGAGCAGCGAAAATTTTGAACGGTTGTCGCTATGGCCTGATCAGCCGCCGGGGGGGCGCGGCCCTGCTGGTCCGATTAGGATTGATGATGCAGGGGCGGTCAGTCACATTGCCGTTCCATATGTTGAAGTTTATAGGCCAATCAATCCCGATGGGCGTGCTGTGCTGATTGCTGCAGGCGGCGGTTACAGACGTATCATGATACAAAAAGAAGCACGCCCAGCCGCACGCTGGTTAGTAGCGCAGGGTATGACGGCATTTGTATTGTATTATCGGCTTCCTGATGAAGGGTGGGATCAGGGGCCATTGGCTCCGTTTCAGGATGCACAGCGGGCTTTGCGGGTAATCCGTGCCCATGCTGCGCAATATATGATTGATCAGCGGCGGGTTAGCGTGCTGGGCTTTTCGGCGGGCGGCCATTTAATGGGGCTAACAGCATGCCGCTCGGCTTTTCTATCTTATCAACCTGTTGATGATTGGGATGCGCTTTCTGCTCGCCCTATGGGGGCGGCATTGGTTTATCCGATTGTCACGCTTATGCCGCCTTATGATCATACTTCTACGCGCATTGCTCTTGTGGGTGACCATCCTTCAATGGCTCAAAGGAAGATGTGGTCAATAGAGACTTATATTCGGGCGCGCTGTCCACCGTTTTTTTTGGTCCAGGCGCAGGATGATGCCATTTCAGATCCTGACAATACTACGATTCTGGAACAGGCTTGTTTGCATGGCGATGTTCCAGTTGAGCGTCATGTTCTGTCAGAAGGGGGGCATGGGTTTGGTATAGGAAAAGCAGGATCACAGACTGCAAAATGGCCTGGCTGGTATAAAAACTGGATGTTGAAGAATATTTGAGCCTTTTTAATTTCTTTAATTTATATTAATATTTAATATAAATGAATAATCTGAAAATATTTTCTATTTTTAATCTTTTGCTTTGTGCCATCACAGTAGAATAGCCAAGATAAGCCGGTTGGTAGATTTTATTAATTTTATGGGGCTTTCACGCTTTAAAACCTGAATAATACGGCCCATTCTGTTACGAAGTCAGCCCGAACGGGTTGAGCCATGACCTTGGAGTCTATGGTCAAAAAATATCTGGAGGACGTTGAATGTTAAAGCGTATTATTCTGCCGGCCGCTATCGCCTCCCTGATTGCAACCCCGGCTTTGGCCGTGGATGTTACCAAGTCGATCCATATTGCTGCTTCGCCCGCAAAAGTATGGAGCACGATTGGCAAATTCTGTGGCATCGCCACATGGCATCCGGCCGTGACCAAATGCGAACTGGTCGATGTGGCTGGTGCTGAGCAGCGCACCTTGTCGCTGAAAGGTGGTGGAACCATCGTGGAGCAGCAGGTTGATCGCAATGATGCGAAAAAATCCTACACTTACACGATCCAGGAAAGCCCTTTGCCGGTGGCCAATTACAAATCCACCATCAGCGTGACACCTGCCAGGGGTGGCTCGGAAGTGACATGGGTCGGGCATTTTGATGCCAAGGGTGCATCGGATGCGGAAGCAGCCAAGGTGATTGCCGGTATTTATGAAGGTGGTCTGGCCGGTATCGCCAAAAAGGCGAAATAACGCAGGCAGGGCGGTCCTGTCAGGGCCGCCCGCTTTCTTGGATGGAAAATGCTCAGGAAGGTTGGGGCTTTTTCTTTCGCAGGGAGCGGATGAAGCGGCGGAATCCGGCCATCTGCTGCTGGACATAGGTGCCTGTATGCAGTGCTTCTTCGCCTGATGGATCACCAGTGCGCACATAGACCCGGCTGAAATCCGCTGTGCCGAACAGCATGTCCCAGTAGGGAAAAACCGCGCCGTAATTGCAGCTTCTTTGCCCTGCGGCGAGAATCCCGTGATGAGCACGATGAAAGCGTGGTGAGATCAGCAGCCTGTCCCCGATGCGACCAAAGCTGACCCGTGCATTGGCATGCGCCAGACTCTCGATCAGGCGAAGCAGCAGCACCAGCAGCGGAAACTGAAGTGGTGGCACGCCGATCATCAGTGCGATGGCTCCGAACCAGAGTGCGGAAATGAAATCATCCAGCAGGTGATTACGGTCATCGGACCAGAAGGTCATCTGTCGCTGGGCGTGATGCAAAGAATGAAGCGCCCACCACCAGCGGAACTGATGGCTGAGCCGATGACGCCAGTAATCTGCGCAATCCAGAATCAGCGCATAGATCGCAAAGGTCACATAGGGGTGGCCGGTCAGGGATGGGATGAACCGCTCCAGCGTAGGTGGCACGTAACCATGATCGGTCAGCCAGCCATTGAGCAGCACCTGCACCTGATAAAACCCGACAAAGCTGACCAGTGGCAGCACACCGACGCGCGAGATGACAGTGTAGAGCACATCGGTCAGGACGGCGCGATTATTTTCCCACCGTTCGACCGGCCGCCATTTCTCCAGCGGGACGCAGATAGCATACATCAGGATGACCTGTGCCACCCCATACATGGCGATCAGCGCCCATCCATAGGAGACATCCTCCCACTCGATCAGATCGAGCTGCCAGAGCAGGGGGATCAGCAGATGTTCCTGCAGCCAGCCTGCAGCGCTGTCAAAGGGGTCGAACATCGGTAAACCTGTGATCGCCTTTTATGGTGCGCGGGTGGAGGCGGCTCGAACGGGAGCGGCCAGATGTGTGTTGAGCCATATCCCGTGCGGAGAGCGACCGGTCGGGATCGTGGTGAAGCTGCCGTCTTTCGGGTTGATGATTGCCACCGTATGTGCCCAGCGCCGTGTTGCCCAGATGGATCCATCGGGTGCGAAATCCAGATCATCCGGCCCCCCGGGGATGGAGAATTCCTTTTTCACTGTCAGGGTCGTGGGGTCGAGCAGGCTGATGGTGCCGCCCACGCGGTTGCAGACATACAGAACTTTGCCATCAGGGGAGAGGAACAGGTTATGAGCGCCCTTGCCTGTGCGGATCTTGCGCTCCAGCTTTCCGGTGACCGGGTCCATGACGGCAATAGTGTCCTCGCCCATATCACCGACCAGCAGCTTGCCGTTCAGATATAGCACACCGGCGGGGGTGCGTCCTGATTTCTGCTCCCACAGGATTTTACCCGTCTCAGGGTTGAAAGCCACGACCTTGCTGGTTTTCTGGAGGGAGACGAAGGCGACCTTGCTGTCCGGCGTGAAATTGATGTGGCTTGGCATGGAGGGCGCCTGAATACGGTGCAGCAGCTTGAAGCTGTGCCCGTCATAGATGTCGATCTGGTCACGGGCGAGCGCCGCAGACACCAGCCAACGCCCATCCGGGCTGAACTGGATCTGGTATGGATCGCTGAAGACGATACGCTTCTGCTCTGCCCCTGTCAGGGGATCGAGGAAGAACATCGTATTACCGGCCGTATCCCCGACCAGCAGCGATTTTTCATCCGGTGTGAGCGCCATATGATGCGGCTCCCGCAGCACGGGGATGCGCTTCACTTCCTGACGGCTGGTGATGTCGATCAGGCTGATGGTTGCGTCATTGCTGTTGATGACAAAAGCCAGTCCTTCGGCCTGTGCGGTTGAGGTATGACTGACCGCACCCGGCAGGGTCAGCCCGATGAGAAGAAAGAAGCGAGCCAACCGTGAGATCATAAACCCGTCCAGAAGTGCTTAAGTCACTGACAAGCGCCAGTAGATACAACGGCTTGCAGAAGAAAGTGTATCAGGTTTTTGAAGTTCTGCCCCGCATGCCCGCCATACCCGCAAGCGCCCGCGGCCTATATGGTTTTATGGCCTTGTGAGCATTGATGCAGGACAATCGATACACGCAACAGGAAATGTATGTCCGATCAGTAAGTCGCTTTTGATGGGCTGAGAGCGTAGCATGTCTTCATGCAGGCAAAGAGGAAAGACGCTGTCATGCCGGTCTTGCAGCAGTGGCGCAGAAGGGCGGTTCCTGTCACGCCGGTATTGGCTATGATATTGCCAGGGTTGCTGGTGGGCTGCACCTATGATCCATTCGGATATAGTGGTGTCTATGTGCCTATGCCGGGTGTGGTGCAAACCACGGGCCTGGAGGCAGGCAAAGGCGTTGTGACTGGGGCGGGGGGGCGTCCCTCTGCTCCTCAGCTTCAACCGGCCTCTGTCCCTGTATATGGCACGGCTTACCCGCCAGCCTATCCTCCGGCCTATGGTGGATATGCGGCTCCTTATCTGGCATCGACCATTGCCGCAGCCACCGTATTCGGAGCCACCTTTGGTGGGGGTTGGAGGGGGGCATATCCTTATTATGGCGGCTGGGGTTGGGGCGGGGCGCCATGGAGGTGGGGCTATCCCGGCTTTGGCTGGCAGCAATGGGGGTGGGGTGGCCCGTATTATCGTAGTTTTGGCTGGTAAGGTTCCTGTTGCCTGCAAGTGCGGTCTTCACCCTTCTGCCTGCCTTTCTGCCTCGAACATATAATCGCGTGTCAGAGGAAGGGCGGTCAGGGATTTCGAGACCTGCAATTGCCAGACGATATGCCCCATATTCCTGAAAGCGAGTTCGCATCCGGCCAGATAAAACTCGAACATCCGTGAGAAACGCTCGTCATACAGCGAGGTAATGGTCGGCCGAGCCTCCTGAAAACGCTGGCGCCAGTGCGAGAGGGTCAGCGCATAATGAAGTCTCAGGATCTCAATATCGGTCGTCCATAGTCCGGATTTTTCTACCGCAGGCAGCACTTCCGACAGGGCCGGAGAATATCCGCCGGGAAAAATGTAT
Organism: Granulibacter bethesdensis; assembly: GCF_001889545.1. Classification (NCBI taxonomy): domain Bacteria; kingdom Pseudomonadati; phylum Pseudomonadota; class Alphaproteobacteria; order Acetobacterales; family Acetobacteraceae; genus Granulibacter; species Granulibacter bethesdensis. The sequence continues at coordinate 1,583,297 of NZ_CP018194.1, read as the reverse complement.
TTCGCGATCCATGGATTGGTGGCGCCCGGCCCATCGGCGCGACCGATTGCGTGAATCAGAGCGATACCATCCGGTCTGAGCCTGTCACGTACGGTCTCAAAAAATGTCTGGTAGTGGCCAATGCCGACATGCTCGAACATACCGACTGAAACGATGCGGTCGGCCGGCTGTCGCCATGCACGGTAATCCATGAGTTCGAAGCGGACACGATCACTCAACCCGGCTTCTGCCGCGCGCTGACGCGAAACGTCCAACTGTTCGGTAGAAAGGGTCAGTCCGGTCACGCGCGCACCATGGTGACGGGCCAGATACAGTGCCATACCGCCCCAGCCAGACCCGATTTCCAGAACATCCAGATCAGGGCGATCCAGCTTCAGCTTGGCAGCAATGTGCCGTTTCTTGAGGGACTGCGCCTCTTCCAGCGTTTCCTGCCCGGTCGGGAAATAGGCGCAGGAATATTGCCTGTCCTGATCCAGAAACTGCGCGTACAGCCGCCCGTCCAGATCGTAATGATGGGCGACATTGCGTCGCGAACGGCCAGCGGGGTTGAACTGATCCAACCGCTTTCGTGCCTGGCGCAGCATGTTAAGCTGCCGTATGATCAAAGGCTGTCCGATATCCAGACAGTCACGCGTCAGCACATTCAGCAGATCATAGATCGTGCATCCCTGTGTCTCCAATTCACCTTCCATGTAAAGCTCGCCCATAGCCAGCATGGGATTAAGGGTCAGACGCCTTTCCGCCTGGGGAGAACGGAGCACCATAGAGGCCGAGGGAGAAGAACCAGCCCCGTATTGACGGATTTCTCCGTCAGAAAAGCGGACTTCCAGATGTCCGGTCCGGACGATCCGGGTCAGGATACGATCCAGCAGCCAGTGAATACGTGGCACATGCATCAATGGATACTCCCTCCTCAGGCTCATCAGCTTTGGTATGCTTCAGCAGGGATATCATTTTTCGATAGAGAAATATTTCAAGCGTTTTTGTGATCAAACATCCGACATCAAAGTATTTTGTCTGAGCTGAATTTGTAATCAGAGAGAATTTTTCTTTAAAATTTGGCGATCAGGGCAATTCCGGAGACCATCAGGACTGCTCCCAGCATCCGCAGCGGTGACATTGTATGCGGAGTCACATGCAGCAGACCAAAATGGTCAATGGCAAGCGACATCAGGATATTGGCAGTGATGGTCAGGCCTGCAAAAGTGCCTGCCCCCACCTTGTCCACGAACATCAGCCCGGCCACGACGGCAAAGGCACCGATCAGGCCGCCCAAAGGTGCCCACCATGGCATGGCGGCGACGCCTTCCACGGTTGGCATGGGCCTCGGTATACACAGCCAAAGTACCAGAAGGGCTGCGAGAATCGGCAGGAAGGAGACAATGCTCGCCAGCCATGGATTGATGAGCGAAACCCGAAGGGCGCCATTCATCGGCGGCCCCCAGGCCTGCAACGCGCCGGCAATAACAATCAGAGGATAAAGCCAGGCTGAATTCATGGTATGTTGCCCTTGAAAGCGGAAAACGGAATTTTTCCACCAACGCATCAAACTACGGATGGTCAGACGGACCACAAAGTTTTTTTCATAATGTTTCCGGAATGTGGGCTGCCTGATCAGTCACGATGCGGTCCACTGCCTTAATCTTTTAATGAGCGGGCCCTTTATTGCCATCAGCATCTGGCGAAGTTACTCCGACAAGGGGCGGCAGCCGATCACTGCCCGGTCGTACGGCTTGCTATACACCTGCAACAGCAAGGTGTGGTTATTGCAAGTTTGAGCCAGATTATTTGCGGGAGGTAGCCAGCGTCTTGGCGTTCTGGATGGTCAGATGACCATCTACGCCATGTGCTGATAGCTCAAAATATCTCATGATTTGAATGGCGTCCCGTAGGGGATTCGAACCCCTGTTACCGCCGTGAAAGGGCGGTGTCCTAGGCCTCTAGACGAACGGGACACTGTCTCACCTGGCCGATGGTCTGGCCGGAAGCGGTGGCGTGGCGGGTGGTTACCCGAGGCTGAGCGGGCGGTCAAGCCAATGCAGCATCAGAAATGCAAAAGTTTGCGCTCGTCGTGCCGTTCCAGGTTTCGGCACGCAGGTAACCTGCCAGATGAAGTGGGCGTAATTCACCATTCAACAGGATATCGGCAATCGGCGCAGCCATATCCTCCGGCTTGGCGCGGAACAGCAGCGCCTTGATGGTGTGACCGGATTCGCTTTCCAGAAAAGCACGAATCGTTCCGCCATCCCGCCCGATCCGTTCAGCCCTGCGGCAGCGCAGCCGGGGCAGGACGAGCAGCGGTTCATCATTCCCGTTTCCGAACGGTGCCAGTTGGGCGAGTTCCTCGGCCATGGCCACAGTGACAGCCCCGGCCCCCAGGCTGGCATCCAGCGCCAGATCAGCGGCTTTGGGCAGCAAGGCGGCTGCTGCCAGACGCTCATTCATGAAGGAGCGGAAAGCGGGCAGACTTTCAGGGGGGAGTGCAAACCCGGCTGCCATGGCATGGCCGCCCCCGCTGCGCAGCAGGCCGTGCTGGTGGGCGGCGATAATGGCGGCCCCCAGATCGATTCCGGGGACGGAGCGTCCTGATCCCTTGAGCAGTCCGTCAGCCGAACCCGCCACGCAGGCCGGACGATTGAACCGCTCCCGGAGCCTGCCGGCAATGATGCCGACAACACCCGGATGCCAATCCTCCCCACCAATGACGATGGCGGCATCTCCTGCCTCGATCCGTGCTTCTGCGTCCCTGATCGCTGTATCAAGGATGGAGGATTCCACGGTCTGACGCCGCCCGTTCACGGAATCGAGCGCCTGGGCAATGTCTCTGGCAGCGATCGGGTCTGTCGCGGTCAGCAGCCGCACCCCCATATCCGCACTGTCGATCCGCCCGGCCGCGTTGATGCGCGGCCCCAGCACGAAGCCGCAGGTGCTGGCAGTCACTCGCCCGGTCATCTGCGCCACCTCCAGCAGGGCGGCAATCCCGATGCGGTTGCGGCGATCCATCACCTTCAGGCCCTGCGTGACGAAGGCACGGTTGATCCCGGTCAGTGGCATGACGTCACACACGGTGGCCAGCGCCACCAGATCCAGCATCTCCAGCAAGTCGGGAGGCGGCCCTTCATGCCCCTGCCAGCCATCGCGCCGAAGCTGGCGGAAAGTGGCCACGCAGGTCAGCAGCGCCACGCCGGTTGCGCATAGCATGGTCAGCCCGGAGTGATCATCAGGTCCGTTCGGATTGACGGTGGCCAGAGCTGCAGGGGGCAGCGTATCGCTTTTATGGTGGTCCAGCACAAGAATATCGGCTCGGCCGGAGACGGCTGACAGCGCGGTTTGTGCCGCGGTGCCGCAATCAACGCAGATGATCAGGCTCGCACCACGCCCGGCCAAAGACAGCAGGGCAGGGGCGTTCGGGCCATATCCCTCCGTCAGCCGATCCGGGATGTGATAGAGCACCGGGCAGCCGCAGGCGCGCAGCACGGTCAGCATCAGGGTTGTGCCGCAGGCGCCATCCACATCGTAATCGCCGAAAATGGCGACGGTCTCCTGTGCCATGATGGCGGCAGCAATACGGGCTGCCGTCTGATCCATGCCCGCCAGAACAGAAGGATCAGGCATCATGGCGCGCAGTGTTGGTTGCAGGAAGGTATCGGCCTGCTCGATCCCGATGCCGCGTGTCGCGATCAGACGACCCAGCAGATCGCTGACCCCGTGACGCTGTGCGATGGCCAGCCCAAGCCGCTCTACGGCTGCAATCTCGGCTCCTGCGGGCATGCGCCAGCGCCATGCACGACCGGTCAGGCTCCGCTCCACCCCCAGAACAGCGTCCGTAACAGTGGTGGAGGCTTCCGGGCACAGAACAGAGGGTGAGATCACGGTCAGAGTATTACCAGGTCTTGGTATTGAAGTTGTGATAGGCCTCGACATAGCGAATGGTGCCGGACTTGCTGCGCATCACCACGGAATGCGTATAGGCTCCGGCAGGGAACATGCGCACGCCGCGCAACATTGGGCCGCCAGTGACGCCGGTGGCGGCGAACATGACATCGCCCTTTGCCATTTCCTCGGCGCTGTATTTACGCCGCGGATCGGTGATGCCCATGGCGCGGGCGCGGTCTTCCTGCTCCTGCGACTCATACATCAGGCGCCCCTGCATCTGGCCGCCGATACAACGGAGCGCCGCTGCCGCCAGAACACCTTCCGGTGCACCTCCGGAGCCGAGATAAATGTCGATGCCGGTATCGGGCATGGCAGCGGCCATGGCGCCGAACACGTCGCCATCGCTGATCATCATGATGCGGCTGCCGACTTCACGCGCCTTGGCGACGATTTCGTTGTGCCGGTCACGATCCAGCACGCAAACGACCAGATCGGACAGCTCCATTTTCTTGGCTTTGGCCAGATTGCGCAGATTGCTTTCGACGGAGTTATCGAGATCAACCACCCCATCCGGCAGGCCCGGCCCGACCGCGATCTTGTCCATATAAATGTCGGGAGCATGCAGGAAATTGCCGGCCTCGGCCAGCGCCAGCACCGCCATGGCATTGGGGCCGCCTTTGGCGGTGAGCGTAGTGCCTTCCAGCGGATCGACCGCGATGTCCATGGCGGGGCCGCCAGCACCGACGGTCTCGCCAATATACAGCATCGGCGCTTCATCCATTTCGCCTTCGCCGATCACCACCGTGCCGTTGATCGCAACGGAGTCGAAAGCCTTGCGCATGCCCTCGACCGCTGCGCCATCGGCGGCGTTCTTGTCTCCTCTGCCCATCCAGCGGGAAGCGGCCAAAGCCGCGGCCTCCGTTACACGCACCAGTTCCAGTGCAAGGTTACGGTCACTATGTTTGGGTGTATCGGCCATGGCTTCGCTCCGCTTGTCGGAAATCGAGCTTAGGCGTAGCGCATCGGCCCTCGTCGGGGAAGCCGATCAACGCATAAAGCGCCGATATGGGATTGCTGGGCAGGGGCGTGACGTCATGCCCTGTGCTTGTTAAGCAGTCAGGAACGTAGAGCGTTCCGTGTTTATTGAGGCTATGTGTTCATGACGATCAAAATCGACTGGCGACGCGTGTTGCGTATTGCCGTTCCTCCTCTGGTAATTCTGGGCGCGGGATTTGCTTATGTGAAAATTCAGGAGCATCGGAACGCTCCTCCTCCGCCTTTATTGCTGAACAAAAAAGGCCCGGACGGAAAACCACTGCCGGTTGAACCGATTGGCCGCTGGAGTGGCACGACCGCCTGTACCGCCGTCTGCAAAACGCAGACCCTTGTGTTGACCCTGATGCGTCACACGGATGGCAGCCCGGCCTGGTATCGTCTGGAACAGATTTACAAAGGCGATGGGAGTGACAGGACCGTGGATCATGTCACCCATAGTCTGGGACCGTGGACGTTGGAAAACGGAGCGTATCAGCTTCATGCCGACAAGCTGGATGATGAATTTACCTTCATTCCGTCGGCAGATGGCGAAATTCTGAAGTTGCAGGATCCGGGTGATGCCAGCCTGCGCACGATGGTCATGAAGCGGACGGAGCTGCCGCCGGCCCCCGGCCTCAAGGTAAACCCGCCGAAACCAGCCCAGCCCTGAAACAACAGAAAACCGCCCGGCAGGAAACCTTGCCGGGCGGTTGTTGGATCAGCCTGTTTTGAGTCGTGAAAGCAGGTGATTATGACGCAAGCCATTCCGGGACCGGCAGGTTCTTTTCCGTCAGGAAAGCCGGGTTGAACAGTTTCGACTGATAGCGCGCGCCACCATCACAAAGAATCGTAACGATGGTGTGTCCCGGCCCGAGGCGCTTTGCAACTTCGATCGCGGCGGCGACATTCAGACCGGCCGAGCCGCCGATAGACAGCCCTTCCTCCCGCAGCAGATCATAAACCTGTCGCAGCGCATCGCTATCGCTGATGCGGACTGCATCGTCGATCTGCACGCCCTCCAGATTGGCGGTGACGCGAGACTGGCCGATTCCTTCAGTGACGGAACTGCCTTCGACCGAGAGATCGTTGGAGGTCACCCAGCCATAAAGCCCGCTGCCATGCGGATCAGCCAATGTGATGCGCACGGACGGGTTGAACGCCTTGAGCGCAAGGGCAACACCGGCCAGCGTTCCCCCTGTGCCGCAAGAGCAGGTGAAGGCATCCACCTTGCCACCCGTCTGTTCCCAGATCTCGCGGCCCGTGGTTTCACGATGGCCTTCCCGATTGGCCAGATTGTCGAACTGATTGGCCCAGACCCAACCGTTTTCTTCGGCCAGACGACGGGAAACATGCACGTAATTGCCGGGATCACGGAAAGGTTTGGCCGGAACCAGACGAAGATCGGCCCCGATCATGCGCAGATAGTCGATTTTCTCCTGACTCTGCGTTTCCGGCATCACGATCACACTACGATATCCGCGCGCCTGCCCGACCAGGGTCAGGCCAATGCCGGTATTGCCTGCCGTTCCCTCGACGATGATTCCATCCTGACCCGGGGTCAGCAGGCCGCGCTTTTCCGCATCCAGAATAATGGCCAGAGCGGCACGATCCTTGACAGAGCCGCCGGGATTCATGAACTCAGCCTTGCCAAGGATTTCACAGCCGGTTGCGTCCGATGCCCTGTTCAGACGGATCAGCGGTGTGTTGCCGATCGCCTGAAGCATCGATGCGGCAACGGGCGGGGCGGCAAAGGCAGAGCGTATGCTCATCAGCGAAACTCTCCTGAAGCGGGGTGTTCCTTCATAAGGCCCAATTTTATGGCCCCATGCCGGACATCTTTTACAACAGCGGATTCATACCTATAGAAAGAGCTGATAAAAAGCATCGTGATACAACGCATATCAGGTTAATTCCCGATGGTGATCTGGAATTAACGGCATGGAGGAGATAGTCATGGTGGATAACGTCCCGGTTGTGGATGCCTGGTCGGCCCTGAAAACCGATCCGGAAGCACGGCTGGTGGATGTGCGTACGGATGTGGAATGGGTGTTTGTCGGCATCCCCGATCTTTCCTCTGTCCAGCAGAAACCGGTCCTGATCAGCTGGCAGGTCCATCCGCAGATGCAGGTCAATCCACGTTTCGTCGATGAGCTGCGTCAGGCAGGATTAATGCCGAAGCATCACATTTATTTTCTGTGCCGCAGCGGCGCCCGCAGCATGGCGGCTGCCATTGCTGCACGGGAGGCCGGTTACGAGCATGTCTATAATATAGCGGAAGGATTTGAAGGCCCGGTCGATGCAAATGGCCATCGTGGCGTTGCCGCCGGATGGAAAGCGGAAGGTCTGCCCTGGCAGCAGCGTTAATGTGAAAACGGGCGGGGAGGGATCCCCCGCCCGCTGATCAGGCTTTATTGATCATAGGTCACGCGCAGTACGACGAACCATGGATAACGTGGGTCAACCGACTGCCCGTCCGGTGTGGCAATCATGCCGGAGGGTGTTGTCGGCACGTGTTTCATGGACACGGAATAGGCGACATTCCCGCCGATAACAGAGAGTTCTCCGGGACGGGAAGCGACAATGATGTCGCAATGGCTGGGGAAGCCGCCTGTCGGGAGAGAATCATAAGTCAGATGCTCTGCCTTACCGCGCCCTGTGCAGATCAGATCGCCGGGAACCGGTGCGTATTCTCCCGGCCGTTCGGCAATCACGGCGTAACCGCTTTGCGCGCCTGTCGCCATCTGTTTGGCGATATTGATATAGGTGGAATGAGAGGCAGAATACGGAAACCGTGCACCTGCCCCGGCAATACGCATGACATAGGAAATGAACGCCGCCGACCAGGGATGAATATCCTTGTCGGGCAGCGGCGTCCCTGTGCTGGTATAGGCCCCTGACCAAAGACTTTCGGTGGTATCGGCATCCTGCCCAAGCCACCAGAACAGTCCGACTTTCTCCCATAATCCGGGCTGCCGGTCCGGTCGCAGTATGGGCGGCATATCAGGATTCTCGCCTGGCGGTTCATCATGAACTTCACTGCCGAACGCACGCCATTCTGCTGAGGCCAGACCAATTGCATCGGCACGGTTGAACGGAGCGAAATGCATACGTGCGAAATCGGGTACATGCGCTTCATTGGTGGCCGTATATGCCCCTGTCCCCGATGAACCTGCTGCTCCGCCAGAGCCTGATCTGGAAGACGAGCAGGCTGTCAGCATCAGGAGACATGCGACAGCGGTGGCTCCGGCAGGGGCGCGCATCAGACCCGATATTCCGGATACAGGCCGAGCAACCCTTCTTCGGATGCCTCGCAGCGCCCGCGTTCAGTGATCAATCCGCTCAGCAGCCGGGCCGGAGTCACATCGAAAGCGGGGTTGGCGGCCGGGCTGTCTTTCGGCGTAATGCGTACGGTCATGACACTGCCATCCATGGCGCGACCACTCATGGTTGTGACCTCTGTAGCGGAACGTTCCTCGATCTCAATTTCCTTCACGCCATCGCGGATCGACCAGTCAAGCGTGGAGGAAGGCAATGCCACCCAGAAGGGTACGCCATTATCTTTTGCAGCCAGTGCTTTCAGATACGTGCCGATCTTGTTGGCGGCATCGCCGTTACGTGTGACGCGGTCAGCGCCGGTGATGCACAGATCAACCTTGCCATGCTGCATCAGATGGCCGCCGGCATTATCGCAGATCAGCGTGTAGGGAACACCGTGTTTGCCGAGTTCAAAAGCGGTCAGTAGCGCTCCCTGATTACGGGGACGGGTTTCATCGACCCATACATGCACGTCGATGCCTTCCTCATGCGCCATGTAGATGGGCGCGAGAGCGGTTCCCCAATCGACAGTGGCGAGCCAGCCGGCATTGCAGTGCGTCAGGATGTTGACGGGTTGTCCGGGACGGACACGATCGCGGATCAGTTCCAGACCATGCCTGCCGATAGCCTCGTTCTGGCTTGCATCTTCATCGGCAATGGCGGCAGCCTCATCATAGGCGATGGTGACGCGATCGGCTTCTGAGGTTGTGAGCAGCCGGGCCAGCATACGATCAATGGCCCAGCGCAGGTTAACGGCGGTGGGGCGTGTTTCCACCAGCAGGGCCGCAGCCCGCTCCATCCCGTCGGTGGTGGTATTGTCGCGCAGCGCAAGGCACAGTCCGTACGCAGCAACCGCTCCAATCAGCGGTGCGCCCCGCACCTGCATGGACCGGATCGCGTGAGTAACCTGATCCAGCCGCGACAGCCGCAGCAGATCAACGCTCCAGGGCAGTTTGGTCTGATCAATAATACGGACGCTCCATCCATCGTCATCGACCCACACGCTGCGGTAAGGCGTGCCATCAATCTTCATGTGCGGTTCCTCGAAATACAGTGCAGTGATCGGTGCAGCGTAGCGGGGCGTGCTGCGGGTTAACGCCTTACTCTATTCTTCAGATGCGCTGATGCAGCACGCATACCAATGTGAATAACCGGCGGGCCGTTTCAAAGTCGATCGAAACCTTGCCATTCAGGCGGTGGCGCATCAACTCGGCCCCCTCATTGTGCAGGCCGCGACGACCCATATCAATCGCCTGAATGCGCGCTTCCCTGGCTTCCTGCACAGCTTTTGCATAGCTGTCGACCAGCAGATGATAGTCCTTGATAAGCCTTCGGAACGGTCCCAGAGCAAGTGCCAGCACGGTCAGAAAGGTATCATCCTGTCGACGGATATCGAAGATCAGGCGTCCTTCCTGAATGGACAGATGAAGCATATAGGGGCCTTGTTCACTGACGGGCGCCATACCGGGCAGCGGGCGTTCAAGTGAAAACACGTTTTCGGCTTCCAGATCGGCGACAGCCTGAGCCCGGTCCATCTCCTGTAAAGGAGAGAGTCTGGTCAGGGCTTCTCCCTCCAGAATGACCTTCAGCAGTCGTTTGGAGGCGGCCTGTGTCGGTTGCGTGTCTTCCGGCTTTGCGCTCATGCGCTTCTTTTAGTCCAGATTGATATTGGATGAAATTGTGCATGAAAGGACAGAGCATACAACTGTCCGCATATCGGCTGTCAGGTTGCTGTTATCCTGGGGGTGTTACTGTATGGGCTGTTCATGAAAGGATTTTATCTGCCGGAAAAGGGCTGAATCGGATTTCCTTTTATAAAGACTGCAAAAAAGCAAAACGAAGAAAGAAAAGCCTTTTTGCACATTGCGGAACTGAACTGGCGGTGAGTTGTTTTTATTGACAGGATCGGCTCGAAAGAGCGAAGAGAAATGCTTGACGAGCGATTCATCCGAATCGCAACTCGCTGTCGAACCTGTCTTGCGTTGGTTCTGGCGGCTGCCGGGCCAGGGCAGGGCATTTCAAGAAGAAACATGTTATCTCAGGTGATACCGTCATTTTTGATGGATCCGTCATGAAAGCCGGTCAGCATGGGAAACGGTAAGAGGCAGAAAAGGCATGGCAGGTTAGAAAGGCGCTTCATGCACTGCGCCCAAGCCTGACACGCAACCGGAATGTAGCAGGCTTGGCTGACAGACAGGGGCTTGATCAGCACAGCTTCAATTTTCCGGCCTCCGGGTTCGATACGCGTATAAGACTACATGATCAGCATGATTTTTCCGGCCAATGGTCCGGCCGAAAGGGGAGTTCCTCAGGTGAGTAATGATAACGATCATAATGGAACGCCACGTGCCCAACCTATGGCCGTGCGCTCAACGACCCGCCGTAGTAGTGCGGCTGTAACGACGCGGCGCAGCACGACCGCACGCCGGGGCGCTGCGGTTACCACCCCCAAGAAGGGAGCTGCCAAAACAGCGACGCGGAGTACCGCTGCCAAAAAGACGGCGACAAAGACCGCGACCAAAGCCACCTCCAAAAAACCGTCTACGAGAGTAGCTGCCACCAAGACCCGGACTTCACCTGTCCGGAAAACGGCAACCCGTGCCACGCCGGTGAAGGCGACCCGTGCGGCGACCGGCAAGACAACGACACGTAAGCCTGCAACCCGGGCAACAACAGCCAGGACCACGACAAAGCGGGCCACAGCTACCAAGCGCACACCTGCCACCAAGCGCGTCACCGCCACCAGAACGACAGCAACCCGTGCCACCGCGCGTAAGCCTGCCGCCAAAACCGCAACGGCCAGCCGCCGTACAGTGGCGGGCACGAAGAAGACACGTGCTGTTACGCCACGCGCCACGTCAGCGCGTGCAAAAACAACGCGCACCAGGACAACCCGCGCTACCTCTGCCGTGAAAAAAGCCCCTGCTGCGAAGCGGGCGACGTCAACGCGTGCAGCCGCCACGCGGACGACTGTGCGTGCGGCGAAGGCAGCACCAGCGACCCGTGCAACCAAACCCCGTGCGACTGCCGCCCGCGCCACGGCAGCTACGCGCCGTGCTGCCACACCGGCCCGTACGACAAAGGCGGCAAGCGCCCGTACGGTGAAAGCAACTCCCACCCGCAAGCCGCGTACCGTAAAGGCACCGGCCGCAAAAACCCCGACCACGCGCACGCCGCGTGCGACCAAGGCTGCAACCGCGACGACCCGTACACCGCGCGTTACAGCCCGTAGTCTTACCACTGCGGTGAAGCCGCGCCGCACGCGTGCGGCTTCAGTTGTTGAGGGAACCCGGGACGAACTGCTGACTCCCGTGCGTCGCGCTCCGCGTAAGACCCGGCGCACGGAAGTTCCGGTAACGCAGGCCGAGGATACCTCACCGGCCAAGCCGCGTCGCGGTCGTAAGCCGTCCAGACCTGCCGAGGATTCGAAGAAGGACAGCGATCTGCTGGATGTTCTCGAAACCTCCGATCCCGAGACGCTGAACTGAGCGATCTCACCGATTCCGGTTAATCCGGATCGCAGATGAAAAGGGCGCCTTTTGCGGGCGCCCTTTTTACATTGAAAGGAATGGGTTCAATCAAAAGCCTGTCGGCGGCAGCGCATGGATAAAGGTCTGTGCCTGCATATCCCAGCCTGGCAGTCCGGCGCCGAAATTCCAGGCCGCTGTGGCGTAGGATTTTCTGAGTGAATCATCGAAGATCAGGCGCCGTAGCACTTTGGACAAAGTTTCATGATCACCAGGGGCGCAAAGGGCACCTGCATTCAGCGGCAGCCTCATTGCTGCTTCCTGCGAGGCTGTAATGGCCAGTGGAATGCCGCGCCGCAGAGATTGCAGGACTGCCGAAAGTGGTCCATCCCACCACGATGCCTGGGCGTAAAGATCAGCAGCATCCCATAATGTCTGCAAAGTCTCATGCCCGGGGCAGGAGAGCAGCGTCACGCGGGAGGAAAGGCCCGCCTGCTCCGCCTGTTCGCGGATCACCTCGACGTAGGCCGGATCGCGCTGTGTATTCCCTGTAATAGTCAGGTGCCAGGAGAGATCGGTCAGCCGAGCGAGGGCTTTCAGCAGGACATCATATCCTTTCCGTTTGACGAGCGTGCCGACAGAGAGAATTTCGCATGCGCTGCTGCTATCCCGGTTGCGTGTGCCGGGAGCCGGGGCATAGGCGGCAAAGCCGCTTTCCACGACGCTGATCTGCGCATCCGCCACCCCGTATTCCCTGATCAGGCGGTCGCGTGTCTGCTCAAGTGTCACCACGGCATGGGAGACGGCTGACAGAACCGTCTGTTCCGCTTGCTGCACATTTGCGTCGGGCCCCGGACAATCGCCGCGCTGACCAGCAGCGCCGGGATGATGGATCAGTGGCGTCAGGCAACGCAGGGCAGAGGGGGGCAGATGATGAAAAGCGGGCAGGGACATGCCATCAATCACGATGCGGCTGTTCCGGCCGGACGATGCCGTCAGGGTGGAAAAGACCTGTTTTGCTTCTTCTTCTGCCGCCCTGGCATCATGGACAAAGCGGGCCTTCAGGGTGATATCGGTCACTGAATGCCCTTGTTGTTGAAGGGCTTCTATCAGTTCGCGGTTGTAGCGATGTCCTCCGGCGGTTGGATCAGTGGCCGCAGGCTGGATAAAAAAGATATGCATCAAAACACTATATATCCCTCCCGGGTCTGCTTTCCAGCGACCGCATCTGTCAGTCGACGAGTCGCATAAGGCGGATACTCAATGGCGGATGGGGAGGGCGACGGCGGCGATATCCAGCTCAGAAAACCGGAATTCTCAGATTTTGGGAAACGGAGAAGCTCGCCGCCGTCTCAGGCGACTGATGAGTTGGTTCCGGGCGAAACACAATATCACCACCACAGCGACTCTGATATGGCAGCAATGTTTCCCAAGCGTGAATAAGGAGGGGCAATCGTGGTGCTCTTGTTGAGAGAGTAAACCCCCTGTATAAGCCCGCCGAATCGCCACGCAGGGATGCAGCGAAATGATGGTGACGCTTCCACCGGACTATCGGCCTTCCGAGGCCGAAGAATTCATGAACCCGCTTCATGTTGAGTATTTTCGACAGAAATTGTTACGTTGGCGGGCCGATCTGCTCCGGGAAGCCGACGATACACTGGCAAGCCTTTCCGAAGGCGGCATCCATGAGGCGGATATTACCGATCGTGCCAGTGTGGAGACGGATCGTGCCCTGGAGCTGCGCACCCGGGACCGGGCCAGAAAGCTGATCTCCAAGATTGATCAGGCGATGCAGCGGATCGAGAACGGTACCTACGGCTATTGCGAGGAAACCGGCGAGCCGATCGGGCTGAAACGTCTGGAAGCCCGTCCCATTGCCACCCTGTCGCTCGAAGCTCAGGAGCGGCATGAGCGCATGGAACGAGTTCACCGCGACGATTGATCATATTTTACCCGTCTTGACGGGTGATGTGCTGATCAGAAAAGGCCGCCCTTTCCGGGAGCGGCCTTTTCATCCTTTTCTGAGCTGCTCCGGGGGCGGATTTGTATCCTCCGCCCCCGGTATCGGAATCATCAGGCAGGAAGCTGCTCGGCAATGTAGGGCGGCAGATAGAAGCTGCCGACATGCACTTCCGGTGTCCAGTAGCGTGTGTTGGCAATCCCTGCCGCCTGGGCACGGGCACGCACTGTTTCCAGATCGGCCTGTGTAAAATCTGCATCCTTGGTGGCGAAGCCCAAAGTCATGAAACCGCCGACATAGGTCGGAACCGCGGCAACATAGGCACCGACGCGGGGGAAGAAGTTGCGGCGACGCAGGCTGGTTTCACGCAATTCATCAGCCTGCATGAAGGGGACGCCGCACTGGTTCACGATCAGACCGCGAGAGGTCAGAATACGGGCTGCATTCTGATAGAAATCATCCGTAAACAGCACTTCGCCCACCCCGATCGGATCGGTGCTGTCGACGATGATGACATCGAAGCTGCCGTCAGCGGCTTTTTTCACATAATCGATGCCGTCACCAACGATGACCTCGGCCCGTGGATCGTTCCACGCATTGCCGCTGATACCTGGCATGAACTCGCGGCTCAGACGGATGACTTCGCCGTCGATCTCGACCATGACGGCGCGTTCGACTGTCTTGTGCTCCAGCACGCGGCGCAGCACACCGCCATCTCCAGCGCCGATGATCAGCACGTTTTTGGCTGCGCCATGCGCGATCAGCGGCACATGGGTCAGCATTTCCTGATAGACGAATTCATCGGCTTCAGTGATTTGCACGACACCGTCCAGCAGCAGGACGCGGCCATGAGAATTGCTCTCGAACACCACGATGTCCTGAAAATCTGACTTGACGCGAGCCAGTTCCTTGCTGACGCGGAATTGCTGACCCCAATCAGGATAAAGCGTTTCTGCGATCCAGGTGTTGCCGGAGGAAGGGGTTTGGTCGGACATGAAGCGTTCTCCAAAAATCAGGCGATCCGGAAGTTGCCCTCCGGATCGCCTTTTTTCTCGTGCGGTGCGCTGGGTGAGATAGCGCGTAACGATGACGCTATAAAGGCGTCAGGTTACATTTCTCAGACGACCCGCCCGCGACGCTGCTCATCCAGATCGATACGCTCCGGCTGGAATGTTGCGCGCAGGACCGGGATGGATTTGTGCGGATCGCAGGCGCCACACATGAAGATGTCGACAGCTGCGAAGTTGCGCTCCGGCCATGTGTGGATGGAGATGTGGCTTTCCGCCAGCACCACAACGCCAGAAACGCCGCCATTCGGTGTGAAATGATGGAAATGGCTGTGCAGAATGGTTGCCCCGGCGGTCACTGCGGCTTCACGGAGGGTCACATCGATCATGCCGGGATCGTCGAGGTTGGTAGCGCCCCAAAGATCGGCCAACAGATGCGTGCCGGCAAACTTCATGCCGTCACGTTCTACGAAGTAATCCTTGCGCTCTTCCGTTTCGGCCGCAGAAATCTGCGTGTTGGCCTGGGCGGCGGCTTCAGTCACGTTCTGGTTTTCGCTCGGATTTTCCGAGACCATCCCCAGCGGGTTGAGTGCGTTCATCGCATTCTCCTTCCTACCAGTAGACGGCCGGTTGGACTAAAATCGTCCCCTTGGGCCAAGGCGGCGGTGAATAGAGCGCTATTCCCCCCACTGCAAGCAAAAACGGACCCCCTGACAGGGTGGCGGCCATGATATTTTTACGCGACGATGAAAAGAGTCCTGATCAGGGACTGCTTTGACATCATCGCGTACAGGGGTGGGGATACACCTTGCAATTGGAATCTGACTAGAACATATTATGAACATAAAGGGGAATAGCTGCGTCTTTCGATGCGCTTCCTGCAAGGGTAAACTGACTGAAGAAGCTGCGTGAATCGGCCGCGGGGCGCGGCTATGCATGAGGACATGTCCGCTATGGAAAAGAATAAAGCGCTGGATGCCGCGCTGGCGCAGATCGAACGGTCTTTCGGAAAAGGCTCGATCATGCGCATGGGGGCGCGCAATGTCGCCGAGCAGATTGAGGTGATTCCCAGTGGTTCGCTGGGGCTTGATCTCGCGCTTGGAATCGGGGGCATGCCGCGTGGACGGATCGTGGAGATTTATGGTCCCGAAAGCTCGGGCAAGACCACGCTCGCCCTGCATACAGTGGCGGAGGCGCAGAAACGTGGCGGTACGTGTGCTTTTGTTGATGCGGAACATGCGCTTGATCCGGTGTACGCACGCAAGCTGGGTGTTGACGTCGATAATCTCCTGATCAGCCAGCCGGATGCCGGGGAACAGGCACTGGAAATCGCCGATACGCTGGTGCGCTCCGGTGCGATCGACGTGCTGGTGGTGGATAGTGTCGCGGCTCTGGTTCCGCGGGCCGAGCTTGAAGGCGAAATGGGCGACAGTCATGTCGGTCTGCATGCCCGTCTGATGAGTCAGGCATTGCGCAAGCTGACTGGCTCCGTGAATCGCAGCAACACGACACTGATTTTCCTCAATCAGATCCGGATGAAAATCGGTGTGATGTTTGGCAGCCCGGAAACGACGACGGGTGGCAATGCACTGAAATTCTATGCGTCGGTGCGCTTCGACATTCGCCGTATCGGACAGTTGAAGGACAAGGAAGAAGTCATCGGCAACCAGACCCGCGTGAAAGTGGTGAAGAACAAACTGGCGCCGCCTTTCCGGCAGGTGGAGTTCGACATTATCTATGGTGAAGGTATCAGCAAGGTCGGTGAGTTGATTGATCTTGGCGTCAAGGTCAATGTGGTGGAGAAATCCGGTGCCTGGTACAGCTATGACAGCCAACGCATCGGGCAGGGGCGGGAAAACGCGAAACAGTTTCTGCGGGACCATCCGGAGATCGCCAATACGATCGAGAACCGGATCAGGGAGCAGTCTGGTACCGTGCAGAACGCCATGATCACCACACCGGACGCTGAGGAGGCGGAAGCGGCTGAGTAACAGACACGAGAAAACGCGGCAGGGATCGAGATTATGTCTTGATGCCGCAGCATCTCCGCTGGATCGGATAGATGAGGAACTGGTTGAGGTAGCGCGGGGGGTGATGCGGGAGCATTACCGCCCGTTATGGCATACGGTGGCGGCGGCGTTGCGGGATGCAAATGGCCGCATATGGACCGGCCTTCATCTTGGCGCGACGGTAGGACGCCTGCAGATTTGTGCCGAAGCCATCGCATTGGGGCGCGCCAAACTGGAAGGTGGCAGCGAGATCAAAACAGCCGTCGCGGTTCGTCATCCCAAACCGGATGAGATCGATCAGGACATTGACGTTGTCTCTCCCTGCGGCGCGTGTCGAGAGATGTTCGCGGATTTTACCCCTTCCACCATGATTATTGTTTCGGATGGGCAGGGACTGATCAAGGTGCCGCTTTCATTTCTCCTTCCTCTTCCTTACCGACGTTGAAAAAGGCGGCTTGCATTTTCCTCAAAATGTGAACA
This sequence comes from Granulibacter bethesdensis, assembly GCF_001889545.1. Lineage (NCBI taxonomy): Bacteria > Pseudomonadati > Pseudomonadota > Alphaproteobacteria > Acetobacterales > Acetobacteraceae > Granulibacter > Granulibacter bethesdensis. The sequence continues at coordinate 1,566,148 of NZ_CP018194.1, read as the reverse complement.
ATTTGGATTGTTCTTTGAAATCAATAACATCAGGTCTAGAGGTTCCCCCGCGTGCGCGGGGATAGTCCCGCGCATTGACCGGCTCACGACAGCCGAGGTCGGGTTCCCCCGCGTGCGCGGGGATAGTCCTCGCCGATTTTGTTGCGACGCCTCAGCAGGCGGGGTTCCCCCGCGTGCGCGGGGATAGTCCCTAACAATCGCCGCAACAACCTCCGGCATGGTCGGTTCCCCCGCGTGCGCGGGGATAGTCCTTTTCGTCACGATGATTTCGCTATCTGTTTCCTGGTTCCCCCGCGTGCGCGGGGATAGTCCGCCCGGATTTTGTATCCCGCGTCGCCACATCCTGGTTCCCCCGCGTGCGCGGGGATAGTCCCTATAAGGGCCGCAATGACCGCGTTGCGCTCGAGGTTCCCCCGCGTGCGCGGGGATAGTCCTGACCCGTTTTTCAGGCCCGCAAGCTCCGGCGTTGAGGCCGGAGATAGGGCGGTTAGCTGTCTCAATCTGGTGTTCGCTGCTGCTCGATATACTGCCGGATGATAGAAAGCGGCGCGCCACCACAGGACGCTGCAAAATAGCTTGGAGACCAGAGCACGCCACGCCAGTAGCGGCGGACAAGCGCGGGATGCATCTGCCTCAACCTTCGGCTTGAAACACCCTTGAGGCTGTTCACGAGAACAGACAAAGCCACCTTGGGCGGATAGTGCACGAGGAGATGCACGTGATCATCCTCCCCGTCGAATTCCACCAGATGGGTTTCGAAGTCTGTGCAGACCTTCTCGAAGACAGTCTGCATATCTTTCAGGATCGCGGCAGTGAAGACATGGCGGCGATATTTTGTCACGAAGACCAAGTGGACATGAAGCGTAAAAACACAGTGCCTGCCTCGTCTGTAATCATTGTTATTCCCCATAGGCCAATGCTATACTTTCCAAATGATCCAGCGCAAGGCCAACATCTACCGGCTTTACCCGGATGCGAAGCAAAGGCTTACGCTGGCCGGGATCGCCGGTGCTTGCCGCTTCGTCTATAACCTCGCGCTGGAACAGAGGCGGGACTGGTGGCAGCGCCACAAGGACAGAACCGGCAAAGCCATTTCGTTTGCCGGGCAATGCCGCGAACTCACCGACTTGCGCCGGGATGTGGACTGGCTGCGCGAAGCGCCGATCCACCCGCTGCAACAGGCGCTGCGCGATCTCGACCGGGCCTATCAGAACTTCTTCTCCGGTCGCTCTGGCTATCCGTCACCCCGTCGCAAGGGCCTGCACGACGGTTTCCGTTTTCCCGATCCGGCCTCGCTGCGTGTAGAGCGGATCGGAAAGAAGACCGGGCGCATCAAGCTCCCCAAGCTCGGATGGGTCGCCTTCCGGGGTTGGTATGATCTGCCCGGTGCGATCCGCAACATCACGATCTCCCGGCGAGCAGGACAGTGGTTCGCTTCCGTCCAGTGGGAGCGCGAAGTTCCAGACCAGGCTCTATCCACTCTGCCTGCAGTTGGTTTGGATATGGGTGTGTCGGTTTTTACCGCCATGAGCAGCAGCACGACGATTGCTCCAGGCAATTTTGGCAAGAAGGCCCTGTGCGCTCTGAGGAAAGCACAGCGTTCTGTATCCCGCAAAAAGAAGGGCAGCGCCAACCGACGTAAGGCAGTCTGGCGTGTGCAGAAACTGCACGCCCGTGTCGCCAACACGCGAAAGGATTTCCTCCACAAACTCAGCACGACCATCGCCAAGAACCACGGCACGGTCGTTGTGGAGGCATTGCAGGTGCGGAACATGTCCGCATCGGCCAAAGGCACGGCAGAAGAGCCGGGTCGTAACGTTCGGCAGAAGGCCGGGCTAAACAGGAGTATTCTGGATCAGGGCTGGCGGATGTTTCGCACGTTTCTAGGCTACAAGCTGGCGGATAGAGGCGGGAAACTGGTTGAAGTGCCAGCCGCCTACACAAGCCAGACATGCTCTGTCTGTGGAGTAACAGACCCCGCAAGTCGGGTCAGCCAGGCCCGCTTTGTCTGCGCCACCTGCGGACACACTGAAAACGCGGATATCAACGCCGCGAAAAACATCCTACGGCGGGCGGACTGCCCGTTGAAGCCTGTGGAGGGACACCGCATCAGGCGGCCCGTTGAAGCAGGAAGCATCGGGAGGGCTGCTTAATGCAAGCTCAAACCAGAACCATCGGCCTTCAGGCCGGTGAGCAAGTCAGGCAAGACGTAGGCGCTGCTTTACCACTTTAACGTCGATGAAGAAGGATGCGGCGATCGTTTCCTCGGTCATGCCCTTGTCGCGCATCGTCTGAAACGCCCGAAACTGGTCGAGCGGATGTAGTGGCGCGCGGTCAATATTCTCGGCAAGCGACACCTCGTCGATCAGAATGCCGCTCGCCGCATCGCCAACGATGCATGGCACGGGCGCGGTCTTGGCAAGGCGCTTCTGCTTGGCCAATAGTTCGAGCGCACGATAACGGCGTCCGCCCGCAGGCACCTCGAACATGCCAGTCTCTTGACCATCGGCGTCGAGAACCGGCCGGACGTGCAAGGACTGGATGAGGCCGCGCCTGGCGATAGATTCGGCAAGATCCTCGATCGAGACGCCGACCTTGACACGCCGGACATTGGACTGGCTGAGCACCAGCTTGTTGAAGGGGATATCGCGCGACGACGACAAAGTGATTTTCTGATTGGCAGATGCCATGATCATTACTCCGCGACAGACGCCGAAAGACTTTCTCTCGACCTAAAATCCGTCACGAAGCGAAGCGCCGCCCTCTTCCTCTGAAAGGGCAGCGCCACGGACGTATGGGTTTAAACAGGTTCGAATCAGTGTTCTGTCTTGTTTATCCTAATGGGATTCCTCCCATGGATTGAGCAGTGGCACGCCCGTTGGCGCGAAATCAGCCAGATTGCGGGTCACAACCGTCATGCCATGAGCCAGAGCTGTCGCGGCAATGAACGCATCCCGCTCGGGGCGCGGGTCCGGCACATGAAGGGGTGCGCAACGCAATGCCACGGCGGTATCGACAGACAAGGTTCGATCCGCAAATTCGGGTAAGACATGGTGATCCATCCAGGCACGAAGCCTGGCCCCTTGGGGCGGATCGCGCCGTTCGATCCGAAGGATGCCGAGTTCGATTTCCATGAGAGTGACGGCGGAGAGATAGAAAGTCGTGGCATCCACGCTGGACAGCCAGGCGACGACATTGGCATCCGCTTTGCCGTCACCGGCCTTCCGAAGTTCGGAAATGACGTTGGTATCGAGCAGGAACATTATGAGAAATCCGCCCCGCGAGCGAGTTCCCGCGAGCGCGGCGGATCAAACTCGATGTCGGCAAGGCCGGGCATGGACAGGGCATCAACGATGCTCCGACGTTTGCCGGTGATGCGCTGGTATTCCTCAATGCTGAGCAGGACATGGGTGGGCTTGCCCCGGTCGGTAATGAAAACTGGCCCATCTGAGGCGACTTTCTTGGCCCGGCCGGTGTCCTGGTTGAATTCCCGGCTCGATAGGGTGGTGATGGTCATGGGCGGCACTCCTGTTTTCAAGGATAAATCAGTTTTTGTATAAAAGTTCCTACAAAACTTTTTTGTCAATGTTTTAGGCTGAATGTGAAAGCCGGAAACACGAAAAGCCGTATTCCCGGCTTTGTTGAGGTCAATTGGCGCGATCAAGCAACTTCTTCGCCTTGGCTTCCATATCGAGGCGAGCGTCCTGATGCGGCTTGTGGCGTGCGACCGCCGTGATGCCTTGCACAAAATCGAAGATGCTTTCGGGCGGATGGCCTTCCTCGGCCAACACTGTGTCGATGATCTTGACGGTCTCGGCTTTTGAGAAACCGCGTCGCCGCAGGAAGTCGTTGCGATCTTGGTCAGTATTAGCAACAATACGTTCGCGCGCCGCTTTGATGCCGTTGATGAAGGGCGTGGGCGACGAATTGGCAAAGTTGAGCAGCGCCGGGGCTGCCTCCTGGGCGAAGCGTGAAGCAGCGTATTTGCTGTGGCGGATGCTGACCTCCTCGAAATCCTCGACGCCCCACAGATTGCGATTCTGGCACACGGCGCGCAGATAGAAGCTCGCCATGCCAAGCGTCTTGGCACCGACCTCCGAGTTCCAGGCATAGAATCCTCGAAAGAACAGGTCGGGAGAGCCGTCTGGGAGGCGACCGGCTTCGATGGGGTTTAGGTCGTCGACCAGAAACACGAACACATCGCGGTCGCTGGCATAGAGAGTCGTCGTATCTTTCGAGATATCGACGTGCGGGTTATAGATACCCGTCGACCAATCGAGCACGCCCGGCACTTTCCAGCGGGTGTCTCCCGTGCCGTTGCCGGCAATACGCTGCACTGCCTCCACCAGCTCATGGTCGTAGATGCGCCCATAGTCGGGGCCGGTCACGGCGCGAAGCTCGACGCGGCCATTGTCGGTTTCCAGCGTCTTGATCTGTTCGATGCGGTTTGAGGCCAGGCCGTATTGCAGATTGATACCGGCGAGTGCTGCCGGAAGCTGACGCAGATAGGCTGCGGGTGCGCCGACCTGGCTCGCCAACTGACCGAAGCTCCAGTGTGTCAGGGCCACTGGAGCCTCGGCGTCGGGCAGGATCAGCGACAGCCGCTCGGGATCAGTACGGCTCGCCTCGACATGGATCAGCGCAGTTTCCACCACACGGGTCCGGCTGCGTACGGACCGATCGCGCACCGAGCGGTCCAGCTCACCAAGCGACAGGAACCGCTCGTCATCGGGCCGTGAAAACCACTCTGACGAAACTCGGCCGACGCGCTCGCCGCGCGTGACATCGACCTTATAGCCGCCGCTGAGATGGTGGCTGGCGTCAAGAACCTGCGTGTTCATCGGAACAACTCCATGACGGAAGCCAAAAGCCTCTCTCTCGGCACTCATCCGTCACGGAAATCCATTCCGCCCTCTTACTCTTCTCACCTCCTATCGCGGCCAGACGTTCCGGCCATCGGACAGAAACTCCAGGAATCCAGCCGCACGGCCTGTCCTTGCCTGCCAGTTGGTGAGCCCGAGGATCAAACACTGGCTTCCCATCACTATAGCGATTGCCAACAGTTCAATACTGGCCGGGGAAAAAACATCTCGCCCAAGAAAAAAAACAATACGGCACCACCATATCAAAACAAGCAGCATTAAAATCGCAAACAAACGGCAGAGCATAAGGGTACGTTTTTGCACAGAACTGAGTTCAGACGCGTCATTCCTATCCGCTGGCGCGGTTTCTGACGATGCTGCGGAAAAAGTATTGGAAGGCGTAATAACAGGTAGATCACGTAGCAGCCGCGTCCCCTCGCGAGCCGCACGTATACTCGGACGGAAGGCGTATTCGATCGGAAAAAGAAGCCATCCGACGGCTTTGGCCACACGTCCAGCGTAGCGTTGACGATTACTCATGGGGGGGCAGGCTCGCGAGGAACTGATTGATGTCATCTGGTACCCCGGCTTCCTTACGGGAAACACCAAGGCGATCCTTCCAAACAAAGGTCGGCGTTCCACGCATCTGGATCGCGTGGGCAGCAGCCAGGTTTAAGGTCAGCGCGGCTTGTGCCGTGTCGTTTGGTGTATGGTCAGGTTCGGCATGCCCGAGATTGCTGATCCGCCGCCAGGTATCGCCCATCTCGGCCGCTGAGGCTGAAAGCAGTTCCAAGGCTGCAAGCGTAGATGCTCCGCCATTTTCATGATCATTGATCGAAATCGGCACCAGGGCGAGCTGAATACGCCCCTCTTCTATGGCAGCCCGCAAGGTGCTGAAGGCGCGGGTGGAGAAAGGGCATAGTGGATCGATCACCATATAGACACGCGCTGCGCCCTGCCGGCCCACAAGCCCATAATGTGCTGATGCCAAGCGCAGCACCGGATCAACCATACTGACTTGCTCACCGGCCTTCAGGCCGGTGAGCAAGTCAGGATCTGCCCGGGTATCCGAGCAAGAGGTTCCCCCGCGTGCGCGGGGATAGTCCGTGTGCCAGAAAATGTGCCACTCTGGTCCCGGCGGTTCCCCCGCGTGCGCGGGGATAGTCCCGAGACGCCGATCACGCCGCGAGAGGTAGTCCAGGTTCCCCCGCGTGCGCGGGGATAGTCCCTGGCCCAGCACGTACACGTCAGAAAATGCGTTGGTTCCCCCGCGTGCGCGGGGATAGTCCACAGTGGACGAAAGTATCTTTATGTATCATCCGGGTTCCCCCGCATGCACGGGGATAGTCTGACGTAGGTGTTCTGAATTCAGAACACCCGGTGCCTGTAGCTTCCCCAGCATATACGTGAAGAGCGTAACCTCCCCCCTTTTACACGGGGATGGACCGATCTGCCTGCATGGGCTACTTGGCGCGTTCATCCTTTCATCCGGCTGATGCCACTATTGGCTGACGCCCTTCATGATCAGGTTCTCGATCGTCGCATGGCCACCAGCAACGATATCCGCGCCACGTTCCTTAACTACTTCGCCCGTAACGGGCATGAGGTGGTCGACAGCTCTCCGCTCGTGCCGCGTAACGATCCCACCCTGCTGTTCGTCAACAGCGGTATGGTGCAGTTCAAGAACGTGTTCACAGGGCAGGAAAGGCGGCCTTACAGCCGTGCCACGACCTCCCAGAAATGCGTCCGCGCCGGGGGGAAGCATAACGACCTCGATAATGTCGGCTACACCGCCCGGCATCATACCTTCTTTGAAATGCTGGGGAATTTCTCCTTCGGCGATTATTTCAAGGAACAGGCGATTACCCATGCCTGGAACGTCGTCACGCGCGAATTCGGTCTGCCGGCCGAAAAGCTGCTGGTCACGGTCTATCAGGATGATGACGATGCGGCCCGGCTATGGAAATCCATTGCCGGATTGCCGGAAGAGCGCATCATCCGCATTGCATCCGCTGATAATTTCTGGCGCATGGGTGATACCGGCCCGTGCGGACCCTGTTCCGAAATCTTCTATGATCATGGTCCTTCCATTCCGGGCGGGCCGCCGGGCAGCCCTGATGAGGATGGTGACCGGTTTATCGAGATCTGGAACCTTGTCTTCATGCAGTATGAGGAAGGGCCGCCCGGCACACGTGTGAGCCTGCCGCGCCCCTCCATCGATACCGGCATGGGGCTGGAGCGTCTGGCTGCCGTGCTGCAAGGCAAGCACGATAACTATGATACCGACACGCTGCGCGCCCTGATCGTCGCCAGTGCCGAAGCCACCGGGCAGGATCCGGATGGTCCCCACAAGACCAGCCACCGCGTGGTGGCCGACCATCTCCGCTCCACCAGCTTCCTGATGGCGGATGGTGTGCTGCCCTCGAACGAGGGACGTGGCTACGTGTTGCGTCGTATCATGCGTCGTGCCATGCGCCACGCTCATCTGATGGGCATGACCGAGCCGCTGCTGTACCGTCTGGTGCCCGCGCTGGTGCGGCAGATGGGCGCGGCCTATGGGGAGCTGCTGCAGGCCCAGCCCCTGATTACCGAGACGCTAAGGCTGGAGGAAACCCGCTTCAAGGCCATGCTTGATCGTGGTCTCGCCATGCTGTCCGACGAGGTCGGCAAGCTGGGTGAGGGCCAGACGCTCAGCGGTGATGTGGCGTTCAAGCTCTACGACACATATGGCTTCCCGCTCGATCTCACGCAGGATGCGCTGCGCGAACAGGGCCGTGCCGTCGATGTGGCCGGGTTTGATGCCGCCATGACGGAGCAGCGCCGTCGCGCCCGCGCCGCCTGGTCCGGCTCCGGTGATGCCGCTCAGGAAGGGGTGTGGTTCGAAATCCGTGATCGCGTCGGTGGCACTGAGTTCCTTGGTTACTCCACAGAGAAAGCCGAAGCCGAAATCAGGGCGCTGGTTGCCAATGGTGCGCTGACCGAGACGGCGCCTGCCGGAACCGAGGTCGCCGTGGTGCTCAACCAGACCCCGTTCTATGGTGAGAGTGGCGGTCAGGTTGGTGATACCGGTATTATCACTGGTCCCGACGGATTGCGCATTATCATTTCCGACACGCAGAAAAAACTCGGCGATGTGTTCGTGCATCTCGGTCGGGTGGAAAGTGGTCTGGCCCAGATCGGCCAGCCGGTGGAAGTGGTGGTTGATCACCAGCGCCGCAGCGCCATCCGCGCCCATCACAGTGCTACTCATCTGCTGCATGAAGCGCTCCGTCGGCGTCTTGGCACGCATGTGGCGCAGAAAGGCAGCTTGAATGCGCCGGATCGCCTGCGTTTCGATGTCAGCCAGCCCACCCCGATCACCCGTGACGATCTGGCTGTGGTGGAGGCAGAGGTCAACGCGTTGATCCGTCAGAACAGCCCGGTCAACACCCGCCTGATGACGCCGGAGCAGGCGGTGGCCGAGGGAGCCATGGCGCTGTTCGGTGAGAAATATGGCGACGAAGTGCGTGTCGTCTCCATGGGCGCACCGGTGGAGGAGGGCAGAACAGCCTACTCTATTGAATTGTGCGGTGGCACTCATGTCGGGCGTACCGGTGATATCGGACTGTTCCGCATTACGGGTGAGAGTGCCGTCAGCGCCGGGGTACGCCGGATTGAGGCGGTCACCGGAGAAGCCGCGCTGGCCCAGATTGCCGAGGCTGAGCGTCGCCTTCAGGAGACCGCATCCCTGCTGCGTGTAGCCCCCGGCGATGTCGCCACCCGCGTTGCGTCCCTGCTTGAGGAACGCAAGAAGCTGGAAGCCCAGCTGGCCGATGCCCAGCGCAAGCTGGCAACCGGTGGTGCTGCTGATAAGGTTGAGGAAATCGGCGGCGTCAAGCTTGCCGCCCGTAATCTGGGCGATGTTTCGCCCAAGGAACTCAAGGGTCTGGCCGAGGCTATCGCCCGTCAATTGGAAAGTGGTGTCGTTGCGCTGGTTTCCACGGCGGAGGGCAAGGCCAGCGTCGTGGTCGGTGTAACCGCCGACCTGACCAGCCGCTTTGATGCTGTGACGTTGGTGCGGGCTGCCAGTGCGGCAGTTGGTGGTAAAGGCGGTGGTGGCCGCCCGGATATGGCGCAGGCCGGTGGACCGGATGCCGCCCAGGCCGATGCGGCCTTGCAGGCCGTGCGGGATGCTATGGCGGCTTGATCGCTTGCGTGTTCAGGAACGACGGAAAAAGCCGCTCCGGTGACCGGGGCGGCTTTTTCCGTCTATCATCACATCCATACTCTGGAGATAGGACCATGCGTCTGCTGATTGCTCTGATTCTGCCCTGGTTGACCTTTTTTACCATCGGTCGACCCATTTCCGGTGTGGTCTGCCTGATTCTTCAGGTCACCCTGATCGGGTGGCTGCCTGCCACCATCTGGGCCGTTTATGCACTCAGCCAGTACAAGACGGATCAGAAAATTGAACAGGCTTTTGGCCGTCGACCGTAATCCGTATCGCAAGCCACGACGACACGACCTTCCGCGATCGCAGCCTCATCGGACGCCATGATCGCGGAGCCAGGCGAGGGTGCGGCCCCACGCATTTTTGGCGACCGCCTCGTTATAGGTCGGGCGGTAATCGGCATGGAAACCGTGATCGGCCATATAGTAATTGACGATTTCCACGCGCTTTCCGGCCGCTGTCGCTTTGTCGGCGGCTTTCTGAACATCGGCCGGGTCGATCATCTTGTCCTGACCGCCATACAGCCCGAGTAGCGGACATTTCAGCTGATCCGCCACGTCCAGCGGAGAATGCGGCTGGATCTCGGTATCCTCGGTTTTGACCGGGCCGTAATAGGCGACGGCTGCTTTCAGTTTGGGATTATGCGTGGCGTACAGCCATACGTCACGTCCGCCCCGGCAGAAACCAATCACGCCAAGCCTGTCGGCGCTGCCACCATGCGCGGCAGCCCAGGTGGCGGCATGGTCCAGATCATCGAACACAGTGGCATCAGGCGCCTTGCTGATGACGTCGCGCAGAATAGTCTGCACGTCACTCATTTTCGACAGATCGCCCAGCCGCGCATACAGCTCCGGCGCCACCGCCATGAACCCTTCATGCGCCAGACGGCGGCAGACATCGCGAATATATTCATGCACGCCAAAAATTTCTTCGATCACCAGCACGGTCGGGAACGGTCCCTTGCCCTGCGGAGACGCAACATAGGCCGGGATTTCTCCATCGCTTACTTTGATGTGCTTTTCACCGGCCATGATCCCATGCGTGCCGGTATGAATGGCGGCGGCATGGGCTGCGCCGGCCGCCGTGCTGAAGCCGCCTATCAGGGAGGTCATCAAAAAGCCGCGTCTTTGTATCATTTTCGTCCCTGTCTGTGAGGTTACCGGGAAGGTCAGGATCAGACCATGGCCTTCTTCAGCCGCTCATCAAGAATTTTCAGGAAGGATTCTGTCGTTTCCCAAGGATGAGTCTTGTCGATCAGCAAAGCCAGATCCTTGGTCATGATGCCTGATTCAACGGTTTCGATGCAGACACGCTCCAGCGTTTCGGCAAAGCCCGTCACATCCGGAGTCTGATCGAAGCGGCCTCGATAAGCCAACCCGCGTGTCCATGCGAAAATGGAGGCAATGGGGTTGGTGGAGGTGGGGCGGCCCTGCTGGTGTTCCCGGTAATGGCGTGTGACTGTTCCATGAGCAGCCTCGCTTTCCACTGTCTGGCCGTCCGGCGTCATCAATACGCTGGTCATCAGCCCGAGAGAACCGTAGCCCTGGGCCACGATATCGCTCTGTACATCGCCATCATAGTTCTTGCAGGCCCAGACATAACCGCCGGTCCATTTCAGGGCGCTGGCAACCATGTCGTCAATCAGCCGGTGCTCGTAATGCAGGTTCTGCTTTTCGAATTTTTCCCGGAATTCATCGATGTAAATGGTCTGGAAAATATCCTTGAACATCCCGTCATAGGATTTGAGGATAGTGTTTTTGGTCGAGAGATAGACCGGGTATCCACGAGCCAGACCGTAATTGAACGATGCGCGGGCAAAGCCTTCGATGGAGGCGCGGGTATTATGCATCCCCATGGCGACGCCTTCACCGGCAAAGCGATGCACCTCCAGTGTCTGGGCTGGTCCTCCATCGGCGGGTTGATAGACCAGAGAAACCTCTCCCGGCCCTGGCACGGTCAGTTCGGCAGCCCGGTATATGTCACCATAGGCATGGCGTCCGACCACGATCGGCTTGCTCCAGTGTGGAACCAGACGCGGGACATTGGCGCAGATAATCGGCTCACGGAAAATCGTGCCGTCGAGGATATTGCGGATGGTGCCGTTCGGGCTGCGCCACATTTTCTTGAGACCGAATTCCTTCACCCGCGCCTCATCAGGTGTGATGGTGGCACATTTCACGCCGACCCCCAGACGCTTGATCGCGTTGGCGGCGTCCACGGTGACGGCATCGTCTGTGGCATCACGGTTCTGGATGCTGAGATCATAGGATTCGAGCGTGATATCCAGATACGGCAAGATCAGCTTCTGCTTGATGAAGCCCCAGATGATCCGGGTCATCTCGTCGCCATCAAGGTCAACGAGGGGCGTTTTTACCGTAATCTTCGCCATGGCACGTTTCCTGTCGTTTCTTGGCCAGCCATATCGGGCCGACCTTTGGCCCCAGTGTGGCACCCGATCTTGTGCCTCGACAAGGAGCGGCCCTGAATTTGGCCGACATCTGACAGGAAAACAGCGATTGCCCCACTGCCGGAGCAGAAGGGCAATCGCTGTCAGAAAGACATGTCTTTTTCAATGAGGGAGAGTTTATTCCGCTTCTCTGGCCAGTTTCCCCAGCGCGTCGGCAATCCCCAGATCACCGGGAAGGGCGCCGCGCGGGAACAGCCGGTTGACATGTCCCATCTTGCGGCCCGGCCGGGCTTCGGCTTTCCCATAAAGATGCGGGATCAGTCCGGGCGTGGCGAGAATATCCGGCCACAGCGCAACATCCTCCGGCCCCACCAGATTGCGCATGACCGCATCGGAATGGCGGATTGCAGGGGGCAGGGGCAGGCCGGCCACGGCGCGGATATGCATCTCGAACTGGCTGACCGGGCAGGCATCCATGGTCCAGTGCCCGGAATTATGCGGCCGGGGCGCGATTTCGTTCACCAGAACGCGCCCCTGTGCATCCACGAACATTTCGACGGCCAGCAGCCCGATCAACCCCAGCGCCTCTGCCACTTTACGGGCGATGGTCTGGGCGGCCTGTGCTGTTTCCTCCGGCAGGCGGGCAGGGGCAAGCGTCAGGTCCAGAATGTGATGGCGATGGCGGTTTTCCACCGTATCGAATGCGGCAATAGTGCCGGAGGCACTGCGGGCCACAACGACACTGATTTCCATCGCGAAATCCACGAAGCCTTCCAGCACCAGCGGGTGTGGAGACAGAGTCTTCCACGCTTCATCCAGATCATCAGGCCCGTTCAGCCGTGCCTGGCCCTTGCCGTCATAGCCAAGCCGGGTGGTTTTCAGGATGGAGGGATAACCGAGCGCCGTAACGGCCTCATCCAGCTCGGCCCGGCTGGTGACGGCATGCCATGGCGCGGTGGGGATGCCGGCATTGTTCAGGAAGGTCTTTTCCGACAGACGATCCTGACTGATACGCAGAATGGTGGGGGAGGGATGGACCGGTTTCAGTGAAGCCAGCAGATCCAGCCCTTCGGCGCTGACATTTTCGAACTCGAACGTCACCACATCGACGGCATTGGCAAAAGCGCGAAGGGCCTGCGGATCGTCATAGGCCCCGATCGTATGTGCGGCAGAGACCTGAATGGCAGGCGAATCCGGCGCATCGCTCAGGATATGGCAGCGATAGCCAAGGCGAGCAGCCGCCAAGGCGGACATACGGCCAAGCTGGCCGCCGCCAATGATGCCGATGGTGGCATTGGGGGGAAGGGCAATTGTCATGGGGCAGGCTTATCGCGGAAGAGAGGCTGTTTCGTCTACTGTTTCAGCAACCGATGCGGTCTGGGCGGCCCTCCATTCATCGAGCCGCGTTGCCAGGGCAGGGTCGGACAGGGCGAGGATGGAGGCGGCCAGCAGAGCGGCGTTGATGGCGCCGGCCTTGCCGATGGCCAGGGTGCCGACCGGAATGCCGCCGGGCATCTGGACGATGGACATCAGGCTGTCCATGCCCTTCAGGGCGTGGGATTCCACCGGCACGCCCAGAACAGGCAGGCGCGTCCATGCCGCGCACATGCCGGGCAGATGGGCTGCTCCGCCCGCTCCGGCGATAACGACTTTCAGGCCCCGGCTGGACGCCGTACGCGCATAATCGGCCAGCCGATCCGGCGTCCGGTGCGCGGAGACGATGCGCTTTTCATGCGGGATACCGAGCTTGGTCAGGGTTTCGGCAGCATGCACCATGGTCGGCCAGTCGGACTGGCTGCCCATGATAATCCCGACCAGCGGGGAGGAGGAATGATGCACGGGGTTCATAAGATCAGGCGATATTGTCCGGGATGAGATTACTTTCCAGACGGCTTACTTCGTCCTTGATCAGCAGCTTACGCTTTTTCAGCCGCTGAAGCTGCAACTGATCCAGTGCACCCTGATCGGCCAGACGGCTGATGACGGTATCGAGGTCGCGATGCTCACTACGCAGTTCATGCAGCTGGCGAAGCAGGGCGTCACGGTCTTTCAGCATGGCTTGAAATGACACTCTCGGGCAAAGTGAAGAGAAAGCCTGTATCCCGCTTGGGCTGCCTTCGCAATGGGCCGATGCACTGTCAGGCGTAAAAAGCGGCAAAGGGGCTGACAGCGTCGACAGGCTGTGGCTAGGCTTGGTGGATAAGGCAGGAGGGGTTCGTTAGAATGCTGCTCAATCCCCGCCTGTCACAGTACAGATATGGAGGAAGCGGATGTCCCTGACTGGACGGATTGAGTCTCTGAAAGACCGTCATGCTGCCTTGGAAAACAAGATCGCCCAGGAAGAAATCCGCCCCAGACCCGATGAGGATACTCTGACACGTCTCAAGCTGGAAAAGCTGAAGCTGAAGGAGGAACTGGACAGGCTTCAGCAGGATCACGGAGAACAGGCCTAACCATCTGGAGATCATACACCGCACACAATGCGGGCCGGATCATGAATGATACGGTCCGCATTGTCGCCTTTTCCAGCAGGTTATCGATCAGACTGAGGTATCATCCTCATCTTCGATCGGAAGCGGCTGTGGTACTTCCTGTCCTTCCCGCATCAGGCGCTCGTTGGCCTGTTGAACCATGGCATTCAGGTCGGTCTGGCTGCACAGACCCAGAATCACCGGATCGCGCGGCTTGATATTGGCGCTGTTCCAATGCGTCCGGTCACGGATTTTCTGGATGGTATCCTTGGTGGTGCCGACCAGTTTGCCAATCTGCACGTCCGATAGCTGGGGATAATTGCGCAGCAGGAAAATGATCGCATCCGGGCGGTCATTGCGCTTTGCCACGGGGGTATAGCGTGCGCCCTTTGACCGCTTCTGCAAGGCAATGGCGGACGGCGCTAGTTTCAGATGACGGCTGGTATCAGCTTCGCACGCCTTGATGTCTGCGGCTGTCAGCTGGCCATTGGCGATGGGATCATATCCCACAATCCCCTGTGCCACCTCGCCATCGGCAATCGCCTGCACTTCCAGAGGGTGCATACCACAAAATTCGGCGATCTGCGTGAAGGTCAGACCCGTCTTTTCGATCAGCCAAACCGCGGTGGCTTTCGGCATCAATGGCAGAGTCATGCTGTTCCATCACCTCGCCTGGCCGCGCGGTGACCAGGCAGAAAAAGTTCATGAGTAGGGGATGACGGGCATATGGACCTGAGCGCCATGCCGGGTCAAGACTTGCCGTTGCAGGGCTGTGTCATAACCTGATCCCTCCACATGATTTCTCCCGGCGAGCGGTGCTTCGTTCAAACCTCAGGCTATTGGATAACCAGATGCAGGATGATGATCTTCCCCGCCCTCCCACCGGTTCATGGCCGTTGATACTCGATCCTCTCGGGATCGATGAATTACGGGACTATATCGCCCGCTTGAAAGCTGAGATTGTGCGGGTTGAACAGGCTATTGCACGCCGAGAAGCCCATCGTGGCGGTGTCGAGGCGATTTTCAAAGGGCTTGGACCGAACGGTTCATAGCTGACCGAGCGTCCCACCGGAAAGGCTTCTATCACTGAAATATGCTTGACCGGCTGCCATCCACCATGCAGAGCCGCTGCTTGCCTTGCGCCGATTCCACCGGAATGCGGCCTCGGAACGGGGGAGGCCCGGAAATGCATCTCCCGGTTATTCAGACGGAAAGGGTTGAGCGTGCGTTTTATCGAGACCTTTGATCCCCAATCCTATGCCGATACGGCGATCAGCCTGACAGCCGCCTTTCTGCTTGCGACATTGATCGGGGCAGAGCGGCAATACCGGCAGCGCACCGCCGGCCTGCGCACCAATGTGCTGGTTTCCATCGGTGCCGCCACCTTCGTCGATCTGGCCATGCGTATTGAAGGTTCCGAAGGCGCTGTGCGTGTCATCGCCTATGTCGTTTCCGGTATCGGCTTTCTGGGTGCTGGTGTCATCATGAAGGAGGGGATGAATGTTCGCGGCCTGAACACGGCTGCGACCCTCTGGTGTTCGGCGGCGGTTGGGAGTTGTGCGGGAGCGGATATGGTGGCCGAGGCTGCCCTGCTGACGCTGTTTGTCATGATCGGCAATACGCTGTTGCGGCCTTTGGCCAATGCTATCAATCGCACTCCATTCAATGAAATGGCGTCGGAAGCGCATTATGAAGTGAGGGTGATCTGCCCCGCTGCCGAGATTCCGCAAACGCGCGATCTGCTGGCTGACTTCCTTGAGAATCATAAATACAGTGCCGCATCGATTGACGAGCGGAAAGGGCAAAATAGCACCGGGGAACTGGTCGCACAGCTGGTCAGTACTGCGGTCAATCCTCAGGAAATGGATCAGATGATGGAAGAATTGCGGACCCGTTCTGGTGTGCTCCATGCCGGATGGGAAGTCAGCACACGGGACTGATATCCACCATGGGGCGATAAAAAAAGGGGCTGGTCATACCAGCCCCTTTCTGTCCGTGGCACTAAGGTGCTTTTACCCTGTCAGAACTGTTCTTCAGGCTGCCTGTTCATTCTGATTGTGTGTTGCATTATCCTGTGCAACGCTCTGGGTCAGCACCTGCTGCTCCGTAGAGGTTCCAATCTCGATTTTTCTGGGCTTTGCACTTTCCGGCACAATCCTTTTGAGGCCGATATGCAGCAATCCATTCTTCAGATCGGCAGAATCGACCACCATGTGATCAGCCAGCACAAACCGGCGCTCAAATGCGCGGCCGGCGATGCCGCGGTAAAGTACTTCGCTTTCCTTCTGCTCGTTTGAAAGATGACCTGATACAACCAGGGCGTTATCCTTCACGGTGACATCGAGATCTGTCGGTTCAAAGCCTGCAACCGCCATGGTGAGGCGATAGCTGTCCTCGCTTAATTTTTCGATATTGTAAGGCGGATAGGACGAAACATCGGCACTGCCTGAGACAGTATTGGCCAGACGCGCCAGCCTGTCGAAACCGATTGCACTGCGGAACAGCGGAGCAAAATCAAAACTATTCATAACAACCTCCTGCAAAGCAAGGTTACAGATCTGAACCGCCATAAGGCCGGTTCCTGAGTGGCATCGAGACCCCATCAAGGGCATCCCGATGCATTATGAGATAGCGAAACCGGAACCGGTTTCAAGAGGAAAAAACGTGTCTGCAAATCAGAATCTTTGTGTCAGCCCTGCCAGGATCGTTCGGCGCAGCCCGTATTGCGGTGCGCCAACCCCGACCCCGGTGCCATCACGCAGCATGTAGGTGCTGTCGAACAGATTGATAACATCCAGCCTTATCTGGGTGCTCTTGCCGAAACCCAGATCGAGTGTCTGTACGGCCGAGAAATTGAATGTTCCGTAAGGGGGAAGGGCGCTTCCGTTCGGCACTGCGCCATCGGAACGTAAACCGCTGCCGAACAGCATCGTGCCGGACATCCGTAGCGGATGATGCGTGCCATGAAAGAACGTATAGGCCGCTCCGGCCGAGGCCGTGATACGCTGGTCGTGATCCAGATGGATATAGCTGTTTTTGATTTGCTCCAGTTCCTCCGGATCGAAATTAAACTGGGCGGAGACGATGTCTTTGCCCATGGCCTTTGACCAGGCAACATTGGCGTAGACCGACCATGGCCCGCGGTCGAAGGTAGTATCGAACTGGACACCGCCAACATAGCCATGCGCATAGTTGAACGAGGTCAGGATGATCGGCGCCCCGAACTGACCCTCATCCAGCAGGTTGGTAGCCTGCTTGTAATAACCGTCAACGCCGCCACGCCAGCCGGGCAGGAATTGCTGGTCGATGCCGATATCGAAGTAGTTGGCGCGCTCGGCCTTGACCGTGTTGTTGAGCAGGCCGCCGGGAGCGGCCGCTGTTGTGTTCTGGAACGCGGCAATGGAGGTGGTGCTGAGCAACTCGAAAGTCGGTGGGGTGAAATAGCGGGAGTACCCAGCATGCACCGAGGTCCGGTCTGTCGGCATCCAGACGATGTTGACGCGGGGACTGAGCTGGTTTTCGTGCGTGTATTCGTCCACTACATCGAAACGGGCACCATAATTGATGGTGACGCGTGGCAGAATTTTCCACTCATCCTGTAAATAGATGCCATAAAGCCCGCCGGTCCTGCCGCCCCCCTGATAAATGGAGTAGGGAGAGGCCCCGGATGCAACCTGACCGCTGTCATCCGTTGCAAAAACCTGACTGCTGGTCTGGAACGTTGCGCGTTCGATCGTGGCCAGAAAGCCGCCGCGCACTGTGTGATGGTCCGAAACCTTCCAGCTTGCATCGGTCTGGGCACCGGTGGAGGTGACAGCGCGCGCCGCCGACTGGGAAAAACCATTGAACAGCAATTCACCGATCTGGTCAGGCGCGTAATAAAGGCTGCTGTAACGGGTGAAGACGGAGCTTTGTACGTCGACCGTATCATAGTGCTTTTGCAGCGAAAGAATGGCGAAATCGGTAATCTCGCGCTGTCGTTGATTGAGCGTTGCGCTGTCTTTCGTATCAATCCCGTTGACGCTGTATCCGCTGGAGGGCAACAGGCCGGGCCGGTTCGGGATCTGGAAGTGCTGTATGGATGATCCGACGATCGTGCTGATCCGGGTGGTATCGTTGATGATACCGGAAATCTGCGCCATGCCGTGCCATTGATTGGACTGGTCATGAATGGCATTGAAAGAGCCGGTCGGGTTTTCAATCCCCACCCGGTTCAGCAGATAATCGCCGGTCAGGAAGTAATCGACGGCTCCTTTACGGCCACCATAAGCGAAGCTGGGCTGGAAATAGTCGCGGGCTCCTCCATAGACGCTGATCTGCCCACCGGGATCAGTGGTGCCGTTTTTGGTCACGATGTCCACGACCCCGGCTTCCCGGAAGCCGTATTGCGCCGGCAGAGCGCCCATAATCAGGGACAGGCTGTGCGCAAAGCGTGTTTCCAGCACCTGCCCGAATACGGACAGACCTTCCGGCAACTGCACCCCGTTGAGACGATACTGGACATTCCCGTGATCGCCGCGGATATGGATCTGGCCGAAACTGTCCTGCGCTACGCCAGGGGCTTGCAGCAGCACCTGCTGCAACGGGGCATTATCACCCTGCGGGATGGTTTCCAGCGCGGTCCGGCTGAAATGGTAGGTTGTCGCGCCAAGAGAAGGCTGAATCTGGCTCCGCGCCTGATCCAGCGTATTGGACACCACGGAAAGCGGCGGCAGGGAGACATCGGGCAAGGACAGATCGGCCGCCTCGGTAAAGGGGACAAACCCGCATAAACCCGCCATCAGCACCGTACTGCCGAGCAATGCGGCAGACTGTCTTCGAAGCAGGGAGCCAGGCGGTATGGAGAAAAGAGGAGAGAGAGCAGGGCGGAGCATGGAAAGCAGAATCCTTCGACGGCTGCGCAAAGGCACATGATTGTTATGTTATAACATGACATGTTACGTTACAACATAACATCACTGAAATAAAAAAAGAGGAGCGATCCGCCCCTCTTTTTCCGCTTTCGAAAACCTTCGTCGCTTATTTGCGGCGCGTGCCGATACCGGCGAACTTCTTGTTGAACTTTGCAACCTGTCCCCCGGTGTCGAGCATACGCTGAACGCCGGTCCATGCCGGGTGGGATTTGGGATCAATGTCCAGACGCAGCGTTTCGCCGGGCTTGCCATAGCAGGAACGGGTCTTGAACTCCGTGCCATCGGTCATGATCACGTTGATCTCATGGTATTCCGGGTGGATACCGCTCTTCATCGGGTTATCTCCTTGCGAGGCAGCCCGATGCCGACCGGGCGCATTGAAGGCGGGCGTATAGCAAGCCCTTTCCCTTCAATGCAATCACCGTTCTGCGCGTGGCCGGTAATTGAGCCATGCAGCAAGGTTTTGTGGCCCTGAAGCAGGATCATTGATGAGCAGGGAAAGAGCGCATGGCAGCTTTGGTTCGCTGTTCAAACAACCGATCTGCTGTTTTTTGCTGGGCCGGGGAGAGTGCCTGATACAGTGCGGTAAAGACCGGCTCCAGCCGGCGCAGATTATCGGCCTGCACTGTCTGAACCTGTCTGTAGGCCTGAAAGCGTGTCAGAGCATTGGCTCCGGCCTCCGGTCTGGCGGCTTCCGCATAGGCCTGATCGGTGGCTGCGGCATTGCTGCGCAGGACACGGGTGAAATTTTCCCATGGCTGCTGTTGGGCTGGCGTAATGGCAAGAGCTTTATAGAGCCTCTGTATCTGACGTTCTACACGGCTGGAAGCATGAGTGACCGAAGATGGTGCCTGCGGTGTGGCCGGCTGGCTGGCCAGTGAAGGCGGTGTTTCATCGCGAGCATGAGAATCCTGCGCGGCAAGGGCCGGGGAGGCGCTCAACATCCCGAGAAAACCCCAGGCAGCGCGTGAGCGTCGGGTCATCAGAAGGTCCATGATGCTTGATCCTTACGGCTGGTCCTTTGGTGCGGGGATCGGAGCAGGCAGATGTGGCCGAAACAGGGCAGGGATGAGGCAATGCGTGCCATGATTGGGGCCATGATTGGGACCATGATCTGGCTGAACAAGGGCTGGGGCATGCAGGCTGACAATTCCCTGTGGTTACGTTTACAACCGGGAGCATGAATATTCTCTCGATCCAGTCCTGGGTTTGTTACGGTCATGTCGGCAATGCGAGTGCGGTTTTTCCGCTGCAATTGCTGGGTGCGGAGGTATGGGCCATGAACACGGTCCAGTTCTCCAATCACACCGGGTATGGTGACTGGACCGGACAGGTTTTCAGTGGTGACGATATTTCCGCTTTGATGAAGGGCATCGCCGATCGTGGCGTTCTGTCGCGCTGTGATGCCGTCCTGTCCGGTTATATGGGGTCCGATGCGATTGGCGGTGCCATTCTGGATGCAGTGGCATCTGTTCGTGCGGCCAATCTGAATTCCCTTTACTGTTGTGATCCGGTGATCGGCGATATGGGCCGGGGTATTTTCGTGCGTCCCGGTCTGCCGGAACTGTTTCGGGACAGGGCGGTCCCGGCCGCCAATATTCTGACCCCCAACCAGTTCGAACTGGAATGGCTGACCGGCCATCCCTGCCGCACATTGGCCGATGCGCGTGCGGCAGTGAAAACACTGGCGGAGAGTATGATCCGGCAGGGGCCACGCATCATTCTGGTCACCAGCCTGCATGTGGCGGAGACACCGTCAGGATCGCTGGATATGCTGGTCTATGAGGATGGTCGGTTTCATCTGCTGCGCACCCCGCTGCTGCCAGTCAGCATCAATGGTGCAGGAGATGCGATCGCGGCCTTGTTCCTGTTCCATCGTCTGGACACCGGGGACGCCCGGCAGGCTCTGGAGAAAGCAGCTTCCTCTGTTTACGGCTTGCTGAAGCGGACCGCAGAGGCTAGGAGCGCCGAGATACTGACTGTCGCGGCCCGTCAGGAGTTTCTGACACCGACCACGCACTTTTCCGCACAGAGAATTAATTAATGCAACATGAAAATATAAAAATATAATAGACAAAATTTTCAAACATCTTATATTAGAATTAGATATTAGAATTAGAAAAAATTTGTTTTGATGGTGGTCGATTTGATCAATAATATTTCAGATCCTGTATATCGTGCAAAACTCATTAACGTTTCTGATACAATAGAAAATTGGCTTTCAGAATTTGGGGGATTCCAGAAAAAATGTTCTTGAATTCGGGTGTGGGGAAGGAACGACGGCACTTGGTATTGCTCTCAGACACGCTCCGGACAGATTGGTTGCGATAGAAATACAGGCTCATGAACTGGCTCGCACCCTTCCTCTCGCACGTGAGCAGCTTGGGATTGAAAGCTTGCCGGCTAATCTTGAGTTCGTCGAAGTCACGCCAGGGCAGCGACTGAGAGAATTGGGTACATTTGATTTTGTTTATAGTTGGTCTGTATTTGAGCATGTACATCAAGACCTGATCCAACCATGTTTGGAGAATATTTTTGATGTTTTGCGGCCTGGCGGGCTGATGTTTCTACAGACAACGCCACTTTACTATTCTGCTTTTGGTTCCCATTTTGAACCTTGGATACCCACTCCGTGGGCTCATCTGAGTATGCAGGAGGATAAATTCCGCGAGAAGCTGCGCCTTGCTACGATTGATAATGAAGCATTACATAAAGAACTTACGGATGTCTATAACACACTCAATCGGGCCACTGATGCACAGTTACTTGAAGCAGCACGTGCTGTAGGGTTTGAGATAATTCGTGAGCATCGGACCTATGATGACTATCCTATTCCAGATGTATTAAAGAACATATATCAGGAGCAGGTTTTACGAACTCAACAGCTTGTCTTTATGGCCCGCAAACCTGAATAATAATCAGTTATTCGTAATCTCTGAACAAAATGAAGGGTTACAGACCGGCGGTCATCGAAAAAACACACTCTGTCAATGATCTTTTATGCGTCTGATACTTTGTAAAGATTGATACCCGGGATACCGGTTTTGACAGGTGAGGAACGACGCTATGGCGGCCAGAATAGTGCTGTGGGGTTTTGATGGTTCGACCTATGTGCGAACCGTCAAAATGCTTTTCGTTGAGAAAAACATCTCCGATTATGAGCAGGTGCCGGTGAACGTCTTGAAATGGGAACCGAGGCAGCCCGAGCATCTGGAGCGGCATCCGTTCGGCAAGGTTCCGGTGGTCGATGTTGATGGATTCCGGGTGATCGAGACCGAAGCCATAACACGCTATCTGAACGCCGTTCTGCCCGGTCCATCCCTGATACCGGAGGATCTGAAAGACCGTGCCCGTATGGACATGGTGATTAATATTATCGATTCTTATGGATATAATCCATTGGTCGGTGTGTCCGGTTATTATTTCTTCCCCGAACTGATCGGCGGAAAAAATGACGAGGCGCATCGTCAGGCCATCGCGAAGAGCCACATGGTTCTCTCCGTTTTGGCCGGGATCAAGGGTAGCAGCTCGTATCTGGCCGGTGAATCCATCAGTCTGGCTGACTTATTTCTGGCCCCGATTCTGGCCTATATCGAGAAATCACCACACCGGGAGGAATTTCTCAGCAGTGGCCCCATCGGGGAATGGTGGAGGCATATTTCCAGCCGGAAAAGCTTCATCGCCACCGCATCCTGATGGCGGACGACGCATTAAACGTTCCTCCTGTGATTTATATTTGCATTATTGTTTCATAATCTGCCATTATTTTTTAACAAGATTAGGTCTGAGGCGTCCCTCAGGTTCTGATCATGCAAGGATGGCAGTCAAGACAACACTTATGCAGCGGAGGGCGTTATCATGCTGATTGGGACTATTCTGAAAAATAAGGGGCATGCAGTCGAAACAGTCGGGGCAAAGGCGGAATTTGCTGCCATTGCTCGCCTGCTGAGCGACAAGAGGATCGGTGCCGTTCCCGTTCTGGATGCGGAGGGCGAGATACGCGGCATCGTCAGTGAGCGTGATCTGGTGAGGGCTATGGCCAATCACGGTGCCAAAGCACTGGAACTGACGGCGGATCAGATGATGACACGCGGTATTCGTACGGCTTCCTCGGACATGACTGTTGAGGCGGCCATGGAGACAATGACGACAGGTCGGTTCCGCCACCTTCCGGTTGTCGAAGAAGGTCGCCTTGTCGGCATTGTCAGCATCGGTGACGTTGTCGCGGCTCGCATCAACCAGCAGGAGCATGAAGTCGACAGTTTGCGCGCCTATGTCGCCGGATCGGTGTGAGATGACGAGAACATCGGAACGGAAAGCGATAGCGTTTTCGTGAGGATTGCTTTTCGCATCTCATGAACTCTTGCCTGACCGGTTCTGATCACTCCACCCTTCCTGGTACCGCAAATACAGAAATGAAGGGGTTTTACGCATGGCATCACCGCTCAATCTTCCATCCGGTCTGGCAAAAAAACCGGCCTGGGTTGAGGAGTTTCAGGCTTTCATCATGCGGGGGAACGTTGTCGATCTTGCGGTCGGTATCATTATTGGTGCCGCTTTCACAGGGATCGTCAACAGCCTTGTGAAAGACATGCTGATGCCTCTGATCGGCTTACTGGTCGGTGGAATCGACTTCAGTAATATTTTTATTACGCTGAAGGGCGAGCATGCGGCCACTCTGGCGGAGGCGCAGAAGCTGGGTGCCGTGACGTTGAATGTCGGCGTCTTCCTTAATTACTGCATCAATTTCCTTATCGTCAGTTTCGCAATTTTTTGGCTGGTAAAGGCTCTGTCCAGCTTCAAGGCGAAGCAGGCAGAAGAACCTGCCAAAGAAGTCGTGCCGACACCGACGGAGGCATTGCTGATTGAAATCCGTGATCTTCTGGCCCGGCGCCAGAATCCCTGATGTCACATTTTTTATTTGCCTGCCCTGATAATGGCGGAAGCGTTTTACAGCGTGACGCCACCGGACAGTTCCCGCCGTCTCTGATCGAGTTCCTCACTGTATCGCCGCAGGGCGTAGGCTTCTGTCAGCAGCCCCAGCACTATGCCGGGGCTGTTGCTGTCGGATGTCTCTGACCGTTCCACCACCGCCAGACTATCCGCTTCGGCTTGTTCAAAGGTTTCGATCGCCTTTTTCACCGTCATATCCGGCGTCAGAACAGTGTGTGTAAAATGCAGCAGGTCACCGGTGCAGGCAGCTTCTGTTTCACTGGCATGGGCTTCAGCCAGCAAAATCATACCAAGATAGCGGTTCTGCTCATCAACGACGATCATGCTATGTGATGACCCAAGCGGGTAGTCACGTCTGAATTTTTCGAGTGTCATGGTGGCGCAGACAGTGCGTATGTCCTTGCGCATCATCCGGCCTACGGTCAGATTGCGCATCCAGCCGATATCCACTGCACTGCGAATTGCCTCTCCGCGCAGATGAAAGCGCCAGGTGGTGAAGGAATATCCAAAAATCCGCCGCACGGTCAGGGAGGAAATCACTGTTCCAGCCAGCACCGCTACCGTTATCGGCAAGGAACCTGTGGTTTCCAGCACCAGGAAACTCATTGTCAGCGGTCCACCAACCACTGCGACGGCCAGCCCGCCCATACCGACCAGCGCAAAGACAGTGGATGGAAGTGTCGATGGTATGGAAACGGCAAGAAGGACACCGCCAAAAGCCTTGCCTAGCATCGCCCCCAGAAACAGGGAGGCAAAGAACAATCCGCCCCGGAAGCCGGAGCCGATGGAAATGGCGCTGGCAATGGCTTTCAGAACCAGCAGCATGAGGATTTTGGACAGCGTATAAGGTGCGTCAATGCCCATATGCAGGGCTGAATGGCCTGATGACAGCACTTGCGGTGTTATCAGGGCCATCAGTCCCAGCGCTATTCCACCAAAGGCTGGCCGTCCCCAGTATGGGATATGGCTGCGGGTAAATAACGCTTCCATCAGCGTTACCCCGCGCATCAGGGCAATACCTACCAGAGCCGCCAGAAGGCTGAGCGCCAGAATGGGGGGATAGTCTCCGGCAGGGATAGAGAGGGGAATTTGCAGATGATATCCGGGTGCTCCGCCCGTTAGAAGGCGATCTGTCAGCACAGCCATGATCGATGCTGTCACGACGGGGGCCAGCGTGGCGAGAGAGTAGATGCCAATGACGAGCTCGAACGCATAAAATGCACCGGCCAGCGGAGCATTGAAGGCTGCACCGATAGCACCGGCCGCGCCACATCCGACCAGAATGCGCAGATCGTTTCTGCGGAGCCGGAAGGAACGGCCAAGACGGGAAGCAATGGCCGAGCCAATCTGCGTATAGCCCGCTTCCAGACCGACAGACGCGCCGAATCCGTTGGATAAAATCGTCTGTAGCGTGACGTAAAGGCTGGTGGTCATCGACATACGACCCCCATGCAGTGCATTGGCCTCGATCGGGTCTACCGTCGCCTGCCGGGACACATGCCGCGCCATCAGCAAAGTCAGACCGACGACGACCCCGCCGCTGATTGGTCCCAGCATGGCACGGGAGGGTTCCAGAAAGGGCGCTGCGGAGAGTTTCCCACCTGCGGGCAGCGCGTAGATCACCTCATGCATCCATTGCGTCAGCCAGTAGATAAAGCTGACGCATCCTCCGGTCGCGCAACCGACGAAAGCGGCCAGAACGGTCAGCCAGATTTCATCGGCCCGCACCAGTGCTCGCAGCACATAA
This sequence comes from Granulibacter bethesdensis, assembly GCF_001889545.1. NCBI lineage: Bacteria > Pseudomonadati > Pseudomonadota > Alphaproteobacteria > Acetobacterales > Acetobacteraceae > Granulibacter > Granulibacter bethesdensis. The sequence continues at coordinate 1,540,585 of NZ_CP018194.1, read as the reverse complement.
GGTGCGTGGAGCAGTTTTTCACTCAGGGGGCGGTGACGACTGGAATGGGATAAGAGAGTATGCATCCTTTCAGGGTGCGCTTAGCGGGATGACCTGTCGGTCGGTGCATGCATCAGATCGGCAGGCGGGGTGATCTGTCCGCTGGCATGACCACTGATATTCTCGGGTGTAACGCCACATGCGGCCATGGTCAGCAGCAGAAGGGCCAGCAGCCCGGTGCGGGACGATATCATGCATGATCTCCTGATCGGTTAGGCAATGAAGGCGGACAGCGATACCATGGGCTTCGACTGGGCCATAGAGACGCTTTCCTGATAGGGAAGGTGAATAGGGGCACGACACGGGATGAACAATATAACGCCGGGAACATGGAATCGATGACACTTCCCGACAGAATGGCGATGATTCGGGTTGATGGCGCAGGAGGCCCGGAGACATTACGGTATGAAAGCGCTCCCTTGCCGGTGTCGGCAGCGGGGCCGGCCGAGGGTGAGGTTCTGATTCATGTAAGAGCAGCAGGTATCAACCGCCCGGACCTTATGCAGCGCAGCGGGCTGTATCCGCCGCCGCCGGACGCCAGCCCGCATCTGGGGCTGGAGGTGGCGGGAGAGGTCGTGGCGCTTGGAGCAGGCGTTACAACCCTGCAACAAGGTGAAAAAGTCACCGCACTGACAAATGGCGGAGGCTACGCGGAATATTGCACCGTTCCCGCTACGCAGTGCCTGCCCTATCCGGAAGGCTTCGATGACATTCGCGCGGCAGCGTTACCTGAGACATTCTTCACCGTCTGGGCCAATGTATTCATGCTCGGCGGGTTGCGGAAAGGAGAGAGATTGCTGGTCCATGGTGGTTCGGGGGGGATCGGCAGTACGGCGATCCAGCTTGCATCCACGTTGGGGGCGACTGTGTATGCGACGGCAGGCGGAGCAGAGAAATGCGCGGCCTGCCGGGCATGGGGAGCCTCGGAAAGCATTGATTACAAGACAGAAAATTTTGCCGATGCAGTGGCGGAATTCACGGGTAAAAAGGGCGTGGATGTGATTCTGGATATGATCGGCGGGTCGTATCTGGCGGGTAATATCCGCTCGCTTGCTGTCGGTGGACGGCTGGTGACGATCGCGTTGCAGGGGGGCACGAAAGGGGAGGCTGATCTGGCCCGCGTTATGACCAGGCGTCTGACTCTGACAGGCTCGACCCTGCGTCCACGCAGTCGGGAGGAAAAGGCTGCCATAGCTCGGGCATTGAAGGAGCATGTCTGGCCGCTGCTGGCAGCAGGGCGGATCGGGCCGCATGTCCATGCGGTTTTTCCGCTTCATAAGGCAGCTGAGGCGCATCGCTTGATGGAGAGCGGGGCGCATACTGGTAAAATCATCCTCACGACGGATGGATGAGGCGGCAGCATGATCCTGAACGCCATTGAGCGTGCGCCTGATAATCCATCCGGCCCCCCCCTGGTTCTGCTGCATGGGCTGCTGGGGCAGGCGCGTAATTTCGGGCTGGTCCAACGGCACCTTGCCCATGATCGTCGCGTGCTGGCGCTGGATCTGCGCAATCATGGTGGCAGCCCGCATCAGGATGGTATGGAGTATGCCGCTCTGGCACGGGATGTGTTCGAGACCCTGACCAGGATGGAAGCTTCTCCCTGCATCCTGCTGGGGCATTCCATGGGCGGGAAGGTTGCGATGCGGCTGGCTCTGGACCATCCGGAGGCGGTTGCGGGGTTGATCATCGTAGATATTGCGCCGAGGCAATATTTGCCGCGTTTTCGCCCGGTTGCTCAGGCCATGCTGGAACTGGATTTGTCGGCTATAACCTCACGCATGCAGGCGGCCGATGCGTTGTCTGATGTTGAAACCGATCCTCGCGTTCGGGCTTTCCTGACACAGGGGCTGGAGGCGGTTGAGGATGAATCGGGTCGGCATTGGGTCTGGCGGATTGGTCTGTCGAACATTGCCCGGGGATTGCCGGACATAGAAGGCTGGGACAGTCTTCCGGGAACCCGTTTCAATGGGCCTGCCCTTTTTATGGCGGGGGCTTTATCACATTATATAAAGGCTGAAGATCACCGGCTGATAACGGATTTATGTCCTCAGGCACAATTGGTCACTCTTCCTGCGGCCGGGCATTGGGTGCATGCGGATCAGCCGGACCAGTTTGTTAACGCGATCAAAACATTTATTGCTGGCAGCGATTTTTCCCCGTAGGAAAAACCGCATAAATTTAAGGGCCCCAGCGTCATTCTCAAAAGTGTCACTAACCAGAACCAGCCTCAGATCGAAAATTCGTATGCGGATATGCCAGTTCCTTGGTGCCACCCACTTGAGTGTTTGATCCTGTTCAAGAACAGCTTGACGAGCCTGCGCTACCAAAAGGGCAGCTGAAAGTTCTTATGCGGATGGGTGCCCCATTCCTTTCGCCTGGTGATGATCAAGCGGAGATGGGGAGTGGTTTGTCAGCGTAATTTTTCTGTATCCATAGATATTGAACTATCTGCTTCTGCCATCGCTTTGCCATCCGCGCTGGTAAGCGACGCTGGTGGCGCTATTGCGGTTTGCCTGCTCCAGACTGCGCTGTGCGATCAGACATCCGTTCAGCCAGCCTGCTGACAGAGAGCCCCCTACCATATAGCAGGACTGGCTGCCGTTGGAGCCTTGCCGACTAAGCCAGTATTGGGCTCCCGATTGTTGTTCTGTACTTGCAGTGCGAAGCCAGGCCAGCATTCTGCGATGATCCTGGGCTCCGGCGCGGAATTCCGCTTCCTCCACCGTTGCCGGAGAGTCACGCAGTGCTTTTGATGGAGGGGAAAGGGGAGCAATTACGGCTATATTCTGGTTCTTTTCCTGCTCTTCTTCATCCAGAGTGACAGGGGAAAGCAGCGCGTATGCTGTCAGTACACCAGAAACGGCCAGGGCCGTGAAGATGCCTCCTACTACTCTGTCCCGCCACCGTGTTTCTCGTCTGGCATTGGCAGCCTGTATCTGAATGGAAAGCTGGACCCGCGCAGAGTCACGTTCCATGATGGCGCGGCTCAGTTGCTGTTCCAGCATGTCTTGTCGGGCGGAGTCTCTGTTGGGGACTTCAACATTCAGAAAGGCAGGTGGCTGACCGCGTAATTCATGCAGCAGGTTTTTGAGCAGCCCGCCGGTAACATTGTTTCTGGCTGCCCGGCGCTTCAGGGCGATCAGGGCTGCTTCGGATTGTCCCGGATTTTCGTCCAGTACAAGAGCGATGATATCGCCCAGAATTTTCCGCTCGGATGACTCGGGGCGTTCGTTCATGGTGACTGGTCTGGAGGATCGAATGTGCAGGCCACGCCTGCATTGGCGGAAAGTGCTGAGGCCATGCAGGTAATCTTTGCGTAGGGACGTGCCAGGATGCGGGGCTTGCCGATATCGGGGGCTTCATCCGTCCGATTGAGGCCGAGCGCCTCGTCGAAAAGGGCAGATTGTGGAGGCAGCCCGTCCTGCTTGTCCCAGACCTGTGCTGCGTTTTCCACCGCCGCGACGAAGTTGGCTTGATCGGTCGGCTCGGCACGGTCGCCCAGAATGCGTAATGTCTCGATACGACCATCATGGTTGAGTCTGGCTTCCAGACGCAGTTGCTGTGGAACTCGTCCCGGTGGCAGCTTGATGCGGCTGGTCGGTTCGATCGGCGGCGGCGGAGCATCGCCGTCGCGATTCCGGATCAGGCAACTGATGCCATTGGTTATATGTCTGCACCGCTTGAGTGAGCCGGATGGAGAGGCAGAAGCATGATCGGGCCGGTCGGCCTGTGCCTGATTGTTGAATGCGGTTTTGAATTCCGCAAAGGTTATGGCGAACGTGGGTAACGAAGACCTGTCGGTGGCGGGTTGGGCACGGGCAGGAGCGGCCGTCACCATCACACTAATGGCGGGCAGAGTGATGCATATCGCACGGGCAGCAGGAATGATGTATCGGAGAGACGGCATGACGGCAGCTCCGTGATAATGGCCGATGTCGGCGGATTTGGGCGATGCCTGCAGATGACCCTGCCTTATGGATGTGAAGTTTCTCTTGCCCGAGCTCCGGTTGCAAGCCATGCCGGATCGAAATAGCGGTCGGCCGGTCCGTCATAAGGCAGTCGGGTGATGTCCCAGTGCTGGATGAAGCGGGCATAAGCATTCCAGACCGGTATACCGCCGCCGATATATACGATGCGGCCCGGATAGCGACGCAACACCTCCTCGGGCTGCATGGAGGAGCGGAGTTCTAGTATGTCCCTTGCGGTAAAGGCCGTCGCTGGAATGGTACGATAGGTCGCCGGGCCGCATATCAGGACATGTCCGAGCGTGCGTTCCCAGAAGCGGCGGACATCCTCACGGAAGGCCGGACGCTGGTCACCCTGCCATGGCAGTTCCCCGTTCAGCCCGAGCTGTCCGCCAGACCCGATTGCGCACATGGAACGGATCTCGGCGGGCCATGGAGAGAGGGGCAAGGATTCGTTATGGCTTGGCACGGAAAAGCCTTTCTCTGGAGGCGGACGGGTCAGATGGCGGGGGACGGAGAATCTTTTTGGCCTCATCTGATGCCCGCCACAAATACCATGCTGCCAGACTGCGCCATGGAGACCATGATTGTCCGATCTCCGCCAGTGTTTTGGGCCTGGGCTGGCTCTCCAGCCCCTTGATGAGCCGCCAGCCCTCCCGGACTCCAAAATCATCCACCGGCAGGATATCGGTGCGGCCGAGCGTGAAAATCATCAGCATTTCCACGGTCCAGCGACCTATGCCGCGCAGGGTCGTCAGCCGCTGTATCAGTGTTTCATCATCCAGGGCGGCGCAGCCGGAGCGGTCAGGAATGATACTGGCTTGTGCCGCCTCACACACGCCGCGCAGGGCGATTATTTTTGTGCCGGAAAACCCGCATTGGCGCAGGGTCTCCGTATCCAGAGCCATAATTTCCAGCGGTGAAGGGAAGTTTGCGTTCAGTGGAAACAGAGCCAGAAATCGGGCGAGGATCGCTTCTGCCGCACGGGCATGAAGCTGCTGATGGGCAATGGCACGGATCAGGGCTTCAAAGGGGCTTTGTTCGGAAGAGATTGTCAGGCGGGGTGGGCCGACCCGGGTAATGAGGGCTGCCAGTGCCTTATCCTGTCGTGAAAGATGCGCGCATGCTTCCTCAATCTGTGTCGGACAGGAGAGCACTGTCCTCATATCCATCATTGTCCGGTAGGGCGCTGCATGGTCCGGTGTGAGCTGTTCCTTCATGGCAGCCGTGCCAGCCGATTGCCGAGCAGAGTGAAAAACCCTTCTGCATCCATCGTGTCCAGCATTGTGATCTGCCCTGAAGAGGTTTCTCCGGCATGGCTGATCATGGTCTGCCCCCGCCTTTCTCCGGCTTCGTGTATGACGGAGACATCCACAGGGCGCGTGGTGAACAGATGCGGTGCAACCAGCCATGCGATTGCGCAGGGGTCATGCAGCGGCTCTCCGCCCTGTTCGGTCAGGGGAACCCGGGACAGAATATCGCAGGCCGTGGCGAGGGCGCGCCCTGTTCCATATTCCCGCAGGCGCGTGATGCGCTCGGGTGTGATGCGGGCCTGCCGTGTCAGATCAAGCGTCACCAGCACGACTGATACACCGCTGGTGATCAGGATGGAGAGTGCTTCAGGATCGCTCCATGCATTGAACTCGGCATAAGGGGTGACATTCCCTCGCCCGGCACTGCCGGTCATCAGCACGATCTGGTCTATGTTGGCGCAGAGGGTAGGCTCTGTGGCCAGAGCCAGGGCCAGATTGGTTGCCGGCCCGATCCCCACCAGTGTGACCGGTTTTTCGCTGTCACGCAGAATGGCACGGATTGCGTCGGCGGCCAGAAGAGAGGAGGCCATACGAGGGGAGGAGAACAGGGATGGCTCTGGCATATCGACCCCGGCCAGCCCATCAACCCCATGAATGTCAGGTGCCCCTGTATAATGATGCCCCATCAAGGGCTGGTTTGCCCCGGGATGAACCGGGATGGAGGCACCTGCCAGCGCTGCCAGCGCCAGCGCATTACGGAGTGTATGCTCCAACCCGACATTGCCCCCGACGACGGTCAGCGCTTTCATCTCCAGCTCAGGGGAGGCAAGCGCCAACAGAATCGCCAGAGCATCATCTGTGCCGGGATCGGTGTCCAGAATCACGGGAACAGGATGGAAATTCTGATCAGCCATCTATAAAGCACTACCCCTTATCGCCCCTAAAAGGCGTCCATGAGATAAAACCGCCTCTGCCCTGCGGTTGCTCGATTGCAAAAATCGGCAGGGTGTCGCATATCACGGCGGAATCGGGTCGGGCAAAGAAGGCCGGGGGCAGCCCTCCCGTCGTTCCGGTGTCCGTTTCGTTGTTTGTATCACTGGTTTTGGTGTGATCTGCCGGACAACATGCCGGGGTTGCGCTGATACTCCCTGACTGGGGCCATTCCCCGCAGGGTTTTTCCCTACTGGGTTTTGGAGGTCTGCCTTGTCCACACCGTCGCTCGAAAAGATCCGTAATATCGGGATCACCGCGCATATCGACGCGGGCAAGACCACCACGACGGAGCGTATCCTGTACTATACTGGTGTGTCTCACAAAATTGGTGAGGTGCATGATGGCAACACCACCACCGACTACATGGAACAGGAGCGTGAGCGCGGTATCACCATCACCTCCGCTGCCGTGACCTGTGAGTGGAAAGACCACCGCATCAACATCATCGACACCCCTGGCCATATCGACTTCAATATCGAAGTGAACCGCTCCCTGCGCGTTCTGGACGGTGCGGTGTTCATCATTGAAGGCGTGGCCGGTGTGCAGCCGCAGTCCGAGACCAACTGGCGTCTTGCCGACCGCTATAACGTGCCGCGCGTCATCTTCATCAACAAGCTGGACCGCACCGGCGCTGATTTCTATCGCGCATTCGACACGCTGAAGGAAAAGCTCGACATCGTCGCGCTGCCGCTGCAGCTGCCGATCGGGGCCGAGGATCAGTTCCTGGGCGTGGTCGATCTGGTCGAGATGAAGGCCATTATCTGGGAAGGCGGCGAGCTGGGCGCGAAGTTCCACGACGAGCCGATCCCCGCCGATCTGGCTGAAAAGGCCGCTGAATATCGTCAGAACCTTCTTGATACCGCCCTGGCCGTCGATGACGCCGCCATGGAAGAGTATTTCGAGAAGGGCGATGTCGATGTTGCCACTCTGAAGCGCGCCATCAAGCGTGGCACGATCGACGGCACGTTCCGCCCCGTTCTGTGCGGCACCGCATTCAAGAACAAGGGCGTTCAGCCGCTGCTGGATTCCGTGATTGATTACCTGCCCGCGCCGACCGATCTGCCCGGTATCAAGGTGGCCGCAGAGGAAGGGGAAGACGAAGCCGCTGATCGTCGCCGCATCCCGGCGAAGGTCGATGCGCCATTCTCCGGCCTTGCTTTCAAGATCATCAACGACAAGTACGGCACACTGACCTTCGTGCGCGTCTATTCCGGCGTGCTGCGTTCTGGCGATTCCGTGCTGAACACCACCAAGGGCCATAAGGAACGTATCGGTCGTATCTTCCAGATGCACGCTGACAAGCGCGCGGAAATCAAGGAAGTGTTCGCGGGCGATATCGCGGCTTTCGTTGGTTTGAAGGACACAGGCACCGGTGATACGCTGGCCAGCCAGGATGATCCGGTGGTGCTGGAACGTATGGCATTCCCGGTTCCCGTGATCGACATCTCCGTTGAGCCGAAGACCAAGGAGGCGGTCGAAAAGATGACGCTCGGCCTGCAGAAGCTGGCTGGTGAAGATCCCTCCCTTCGTCTGCGCACTGATCAGGAAACCGGTCAGACCATTCTGTCCGGGATGGGCGAGCTGCATCTGGACATCATCATCGACCGTCTGCGCCGCGAATATAACGTCGATTGTAATATTGGCGCGCCGCAGGTGGCCTATCGTGAGACTATCAGCAAATCCCACACCGAAGTTTATACCCACAAGAAGCAGTCCGGTGGTTCCGGTCAGTTCGCCGAAGTGAAAATCGTCTTCGAGCCGCTGGAACGGAATGAAGGCATTGTCTTCGAAAACAAGGTCGTCGGTGGCGCCGTGCCGAAGGAATATATCCCGGCCGTTGACAAGGGTATCCGCGTGCAAGCCGAAACGGGTGTGCTGGCCGGGTTCCCGACCGTGGACTTCAAGTTCAGCCTGATTGACGGCAAGTACCATGATGTTGACTCCTCGGCTCTGGCCTTCGAAATCGCGGGCAAGGCGTGCTTCCGCGAAGGCATGAAGAAAGCCGGTCCGCAGATTCTGGAACCGATCATGGACGTGGAAGTCACCACACCTCAGGATCACGTCGGTGACGTCGTCGGTGACCTCAACCGTCGTCGCGGCATGATCCAGAACCAGGAAAGCTCGGGCTCCACCGTTCTGGTGCGGGCACAGGTGCCGCTGAAGGAAATGTTCGGCTATATTTCTCACCTGCGCAGCATGACGAAGGGCCGTGCATCCTTCACCATGCAGTTCCATCACTATGATCCGGTGCCGCGTAACGTTGCGGACGAAATCATGACCAAGAGCGCCTGAGATGACTTTTCCCTGCTTCGGCGGGGAGTCTTTCTGCTTTGCTCTATCTGGAAACGGCCCGTTTTCACGGGCCGTTTTTTGTTTCTCACTTCACAGGAGATTGTTCTGACATTTTTTCAGGGTGTGGCCAGAATTTTGCTTACTGTCATTCATCGTTTGCGGGGAACAGCTTCTGTTCCACAGGCGTTTCAAGGCCATTCGGAGCGCAGGCCTGTCGATGCGGTGGGGGAGGGAGGAGACTTTTCTCTTCCTGCACTTGCGGGTGCGCTTCCGGTTTCTGCTGTATGCCGAAAGGAGACAGGATTGCATATTCGTGCCGGATACAGGCTGACTTATCAGCATATTGATCACACTCCGATGCTGCTGATGGTGCATGTGCATCCATCCCGTGCTGGTGACCTGTTGGATCCAGGTATTGTTACGCTGGATCCGCCGACGGCCATGACAGTTTATACGGACGGCTTTGGAAACCGCTGCACCCGCCTGATTGCGCCTCCCGGTCTGATCACGATTTCGACGATGTTCACCATTCAGGATAGTGGTGAGCCGGATGTGGTGAACTGGTCAGCCCGACAGACCCCGGTGCCCATGCTGCCGGATGATGTGCTGGTCTATCTACTGGGCAGTCGCTATTGCGAGACGGATCGTCTTTCCACGCTTGCCTGGCAGCTATTCGGCCAGACGCCGGAAGGTTGGCCCCGCGTGCAGGCAATTGTTGATTACGTACACCAGCGTATCCGTTTTGACTATCAGATGGCACGCGCCACGAGAACCGCTTGGGAAGCCCATGAAGAGCAGGTCGGGGTGTGCCGTGACTTTGCGCATCTTGCTGTCACTTTGTGCCGTTGCATGAACATTCCTGCACGCTACTGCACCGGTTATCTCGGCGATATAGGCATTCCACCTGTGCCGGACCCGATGGATTTCAGCGCCTGGTTTGATGTCTATCTGGATGGTACCTGGTATACATTTGACGCCCGTCATAACAAGCCGCGTATCGGGCGTATCCTGATGGCGCGTGGACGGGATGCGACGGATGTAGCGATTTCAACCAGCTTCGGAAAAAGCGATCTGGTTGAATTCGGTGTTGTCACGGATGAAGTTTGAGAAAGTTTAATGTCCCGGGCATTCCTGTAGGGCGTTATTAGCCCTATGGTGGCAGGAACTTGAGCGGCTCGTCAGCCTTGTATGCAAGGAGGCCTCGATCAAGATGGACAAAATGCAGAAAAAGTCATCTCCCCCTGTGCTGGATATGACGCTGGATGGTGAGTTCCGCCGCCCGGTTCGCCCGCCTTTCAGTGCGCGCTTTGCTGTCTCTGCCATGGTGGCAGCCATGATCATGGCGGGTCTTGCGGCTGCTGCGTTGGCGATCTGGCTGGCCGTGCTTATGATTCCGGTGGCGGTCGTGGCCTTGGCGGTGGCCTATATCGCTGCCCGGGTGCTACGTGTTCGCAGTGCCGTGCACAGCAGTTTTTTCTGAAATAAAAAATCGGCCTGTTCAGCCGATCTGGTTGGAGATTAGCCGCAGCACTGCATAAAGCGCGCCGCCGACCACAAAGCCAACCAACGTTCCGTTTACGCGCACGAATTGCAGATCATGTCCGATCCGCAACTCAAGCCTGTCGGTAATTGTCTCCGTATCCCATCCCGCCACCACCGAGGCAATGAACTGGGACAGTGATTCCTGTAACGAGGGAAGGGCGTTCAGGATAATGGACTCCGCTCCGCGATTCACTTTGTCCTGCATATCCGCGCTTTGCCCGAGCATATTGCCAAGCTCACCAAGAAAACCCTGAATAATCAGCACGGTGCGGCCGTCACTTCTATTGGCATCGGCAACGATGGTACTGCGCAGGCGTTGCCATATGTCTTTTAACCAAGCCTGTGCGGCAGGTTCGGCCATCAATCTGGTGACGGCTTTTCCCATTTCTGCAGCATGGGCGGGATCGTTCTGTAACTTACCAATCTGAACCCGTACCCATTCATCGAAGGCAAGACGCAGGGCTGATTGATCAGGCCCCATTTTATCGAGTTCAACATTGATCGCAGTCAGAACCTTGCTGGCGATCTGAGCCCCGACGGCCCAGCCGACCAGCCGTCCGCCATGCTCGGAGACGCGCTGGGCAATCAGACCGTGTAGCTGTGATTCTTTCTGATGCAGCGTATCCCTCAGGGCGTGGAGCAGCAGGGTAAAAATATCCTGATGCTTGCCTCCATCGACCAGACCATTCAGGGCGCGTGCGATCACTGCGCTGGCAGCCTGCCCACCCATCAGGCGTGGCAGCAGCCGGATGACCAGTTTGCGTGCACGGCCGGCCTCCATACTGGACAACAGACGGGGCACCAGTCTCGACACCGCTTGTGATGCGGGCAGGGAGATGGAAGGATCATTGAGCAGCCGCTGAAAAATGCCAGCAATATCAATGGTCTTGACCGCGCGGGATATTTCCGCCGGCGTAAAGACATGCTGAGCGACAAAACGTCCCAGTGCCTGTCCCAGCCTGTGCTTCTGGGCTGGAATAATCGCAGTGTGCGGAACAGGCAGGCCCAGCGGATGACGGAACAGGGCAGTAACGGCAAACCAGTCAGCCAGTCCGCCGATCAGTCCGGCATTGGCGGCTGCCCCGATCATGCCTTTGACCCATCCTCCCCCGAGATTGGATGGAATGAACAGAGCCAGCAGGGAGAGGCCCAGCATAAGCAGAAGCAGAAAAAGGGCGAGGCGTTTTGCCTGACGCAGCCTTTGGCGGGCAGGCTCATCCTGCGCCGGGAGCATCATGCGAGGAGGCGGAAAAACAGGGGAGGGTTCCAACGGTCTGAACACCTGATCAGAGTATGGAAAAACAGCCTCCTTGGTAGTCATAAAAAAGGATGCCGCCGAAACGGCATCCTTCTTATGAACCGGCGCTGATTACTGCGCAGCCGGGGCCGGAGCCAGAGCCGCAGGCGCAGCGGACTGCACGACCGGCGGTATGGTTGCCGCTGCGGCGCCATGGCGCAGGCGGCGCGGCGTCTTGCCGGTTTTCAGAGCTTCCAGCTCTTTTGCATGCATCTGCACCACCGGCAGGGTATCACCCGCCAGTTTCTTCAGATCAGCATCGGAACCCTGGTTGATTTCCAGGGTCAGCACTGGCTCAAGCGCCTTGTGACCGTCCAGCTCAGAATCCACATAATCATTGTTGAATCGGCTGGCGCGTTCGCCCTGCAGCTTCTGATAGACAGCCTGCTGCTGTTCATTTGGCTGGGTCGGGACATCAATGCCCTTCGCTTTTGCCAGGGTGGCAAGCTTTTCATTGAGCTGGCCATGTTCATTGGACATCTGGCTGCCCAGTTTGCGGATGCTGGCTTTGTTCGAGGTTTTGGAGGCCAGATCGCCGGCCTGCACCTCTGCCAGATTGGCCTGGGTCAAAGCTGTCACGAAGCTACGATCCGTATCGCTGACGGTCGGGGCCGGCGGGGCCGGGGGCGGCGGAGGCGGGTTGGAGCAAGCGGCGACCGGAACCAGCAGTCCGAGAGCCCAGCCGAAGCGACGTGCCATAAGAATTCCTCTCCTGTGTCATGTTTTTAGGCAAGGTGGTAACAACATGGTTGCGCGAGGGTTCCGTAGCCTGTCCAGAGGCAAAAAGTTAAAATAATAGAGATTTATATCCTGTACGGATTCCCGCGCATAAAGATGACGGCCCAAAGGGTCTATAATTTTATTGCTATAGATACTCCAATATTTTATTATTAATTCCTATAATAGAGCAATCTTATCATAAGATTGCTTTTGCCTTATGTGATGACAGAACAGAGTTTTGAAAGGAAGACCATGCGAAAGGGGTTTGCGTTCTCTTTGAGCCTGTGCACACAATTCGGGTGATGGCAGACATGCACGACACGCAGACACCTGCGAACCTGGCCGCCGAATTGCTTTCGGTCACAGAACGCTCTGTTGAGCGCTCTACCGAAGATCCATTCGGCAATCCGATGCTTTCAGTGGCGCTCGCGATTGCGCGCCGAATCGAAAGCGGATCATTAAGTCACGCTTCTCTCGTGGCATTGGTGAAACATCTGAGAGATGCCGCCTATATCGACCGCGCGCGCAGGCTTGCCAATTATGTTGGCGGGATTGAAGGGGCTGACGAGGCGTTGGCTCACGTGGCCCAGCGGGTGGTCAGGCCTGATCCCAATGACAGCCCGATTTCTTTTCGCGATTTTCAGCCTGAGGTTGAGAGAACCCGCTTTGCCGCCGTCTTTACGGCTCACCCGACTTTCTCAATGCCGGCCGAGGTTGGCCACGCGCTGGCAGAAGCAGCCAGCGGTGCTGAAGTATCTTCTTTTGAATCGCATCGTCCCCCTTCTGTAACGCTGGAAGACGAGTTCGATCAGGCGGTTGCCGCCATCATCAATGGCCGTGATGCCATCGATAAGTTGAACCGCAACCTGCTGCTGGCCGCCCGTGATGTCTGGCCGGATCGCTGGAGCGATCTGACGCCAAGGCCGGTGATTCTTACCAGTTGGGTTGGCTACGATACGGATGGTCGTACCGATATTGGCTGGTGGGACACGTTACGCCTGCGCCTGCGCATGAAGCGTCTGCAACTGGAGCGCGTTCTGGCACAATTGGCTCCGCTTGCCGGAACCGATGCGCTTCAGCGCACAGTGAATCAGGCGATTGAGGCCGTTTCGGCCCAGATCGAAGCCTGCCCGATGACGCAGGATCCTGATGGTGTGCAGGCTTTCGCTCAGGCGCTGATCACACGTCGGCAGGAAGCGATCACTGATCCTGCTGCCATCCTGCCGCAATTTGATGCGGCGATCAGCACCGCAGATGAGGAGACGAGACTGGCACTGTGCGTGATCCGCGCAGGCCTAGTCTCGCATGCCATGTCTCTGGCTCATACGCATGTACGTCTGAATGCGACTCAGCTGCATAATGTTGCCCGGCAGCGTCTGGGCATTACCGATCCGCCGGAAGATCAGTCCCGCCGTCGTATCCTGCTGAGCAAGATCAACGAGGCGCTCGATACTGTTCAGCCCGTCAATATCGATTTCGGTACGCTGATTGCTGAGCAGGCTTCGGCGGCCCGGTTGATGATGACGGTGGCGCAGGTCGTCAAACACATCGATAGCGCAGCACCGGTCAGATTCCTGATCGCCGAGACCGAGAGCGGTTACACGCTGTTGACAGCGCTGTGGCTGGCAAGACTTCTGGGGATCGAGGACCGGATCGAGATTTCTCCGCTGTTCGAAACCGCCGATGCGTTGGAACAGGGCGCGCGCATCCTGCAGGAAGCGCTGCGCAGCCCGCATTACCGCGCCTATCTGCAAAAGACCGGTCGTCTTGCACTTCAGTTCGGTTATTCGGATTCCGGTCGTTATGTCGGACAGCTGGCCGCCAGCTATCTGATCGAACGCCTGCGTATGAAAATTGCCGAGCTGCTGGCCCGTTATGACGTCAAGGGTGTCGAAGTGATTCTGTTCGATACACATGGCGAAAGCATCGGACGTGGTGCGCATCCCGGCTCGCTCTATGATCGCCTGAAATATCTTTCTCCAACCAAAAGCCGCAAGGCCCTGCGCGCTGCAGGAGTTGTGGTGCGTGAGGAAAGTGCTTTTCAAGGTGGTGATGGCTATCTGTTGTTCGGCACACCAGCGCTGGCAACGGCCACTATTGCCCGGATTGCGGAACATGCTTTCCCACGTATGTCCGGCCCGAAAGATCCTGTTTATGAGGAGCAGGATTTTGCCTCGGATTACTTCACGACCATCCGCACGCATATGGAAGAGCTGGTGGAAGATCCGGGCTATGCCGCCCTATTGGGTGCGTTCGGTCCGGCTCTGATCGACAAGACCGGCTCCCGCCCGGCCGCCCGCCAGAGCGATGGGGCAGTGGGGCGCCCGCAGATCACCCATCCGCGCGAATTGCGGGCCATCCCCAATAATGCCATCCTTCAGCAGTTGGGCTGGTGTGCCAATTCCATTCACGGCATTGGTGCAGCCTTGATCCGCCACCCGGAAACGTTCGACGATCTTTATCAGAACAGCTTCCGTTTCCGCCGGGCCATGAATCTGGCCGAGCATGCTTTGCGCCATTCTGATCTGGACGTATTGCGTGCAGTGGTGGCGACATTTGACCCCACCACCTGGCTCGATCGTGCTGCGCATGAGCGGGAAACGGATCAGCGGAAGACAAAGGCGCTGATGCTGGTAGCCAAGGCGGTGGAGCGGCTGGGTCTGGCGGCGGTGACACAGGCGATGTTCCGACGCATTCAGGTGGATCACCTGCAACTGCGTGCTGGCTGGTCTGACGCACCGCGCATGACCATGCGTGAGCGTTTGCTGCATGCGCTGAGGCTGGCGCTGATTCATCGTATCTGGCTTCTGGAGACGGAAATTCCTGATTTCTCGCCTCGTCATGGGGTGACTCGTCAGGCTCTGGAAGCCCTGATTTTGCGGCTGGAAATTCCCCTTGCCCTCAATCTTCTGAGTCAGGTATTCCCGCCTGCGCCAGACCCTGCGGTGGAACGGGATTACTTTGAACCATCGACCGAACGTCAGGGCAGCAGCTATGCTCATGAGCATGCCACTATTTTCCAGCCGATGAGCGATATGTTTGATCTGGTGCGTGAGATCGGCACGGCTATCAGCCATGAGGTAGGCGCTTTTGGATGAATAGCGTTCCTCAAAACAGCCGATAAAACAGGAAAGCCGCGATCAGAGGGGATCGCGGCTTTTTCTTGATGGTGACTATGCGGGATCGCTATTCAGGTCTGCGAGCACCTGAAGCATACAAAAGCGTCTTTTATAGGCCACCAGAGCTGAATGGTGATCCGGCCTAGCCTGTATGAATATGCAGGCGAATATTAAGCTGCTTGAGAACCTTCACCAAGGGTGCCGGGCTTACGCAAAGTTCCCCCTGATAGGGTCGGTCAATAATAAACAGAAGCCCGCACATGATTCCCAGCCCGGCCATGAACAATGTCGGCAGCGGGTGAATGTAAATCCTGTTCGGACGTGCCAGAAAAGCCGAGCAGATCAGCAGAAGCAGCATCAACATGCCAAGCACCCACCACATGATCGAAGGAAGCCCGCCGCGCGCAACGGCTAACCGCTTGGCACGGTCTTCCTGCAAATCATCGAAGTTTTTATCAATATCATTGGCAATGCGCAGGGAGGGAGGCAGCTGATTGACCAAAGATTCAACCTGCTCCTGCAGGGCCTGCATTGTCTGCGACGCTACCAGAGCTACGGTTTTTCCTTCCCGCAATCCATTCCATTCCTCTGTTACGACAGACTGGATGTAGGCTCGCAGGGCAAGCCGGGCAGGATTTGCCTTATCACCCAGATCTGTTCCGGCCAGGGCGCGGTCAAGCTGATAGGCATCCGTGGCCTCAAGACTTATCTGGCGCTCGCTGGCACGATATTCGGCAATCCCCTGTACTAGGGAGAAGCTGATGAATACACCAGCCAGGGGACCAAGAACCCGAAACGTATCCAGAGCCGATACGTTGTGTTCGGCAAGTGTGGTGGCAGAGAAGATTCTTTTGGCAAGAAACTGCACCAAATATTGCGCAATAACCAGAACCCCACAAAAGATCCCGATAATGACAATATTGGGCCATTGAGCCAGGGTATTGGCTGAGAAATCTGCTGCTTCCATGAAAGAGTTTAACATTTCTTTTAGAAGCGGTCCAAATGATAACAGATGCGTTGTATCAGGCTGAGGCGTCGTTTTGACGTCGTGTGGTTGCTCATGATTCCTGCGTACGCTTTTGCCGCCGCCATGCACGGGCCGCAAGTGACAGCCAGGAGATAGCAGGCGGATCAATCACGGCAGACAGGGCACGGGCGTAATCCAGAACCAGTCCCGGCGTCCAGGCCATGGATTCAGCACGTTGACGCAGCAATCCGGCAACCCAGAGTTCAGGGCTGAGGAATATCCGCATCAGCCGTGACAGAGGCAGGCGTGCAGTCCGTGCGGTCAGTGCACCTTCCAGTGCGGCATCCAGAGCCTGTGCGACGACACTGGAACAGTTACGATTGGTCAGGTTGTAGGTATTGTCCTGCCGATAGATATTCCAGAAAGCCCTCAGGCGGCCCGCGTCGAACTGCTCAAAGCGGACATGGGCCGTGGCTTCGCACCATCCCGCGGCTTCTTCCTGATAGCTGGGCAGAAAACGACCCTCAACATCGTTGTCGTGAGTGGCCCGGAGAATGCGCCCGAATTCCCCCGGGTTCCGGTCGATCTCGTTTTTCGGATAATGGCTGATGTAAACATCTGGTGCCATTTCCAGTGCAGCATGCCCGGTTGAGACAGCCCCGTTCTGATCGACAGCTGCGATATAGCGCCCGATGAGCCTGCCGGACCGGATCTGGCTGGGTGACAGGCCGGTCGGGGTCCACACATGCACAATCAGTTCACCAATCTGTGCCGGTTGAGCGTTTTGATCTGTCTGGTTGGGAGGGGCAGGAATGAATGTCCATCCAGACAGGCCCTGCTGCAGGATGGGGGAAAGTGGCGCATCGTCAGGAAGCTGTTTTAACCGCAATCCCAGTCGCACAAGGCCCAGACCGGAGAGCAGCATCAATGCACCCATATTGACACCGACTGTTGCCTTGTACCAGGTCGGATATGGTTCGAGGACAAAAATAGCGAAAAAGATTTCGCCTATTCCGATGGCGCGTGCAGTACGCCAGCCGGGAAATCGTACAACCTGCGCGCTGCTGACCTTCATGATTCCATCAATGGCGATGAACAGCCCCAGCAGAATGGCCAGAATCAGATTGGCATGATGATGGTTCAGCGCGGCAAGCCCCCCGATCATGAACAGGGCAAGCGCCTTGAACCACCTCAACCGCTTCGCCGTGCCGGTGGCCGCGGATGCGGAGGAGGCTGTGGCCAGCCCTTCGATGACCATGACGTAACCGAGATAGCGCACCGGGATTACGTAATGTTCGTCCAGTGCATCAAACGCCAGAAACGCGCCGAAACCTGCCCATAAAACGCCCAGCATCAGCAGAAAACGCCAGCGCCGCTTGACGATACCCGCCCCAAGCAGAAGCAATACCAATCTGATCATTAATGTTCCTTATCATCCGACTGGCTTGCGATCCGGCAAATTCATAAAGCCAATCAGATATCGTCAACTATGGTCTCGGCCATGAAGGCTGGAGGCAAGATTGCCAGCTTGAAAAAGCAGGAACATCCGTTTTTTTAGCAATCTGTCTCAGTTTGCTCAATAACTGTCATTCTTGACCCGTTATAATAATATTTTTGTAATGAGGGATGGACAATTATGAGGCTGGGTCAAGAGTCTGATCGGTAAACATAGCGGCGTATGAATAAGGCAAAAATCAGGCAGCCGGCAGCGGTGACGACTGGAAGGCCATGGGCTGTCAGGATGTTGGCGGCTCCGACGGCAGATGGTCCCAGCAATGCCCCCACACCCCAGGCCAGCCCGGCTGCAGCGTACAGACCGACCAGATCGCTGCCGGAGAATCGGCTGCCGATCATGGTCAGGGTTACGGTGTAAATACCCACGAAAACTCCACCCCATACAAACAGGGCGATATAGGCGATTGCACCAAGACTGATTAACCACGGCCAGGCGAGGGCTCCGATGCCGGCGATCAGGGCAAGATGAAGAATCAGTTTCTCGCGTGGCATCCGGTCAGCAAGCCATCCGATCGGCAGTTGCAGCATGATCGCGCCGAGCATCAGTGTCGATAAAAGTTGGGTCGCGCCATTTTCGCCCCATCCGGCACTCATTGCATAGAGAGGAAGGAACGACATTCCAGCCGCCTCCACCCCTGCATTGAGGGCGGTGCTGAAAAGGGCAACAGGGGCAAGGCGGAGATAATGTAGAAAGCCACCATGCCCATTGTGTTGCGCGGGCGGTGGTGTCGTCGTGCCCAGCAGCAGGACCAGCGCAGCCAGCAGTGACAATGTTCCTCCAGCCAGCCATGGCGCAAAGCCGCCTGTCCCCGTAGCGGATAACAGCAGGGGACCGGCTGCGAAGCCGCCGGACATGGCAGTCATATAAAAAGCCATGACCTTTCCGCGGGAAGCATCGTCACAAAGCTGGTTGGCCCATGTTTCGGAGAGAACAAACAGAATCTCGGTCGCGACCCCCAGCCCTAATCGCAGAGGAAACCATGTCCAGCTCCATGGCATCAGCGGAAACAGGATCAGGATAATCGTCGTTGCCAGCAGGGAGAGCAGCAGCAGAAAGCGCATGCCGAACCGGGCACTGAGGCGGGGAAGAAACATGGCAATACCCAGCACACCGGCGGCATGCATGGCTGCATTCAGGCCAATTGTCAGATCGTTGGCTCCGGTGGCCTCCAGCCGGAGGGCAATCAGGGCTGCGCTCAGGCTGTATCCCAGCCCGAAAATGCTCGCTACCAGAATAACAGTGGCCTGAGATACGAGATTGTTTCTGACTACCAAGAATATAAGCTCTACAAACTGAAAATTATCTTAAAAATCAATAAGTTATCGTCACAACGACAGTGTCGGTATAAGACCCTGGTGGTATATTTTGGGAAGGTGGAATAACACCGTACATGGTAAAAGAATTATTGCAAGTAAAAAAGAAACAATTTCCATATTGCATCCCTGTTCCTTGGCTGTTGTCTCCCCATATGGTTGAGTAGGTATTTGAGGTATATATTTGATATCGAAGTCGGTACGAGTTGTATTGCATGGACCGATTGGAATATGATCCGCCTCCATACTGTCCTGCATTCAAGCCGACGCTATATGATCCAAATAGTATGGGGCATCTTGATACAGTAATATTGGCTGATGTAGTCGTCTGGGTGGTGGAGAACGGATTATACACTCCGAAATTCAGATTGTTGACTGATACTGCGCATTGAGCCATCGAATCTTTTGGAAACAGGGCAAGAACAACAAAAAAGATCAATGCGACAGTCTGGAGATATCGTAATTTTATCACTGTTGTATACATGGGATGGGCCCAATAGTAGGAATAGTAGCAGGTAAAAAAATATAATTAAAGGAAGCAGAGCACTGTCGGCCATTGGAAAGCAGAATTTTTACCTTGTTGATCCCAGGTTTTAGATCGGTCAAATAGGCACTCCCATCATAGCCGATGGGTGAGGGGGGCGTGGACTGTACTGAACTTCCCAGTGATAATGGCACACCATCTGCATTCACAAAATGGATAAGTGCCGCTTTGATTGTTTTGATGTTGAATGGTACCAACACGCCAGTATGATTCATTGGCCTGACTGTATGACTAATGCTGGTCAGATCTGCATCGAGAGGTACGTCAGTGGGATCAATAGAAATTTTATTCTCGGTAAAGGAGTGCAGATCAGGCAATAGCAACAGCCCATTATGGTCAGTTTGCCCCATCAGACGATTATTGCTGTAGACATGTACATTTGGAAGACCATTGGTATCCACAACAGCAAAGCTATCGAATATTTGATTTGATAGAAAAAAACCGCCATTAATATAAGAAATGGCACCTTGTACCTCTCCACGATAAGTTGTGGTGGTGCCAATATGATCTATACCTCCATAGATTGTCCCAATTCTGGATTTGTAGTTTACCGTGCCGTTCTGGATGTTCTGGCTGCCATGAGAGACGTTTAACTGGTAGCCAAAATCCCCTGGTACATTGACCATCCGGTTAAGCTGGAGCTGCTGATAAGGCCGTGACTGGCCTGTTCCACTGGTTACTGAAGCTGATGATCGATTGCCGAGGGGAATGGTTAAACCAAACAGAGCTCCAACTCCCCCTCCGCCCGAGATTGCATTGAAGGCTGTTGCATACAGCGAGACCTTCCCAATCTGCAAAGAATAATTGACCGACAGAATCTTGGTGTTTTGCGCTGGTTGTAATGTGACCAAACCACTATCAGCGGTTGTTATGGCGGTTCCAGGTATCGGCATGTTGCTGGTGTTGAACGTTCCCGGTGGCACATAATAACGCAGGGAAATCGGAATGCCGTAGAGATTTGTTTGATTATAACTAAAATTAATTGATCCAAATCGTTTAAATGAATAACCAATATAGGCGTTCATCTGCTTTTTCGGAACCGGACTGCCCGTCAGGCGGGCCAGATCCCGGAACGTTGAATCGCTGAGCAGTTCAGAAAAGCCGAAACTAAAATGCCGCCCATTTCTTTGAAATCCGATTGATTCCTGGGTGCCTGATCCACCACCAGCATTGCTGCCTGCCATTGTCACGTTGATAATACCAAGGTTAAAAAAATTCCATTCGGCACCAATCCCTGCCTCGATAATTTTTTGAGACCCTTCCGCATGTCCTTCCAATGTCAGGTGTGAGGACATGCCGTAGCGGTAGGTCAAAGATCCTGCAAAATTATCATACTCAGAATACAAAGTTCCCCAGTATTGCCTGAGGAAACCTGCTTCGGCTGATAGAAAGGACAGGTTTTTTTTCAGAAGCAGCTGGCTCGCATAAAAAGGTATCGTGGTGGTCGTCCGCTGGCCGTTTAAACCGGTTACGATACTGGTCAGTTCTGATGCGCCGGTCATGACTGGAAGACGAGAAATCTGAAAAGGTCCACTGGAAAGCTGCTGATTGAAGATTGGCAGACCATTCATCAATATGTTGACCGTGGATGGGCCATTTGCCATTCCATCCACCGACGGAACAGGAAATGGCAGATTTTCAGGTTGCATTGAGAAATCCGTAGCGATCTGGATCCCTCCCAGTTTAACAGGGCGTGTCCAAAGCAAACTTCCACCAAGGACGTCGCCAAAACGATATCGCCTTAACGTCTGTGGATTGGAATAAGTATAGGTGGTGTCTTGACGGATGACAGAAACTGATCCTGCTCCAGCCGGCCCAAGACCAGCATAAACGGTCTGAGATGATGAGAAGAGACCGTAATGCGAAAATCCACGCAGGGTGAAGGTTCCTGTTCCGTAAGGAACATTGTCGGTCATAGAGCCTTGAATATCATAAGACAGGTTGAAACCGGTACTCCCTTGATAAATCTTGGAGCCGGCTGCCGTAGCTGTCGGGGATGCTGTCAGCAAGGCTGGAAGCAGCGCCCGTTCTTCCGCGGTGATATGGATGGTCTGTGTAGATTGGTCGAGAGTGAATTTTATTCCATCCAGCTTTCCAAGTGCTAATAGATCACTGGCATGGGGGCATGGACGAATGTTCAACCCTAATTCAGTTAATTCCTTGCAGGAAGCATATAACGTGTTATCTTTCTCCAAGAATTCACCGATTTTTTGTATTTTATTCCCGTTGACGATAACATCCAGAAGCAGTTGAATGTCAGCAGCAAATGCCATTGTCTGGAACGTGAAAATTAGAAGCCATAGAAAGAGAAAAAATAAAACCATCATATTAGCCTAACACAATAGATAACTATATTTTTTCCTTAAAATCTCCTTCGCTTGACTTTCCTGAAATTGTAATTTGTTCATTATTTTCAACGATATTATCAGGAATTTTCCATTTTTGTGCTGTATGCGGCAGAATATAGGGACTTTTTTCTACTTTGATTTTTATATTTTTATGAGTATTGGATAGAGAAACATCATAAATTTTCTGATGTTTTTCCCCTGTATTGATCACAGTAAGAAAAGTGCCTGTCGTGGATCGTTCAATAGACCATTGCAGATGCGGGCTGATGGGTGATGGTGGGGCTGCAAAGAGTGGAATGGACAGGCGTATAGCGACCTTGACTGTGCCGATTGGGCCCGGTGGAGGGATTTGATCAATCAGAATCCGATAGCTGTTTTCAATGCTGGTTGCTGCTCGGCGTAACACAATCCGTACTGTCTGACTGCCATGCGGTGGAATAGTGCCAAGCGGTGGGCTGACCAAAAGCTGATCTGTCGGGGTGAGATTATAAGGCTCTTCCGGAGACGAACTCCATTCAAAGCTACGGACTTGAAATGCCAAGTTCGTATCCCCTGCATTCGTTAATGTCAGGAAAGAGGCCATTTGCCCTGCGGCTAATGATATGCTGACAGGTGAAATACTGATTCCCTGAGCATAAATTTTGCTGCTGCTTATCGATATAAAAAACAAAGCCAGAAATATGTGAAGGGCAGCCTCCCATTTCTTGAAATTAAATATTAGCATCAATACGCTCCGGAACTTCATTAACTTTAGAACACAAAAATCACCATAAATCCGGATGAGTCTCGGTAATAAAAATAATCTTTCCTAAAAATTAACAGTTACTGTGATTGTATCTGCATAGGACCCGGGATTGGGATAGTTCCCTGCCTGAATGCGGCCATAAATGGTCAAGCTTTGTGCGCTACCATTACCTGTTCCACTAACTGTATCCTGATTTGGGGTATTGCCCCAATTATTGGTGCGTGCCGAATCTGAATAAAGAAAATAGGGAAGTGTCGAGGTTGAGTTCAGTGTCATCTTACGATTGGATACCGATGCTCCAGAGCCCGTGCCGGCATTGAGTCCAATATTATAAGGTGTGGAATTCGTGCAGGTCACCTGTAACGTGGATGTCGCATCAGTTTGCGAACCACTGTAGTTACCAAACGAAAGATTTGCCGCTTGAATGACGCAGGAAGCTTGCACGGTTGCGGTGACCTGGAAGGTTGTTGTCGTGGTCGCAGCATGAATTGGCGTGAGAGGGCCCAGAGAAGCAATGGTTCCGAGCATAAAAACGGTTGCTATTCTGGTATTCTTGCGGGGAGAAATTTTAAAAGTCATAGCTTGCCTACAGTAATTCCCTTTTGCCGTTGCCTTAACGGTTCATAAAGAGAAATAAATTTTTTTTTGCGATATGTCAATGAAATATATTGTTTAATTGATTAACATGAATGATTGGATCACCAATTTTTAATTGATGATAGTTATCAATTAACTCTATGATATTTGAAATTGTTCTTATTAAGAAGGATTAAAATCCTCGAATTTTTGCTCTTGACCTTTTAATGGGTGTGGCCCATCTGTCCCAAAACAGGACTTATTTAGTCCGGTTAGGATGGAGCAGATGTTCAGGCTGTCGAAGCTGACTGATTATGCGGTGGTGGTGCTGATGCGTCTGGCCGGAGATGCCGGTGCGGCAGCGGGACAGGTCCAGACGGCCCCTTATATCGCCGCTGCCACCGGTGTTCCGGAACCCACCGTGGCCAAGGTGCTCAAGGCCTTGTCACTCGGCGCTTTGGTCGTGTCGCAGCGGGGGGCACATGGCGGCTACCGTCTGAACCGTGCTCTTGATCAGATTTCCATTGCCGATGTGATCCGGGTTCTGGAAGGACCGATTGCCCTGACCGCCTGTGTTGAAGGTGCATCGTTGGATTGTGAGGCCGCCTGCCTCTGCCCGATGCGGGGACGGTGGGATATGGTCAACCACGCGATTGCGACAGCTTTGTCCTCTATCAGCCTTGCCGATATGGCAAGGCAGCCAATGGGTGGTGCCCCTCTCGATACTGTTTTGCCCCCCCAGCCTACGCAATCCTCTTCAAGCGGTTATAAGACCCCGGCATGCCATGAGCATGTCGAGTTGTCCGTCGCGGAGTGACAGGAGCCTGCCATGCCAGCCGTTGCTGAAACCCTTGATACCGTCAAATCCGTCACGGAATCCGGCTATAAATGGGGTTGGGAAACCGAGATCGAAATGGACATGGCCCCGAAGGGCCTGACCGAGGATACGATCCGCCTGATTTCCAGCCGCAAGGAAGAGCCGGAATGGCTTCTGGAATGGCGTCTCAAGGCATTTGCCGCCTGGAAGACGATGGAGATGCCGGAATGGGCGCGGATCGCACATGAACCGATTGATTTTCAGGATCTGCATTACTACGCCGCGCCGAAGAAAAAGCCCGGCCCGAAAACTCTGGATGAGGTCGACCCCGAACTGCTGCGCACCTATGAGAAACTGGGTATTCCGCTGAAGGAGCAGGCGCTTCTGGCCGGTGTTGAGGGAGCGGAGGCGCTGCCAGCCTCGGCCTCCCCCGGTATCGCGGTGGATGCGGTGTTCGACAGTGTTTCCGTGGCCACCACTTTCCGGGAAAGCCTGGCCAAGGTCGGCGTGATCTTCTGCTCCATCAGCGAAGCGGTGCGGGAGCACCCGGAACTGGTAAGGCAGTATCTGGGCAGTGTGGTGCCGGCCTCCGACAATTTCTATGCAGCCCTGAACAGCGCTGTGTTTACCGATGGCAGCTTTGTCTACATCCCGAAAGGGGTGCGCTGCCCGATGGAACTGTCCACTTATTTCCGCATCAATGCGAAAAACACCGGTCAGTTTGAGCGCACGCTGATCATCGCGGAGGACGGGGCCTATGTCAGCTATCTGGAAGGCTGCACGGCACCTCAGCGTGATGAGAATCAGCTTCATGCCGCGGTGGTGGAACTGGTGGCGCTGGATGATGCGCAGATCAAATACAGCACCGTGCAGAACTGGTATCCGGGCGATGCCGAAGGCCGTGGCGGTATCTACAATTTTGTGACCAAGCGTGGTGCCTGCCGGGGTGCGCGCAGCAAGATCAGCTGGACACAGGTTGAAACCGGTTCGGCAATTACATGGAAATATCCATCCTGCCTGCTGCTGGGCGAGGGCAGCACCGGTGAGTTTTACTCTGTGGCCGTCACGACCAATCGTCAGCAGGCCGATACCGGAACCAAGATGATCCATATCGGCCCTAACACGACCAGTACAATCGTGTCGAAAGGCATCAGCGCCGGGCATTCGAACAATACCTATCGCGGCCTGGTCAAGATGATGCCGAAGGCGCAGAACGCCCGTAATTTCACGCAGTGTGACAGCCTTCTGATCGGGGATCTCTGCGGTGCGCATACGGTGCCGTATATCGAAAGCCGCAATCCGACGGCAAAGATCGAGCATGAAGCCACGACATCCAAAATCGCGGATGACCAGCTGTTCTACTGCCGCAGCCGGGGCCTGTCGGAAGAAGATGCGGTCAATCTGATCGTCAATGGCTTCTGCAAGGAAGTTTTGAAGGAATTGCCCATGGAGTTCGCTGTGGAGGCACAGAAACTCCTGGCCATCAGTCTGGAAGGTTCGGTGGGTTAAAACGATGCTCAAGATCGAGAATCTGCACGCGAAAATCGAGGACAAACCGATCCTCAAGGGCATCGACCTGCAAGTGCCGCAGGGGGAGATCCATGCGATCATGGGTCCGAACGGGTCGGGTAAAAGCACCCTGTCCTATGTTCTGGCCGGGCATGAAGGCTATGAAGTGACGGGCGGCTCCGCCCTGTTCGAGGGGCGTGAACTGCTGGAGATGGAGCCGGAGGAGCGTGCCGCCGCGGGTGTGTTCCTTGCTTTCCAGTCGCCGATCGAGTTGCCGGGCGTCAACAACATGAACTTCCTGCGCACTGCGCTGAATGCGGTGCGGCGTGCGCGTGGAGAGGAGGAGCTGGATGCCTCTGCCTTCCTGAAACTCGCCCGCGCTGAGGCAAAGCGTCTGTCGATGCCGGATGACATGCTGAAGCGGAACGTCAATGTCGGCTTCTCCGGCGGTGAGAAAAAGCGCAATGAGGTATTGCAGATGTCTATCCTGCGTCCGCGTCTCGCCATTCTCGACGAGACGGATAGCGGCCTGGATATTGACGCCCTGAAAATCGTTGGTGATGGCGTGAATGCGCTGCGGGGACCGAATTTCTCCGCGCTGATCATCACGCATCATCAGCGTCTGCTCGATCATATCGTACCTGATCATGTGCATGTGCTGTTCGCGGGCCGGGTCATCCGCTCCGGCGGGCCGGAGCTGGCGCGCCAACTGGAGCGCGAAGGCTATGCCGCCGTGATCAAGGAGGCCGCATGAACGCCGTTCAGCCTCCTGCTGTCGCGCTTCAACCCCTGCAAACGCTGGGTGTGTCGTTCCTGTCCCGGTTTCAGGGATTGCGCGATCGCCTGCCTGGTGATGGTGCCGTTCGCGTAGAGGCGGCCGGAGTATTCGATCAGGCGGGCCTTCCCACCCAGCGTGTGGAGGCGTGGAAATATACGTCCCTGCGCCCGCTGGCCGATATTCGTTTCCGGGAACCGCTGACGCAGACGGATGGCACTGCGAACAGTCAACTCGGTGATGTGCCGGATATGGGTGCGCCCCGCCTGGTTTTTCTGGATGGCCGTTTTCGTCCCGATCTGTCTGACTCCGCTCTGCTGGAGGGAAACAGCGACGGGATTCAGCTGGAGCATTTCAGCCATTCGGCCTCGTTTGGCGAATGCACAGGCAGCAATGGTGTGCCCCTGGTGGCATTGAACACGATGCTGGCCGAAGATGGCATGGTATTGACCATTGCCCCGGGCATTGCCGCCGGAACGATCGTACTGGTCAATCTGGCCTCTGATATATCAGGGGAGGCGGTTGATTTTCATCCGCGCCATACGATCCGCCTCGGCAGCGGGGCGAGCCTGACTCTGATAGAAATCTGTCGTGGTCGCGGCACCTATCTGCACAATGCGGTGACGCAGATCAGCGTGGCTGAGGATGCGGTGCTGGAGCATATCCGCTGGCAGAACGAGGATCAGCGCGCATTCCATATTACGACCGTTTTCGCTGATGTCGCGGCACGGGGACGATATGAGGCCTTTGTGTTGAATATGGGCGGTCGGGTGGCGCGTGCCGAATTCCATGCCAGGCTTGATGGCGAGGGCGGAGCGGTGCATGTGCATGGCGCCCAGTTGTTGCGGGATCAGCAGGTCGGTGACATCACCAGCATCGTGCGTCACACCGCGCCGGGATGTTCATCGCGGCAGGCCGTGCGCAATGTGCTGGCAGGCCGTTCACGCGGGGTTTTCCAGGGCAAGATCGAGGTTACGCGGGAAGCGCAGAAGACAGATGGCTATCAGATGAATGCCGCGCTGTTGCTGTCCGACGAGGCTGAGATTGACACCAAGCCGGAGCTGGAAATTTTCGCGGATGACGTGAAATGCAGCCACGGCGCGACGGTCGGCGAACTGGATGCGGACCAGATGTTCTACCTGCGCAGCCGCGGTGTTCCGGAAATACAGGCTCGTGCCATCCTTGTGCGGGCTTTTCTGGCGGAAGCCATCGATACCGTGTCACATGAAGGGGCCCGTGCCATTCTGGACGGCGCGATCAATGCATGGTGGGCGCATGAAGAAGCGTCGGAAACCGTATGAATACGACCGTCGATAGGGAGATCGCGCTGCGGGAGCCGCAACACAGTCCGGCCGGTTTCGATGTGGCCCGGATCAGGCAGGATTTTCCCATTCTGTCGCAGACGATCCGTGGCAAGAAGCTGGTGTTTCTGGATAGCGGTGCCTCGGCCCAGAAGCCGGCAAGCGTGATTGAAGCGATGGGCGAGGCGATGCGTACGCAATACGCCAATGTTCATCGCGGCCTGCACTGGATGAGTGAGCGGACGACGGAAGAATACGAATCAACCCGTGATGCGGTGGCCCGTTTACTGGGTGCGTCAGCGCGGGAGGAAATCGTTTTTACCCGTAATAGTACGGAAGCAATCAACCTCGTCGCTCACAGCTACGGGCGGGGCATTCTTGCGAAAAGTGACCGCCGTGCCGTGCTGATTTCCGAAATGGAACATCACGCCAATATCGTGCCGTGGCAGATGCTGCGGGATGAGACGGGTATCGAGTTGCGTATTGCGCCGGTGACTGATGCTGGCGAGCTGGATATGGCGGCTTTTGCGCATCTTCTGTCAGACGGAAAAGTCGGCCTTGTCGCGATCACGCATATGTCGAACGTGCTGGGAACCTATGTGCCGGCGGCGGAGGTGATTGCCCTTGCGCATAAGCATGGTGCGAAAGTTCTGCTGGATGGCTCGCAGGCTGTGGTGCATCGCCGGGTGGATGTGACGGCGCTGGATGCGGATTTCTACGTTTTTACCGGCCACAAGCTCTACGGCCCGACCGGGATCGGTGTTCTCTGGGCGAAACGTACATTGCTGGAAGCGATGCCACCTTTCATGGGTGGCGGCGACATGATCGGCTCCGTCACCTTCGAGCGTTCGACATGGGCGCAGGTACCTCATAAATTCGAGGCCGGCACCCCAGCCATTATCGAGGCAATCGGCCTGAAAGCCGCGATCGCTTATGTGGAGGCGATTGGCTACGAGGCGCTGGAAGCGCATGAGCAGGCTCTGACCCGCCATGCATTGGCGCGCCTGAGCGCTATAGAGGGCCTGCGCATTATCGGCCAGGCGGCTGATCGTGGTGGTGTGATCAGCTTCGTGCTCGATCATGGTCATCCGCATGATGTGGCGACGCTGCTGGATCGTCAGGGGATTGCGGTGCGGGCCGGGCATCATTGCGCGGAGCCATTGATGCGTCGCCTGTCTCTCTCCGGGACCGCCCGGGCGACATTCGGGGTGTACAATACCCGTGACGAAATCGACTTCTTTGCTGACACTCTCACGAAAGTGAGGGATTTTCTGGCATGACGGCAATGCAGCCTGGCATGGCTGATGATGACATCAGGGATCTGTATCACGACCTGATCCTGCGTCATGGCAAAAAGCCCCTGCACGGCCAGCGTCTGCCTGTTTTCTCGCTGTCGAGGGAGGCTGATAACCCGCTCTGCGGCGATCAGGTGACGGTGTTTATCGCCACCGGAACGCCGGATGATGGGAATGATATCGTTGAGGCTATCGGGTTTGAAGCCAAAGGCTGTGCGATCAGCATCGCCTCTGCGGATCTGATGGCAGAGACGGTGAGGGGTTTAAATCGTGCGCAGGCGCACGATGTGATGAAGGGCTTTCATGCTCTGGTCCGGAGCGGGCAGGTGCCTGATCTGGAGTGTCCGGTTTGCCGGGCGGCGCTGACCCGCCTGCAACCTCTGGGCGGGGTGCATGAGTACCCGTCCCGGATCAAATGCGCGACGCTGCCCTGGCGTGCTCTCTCGGCCGCGCTGGAGCTGGATGAAGGATAGAATACGCACCATGACTGATTCAAAGATCGACATGGCGCCGGCAGATGACACGGCCGTATCGGCGGCCACTCCAGCGACACATGGCAGCTGGACGCCGGATGGTGAGACGCGGCCCGCCGTGACCGAAGATGCCGTGATCGCTGCAGTGGCGAGTGTGCATGATCCGGAAATACCGGTGAATATCTACGAGCTTGGCCTGATCTACGCCATCGACATCCATGATGATGGCAAGGTGAAGGTCGAAATGACCTTGACCGCCCCGGCCTGCCCGAGCGCACAGGAACTGCCTGAACAGGTGCATCATGCTGTTGCGGCGGTTCCGGGCGTGACCTCCGTGCATGTCGAAACGGTGTGGGATCCGCCATGGGATCCAAGCCGGATGAGCGAAGATGCCAGGCTGCAACTGAATATGTTTTAGGCCAGCCTGAACGGTGGTCTGACACGGGGTATGATGCAATGACAGTCGATACAAATCAGACAACAGGAACGGCGCCTCGTCGTGCTTTGCCGCCTTTGATGTCCCTGACCGACGCAGCCGCAGAGCGGTTGCAGCAGCTTTATGCCACCGGCCAGCAGGGACGGCTGTTGAGGATTGCCGTATCCACCAAGGGATGCTCCGGCAAATCTTACGATATGAGCTGGGTCGAGGAAAAAGGCGATGGGGATGAGGTGGTGATCGACAAGGGCGTTACCGTCCTGATCGACCGCAAGGCGACCCTGTTTCTGATCGGCACGGTGATGGATTATCAGGTGAAGCAGCTTGAGGCAGGTTTCACCTTTATCAATCCGAATGAAAAAGGCCGTTGCGGCTGCGGGGAAAGCTTCCACGTCTGACCCTGTTGCCCAACTGGCATGCCAATGGGCAACCAGTGGTCTGGTCAGAGGCTGAACACTGCCACCGTTTCAATCTGCGTGGACCAGAGAAACTGGTCGATGACTGAAGCCGATACCAGCCTATATCCCGCTCCGGCGAGAAGTGCTGCATCCCGCCGCAGGGCATGCGGATTGCAGCTGACATAGATGATTCTGGGCACTTTGGCCTGTGCCAGTGTGGCGCATTGTGCCGCTGCACCGGCGTGGGGTGGATCGAGAATCACGACATCCACCCCGCGCAGCTCGGCGGCTTGTAACGGCTGGCGGAACAGGTCTCTGCGGGTGATCTGGCCAAATCCGGCCCGCTTTACGCCAGCGATGGCTGCTTCGTCGCCTTCATAGGCCATGCCGGGTTTCAGGCGCAGGGTGAAGGTACCAATACCCGCGAATAATTCGACGATCTTGCGCCGCTTTTTCGGCAGTCCCGCTTCGATGGCGGCCATAATAGCATCTTCAGCGGCGCGGCTGGCCTGAAGAAAGGCGCCGGGAGGGGCTGTGACGTTCTGCCCGCTAAATGAAATAACCGGGTCACGCAACTGGCACAGTACTTCGGAGCGTCCCCGCTCCCCCTCGGCCCAGGAAATGCGGGCCAGCCCGTGCTGATGCGCGAAAGCGGCCAGCAGAGTGCGATCCTCAACAGAAGGGAGGCGATCCGTGCGCAGCAGCAGATCAATCCCGTTTTCCGTCATATTGGCGACGGCGCTGCCTTCACGTTTCAGCAAAGCGAGAGTAGGCAGCACGATACGCAGCGCGGCGATCAGCTCCATCAGGGAGGGATCAATCACCGGGCAGTGCTGAATATCGACAATCTCGGCGGAACGGAAACGGTGCAGACCGACCAGAACAGTTCTGCCGTTACGGCGCAACGCGAAATCAATCCTGCGTCGGACAGCAGGTGGGCTTTGCCATGTGCTGAAAGCCGCGGGTAACACATTCGGATCCACTGCTTTGAGGGCAGAGGCAACCTGTCCAGCTTTCCAGCCAAGTCCGCCATCATCGGCATGCTGCATGGCGCATCCGCCGCAAACGCCGAAATGCTGACAGACCGGCTCCACACGATGCGGACTGGGTTCCAGAATGCGCTCAATCTGGCCAATCAGCGCATCACCGCGCCTGCCTGCTTCGGAAACCTCAACCAGTTCTCCGTCCAGGGCATAAGGAACGTAGACAGTCGGACGATCCCCTTCAGCCGGGCAAACTCCATCAGCCTCCGCGCCGAGACGGGCGACCCGCAATGCAATTGTCATGAATGCCTCATGCGGGGCAGCCGGACGGTCTCAGGAAAGACCGTCGGCAGCGTCCGCTGTGTCTTCGGTCCGGATGTCTTTGGCAACCCGGCGCGGCAGCAGCATGAATGCCGGAATATCATCGCCAAAGCCGCGCACGGAGGGGCCGAGATCATCATCACGACGCCGGTCACGACCGGATTGCTGACGACGATCCTCCGCAGCATTGGAGGAAGGCGATCCCTGTGCATGCGGCTGGTTCTGGCTACCCGAATGCTTCTGCCGGCCATGCTCGTCATTGCGGGAGCGATGGCGACGATCCTGCGACTGGGTTGGCTGGGCCGGTGCTGGCGCAGGCTGTGCGGTCGCAACCTCCGCTGCGGCAGCGGGTGCGATCTCAGCCTGTGACTTGGCCAGGGCTTCGCCGGAAGCGCGATCTTTTCCTGCGCTGTCGTGTCCCCGGTTGCCGTAGCGGTTATTTCCTTTGCTGCCTTTGCCATTTTTATGACGGCGACCACGGCCGCGATTGGGCTCTTCTGACCATTCGACGCGTTCCAGTCCCTCAATCTCGATACGGGGGATAGGGGCGTTGATCAGCTTCTCGATCGCATCGACGGCAAATTTGTCATCCGGTGAAGCCAGCGTGAATGCAGCGCCTTCCCGTCCGGCACGACCAGTGCGGCCGATACGATGCACGTAATCTTCCGCATGAATCGGCACATCGAAATTGAACACATGGCTCAACCCGCCAATATCGATGCCGCGTGCCGCGACGTCGGAGCAGACCAGAAGCTGCAAAGTGCCCGCCTTGAACTTCTCAAGCGTGGCGAAACGCAGGCTCTGTGCCAGATCACCATGTAGCGGACCGGCGGCAAACCCGTGTTTGATCAGGGATTTCGTCAGAATATCGACATCACGCTTTCGGTTACAGAAGATCAGCGCATTCTGCACTTTCTCCTGTCGCAGGAGATGGCGAAGCGCTTTCCGCTTGTCCATTTCGCTGACCAGAGCCAGCCCGGAGGTAATGGTGGTAGCGACGGAGGCAGGCTTGGCAACCGTGATTTCCTTCGGGTTTTGAAGGAATGCATCGGCCAGACGGCGGATTTCCGGCGCCATGGTGGCGCTGAAGAACAGCGTCTGCCGGTTATGCGGCAGCATGCTGACGATACGCTCCACATCCGGGATAAAGCCCATATCCAGCATGCGGTCGGCTTCGTCGATGACGAGAATGCGTGTATCGGTCAGCAACAGACCACCGCGGTCGAAAAGGTCGATCAGGCGGCCCGGCGTGGCGATCAGCACGTCCACGCCCTTGCTCAATACATCACGCTGATCGTTCATGCTTTCGCCGCCGATCAGCAGGGCATGGTTCAGCTTCAGATACTGGCCGTATTTGACGAAGTTCTCGGCCACCTGAAGGGCCAGTTCCCGGGTCGGTTCCAGAATCAGGCTGCGCGGCATCCGGGCGCGGGCACGGCGGTCGGACAGGATGTCCATCATCGGCAGGGT
Organism: Granulibacter bethesdensis; assembly: GCF_001889545.1. NCBI lineage: Bacteria > Pseudomonadati > Pseudomonadota > Alphaproteobacteria > Acetobacterales > Acetobacteraceae > Granulibacter > Granulibacter bethesdensis. The sequence continues at coordinate 1,507,575 of NZ_CP018194.1, read as the reverse complement.
GAAGCTGGCAGTCTTGCCGGTGCCGGTCTGGGCGCAGCCAAGCACGTCACGGCCCATGAGCACCACCGGAATGGCCTGCGCCTGAATCGGGGTCGGGTGCAGATAGCCCATTTCAGTAATGGCGCGCTGTACTGGTTCCGACAGGCCGAGATCGGCAAAAAGCGGACGATCATCGACTTCTTCCGGCGCGGCCGTCTGGACAGTGTCTTCAGACGGAACTTGCTGGATGGTTCCCGTGGCCTCCTGCTCTAATGGAGCATCGGCCGGGGCCTCATTGCTGAGAGAGGCATTCGCCGTGGCAGAACGGGCAGTATTGCGGGCTGGACGACGTGCGCGGCGCACCCGGGCAGAAGGGGCGTCCTCCGTTACTGCTGCTGTCGTTTCAGAGGCGGGTTGCGCAACCGGGACGGGTGTGTCCTCAACTGGTTCAACAGCGGTTGATTCCTGAGCCGTCAAGGGAGTGGCCTTGCCACGGGAGACCCGGCGCTTGCCACGCGGTGCGGATTCTTCCACCGCTGTTTCCATGGCGGTTTCTGCGACAGCTTCCACCACAGAAACGGGATCAGCTTTTTTGACGGCCCTGGTACGGCGTGTCGGTGGCTTCGGTGTCTCGGGCTGTACATCATCAGCCGCAACGACTTTGGAAGCGGCGCGCTTGCGCGCTGGCTTTTCCGCCTTGGTATCGGCAGGGATGGCAGCCTTGCCGACGGCCGTTTTCCGGCGGGATGGACGCTTTTTGCTGACGTCCTGATCCGTCTGGTCGGCGGCGGGAAGGTGGGCCGGTTCAGCCTTGTCGGCTGCTTGCTCGTTCAACGTGGCGATCTCAATCACTGAATGCTGCTTCGCGCGCTCTCGGCCGCCGAAACCGGCCTTCGCCGGGATTTGTCTCGTTGATCGGGAACGCCATTACGCACAATGCGTATTGATGCGCTCATATCTGGAAAATGCCTCGGAAAGTCAAGGTTGCGATAGACCGCCCAGTATCCCGCTCTCTGGTGCGGGGCGTTGCCGTCAGAGGAAATATCGAGGCAGGCTAGGTGCTTCCTGCCGCAGACAGGGTGTCATAGCTCTGTTGGCCAGGACTGCATGAAAGAAGAAGGAGATAGAGATGCGTCTGATAAATACCCCCTTCATGCCGTTTTCAGCAGGTGGTGCGCTGTGACGCCCGATGATCTTCCCATGGCGATCGAGGATTATGGCCTGATCGGTGATTGCCGGACGGCGGCACTGGTCAGCCGTCATGGTTCCATTGACTGGCTCTGCTGGCCCAGATTCGACGGTGCAGCCTGTTTTGCCGCCCTGTTGGGGCAGGCACGTCACGGTCGCTGGGCCATTGCGCCGGAAGAATTGGGCAAAACTCCGGAAAAGGTAAGCATTACAAGGCGGTATCGTGACGATACGCTGGTATTGGAGACGGTTTTCACGACCGATACCGGTGAAGTCGCGTTGATTGACTTCATGCCCATGCACCCGGACCGGGAGGACGATGGTTCTTCCCTGATCCGTATCGTGGAGGGCAGAAAAGGCTCGGTAGAGATGCAGATGCATCTTGTGCTGCGGTTCGATTACGGGATTTCCGTTCCGTGGGTCATGCACCTGGATGATGAGGAAGGGATCACCGCCATTGCCGGCCCTGCCATGACGGTGCTGCGAACGCCGGTGGAGATTGAGGGAGAGAATCTGGCCAGCATCGCCCGGTTTACGGTGACAGAGGGCCGGAAAATTCCGTTCGTCCTGTCCTACGGGCCGTCTCATCTGTCTCCTCCGGTTCGGCTGGATGCCGAGGAGGAGCTTCAGCATACCGAGGCATGGTGGCATGAATGGAGCAGCCAGTGCACCTATGAGGGGCCATGGCGGGATGTCATGCAACGCTCGCTGATCACGTTGAAGGCGCTGACTTATGCGCCAACCGGTGGAATTGTTGCTGCTGCAACCACGTCACTGCCGGAAGAAATCGGTGGCAGCCGCAACTGGGATTACCGTTATTGCTGGTTGCGGGATTCTACGCTGACCCTGTTTGCCCTGATGCATGGCGGTCACAGGCAGGAAGCGCAGGAATGGCGTGACTGGTTGCATCGCAGCATTGCCGGGAAGGCCGAACAGATCCAGATCATGTACGGGCTGGCCGGTGAACGCCGTCTGGATGAATGGTCAGTGCCATGGCTGCCCGGGTATGAAAATTCCTCTCCGGTTCGCATTGGCAATGGGGCTGCCGGTCAGCTGCAGCTTGATGTCTACGGAGAAGTCATCGACACGCTGTACCAGGCACGGGAGAGAGGGCTGAAAGTGCCGGCTTCCTCCTGGAGTCTGGAAAAAGCACTGGTCAAATATCTCGAAACCATATGGCAGGAGCCGGATGAAGGGCTGTGGGAGGTCCGGGGAGGACGGCAGCATTTCACCTTCTCCAAGGCGATGGTCTGGCTGGCTTTCGATCGGATGGTTCTGAATGCCGAGCATTTCGGGCTGGAGGGGCCAGTCGATCACTGGCGCGCTCTGCGTGATGAAGTGCATGAGCGGGTCTGCCGCGAGGGCTTCAACAAGGAGATGAACAGCTTCGTGCAGTATTTCGGCGGCGATACGCTGGATGCGAGCCTGCTGGTGCTGCCTCTGATCGGATTCCTGCCGGCAACTGATCCGCGTATGGTGGGGACCGTGGCGGCGATAGAGCAGAATCTGCTCAAGGATGGCTTTGTATACCGCTATAATACGGAGGAGGGTACGGATGGCCTGCCCGGCGATGAAGGTGCTTTTCTGGTATGCACTTTCTGGCTGGCGGATAATTACGTCTTGCAGGGGCGGCATGATGAAGCGACCAGAATGCTTGAACGCCTGCTGGCAATCCAGAGTGATCTCGGATTGTTTGCCGAAGAATACGACCCCCATCGCAAACGGCAGGTCGGTAATTTCCCGCAGGCTTTCTCACATGTTGGTCTGATCGCGACGATCCTGAACATCGCTGATGGCGGTCCTGCCTATCAACGTCAGGAGCGCTCATAAATCCTTTAAGGAGAAACAAGGTTCAGGAAGGATCAATGGCCGGGCGCGGTCTGCCTCGTCTGGCCAGCTTTTCAAGTGCCAGATAGATGATCGGCGTGGTATAGAGCGTCAGTATCTGACTGGCTATCAGCCCGCCGATGATAGAAATGCCCAGCGGCTGCCGCAGCTCTGCGCCTGTGCCGAATGAAAATGCCAACGGCACTGCTCCGAGAAGCGCTGCAAGTGTTGTCATCAGGATCGGGCGGAACCGTTCGGCACAGGCTTCGCGGATGGCGCTGGCGGCATCCAGCCCGGCATCCCGTTGCTGCTCCAGTGCGAAATCTACCAGCATGATGCCGTTTTTCTTGACGATCCCCATCAGTAACACGATGCCGATAATGCTGATCAGGGAGAGATCAACCCCTGCGAGTAGCAGTGCGATCAGCGCACCCAGCCCCGCCGAAGGCAGTGTGGAGAGGATCGTCAGCGGCTGAATGAGGCTTTCATACAGAACACCCAGCACGATGTAGATGGCTGCCAGTGCGCCGATCAGCAGAAAAGGCATGGCCTGCCCGGCTTTTTTGAACAGTGCGAGATTGCCGCCGAACTCTCCGCGTATGCTGGCGGGCATCCCGAGCGAACGCACAGCTTCCAGAACGGCGTCCTGGGCAGTGCTGACCGGAATGCCGGGCTTGATGTTGAAGCTGAGCGATGCCGAGGGAAAACCGGCTTCATGATCAATGGAGAGTGGGGCGGTCGTGTATTGTGTATGGGCCAGCGCCATCAACGGCACCTGATTACCGCCGATTTGGGTGCCGCCGACTGCACTGCCCAGCGTAACCTGTCCCGTCGCGTTCTGAAGCGTGGCACGGCTGGCTGTGGCGGGGGCCGCGGTGCCATTGACGTTGGTGGCAGGAACATACAGCGTGTTCAGCCCAGCCGGGCTGCTCTGGAGCGAGGGCAGGGCCTGAAGCACCACCTGATACTGGTTACGATCAGTATAGATGCGTGAAATCTGTCGCTGTGAAAAAGCATTGTTCAGCGCGGAATCAATCCCGCTGACAGTGGTACCAAGACGGGAAGCGGTATCACGATCAATGATGATATCAATTTCTGGTCCGGCATGATCCTGATCAGAGGAGACATCGGCAATCTCGGGTACATTCTGCAGACGCTTCTGTAAACGCTGCGCCCAGCTGCGCAATTGCCTGATATCATCCGCCTGCAGGACATATTCAAACTGTCCGGAATCCTCTCTGCCACCCATACGCAGATCCTGTAATGAGTGCAGAAATGTCTCCAATCCAAGAATGGTGCCGAGTTTCGGCCTGAGTCTGGCGATCACCTGTTCTGACGAAACATGGCGTTTCTCCAGCGGCTTCAGCTGAATATACATCATGCCGCGATTGAGCGCGTTGAAGCCGTTCGAGACGCCGACGCGTCCATCCACATTCAGGACGGCCGGATCGGCGCGGATGATAGCCTCGGCCCTGTGCTGCAGATCGCGCATGGCAGCATAGGAAATATCCGGCCTGGCAATCGTGGTTCCCTGCAACAGGCCGGTATCCTGAATAGGCAGGAAGCTTTTGGGAATAGCACGGTACAGCGTGATGGTGACGGCAATCGTCAGCAGCATGCTGAGCAGCATCAGAACGGAATGTTTCAGCGCCCAGCCAAGCGTTCGAAGGTAAAGCCGCTCGATCCCGTTCAGCAGGTGTTCCACGCGCTCATCCCATCGCCGTAGCAGGGGATTTTCCAGCGCATGAACCTGTCGTCCAAACACACCCATCAGCATCGGGGTGAGGGTCAGAGATACGATGGCGGAAATGACAATGCTGACACTCAGCGTCATGACGAACTCGTGGAACAGCCTCCCCTGGATGCCCGGCATGAAGATGATCGGAATGAACACTGCCAGCAGGGACAGGGTGATGGAAACCACAGTGAAACCGATCTGGGAGGCGCCATCGATGGCGGCACGCAGGCGGCTTTTACCCATTTCCATGTGACGGACGATATTCTCGATCATGACGATGGCATCATCGACCACGAACCCGACCCCGATGGTAATGGCCATCAGCGAGAAATTATCGAGCGAGTAGTCCAGCAGCCACATGGCCCCCAGCGTCCCGGAAATGGAGAGTGGCACAGTCACGGCAGCGGCGATGGTCGGCATCAGACGGCGCATGAACACAAACACGACCATCAGAACCAGCACCACACTGATCAGTAATGTGAACTGTACATCATCGACGCTTGCACGGATCGTGCCGGTGCGATCAACCACGATCGACATGTTGATATCGCCGGGAAGCCAGGAGCGAAGCTGGGGCAGGATTTTCTTCACCCCATCAACGGTCTCGATGACGTTGGCGCCTGATTGTTTGGAAATCTGCAGCAGGATCGCAGGTTTTCCATTACTGGTGGCGGAAAGCCGCGTATTCGCCACGCCATCTACGATGTCGGTGACATCTCCCAGACGTAGAAAGCTGCCATTCGATGCCTTGAGCACGACTTTTCGGTATGATTCCGCATCATCGATCTGACCGTTGATCAGGATAGCCCGCCTTACATCGCCGTTTTCGATGACACCGGTTGGCTGGGTAACGTTGGTGTTGCGGACGACATTGTACAGATCCTGCCCGGACAGGCTGGCTGCCGCCAGACGCATCGGATCGGTGCTGATACGGACAGCGGGTTTTTCCGCACCATTGATCTGTACCTGACTGACGCCATTCACCTGAGCCAGTCTTTGTCCGAGCATGCTGTCGGCCAGATCGTACAGCTCGCGGATGGTATGGCTGTCAGAGGTCAGCGCGATCATCATCACCGGCGCCTCAGCAGGATTGAATTTGCGGATGAAGGGGCTGACCGGAAGATCGGATGGAAGATCAGCACGGGCGGCATTGATGGCGGCCTGCACATCCTGCGCGGCAGAATCGACGCTTCTGTCGAGATCGAAAATCACGACGATATTGCTGGCACCCACGGAGTTGGTGGAGATCAGCTCCATGACACCGGAAATCTCTCCCAGCCTGCGCTCCAGCGGCGCGGCGATGGAGCTTGCCATGGTTTCCGGATCGGCACCGGGCTGATTGACGAACACCACGATGGCGGGAAGATCGACACTGGGCAGCGCGGAAACCGGCAGAAAACGATAGGCGATAATCCCGGTCAGCAGAATACCGATGGAAAGCAGGATCGTTGCCACCGGACGCAGGATGAAGGGCAGGGAGACATTCATCGCTCAGTCTGCCGGCAGATCCAGCGGGCCGGGCTTGCGGCCATGGTTGAGGCGAATGCGCAGACGCTCCATCATCAGATAGATGACCGGTGTAGTATAAAGGGTCAGCAACTGGCTCAGCAGCAGGCCACCAATGATGGTGACGCCCAGTGGATAGCGTAATTCCGATCCGGCTCCATGCTGGAGCGCCAGCGGCAATGCCCCCAGCAAGGCGGCGGCTGTCGTCATGATGATGGGACGGAAGCGCAGCAGACAGGCTTCCTCAATCGCTGCCGCGGGGGAAAGCCCACGATCCCGCTCCGCCTCGATAGCGAAGTCGATCATCATGATCGCGTTTTTCTTGACGATCCCCATCAGCAGCACGATGCCGATCAGCGCCACCAGGGAAAGATCGGTTCCGGTCGCCATCAGGGCCAGAAGCGCGCCGATCCCCGCGGATGGCAGGGTGGAGAGGATGGTGACGGGGTGGATTGTGCTCTCATACAGCACGCCCAGCACGATGTAGATCACGATGATCGCTGCAAGGATAAGCCATGGCTCGCTGGCCAGACTGCGTTGGAACTCGGCGGCATCGCCGGAATAGGAACCGGCAATTGTTTCCGGCACCCCAATCTGGAGGCTGGCGTCAGAGATACCGCTCATGGCCTGTTCCAGGGATATACCGGGTGCCAGATTGAAGCTGAAAGTGATGGAGGGGAACTGCTCCTGATGAGTAATGGCAAGGGGGGCGCTGACCGGTGCAAGCGTTGCCACCGCTGCCAGCGGAACCTGCGTGTCGTTCTGCCCCGGAACCCGCAGCCGGCTCAGCACATCGGGCAAAGCCTGCCATGCGGGATCGGATTCCAGCACCACGCGATACTGGTTGGACTGCGCATAGATGGTGGAGATCTGCCGCTGCCCGAAGGCATCGTACAGAGTATCCTCAATTGCCTGCACGGTAATGCCAAGGCGCATGGCAGCGGCGCGATCGACAGTGATCATGATCGCGCTGCCCTGATCCTGCTGATCAGAAGCAACATCCTGCAACATGGGCAATGCTTTCAGCGTATGCAGCAGACGAGGTGCCCATTGCTGAAGCTCTCTCACATCCGTATCGATGATGGTGTACTGATACTGGGTACGGGTGATGCGGGTTCCTATCTGGATATCCTGTTGCGCCTGCATATACGCTGTCAGGCCGGGTTGATGTGCGAAGATGGTGCGAAACCGGTCGATCACTTCCAGCACCGGATCACGGAGGGCTGGCGGTTTCAGCACGACGGTCAAGCGGCCTGTATTGGGCGTGGCATTGGTCGTGCCGACCCCGACCAGAGACGTGATCGTTTCCACGGCCGGATCCATGGCCAGAAGGCGGGCGGCATCGTTTTGCAGGGTGCCCATCCGCTTGATGGAAACACTCTGGTCGGCCTCCGTGACGATCGTGATGATCCCGGTATCCTGGGCAGGCAGAAATCCTTTCGGAGTGATCACATACAGGATGATGGTGATGGCAAGGGAGGAGAAGGCAACCAGCAGTACCGCGCTCTGGTGTGCCAGAGCGATACGCAGCGTGCGGCGGTAGAGCTCCAGACAGGCGGCAAATCCACGCTCAAACAGACGTGGCAGCAGACCGGGCCGCTCCTCATGCAGTGGCCGCAATAATCTGCCGCACATCATCGGGGTCAGCGTCAGGGAAATCACCGCGGAAACGACCACCGCCACGGTGAGCGTAATGGCAAATTCCTTGAACAGTCGCCCTACCACACCGGACATGAACAGCAGCGGTATGAACACGGCCACCAGCGAGACGGTCAGCGATATGATGGTGAAGCCGATCTGCCGTGCCCCTTCATAAGCGGCCTGAAGTGGAGGCACCCCGCGCTCGATATACCGCACTACGTTTTCTATCATGACGATGGCATCATCGACCACAAACCCGGTCGCGATGGTCAGCGCCATCAGGGAAAGATTATCGAGACTGTATCCTGCCTCATACATCACCGCGAACGTGCCGATCAGGGAAAGCGGCAGCGCAATGCCGGGGATGATTGTCGCCCGCAGCGAACCCAGAAACAGATAGATCACCGCGACCACCAGAAAAATCGACAGAAGCAGTGTGATCTCGACCTCAGTGACGGAGGCGCGGATGGTATCGGTACGGTCGGCAATGATGGAAAGCTGCACGCCTGCCGGAAGAGCATTCTGTAATTCGGGCAGGGCTTCCCTGATTGCGCCGACGGTTGCGACGATATTGGCTCCGGGCTGGCGCTGGATATCCAGTACGACGGCTGACTGCTGTGTTCCGCTGCGAAGAACCCATGCCCCGACATGATCGTTTTCAAGTCCGTTGACGATGCTGGCAATATTTGACAGCCGGACGGGTGCGTTATTGCGCCATGCGATGACCAGAGAACGATAGGCATCAGGCGATACAAGCTGATCATTGGCTCCCAGCTGGATAGAGCGTTCAGCACCGTCGAAACCGCCTTTGGCCCCGTTCACATTCGCATTGGAAACCGCATTGCGTACATCTTCCAGAGACAGGCCATAAGCCGCCAATCGATCCGGCAACAGCCTGATCCGTACGGCCTTGCGCAGGCTGCCCTGAATGGTGGCCCGTCCGACGCCCGGGAGCTGGGAGAGTTTGGGTTGCAGAACAGTATCGGTAATATCTGCAATTGCATCCAGTGGTACAGTCCCGGATGTCAGGGCCAGAGACAGGATCGGTGCATCCGCCGGATTGATTTTTGAATATGTCGGCGGATAGGGCAGGTTTGCCGGCAGTGTTCCATTGGCAGCATTGATGGCAGCCTGAACATCCTGCGCCGCGCTGTCCATGTTGCGGGACAGATCGAATTGCAGCGTGATCTGGCTGATTCCATCGGCACTGGTGGAGATCATGCTTGTCAGACCAGGAATCTGTCCAAACTGGCGCTCCAGCGGCGCTGTCAGCAGAAGGGCGGAGCCGGTAGGGCTGAGACCGGGCAAACGGGTCATCACCTGTATGGTCGGAAAATCGACCTCCGGCAGAGAGGAAACCGGCAGCCATAGATAACCCAGCAATCCGCCGAGCATCACTGCAATCGCCAGCAGGGAGGTTGCGATCGGGCGCGCGATGAAGGGCGCGGATATATTCATCCGTGCGGCCTGTTCCCATGCGGATGGGTCTTTTGCGGGGGGTGTGTCTGTCCCGGCGGCTGATCGGTGGCAATACTGACAGTTGCGCCATCAGTCAGGCGGGACGCGCCATCCAGCACAACTGTTTCGCCTGGATGCACACCGTCCCTGATCACGACCGCATTCTGGTTTTCCTGGCCGGTTGTGACAGTGCGTCTTGAAACGGTTTTATCCTTGTTGACGATCCAGACAAAAGCGCTGTCCGGTCCGTGCTGAATCGCCAGAGGCGGTACTGTGATGGCACCATGCAAAGTTTCCACCAGCAGACGGGCATTCACAAAACCACCAGGCCAGAGAAGGTGATTTTTATTCGGAAACACGGCTTTCAGCTTTACCGTACCGGTGGTGCTGTCCACCTGGTTGTTCAGCACGGTCAGTGTTCCTGTATCCAGAACGTCCGGATCATCCGGGCGCTCGCCACCTGTTGCATTGCCTTGCGGCAGGGCGATAACTGAAAGGGGTTTGCCGTTTTCGTGCTGAATGGCGCGTATCAGTCTGGGCAGAATCTGCTGAGGCAATGTGAAGATAACGGCGATTGGCTCGATCTGCGTGATCACCACCAGACCGTTGGTGGAACTGCTGCTGATAAGATTGCCGACATCCACTTGTCGCAATCCGGTGCGGCCATCAATCGGGGCGCGGATTGTGGTCCATTCCAGATTGGTACGGGCGCCGTCGATCAGCGCCTGATCCTGCTTCACCAGTGCTTCATTCTGCGCCACCGTGGCCCGCTGGGTGGCCAGTGTCTGGGCCGAGGTGTAGTTGTTCCGCCCTAATTGCTCATAGCGCTTCAGATCGAGCTTCGCATTGGCGAGATTGGCCTCATCCTGTGCTTTCTTGGCGATATACTGGTCGAGCGTCGCCTGATAGGTCCGGGGATTGATCTGCGCCAGGATATCGCCACGATGGACATCCTGACCTTCGGTGAAGCGGACTTCCAGCAGCGGTCCACTGACCATCGGCTGAACCGTCACTGTGTAGAAGCCCTGTACGGTCCCCAGCCCGTCCAGAAAGACCGGAATATCCTGCGTTATGACTTCTGCGGCTCTTACGACCACGGCATGATTGCGGTCCCTCTGCATGGACCTTCCACCAGCGTGATGCTGCCGGGGTTGTTTCGTATGGCTGATCAGCCAGTAAACGCCGCCTCCCGCAGCGGCAACCAGAAGCAGCCAGATCGCGACAGTACGGAATTTCATATCTTTTGTCCGGGAGGGGGCAGGCGGGTCCAGCCGCCGCCAAGGGCCTTGTAGAGATTGATGACCGCTTCAAATCGCGAAAGCCTGACCTGCGCCAGGGTGGCCTGATTACTGAACAAGGTCTGCTGCGCCTGCAACAGGGCGGTGACATCAATCACTCCGGCCAGAAGCTGGGCGCGCGCCACGTCGGCGGCGCGTCGGGAGACTTCCACGGCCTTGCGCTGCATCGCTTCCTGTTCAGTGGCATAGCGATAGGAGGTGATGGCATTTTCCACATCTGTGAAAGCCTGTACCACGGCCTTACGATAGGTCGCGAGCAACTCTTCATAGCGGCCTTTGGCAATATCAAGATTACCGAACAGAACGCCGTTATCGAAAACTGTCTGGGCCACGCTGGTGCTGAGGCTGGCAATCTGCCCCTGGGGCGTAAACAGGTAGGCCATCGTCAAGGCCTGAAAGCCCCCGCTGGCCGTCAGGGTAAAGGAGGGAAAGAACTTTGCCCGGGCAACCTTGATATTGGCGTTGGCGGAGGCAAGCTGAGCTTCGGCGGCGGCAATATCCGGCCTCCGCGCCACCAGATCAACGGGCAGACCAGGGGCTGGTTGCGGAATGGTCGCCTGTTCCAGCGATCCTCCTTTGACGGAGACCATTTCCGGTGGCCGACCCACCAGCAGACCGAGGCTGATCACCTGCTGTTCCAGCTGGGAACGGAGTGCCGGGACGTTGGCGCGTAATCCCTCCACCAGCGCTTCCTGCTGTGAGACATCCAGCAGAGAGGCAGTCCCTGCCTCAAAACGGGCCCGGATGACCTTCAGTGTTTCCTCGCTCTGCCGCAGATTGTCCTCGGCAATGGCGACACGCGCCTGAAAGCCCAGAATATTGAAATAGGTGGTGGCGACAGCGGCTGTCGTCGTCAGCGCGACGGTGGCCTGATCGAAACGGCTGTATTGGGCGCTTTCTTTCGCGGCCTCGAAGGTCGCGCGATTTTTGCCCCAGAAATCCAGTTCATAACTGATCGTATCAGAAATATTATACTGCCGGACTTCATTGGTATGATTGCCAGGTGTCAGGATGGTGTTGCCCGCCCCGACAGAGACACCGGATGCCCCGTTTTTGGTCCGTGCCGTCTGATTCCATGAATGGCCTCCGGACAGGGATGAGGCGGGCAGCAGCGGCGCACCGGAGACGCGGGCCTGTGCATCAGCTTGACGGACACGGGCAATGGCAGCAGCGATGTCAAAATTGCGCGCCTTGGCTTCTTCCATCAGCTCCGTCAGTTCCGGCTGGTTGAAGTCACGCCACCACTCAGTAGACGGCCATGCTGCCTGTGCGCTGGCAGGGGTGGCACGAAAAGCGGCGGGAATATCGACATCTGGTGATTTCCAGCTGGGCCCGAGCGAGCAGGCCCCCAGAACAGCCGCCAGAAACGGGCCCGGAGCCCATGTTCTTACCGCCATACGTGATCTCGTGCTTCCGGCTGAATGACTAGGAACAGGAATGCCTGACGCCGAAGCATAGGGTAGTACCGTTCGGCTGATGGCGAGGGCGTAATACTCGGCACGCGTTTCCAGAGAATGGCCAATGAGAGACAGGGTGGAAGGGAACAGGAAATTGTAACGGAAATATGTCTATCCCGCCATGATCCCTTTCAACCGATATAGGTCCGGATTGTGCATGCAATGATGATCGTGATGAAACCCAGCCCGAAATTCACATGCACCAGTCGCCTGATCCGGTCAAAAGCGCTGGCAGGAGGGATCGCGCCGTTCTGAAGACTGCGCCATGGCCCACTCAGGATGGCACCGTAGACACAGGCCATGATCAGGCCGGTCAGTGTCATGGCATGCACCTGCCACGGGGCATGGGCGAAAGAGCCATACAGGCTGAAGCTCATGATAAAACCGCTGAGCAGAATTGCCGGGATGGCCAATCGCAGAAGGGCAAAAAAACGTCCCAGTACGGCCATATGAAAGGTGGTGCGTTCGGCAGGCTGAATGAGGATGAGGTGAGGCCGCAGCACGAACAGGGCGAAAATCATGCCGCCCACCCAAAGCACGGTTCCCAGCAGATGGACGGCCAGCAGAACAGAACTCAGCATGTAGCAACCCCGTTTGATATGCGCTGGCGCAGTGGACTGAAAACAGTGGAGGCGAGACCTAGCCGATTGCACTCTTCCCGGCGATGATTTCTTCAGAAAATAAGGAATAGCCGGTTTTTTTGACAGGATGATGGCAGCAGAATGCCGCTCTGTCAGTGTCCGTAAAGGTAATTTTGTTCAGGAAATCGCGATGTGAATGGTGTCAACGGTTTCTCCCCTCTGCCGGTCCATGCGCTGCTCACGCCTCATTCGATGGCATTGGCTGATCGGCAGGCGGCGGCTCTGGGTGCGACGCGGATGGATGTGCCGGGTTCCGGATTGATGGAGCATGCCGGTGCGGCGGTGGCACGGCTGGTGCGAAGATTGGCCTCTCCCTGCCGCGTGCTGGTAATGGCCGGGCCGGGCAATAATGGTGGCGATGGATATGTTGCCGCCCGGAAGCTTCAACAGGCTGGTTGGCCGGTCACGGTCGCGGCTCTTTTGCCTCCGCGGCCCGGCAGTGAGGCGGCTCTGGCAGCTTCACGATGGGATGGTCCGGTCATAACGATGGGCCCGGAAGTGATTCCGAAATGTGATCTCGTCATTGATGCCGTGTTCGGGGCCGGATTGTCGAAACCGCTCGATTCGTTCGTGTCGGAGAGTCTGGCCGCTGCAGCAGCGAAGGCAGAGGGGCGGGTGATTGCCGTTGATGTGCCCAGTGGTCTGGATGGGGCAACCGGACAGAAGATGGGCAAAGTCACTCAGGCTCAGGCGACCATAACCTTCGTCCGTTGCAAACCAGGGCATTATCTGATGCCGGGGAAGTCGCTGTGCGGAGAGGTCATTCTGGCCGATATCGGTATGCCGCAGGCTGCGTTGAACGGCATTTCTGCCGATGCCTGGCTGAATGGTCCCGCATTATGGCACCTGCCAGTTCTGACCGCGGAATCGCACAAATATTCACGTGGACATGTCACCGTCCTTGGTGGGGCGACAATGCCGGGGGCGGCTCGTCTTGCGGCGGCGGCGGCACGCAGGACCGGTGCCGGCCTGGTTTCCATCGCGACGGGGCGTGAAGCTGCATGGGGCTACCGCTTCGGTGAGCCGGGCCTGATCGTGACGGATGAGGAAATTGCCGTTCTGCTTCAGGATCGCCGCCGTCATGTCTGGGTCTGCGGGCCGGGGCTGGAGCCGGATTCTGCCGGGGTAGCCTTGCGCCAACTGGTGGATGCAGGCCGTCAGGTGGTGGCGGATGCGGGAGTGTTTTCCTGGGCCGCCGCTGACCCGCTGCGTCTGGGTGGCACGGCTGTGCTGACCCCACATGAAGGCGAGTTCACCCGTGTCTTCGGTGCTGTCGGTGGCGATAAACTGAAGGCAGCGCGCGAGGCGGCCGTGCAGACCGATGCGGTGATCATCCTGAAAGGCTCGGATACCGTCATTGCTGCGCCGGATGGGAGGACTGCCATTAATGCGTCTGCTCCGCCCTGGCTGGGTACGGCAGGCGCCGGGGATGCGTTATCCGGTATCGTGGCTGCTTTGCTGGCGCAGGGTATGGAGCGATGGGAAGCTGCCTGTGCCGCTGTTTTTCTGCATGGCCGGGCTGCCAGTCTGGCTGGGCCGGGTATGTGCGCAGAGGATCTGATTCCGTGTCTGGCCGCCGCTGAAACCGATGCAAGAAACGGGATAGAGCATCCCGTGCGTCGTTTTTGGTGAAAATCAAGGGGTAAAAACCCTTTCAGCGCGCTTTCGGCAACTCATGGCATTGCGGGTTGGCACGGCCTGCGCTAAAGCCCCCGCTTCTTGGCCCGCATGCTGCTTTGTGTACGGGCCACCCGGTGCACGGGTACGGCGCGGGCGTGGTGAAATTGGCAGACACGCCAGATTTAGGTTCTGGTGACGCAAGTCGTGGGGGTTCAAGTCCCTCCGCCCGCACCAGCCGATCACCGCTACGTAACGGTGCATACCGGGCTGGCGTCAATTTTTAGGGTAGGACTCCCGGTCGATGCAGGTTACCGAAACCCTTTCCGAGGGCTTGAAGCGCGGATTCACCGTTCAGGTGCCGGCCACTGATATCGAGGAGCGCCGGACGCGCCGTCTGGCCGAACTGGCCAAGACGCTGAAGCTGCCTGGCTTCCGCCCTGGCAAGGTGCCGATGACGCTGGTGCGTCAGCGCTATGGCCGTTCTGTCGAGACGGAAGTGCTGGAAGAAACCGTCAACGAAGCGACCCAGAACGTGGTCAGCGAGCGCGGCCTGCGCCCCGCCCTTCAGCCGAAGGTGGAGCTGGTGCGCGTCGATTTCGACCAGGATATCGAATTCAAGGTCGAGTTGGAACTGCTGCCTGACATCACATTGCCTGATCTGGGTTCCGTGTCCCTGACCCGCCTCAAGGCCGAACCCAGCGCTGAAGCGGTCGACAAGGCTCTGGAGGAGATCGCTCAGC
This sequence comes from Granulibacter bethesdensis, assembly GCF_001889545.1. Classification (NCBI taxonomy): domain Bacteria; kingdom Pseudomonadati; phylum Pseudomonadota; class Alphaproteobacteria; order Acetobacterales; family Acetobacteraceae; genus Granulibacter; species Granulibacter bethesdensis. The sequence continues at coordinate 1,492,482 of NZ_CP018194.1, read as the reverse complement.
GCCAGCGTAATCTGGAGCCGGTCGAGGAAGTGCGTCCGGCCCAGAAAGGCGACTTTCTGACCGTGGATTTCGTCGGCAAGACCGATGGTGTGGCGTTCCAGGGCGGCACCGGCACCGATATGGATGTCGAGATCGCAGGAACCGGCTTCATCCCCGGTTTTTCCGAGCAGATGGAAGGCCTGTCCGTGGGTGAAACCCGCGTGATCGACGTGACCTTCCCGGAAGAATATGGCGTGCCGGACCTGGCTGGTAAGCCGGCCCAGTTTGAAATTACCGCCAAGGCTCTGAAAAAGGCCGTTGCTCCGGTGATCGACGATGCCTTTGCCACAAAGCTCGGTCTGGATAGCCTGGAAAAGCTGCGTGAGATTGTCACCCAGCAGATCCAGAATGAATATGATCAGGTCAGCCGTCTGCGCGTGAAGCGCGCCCTGCTGGATGCTCTGGCCGATCAGGCCGCTTTCGAAGTGCCGCCGACTCTGGTGGAGAACGAATTCAACCAGATCTGGCAGCGTGTTGATGCCGACCGCAAGGCCGATCGTCTGGATGAGGACGACAAGGGCAAGGATGAGGACACGCTGCGCGCCGATTACCGCAAGATTGCGGAACGCCGCGTGCGTCTGGGCCTGCTGCTGGCCGAGATTGGTCGTGTGAACGGTGTTCAGGTCGGTAATGACGAGCTGATTCGCGCCATGCGTGCCGAAGCCAGCCGTTATCCCGGTCAGGAACAGGCAGTTCTGGACTTCTTCCGCCAGAACCCACAGGCAATCGATAGCCTGCGCGGCCCGATCTTCGAAGAAAAAGTCGTCGATTTCGTGCTGGAAACGGCCAAGGTCGAGGACAAGATCGTCAGCATCGAAGAACTGAATGACGATGAGGACGTCGCGATCGCCTGAGCACGATCCGGTAGCTCTTCCTCTACCCGATGGGAATGAGAATTAAAATGGCGTGACCGGTGGAATCCGGCCACGCCATTTTTCTTGGATAACAAGGTACCGTTCCTCAGAAAAGACCATTGCCATATCTGGTGATTGCGATTGAAAAGCGCCTTATCAATATGATTTTAAAGGAAAAAACTTTATTTTGATCTGAATGATGTGCCCCTGTCTTGGCGGCGGCATCAGAATCGGTTCAACTTGGCCAAAGCAGCGGTGTCGCTCAGTCATGGAGTCAGGTGTCTGAACCGGAATACGTCATCGGTGGATGCAGGCTCTGTCTATGCAAGGATACGGAACATGAGGGATCGCGATCCCGTCGAGGTCTACAGCAACACTCTGGTGCCGATGGTGGTCGAGCAGACCGCGCGGGGAGAGCGGTCTTTCGATATCTATTCCCGTCTGCTGAAGGAACGCATCATCTTCCTGACCGGGGCAGTGTATGATCAGGTCAGTGCCCTGATCTGCGCCCAGCTCCTGTTTCTGGAGAGCGAGAATCCTCAAAAAGAAATTTCCTTTTATATCAACAGTCCAGGTGGTGTTGTGAGTGCTGGTCTGGCGATCTACGACACCATGCAGTACATCCGCAGCCCGGTCAGCACCGTGTGCATCGGTCAGGCGGCGTCGATGGGATCGCTGCTGCTCTGCGCGGGTGAAAAGGACAAACGTTTCGCCCTGCCCAATGCACGCGTGATGGTGCATCAGCCCTCTGGTGGCGCTCAGGGCCAGGCAACGGACATTGAAATTCAGGCCCGTGAGATCCTGACGCTGCGCAAACGCCTGAACGAGATCTATAACCGCCATACAGGCCAGTCGATCGAGGCGATCGAACGCAAGCTGGAGCGTGATACCTATATGTCCGCCGAGGAAGCGCGTGATTTCGGGCTGGTCGATCAGGTGGTGGAACGTCGTCCGGTTCCCTCCAATCCTGAAAGCAGCAAAAGCTGAGTAAAAGCTGGGTCTGTCAAACTTTGTAAAAGAACTGTGATGGCGTGGTCTTGCACTTCGCCATTCGGTCTCTATTTAGCGACAGGAAAGCATGGCACTCCCTGAAATAAGACTATGCGCTGTGTAAAAGAGTAAAATTTTTTAATGTCGCTAAAGATTGCGGGCGTACCATATAGATGGTCAGACCCGTTAGAATGTTCCCTGCAGTGCTTGTTCCCGCTGAAATGCGCGGCTAGGCTAACAGGGTTAAGTCCCGTGTTGGGACAGGAGTGCTCATGACTAAGTCCGGCGATTCGAAAAATACCCTCTATTGTTCCTTCTGCGGCAAATCGCAGCATGAAGTGAGAAAGTTGATTGCCGGTCCGACCGTGTTCATCTGCGATGAATGCGTTGAACTCTGCATGGATATCATCCGCGAGGAACATAAGACCCATCTGGTCAAGTCCCGTGACGGCGTTCCGACCCCGAAGGAAATCTGCAAGGTTCTCGACGACTACGTCATTGGTCAGGCCCACGCCAAGAAGGTTCTCTCTGTCGCCGTGCACAACCATTACAAGCGGTTGGCACATGGCCAGAAGAACAATGATATCGAAATTGGCAAGTCCAACATCATGCTGATCGGTCCGACCGGGTCCGGGAAGACACTTCTGGCCCAGACTCTGGCCCGTATTCTGGACGTGCCGTTCACAATGGCTGATGCCACGACACTGACCGAGGCTGGCTATGTCGGGGAGGATGTCGAGAACATCATCCTGAAGCTTTTGCAGGCAGCCGATTATAACGTCGAACGTGCGCAGCGCGGCATCGTCTATATCGACGAAGTCGACAAGATCAGTCGCAAATCCGACAACCCTTCCATTACCCGGGATGTCAGCGGGGAAGGGGTTCAGCAGGCCCTGCTGAAGATCATGGAAGGCACCGTCGCCTCGGTTCCGCCACAGGGTGGTCGCAAGCATCCTCAGCAGGAATTCCTTCAGGTTGATACCACGAATATCCTGTTCATCTGTGGTGGTGCCTTTGCCGGGCTGGAAAAGATCATCGGTAGCCGTGGCAAGGGTGGCGGTATTGGCTATGGCGCCGAGGTCCGTGACCCGGATGAACGCCGCACGGGTGAAATTCTGCGGGAGGTCGAACCGGAGGATCTGCTGCGTTTCGGTCTGATTCCGGAATTCATCGGTCGTCTCCCGGTGGTGGCGACGCTGGAAGACCTGGATGAGGCCGCGCTGATTGAAATCCTCACCAAGCCGAAAAATGCTCTGGTGAAGCAATATGGTCGTCTGTTCGAGATGGAGGGGGTCACCCTTTCCTTCACCGATGATGCCCTGAAATCCGTGGCCAACCGCGCCATTGCCCGTAAAACCGGTGCGCGCGGCCTGCGGTCCATCCTGGAAGGTATTCTGCTCGGCACTATGTATGATCTGCCAGGGATGGAAAATGTCGAGGAAGTGGTCATCAACGGTGAAGTGGCCGAGGGTCGCGCCGCACCGCTGATGACATATGGGCCAGAAGAGCGCGCGGAGGAAAGCGCCTGAGTGCGCCGTTTTCATCTATGCTTCGGGATCAGGAATGAGCCCCTGATGACGCTGCCAACGCCTCTTTCCGAAGCAAACAATGCTGGCTTAAGTCTGCTTCTGCCCATTTCGGGGGAAGCCCCATGAACCGCCGGAAAAGCCTGATTGTCATGGTTTTTCCGGAAGGTGCCGTCGCTACTATGTGCCTAGAAGCGGGCATAGGGGCGGCAGGCTGTCGTTGAAAGGAAGTCCCCTATGACGGACGCCACACAGAACGAAACGCAAGGTTCCGGCACGGAGGGCGAGATGCTGCCCGTCCTTCCTCTGCGTGATATTGTCGTTTTCCCCCATATGATCGTGCCGCTTTTCGTCGGGCGGGAAAAATCTGTTCGCGCGTTGGAAGCCGTCATGAAGGACGACAAGCAGATTCTGCTGGTCGCCCAGAAGAACGCTTCGCAGGATGATCCGGGTATTGATGATATTTACCGGATCGGCACTGTTTCCACCATTTTGCAGTTGTTGAAGCTGCCTGACGGCACAGTCAAAGTCTTGGTGGAGGGCAGCCGGCGCGCCCGCATCACCGGTTTTGGCGAGACGGAGGCCTATTTCGAAGCCAAAACCGAGCTTCTGGCTGATACCGGTGAGGCTGATAAGGAGCTTGAGGCGCTTGGCCGCACGGTGGTCGGGCAGTTTGAGCAATATATCAAGCTCAACAAGAAAATTGCGCCGGAGGTTCTGGTCTCGGTCAACCAGATTGAGGAACCCAGCAAGCTGGCTGATACGGTGGCCAGTCATCTGAGCCTGAAAATCGCCGAGAAGCAGGAATTGCTGGAGATTGTTCCCATTTCCGAGCGGCTGGAACGTGTCTTCGCGCATATGGAAAGCGAGATCGGCGTTCTTCAGGTGGAAAAGCGCATCCGCAATCGCGTGAAGCGCCAGATGGAAAAGACCCAGCGCGAATATTACCTGAATGAGCAGATGAAGGCCATTCAGAAGGAACTCGGTGAGGGCGAGGACGGCAAGGACGAAATCGCCGAACTGGAAGAGCGCATCAAAAAGACCCGCCTGACCAAGGAAGCCACCGAGAAATGTCTGAGCGAGCTGAAAAAGCTCCGCAGCATGAGCCCGATGAGCGCCGAAGCGACCGTGGTCCGCAACTATCTGGACTGGATGCTGGGCATTCCGTGGAAGAAGCGCAGCAAGGTCCGTAACGATGTCGAGGAAGCCGAAAAGGTACTCGATGCCGACCATTACGGGCTGGAAAAGGTCAAGGAGCGTATCCTTGAGTATCTCGCGGTGCAGTCACGTTCCGACAAGCTGCGTGGTCCGATCCTCTGTCTGGTGGGGCCGCCCGGTGTCGGAAAAACCTCTCTCGGCAAGTCGATTGCCAAGGCGACGGGGCGTAATTTTGTCCGCATGTCACTGGGTGGCGTGAGAGACGAGGCCGAGGTGCGCGGTCATCGGCGGACCTATATCGGTTCCATGCCCGGTAAGGTCATTCAGGGCATGAAAAAGGCCAAGACCTCGAACCCGCTCTTCCTGCTGGATGAGATCGACAAGCTGGGATCCGACTGGCGTGGTGACCCGTCCTCCGCGCTGCTGGAAGTGCTGGACCCGGAGCAGAATGGAACCTTTGCCGATCATTACCTGGAGGTTGATTACGACCTGTCTGACGTGATGTTCGTCACAACGGCCAACAGCCTGCGTATGCCGCAGCCTTTGCTGGACCGCATGGAGATCATCCGCATCCCCGGTTATACCGAGGATGAGAAAGTAGAGATCGCCAAGCGCCATCTGCTTCAGAAGCAGACCGAGGCTCATAGCCTGAAGCCGGAGGAATGGTCGGTCACTGAGGATGCGATCCGCGACCTGATCCGCTACTACACGCGGGAAGCCGGGGTCCGTAATCTGGAACGTGAGATTGCCGGTCTTGCGCGTAAGGCCGTGAAGGAAATCGTCACCAAAAAAGCCAAGAAGGTGGCGATTACCCGGAAGAATCTCGAAAAATACGCGGGTGTGCAGAAATTCCGCTATGGCGAGATTGAAGCCGAGGACATGGTCGGTGTGGTCGCCGGTCTGGCCTGGACCGAGGTCGGTGGTGAGATTCTCACCATTGAGAGTGTTCTGCTGCCCGGTAAAGGCGCTATCAAGCATACCGGCAAGCTGGGTGATGTGATGCAGGAGAGCGTATCCGCAGCGCTCAGCTATGTCCGCAGCCGTTCCGCCAGCTTCGGCATCAAGCCGACTGTGTTCGAGAAGCGTGATATCCACGTCCATGTGCCTGAAGGGGCGACGCCCAAGGATGGCCCCTCGGCGGGGATTGCAATGGCGACCAGCCTCGTCAGCGTGCTGACTGGCATCCCGGTGCGTCGTGACATCGCCATGACCGGCGAGATCACCTTGCGTGGCCGTGTTTTGCCGATTGGCGGGTTGAAGGAGAAGCTTCTGGCGGCGCTGCGGGCCGGGTTGTCCACTGTCTTTATCCCGAAGGACAATGAGAAGGATTTGGCTGAAATCCCGGATAATGTGAAGAAAAACCTTCGGATCGTTCCGGTTTCCCATGTCGATGAGGTGATCGGTCAGGCTCTGGTCAGAAAGCCGGAGGCGATCACCTGGGATGAGAGCATGGAGGAATCCGTGACCAAAAAATCCGGTCAGGTCAGTGAAACCTCTCTGCCGCATTGATTGATCGCCTGTGCGTTTCGGAAAAGGGGAGTGGAAAACCGCTCCCCTTTTTTATGTCTGCGGGCCAGGAAGGGGGATGAATTTTCACTTTTTGCGCTTTGGCGAGTCTCTGTTACGTTGACGGCATAAAAGCTGATCCTTTAACTGCCGACCGGCTTTTATCGTCACGCGGGGCAGGGGACGGGCGTTGAACAAGATGGAATTGATCACGGCAGTTGCCGATGAGCTTGAGCTTCCCCGTAGTCGGGCGGCACAGGCAGTTGATGCGGTTCTGGGCAGCATCGAGTCTGCTTTGAAACGTCATGAGGAGGTGCGGCTGGTTGGGTTTGGCTCGTTTTCCGTAGCCTCCCGCAAGGCGTCTGTCGGGCGGAATCCGCGCACCGGGGAAGAAATAGCGATTCCTCCCGCCTTGTCAGTACGTTTCAAGGCTGGAAAAACGCTGAAAGATGCACTGAACGAGCAGGACTCTTCAGCGGAATAAGGATTTTACCTGGCCGTTTGTCCGTTTCCTGCTGTCGAAACAGTAGACCATGCGCGTGCATCGGTTTATAGGGCGCTCACCGAGGTCAGGGCGGTTAGCTCAGAGGTAGAGCGTCTCGTTTACACCGAGAGGGTCGGCGGTTCGATCCCGTCACCGCCCACCATAGGTTTACGGCGCTGTCTGCATCCGGATTATCTGGAGTTATCCCCAGAACTTTGATCTGGAAGGGTTTGACGGCAGCACCGACAGCCTGTAGGAACCGGCCTCGCTGTTGCGCGGGTGTAGCTCAGTTGGTTAGAGCGCCGGCCTGTCACGCCGGAGGTCGCGGGTTCGAGCCCCGTCACTCGCGCCAGTTTTCTTCATTTTTTCTTGATACGTCTGATGCCTGCCAGGATGGCCATGCCATCTTTGCGGGCTTTAGTGAATGATCCGTGCCGCGTGTTGCAGAGATTGAGCCTGCCCGCGCTCTACGGCAATCCCCCGGAAAAGCATTGCCTTTTCTCCAGCCATTACATGCCGATTCGGCGCCTTATGTGCAGGACACTGTTGGAAATTGGCTCAATGATGCCAGCAAGGACCAGCCTGACTGGGTCCGGTCCCTGTGTGCACAATGGAGCGCTGAAAATCCGGGTCGCGCTACGGCCCGAATCTGTCAGCGCGCCCTGCGGTCGATCAAACCCAAGCCATGAATTCTGGGGAAGGCTCCATTATAACTCTATTCATGGGTGAAAAGGAGGGCATCATCGCGCAGCGCATATTTTCTGTGTCCATGCGCTTGACGATGGGGCGATCAAAGCGTAGGAAGCGCGCCTCGCTGTTGCGCGGGTGTAGCTCAGTTGGTTAGAGCGCCGGCCTGTCACGCCGGAGGTCGCGGGTTCGAGCCCCGTCACTCGCGCCATTTTCCTTCGATGGCGAGCGTTCAGCAAAATTAAAAAATAACTTATAATCTTTTGCTCCCTCTCTTATCTGGACGGGGATGGTGTTAGTTAGGTTTGCTCCGTTGCGATGTGTGGCCGGGTGCGATAAACCTTTTCTATCGAGGCAGCGGTGTTTCCATATTGCCTCCAACACTGAGAAATCTCGATGGCCACGCCTCCACGGCCTTCGGAAGGGATGATGTCCTATGCAGCCTGTGCTGACAGAATATTTTCCAATTCTGGTTTTTATAGGGATTGCTACGGTCATTGCCTGCGCCATGGTTGGCGGTTCCTATCTGGCGGCGCGGCAGAAACCCTATGCTGAAAAGCTCGCGCCTTATGAGTGCGGGTTTGATGCCTTTGATGATGCACGCAGTCGCTTCGATGTGCGGTATTATCTGGTGGCTATTCTGTTCATCATTTTCGATCTGGAAGTGGCATTTCTGTTCCCATGGGCAGTCAGCCTTTCCCGGATCGGTATGTTCGGCTTTTTCTCGATGATGGGCTTTCTGGGCGTTCTGACTGTCGGCTTCATCTATGAATGGCGCAAAGGCGCGCTGGAGTGGGAGTAAAGCACCATGCAGAGCCAGTATCCTTCTGCTAACGCCCCGACAGCAGATGAGGCGATGCTCTGGAACAGGGAGGCTTTGCCGCCTGGGCCGGGGCAGGAGGCCGTGCTGCGTGGTATCACGGGAGAGATGGCAGATAAGGGCTTTGTGGTCGCCAATCTCGACAAGCTGGTGAATTGGGCCCGCACAGGCAGCCTCTGGCCGATGACCTTCGGTCTGGCTTGCTGTGCGGTGGAAATGATCCATGCCTACATGCCGCGTTATGATCTGGATCGCTTCGGCGTTATTCCTCGTGCTTCGCCCCGTCAGAGTGACGTGATGATTGTGGCAGGAACCCTGACGAATAAAATGGCCCCCGCCCTGCGTCGAGTCTATGATCAGATGCCGGAGCCGCGCTGGGTGATCAGCATGGGGTCCTGCGCCAATGGTGGCGGCTATTACCACTATTCCTACTCAGTGGTACGGGGTTGCGACCGGATCGTGCCTGTCGATGTCTATGTACCGGGCTGTCCGCCGACCGCAGAGGCGCTGGTGTATGGCATCATGCAGCTTCAGAAGAAAATTCGCCGGACGGGAACCATTCTCCGTGGCTGATCAATCACATTTACTGGAGGCCTTGTCCGCCATTCACGGTGTGACATGCGCGCGGCTGGAAAAAGATGAGTTGGTCGTCGAGGTCACACGCGATCAACTTGAGGCAGTGGCGCTGACCTTGCGGGACAATCCGCAGTTTCTGTGCCAGCAACTGATGGATATATGTGGGGTAGACTGGCCTTCACGGTCTCCACGCTTTGATGTTGTCTATAATCTGCTCTCAGTGTCTCTGAATCATCGTATCCGCATGATCGTTGGAACGGATGATGGCGTGCCGGTGCCTTCGGTCCACACAATCTGGCCCGTGGCGACCTGGTTCGAGCGTGAGACCTGGGATCTGTTCGGCGTCCTGTTCTCCGGCCAGCCCGACCACCGGCGTATCCTGACGGATTACGGATTTGAGGGGCACCCGCTGCGGAAAGATTTCCCGCTGACCGGTTATGTCGAACTTCGCTGGGATGAAGAACGGCGGCAGGTCGTGTATGAGCCGGTGAAGCTGACTCAGGATTTCCGCAATTTCGACTTCCTGTCTCCGTGGGAAGGAATGACGACCCTGCCCGGTGATGAGAAAGCATCCATCGCCAGCACCCAGCCGCAACCGGTCGTGACGGAGGAGGCAAAGCGATGAGCGAGACCGTCCAGAAACAGGGCCGTGTCGTTGAAATTGATAGCCACGCCATCAATTTCGGTCCCCAGCATCCCGCCGCCCATGGTGTGCTGCGTTTGGTGCTGGAACTGGATGGTGAGGTGGTGGAGCGTGCCGATCCGCATATCGGTCTGCTGCATCGCGGCACCGAGAAGCTGATCGAATATAAATCGTATCTTCAGGCTCTGCCTTATTTCGACCGGCTGGATTACGTCTCGCCAATGTGCGAGGAGCATGCCTTCGCTCTGGCGACAGAGAAGCTGTTGGGAATCACCGCGCCGGAGCGGGCACAGTGGATCCGCACGATGTTCGCGGAAATCACGCGCATCCTGAACCATTTGCTCAATCTCACCACCTATGCACTCGATGGCGGTGCGATGACGCCGGTGCTGTGGGGACACGAAGAGCGTGAAAAGCTGCTGGAATTCCATGAGGCCGTATCCGGCGCCCGATTCCATGCCAATTATTTCCGTCCCGGTGGGGTGGCAAAGGATCTGCCGGCGGGTCTGACCGACCGCATTGCCGACTGGACCGAGAAATTCCCGGCCTTCATTGATGATATGGCCGGTCTGTTGAGCGATAACCGCATCTGGAAGCAGCGCGTGGTTGATATAGGCCGTATGACTCCGGAACAGGCTCTGGCCTGGGGTTTCAGCGGTCCCTGTATCCGTGCCAGCGGCATTCCATGGGATCTGCGCAAATCCCAGCCCTACGATAAATATGCCGAGGTGGATTTCGAGGTTCCGGTTGGGCGTAATGGCGACTGCTATGACCGCTATCTGGTGCGGGTCGAGGAGATGCGACAAAGCGTGCGCATCGTGAAGCAGTGTCTCGAAAAAATCCGTCCCGGTCCGATCAAGGTGCAGGATCACAAGATCACGCCGCCTCCTCGCGCCGAGATGAAGCGGTCGATGGAGGCGCTGATCCATCACTTCAAACTCTACACGGAAGGCTATCACGTTCCGGAGGGTGCTACCTATACGGCGGTGGAAAGCCCGAAAGGGGAGTTCGGCGTATATCTGGTCGCGGATGGCAGCAATCGTCCGTATCGCTGTAAAATCCGCCCGACCGGTTTTGCTCATTTGCAGGCGATCGATGTCATGGCCCATCGTCATATGCTGGCGGATGCGGTGGTGATCATCGGTTCGCTTGATCTTGTGTTCGGTGAGGTAGACCGCTGATGGCGGACGTCAACGGAGGCAGTGATGTCGGGCGGGAGCCCTGGCAGCCTGTGGAATTCTCGTTCGATGCGCAGAGCGAGCAGCAGATAGAGAGCATTCTGGCGAAGTATCCGCCAGCTCGCAGGGCCAGCGCGGTGATGCCCCTGCTGGATCTGGCCCAACGCCAGATGGGACGTGAGACCGGCAGTGCCTGGATTCCACGTGCGGCGATGGATGAAATCGCACGCCGTCTTGGGATGGCACCGATCAGGGTCTATGAAGTGGCGACTTTCTACTTCATGTACAATACCCGGCCGGTGGGGCGTCATCATCTCCAGCTCTGCACGACCACACCGTGCTGGCTGCGTGGTTCTGATGAGGTTGTTGCGGCCTGCCGCTCGGCGACAGGTATCCAGGGCTGGGGCGAAACCAGTGCGGATGGCCTGTTCACCATGACGGAGGTCGAGTGTCTTGGCGCCTGCGTCAATGCACCGATTCTGCAGGTGGATGACGATTATTACGAGGATATGGATGGTCCCCGGACCCTTGCCCTGCTGGACGCCCTGCGCCGCGGGGAGCGTCCAACGCCTGGTTCCATGTCCGGTCGTCAGAACTCCGCGCCGGAGGGTGGCCCGACAACATTGCGTGATGTGCCTTCAGCCCAGACCCAGGGCAACTATATACCGCCCGCAGCAGGGGAGTGACCGCACGGAATGGAACACTGATCTGCCGCTTCGCGGCGAGTGAGGACCGACATTCTGTCCAGCCGGAAACTGGATTGCATGTCGTATGTAAAATGGAGCCGGTTCCACACCGCCGGCTTCTATCGGCTGAGGGCAGGCGATGCTGAACGATCGCGACCGCATCTTCACGAATTTGTACGGCGAGCATGATTGGGGGCTGAAGGGCGCTCTGGCGCGCGGGGACTGGGATGGCACAGCAGCCATTCTGGCACGGGGCCGGGACGCCATTATTGAGGACATCAAGACCAGCGGCTTGCGTGGTCGTGGTGGCGCGGGATTTCCCACCGGCATGAAGTGGAGCTTCATGCCGAAGGAATCCGATGGCCGCCCACATTACCTCGTCGTCAATGCCGATGAGAGTGAGCCGGGAACCTGTAAGGATCGCGACATCCTGCGGCATGATCCTCACAAACTGGTTGAAGGCTGTCTGATCGCCGCTTTCGCGATGGGGGCCCATACGGCGTATATTTATGTGCGCGGTGAATTTTACAATGAATCCCGTCACTTGCAGGCCGCTATTGATCAGGCTTATGAGGCTGGTCTGATCGGTAAAAACGCCTGCGGCAGCGGCTGGGATTTCGATCTGTATGTCCATCGCGGGGCGGGTGCTTATATCTGCGGTGAGGAAACCGCGCTGATCGAAAGCATCGAAGGCAAAAAGGGCATGCCGCGCCTGAAGCCGCCTTTTCCGGCAGGCGTGGGTCTGTATGGTTGTCCAACCACCGTGAATAATGTTGAAAGCATCGCGGTTTGTCCGACGATTCTTCGGCGCGGCGGAACCTGGTTCGCCTCTTTGGGGCGGCCGAAGAATAGCGGCACCAAGCTGTTTTCCATCTCCGGCCATGTGAACAAGCCCTGCAATGTCGAGGAAGAACTCGGTATTCCCCTGCGTGAGTTGCTGGAGCGTTATGCGGGCGGTGTGCGTGGCGGGTGGGATAATCTGCTGGCGGTTATTCCTGGTGGGTCATCGGTGCCGCTTCTGCCGAAGAGTATCTGCGATGATGTACTGATGGATTTCGACAGCCTGCGGGAGCAGCGCAGCGGGCTGGGTACTGCTGCTGTTATCGTGATGGATAAATCCACCGATGTGATCAAGGCGATCGCCCGGCTCAGCCATTTCTACAAGCATGAAAGCTGTGGTCAGTGTACCCCCTGTCGGGAAGGCACGGGCTGGATGATGCGGATCATGAACCGCATGGTTGAAGGCCGCGCTGATCTCGAGGAGATCGACATGCTGGAGCAGGTGACGCGACAGGTGGAGGGTCATACGATCTGTGCTCTGGGCGATGCGGCGGCATGGCCGGTTCAGGGTCTGATCCGTCATTTCCGTCCGGTGATCGAGGATCGCATCCGTGCTTATAAGCAACGCGTCCCCGGCCGTGCACCGGTTCCCAACCTTCCCGCGGCGGCGGAGTAATCAGCCATGGTGAAAGTCACCATTGACGGCACCGAGCTGGAGGTTCCAGCCGGGTTCAATGTGTTGCAGGCTTGTGAGATGGCCGGCAAGGAAATCCCGCGCTTCTGTTATCATGATCGGCTATCTGTGGCCGGTAACTGCCGGATGTGTCTGGTTGAAATCGAAAAAGGACCGCCGAAGCCGGTGGCGTCCTGTGCGATGCCGGTTGCTGATGGTATGGTGGTCAAAACTGACAGCGAGATGGTCCGTCGTGGCCGTCGCGGTGTGATGGAGTTTCTGCTTATCAATCATCCGCTGGACTGCCCGATCTGCGATCAGGGCGGTGAGTGTGATCTTCAGGATCAATCCGTGGCCTACGGACGGGATCATTCCCGTTTTGAGGAAAACAAGCGAGCGGTGAAGGATAAGTACCTTGGCCCGCTGGTGAAAACAGTGATGACGCGTTGCATCCAGTGTACGCGCTGTGTCCGTTTTGCGCAGGAAATCGCTGGCGTGCCGGAACTGGGCGCCACTTCACGTGGCGAGAATGTCGAAATCGGCACCTATGTTGAAAAGGCCCTGACCAGCGAATTGTCCGGTAATCTGATCGATATCTGCCCGGTCGGTGCACTGACCTCGAAACCCTATGCCTTTACCGCGCGTCCGTGGGAACTGAACCGGACTGACAGCATAGATGTCATGGATGCGGTCGGGTCGAATATTGTCTTGTGTGCCCGTGGTCCGGAAGTGATGCGGGTGCTGCCGCGCATCAATGAAGACGTGAATGAGGAATGGCTGGCCGACAAATCCCGCTTTGCGGTCGATGGCCTGCGTCGCCGTCGTCTGGATACGCCATGGGTGCGGGAGAACGGCACTCTGCGGCAGGCCAGCTGGCAGGAGGCTTTTCAGGCTATCGCCAGCCGCATGCAGGGGCTGGATGGAGCACGGATCGGCGCGCTGATCGGTGACATGGCTGATGCGGAAAGCATCGTGGCGTTGAAGGATCTGATGGCCGGCGCAGGCTCATCCCTGATCGAATGCCGGCAGGACGGGGCTGCGCTGGATACGTCGCGGCGTGATTTTTTCCTGTTCAATGCGACCATTGCCGGGATTGAGGAGGCCGATGCCATCCTCCTGATCGGCACTGATCCGCGCCATGAGGCTCCGGTTCTGAATGCACGCATCCGCAAGCGCTGGCTGTCGGCCCAGATTCCCGTTGCTTCGTTCGGGGTGCCGCATGATCTGACGTATCAGGTGAACTGGCTCGGGACCGATCTGTCGGCGCTGGCATCTGCGGATTTCGCCTTTGTCGAAACGCTGCGTACAGCTCAAAAGCCTATGATTATTGTCGGGCAGGGGGCTCTGGCCCGTCCTGATGGTGCTTCTGTTATGGCGGCAAGCTGGGCTCTGGCCGCACAGGTTGGGGCGCTGAATGCTGACTGGCACGGCTTCAATGTACTGCATACGGCCGCGTCACGCGTTGCTGGGTTGATGCTTGGCGCAGTGCCTCCGGGGGGAGAAAACGGATTGCCGCGTCTGCTGGATGGCGGGGTCGATCTGCTCTGGCTGCTGGGTGCCGACGAGTTCGACACAGCCCGGATCGGGGCGAATACATTTGTGATCTATCAGGGATCACATGGTGATAAAGGCGCGGCACGGGCTGATGTGATCCTGCCTGGCGCGGCCTACACTGAAAAAGACGGCACCTATGTGAACACAGAGGGCCGTGTGCAACAGGCAAACCGTGCCGTGCATCCGTTGAAGGATGCCAAGGATGACTGGCGCATCCTGAGGGCTTTCAGCGCCGTGATCGGCCGTCCGCTGCCCTACGATACGATCGAGGCCGTGCGGGCGCGATTGATCGAGGTCAATCCGGCCTTTGCCGTGATTGATGATCTGCCGGTTCGTGGTTGTACCGATCCGGCCGGACCTTCCGCTCATGGAACAATCAGCCCGGCCCCCGTCACCTATGCCATCAGCAGCTACTGGCAGACGGATCCTGTCAGCCGTGCCAGCCCGACCATGGCAGAATGCGTGCGCGTCTATGAGACCGCTCCGGCATCCCTGCCGAGCGCGGCGGAGTGAGCGGAATGCACGATTTTCTGTTCAATACCAATCTCGGCCTGTTGATCATCACGGTCTTGCAGGCATTGGCTATTCTGGTTCCGCTGATGCTGATGGTGGCCTATGCCACCGTGTTCGAGCGTAAGGTTCTGGCCGCGATCGGCCTGCGCAAAGGCCCCAACGTGGTTGGTCCATGGGGTATGTTGCAGGCCTTCGCGGATGCCGGAAAGATGCTTCTCAAAGAGACCATCATTCCGGATGGCGCCAACAAGGTGCTGTTCATTCTCGCGCCGTTGCTGACTTTCATTCTGGCGATGATCGCCTGGGCCGTTGTGCCGGTGAATGATGGCTGGGCCGTGGCCAACATCAATGTCGGCGTGCTGTATCTGTTTGCCATCAGTTCGCTCGGTGTTTACGGCGTGATCATCGCGGGCTGGGCCTCGAATTCCAAATATGCTTTTCTGGGCGCGCTGCGGGCTGCGGCGCAGATGGTCAGCTATGAAGTTTCGATTGGCTTCGTCATGGTTGCGATCCTGCTTTGTGTCGGATCGCTTAATCTGAATGATGTTGTGCTGGCACAGAAGCATGTCTGGTTCGTGCTGCCGATGCTGCCGATGGCCGTGATTTTCTTCATCTCCGGGCTGGCGGAAACCAACCGCTCTCCGTTCGATATCGTCGAAGGTGAAAGCGAGATCGTCGCCGGACACATGGTGGAATACAGCGCCATGGCCTATGCGCTGTTCTTCCTCGGCGAATACGCCAACATGTTCATGATCTGTGCGATGACCACCCTGCTCTTTTTGGGTGGGTGGCTGCCGCCTTTCGACATCGCACCGCTGAACTGGCTGCCGGGCCCGATCTGGTTCGTGCTTAAAGTCTGTGTGCTGATGTTCGTCTTTTTCTGGGTGCGCGGTACTGTGCCCCGCTACCGCTACGATCAGCTGATGCGCCTGGGCTGGAAAGTGTTCCTGCCGTTCTCTTTGGTCTGGCTGCTGCTGACCGCCTGCGTGCTGGAGCTGGCAGGCTGGCTGCCGACGGTGAATTGACGATGACCGTGTATGTGAATGATTGCGTGTTGAGTGAAAGGGGCTGACATGGCGTTGCTGGACCGCACCGCGCGCAGTTTTCTGCTGACAGAAATCGTTTCAGGCATGGCCTTGACGCTGAAGTATTTCTTCAAGCCGAAAGCGACCATCAACTATCCGTACGAGAAAAACCCGATCAGCCCGCGTTTCAAGGGTGAGCATGCGTTGCGGCGTTATGCGAACGGGGAGGAGCGCTGTATCGCCTGCAAACTGTGCGAGGCTGTCTGTCCCGCGCAGGCGATTACCATCGAGGCCGAGCCTCGCGCCGATGGTTCACGCCGGACTACGCGCTATGACATCGACATGACCAAATGCATCTATTGTGGTCTGTGCGAGGAAGCCTGCCCGGTGGACGCGATCGTGGAAGGGCCGAATTTGGAATTCGCCACCGAAACGCGCGAGGAACTGATGTACAACAAGGATCGTCTTCTGGCGAACGGCGACCGGTGGGAGCCGGAAATCGCCCGTCGCCTTGAACTCGACGCGCCGTACCGGTGAGACGATCATGATCGCCGCGATAGCATTCTATGTTTTCTCTGCCATCCTGATTGTATCAGGGGCAATGGTTGTCAGCGCTCGCAATCCTGTGCATGCGGTGCTGTTCCTGATTTTGGCGTTTTTTAACGCGGCGGGCCTGTTTCTGCTGACGGGGGCCGAGTTCCTGGCGATGATTCTGGTCATCGTCTATGTGGGCGCTGTCGCCGTGCTGTTCCTGTTCGTGGTGATGATGCTGAACATCAATTTCGCGGAAGTGCGGGATGGGTGGCAGCGTTATGCGCCGGTTGGTGCGGCGATTGGCGGTGTGCTGCTCGTGGAACTGGCGATGGTTCTGGGGGGATGGCAGGTTGCACCGGGAGCGAGTGCTCTGCGTTTTTCTCCACGTCCCGATCACGTACAAAATACTGTGGCGCTGGGGCAGATCGTTTATACGCATTATGTGATGCTGTTTCAGATGGCAGGGCTGATCCTGCTGGTCGCCATGATCGGTGCCATCGTGCTGACCTTGCGGGATCGCAAGACCTCACGGCATCAGAACATTGCCGAGCAGGTCAATCGCCGGATCGAAGATACGCTGAAGCTGGTGAATACGCCGGTCGGGCAGGGCATCCATCCGGAGGATTTCCTGCGTCCCCTTCCTCCGGCTTCATCAAAACCCGTGCCGAGTCATGGCCAGATTGGTCATGATGATCACGGTGCCGGCACTCATCTGCCGCAGAATGCCCATCACGCAGCGGAGGATCGCGTATGAATTCGCTCATGACTGTGGGGCTGGGCCATTATCTGGCCGTGGCCGCGGTTCTGCTGGTGCTGGGGATTTTCGGCATCTTTCTGAATCGTAAAAACGTCATCGTCATGCTGATGTCGATCGAGTTGATCCTGCTTGCCGTCAATCTGAACATGGTAGCCTTCTCTGCTTCGCTGGGCGATCTGGCCGGGCAGGTCTTTGCGATGTTCATCCTGACCGTGGCTGCCGCTGAGGCAGCGATCGGTCTTGCCATTCTGGTCATTTATTTCCGTAATCGCGGTTCGATCCAGGTCGAAGACGTGAATCTGATGAAGGGCTGAGCGATGATCTATGCCGTCGCAGTCTTTGCCCCCCTGCTGGGGTCCGTGATCGCCGGTCTGTTCGGACGGGTGATGGGGGATCGTGCCGCGCAGGTGGTGACAATCGCGCTGATGATTGCCGCAGCGATCTGTGGTTCGCTGTCTCTCTACACGCTGCTTTCCTCGCCGCCGGGAAGCCTGCCCGATGTGGTGCGGGTATCTGACTGGATTCAGGCCGGTGATCTGCATGTCAACTGGGCGCTTCGCTATGACACGCTGTCCGCTGTCATGGTTGCGATGGTGACGTTTGTCGCCACGCTGATCCATGTCTACAGCACCGGCTATATGGCGCATGACAGCCTGCCGAATTACCGGTTCTTCTCTTACCTCTCCCTGTTTACCTTCGCGATGTTGATGCTGGTGACAGCGGATAATCTGCTCCAGCTGTTTTTTGGGTGGGAAGGCGTTGGTCTGGCCAGCTATCTGCTGATCGGATACTGGTATTACAAGGACAGCGCGAATGCGGCGGCCATGAAGGCCTTCATCGTCAATCGCGTCGGCGACCTGTTTTTCGCTGTTGGCATCGCGCTGGTGTTCTGGACCTTCGGCTCCATCGAGTTCTCGGCGATTTTCGGGACTGTTTCCCAGCATGTGAATGACCATTATCACCTGTTCGGGACCGATCCGCGCACCTTCGAGGTGATCGGTTTCCTGTTGTTCATCGGTGCGATGGGCAAAAGCGCGCAGATCGGTCTGCATGTGTGGTTGCCGGATGCGATGGAAGGCCCGACCCCGGTTTCCGCGCTGATCCATGCCGCGACGATGGTGACGGCCGGTGTGTTCCTGATGGCACGTATGTCGCCGCTGCTGGAATTTGCGCCGGATGCAAAGACTTTTATCGTGCTGATCGGCGGTACCACGGCCCTGTTCGCGGCCACCATCGGTTGCGCCCAGAATGACATCAAGAAAGTGATCGCCTATTCCACCTGTTCGCAGCTTGGCTACATGTTCGTGGCGGCTGGCGTTGGGGCCTATGAAGTGTCGGTGTTTCATCTGATCACCCATGCTTTCTTCAAGGCGCTGCTGTTCCTTGGTGCGGGCAGCGTGATCCATGCCATGTCTGATGAGCAGGACATGCGCAAAATGGGCGGTATCTGGAAAATGATCCCGTTCACCTATGCGGTAATGTGGATCGGTAATCTGGCGCTGGCCGGTATTCCGCCTTTCGCTGGGTTCTATTCCAAGGATGCTATTCTGGAAGCTGCCTGGGCGCAGGGTGGTGTAGGGTTTTACGGTTATGTTTGTGGTACGCTCGCAGCTTTCCTGACCGCGTTCTATTCCTGGCGTCTGACGATCATGACGTTTCATGGCAAACCACGTGCTGATCATCATACCATGGAACATGTGCATGAAAGCCCGCTGGTGATGCTGGCGCCGCTCGCGCTGCTGTCCATCGGCGCGATTGCGGGTGGCATGCTGCTGGAACACTGGTTCATCGGCGAAGGTATGAGCGCCTTCTGGCGTGGGGCCGTGTTCAATGGGCCGGATAATCATGTGATGCATGAGATGCACCATATTCCGTTCCTTGCCTCGATCCTGCCGACCATTCTCGGTGTGCTCGGCATCGTGCTTGCCTACTGGATGTATATGTTCAACCCCGGCGCGCCTGCACGTCTTGCGGCGATGTTCCCGGCCATTTACCGCCTGTTCGCCAATAAATGGTATTTCGATGAGATCTACGCCGCGCTGATCGTGCGTCCGTATCAGTGCTTTGCCCGGCTGCTCTGGACGGTTGGTGATGCCACCATCATTGATGGCATTCCGAACGGTCTTGCCAGCCTGACTGTCGATGGCTCCTCCAGGGTTGTAAAACTCCAGACCGGGTCCATCGCGGTTTATGCCTTTGCCATGCTGATCGGTCTTGTGGCTCTGGTCTCCATTTTCCTCATCTTCAGGTGATGTCATGAATCAGGCGGGCTTTCCCGTACTGTCTCTGCTGACCTTCCTGCCGCTACTCGGGGTCGTCATTCTGATGACGATCCGCGGGGATGAGGAAGTTGTAGCAAACAACGCGCGCTGGACGGCGCTGTGGACCTCGCTGGTGGTGTTTGCCTTCAGCCTGGTCCTGTGGGTCCGGTTCGACCCGGCCCAGCCGGGTATGCAGTTTGTTGAATCCGTGCAGTGGCTGCCGGAGTTCGGTGTGCGCTACAGCGTTGGTGTCGATGGAATCAGCGTTCTGTTCGTGCTGCTTTCCACTTTTCTGACGCCCATTTGTATTCTGGCAAGCTGGGATGCGATCCATACCCGTGTGCGGGAGTTCATGATCGCCTTCCTGGTGCTGGAAACCATGATGGTGGGCATGTTCTCGGCCACCGATTTCCTGCTGTTCTATATTTTCTTCGAAGCTGTGCTGATTCCGATGTATCTGATCATCGGCATTTGGGGACACGCGCGCCGGGTTTATGCGGCGCTGAAATTCTTCCTCTACACGCTGGCCGGTTCGGTGCTGATGCTGCTGGCGCTGCTGACCATGTGGCACTATGCCGGGACGACGGATATTCCAACCCTGCTGCACACCCGCTTCCCGGTGCATATGCAGTTCTGGCTGTTCCTGGCTTTTCTGGCATCTTTTGCCGTGAAAGTACCGATGTGGCCCGTTCACACCTGGTTGCCTGATGCCCATGTGGAGGCACCGACCGCCGGGTCCGTTATTCTGGCCGGTGTGCTGCTGAAAATGGGGGGCTACGGCTTCCTGCGTTTCTCGGTACCCATGCTGCCTGATGCGGTGGAGTATTTCGCACCGCTGATGTTTGCCCTGTCGGTGATGGCGGTGATCTACACCTCCATCGTCGCCTTCGCGCAGGATAATATGAAAAAGCTGATTGCTTATTCATCCATTGCGCATATGGGCGTCGTGACCATCGGCATTTTTACCGTGAATCAGCAGGGATTAAGCGGTGCGCTGTTCCAGATGCTGTCTCATGGTGTGGTGTCCGCCGCGTTGTTTCTGTGCGTGGGTGTGGTGTATGACCGGTTGCACACGCTGGAGATCAACCGTTATGGCGGTCTGGTCGAGCGGATGCCGGCCTATGCGGCGGTCTTCCTTGTGTTCACCATGGCGACCATCGGCTTGCCGGGAACTGGCGGGTTTGTTGGTGAAATTCTGGTTCTGATCGGTGCTTTCAAGATCAGCATCTGGATTGCCCTGCTGGGCAGCACCGGCATGATCCTGGGAGCGGTCTATTCACTGTGGCTGTATCGCCGTGTGATCCTCGGCAGGATGACCATTGTCGAGCTACGCTCCATGTTTGATCTCAACACGCGGGAAATCGTCGTGTTCGTGCCGCTGGTGCTGCTGACCCTGTGGATGGGGGTCTATCCGTCCAGCTTCACGCATTTCTTTGATGCGACGGTGAACGATCTGGTGCAGCAGCATCAGGCGGCGATCAGCCAGATGCATCAGCTGGCGTCCGTCACTCCCTGACGCGAGAATAAAACTTTGCCCAACGGAATGGCCCTATACTCATGAACTGGACCCTGGCTTCTCCGGAGATCGTTCTGGCCCTGTGCGGGCTGGTCATTCTGCTGGTTGGTGTGGCACGGAACCGGCGCGAGGATACGTTTCTCTGCGCGATGCTGACACTTGGTGCGTTTCTTCTCACTGGGCTGCTGACTGTTTCCGGCGCGCTTGGGCTGGGGTTTCAGGGACAGTTCGTGGCCGATCCGTTTGCGGTCATGGTGAAGTTGCTGATCCTGTCCGGTGCATCGATCGCTGTTGTGCTGTCGCTGGATTATAACCGCCATCACGGGATGGAGAGATTCGAGTTCCCGGTTCTGACGCTGTTCTCCACCGTTGGCATGATGGTGATGGTGTCGGCTTCCAACTTCATGACCCTGTATATGGGGCTGGAGCTGATGTCTCTGGCCATCTACGTGCTGGCAGCGTTTGCGCGGGATGAACTGCGCTCTGCCGAAGCGGGGTTGAAATATTTCGTTCTTGGCTCGCTGGCATCAGGCTTGCTGCTGTACGGAATTTCACTGATCTACGGATTTGCGGGGACCATGGATTTCTCCTCCCTGCGTGCGGCATTGTCGGATCCGGCCGGAACGTCGCCCGGGCTGACAGTCGGCGTGGTGTTCGTGATCGCGGGTCTGGCGTTCAAGATTTCCGCCGCTCCGTTCCACATGTGGACGCCGGATGTTTATGAGGGGTCACCAACCCCGGTGACGGCCTTCATGGGTACGGCTCCCAAAGTCGCCGCGATTGCGATGATGCTGCGCACTCTGGTCACACCTTTCCATGGTGTGCTGGTGCAGTGGCAGCATGTTGTGGCACTGATCTCCGTGGTTTCCATGGTGTGGGGGGCGCTTGCTGCTATCGGCCAGACGAACATCAAGCGGCTGATGGCTTATTCCTCAATCGGCCATATGGGATATGCACTGGTGGGTCTGGCGGCTGGATCACAGGCTGGTATCCGCGGTCTGTTGATCTATCTGGTGACCTACGTGTTTATGAATACCGGTACTTTCGCCTGCATCCTCGCCATGCGTCGGCGAGGACGGCAGCTGGAGAAAGTCAGCGATCTGGCAGGTGCCGGAAAAACCGATCCGGCTCTGGCCCTGCTGCTGGCGATTTTCATGTTCAGCATGGCCGGCATCCCGCCGATGTCGGGTTTCTTTGGCAAGCTCTATGTATTTCTGGCCGCTGTGCAGGCGGGCCAGCCGCTGCTGTGGGGGCTCGCCGTGATCGGTGTGCTGACCAGCGTGATTGGTGCTTATTACTATCTGCGTGTCGTCAAGGTGATGTATTTTGACGAGGCGTCGGAAGGCCCGTTCGAAGCGTGGACCACATCGGTTTCCGTTGTCGCTGTGGGTAGCGCAGTATTCACAGCCCTGTTCTTCCTGTTCCCGGCTCCGATCCTTGCGGCGGCTGATCTGGCGGCCAAGGCTTTGCTGCGGTGAGTGTGACAGGCGGGGAGGGGAGAACCCTTCCCTATCCCTGGCGTCTGGAGGTTCACACTTCGCTTCCTTCCACATCAGATTATCTGGTGGCGAAAGCATCGCAGGGAGAGCCGGATGGTCTGGCTGTGCTGGCCTTGCGCCAGACCTCACCGAGAGCGACGAGGGGACGCGCCTGGACAGAGCCGGAAGGCAATCTTGCGCTTTCTCTGCTGATCAGGCCCGGACAGGGGCCGGTTTTTCTCAGCGCACGGGAAGTCGGGCACTGGGCGTTCGTGGCCGGTCTGGCTGTGTTCGATGCGATCGTGCCGTATGTTGCCGATCCTCGGGCAGTGTTCCTGAAATGGCCGAATGACATCATGGCCGGTGACCGCAAGCTGGGTGGCATCCTGATTGATGCAGCGATGGGTGCCGCAGAGCCGGAATGGCTCGTGATCGGAATCGGGGTGAATATTGCCTCTGCTCCTGCGGTTCCTGGACGGATGACGGCTTGCCTTGCCGATATCAGCGACAGGATTCCTGCGCCGCAGGCTCTGGCACAGAAAATTGTTACACGGCTTTCAGCCTGGCGGCATGCGGCCCCGCTTGAAATCAGGGATGCCTGGCGACGGGCCGCACATCCGCCCGGAACAAGGCTTACTGTGCGTTGTCAGGGGGAGGTGCTGGATGGTTTTTTCACCGGGATTGGTGAAGATGGCGCACTTCTGCTCGATTGCGGCGGAGAATGCCGGGAGGTGCATACCGGTGAGGTCCTGCTCTCTCCCGCTCATGGCCAGACCGGATAAAGATGACCGGACTGTGAAACAGGAGGTCGTGCTTCGCATCGCTTCCTGCTAAGGGATGGCGCATGCTTCTGGTAATAGACGCCGGTAACACAAATATCGTTTTTGCGGTCCATGATGAAAAAGGCTGGCGCGGGACCTGGCGCATTGCCACCGATCATCAGCGGACCAGCGATGAATATGCCGTCTGGTTGCTGACGCTGCTGACCCATGCGCGGCTGACTCCTGCTGATGTACATGCAGCCGTCATCGGCACTGTTGTGCCAGCCGCCCTGTATCATCTGCGGCGCCTGTGCCGGGACTGGTTTGAGGTTGAGCCGCTGGTGGCCAGGGCTTCACTGGACTGGGGATTCGACATTCAGGTTGATCACCCGGAAGAAGTCGGTGCGGACCGTCTGCTCAATGCATTGGCAGCGCATCAGACCTATGGCGGCCCGCTGGTGGTGATCGACTTCGGCACGGCAACGACTTTTGATGTGGTCGACAAAAGGGGCGCCTATTGCGGCGGCGTGATCGCACCCGGGATCAATCTGTCGCTTGAAGCGTTGCATCAGGCAGCGGCGCGTCTGCCGCGTATTGGTATCGGGCGGCCGCAATCGGTGATCGGCAAGGGGACGGTCGCCGCCATGCAGTCGGGCATATACTGGGGCTATATTGGCATGATCGAGGGCATGACAGCCCGCATCGAGTCCGAATTTGGCGCGCCGCTGAAAGTGGTCGCGACAGGCGGGCTGGCGCCGCTGTTCTCGGAAGGCACCCAGGTCATCAGCCGGATTGATCCTGATCTGACATTGGAGGGGCTGCGACTTCTGGCTCTTCGCAACCCCACACCTTTTTTAAACCGAGACAGAGCGAGAATGGTGGATGGTGACTGAAGGGGGGCATTGTCCCCGCCCGGGCATCCATCCGCGATACTGAAAGGATAAGATGACCGACACACATACGGAGATTGCTTTCCTGCCCCTGGGGGGGACGGGCGAGATCGGCATGAACCTGAATCTTTACCGGTCGCGCAGCCCGGCGGGGGAGCATTGGCTGGCGATTGACTGCGGCATCGGCTTTGGCGGCACTGAACTGCCGGAAGTTGATGTGATGATGGCCGATCCATCTTTCATTGCGGAGCGGCGGGATCGGCTGACCGGGCTGGTGATCACGCATGCGCATGAGGACCATATCGGTGCGGTGGCATGGTTGTGGCCGCAACTGCGTTGCCCTGTCTATGCGTCCCCGTTTGCCGCGATGGTGCTGCGGCGCAAGCTGTCCGAAGCGCAATTACAGAATGAAGTGCGAATTCTCCCTCTGCCACTCGGCGGAGCGCTGAGCATCGGCCCGTTCTCCCTGCGTACATTCCGCATGGCGCATTCCACACCGGAATCTCTGGCGATTGCCATCGACACACCGCATGGCGCGATCCTGCATACCGGTGACTGGAAACTCGATCCCGATCCTCTGGTCGGTCCGCCAACCGATGAGGAAGGTTTGCGCGCGCTGGGTGATGAAGGCGTGCTGGCGATCGTTTGCGATTCCACCAATGCAATGGTGGAGGGACATAGCGGCTCCGAATCCGATGTGCGCCGTGGCTTGCGGGATGTGATTGCCGATTTGAGCGGCCGTGTGGCGGTGACCTGCTTTGCCAGCAATGTCGCGCGGGTGGAAAGCATCGCCATGGCGGCGGAGGAAGCCGGACGCAGCGTGGCTCTGGTAGGCCGTTCACTGCGCAATCTGAATACGGCCGCGCGTGATTGCGGTTATCTGCGGGATGTTCAGGAGTTCCTGTCCGAGGATGATGCTCTGTCGGTTCCTGATGATAATCTGCTGATGATCGTCACCGGCAGTCAGGGCGAACCTCGGTCTGCACTTGCCCGGATCGCCGCGGATACGCATCCGAATATTGCCCTTGGGGAAGGGGATACGGTGGTGTTTTCCAGCCGTGTCATTCCCGGTAATGAGCGCGCGGTGAATACCGTGCAGGATAATCTGGTGCGCCGTGGTGTGCACCTGATCACTGATTCCGAAGCGACCGTGCATGTCTCCGGCCATCCGGCGCGCGAGGAATTGCGGCGCCTGTATCAACTGGTACGTCCCCGTTACGCCGTCCCGGTACATGGCGAATGGCGTCATCTGGCGGCACAGGCCGATCTGGCGGCAGAAATGCAGGCGGAGCCGGTAATGCTGGAAGATGGCGATATTCTCAGCTTCGGCTCCGGGCGTCCTGAAATCGTGGACAGTGCTCCGGTGGGCCGTCTGGTGCTGGATGGTGGAAGGCTTTTGCCGCTCAATGGTGGTGTGCTCTCGGCACGGCGGCGGATGCTTTATAATGGTGTCGTGCTGGCGAGTATTGCGGTCGATGAGGATGGCCATCTGATGGGTCGTCCCAAGCTCAGCGCACCGGGTCTGTTTGATTCTCAGGAAGCGGAGGCAGCCAGGGTGATCAACGAGTTTGCAGCCTCCATGGATAGTCTGCCGGCTTCCCTGCGGCATGATGATGCATTGCTGACGGAGGCCGCCCGCAGTGCTTTGCGTCGCGCTTTGGGACGCAAATTGCAAAAGCGTCCGCTGGTAGACGTGCATTTGCTGCGTATCTGAAAAAAGGCAGGGGCATCAGATGTTTCGTCATATCGGCTGGTTCACCGCGATCGTGCTGTATGCGTTGATCTGGTGGACCCTGCTTTTTGCCATTCTGCCGCTGGGTACCCGCACCAGACAGGAGGCTGATGATGTCAGCGGGTGGCGCGGGACGCCTGAAAATCCGCAAATTCTGAAAAAAGCTTTGCTGACGACCCTGATCTCCATCGTGGTGTGGGGCATTTTCATGGTTGTCATCAACAGCGATTACCTCAGTTTCCGAAATGGCTGGCTTGCTCTGCCCAAAGATTAATCAATTGACTTAAATTTGCGTTTAAGAAATCAAAAAATAGGCTCTTTCTGTTTTAAACGCTCATTTTTCAGTCAAAAAATAGAGAAAATTGCTGGTCATCCCTGCGCAATGCACCGATAATGGGCCCCAGAGAGAGGGTGTTCCTCTTTCTGCCGTGTGACTGGCGTTTCCTCCCTAAACTTTGGCCCGCTGCGCTGATGCGCGCGGGCCCTTTTTTTATGTGCAGCCTCTACGAAGACTGGCGGCAGGAACGAGGGAATTGTAGGGTCCGCAGGCTTTTTGTGACGGATGAACCCATGCGCCTTTCCCGTGCCCTGATTCCCACCCTTAAGGAAACACCCGCCGAGGCCCAGATTGCCTCGCACCGGTTGATGTTGCGTGCTGGTCTGATCCAGCAGGAAGCAGCCGGTATTTACGCCTGGCTGCCGGCCGGGCTGCGCGTGCTGAACGCCATTGCCAATATCGTGCGCGATGAGCAGGCCGGGATCGGCGCTCAGGAAGTGCTGATGCCGACTATCCAGTCAGCTGATCTGTGGCGGGAAAGCGGTCGCTATGATGCGTATGGGCCGGAAATGCTGCGGCTGAAGGACCGGCATGAGCGCGACCTGCTCTACGGGCCGACCAATGAGGAAGTGATCACCGATATCTACCGCCATTCGGTCAAAAGCTATCGTGAACTGCCGCAGATGGCCTACCAGATTCAGTGGAAATTCCGTGACGAAATTCGCCCCCGCTTCGGCGTGATGCGTGGCCGTGAATTTCTGATGAAGGACGGGTACAGCTTTGATCTCGATTATGCCGGGGCGGTGCGCAGCTATCGCCGTATCATGCTGTCTTATATGCGCACATTCCAGCGTCTGGGCGTGAAGGCGATTCCGATGCTGGCCGATACCGGCCCGATCGGTGGCGATCTGAGCCATGAATTCATTATTCTTGCTCCCACCGGTGAGAGCGAGGTCTTTTACGACGCAGCCTTCGAGGAAATCGACTGGTCCGGGGCGTCTTTCGATGTCGATTCCGACGCTGATCTGGAGCGTTTTTTCCAGACGATCACAGGCCATTACGCTGCTACTGACGAGAAGCACGATACGGCAGCCTATGAAGCGTTGCCGGAAGACCGTCGCCGCACCGGGCGGGGGATCGAGGTCGGGCATATTTTCTATTTCGGCACCAAATACTCCAAAGCCCTGAACATGACGGTTGCTGGCCGTGACGGGCAGAAGCTGCATCCTGAAATGGGCAGCTACGGGATTGGTGTCAGCCGCATGGTCGCGGCGGTGATCGAGGCCAGTCATGATGAGGCAGGCATCATCTGGCCGGACAGCATCGCTCCTTTCCGTGCGGCAGTGCTGAACCTGAAAAATGGTGATGCAGCCTGCGATGCCATGGCCGAGGATGTGTATCGCCGGATCGGTGTGCGCCATGCCCTGTATGATGACCGTGACGAGCGTGCGGGTGTGAAATTCGCCGATGCTGATCTGATGGGGCATCCGTGGCAGGTGGTCATTGGCCCGCGCGGGGCGGCTGCCGGGCGTGTCGAACTGAAGCGTCGCCGTACCGGTGAGCGGATGGAGCTGACGGTCGAGGATGCTCTGGCGCGTATTCAGGAGTCTGTCTGATCTTGTTCAACGCTTTTGAACGGGCTGTTGCCGCACGGTATCTGCGTGCCCGCAAGGGAGAGCGCTTCGTATCGGTGATTGCGCTGTTCTCGCTGATCGGCATCGCATTGGGGGTGGCGACGCTGATCGTCGTGTCCAGCGTGATGAGTGGCTTTCGTCAGGATATCGTGAACCGCATGCTTGGCGTGAACGGGCATGCGGAGATCGAGGCTTATGCGGGCGAGCAATTGCATGATTATCAGGCGATTGTCTCCCGGTTGAAGGCGCTGCCGCAGGTGGCTTCAGCCATGCCGATGATTCAGGGGCAGGTTCTGCTGAGCACGGATGCGGGCGGTTCCACCGGCGTGCTGGTGCGGGGGATGGAGCCGAAAGACATTGCCGCCATGCCCGCGATTGGCGACCATATCATCATGGGATCGCTGGATGATCTGAAAGGCGATGACACCATTGCGATAGGGGCAGGGCTGGCGCAGAAATTCAGGCTGCGTCCCGGCGATCCGGTTACCTTGCTTGCAAAAGAAGGGGCGGCGACGGCCATCGGAGTCATTCCACGGGTTGCGACCTACCGGGTGGCGGCAGTGTTCTCGGCCGGGCTGAGCCAGTACGACAGCGGCGTCGTATTTTTGCCTTTGCGGGCGGCACAGATTTTCTTCCAGAAGCCGGATGGTGCGACCGGGATCGAAATCCGTGTGCATCAGCCTGATCAGGTGGATGCGATCGTGCCTGACCTGCGTCAGGCCCTGAACGGCCAGAAAGCGTTCGCTCGGGACTGGCGGCACAGCAATGATCTGCTGCTTGGTGTGTTGAGGGTGCAGCAGGACACGATGTTCATCGTGCTGGGGCTGATCATTCTGGTGGCTGCCTTCAACGTGATTTCCTCCCTGATCATGCTGGTGAAGGACAAGCGCCGCGACATCGCCATTCTGCGCACCATGGGGGCATCAAGCGGTGCTGTGATGCGTATTTTCCTGATGTGCGGCGCCTTTATCGGTATCAGCGGTACGGTGATCGGTACCGTCATCGGCATTGCGATCTGCCGGAACATTGTGGCCATCCAGCACTGGATTGAAGACATCAGTGGCGGCCAGGTGTTTGATTCATCGGTTTTCATGCTGACGGCCCTGCCGGATACGGTGGACTGGGCAGAGGTGATTAAAACCGTGCTGCTCGCCCTGATCCTTTCGGTAATGGCCACACTCTATCCAAGTTGGCGTGCGGCCCGTACCGATCCTGTCGAGGCTTTGCGTCATGAGTGACCGCTCTTCCTGCGCCCTGCGGCTGGAGCAGGTCACACGCCGTTATCGCAGTGGTGACCAGGATCTTGTGGTACTCAATCATGCCGATCTGGAGCTGCGACCGGGTGAAATCGTGGCGCTGGTAGCGCCTTCAGGTACGGGCAAGTCGACCTTGCTGCATCTGGCTGGTTTGCTTGAAAAACCGGATGAGGGCAGGGTCTGGATTGGCAGCCATGATGCTGGCGGCCTGTCCGATACGGCCAGAACAGCGCTGCGGCGCGATCATCTGGGTTTCGTGTATCAATTCCATCATTTGCTCGGGGAGTTTTCCGCACTGGAAAATGTCGTTCTGCCGCAAATGATTGCGGGCAGAACACGCAGGCAGGCGGAGCAAACTGCGTTGGCCCTGCTCAGTGCATTTGGCTTGCAGCATCGGGCGTCCCATCTGCCGGGTATGCTGTCAGGGGGGGAGCAACAGCGTGTCGCCATCGCCCGGGCGCTGGCGAACGGCCCAGCCGTGCTGCTGGCGGATGAGCCGACGGGGAATCTTGATGTTCATACTGCCGAGACCGTGTTTTCGGCTTTGCTGAATGCCGTCCGGCATCAGAATGTAGCGGCCCTGATTGCCACTCATAATCCTGATCTTGCAGGCCGGATGGACCGTCAGGTCACCATCCGGGAGGGGCGGATCGTTCCCGCCTGAACAGACGAGTTTTGATAAGGCATAAAAAAAACCGGCTCATGAGCCGGTTTTTTGTTGGTTGGTCTATAAATCCGGTTCAGCCGCCGAACAGACCACGCAGCAGGCGACGGAAGAAGCCTTCCTTTGGCGCCGGTGTCGCCGGACGATGCGGCGTCGCGCGGGACGGAGCAGCATGGGAAGCAGCGGCCTGAGCAACTGGTTTCCCGGCCGAATTGGCCTTGCCTTCTGCCAGATTCAGGAAACGCTGGGCATCAAGGCCCTTGGGATCAATCCGGAGCGCAGTCCTGAATGCGTTGGCGGCTTCCGCCTTCTGGCCGAGCGCATGCAGCAGATTGCCCAGACGGACATAGCCGCCAGCATAATCCGGCGACGCCTTGATCGCATTGCGGGCAAACAGCAGACCTTCATGCACGCTGCTGAAATCGGCCCCGAGCAGGCTTTCCGCCCTGCCAAGAGCTGTAGAAGCAGCGGAATGGTCGCCAAGAGACGCCAGCAGATTGCCAAGCTGAAGGTAATGGCCGCCATAGGAAGGGGTGGCTTCAATGGCGTTAAGCGCGAACAACAGCCCCTCATGATGTCCATGAGCGGCTAGAACGCGGTTACGATCAAGGGTAGTGTCCATCAGCGGGCTCCGCATGGCAGGTCTGTCACGCGACGCATCGCGCCGCACTGGCGATGAATCGTCAGCGGCGGGACTGTAAACGACTGGCTGTTTCACTCCAAGACGGTGAAACGGATGATTTTATCAAAACCGTCGATTTTCTGGTTATTTTCCGACCTTGTTGGGTCATGCCGGTTTGTTGCGATGGTTCAAGAGGTTTGATCGGGGCACATGGCGCACAATAATTTCGTCCATTTGCGGGTTCATTCTGCCTATTCTCTGAGCGAAGGCGCGATCAAGACCGATAAAATCCCGGCTTTGGCGCGGCAAATGGCCATGCCTGCTGTCGCAATGACGGATAGCGGCAATCTGTTCGGGATTCTGGAGTTCAGTCAGGCCTGCGCCGGGAAGGGGGTACAGCCGATCATTGGCTGTCAGATCGGTCTGGCCCGGCCGGAGCAGCAACAGCGCCTGCCACCTGATCAACTGGTTTTGCTGGCGCGGGATGAGGCGGGATTGGCGAATATCCAGCGTTTATCCTCGCTGGGCTTTCTGCAGGGAGAGCCGGGCGCAAAGCCGCAACTCCCGCTGGAGACGATTCTGGCGCATGCGGAGGGGGTGATGCTGCTGACCGGTGGCACCACTGGACCGCTGGCCCGTCTGCTGGCGGAAGGGCAGAAAGGGGAGGCCGAACGGTTACTGGCCATGATCAGGGAGGCTTTTCCTGATCGCACGGTGATCGAGCTGCATCGGCATGGTCTGAGACTCGAAAAAGCGATCGAGCCGGGTCTGATTGCTCTGGCGGATGCAGCTGGTTTGCCGTTGGTGGCCACCAATGACTGCTATTTCGCGCAGCCGGAGATGTATGAGGCGCATGATGCGCTGCTCTGTATCGCGGAAGGGCGGGTGCTTTCAGAGACGGATCGCCGTCGCGTCACCCCGGAACACTGGTTCAAACCGCCGGAAATGATGCGCGCCCTGTTTTCCGATCTGCCGGAGGCTTGCGACAACACAATCGCCATTGCCCGTTGCTGTGCGGTGATGGCGGAGACTCGTAAACCCCTGCTGCCGGTCTGCCCGAAAGTGCATGAAGGGCAGACAGAGGATGAGACCGTCCGCGCCATGGCCATTGAAGGTCTGGAGCGGCGAATGAACGATGTCGGGGCGGGGCCTGAGGATCGTGCCCGCTATCGTGAAAGGTTGGATTACGAGCTGGATGTCATCGCTCGCATGGGTTTCCCCGGTTACTTCCTGATCGTGGCCGATTTCATCCAGTGGGCCAAGGCGAACGATATTCCGGTAGGGCCGGGGCGTGGATCGGGTGCCGGTTCGGTGGTGGCATGGGCGTTGACGATCACCGATCTCGACCCGCTGCAGTTCAATCTGCTGTTCGAGCGGTTCCTGAATCCGGATCGTATCTCCATGCCGGATTTCGATATCGATTTCTGTCAGGATCGGCGTGACGAAGTCATCAGCTATGTGCGCAGAGAATATGGTGGTGACCGCGTGGCGCAGATCATCACCTTCGGTAAGTTGCAGGCGAAAGCCGCCGTGCGCGATGTCGGTCGTGTGCTGGGGATGCCTTTCGGCCAGGTGAACAAGGTCGCGGAGCTGATCCCGAACAATCCCGCCAAGCCGCCAACCTTGCAGGAAGCCATCGACGGAGAACCTCGTCTGCAGCAGATGCGCGAGAGCGATGAGGCGGTCAAACGCCTGCTGGAAATCGCTTTGCAGATCGAGGGGCTGTACCGCCATGCCAGCACCCATGCCGCCGGTGTGGTGATCGGCGACCGGCCCCTGGTGGAGCTGGTGCCGCTTTATCGCGATCCGAAATCCGATTTCCTCGTCACACAGTTCTCGATGAAGCATGTCGAGAATGCCGGGCTGGTGAAATTCGACTTTCTCGGCTTGACGACGCTGACCATTCTGCAACGGGCGGTGAAGTTTCTGGCCGGTCTGGGGGTAAGCATCGATCTGGCGCATGTGCGGCTGGATGACGAACGTACCTATCAGATGCTCCAGCGTGGCGATGCCGGCGGCGTGTTCCAGTTTGAAAGTCAGGGCATGCGGGACGTGCTCCGACAGATGCGCCCTGACCGTTTCGAGGATCTGATTGCGGCTGTGGCGCTGTACCGTCCTGGCCCGATGGCGAATATCCCCGCCTACTGCCAGCGTAAACACGGTGAAGCCTGGGAGCCGCCGCACGAGGATATCCGCGATATTCTCGACGAGACCTACGGCATCATGGTCTATCAGGAACAGGTGATGCAGATCGCCCAGAAGCTGGCAGGCTATTCGCTGGGGGCGGCGGACAGCTTGCGGCGCGCCATGGGCAAGAAAATCCGGGCGGAGATGGAAACCCATCGTTCCATCTTTGCCGAGGGAGCCTCCAAACGCGGTATTCCGGATGCCAAATCAGGCGAAATTTTCGACCTGATGGTCAAGTTCGCCGATTACGGCTTCAACAAATCCCATGCTGCTGCTTACGCACTGGTCGCCTACCAGACGGCCTATATGAAGGCCAACTATCCGGAGCCGTTTCTGGCCGCCTGTATGAGTCTGGCGATCAATAACACGGACAAGCTCGCAGCCTTGCGGCAGGAAGCGACCAGGCTGGGTATTGCGGTGTTGCCCCCGGATATCAACCGCTCGGCAGCGGATTTTACGGTCGAGCAGAGGGAGGATGGCAAGCTTGCCATCCGCTATGCGCTGGCTGCCATCAAGAAAGTCGGTCTGGCGGCGATGGAGGCGGTGGTCACTGCGCGTGGAGAACAGGCCTTTACCGACCTTGCGGATTTCGCGGCACGGGTCGATCCGCGGCAGCTCAATCGCATGCAGATTGAAAATCTGGCGCGGGCAGGTGCTTTTGACTCATTGGTGCCCAACCGGGCTGCGGTGCATGGCGCGGCGGACATGATCCTGCGCCGGGCACAGGCTGCGTCGGAGGAAAAAAGCTCCGGCCAGATCGGGCTGTTTGCAGGGGCAGGCACGCCGGAGCCGTTGCGCCTGCCATCCTGCCCCGACTGGCCGGATATGGAGCGGCTGAGCTTCGAGGCCGAGGCCATTGGTTTTCATCTCACCGCCCATCCGCTGGATGTCTATACGGTGACGTTGCAGAAGCTGAGGGTGCTGCCGAGCAACCGGATCGAGGAACATGCGGCGCGCCATGGCGATCAGCGTGTTCGTCTGGCCGGCTGCGTGGTGAATGCGAAAGAGCGTACCACCCGCACCGGCAGCCGCATGGCCTGGGTGCGTCTGTCCGATGCGGCTGGCAGCTATGAAATCACGGTGTTCAGTGAGGTTCTCTCCCGTTCCCGTGATGCTCTGCGGATCGGCGCCTGTGTGTTGGCCATTGCCGATATCAAGGCCGAAGGAGAGGATTCGATCCGCATTACGGCTCAGGACATCATGCCTCTGGATGATGCGGCGGGGGGCACAGCCGGAATGATGCGCGTCTGGTTGAAAGACAATGCCGATATCGGACAGATCCGTGCGGTGCTGTCCCGCCCGGATACGAAGGGGAAGGGGCATGTTGTCCTGATTCCCCGCCTGAATGAGGATCAGGAGGTGGAAATCGAGCTTCCGGGTGGTTTCAACGTCACCCCTCGGCTGGGGCAGGCCCTGAAACTCATCCCGGGCGTAGAGCGGGTAGAGGAAGTCTGAACATCGCAGCCCTGCAAGGAGGCGCTTGCAAGCGACCGCATCTTCCGCCATATCCGCCCGGTCCGGCGGGTGACTCTGTCCCCTGCATGGGCAAATTCGCACGCGGGGCGCTTCTGGTGCCAAAGCCTTGAGCCCCGCGGAGGTGTAACCAGAAGACGAAAGGAGCACGCTTATGGCGATGCCCGAATTCACCCTGCGCCAGCTGCTGGAAGCCGGCGTCCATTTCGGCCACCACACCCGTCGGTGGAACCCCCGTATGGCGCCGTTCATTTTCGGCGTGCGCAATCAGGTTCATATTCTCGACCTGCAGCAGACCGTCCCCCTGCTTGACCGTTCCCTTCGCGCCATTCGTGACGTGGTTGCGGGCGGCGGACGCGTTCTGTTCGTCGGCACCAAGCGCGCCGCGGCCGAATACGTCGCTGAATCCGCGCAGCGTTGCGGTCAGTATTACGTCAACCATCGCTGGCTGGGCGGCATGCTCACCAACTGGAAGACGATCACGGGCAGCATCAAGCGTCTGCGTCAGATCGATGAGATGCTGGCGGGTGACACGACCGGCCTGACCAAGAAAGAAGTGCTGGACATCACGCGCGACCGCGAAAAGCTGGAACGCGCGCTGGGCGGCATCAAGGATATGGGTGGCCTGCCGGACATCCTGTTTATCATCGACACCAATAAGGAAAAGCTGGCGGTCGAGGAAGCCAACAAGCTGGGCATTCCGGTTGTGGCGGTTCTGGACAGCAACTCCGATCCGTCCGGCGTGACCTATCCGATCCCGGGCAATGACGATGCCATCCGCGCGATCACCATGTATTGCGATCTCGTTTCCAGCGCAGTGCTGGATGGTATCAGCGCCGAGATGATCGCCTCCGGCCGTGATCTGGGCGCCGCCGAGGAACTGGTGCCGGAAATCCTGCCTGAGCCGGCAGCGGAACAGGCCACCGCCTGACGCTTGACGTCAAGGCAATCTCCGCCCGGAAGCACCCTGTGAAAGGTTGTTTCCGGGCGGGACTATCTTTACCCCGGCGTTCCTCTTCATTCCTTGTCCGCTGAATGATCAGCGTGGCTCCCTGCATTGGCGACACGATAATGTCATGCAGGAATGACTGGACGAACGGGTTGTAAGGGGGCATCGCCCCCCTGATTCATTTCTGCTTGAGGAGTTTCCCATGGCCGAGATTACCGCCGCCCTCGTCAAGGAGCTGCGCGAGACGACCGGCGCTGGCATGATGGACTGCAAGAAGGCGCTGTCAGAAACCAATGGCGATCTGGAAGCAGCCATTGACTGGCTGCGCAAGAAGGGCCTGTCTGCCGCCGCCAAAAAATCCGGTCGCGTTGCGGCTGAAGGTCTGGTCGGTGTTGCGAGCGCTCCCCAGAAGGCCGCTATGGTCGAAATCAATGCCGAGACCGACTTCGTGGCCCGTAACGAGCTGTTCCAGGCATTCGTGACCGAAGCCGCCAAGGTTGCGCTGACGGTTGGTGAAGATGTGGAAGCCATCAAGGCTGCGCCCTATCCTGGCACCGAGCGTACCGTGGCCGAGCAGCTGACGCATCTGGTGGCGACGATCGGCGAGAACATGAACATCCGTCGTGCCCGCGTCCTGTCGGTGCCGCAGGGTGTTGTCGCCTCCTATATCCACAGCCCGGTGAAGCCTGGGCTTGGCAAGATCGGCGTGCTGGTGGCCGTGGAAAGCGCTTCGGAGATTTCCGCTCTGGAAACGCTGGGCCGTCAGGTCGGCATGCAGGTTGCGGCTGCCAATCCGCATTCTCTGGATACGGACAGTGTCGACCCTGCCGCGCTGGAGCGTGAGAAGGCCGTGTTAACCGAGCAGGCCCGTGCCTCCGGTAAGCCGGAAGCCATTATCGAGAAGATGGTCGAAGGCCGTATCCGCAAGTATTACGAGGAAGTGGTACTGCTGGAGCAGGTCTGGGTGCATGACGGTGAAAGCCGTGTGAAGGCCATCGTGAAGAATGCCGGGGCCAAACTGACCGGCTTCGCCCGCTTCCAGCTCGGCGAAGGCGTTGAAAAGGGTCCGGAAAGCGATTTCGCTGCCGAAGTCGCCGCTGCGGCCGGACTGGCCTGATCGACCGAAGACCTGCCTGCCCAACCCTGGGAAGCTGATTTTTCAGCCTCTCCTGGTATCTATCATGGCCCGTCCCGCAAAAGTGGGGCGGGCTTTTGTATGTTATCTGCCTGACACAGGGAGGAGGTTACTCTGAAGCTGCAGGAAGGATAAGAATATAATGGGCGAGTTATCGGGAGATGGTTTAAATGAGGGCCGATGACGGCAATGATCTGACGAGACAGGCCCCGCAATGACGATCGTGCAGGCGGAAAAAATGGCTTGTCTGCCTTCTGTGTCTACGTCAGGAAGGATCGTGTTTGCATGCCCTGTGACAAATTGTCCGAGTTGACGAACGAGGGGGAAATGCCGATGGACGAGGTCTATGTCCACCTGTCTGCCCTCGCCATTAATGAGATTATGGGCCGTGGCGCGTCAGTTCCGGAAAAATGACGCACATGGCCTGAAAATGTCGTGCCGTTCATGATAGAGTGGTTTCAGCTGTCGCTGCGCCGGCGCGGTTGCGCATGCAGAAGAGTAAGAGAGTGCCAATGAGCCGAAGAAGGTCTTCGCGTATCTCAGCCTGTATCGGCTTGCTTCCCGCCCTTCTGTTGATGGGATGCAAGCTGGATCTGATGGATCCGGCCGGTGCTATCGGGCGGGCCGAAAAGAATCTGATCCTGGTTTCGACCGCGCTGATGCTGCTGGTCGTGGTTCCCGTCATTTTTATGACATTCCTGTTTGCCTGGAAATATCGCGCCTCTAACAGGAACGCGATCTACCGTCCGAACTGGCACCATTCGACGGTGCTGGAAGTCATCGTCTGGTCGGTTCCCTGTGCAATCATCATCGTGCTGGCAGCCATCACCTGGCGTACAACGCATGAGCTTGATCCCTACAAGCCGCTTGATGTCGCCGGAAAGCCGCTGAAGATCGAGGTCGTCGCCCTTAACTGGAAGTGGCTGTTCATTTATCCCGAACAGGGGATTGCGACGGTCAATCAGATGGCAATGCCGCTGAACACCCCGGTTGCATTCTCCATTACATCTGATTCAGTCATGAATGACTTCTTCATTCCGCAACTTGGCAGCCAAATCTATGCCATGACCGGAATGGAAACCAAGCTTCACCTGATTGCCGATCGTGCAGGCACCTATGACGGGCTGGCGGCGAATTTCAACGGCGATGGTTTCTCCGACATGCGCTTCAAGGTGATCGCCACGGATCAGAAGGGCTTTGACGACTGGGTGCAGAAGGCGCGTCAGTCCGGCAGCACACTCGACCTGAAGACCTATTCCGAGCTTGCCAAGCCGAGCGAGAAAAATCCTGTCGCTTACTACTCCAAGGTGGAGCCCGGTCTCTTCAGCCATATCATTCATGGCTATCAGTCCCACATGAGCATGTCCCACGAGGGTATGTGACGGGCTAGCGAGGACAAACAATGCTTGGCAAATTAACGTTATCGGCCATCCCGTTCGATGTGCCGATCGTCATGGGCGCTGTGAGTGGCATGATTCTGGCTGCTCTCGCAGTGCTGGGGGCCATTACCTATTTCGGGAAATGGAAATACCTCTGGACTGAATGGCTGACATCCGTCGATCACAAGCGTATCGGCGTGATGTACCTCGTGCTGGCCCATATCATGCTGCTGCGCGGCTTTGCCGATGCGATCATGATGCGCTCCCAGCTTGCTCTGGCATCGGGCGACAAGCCCGGCTATCTGCCGCCGGAACATTATGACCAGATTTTCTCCGCCCATGGCACGATCATGATTTTCTTCATGGCGATGCCTTTCGTGATCGGGCTGATGAATGTGGTCGTCCCATTGCAGATCGGCGCACGGGACGTGGCCTTTCCGTTCCTGAACTCATTAAGCTTCTGGCTGACTGCTGTGTCTGCCGTGCTGATCAATGTATCTCTCGCGATCGGCGAATTTTCCCGAGCCGGCTGGCTGGCCTATCCGCCGCTATCCGAGCTTCAGTACAGCCCGGATGTCGGCGTCGATTATTATATCTGGGCGCTGCAGATTTCCGGCATCGGCACCTTGCTGAGCGGTGTAAACTTCTTCGTCACCATCCTGCGTATGCGTGGGCCGGGCATGACGTTCATGAAGATGCCGATTTTCAGCTGGACCAGCCTTTGTGCCAACGTGCTGATCATGGCAGCTTTCCCGATCCTGACGGTGACGCTGGCTCTGCTCAGTCTCGACCGTTATCTGGGCATGCATTTCTTCACCACCGATGGTGGCGGTAACCAGATGATGTACGTCAATCTCATCTGGGCCTGGGGTCATCCCGAGGTGTACATTCTTGTGCTGCCGGCGTTCGGTATTTTCTCTGAAATCACCGCAACGTTCTCCAGCAAGAAGCTGTTCGGCTATACCTCGATGGTTTACGCCACTGTGGCGATTACCATTCTTTCCTTCATTGTCTGGCTGCATCACTTCTTCACTATGGGTGCAGGCCCTGACGTGAATGCTTTCTTCGGCATCACCACCATGATCATTTCCATCCCGACCGGGGTGAAAGTGTTCAACTGGGTGTTCACCATGTATGGCGGCCGGGTGCGTTTTACGGCTCCGATGCTGTGGACGATCGGCTTTATCTGCACCTTCGTCATCGGTGGTATGACGGGCGTGTTGATGGCAGTGCCCGGTGCAGACTTCCTGCTGCATAACAGCCTGTTCCTGATCGCACACTTCCACAATGTGATCATCGGTGGCGTGCTGTTTGGCTATGTGGCCGGATATAATTACTGGTTCCCGAAAATGTTCGGCTTCAAGCTGGATGAAACCTGGGGCAAGCGCGCTTTCTGGTGCTGGCTGGTCGGCTTCTATCTGGCCTTTATGCCGCTTTACGTGCTGGGCTTCATGGGTGCTACCCGCCGCATGAACCACTACGACAATCCGGCCTGGACGCCCTGGATGATCATCGCTTTCATCGGTGCGGTGGTTATTTTTGCCGGTATCGGATGTCAGCTGATGCAGTTCGTCGTCAGCCTGCGTGACCGCAAGCGTAACGCCGATCTGACTGGCGATCCGTGGAAAGGTCCGACCCTGGAATGGGCGACTGCTTCTCCGCCCCCGTTCTACAACTTTGCCATTGTTCCGGAAGTGGATGATGCAGAGCCGCTGTGGAGCGAAACCTTCCAGGCTCAGCGTCGTCTGGCGCGGCCGCATTATGAAGACATTCATATGCCGCGGAATACGCCTGCTGGCTTCATCATCGGCATGTTTGCTTTCGTCTTCGGCTTTGCGATGGTGTGGCAGATCTGGTGGATGGCCATTCTGGGCGTGATCGGTGGTCTGCTGACCCTGATTATCAGAACCTGTAACGACGATATCGACTATTACGTGCCGGCTGCAGATGTCGCCCGGATTGAGGACGCCAATCTCCGCAAATCGGTGCAGGGAGACCTTCAGCATGCTGACTGAACCGCTGGCCATTCAGGATCCTCCGGCCAGTCCTGAGCACGCGCATCACGATGAGCACGGAAAGACCGTTTTCGGCTTCTGGCTCTACCTGATGACGGACTGCATCCTGTTCTCCGGTCTGTTCGCAGCCTTTGCCGTCGCCCGCTCGCAGTTTGCAGGCGGTCCGACTGGCCAGGAGATTTTCGATCTCAAGGACGTCGCGATCGAAACCGCCCTGCTGCTGTTCAGCAGTATTACCTATGGTTTCGCGATGCTTCAGGCGCACAAGCATCGGCTGGGCGGAACGCTGCAATGGCTGGGAGTCACTTTTCTGTTCGGCCTTGGCTTCCTTCTGATGGAAGTCAAGGAGTTCTCTCATCTGATCGCCGAAGGGGCAGGTCCGGACCGCAGTGCCTTTCTGTCCGCATTCTTCACCCTGGTTGGAACGCACGGGCTGCACGTAACCTGTGGCTTGTTGTGGATGGCGGTGCTCGTTTTTCAGCTCGGTGTGCTGAAAAAAGGACTGACGCCGGCTTATATGAGCCGTCTGACCTGCCTCAGCCTGTTCTGGCACTTTCTGGACATTGTCTGGATCTGTGTCTTCAGCTTCGTCTATCTGGCGGGAGTTCTGTAAATGGCCACCGCACATGCGCATGGTGCGTCTGACCATGGTTCAAGCCATGGCAGCGTCGGCTCTTATATCACCGGCTTCATTCTGTCGGTGATCCTGACGGCAGCGGCATTTCTGATTGTCGCTTACAAACTGGTGCCAGAGCATCTGATCCTTCCGGGCGTTGCCGCCCTGGCGGTTATTCAGATTCTGGTTCATCTGGTTTTCTTCCTGCACATGAACGCTTCCTCCGAACAGCGCTGGAACGTGACGGCGTTCGTGTTTTCCGTGGTCGTGCTGCTGATCCTCGTTTCCGGCTCGATCTGGATCATGTACAACCTGACCAGTCGGATGGATCATGGACCGGCTACGCCGTCTCTGGTAACCCAGCCTGAGGCGCATTGATCAATCCATTGATTATTCAGAAAAACCCCGCTTTCCGGCGGGGTTTTTTATTGCCCTGTTTCCCTGATACGTATTTCAGATGATGTCGACGAACAGGCAGAACAGCTCACTGGCAGCGTGTATTATTCCTCTCACGCTGATCCCTTCATGTTGATGTTGCGCTGCACACAATATATACTCAAAGGTGGAAAACCTGATTCAGACTATTCAGAGCAACGCGCATTGCTGTTTAAAACCTCTGCGATCATACATGATGGACTGGCCGGAAATTTCTATGGCCATATTAAAATATGCAGGAGCAATACTGCGTGACATTCCGGTCCTGTTCATCCTACTGTTCATTTTATTTTATATCCGGCTGGTCAAGAAAGTCTTTATTTCTTGTCATGCTGCTGCCATTACTTCTTCTGGGTGCCACTCTTTACGCTGCAGAGAGTGATCTGAAACCCATTCTTCTTAAACTTGATAAGAAGGAGATTCAGGCGGCGGGTATCGAAGTCGCGAAAGTCATTCCCGAAACGGGGATGACAGAGGCAACCCTTCAGGGCGTCGTGCAGGCTCCTCCTCGTCAGGTAAGAGTGGTCGCAGCCCCTGCCGGTGGTCTGGTAGAAGCAGTTCTGGTCGACCCCGATGAAATGGTTCAGCAAGGTCAGCCAATCGCCATTCTCCGCAGTACCGAGCTGGTGGAGGCACAGCGCCTTTATCTTGAAGCCGAGGCCGGTGCCACATTGGCTGAGGAACGGTTGACGCGTGATGAATCCATGTTCAGGGAGCATATTATTCCCGAACGACGCCTGTTGACGACCCGCGCTGAAGCATCTTTTGCTCGCTCCCGCCTTGATGAGCGGTTACAGATGTTGCCTTTGCTGGGGATGGATGCGGCCAATATTGCGGTCCTGAAAAAAACCCGCAAAATTTCGCCGACCCTGACCATCCTCGCACCGGTTTCCGGCACCGTTTTACAGCGGCAGAGTATGGCTGGCGAAAGAGTGGCGCAGGCGGCACCTCTTTTCACCATTGCCCATCTTAACCCTCTGTGGGTGCATCTGCAGGTTCCGCTGGCCCGCGCTGCTTCTCTGGCGCCAGGGAACAAGGTGTCCGTATCGACTTTTGGTGGGCAGGGACAGGTTATTCGTGTCGGACGCAGTGTTGATCCAACCACCCAGGCGACATCGGCGACGGCGGAAATAACCGAAGGCACAGAAGGGCTGCGTCCTGGTCAGGCTGTCACGGTGTCCGTCCAGCTTGAGCAATCGGGAATGCCGCAATGGCGGGTACCGGTCGGGGCCGTAATCAGGCATCACAATCACAACTGGGTATTCGTGCAGACTGAGGGCGGTTTTCGTGCCCAGCCAGTCATAGTTATAGGCGAAACATCTACTTACACATCGATCCGCGGTCATCTGTCAGTGCAGGATAACGTCGCTGTCGAGGGCATGTTGCCCTTGTTGGCGGAGCTGACCAAAGCGGACGGTAGCTGATCCGATGCTCGCTCGGCTGGTTGAAGTTGCGCTGAAACAGCGCCTGATTGTTCTGCTTCTGGCGGTGGCTCTGGCCGTATGGGGGGCCAATGCCTACCAGAACCTGCCCATTGATGCATTTCCGGATGTCTCACCGACACAGGTGATCGTGTCAATGAAAGCCTCCGGTTTGACGCCGGAGGAGCTGGAGCAGCGCGTCACCGTTCCGATCGAGTTAGGAATCAAGGGGATTCCTTATCTGGTGATGATGCGTTCGACCACGCGTTACTCGGTCGCATTGCTGACTTTTGAGTTTGCCGATGGCGTGGATGTCTACTGGGCGCGGCAGCAAGTAGCTGAGAGACTATCGGATATAAAATCGCAATTGCCGCCAGGCGTGTCAGGCGGACTGGCGCCGATTGTCACGCCGCTGGGCGAAATGCTGATGTTCACGATCACGGGTGGGGGTCTTAATCTTCAGCAGCAGCGTCATCTGATCGATTGGGTAATCCGCCCTCGTATTCGTGGTTTGCCGGGTGTGGCAGATCTGAACTCCATGGGTGGCCTCTCACGCACTTATGAGGTCGTGCCAAACACAGCGGCATTGGCTGCGCATGGCATCACCGTCAAGCAACTGCTCGACACGATCGAAGCCAATAACGGAAATGACGGTGCAGGGCGGATCGAGGATGGCGAAGAAGCCCTGCTGGTCAGTGTTTCCGGCCGGATTGAGACATTGAATGATCTGCGATCCATCGTTCTGGCTTCCCGCCCCAATGGCATTATCCGGGTCGAGGATGTAGCAGAGGTCCGATACGGCTCCCTGCCTCGCAATGGTGTTGTAGTGGCAAATGGGAAGGGAGAAGCGGTATGGGCAACCGTTCTTGGTCTCGCGGGTGCCAATGCCCGTACAGTCGTTGACGGTGTGAAAGCCAAGCTGGAGGAAATTAAACCTCTGTTGCCCAAAGGCGCGCATATCGACATTTACTATGACCGTAGCGAGCTGATCGGCAAGGCTGTCTGGACGGTGCAGCGTGTTCTGCTGGAAGCGGTAACGCTGGTTGTCGTACTGCTGCTGCTGTTTCTGGGTGGTCTGCGCCCGGCTTTGGTCGTGTCGGTTATTCTTCCGCTGGCCGTGCTGGTGACGTTTGGGATTATGCGGCTTTGGGGTCTGTCCGCCAACATCATGTCGCTGGGTGGCCTTGCAATCGCCATTGGCCTGCTGGTGGATTGTGCTGTGGTGGTGGTGGAAAACGCATCGCATCGTTTCACGGAAGCTGCCAGGCCGCCTACTTTTCCGCAGCGTCTGCGATTGGTGGCGGAATCCACGCGCGAAGTGGTCGTGCCGCTGGTATCTGGCGTCATTATCATCGTGACCGTCTTCATGCCGTTGCTGGCTTTGCAGGGTTTGGAAGGCAAGATGTTCTCGCCGGTGGCACTCACCATCACTTTTGCGTTGTGTGCTGCATTGCTGCTGTCGCTGACAGTGGTTCCGGTGCTGTCTGCTATAGTTCTGCGAGGCGGAGGCAAAAAAGATGCGCATGGTCATCCGGTGGATCCCTTGCTGGTGCGCTTGCTGCACCGGTTTTATGATCCGTTTCTGGAATGGATCATTGACCGTCCGCTCTATGTTGTGGGTGTGGTTGGCTGCGGGGTGGTAGCGGCTTTTCTGGCATTTGGCGGGATCGGTTCCACTTTTGTACCGAGTATGGATGAAGGTAATCCGGTTCTGAGTGTGCGCACGCACCCATCCATTTCTGTCATGGAGGCGGCAGAACTGGATAACCGGATTGAAAAAATCTTGATGGCGCAGGTGCCGGAGGTGGTTGGTATTCATGCCCGTACTGGTGCGGATGAGCTGGGTATTGATCCGGTCGGGTTGAACGATACCGATATGTTTCTGACGCTGGCTCCTCGGGACAAATGGCGCAAGCCGGATCCTGACTGGCTGATTGAGCAGATACGCGGGGTGATGGAGCAAATCCCCGGTATCTCCTATCAAATTGCACAGCCGATCGAGATGCGCGTGCAGGAAATGGTGATCGGCGCCCGTGGTGACGTGGTGGTCAAGATTTTCGGCTCCGATCTGAATGAGTTGAACCGGATCGGCAAGGATATTGCCTCCGTCATCAACAATATTCCCGGTGCATCGGATGTGTACGCGCTGCGTAATGAGGGCATGAAATATCTGTCTGTGACTGTGGACCGGTTGGCAGCAGGTCGCTTCGGGCTTGATCTGAAAGACGTACAGCGTGCCCTGAGGGTATGGGTGGATGGTACCGATGTCGGTGAGGTCCTGGAGCCTGGAGAGGTCAGGATTCCGCTTGTTGTGCGGGGTGAGCAGAGCCTGCGGCAATCGGTGGCTGATTTTGGACGGGTCCAGATCGCTCTGCCGGGCCGGGCAGGGAGTACTGTGCAGCTTTCACAGGTAGCGCAGATCAAGGAAACGGAGGGCCCCGTTCAGGTCGTCCGCGAACAGGCCCAGCGTTTCCAGACGGTGCTTGCCAATGTTCATGGGCGTGATCTGGTCGGGTTTGTGGCAGAAGCGCAGGAGGCTGTCGAAAAGAAAGTATCCATTCCTCCAGCCTACCGACTTGAATGGGGTGGCCAGTTTGAAAATCAGCAACGTGCATCAGCAAGGCTGGCTATGGTGGTGCCGATTGCCCTTGGACTGATTTTCCTGTTGCTCTATCTGACATTCGGTTCTGTGCGGCAGGCAACGCTTGTCTTCTGCAACGTGCCTTTTGCCGCGATTGGCGGTATTATCGGGCTCTGGATTTCTGGGGAGTTTCTCTCGGTTCCTGCATCGGTCGGGTTTATTGCTTTGATC
Organism: Granulibacter bethesdensis; assembly: GCF_001889545.1. Classification (NCBI taxonomy): domain Bacteria; kingdom Pseudomonadati; phylum Pseudomonadota; class Alphaproteobacteria; order Acetobacterales; family Acetobacteraceae; genus Granulibacter; species Granulibacter bethesdensis. Next base: position 1,447,986 of record NZ_CP018194.1, on the reverse strand, counting down.
GGCATTGCGGTTCTGAATGGTGTCGTGCTGATCAGCTATATCAACCGGCTGCAATATGAGTTGAGGTTGCCTCTGCGCACTGCCGTGCTTGAGGGAACGAAACGTCGTATGACACCGGTTTCCCTGACGGCGACCATTGCTGCATTTGGTCTGGTGCCTTTCCTCTATGCAGAAGGGCCGGGATCGGAAATTCAGCGTCCGCTTGCTGTGGTGGTCATTGGGGGCCTGGTGACGGCCACGACATTGACTCTGGTGCTGCTGCCCATTCTTTATGACCGCTTTGCCTTGCCCAAAGCTATACGGACTGCGGCAGTGGAGGCTGACGTGCAGAAAGGTGCCTCGGAGAGTCCCGAATGATATTCAGGAAGTGCTCATCCCCGGTCAGCCCGCTGGCTGTTGCCCTTGTCTCGGCTGCCACATTGATTGGTGCGGCGGGACTTGATCTGAATGGCATCTCTGAAACGGCGCAGGCGGCAGAAGATCAGACTGGACAATCTGACTCGGAAACCTCTCATCGGCGAGGCACTGTTCAAAAACCGGTTCTGAAATCAGCATCAGACAGTCAACCTGCCATCATTTCCGAAACCGTATTTGCGCGCCATCTGCTGCGTGCGCTGTCGCTTGATCCTGAATATATCTCCTTACAGGCGGAGGTACTGGCGGTTGATGCCAGGCATGCAACCACCAGCATCCCAATTGCGGGATCTCCATCCGTCGGCATTGGCGGCCGTATGGATACGAGAGGCCCTCGCAAGGTATGGCAGACGGATGTGGAATTCGGCGCTCCGCTCTGGTTGCCGGGGCAGCGTCAGGCGTTCGGTCAACAGGTCGATGCTGATCTGTTGCAGGCCGAACGCCGCGCGACGGAGCGTGCCCTGCAGCTGGCGGGGGAGCTGCGTGAAGCATGGTGGGATGCTGTCCTGGCCATGCTGAATGTGCATGTTGCGGAACAGCGTCTGGAAACTGCGCAGGCTATTCAGAAAGATGTCGAGCGCCGCGCCCATTTCGGTGATCTGTCGGCACAGGATACATTGTTCGGCGAGAATGAGACTCTTGCAGCTGACCTGGACCTGTCCCGCGCGCGGATGGAAGCGGAAAGGCTCCGTTCTGTTTACAGCACCATCACGGGCGGTGATGAGCCACTGGTCGCTTCAGAGCCGGTTGCAACCGGCAGGAAGCTGGATGATCACCCGCTGATCCAGCTTGCTCTGGCAGGTATCGAGGCAGCGCGTGCCCAGATACGCTATGTGAATACGACTTTGCGCGAAAATCCTGAGGTGAGCCTGTATTCATCGCAGCAGGGCGGTACGATGTCAGAGGAAGGAACCTCATTCGGTTTCCGGCTGAGGGTTCCGCTGGCCACCGAAGCCCGCAACATACCACGCCGGGCGGCGGCCCAGGCGGGGTTGACCCGGGCAACGGTGGAATGGACACAGCACCGCCGTGTTCTCGGCCTGACCATTCGCAGGGCGGAGAACGTGTTGGAACGGGCTAAAATCTCCGCAGGGATTGCACGGGACCGTCTGGATGTCGCCAGAAAGCAACTCGCCAGTGCGCGTCTGTCATTTGAGGCTGGTGAGACCACGCTCTATAATCTTTATCAGGTCAGGCGGCTTCTGTCCGACGCGCTGGAGGCCGATGCGCGGGCGGAGGTCGAGCTTGGCCGTGCCCGTGCGCGTCTCAATCAGGCTATGGGTGTACTGCCCGGCCTGTCTGCGGCTATGGTGACACCCGTGGTAGCCCATCAAAAGTTGCCTGAGCCTTCTCCATCGTCCCGATAGAGAGGCACACGGGCAAGGACGGTTACCAGGACCGCTCCATCCCCAGCAATCCGAGAATTTCTTTTCTGAGCGAAACCAGTTGTGCATCATCCCGATGGCGGGGATAGGGTCGATCCACCGCCAGATCGGCCACCACTGTTGCTGGCCGATCACTGAACACGATCACGCGCTCTGACAACAGCAGGGCTTCTTCAATGTCGTGGGTGACGAGCAGGACGGTGAACCCTGCATTCTGCCACAGACGCTGGATTTCCCCCTGCATGGTCAGGCGTGTCAGGCTGTCCAGTTTGCCAAGCGGTTCATCCAGGATCAGCAGGCGCGGATCGTTGACCAGCGCCCTTGCCAGTGCCGCACGCTGTGCCATGCCGCCGGAAAGTTGATGCGGATAGGAATCGGCAAATTCCGCCAGCCCCACCCGTTGCAGTGCATCGCGGATACGGTGCCGATCCTGATGCAGGGTTCCGCGCGCCTCCGGACCCAGTCCGACATTGGCCTCGACGGTTCGCCATGGGTAGAGTGTGGGGTCCTGAAACACGACTACCCGGCTGGGATCAGGCCCGGTTATCGGGGTGCCATCAGCCAGGATACGACCCTGTAGCGGCGGTTCCAGCCCGGCGACGAGACGCAGCAAGGTAGATTTTCCGCATCCGCTGGGACCGAGCAGGGCGACGAAACTGCCCGGTTCCAGATGCAACTGCACACCCTGCAGAACCGGCAGCGGACCGGTCTTGCCGGGGAAAGAATGTGAGATGGCCTGAATCCGTAAATCCAGGCCGGCTGAAGCGGATTTCAGGGCGGGATTTACCATTTCACCAATCCTTTCTGCCAGCTGAGTACTCTGTCACGCAGCCGGAACAGCAGGGCGATCAACCCGGAGCACATCAGAGCCATCAGCAGCAGCGCCGCATACATGTTGGCATAGGCTGCCCAGCCTTGCGCCCAGGTCAGATACCAGCCAAGCCCTGCCTTGACCCCCATCATTTCAGCGACGACCAGTACCGAGAAGGAGGCGCCAAGCCCCATAAACAAACCGACGAATACGGAGGGCATTGCTGCTGGTATGGCTACTTTCAGCACCAGAAAACGCGGTTTCGCGCCGAGTGTGCGGGCGATATCGTAATAGGCGGCAGCGACGCTGGAAACACCGGACCAGGTAAGCACGGCCACCGGGAAGCCTGAGGCAAGGGCAATCAGAAAAATGCTGGCGCTGAAGCTGGATGGAAAAAAGAAAAATGCCAGTGGCAGCCATGCTGTGGCAGGCAATGGGCCGAGCAGGCGCAGCACCGGATGCGCCCAGTATCCCACGGCCCGTGACCAGCCGATGGCGACCCCGGTCACGAAACCGGTTGCAGCTCCAAGTCCATAGCCAAGGCCGAGCAGGATAAGGGAGTGCCCGACGCTGTTGGCCAGCCGGGGCCAATCATCGGTGTAGACTTCCAGAATGGATTGGGGGGCGGCAAAAAACGGGCGTGGCAGCAGGTTGAGCTTTGCCGTAATGACCTCCCAGGCGCCAAGCAGCAGTGCCAACACCACCAGCCATGGGCCAATATAGCGCAGTCTGGCTGGAACCCTGTTGCTCAGGGACAGAAGCAGCAGCAAGGCTGCTATCCCCGTGGCACCGGCCGCCAGCCAGTCGCTCCGGCCAAGATCATCCGCATCTGGCCAGAACTGGATCAGGGCACCATCGATCCCCCACACCAAGGCGGCGATCAAGCCAATGACCCAGAATGCAGCATTGCTGCGACCCAAAAGAATGCCGGGCCGGCTGGAAAAGGCGGAAGCGGAGCCTGTCATGACAGAACATCTACTGTAATCTGTTTTGCAAAACGCACTGGATCGGTACGGCTGCGAATCACGCCGATATCACGCAGTGCAGTGGCATAGGTGATGATTTCCTGCTCCAGCGCCTGTCCGCTCGGCATATGATGCTGGGTGTGAGAGCGCAGCATGGTCTCGACCTGCTCTGCTTTCACCTTGCCGGAATGCGCGGCGTAAATAGTGGCGGCTTCTGCAGGATGAGAAGCGGCCCATTCCTGACTTTCACGCAGGGCAGCGGTCAGTGCTCTTGCTGCTGCCCTGTCATCACGCACCATGCTGCCACGGATACCCAGAATGCAGCAGACGCTGTGTTGATAGGGGGAGGTCAGGTTGGTAGCGATCTCCACCAGGCCCTCCCGCTCCTTGATCAGCCAGGCCAGCGGATCGTTGAGGGAAATGGCCTTCACTTCACCTTTCTTGAGCGCCACGCTGAGCAGATCGGCGGGATAGGCGCGCCAGTCGATGGAATCAGCGGGAACACCCTGTTGATAGGCCAGAATAGTGAAAAAGTTTTTGTCAGGGGCGGCCAGATCACTGGTGCCGATTGTCTGCCCGCGCAGATCGGCCACGCTGCGGATGGTTGAATCCTTCGGCGCCAGCAGACGCATGCAGCCGCCATGAATACCGCTGGTAATCCGCACATCGAATCCCTGCTCCAGCGGCTTCAGCCAGCGTAGGGTCATGCCCACACCGGCATCGGCTTTTCCGGTAGCAATCGCCTCCAGGAGTTGGTCTGTCGAGCCACCGAAATTAATCAGTTCCACATCAAGATTATATTTTTTGAAAATACCCCGCTCTGCTGCGGCCGGAACACTGACTGTGCATACTGAATTCGCATTCCAGGTCACACGCAGTTTTTTCGGCTCTGGCAATGCAAATGCTGGAGAGCCGGCAGTATTGTGCTGGTGTGCTCCATGGTCAGGAGTCGCCTGCTCAGGAGCGGCCCAACCAGTTCTGCCCAGCAGCCCGACAGGCAGCGCCATACCGGCGGCCTGAAGAAGGCTTCTGCGCTTGATGGGCTTCAGGTAATGCATTTTTCTGGCATCCATTTTTGTGGAATTGATATTTTACTCGGAATAAATAGTAAATTTCTCTGAATGGACGCGGTTAACGGTATTTCTCCGTTTGTGCAACGTTTTCTGTTGCAATGCGTCTCAGCGCTGGTCGCAGGACCGGGTGTGGGCCGTATGGGCGTGCTCCATCCTGATCGCATAGAGCGTCAAGCCCAGAGCCAGTACGGCAATAGCGGCTCCCAGAGGGGGCAGGGTCCGGTACCCGAATCCCCATGACAGCATCAACCCTCCAAGCCACGCCCCGGTTGCATTGCCCAGATTGAATGCTCCCTGATTGAGGGTGGAGGCCAGATTACGGGCGTCCACAGCCTGATCAACCACTCTCAGTTGCAGGGGAGAGACCAAAGCGAATGCGATGGCACCCCATAAGATCATGGTTGCAATGGCCAGGGCAGGGTCGAGGACGGTCCCGGTAAACAGAAGCAACACCATGATCAGGGCGATAAGTAGTCCGACGATTGAAGGCATCAATCTCCAGTCCGCCAGCCGGCCACCAATATAATTCCCCCCTGTCAACCCGACACCGAACAGGAGCAGGGCGATAGTGACGGTACGTTCTGAAAAGCCGGTGACCTGCTCAAGCAGAGGGGTAATGTAGGTATAGACCGTGAACAGGCTGACGGAGCAGATGACACTGATCAGCATGGTCAGCAGCACCTGTGGTCGCCGGAGGGTCCTGAACTCTGCCAGCATATTGACGCCGCGCTCTGCCGGAACGGCGGGAACCCATATAGCCAGAGCCGTAAAGGCCATGACGCCAATGGCTGAGACGACCCAGAAAGTGGCGCGCCATCCCGCCCATTGTCCCAGCAGGGTACCAAGCGGCACGCCCAGCACATTGGCCAGCGTCAGGCCGGAAAACATCATGGCGACAGCTTGTGCCCGCTGATGACGCGGCACGATCTGGGAAGCAACGACAGAGCCGATGCCAAAAAACGCCCCATGGGCCAGCGCCGTGAAAATCCGTGCCAGCATCAGCAGGGTGTAGTTGCCGGCAAGGCCGCACAAAATGTTGCCGAGGATGAATATCCCCATCAGGCCCATCAGCGTTGAGCGCCTTGGCAGACGCGCTGTCGCAATTGCCAGCAACGGCGAACCAAAGGTGACGGCAAGGGCATATCCCGTCACCAGCAGGCCTGCCTTTGGGATGCTGACATCCAGGCTTTTTGCCACATCGGGCAACAGCCCCATGATGACAAACTCGGTTGTTCCAATTCCGAACGAGGCAACAGCCAGAGCCAGCAAAGAAAAACGCACGTCGATCAGATCCCTATATCCGTCCTGATAGTAATGCAGCGCAAATTTGTGCGCTGCACAATCCGGAGGATCAGGAAGCACTCATGCCGCGCTCGATGTCCTCCAGCGTTTGCCCGGTCGTTTCCGGCACGAAGCGGATCGTGAAGAAAATGGAGACCACCGACATGAAGGCAAAACTCAGAAAGGTAGGGATGATCCCCAAACTGTTGAGCATTGGCAGGAAAGTATACGCGACAATGGCGTTGGAACCCCAGTTGGCAACTGTTGCCACCGCCATGCCACGTCCTCGCGCATGGAGGGGGAATATCTCGCTGATGATCAGCCAGAAAACCGGCCCCATCCCGATGGCGAAAGCGGCAATGTAGATCGACAGGGCGGCAATGGCGATCCAGGCGGAGGCTCCTCCTGGTCCGGATGTGCCGATCCAGAAGCCGAAAGCAAGCAGCAGCAGGCCGATCGTCATGCCAAGCAGGCCATTGATGAGCAGGGAGCGGCGTCCGGCCCGGTCCATCAGGCGCATGGCAACGATTGTCATGCCGACATTGACGACACCGATCAGCACATTGGCGAGAATTGAGGCGGAATGATCGCCAATACCCGCTGTACTGAAAATCTGTGGCCCGAAATAGATGACTGTGTTGATGCCGGTGACCTGTTGCAGCACGGCCAGGCCAACCCCGATCACCAGAGGCAGGCGATAACGTCGATCATTGAAAATGGAAACTTGGTTGGCAGTTCTCTCGGACGTCAGCTCTGTCTGCATGAAATGATCCAGACTTTCGAACTCTCCTTCTGCCTGCTCCTTCCCCATCAACTGCCGCAATGCATTGGCAGCCTGATCAACCTGACCGTTTTTCAGCAGCCAGCGCGGGCTTTCCGGCAAAGCGAGCATCCCCAGAAACAGGATCACACCCGGTACAGCGCCAAGCCCCAGCATCCAGGGCCATGCACGGGAAAAGGAGAAGGCGTAATCCACCAGAAACGCCACCAGAATACCAAGCGTGATGAAAAACTGGTTCATCGACACCATTGCGCCTCTCCGTGAGGCAGGGGCAATTTCCGAGAGATAAAGCGGCGTGATGAGCGATGACACGCCAATGGCAAGTCCGACGATCAGGCGGCCAGTCGTCAGAACCAGAACACTCCCGGCAAAGGCCGAGAGGACAGCACCGATAATAAACAGCACGGAGGTAATTAAAATCATCAGGCGCCGCCCGAACCGGTCGGCAAGATTCCCCCCCGCCATAGCCCCCAGAGTAGCACCTGCAAGAGTGACGGCGGCGACCAGGCTTTCGCTCCAGGCGCCAAGGTTGAAATCTTCCCGCAGGAAAGGCAGCGCTCCGGAAATGACACCGGTGTCATAGCCGAACAAAAGGCCGCCAAGAGCTGCCACGACCGCCATGAATGTAAAGTTCATATACGCTTCCCCACTCTGCCTGACAGCTTGTTGAGAGGCATCCCGATTGGCCGGGTCGCTGATCAGGTCATTGTTCAGTCAGCAGGGTTGTGGCGGCTTGCAGATGAAAGCTCAAGGCTCGAATGATACTGTCACTGGAATGTGGTCGGATGGCTGGGGACGATCACGCTCAGCCCGGTCCGGAATCGCTTCGAGCAGCCGCTCTGCCATGCGGCTTGATAACAGGACGTGGTCGATACGCAGCCCCCGGTCACGGGGCCATGCGCCGGCCTGATAATCCCAGAACGTATAAAGCTGTCCCGATGGCCGCAGTGCCCGCACGGCATCGGTCAGGCCCAGCCAGAGCAATGACCGGAACCGGGCCCTTGTTTCTGGGCGCAGCAAAGCGTCATCCGGGGGCAGGGCGCCGGGCGCATAATCCTCATCGGTCGGGCAGACATTGTAATCCCCCGCGAGAATGAGGTCTTCCCCCGCGGCCAGCAATCCGGCTGCATGCTGTGCAAGATGCTCCATCCAGCCGAGCTTGTAGGCGTATCCGGCTTCCCCCCCGCTATTGCCGTTCGGCAGGTAGAGATTACCGATGATGGTGTTCAGCGCCCTGATCTCGATATAGCGCGCCTGTGCATCGTCGGGGGGAAGGCCCGGCAGGGCGCGCTGGGTGACGTCAAACGGCACGCGGGACAGCACAGCCACCCCATTATAGGCTTTTTGTCCGACTGCTTCGGCCTGATATCCCAGTTCGGCAAAAGCCCGTGCCGGAAAGGCAGCGGTTTCGCATTTGATTTCCTGCAACAACAGGATGTCCGGCTGATTCCGCTCCAGCCAGGACAGCACATGCGCCTCCCGTTGCCTGATGGAGTTCACATTCCAGGTGGCGATTTTCACGGGCAATGCTGCTTTTTTGAAATACGATGTCGATCTGGCTATCGGGTGATCAGTCAACCGAGAAACTGGTGCCGCAGCCGCAGGAAGCGGTCGCATTCGGGTTGCGGATGGTGAAATGGCTGCCCATCAGCGCATCCTTGTAATCAAGTTCGGCCCCGGCCAGAAATTCCAGACTCGCCGGATCGACCAGAACAACCGCCCCGTCGCGCTCAATGACGATATCATCGTCGGCACGTTGTCCATCCAGCGCAAACTGATACTGGAAACCGCTGCATCCCCCTGCGAGCACGGAAACGCGCAAGGCTTGTCCCTGGGCAACCTCGGCAATACGTGCGGCGGCGGAGGCCGATACGCCAAACCCCGCTGTGGAGCCGGAGGCAGAAAGATCGGGAGAGGTTTCGAATGCGTCCATACTATGAAAATAAGCGAAGAAACCCTGACTGCAAGACGCTTTCCATCTTCTCTGCATTGATCAGGTGCTGGTGCGGCGGCTGGTGGCAGTGCTAATCCCTTGACGTATGAACGAAACCGGACCGGATTTCCCCTCAGCGGCGATGCAATCCCGCGCAGCGGACTGGCTCTATCCGCCAGAGAGCGGTGCTTTCCAGCGTAGCGGTCTTGCGCCATGGGCGGTACGGCTGGAAACCGCCCGCGGCAGGCTCTACCCCGAGCCGGAAAGCCAGATGCGCAGCCCATGGCAACGTGATCGGGACCGGATCATCCACAGCGCCGCCTTTCGTAAGCTGCAATACAAGACGCAGGTTTTCGTCAATCACGAGGGTGATTTCTTTCGTACCCGGCTGACCCACAGTCTGGAGGTGGCGCAGATTGCCCGCTCCATGGCCCGTGCTCTGGATGTCGATGAGGATCTGGCGGAGACGCTGGCTCTGGCCCATGATCTCGGCCATCCCCCGTTCGGCCATGCGGGCGAGGATGCGTTGCAGGCAGGCATGAAGCCGTTTGGCGGCTTTGATCACAATGCGCAGTCGCTGCGGGTCGTGACGAGGCTGGAAAACCGTTACGCCCCGTTCGATGGGTTGAACCTGACATGGGAAACGCTGGAAGGTCTGGCCAAGCATAACGGTCCGCTGCATCGGCCTCCGCCTTATGTCGCGGAATATAACGCGCTGTATGATCTTGAGCTGGATAGCTATGCCTCGGTCGAGGCTCAGATTGCCGCCATGTCGGATGATATAGCCTACCACTCCCACGATCTGGATGATGGTATCCGCGCGCAGTTATTCGGGTTCGAGGACATCGCCCATCTGCCGGTGGTGGGGGAGGCCTTGGAGGCCGCCAGAAAGACCAGCCTGGATGTGCCGCCGCCCCGTCTGCGGCATGAGACGATCCGGCGTGTGATCGATACGCTGGTGCGGGACATGATCACGGAAACACGCAGCCGGATTGCTCAGCTCGACCCATCCAGCGCCAGTGATATCCGCCACGCCAGCCATCCAGTCGTTGCTTTCAGCCCCCGCATGGCGGAGGCTAACAGGGTCATCAAGGAATTTTTGTTCGCCCGTATGTATCGCCACTGGCGAGTCAATCGCATGACCGTCAAGGCGCGCAGGGTCACGGCTGATCTGTTCCGAATCCTGCATGACGACCCGACCCTGTTACCCGGCGAATGGCGGGTGCGGGGAGGCGGCTCGACCGGCTCCGAGCGGGCGGCCCGCACGGTCTGTGATTACATCGCTGGTATGACCGATCGTTTCGCCGCTGAAGAACATCGGCGCTTGACGGATCTGTCTGTTCCCGGCTGAGACAGCCCTCACACCAATATTGCCTGCCCAAACGTACACTGATCGAGATACCCAATTCCATGGCCGATGATATCTATGCCCTGATCCGCACCCATGTTCTGGAAGCGCTGGCCCGCATTGTGCCCGAGCTTCCCGCGGAGCTGACGGCACGGGTGGAGGTCACGCCCACCCGCGATCCTCTGCATGGCGACATGGCGACCAATGCGGCGATGATCGCGGCAAAGCCTGCCGGAAAGCCGCCCCGTGTTCTGGCGGAGGCTTTGTCGGCTGAATTGGCCGGGGTTACGGAAATCGAGCGTGCCGAACCGGCGGGGCCGGGTTTTGTCAACATGCATCTGCGTGCCGAAGCATGGCGGATGCGGATTCCGGCCATTCTGGAGGCGGGTATCCGTTATGGTGACGGCAGCGCCGGATACGGAAAGCGTGTGAACATCGAATATGTATCCGCCAACCCGACCGGCCCCATGCATATCGGTCATTGCCGAGGCGCCGTGGTGGGGGATGCTCTTGCCAATCTGATGGGTAAGGCGGGCTACACGGTCACCAAGGAATATTACATCAACGATGCAGGCGCCCAGGTAATCGCACTGGCATGGGCAGCTTACTGGCGTTACCTGCAAGCGCTCGGCACGACCCTGACCGAGGATGAGTTTGCGGAACAGGTTCCGTGCGGGCTGCAATATCGCGGTGATTATCTGGTTCCGGTCGGGGAGGAACTCGCCAGGCTTCATGGCGATACGCTGGCCGATCCCGGCACCACCGTGGCTGACCCTGCATTGTGGCTGAATACCGTGCGGGAATTCACCGTGGCGCAGATGATGGCGTCGATCCGCGAGGATCTGGATCTGCTCGGCGTTCATCCGGATGTATTTTCCTCTGAACTCGCTTTGTTGCAGTCTGGTGCTGCGGATGCCGCGATCGAGCGGTTGCAGCAGGACGGGCTGATCTATGAGGGCGTGCTGGAGCCGCCGAAAGGCAAGACTCCGGATGACTGGGAGCCGCGTGAACAAACCTTGTTCCGCTCGACCTCCTTCGGTGATGACGTGGATCGTCCGCTGAGAAAATCAGATGGTACCAACACGTATTTTGCGAACGACATCGCCTATCATGCCGACAAGGCCGCCCGTGCGGATATCGTGGTGGACGTGCTGGGGGCCGATCATGGCGGCTATGTGCCGCGTGTGAAGGCGGCCATGCGCGCCATTGCCCCGCAGGCGGTGTACGAGGCCGTGCTGTGTCAGATCGTCCATGTGGTTCGTGACGGACAGCCGGTGCGGATGAGTAAACGCGCCGGAACCTATGTTACGCTGCGTGATCTGCTGGAGGAAGTGGGCCGTGATGCCGTACGCTTCACCATGCTGACCCGCAAAAGCGATGCGCAGATGGAGTTCGATCTGGATCAGGCTCTGGCCCAGACGCGGGAAAACCCGGTTTTCTATGTACAATACGCCCATGCACGCTGCTGCTCGGTTCTGCGCATGGCGGCGGAGCAGGGGCTGACCACGGAACCGGAGGCATTGCGTCATGCCGCGCTCGACAGTCTGACCTCCGATGCCGAACTGACCCTGATCCGCCGTCTGGCCGGGTGGCCACGGATTGTTGAGGCCGCTGCACAGGCCAGAGAGCCTCATAGAATTGCGTTTTTTCTCTATGAGTTGGCGGGTGATTTTCATATGCTCTGGAACAAGGGCCGGGACGATGCAACCTTGCGCTTTATCCAGCAGGACCGTACGGCGGAGACAACGGCACGGCTTGCTCTGGTGGAGGCTGCCGCCATCGTCATCCGGTCGGGGCTGGCCGTCATGGGCGTGGCGCCGGTGAATGAAATGCGCTGAGGGGAGTTTTCTCCGCAGCCTGCTGCGAATGAACGGAACAGGCGACGATGCCGGATCATACTCCTAACGAAAGTCCCGATCCTCGCGGTCTGGCGTCTGATCGGCCCAGAGTTCGACAAGCGCCGCGTTTTGATCCAAACCGCGTCTATGCCGATGAGGGTGAGGCAATGGGCGGTCCAGAGGGTTTCCGTATGCCCCGGATCGACCTTCAGCGTGAGGATCTGCGCACCCGCCCGACTGATGATCTGTTGCCAGGAGTAGAGGAGGAAGCCGCTTATCGCTCCAGCCGTCGTGCGACCGGAGGCGGAGGGCTTGATCCCGCCACGCGCAAGTTGGCGATGGCGGCGGGCGCTATCGGTGTGGCGCTGGTCGGTTTCATCGGCCTGTGGTCACTGCTGCAAGGGACAGGGGGCCCGGTTCCGGTGATCGAGGCCGATAACCGTCCATTGCGCGTGAAGCCAGCCAATCCCGGTGGTATGCAGATATCCGGTGCCGATGACGCCATTTTGTCCGGCGCGAGTGATGATGCGCCGGAATCTCTGGCTCCCAAGCCGGAAGCCCCCATGCCAGGCCGTCTGGCTCCCCCTTCTGTACCGCAGCCTTTACCCCCTGTCAGTGGTTCCGAAACGACTGAGGAACCCGTCATGCAGGGGGGTGCGTCCTCCACCCCCAAAGCAACGGCAGACTCGCCTGCCGTATCAGGCAGGGCCACGGAACAAAAGGCGCCAGCTTCCGTCAAACCGCCGGTCACCACAGAAGATGCGGATGATGAAACACCGTCTGCTCCGACACCAAAGACGGCCTCGCAGGGCGCGGCAAAACCTGCTCCTTCCGTCGCGCCTGCTTCGAACGGTCATGTGACGGTGCAGCTTGCCGCGCTGAACAGCGAGGATGCGGCCCATAGTGAATGGAACCGCCTGTCCCGCCGTATGCCGGACCTGCTGGGACATCGCCAGCCGAGCATCAGCAAGACCGAGCATGATGGCAAAACCTACTGGCGACTCCGTACCGGAGGCTTTGCTGACGTTGCAGCAGCCAAATCATTCTGTGCTGAAGTCAGGGCCAAAGGTGGCGGCTGCTCGGTCGCCACTTTCTGAGGCGGGGATATGAAAGCTGCGATCATCGGCCTGTCCGGCCTGGCTCTCACGCCGGCCGAGGAAGTCATGCTGCACACGCAGCATCCCGCCGGTGTCATCCTGTTTCGTCGCAATATCAGCGATCCTGCCCAGTTGAAGGCCCTGACGGCAAGGCTGCGTTCCATTCTGCCTTCTGAGGCAGCCTTGCTGGTGGATCAGGAAGGTGGTCGCGTCGCACGGCTGAGGCCTCCTCACTGGCGATCCCATCCGCCTGCTGCTGTCATTGGCCGTCTGTATGAGGCTGATAAGGAGGGCGGGCTGCGGGCTGCCTGGTTGACCGGGGCCCTGATCGGGCTGGACTGTGTTGGGGCGGGGTTTGATGTGGTCTGTGCTCCGGTGCTCGATCTGCTGGTGCCAGGAGCCCATGACATTGTGGGTGATCGTGCTTACGGCACTGATCCCGACACGGTCACGCTGCTGGGCGGTGCGGTGATGGAAGGATTGCTGGCTGCTGGCGTGCGGCCGGTGATGAAGCATGTGCCGGGTCATGGCCGGGCGTATGCGGATAGTCATCTGGAATTGCCGGTCGTTCCTGATGAACTTCCTGCTGAACTGGAACCTTTTGTCCGCAATGCCGCACGTTTTGCGGGTCTCCCCGTCTGGGCGATGACAGCGCATATTCTCTACGAAGCGTGGGACCGGCTCCGCCCGGCCACATTATCACCCGTGGTGATCGGGCAGATCATCCGGCAACGCATCGGCTTTAACGGTCTGCTGGTCTCCGACGATATCGCCATGAAGGCACTGAGTGGTGATCCTGTTTCTCTCACCCGTCAGACGCTGGCAGCCGGATGCGATGCGGTGCTGCACTGTACCGGCGTGACGGCGGAGACACAGGCGGTTCTGGAAGGCTGCCCGTCCCTGACGGAGCAGGCTCATGCCTTGCTGGAGTCCCGGCCTGTTGCCTCCATCAGCATCGCGGATGGGGAGTCTCTGGCGCAGGAAAGAGAGCGACTGGGCTTGCTGGAAGATGGTATCCGCGCCAAAGACCCGACTGAAGGCCATCACCCGGCCTGATTTCAGCCGGACGGATTACACCCTATGCTATCGCATCTGCTGCTTTCGCTGATCCCGGCGGTTTTTGCCATCACACTGCACGAGGCAGCGCACGGGTTCGCAGCCTTTGCGCTGGGTGATCCCACGGCGCGGGAGCAGGGCAGGTTATCGCTCAACCCACTGCGGCATATTGATCCGATGGGCAGTATTATTGTTCCTGGTCTCATGGTGCTTGGGCAGTTGGTTGCCACCGGTCATCCGGGGTTCATCTTCGGCTGGGCAAAGCCGGTGCCTGTGAATGTGATGCGGTTCCGCCACCCCTTGCAGGGGATGGGGGTGGTTGCAGCAGCAGGGCCAGCGATGAATTTTCTGCTGGCATGGCTGGGCGCGCTGGCGCTGCACCTGCTGCCGTTTATGCCTGTGCAGACCAGTCAGTGGGTGATGGACGGGCTGTTCGATTTCATCCTGTTTAATCTCGCGCTTGGCCTGTTCAACCTGATCCCGATCCCCCCACTGGATGGCAGCCGGATCATCGCCGCCGTGTTGCCGGCGCGGGTGGCGATGCACTGGGTCAGGCTTGATCGCTACGGCGTTTTGCCGGTCCTTATGATCGTGATGCTGCTGCCATGGCTTGGGCATCAAATGGGAATGAACCTGGATCCGGTCCGGTGGCTGATGGACCGGATGCTGCGGCCTGCGGTTGGCCTTGTCCTGCGTCTGGCGGGGCACGATGGTGGCTGAGATGCCCGAGCCGCAGGATGGCGCGCTGCTGCTGCGGCTGGAGGGGTTCGAGGGACCGCTCGATCTGCTGCTGGAACTGGCCCGCGGGCAGAAAGTCGATCTGGCGACGATCTCGATCCTCTCTCTGGTCGAGCAGTTTCTGGCGGTAGTCGAGGGTGTGCGGGCGGTCCGGCTGGAACTGGCGGCTGATTGGCTGGTCATGGCGGCCTGGCTGACCTGGCTGAAATCCCGCCTTCTGCTTCCGGCGTCTCCTGCTGAGGCGGAGGAAGGCGAACTGGCGGGGGAGGCTCTGGCCGAGCGTCTCGCCCATCTGCAAGCCATGCAGCGTCTGGCGGCCTGGCTGGCCGATCGTCCGCAGGTCGGGCAGGAGGTGTTCATCCGTGGCATGCCGGAGAATTTTACGGACTATGATCGCTCCCGGCTGAAACTGGATGTGGCCGGGTTGGTGGGGGCCTATCTCTCGGCAAGGCGTCGTGGCGGCAGGCGGCGCATTTACCGGCCCAAGCCGGTATCTTTCTGGAGTGTCAAGGATGCTCTGGGCCGTTTGGAAAAACTGGTGGGAAGCCTGCCGGACTGGACCAGTCTGGAGCAATTTATTCCGCAGGATCTGTTGAGTCCGCTGGAACGGAAGGCTGCTCTGGCCAGCACCTTGATTGCCGGGCTGGAAATGGCGCGCCATGGCGCAGTCCGCCTGCGACAGGAGGCGCCATTCGGGCCGATCCTCTTGCGTGGCGAAGGGCAAATGGCTGAAGACACTCCGGAAGAGACGGAAAGCAACCAGTCATGAACGATGAGTTGGAGCATTATCTCAGGCTTGCGGAAGCCGTGATCTTCGCCAGTGCCAGCCCGGTTTCCGTCACCGCGCTGTCCCATGCCTTGCCGGTCGGGGCGGACCCTGAGATGATCCTGCCATTACTGCGCCAGCGTTATGCAGGACGAGGGATCGAACTGCACGAAATTGCCGGGGGATGGCAGTTCCGCACGGCTCCGGACCTTGCCAACGCCCTGCGTCGGGTGGTGGAGGTGCCAAGGCGGTTGCCCCGTGTTGCGATGGAAACGCTGGCCGTCATTGCCTATCATCAGCCTGTCACACGGGGTGAGGTCGAGGAAATCCGAGGCGCCACGCTCAGCCAGTCCACGCTGGATACATTGCTGGAAGCCGGGCTGATCACCCCGCGCGGGCGTAAGGAAGTGCCGGGACGGCCAAGCCTGTGGGGCACCACGGCCCGTTTTCTGGAGCAGTTCGGCCTGACATCCCTGACCGATCTGCCGAAGCGGGAGGAATTGCTGACCGATGGTGCAGGACAGGAAAGAGTGTCGCCTCGTCCAGGCATTTTCACCGACACTGATTCCGAAGCTGTTCCAGAGGATGAAGAAACCCCTGTAGAGATCATGCCCGCAGAAATCAGGGCGGAAGGATAACCGGGCGATGTTTGATTTTGCATGGTCCGAGATCGCTGTCATTGGTGTCGTTGCGCTGGTGGTTATTGGCCCGAAGGATATTCCGGGTGCCATGCGCGGTGTCGCACGCATGGTTCGCAAGGCGCGTTCCATGGCCGCCGATTTTCAGGGGCAGATGGATCAGATGATGAAGGAGGCCGATCTCGGTGAGGTGCGGGAGACCTTCAACGATCTGCGCGGCGTTAATCTCCGCCACCAGTTGAGCCGGACGCTGGACCCGGATGGATCGATGCGCTCCACCTTCAACAGTAACCCGATGGCACCATCGCCTGCGCCGATGATTATGGGTGGCGATGAGGCCCATACGGTCGCAGAACGGCCATTTCATTCCCTGCCGGTCATGGATGAGAGAAACATGGCTCCGGAATGGACGATGGAGAACACGGTTTCTTCGGAAACCGCCCGTCGTGCGGCGACGGCGCCGGCTTTCATTCCGCCGGAGGAGGCATTCCGCTCCGCCCGCCGTGCTCCGGCCTTCATCCCGCCTGCCGATCAGGGGTAAGGGTTGAACAACGTATGGCTCCGCAGACTGGCTCCGGTTATGTCCGTGGGTGTGATGGTATTCTGTAGTGAAAGTTGAAGTCTGGTGGCAGCGCACACACAGGACGACATGATCGATGACAAGCCGATGCCGTTACTGGAGCATCTGCTGGAGCTGCGCCGCAGGCTGCTCTGGTCTCTTGCGGCGTTCGGACTGTGTTTTGCGCTGTGCTACTGGTTTTCCGACACGATCTATTTCTGGCTGGCCAAGCCGCTGGCCGATGCGCTGAAGGATCGGGGGGTAGCCAATCCGCGCTTTATCTATACCGCCCTGACCGAGGGTTTTTTCACCTATATGAAGGTCGGCATTTTCGGTGCCGCCTTCCTGTCTTTTCCGATCATCGCGTCACAGGTCTGGATGTTCGTCGCACCCGGCCTGTATCGCAGTGAGAAACGGGCTTTTCTGCCTTTCCTGATCGCGACACCGGTACTGTTCCTCATGGGGGCGTCACTGGCCTATTTCGCCATTTTCCCTGCAGCATGGCGGTTTTTCCTGCATTTCTCCACACCCGATGGTGGAGGCGGCATCCCGATCGAGTTGCAGCCGAAAATCGGTGAATATCTGGCGCTGGTGATGAAGCTAATCCTCGCTTTTGGCATAGCGTTCCAGTTGCCGGTCGGGCTGTCTCTGCTGGCAAGGGTCGGGCTGGTCAGCGCGCAGTCTCTGGCCGCCAAGCGCCGTTATGCAATTGTTGCCATGTTCGCCATTGCGGCAGTGCTGGCACCGCCCGATGCCATCACTATGATTGGCCTCGCCTTGCCTCTGGTGGCACTCTATGAGGTGTCGATTATTGCCGCGCGCATCGTCGCCCCGAAACCAGCCACGCCGGAGAATGATGAAGGCGGGGATTAACGGCGGGACAGGCTCTCCGCTATAAGCACGGATACCCGGATTTCATTCAGTGATGCCGGGCCGGGAGCAGGCCACGAGGCCGACCGGACCGGGACGATCATTTTGGAGGCAACATGCACGATATTCGCGCTTTACGCGCCGATCCCGCCGCTTTCGATGCGGCGCTGGGCCGCCGTGGCCTGCCTGCCTCCGCATCCAGCCTGCTGGCGCTGGATGCCGATCGCCGCGTAGCGCAGACCCGGTTGCAGGAATATCAGGCGCGCCGCAATGCATTGGCCAAAGAAATCGGACAGGGCAAGCGCCAGGGAATTGACACTTCCATGCTGGAGGCTACCGCTGTTGCCCTGCGTGATGAGATGGAGGCGCTGGAGGCACGTAGCGCATCGCTGGATGCGGAGCAGAAAAGCCTGCTGGAGCGTCTTCCCAATAGTCTGGATGCCGAAGTTCCCAATGGCCCCGATGAGAATGCCAACGTCATTCTGAAACAGGTCGGTGAACCGATTTCCTTTCCGTTCCCCGCCCGCCAGCATTTCGAACTGGGTGAGGCGCTGGGCATGATGCTGTTCGATGCCGCAGCAAAACTCGCAGGCGCACGTTTTGTCGTGCTGCGTGGCGCTCTGGCGCGGCTGGAGCGGGCGCTGGGCCAGTATATGCTCGATCTGCACAGCATGGAGCATGGCTTTACTGAAATGCAGGTACCGTCTCTGGTGAATGATGCGACGGTATATGGCACTGGCCAGCTGCCTAAATTTACCGAGGATCTGTTCCGCACTACTGATGGACGCTGGCTGATCCCGACCGCCGAGGTGCCGCTGACCAATCTGGTGGCAGACAGTGTAGTCGATGAAGCCAGCCTGCCAATGCGCATGACCGCACTGACCGACTGTTTCCGCAGCGAGGCGGGCAGCGCGGGACGGGACACACGCGGCATGCTGCGTCAGCACCAGTTCCACAAGGTGGAGATGGTCTGCATCACCCGGCCGGAGGACAGCGATGCCGAGCATGAGCGTATGACGCGCTGTGCCGAGACGGTTTTGGAAAATCTCGGTCTTGCATACCGGCGTGTCTTTTTATGCTCGGGCGATACCGGTTTCTCGGCGGCACGGACCTACGATCTGGAGGTCTGGTTGCCGGGGCAGGAAGCATGGCGGGAAATCAGCTCCTGCTCCAACTGCCGCGATTTTCAGGCGCGCCGGATGAATGCCCGTTATCGTGGTGCAGATGGTAAGGTGGCGGGCGTGCCGCATACGCTCAATGGCTCAGGCGTTGCCGTCGGACGGGCGCTGATCGCTGTGATGGAGACCTATCAGCGCGAGGATGGCAGCATTGAGGTGCCTGCCGTTCTGCGTCCCTATATGGGTGGGCTGGAGCGTATTTCCGCGTGAGGGTACCGTCATGAGCAGTGTGGTACGGTCAGGACGTATCAGCGTTCCGGCACTGCAGGCCCGTAAGGGAGGCGCGCCGATTGTGGCCCTGACGGCCTATACTGCGCCCATGGCCGGGCATCTCGATCCGCATGTCGATGTGCTGCTGGTGGGCGACAGTCTTGGCATGGTGATTTACGGGTTCGAGACGACCTTGCCGGTGACGCTGGAGATGATGATTGCCCATGCTGCGGCGGTCGTGCGCGGGTCCAGCCGGGCCTGCGTGGTCGTCGATCTTCCATGGGGGACATATCGGGAAAGTCCTGAGCAGGCTTACCGGAACGCCGCACGGCTTCTGGCCGAAACCGGGGCCGGGGCCGTCAAGCTGGAAGGGGGGCAGGAGATGGCGGAGACCATTGCTTTCCTGACGGCGCGCGGCATTCCGGTTTGCGGGCATGTCGGGTTGATGCCGCAGGATACCCTGATGGAAGGCGGTTATCGCGCCACCGGTCGCACAGAGGACAGTGCGGCGCGTGTTCTGGCCGATGGCATGGCCGTGGCGGAAGCAGGGGCATTCATGATCGTTCTGGAAGGCACGCTGGAACCGGTTGCCGCCGGCATGACCCGTTCGGTTGCGGTTCCCATCATCGGAATTGGGGCCTCGCCACAGTGCGACGGTCAGGTTCTGGTAACGGATGATATGCTGGGGTTATACGGCACTTTCCAGCCTCGTTTTGTGAAACGCTATGCCGAGTTGGCGCTGACGGTTGCTGATGCCGCTTCCCGTTATGCGGAGGACGTACGCACACGGCGCTTTCCGGAGATGAGGCATTGTTACACTTTATCGCGATAATGCTTCTGTGTAAGAGTAAGGAAAGGTAATTGCATGGTCATGCTGAATGGCCTTTTTGATTCTCATAATGAAGCGTTTATATTTTTCTTGCAGTATAATAACTGTGAAATGGTAATAATATTGCCTCAGTAACTTTTTTATTCCACACTGCTTAACCGGTCAGATATGGCAAGGAGAGAGTGTGTGGTGAACGAAAGTTCTACGTACTATCAGGCCCAACTATCAGAACAACCAAGACCTTTTTTCCAGTATGACGGAAAAATTGGCGGCCTTTATAAAATTTTTCTGATCAATCTTCTTTTGAGTATCGTGACACTCGGCATCTACCGATTCTGGGCTATTTCCAGAATGCGGCGTTATCTATGGTCGAGTTGCCGTTTTCAGGATACCCGCTTTACCTATACCGGAACGGGTGGTGAGTTATTTCTCGGTTTTCTGAAGGTGTTGGGTCTGCTCCTCTTGTTGATTGCAGCGACTGTTGCTGCCGCTTATGGCCTTGCCAGGCTCAGCCCTTCTCTTGTTCCTGTTCCAAGTATGTGCTGGCGGTTATGTTCGGGGCTGATCCTTGGGAATTGACCGATAATGGGCGTTCATTAGTGACGCTTTTCAAAACTCTTCCAAATTCCGAACCGGAAATTGCGAAAAATGTATGGGCCATTACTGCTCTTGCCGGCGTAGTGGCGCTGTTTGCTTATCTTATTCTGGCAACACTTGTTTCATGCTGGTACATGGCTCTTTTTATTCGCCATGTGATTGGTCACACAACGTACGCGTCGTTTCGCTTTTTCAGCAGTGTTACAGGACTGAAACTGCTGGGACTACTGGCCGGAAATTTTCTGATCACCTTGTTCACGCTCGGACTGGGATTGCCGCTGGTTATCCAGCGGAATATGCGGTTTCTGGAGCGTCATATTTTGTTAACCGGTAACCCGCTTCAGGCCGAGTGGCTGCACCAGAATACGCAGTCGCGACCCACTACTGGCGAGGGTCTTCTGAACGTCTTGGATGGAGGCAGTGGATTCTGAGTATGGTCCCATCAGACGATGGTATCGTGCCAAACTTCTATCCGGCGCGATACCACGATGGCAGCACGGCGGAGACGCATTGTGTTGCCATCCACGTGCACGGATCACATCTGATGATAGAGCGGCCGGATTATCCGGCAGTTATCTGGAAATTACGGACCATCAGACATGGCGAACAAACGCCTGAAAACGACGTCATTCTGTATCGGCGGGGGCATGCTGACCGGCTGATTCTCAGCGATCCTGACGGCCTCGGCCGTTTGGGAATACGCTTCAAAAGCACGAAGCTTGTATGGTTCTATATTACCGCGGGGATTGTTGCCTGCGTTCTCAGTGTATTCATTCTGATCGACCGTGCACCCGAATGGGCTGCCCTCTTGATTCCAGACCATACCGAGCAATGGCTCGGTCAGCAGGTTGCGAAGAGCCTCATAGCTAAAAAACAAGTCTGCACGGGTGAAACCGGGCTGCATGCACTGCGGGTACTGGAACAGAAAATTGCTCATGCAGCGGGGATTAATGGTTCTGTTCACCTGGATGTTATTGATGCCCCCCAAGTCAACGCCTTTACGATGCCGGGGCGACGCATTGTGTTATTGCGTGGTCTGATTGACGCCAGCCGGGATTCCGATGAAGTGGCCGGTGTCATGGCGCACGAAACCGGTCATATATTTTATCATGATCCCATGCAGCTTCTGGTGCGGCTTTTTGGTTTAGGTGTGCTGGAGACAGTCATAACGGGCGGAAACTGGTCCCTGTCCGCGGATTTTGCCACGCAGGCGCTGGGGCTTCATTATAACCGCAGGCAGGAAGAGCGGGCTGATCAAGCAGCAATCCGGTTTCTTCAGAAAGCCGGATTGCGCTCCGATGGTCTCGCTCATTTCTTTGAAACTTTGGAGAAACGGGAAGAACATTCTCTGTCCGTTGAATTCCTCTCCGACCATCCGACGACGATTGCACGACATCATGCCAATCCGGGCAGTTCTTCAGGTGCATCGGCCATGAGTGATAAGGACTGGCAGGCAGTGCGGCGGGTCTGCGATGAAAAGACGTCGTCCAGAACAAACACCGATACCGATGAAGAATAATAATTCTGTATCCCTTATCGCAGTGCATCCGGGCTGATGACCATGCCCAGCCGTCCGGCCAGATCCTGAATGAACTGCCAGGCAACACGACCTGAGCGCGCGCCCCGGGTGACTGACCATTCCAGTGCATCTTCATGCAGTGCCTGCGTCTCTATCGGCAGCCCCAGCCTGGCGGCATACTGATCCACCATGCTCAGGAACGTATCCTGATCCGCATTATGAAAGCCCAGCCATAATCCAAAACGATCGGAGAGTGATACTTTCTCTTCCGTTGCCTCGGAGGCGTGGATGGCGGTTGACCGCTCATTCTCGATCATGTCGCGGGGCATGAGATGACGGCGATTGCTGGTGGCATAGAACAGGACATTGGCCGGCCTTCCTTCGATGCCGCCATCCAGAACCGATTTCAATGCCTTGTAATCGGCATCTTCTTTTTCAAACGAAAGGTCATCACAGAAAATCAGGCACTGTCTCGGGTTACCGATAGCGGGATGACGCAGCAGACGCAGAAGGGTTGGCAGGGTCGCAATGTCCTCCCGGGCGATTTCGATCAGGGCGAGACTGCCAGGGCGCTGGTGATTTGCTTCGGCATGAGCTGCTTTGATGAGGGAGGATTTTCCCATCCCGCGCGCGCCCCACAGCATCGCGTTATTGGCGGGCAGCCCTCTGGAGAAACGCAGCGTATTATCCAGCAGGATCTGTTGCTGTCGTTCGACGCCCTGCAGTAGGCTGATGGACACATATGCTACGGCTGGAACCGGCAGAAGATGATTTTGCGCGGGCTCCCACACGAAAGCATCCGCATCCCGTAAGGAAGGGAGCGGAGGCGGGGGAGGAGCCATACGCTCCAGAGCTTCGGCAATGCGGTGCAGGTTGGCGGAATCCTGTGGGCTGAACGATGTCATCATCAATCCCTCTGAAGACAGGGGTTGTATATCACCGGATTTCGGATATGCGGAGAAGCCTGCGAAGCAACCGGGCATAGCGGTGCTGTGAGAAAGCGGCCTTGAAGCGAGCGGGAGCAGAATTTATGGTGCGGCACCGGCCCGTTGCGGTTCAGGCCGTGTCTTTCCCTGCCTCTGCCACATCATCAAGGTGCATACGATGTTTCCAAACTTGATCACCCCGGCCTTCGCCCAGTCTGCCGGAGGCGTGGGTACCACCGAGATGATGCAGTATCTGCCGCTGCTGCTGGTGTTTGGTGTGTTCTATTTTCTGCTGATTCGTCCTCAGCAGCAGCAGGCGAAGAAGTTGAAAGCCACTCTTGCCGGCCTCAAGCGCGGCGATCAGATTGTGACGTCTGGCGGTATTGTCGGCCGTGTGGTGAAGGCCACCGACGGTACTCCTGAAATCGAGGTTGAGATTGCGCCGAATGTTAAAGTGATCGTGCTGCGCGATACCATCGCCAGCGTCATCAATCCGCAGGCGGCCAATGACACGAAGGCGGCTGCCAAGGCTGGCTGATCGCTTACAGACAGATAATGCCGTCACTATCAGTCTCGGATCAAATGAGACGGTCACGCCCGGCAACCCGGGTGTAACCGTCTTTTCTGTTTTCAGGCTGTGGTGCTGGGCACGCCCGGCACTGGATCAGCCGGAAGTGGGGCTGTGGGCAAGGGCGCTTCATAGGCCATGCGGTTCCAGGCATCCAGCGCAGCGATCTTGTAGGCTTCTGCAAGGGTCGGATAATTGAATGTGTTGTCGATGAAGTAATCCAGCGTGCCATGCAGGTTCAGCACGGCCTGCCCGATATGGATCAGCTCCGTCGCACCTTCTCCTACGATATGTACGCCCAGCAGGCGGCGGGTTTTGAGGGAGAAGATCATCTTCATGAGTCCATTCGACAGGCCCATGATATGCCCGCGTGAGGTTTCCCTGAAGCGGGCAATCCCGCATTCATAAGGAATATGCCGTTCCTTGACCTGTTCCTCGGTCAACCCGACCGTCGACATTTCCGGCACGGAATAGATACCGTAGGGAAAATAATCCGGTGCAGGTGGTGAGGGCGCATCGAAAGCATGACAGGCGGCAATGCGCCCCTGTTCCATGGAGGTGGAGGCAAGGCTGGGGAAGCCGATAATGTCACCGGCTGCATAAATACCGGGAACCGATGTTTCCATGGTCTGGGGATTGACGCTCAGGCGTCCACGCTTGTCCGGGACCAGTCCGATGGTTTCCAGTCCCAGCCCCTCGACGGCGCCGCTTCGTCCGGCTGCATAGAGCACCATGTCAGAGGGGAGACGCCTGCCGCCTTCGAGAAGTGTGACCGGATGGTCGTTTTCGAAAACGATGCCTTCGACTGCCGAGCCGAGGCGGATCGTCATGCCGGAATCACGAAGTTGATGCAGAAAGTCATCCACCAACTCGCTGTCGATGAAATCCAGCAATGTCTTGCGAGGCTCGACCAGCGTGACCTTGATATCAAGGGCATGGAAAATCGTTGCGTATTCAACGCCGATCACACCCGCTCCGATAACCGTCAGACTGCGAGGCAGGGTAGGAATAGAGATAATTTCGTCGCTATCGAGAACCGTCCTGCCGTCGAACGGAATATTGGCAGGCCGGTGCGGTACAGTGCCTACTGCAATAAGAATGCGGGCCGCCTGGGCTACAAAGCTTATTTCCGGAGCGGTCGTGATCTCGACATGCTCCCGGTCCAGAAAGCGTGCCACGCCATGGATGGTACGGACGCGGTTGCGAGAGAATTGGTGTTCCAGCACATCCACCTCATGTGACAGTGTGATGTGCAGACGGTTCATCAGATCATTGGCCTCGATATCCTTTTTGACCCGATAGGAACGGCCGTAAAATCCCCGTTCCCGCCAGCCTGACAGGTTGAGAACCGTCTCCCGCAGGGTTTTGGAGGGGATTGTGCCGGTATGGACCGAAACGCCGCCTACTTTTTGCCCTCGCTCTACTACCAGCACGGTATGGCCGAGCTTGGCAGCCTGAATGGCCGCCCTGCGCCCGGCAGGGCCGCTGCCAATGACGATCAGATCGTAAATCTGCTCGGTGGAAGGGATCGCTGAACTATCGAGGCTCACCATACGAAGAATGTCCCGCCTTGTTGATAAAGTGTCGCCTGAGCCTGAGTATAGTCTTCCCAGTTTTGTCCGCGCAGGGGAACCGCCTGAGACACAGTTTAAAAAATTATTCAGAATCAACCTTGTGGAGCCGATTCTCTCACTTTAGTGATGGTGCCCGTTTTTTAGACACGGGCGTTTCGCGATGATGGCTGGCTCCCACGTGGCGCTTGGCGCGGCAGCGTGGCTGATCGTTGCGCCGAAGCTGGGCCTTCCGCCTGCCGATGCGGCAGGGCTGGCGCTTGCCGTGGCTGGTGCGCTGTTGCCGGATGTGGATCACCCGAAATCATGGGTCGGCCAGCGTCTGGGTAGTTTGTCGATCGGGTTGAGCAAGGCTTTCGGCCATCGGGGCGTGACCCATTCCCTGCTGGCAATCATTGCCTGCGGCTGGGCAATGCAGCATTCCCGGCTGCCACGAACCATCATTGATCCCCTGGTAACTGGGTATCTGTCGCATCTGGCGGCTGATCTTCTGACGCCGGCCGGGTTGAGGCTGGGTTGGCCACTGAAAGGCACCTGGGCCTTGCCGCTGTGTCGCACCGGGTCGGCATTTGAGCCGCTGATCGTGGCGCTTGCGCTCTGGGGGGCTGGATCGGCCACCGGGGTCAGCCCGGCCAGCAGTCTGGTCGGGTTGAGGCAGACGGCCTGTATTGTGCTGCCGAAAGATTTCTTTCCTTTCTGTGCATCCGGGCATGCTCATGGTGGTCGGTCTGTGACGGCGGACCGGGTGCATCACGGCTCAGCAGGCCGGGAGAGTATCTGAGATTTTTGTTCGTCAAGGGTGGTGCATGCTTTCGACCCAGCGTGTCATGGCGGATCGCTCTTCCTCGGTCATATGCGTGGCATTACCCAGCGGCATGGTTTTCAGCACAGAGGCTTGCTGCTGAATGCGCAATGCATTGGCCATGATGGAGGTGGCCGTATCAAGCGCCAGACCAGCCGGAGCACTTTCCATCAATGTGGGATGAGCAGAATGGCATGGCGTGCAGCGGTTCTGCACGATGGTCGCGATCCGGGAAAAGGAGGGGGCTGCGGCCCTGTTTTTTTCGGTCTCAGGCAGAGGATATGGTGCTCTCCATACAATCACTGCTGCCATGATAATCGAGGCGGAGACAGGCAACGCCCAGACGCGCCGGCCTTCGTGCCAGGCGACGAAAAACTGTCTTGTCAGCGCCCCGGCCAGCATGATCGCACAGAGCATGACCCATCGATCATGATCCGCGAAGGTGAAGGCGTAGTGATTGCTGATCATCGTAAAGACGACCGGCAAGGTGAAATAGGTATTGTGAACCGATCTTTGCCGCCCTCTGCGTCCCGGTTCGGGATCGGGTGTTTCTCCGCGCATCATGGCGGCAACCATGGTTTTCTGGCCGGGGATAATCACCATCAGCACATTGGCCGCCATAATCGTGGCGAGCATTGCTCCGACGATCAGGAAAGCGGCGCGGCCCGAGAACAGATGGGTTCCTGCCCAGGAGGCTCCGATGACGAACAGCCCCACTGCCACGGAAAGAGCGAGATCACGTGTACCAAGCAAGCGGCATAAACCATCGTAGATGACCCATCCCGCGATCAGAAATCCGACCGCTAGCACTGATGCACCATAAGGGGGCAGCGCCATGACGTCAGGATCAACCAGATATAATCCCGGCTGGGCCAGATAGAGCGCGCTGAGCAGCGCGAAACCACTTAGCCAGGTGGCGTAGGCTTTCCATTTCGACCAGTGCAGCTCATGCGGCAGATCAGGCGGTGCGATGCGATAGCGTTGCATATGGTAGAATCCGCCACCATGCACGGCCCATTGCTCTCCAGCCACGCCACGGGATGCCGCATCAGGGGGAGGGGACCGTAAACCGCGATCCAGCATCACGAAATAGAACGATTCACCGATCCACGCGATGCCGGCCACTACATGGAACCAGCGGAAAAGCAGTTCCAGCCAACTGCCGAGATAAGGAACAAGCAGGTTCATCGCTCAACTGCCCCGATAGGTGGTGTAACCCCATGGGGAGACCAGCAGCGGTACATGATAATGCGCGGACGGGTCAGAAAGCCCGACCGCCAGACGCACTGTCTCCAGAAATGGCGGATCCGGCAGGGAGGAATCCCGGGCGGCGAAATAGGCTCCTACATCGAAAGCAAGTTCATAGCGTCCGGCAATCAGCGCTGCTCCATGCAACAATGGCGTATCACAGCGACCATCCTTGTTGGTGATTGTCGTGATGAGGGGTTCAGGCTCCCCCTGGCGATAAAGCCGCACCGGAATGCCTGCGGCCGGCACGCCCCGTGCCGTATCGAGAACATGCGTGGTAAGTTGTCCCATTCAGATGCCTTTGTCTGCTGATGATGGACGGCTTTAATGATGTCTCGTCAGGGGCTGCCAGCATCGCAGGCTGGCGGATGCTCTGCCAAGAGAGGGAATGGTGCATCATGGATGGAAACCGTCAGCCCTGCTGGCCGTTCAGCCGGAATATGCCACGGGAAGAATTTATGGCGATGCTGGAAGGAATTTACGAACGCTCGCCATGGGTTGCCGAACATGCTTGGCGGGCAGAGCCTTTTGGGGATATCCATAGCCTGCATGCAGCGTTGACACAGGCAGTGCACAGCGCTGACCCGCCCTTACAGCTTTCCCTGATCAACGCCCATCCGGAATTGGCGCCGGACAGGGCAATGCAGTTGACCCCTGAATCACGTTCCGAACAGCATGGGGCAGGACTTGATGCGTGCGACGATGCACGCCGGCATAGTCTGGTAACGCTCAACCGCGCCTATCGTGAACGCTTCGGTTATCCCTTTATCATCGCGGTGAGGGGGCATGATCCTGACAGCATTATCGCAGCGATGAAAGCGCGCCTGCGCAGAACCGAAAGGGAGGAAAGGCAGGAGGCTCTGGATCAGATCAATCGGATTGCGTGGTTCAGGCTGAATGACAGATTCAGCGATTCCGACAGCCTGGATCAACCGATGGAATGATTTCGCACGATTGTAACAGCGTGCGGTTCATTCTTGTGTTTTAAGGATTTTGGCCATACTGTGTCTGGTAAAGGATGGTGGGCGCGACAGGGATTGAACCTGTGACCCCCGCCGTGTGAAGGCGATGCTCTCCCGCTGAGCTACGCGCCCATCCGATGGGCGCGTTCTATGACGGAATGCGGATGGTGGCAAGCCCTCCTTTCGGGAGATTTGACGGACAGAGGTGTTTTTTCGGGCGGTATCTTTCAGTTCAGGGTCGCTGAAATTGTGGCAGCCGTATTTTCACAGATCATGGAGAATGGGGCGTAATCATGGAACCGGTTCATAAATCAGGTACTGCCGTAAACAGGGTATGCCTCGCCACAGCGATCATTGCGGGATATTGCGTTCTGGCAGGCCATGGGATGGCCCAGACGACGGCCACTCAGGGAGGATCACAGGAAGGATCCCATAGCCTATCACCCGATATATCTCCCCCGATATCTCCCTCTGGGGTCCAGTTGGCTCATATGCCGGTTCGCCTGCCCGACCGTATCGAGGCCGACGAGCCATCTGCCAATACAGCCATTATTGCCACCTACCACGCCTATGCCAGAGGATTGCATGTTGCGGATGTGATCGTGCGGGTGGTCTGGAACGACATGCATTATCACGTATTGCTGGAATCCCGGACGGCGGGAATCCTGCAATGGATACGCTCCACCTGGTCAATCACCGAGGCTGCTGGAGACTGGCAGGATGGCTCCCCCGTGCCATCCCTGTTTCTCAGCACCGGTTCCGTTAACGGACGACAGAGTGTGACAGAGGTTCTCTATCGCAAGGGACAGCCAAGCGGGATCAGGCTGGGGCCGGAAGATGCAGTGCACAAGATTTCCACTTTTCCGTTCAAGCATATCGCACTGGACAGTCTGAGTGCGATGGTTGCCCTCACGCATCAGGCAGCCTTGTCGGGTGGCTGTGCGGGAGCCACAACCACCTTTGACGGGCGGCGTATTGCAACGATTCATTCCACGCTGAGCGGGACCGATCAGTTGCTTTCACCAGTCAGTGATGAACCAAGACCGGTTCAGACGATGCGTTGCGATATTGTCGGGCAGAAGCAGGCAGTCGAAAGTGCCGGTATTCCCGCATCCAGACCATGGCATGCAACGGCGTGGCTGGGACCGGCAGGACCAGCCCAGGTATTCCCCATCCGCATGCGCTTTGATGATGTAAAGTCGCGCTGGATGGGGAGCATTACCTTCTATCTGGATAGCATCAGCGCCCCGCAGGGTTAGGCTTTAAGGCGATCCAGAAGGTCTGGCAGGTCGGAAAATCGTTCGGCAATCGCCGTAGCGTCTGTACCCATTGCATCGGTGCCGTATCCCCATCGCGCCCAGACGGAGGGGATGGGAATTGAACCTGCGGCATCAATATCGTTGCTGTGATCGCCCACCATGATCGCCCCTTCCGGCGTCATTCCCGCGAGCGCAAGGGTGGAGAGCAGATGGCCCGGATCAGGTTTGCGAACCGGAAAACTGTCTCCCGCGCCCACCGCTGCAAAAAAAGACGCTATTTCAAAATTTTCCAGAATGACCTGCGCCGGAACGGCAGGTTTGTTCGTGCAAACCAGCAAGGTCCAGCCCCGTTTTTTCAGCTCGGCCAACGTATCCGGAACATCGGGATACAAACGGGAATGGCTGGTCGCATGGTCGGCATAGGCTGCCATGAAATCCTGCATCATTGCTTCGGTCAGGGTCGCTCCCCGTCCATTGGCCGCCCGGGTCAGCAAAGCACGGGCGCCATCCCCGACCATCGGCCCGACCTCCGCCTGCGTGTAGGACGGCAGCCCGGCACGCTGCAGCGTGCCATTCAGGACATGGGTGATGTCAGGCAGCGAATCGACCAGTGTTCCATCAAGATCCAGCAGTACCGTGCGCATGTCGCATTCCGTAATCTGAAGTGATCTTTCAGGCTTTGACAGGAACCGGCTGGCAGCGCTAGCGGATTCCGCATGGATCATACCCCGTCTTACTCCCAGCCAGCCGGCACCGCCGTGATTCTTGCGGCCGGGCTCGGCACGAGAATGAAGTCCGCCCGCCCCAAGGTTCTGCACCAGATTGCAGGGCGCTCCATGCTGCGGCATCTGATTGCAGCCTGCGAGCAGGTGTTCAGCCATATCGTGGTGGTCATCGGCCCGGATATGGAGAGTGTTGCCCGGGAAGCGGCCCCCCATCCCACCGTGGTGCAACAGGAAAGGCTTGGCACCGCACATGCCGCCCTGCAGGCGATGGCGCTGGTGAAGCAGGGAGAGGTTGCGATCCTGTATGGGGATAACCCCCTGATCTCGACCGCAACCCTGCACGCCCTTGTGCAGCGCCGCCGGCAGGGCGATGCGGTGCTGGCCATGCTCGCCATGCGCCCGCCCGAGCCGGGACGCTATGGCAGGGTGATAACGGAGAAGCTCCATAACGGAGCCTATGTTTCCCGCATCGTCGAATATGCGGAGGCAAATGAGCAGGAAAGAGCTGTAACGCTCTGTAATGCAGGTGTGTTCTGTGCCGATGCCGCGTCAATGGCAGCCTGGCTGGGTGGTGTCGATAACGCCAACAGCAAGGGTGAGTATTATCTGGGAGATATCATTCCGCTCGCGATTGCGGCGGGGGGGCATGTCGCGGCTGTTGAAGCCCCTTATGAAGAGTTGCGCGGCATCAACAGCAAAGTGGAACTCGCCGAGGCTGAAGCGACGGTCCAGATCGCATTGCGCCGCCAGGCTCTGGAAAACGGCGTTACCATGACCGCGCCGGACACGGTTTTTCTTTCGGCTGACACAAGGCTTGCGCCGGATGTGCTGGTCGGTCCCCATGTGGTGTTCGGCCCCGGCGTCACGGTGGAGGAAGGGGCGGAAATCCGTGCTTTCAGCCATCTGGAAGGATGTCATGTCGGTCAGCATACGCTGGTCGGCCCTTATGCACGTCTGCGTCCGGGCAGTGTTCTGGGGGCAGGGGCTCATGTCGGTAATTTCGTTGAACTGAAACAGGCAACGCTGGGCGAGGGCGCGAAAGCAAATCACCTGACTTATCTGGGGGATGTCGAGGTCGGTGCGCGTGCCAATATCGGCGCTGGCACCATCACCTGTAATTACGACGGCGTGCACAAACACCGTACAGAGATCGGGGACGATGTGTTTATCGGCTCCGATACAGCGCTGGTTGCCCCGGTGAGGATTGGAAATGGGGCGATTACGGGGGCTGGAAGCGTTATTGTCGATGACGTACCAGCGGATGCCTTGGCGCTTGCCCGCGGGCGGCAGGTAAACAAGCCAGAGCGTGCGGCGGAGATTCGCCGTCAACTGAAGGGCAGCGTCTGATGTGCGGCATTGTGGGTGTCATCGGGGCGCGGGATGCCGCCCCTTTACTGTTGGACGGCCTTCGTCGGCTGGAATATCGCGGCTATGACAGTGCCGGGGTCGCCACGCTGGTGGATGGGATCATCGACCGCCGCCGGGCAGAGGGAAAGCTCGCCAATTTGACTGCCCTGCTGGATCGCGCCCCTCTGCCGGGACTGACCGGCATTGGCCATACGCGCTGGGCCACGCATGGCGCTCCGACCGAGAGCAATGCCCATCCGCATGGCACCTCCCGTGTGGCCATCGTCCATAACGGGATCATCGAGAATCATGCCGAATTGAGGACCGAGCTGGAGGCGGAGGGACAGGTTTTTCAAACAGAAACCGATACGGAAACCGTTGCCCAATTGGTCGATCTGCATCTGAGGCAGGGTATGGGGCCGGTCGCCGCGGCGCAGGCCGCCCTGAGTCGTCTGGAGGGAGCTTATGCGCTGGCCATGCTGTTCGCCGGGCATCCTGATCTGATCATCGGCGCACAGCAGGGCGCACCTCTGGCGGTCGGCTATGGGGATCAGGAAATGTTTCTTGGCTCTGATGCTCTGGCTCTGGCGCCCCTGACCCGGCGGATCGCCTATCTGAAGGATGGCGATTACGTGCTGGTGACACGGGAAGGTGCCCGTTTCTTTACGGAGGATGGCACAGAAGCCGCGCGGGAGGTCAAGCTCACCGCCTATAGTGGTGCTGCGATCGGCAAGGGCGAATACCGGCATTTCATGGAGAAGGAGCTCCATGAACACCCGGCGGTGATCGGTGATACGCTGCACCAGATGGTCAATCCGGCGACCCGTCAGGTGGCGCTGCCGGAATTGCCTTTTGACTGGTCGGATATTTCACGCATTACCATGACAGCCTGTGGCTCAGCCTATTATGCCGGCCTGGTGGGCGCCCGCTGGTTCGAGACATTGGCGCGCCTGCCGGTTGACAGCGATGTTGCCAGCGAATTCCGTTATCGTGAACCGCCCTTGCCAGAGCGTGGACTGGGCCTGCTGGTCAGCCAGTCCGGCGAAACGGCCGATACTCTGGCGGCTCTGCGGTGTCTGAAAGCAGGTGGGCAGACACTTCTCTCCATCGTCAACGTTGCCGAGAGCACCATTGCCCGTGAAAGTGACTCCGTCCTGCAAACCATTGCCGGGCCGGAGATCGGCGTTGCCAGCACCAAGGCGTTCACAGCCCAGTTATCTGTGCTGGCCTGCCTCGCCATTGCCGCCGGGCGTCACCGTGGTCTGCTGGATCATGCCGAAGAAGCGCGCCTGACCGCTGCTCTGCTGGAAGTGCCCGGCGCGGCTGCCGAGGTTCTGGAAAGGCATGACGCCATCAAGCGCGTGGCAGCACGGGTCGCAGAAGCCCGGGATGTGCTGTATCTGGGGCGGGGAAATTGCTATCCTATCGCTCATGAGGGTGCGTTAAAGCTGAAGGAAATCAGCTATATCCATGCCGAAGCCTATGCGGCAGGCGAGATGAAGCATGGTCCCATCGCCCTGATCGACCATAGCGTGCCGATCATCGCCATTACCCCCAGCGGCCCGCTTTTTGATAAAACAGCCTCCAATCTTCAGGAAGCCGCAGCAAGAGGCGGCCAGATCATGGTGTTCAGCGATGAACGGGGGGCAGAGCGTTTGAAGGGTATCGCAGCTGAGACGGTCATCCTTCCAGAGGTTGACCCGTTTGTGGCCCCGTTGCTTTACGCCATTCCTGTTCAGCTTCTGGCCTATCACGTCGCGGTCATGAAGGGTACCGATGTCGATCAGCCTCGTAACCTCGCTAAAAGTGTCACGGTCGAGTAACTGGACCACGCTGCCCAATTCTGGAACGAAGGCCTCTTTCGTTCAAAACCAATATCATTTTCGAGGAATACTGCTCATGAACAAGGCCCTGTTCAACGGAACCGCTGCTTTCATTCTTTCTTTCTGCATTGGCCTGCCGGCTCTGGCGCGGGCAACCGAGATTCAGTCGGGTCTGTGGACGATTGATATCACCGCCCAGAAGGATGAAAAAACGGTCAAGCGTCAGAAGACCCAGTGCATCACCCCGGAAGAGGCAAAAAACCCGGAAGCCGGTTTCAACTTCAGCAAATCCATGCCGCAATGTGACAATACGCATCACTGGGACGGCACCACCCTGTCCTGGATGGTGGAATGCAAGAACGAAAAGAAAATTGCCAGCAGTGGAAAGTTCGTGTTTGACAGCGCAACACACCTGACCGGCGTGATCGACAATACGCAGGATGGCAAACCGCTGGCCCATATCACGATTGATGGCCGCCGCACTGGTGAGTGCCCAAAAGCGCCCTGATCATGCCATTTTTCGGCATTATGAGGCCGTGCAGAGGGTAAAGGTGATGAAGCGGCTTGGACTGTTTCTGCTTCTGACAGGCGTTGGGCTGCATTGTGTTCAACCCGGTCTGGCAGCCGCCCCTTCGTCCCGCCCCGGCATCATTCCGGGGCTGAATCTTCCCTCTGCATCTTCCTCTGACACATCCGGGAACGCGGACCCTGATATTGATGGGTTGGTGAAAATTCTTGAGGATGACAAGGCACGTGCACGCCTGATCGAACGTTTAAAAAAAACGGCGACAGACGATAAAAAAAGGGATGCATCACCTCCAGAGCCGGTAGCGGTTCATCTGGCTAATTTTTCCGCTCTGCTGTTTCAGCATCTCCGCTCCTTTCTGTCGGTATGGCAGATGGCGTTCAGAGAGCTGCTGGAGGTGTTGCACGGGACATCCCGGTTGTTCAGCTGGCATGTCCTGATGATCTTCCGCAACATGGCGGGCGTTGCAGCCGGGACATTCGCGGCGTTCTATGCAGTCCGATGGATAACTGCACGTCTCTCAACTCCTGTCTGGCTGCATCGGCCGGGCAGTTTTGCAGGGAAAGTGCTGCGATTGCTGACGATTGTGCTGCTTGATGTCGGCACGGTTGTCATTGCGTGGCTGGCCGGAGAGGAATTGGCGCGGCTGATTGAAGACGGAGCCAACGTCACCGCCGGACAGGACATGTTCCTGCGCTCTTTCCTGCTGGTTGAATCCTTCAGGGTGGCTTTACGGGCAATTTTTACACCGCATCTGCCGCATTTACGCTTCCTGAAAATGGGCACGCTTTCTGAAGCCAATCACAGGGCCAGACTCTGGTACAGCTGGCTGGCATGGTCGGCGTCGGTGTTTGGCTACAGTTTCCTGATGGTCATTCCCCTGATGGAAACAGTCTCCATTGATGGCGGTCATGCGCTGGAAACGCTGACAGTTCTGTCCGCACTGATCGTTGCCATCTGGTTCTGCATCGTGCAACGCCGGGAGGGTCGTATGGCCCTGACCAGATTGACCAATCATGGTTCTTTAGAGGGTGCATCTGATATCTTTGCCCGGCTCGGTGCCGTTATCGCGGCAATCTGGCATGCGATTGTGACGCTGTGGCTGACGGCGCTGTTCATATGCTGGCTGAGTATGCCATGGCTGCTGCCTTTCGTGCTGCGGGCCTCGGTATATTCCGTTGTCATTCTGCTGGTGGGTGGCTTCGCCTTGAGCAAGCTGGCGATGCTACACAATGACGTCTCCGTTGCAGATCGACTGAAACGTGCAATCCCCTTATTGAATATCTGGCTGGGAAGGCTGATCAATCCGCTGCGTCGCATTCTGCGGCTGACGGTTTTCGTGGTGACCGTGCTGGGATTGTTGCAAGTCTGGGCAGTGGTCGATGTTATCGGCTGGTTAAAGACTGATGCCGGAAAATTTACACTGTCAGCCGGAATATCGGTGCTGATCGTTCTGGGATGCAGCGCAGCGATTTATATGCTGGTGATTTCCTGGATTGAGAAACGGCTGTTGCAGGGGGAGGAGCACGGCATTTCCTCCCGCGAGAGGACTCTGCTCTCCCTGTTCAGGAACGCGTTTTCCATCACCATGGCGGTTATCGTTGTGCTGGCGATCCTGTCACAGCTGGGCGTCAATACCGCGCCCTTGCTGGCTGGTGCGGGGGTATTCGGGTTGGCTATCGGTTTTGGCTCCCAGAAGCTGGTGCAGGACATCATCAACGGCATGTTCATTCAGTTCGAAAATGCAATGAATGAGGGCGACGTGGTGGAAGCCGCGGGTATTCAGGGGACGGTCGAAAAACTGACGATCCGGTCGGTTGCTATTCGCAGCGTGGACGGTATTTACC
This sequence comes from Granulibacter bethesdensis, assembly GCF_001889545.1. Classification (NCBI taxonomy): domain Bacteria; kingdom Pseudomonadati; phylum Pseudomonadota; class Alphaproteobacteria; order Acetobacterales; family Acetobacteraceae; genus Granulibacter; species Granulibacter bethesdensis. Next base: position 1,412,496 of record NZ_CP018194.1, on the reverse strand, counting down.
ATCTGATTCCGTTTTCATCGGTTGATCGTGTCTCAAATCACAACCGTATCTTCTCCATGCATGCTGCTGTAGTGCGCGTTGGTCACCGCGCCAGTATCCCGGATACCAAGGCGGCCATGTTCGAGGCATTTGACCGGTTGATGCAGACTGAACATGCCGGCGCCATCATTGGAACACTCGATATGCAGGGTGTGATCGACCTTTCTCCGGCGATCATCAGCATCCGCGCCCGCATCAAGACGCTGCCCGGCGAGCAGTGGGTCATTGGCCGAGCCTATAACGAGATCGTCAAGAACGTGCTGGAAGAGCACGGAATTGAAATCGCCGTTCCCGGTATGCGGCTGTTTCTGGATGAAGTTCAGCCCGGAACCGGCCAGCAGCCTGCATAAAAACACGTGAACCATTCCGGAATGCCGGGCATGAAAGTTGCCAGATCTGCCATGCCTACGACCAGTTTGCTGCACTTCTGCTGGATAGGGTCGAGGTTGCCCTGGGCTTATGGTATTGCCCTGCTGTCCGCTGCTGCCCATGGCGAGGCGGATGAAGTCATCCTGCACCACACTGATGAGTTGGAAAGCAGTCAGGTGCTTGAAGCATTGCGGGCGGTGTCATCCATCCGCCTGTCCCGGATCAACCCGCAGGCTTTATTGCAGTCAGTCGGAGCGGAGTTGGGCCTGGATGACAAAGTGTGGGTTTTATATAGCCATGTTTCCAGTCCTGCTATTTTGTCAGACATATTACGGGCGGCGATTTTATATCGTGATGGTGGCATCTATCTGGATGTCGATACTGTAACAATCGCGTCATTTTCATCGCTGTTTCAATTACAGCAGTTCATTGGCGTTGAAAGGATCGTCTGGCCTTATTGGGTCAAATTGTCCCGATCTCCGTTCGTATGGGGGTGGGTGCTGACTTTGGATGTGATGCGCAAGGCTATGAGGGTGCTGCCCGAAGGTTGGCGTTTTTACCGTTATGTTGAGGGAGCCTATTTCCGAGGCATCAACGGCGCCATCATGGGCGGCGCACCGAAAGCGCCTTTATTTGAGATTTATTTGCGGCATATGGTCGCAATGTCTGCTGACAAACAGGTAAAGCCCAATGCGTTGGGGCCTGATTTATTGCAGGAACTGATCGGCAAAGGGCTTATTCCGGATCTTGTCGTCCATGATCCGGAATATTTTTATCCTCTTGCACCGGAAATCTCTGAACACTGGTTTCGGCCATGCGGTCATGCACCAGAGGCCCTCAAAAAGGCACTTATGCCGCAAACCATCGTTGTTCATTGGTACGGGTCAGTGCGGACCAAATCCTATGTGGGAAAAATAGATCCTCTGTATATTCAGGCACATCAGCAAACCCAGCTTTACAGTGCGCTCGTAGCGCAGGTGTTGCCGGAGCTTCTGCATCGTGATGACAATTGATGAAGATGAGCACTATGAGATCGTGACAACAATTTGATAATTATGTGGATAATTCGCATTATGCGGTAACTGGCGGGGCTCAGCGGTGGTAGCGTACTAACGACGGTGACATCAGGTGAACGGCGGGTATTCTTTCTCTTTTGGGCTAGGCAGGTGGTGTAAAGGTTGTCTTGGCGGCGGCCACCTGTTCCCGAACAATGCATCCCTCCGCATGATCGTTGATGAGGCCCATGGCCTGCATAAAGGCATAAACGGTGGTCGGACCGACGAAGGACCAGCCACGTTTCTTCAGGTCTTTCGATAGCGCGATGGAAGCAGTTGAAGTCGATGCGGTTTGAGGCCTGGCCAATTCATCCGCTGTTGGCTCGAAGCGCCAGACGTAGGCGGCGATTGAGCCTTCCCGCCTCACCAGGTCCTGCGCGCGTTTCGCATTGTTGATGACGGCGGCGATCTTGCCGCGATGACGCACTATGCTGCTATCCTTCAGCAGACGTTCCTCATCCGCGTCGGAGAAACCGGCGATCCGTTCGAAATCGAACCCATGGAAGGCGGCGCGGAAATTCTCGCGTTTTGCGAGTATCGTCCGCCAACTCAGGCCCGACTGAAACCCTTCGAGGCACAACTTCTCGAACAGCCGGCGATCGTCGTCTACCGGGAAGCCCCATTCCGTGTCGTGATAGGCGAGGAATTCAGGTGCGCCCATGCACCAGCGGCAGCGCGGGCGTCCATCCGGACCGGCGATCGTTGTGCTCATCTCTCACGCTTTCAGGAAGGCGAGCCGTTCATCGGTCCGGGTCGGCGAAATCGCGAGGATCTCGGCCTCCACTACGCCCTCAATGACGAAGGGGTCATCCTGCACACGTGCCTCGATCTCCGCCGCTGGCGCATTATGTGCGACGATCGTGCCGCCGGCATTCGGTTGGAGGCTGCCAACCAGCAGGAACACGCCATCGTCGAAGCCGCGTTTGATCCAGGCATTGTGCCCGTCCATGAACTTCGGAGCTTTGGTTTTGTCGGCGAAGCGAAGGTTTATGACGAACATGATTGCTCCATCAGGAGGGGTGGAGGGAATGAGATGATGATGATGCGACAGGGGCTTGCGCGTGCAGCCATGCCTCCATGTCAGCGACCTCTCGGCGAATGAAATCATCGTCGCGGAAGGCAGTTGCGAGCGTTGCGACGCCTTGGCTACGCATCAGTATGTGTAGCGCCAGCGCTTCCGCATCGGATTCACATCCGAGCGCGGCAAACTGCCGGGCGAGCCAATTGTGGAACAGGGTGAACAGCCGGGTGGCATCGTCTTTCGCCGCATGGTCGAGTTTCGCCAGTTCGTTGCAGAGCGTACCGACCGGGCAGCCGTGAGCCATGATCTTCGTCCGGTTCGCGATGAGTATGCCGATGAAACTGCGGATACGGTCTGCGGGCGCTTCCACGTTTTTCTCCCAAGCATTCAGCATGGCGCGTGTGTTTGCCAAGCGCTGGTCGATCACCGCATAAAGAATCTCGTCCTTGGCCTTGAAGTGATAATAGAAATTACCTCGCGATAGCCCGGCATCCTTAGCAATGTCTGCAAAGGAGGTCGCTTCATATCCGCGTTCGTAGAAAAGCCGGTCGGCAACATCCAGGATGTGCTGGCGGGTTTCGCTTGCGCTCATTGTCGACCTTCATGATCATGGCGCGGCAAGCAAGAGCTTCAAATCACGCGTAGGACATCTGACCAAAAATTATTAGGTCAGATGTCCTACGAAGGCAAGGACAGAACGCACGAAACTTTTTGCCTCAGTCCAAGACGGCAAGGCAGAAAGGCGTAATACGACGGGAAATTGGCGACGTTCTGCGGCAAATCATTTGCCGCAAATGCTATTCTGGTGAAGCTGGCGGGCAGCGCCCGACGAAGATGAGCACTACGAGATCGTGATAAACATCTGACAACTATGCACATATTCGGCGTTATGCGGCCATCGGCGGGTTTCGGCGGCATTTGGGTGCTAACGGCGGCTATTTCGGATGTTTGACGGAGGCATTTTCCACCTCACCCGTTGACTGCCGCCATTTGGTCCGCTCCCTGGATCTGCCTGTTCATCCATACTGCCTTGCTGCTCTTGCTCACTGATTTGGAAAGCCGTTCCTATCGGAGGGCATTTGCCAGCCGCATCAGCATGGTTACGACAACCTCAGGACCGAGCGGCGCTGCGGCATCGACAAGGCGCTGTTCAGCTTCGGCAACGATTTCAGAGGCTGCCGCCAGGGCCTGATCACCCGAGGGAGTCAACTCGGTCTTCTGAACGCGCCCGTGCTCCGGATGAGGAGTCCGCTTGATGAAGCCAGACTTCTCGAGGGTGACGAGAATCGCCTGCATCGTCTGCGGCGTGATGAAGGCCTGGCGCGCAAGCGCAACGTTAGAAGCTCCTGGTTCGACCTTCAAGTAGGCGAGCACCGCATATTGCGGCGTGGTCAGACCGATCTCGCGCAATTCTGCATCCATTGAGGAAAGGATTGGATCATGACGTTCTGGATGGGTGTCGCATCGGCTGAACACGCGCGCGGAGGCCGTGACGGCGGCTTTGCCCAACTCGGGCATGGCAAGCACATAGCCGTGAAGGCTCTCAGGAAGGGTGACTGGATCGTCTATTACTCTCCGCGCGAGGGCATGGGCGCGGGCACGACGGTGCAGGCATTCACGACAATCGGTCGTGTCACCTCGGACGCGCCATACCGCTTTGAACAGGCGATGGATTTCAATCCGTACCGCGTCGATGTGGACTATCTGAAGACCGCCAGGGCAGCCCCGATCAGACCGCTTCTGGGCGAGCTGCGGCTAACACGCGATCATGGTGCCAATTGGGGCATCGTAATGCGCGACCCGAAGCGGATGCTTCAAGAAGAGGACATGCGCCGCATCGCAGAGGCGATGGGTGTTCTGGCTGAATTCGAAGCCAGCCGAAGCTAACCCCGCCCATAGTGGCAACAGATCGAAGGCGGTGTGATCGATCGCTTCAATGCTCAACATGGAACTCGATAGGACCGAATAGCGTGGGCGACCTTCACCATCGGCGTTGGGCATGTGTAATGTGCAGCGACTACTAGCGCGTCGAATCCTGCCGCGCTCCCATTCTAGACGCTGATCGGACAATAGAGTGAAAACGGCGGTTCGCTATACCGCATGGTGGTGTGCGGTGATCGGCGGCAATATCGGGCCATCGAGGGCAATTGGCGGGGCTGGCGGAGGGGATGGGATTCGAACCCACGATAGGACTTGACATCCTATAACGGTTTAGCAAACCGCCGCCTTCAGCCTCTCGGCCACCCCTCCGCCGGGCGTCTGCTGGATTTTCATCCGGCACACGGCGTTTGCAGGGCTGCTTCTAGAGCGTGGGAGAGGGTGCGTCAATTGTGCAACTGGCCATGATCATGAAAAATGATCTTTCCGTGTCGACTGAGGCTGACATCGTACAGGTAATGCTGTTCCAACCCGTGTGTTGTGCTTGAATGATGGCTCAGGCCGCCCTAGTGCTGTAAGAACAGAAGCGAGGAGATGGCTTAATGAGCAGCTCGTATATGCTGCAGGCGGTGTGGCGTGGGATGCGCAATACGTGTCCCGGCTGCGGCGAAACCCGTTTGCGCAAAGGCTATCTGGCCATTGAGCCTCGTTGCAGCGTCTGCGGTACCGAGAATGGAGCCTATCCCGCCGATGACCTGCCCCCCTACATAACCCTGTTTATCGTCGGCCATATCGTCATCCCGGCCTTCATCTGGTCTGACTACCGTTATGAACCCGCCATGTGGGTACAGTTCGCAATCTGGCTGCCGGTGATGGTCATTATGACGCTGGCGCTGCTGCCCATTGTCAAAGGCGGTACCATCGGCCTGTGTCATGCGCTTGGAATGCGGCGGGAAGCTCTTGCCCGCAGCGAGGCCGAAAAAGCACCGGATGCCGCAAAAACCGTCAGTCCTGCCGGCTCCTCAGGCCACTGAGGATAATCCCGAACAAGGCGGCGGCGGCTGTGGCGACAACAACCAACAGCCGCATCCGCCGTGCGACTGCCTGCGTTTCACCCAGCGCGTGGCTGCGTATTGCATCCCGTTCCTGCAGCAATGCCTCTGCCGCTTCCTGGGGAGGCGCGCTTATGATGGCATCCGCCTTTTTACCCAATATGGAGCGAAGCGCGGAATCGTGCAGGATCTGCTCCGTCAGGGGTTGATTGCCTGACGTCAGGCCGGCTGCCGCATGCTCCAGCACTGTTTCCTTCTCCACGGCCGCTTCAAAAGGGACAGGGAGAGCGTAGGTGGCCATCAGGCCGGTCAGGCCGGTGACGGCAAAGCATGCGATCAGAAAGGCGGATTGGGTGCTGTTTATACGATGTGCCATGATATATAAGGCGTATCAGGGCAGGGCGTGATTGCGTCAACCGCCAAAATATCTCGGCGAATCCTGCTTTGTTCTTGACAGAACCATGTCGGGGCCTTACCCAGCGGCCTCCATATTGTTAGATGACCCGAAAGCCTGGATCATGAAGATTCGTAACAGCCTGAAGTCGGCCAAGGTGCGCGACAAAAATTGCCGCGTCGTGCGCCGCCATGGCCGCGTTTATGTCATCAACAAGAAGAACCCCCGCATGAAAGCCCGTCAGGGCTGATTACGGGCGGCGCTTCTGATGGCGTCGACGTAAATATGGACTATCTGGAAAGCCGGAGCATAGGGTGAGAAATCACCTTATCTCCGGCTTTTCCGCTATGATCTATCAAGCACGGAGGCATTCATGGCCAAGATGATCCATTCCATGATCCGCGTTCTGAATGAAGAGCGCTCGCTGGCGTTTTATCGCACTGCCTTCGGGCTGGAAGTTGCGGACAGGCTGGGTTTTGACAGCTTTACCCTGATCTATCTGAGCAATCCGGAAAGCGGCTTTGAACTGGAGCTCACCGTTAATCATGGTCGGGAAGAAGCCTATGATCTCGGCAATGGCTACGGGCATCTGGCTGTTTCTGTTCCTGATGTGCAGGCTGAGCACGACCGGATGAGCAAGGCAGGTCTTGAGCCTTTGCAGGTCAAGGAGCTTCGTCTTCATGATCATCTGGTCGGGAAGTTCTTTTTCATCAAAGACCCGGACGGGTATCTGATCGAGGTTCTGGAGCGTGGCGGACGGTTCCAGTAACCGTCTCCCGCTGAAGCAAGCGGCGGCAGAATAAGAGGGCGTGCGATGATCGAATTACCGGAACCGAAAGCGGATGTTCTGGCGAAGCGCGATATCATCGTGGCCGGTCTGAGACACTTGCTGCCTGATGATGCGGTGATCGCTGACCCGTTGCGTCTGAAGCCGTATGAGACGGATGCCCTGACCGCATATCGGCAAACTCCGATGGCGGTCGTCCTGCCCGGAACGACTGAGGAAGTCGCGTCGGTCCTGGCTTTCTGCCACCAGCATGGCGTTCGGGTGATCCCTCGCGGCGCCGGGACCAGCCTGTCCGGAGGCGCGTTGCCGCTCAGTGACTCTGTTGTGGTCGGGATGATGCGGATGAACCGTATTGTCGAGATCAATTATGAGGATCGCTATGCGGTGGTGCAGGCTGGCGTCACTAATATCGCCATTACTCAGGCCGTGCAGGGGGCAGGGTTTTTCTATGCTCCCGATCCGTCGAGCCAACTGGCCTGTATGATCGGCGGCAATGTGAATATGAACTCGGGCGGAGCGCACTGCCTGAAATACGGGGTGACAGCCAATAACCTGCTCGGGCTCCGCGCTGTGACGATCAATGGTGATATTATCGAGATTGGCGGCAACTACCCTGACGCGGCTGGCTATGACTGGCTGGGCCTGCTGACCGGCAGTGAGGGCCAACTGGTGATCGTTACCGACGTCACGGTGCGGATTCTCCATAGCCCGGAAGGGGCGAGGGCCATGCTGGCGGCGTTTGCCTCCAACGAGGTTGCCGGGCAATGCGTCGATGCCATCATCAGCTCCGGCATTATTCCGGTGGCACTTGAATTCATGGACCGCCCGGCGATCCATGCCGCGGAGGCTTTCGCGAAAGCCGGCTACCCGTTGAATGCGGAAGCCTTGCTGATCATCGAGGTCGAGGGCGCGCTCCAGGAACAGGATCATCTGCTGGGCATGATCGAGCAGATCTGTCAGCGCTTTGATCCGGTCAGCCTGCGCGTTTCGGCCTCGATGGAAGAAAGCATGGCTATCTGGAAAGGGCGGAAGGGCGCGTTCGGCGCCATCGGCCGCATCAGCCCGGATTATCTGTGTATGGATGGAACGATCCCGACCAGCCAGCTTCCCTACACCCTGCATCGCATCCGTGAGATGAGTGAGTCTTATGGTCTGGGAGTAGCCAATATTTTCCATGCCGGAGACGGCAATCTCCATCCCCTGATCCTGTATGATGCGAACGATCCGGAAAGCGTCAGAAAAGCGGAGGCGCTGGGGGCGGATATTCTCTGTCTCTGTGTCGAGGTCGGGGGCTGCCTGACCGGAGAACACGGGGTCGGGGTCGAAAAGCGCGATCTGATGCCGGTGCAGTTCAATGAGACCGAACTGACCCAGCAGCGTATGGTCAAATCAGTGTTTGATCCGGACTGGTTGCTCAATCCGGCCAAGGTTTTTCCTTTGCTGCCCGCCATGAAGCAGAATGCCGGGACTGCGGAAGCAGCATGAACGTTTTTCATACCCAGGATGCTCCTGAGAGTGAGCAGGGCGTTGTCGATACCGTTCAGGCGGCTGTTGCCAGACGGGAGACGCTCTGTATCGAGGGCAATGCAACCAAAGCCGCCATGCTGCGTCCGGTCCGGGCTGATCGTGTCCTGTCCACCCGTCATCTGGCAGGGATCACGCTTTATTCCCCGCATGAGATGATCATTTCCGCACGGCCCGGCACGCCGATTGATGTGCTGGAAGCAGCACTGGCAGAGCATCGTCAGATCCTGATCGCGGAACCGCCTGATCTGCGACATATGCTGTGCGCCGGGGAGGCGCAGACCAGACCCCAGACTTTGGGGGGCTTGGTTGGCGCCAATCTGGCCGGGCCGAGACGCATTCAATATGGCTCCTTTCGGGATCACGTTCTGGGGGTGCGGGCCGTGAACGGGCGCGGAGAATTGATCCGTTCCGGCGGGCGGGTGCTGAAAAACGTCACCGGGCTTGATTTCAGCAAGCTGCTGACCGGTAGTTTCGGCACACTGGCGGTGCTGACCGAGATTACCCTGAAGGTTCTGCCGGCTGATGAAACGGTTGGAACACTGGTTCTGCCCTGTTCTTCGCCGGAACAGGCAGTGAGTCTGTTGTCAGCCGGGCTGGGCTCGCCTTTCGGTGTCACCGGGGCTGCCTGGGTAGCGCATCTGGCGGCTGCCAATGGCCCGGCTGCCTTGTTGCGGATTGAGGCTTTCACTCCCAGCGCCCATTATCGGCTGGAAAAATTACAGGCGATGCTGGGTGGCCATCTGCTCGGCCATGAGGAAAGTGTGACTTTGTGGCGCGATGTGCGGGATGTCCGCTTTCTGACTCAGGCTCCCACGGATGCTATCTGGCGGGTCAGCGTGGCCCCTTCCGCCGGGCCGGCCATCGTCAGCGCAGCACGACAGAGCGGGGGAGCGGCACAGATGGATTGGGGCGGCGGTCTGGTCTGGATATCGGCTCCGGCCAATGTGGAAACGCATCATGCCCTTACAAGGGCTGTGGCCTCGGTTAAAGGGAGCTGGACCCTGATGCGCGCCCCGGATGTCATGCGGCAGGCAGTGGACGTTATCCCGCCGGAACCGGCTGCCCTGGCGCGTCTCGGGGCAGGGGTACGGGATGCGTTTGATCCTCATGCCCTGTTCAATCCGGGGCGGATGCGTGCCGTTTCCTGACCCATTCCTGCCCGGACGATAAAAAGTGAAGCGGCTAGGGCTTTCTTCCGTGGCAAGATGGATTGCAATACGATGGCATGGCGGCTAGTTTGCCCAAATCATGGGCAATGTAGACGTTATCTCCTCGCTTCCGGAGGCAGGGAGCGGCAGCAAAAGCCGTATGACCGGGCGGGCGGGGACACTTCCCGCTCTTGCGCTTGGTGGTGGCGTCACGATCGAGACCCCCGTCATTCTGGCTCCGATGTCAGGTGTGACCGACCTGCCTTTCCGCGTACTGGCACGGGAAATGGGCACCGGCATGGTGGTGTCCGAAATGATCGCCTCCTGGGCTATGGTGCGGGAGAACAAAACCACGCTGCGCATGGCGGAACCGGCTGGGCCGCCTTCACCGGGCAGCCCGAACGCCTTGCAACTGGCCGGATGCGATCCGGATGCGATGGCGGAAGCCGCCAGAATTGCCGTCGATAAAGGCGCGGAGCTGATCGATATCAATTTCGGCTGCCCGGTCAAAAAAGTAGCGGTTGGACAATCAGCTGGCTCCGCGTTGATGCGTGATGAGGTTGCGGCTGCAAAAATCCTTGAAGCGACCGTGAAAGCTGTCTCTGTTCCGGTCACGCTGAAAATGCGTATGGGCTGGGATCACCAGAGCCTCAATGCGCCGTCACTGGCAAAAATCGCCGAGGCATCGGGTATCCGCATGATCACCGTGCATGGACGTACCCGCCAGCAGTTTTACGAAGGCAAAGCGGATTGGGCCTTTGTGGCGCGGGTCAAGCAGGCGACATCCCTCCCTGTCATCGTCAATGGAGACATTCAGACGGTCGAGCAGGCGGCAGAGGCACGGGCCATGTCGGGCGCTGATGGGGTGATGGTCGGGCGTGGCTGCTACGGCCGACCCTGGTTTCCCCGGCAGGTAGCGGCCTATCTGCGGGATGGAGTTTATTTGCCTGATCCTTCGCTGGGCGAGCGCAAGCAGATCCTGCTGCGTCATTATGATGCGATGCTGCATTGCTTCGGTACGGATGCCGGTATGCGTCTGGCGCGCAAGCATGTGTCATGGTACACCACCGGCCTGCATGGATCGGCGGCTTTTCGCGCCACCGTCAACCGGTTGGCTGATCCGTCACAGGTGCTGGATCTGATCGACGCATTCTTTGATCCGTTGATCGAGGCCGAGGTCACATCGCCCACTCATTGTGCGGCGGCGGAGTGACCATGGCAGGACGTGGCCAGACAAGCAATCAAACCGCTGTTGCTCATGATCGCCTGACCGTAAAGGCTCATTCTGCAGCAGGGCAGGGCCATATTCCTGTGATTGATCCGGGCTCATTGCCGGGCATCCTGCCGATGCCGCTGCTGATTCTGACGGAAACAAATCGGATTATCTACGCCAATCATGCGGCGGAGCAGTTTCTCGGCCTGTCCGTTCAGCAATTGCTGAACCTGACCCTTGCCGATGTGGTGGCGTCCGACAGCCCGGTTTTTATCCTGATTGATCAAGTACGGCGCGAGGGCGCCACTGTGGCCGACCATGACATGTCTCTGGAAGGTCCGCGCTTTCAGCGGGAAGGCATTGCGGTGCAGGGCACGCCACTGACCGAGTATCCCGGCTGCATCATGCTGACCATGCAGGATTCCTCGGCGGCGCGTCATCTGGACCGCCAGCTCGCCTTCCGCAATGCGGCCCGCAGCGTGACCGGCATGGCCGCCATTCTGGCGCATGAGGTTAAAAACCCGCTTTCCGGTATTCGCGGGGCCGCACAGCTTCTGGAATCATCCGTGGCGGAAGCAGACAAGGAATTGACTGTGCTGATCAGGGAAGAAGCGGATCGTATCCGCGCTCTGGTCGACCGCATGGAGGCATTTGGCGAAAAACCCATCCAGCGCGGAGCCGTGAACATCCATCGCGTACTGGAGCATGTGCGCCGCCTGGCACAGACCGGCTTTGCCTCCGGCATTCGTTTCGTGGAGCATTATGATCCATCGCTGCCACCGGTTTTCGGCAATCGGGATCAACTGATTCAGGTTTTGCTCAATCTGGTGAAGAATGCGTCCGAGGCCATCAACGATAGCGGCATGTCCAGCGGAGAAATCATTCTCTCCACCTCCTATCGCCATGGTGTCCGTATGGCCGTGCCAGGATCGACCAGAAAAACCCATCTGCCGCTGATTATTGCCGTGCGCGATAATGGGCCGGGGATTACGGAAGATATGACCCATCATCTGTTCGATCCTTTTGTGACCTCCAAGGCCTCAGGAAGCGGTCTCGGGCTGGCCCTTGTTGCAAAGGTGATCGGTGATCATGGTGGTTTGATCGAAGTCGATAGCAGGCCCGGTCGTACCGAATTCAGCCTGCATATGCCGATGCTGGTCGAGGAATCAAACCATGGCGACTGACTGGCCTGTCTTCCTCCTCCGGCCTTGCTGCCCGGTTTCTGAATTATCCTTCGCTTTGACCCGTGCGCGGAAAGCATCCTGATGTCTACTCCCACAATCCTGATCGCAGATGATGATCGTTCGATCCGCACAGTGCTGACTCAGGCCCTGGGGCGCTCCGGCTATCAGGTGCGCAGCACCTCCACCGCGTCCACGCTGTGGCGCTGGGTGGAAGATGGGGAAGGGGATCTGGTCATCACCGATGTCGTGATGCCGGATGAAAACGGGCTTGATCTGATCCCGCGTATTAAACGGATCCGTCCTGATCTTCGTGTCGTGGTGATGAGCGCACAATCCACGCTCAGCACAGCGGTGAAGGCAACCCAGCATGGGGCGTTTGAATATCTGCCGAAACCGTTTGATCTGAAAGAATTGCTGTCGGTTGTCGGACGTGCGCTGGAAGCAGCGCCTCCGCAACCGGAAGCCCCCGTCAGGGAACCTGCCGATCAGGATGAGCGGCTGCCGCTGATCGGACGTTCCCCGGCGATGCAGGAAATATACCGCACCATTGCGCGCCTGACGACGGCTGATCTGACCGTGATGATCAATGGTGAAAGCGGCACCGGCAAGGAACTGGTGGCGCGGGCGCTGCATGATTATGGCAAGCGCCGCAATGGTCCTTTCGTGGCGATCAACATGGCCGCCATTCCGCGTGAGCTGATCGAAAGCGAATTATTCGGTCATGAACGCGGGGCCTTTACCGGCGCGGTTGGGCGTGGCCAGGGGCGGTTCGAGCAGGCGAATGGCGGCACGCTGTTTCTTGATGAAATCGGCGATATGCCACCGGAAGCGCAGACACGTCTGCTGCGTGTGTTGCAGGAGGGCGAGTTCACGGCTGTCGGTGGTCGGCAGCCTATCCGGGCCAATGTACGGATTGTTGCAGCTACGCACAGGGATTTGCGGCAGGCGATCCGCCAGGGACTGTTCCGCGAGGATCTGTTTTATCGTCTGAACGTGGTGCCCATTCGCCTGCCTGCCCTGCGGGAGAGGGTCGAGGATATTGCCCTGCTGGCCCGCCATTTTCTGGATCGTGCGCGTGAATCAGGCCTCCCTGCCAAAAGCCTTGATCAGGGCGCGATTGAGGCTCTGCGTGCTCATCGCTGGCCAGGCAATGTGCGCGAGCTGGAAAATTTGATGCGTCGTCTGGCCGCCCTGTGTCCGCAGGAGGTTATCTCTGCCAGTGTTGTTGAGGCTGAACTGCTGGATGTGGCGCAGAATGATGGCGACTGGCGCGGCGCTGAAGCCGGGATGGGTGGAGAGGAACGCTCAGTCGGCAATGCCTCCCACGAGCCACTGTCTCAGGCTGTCGAGCGTCATATCCGCACTTTTCTGGCGGCGCATCATGATGGGCTTGCGCCATCAGATATTTATGATCGTGTTCTGGCAGAGGTGGAGCGTCCACTGATTCAGATGACGCTGGCGGCAACACGTGGAAACCAGATCAAGGCTGCGGCGATGCTGGGACTGAACCGGAATACCCTCCGGAAGAAAATCCGCGATCTGGATATTCCCGTGGTCAGGGGGATCGCCTGAAACCGCCCTTACATATGATCGGAAAGGCTCTCCGTAACGGAGCGCAACCATGATCCACACATCTTCCAGTTCCGGTCACGCAACTAATCCGGCTTTGCACTCGACGCGCCGTCTTGGCAACATGCTGCGCCGTATCTCCAATGTGATGCTGGGGCGTGTGGTGACGCTTGTTCTGGCCATCAGCGCATTGGCCCTCGGTGTCGGTACATTTGCCGTGCTGGCGGGCGGCATTCCGCTGAGCGGGCGCCCAAATCTCGTGTTTGGTCTGGTTCTGGCCAATCTGATCGTGCTGCTGCTGCTCGGTGCGGTGCTGGCCGGACGCCTGACCCGTGTCTGGACGGAACGGCGGCGCGGATCAGCCGGATCGCGCTTGCATGTACGGCTGGTGCTGCTGTTCAGCGTTGTTGCCGTTGTCCCCAGTATTCTGGTGGCAGGATTTGCCACCTCATTTTTCAATTTCGGCATCCAGTCCTGGTTCAACGACCGTGTCCGCACCGCGTTGGAAGAAAGTCTGGAGACGGCACGCGGTTATCTGGACGAACACCGCAATAATATCCGCGGCGATGCCTCCGGTATGGCCAATGACCTTTCCCAGGCTGGTAAAATCTCGATCACTGATCCCAATGCATTTTTTCGTACGCTGGATCAGCAGACCGTTCTGCGTGGCCTGACCGAGGCTGTCGTGTTCGAACCGGTGACAAAGCAGGTGATTGCCTCTGCCGGTCTGGTGGCCGGCCTGGCGACGGAGATTCCGCCGAGCTGGGCCATCGACATGGCCCGCACCGGAGATGTTGCCGTGCTGAGCGCGGAAAACGGCACAGCCGTGCGGGCGGTCGTGCAGCTCAATTCAACCCCTCCGCTGATGCTGGTGATCGGTCGTCCGGTTGATCCCACTATTCTTGATCACATGCATCATGTGGAAGAAGCAGTGGCCGAGTATGAAAGGCTGGATCAGAATCGCTCCGGTCTGCAGATTACCTTTGTGCTGATTTTTGCGCTGGTTGCGCTGCTGGTCCTGTCTGCGGCTGTGTTGATCGGTCTGGTGCTGGCCAACCAGATTGCCCGCCCGATTGGGCGCCTGATTCTGGCGGCAGAGCGTGTACGCGCAGGAGACCTTTCGGTACGCGTTCCCGAAGCCGCTACGGGTGATGAAATTGCCGGGTTAAGCCGGGCCTTCAACCGGATGACCGGCCAGCTTTCCGCCCAGCGTGCAGAGTTGTTCAACGCCTACGCCCAGATCGATGAACGCCGCCGCTTTACCGAGGCCGTGTTGTCCGGTGTTTCTGCCGGTGTGGTGGGATTGAATGCTGCAGGATTGATCGAACTACCGAACCGCGCGGCCGGAGAATTGCTTGGTCAGGATCTCATGTCTGCGGTAGGCTCAGAGCTTGCCGAGATTGCACAGGAATTCTCTCCTCTGATCGAGGCAGCGCGTCAGCAGCCGGACCGGGCTCAGGTGGCAGAAATTCATCTGACCCGCTCCAGCGGCCGCAGAACTCTTCTGGCGCGGATCGGTGCAGAGCGGCACATTTCAGATAATAGGGGCGGAGAAGCATCTCCCGTGGATGCACCTGGCTTTGTCGTTACCTTCGATGACATCACCGAGCTTCAATCCGCCCAGCGGAAAGCGGCATGGGCGGATGTAGCACGCCGGATCGCGCATGAGATCAAAAATCCTCTGACGCCCATTCAGCTGGCGGCGGAACGGTTGAAACGCCGCTTTGCCAGAGAGATCAGCTCTGATCCCGAGACGTTTACACAATGTGTTGATACGATTGTCCGGCATGTCGGTGACATAGGCCGCATGGTGGACGAATTTTCCGCTTTTGCCCGTATGCCGCAGCCAGTGATCAAGCTGGAGGATGTCGGCCGCGTTGCCCGTGATGCTTTGATTTTGCAACGCAGTGCCCGGCCTGAACTCGGTTGGACCACCGATATTCCAGAGCGTGGTCCCTCCGCCCTGTGTGATCGCCGGCTGTTGGGACAGGCACTGACGAATCTGCTTCAAAACGCTGCCGATGCGGTTGTCACCCGCTTCGGCAATAGCGGCAGCGTTGTCGCAAATGCTCTGGAAACGCCCCACCGCCAGGATGGCCGTATTATGCTTCGCGTGGCGACAGAGGGCGAAGAAATACGGCTCTCCGTCATCGATAATGGTGTCGGGCTGCCTGATGTCGACAGGGCACATCTGACAGAGCCGTATGTGACGCATAAACCCAAAGGGACCGGGCTTGGCCTCGCTATCGTCAAAAAGATCATGGAAGACCATGGTGGACGGGTGGTGCTGGCAGACAATGAGGATGGGCAGGGAACTGTGGCGTCACTGTTCCTTCCATTACAGAACAATGCTTCAAATCCTGATGGAATCACGGCTGTATAAAGCGGGACTCCACACGGCTCTGAAGACGAAGAGGATGAAAGGTTAGCATGGTGCACGAAATCCTGATCGTTGATGACGAACCGGATATCCGTCTGCTGATCGACGGGATTCTGCGTGATGAAGGATATGAAACCCGTCAGGCAGCCGATTCTGATTCTGCTATCGCGGCTTTCCGTGCCCGGCGTCCATCCATGGTGCTGCTGGATGTCTGGCTGCAGGGATCGCGCCTGGACGGGTTGGGCATTCTTCAGGTGCTGCATGCGGAAGAACCGCATGTACCAGTCGTCATGATCTCGGGGCACGGTAATATCGAAACCGCCGTCAATGCGATCCATGCCGGAGCGTACGATTTTATTGAAAAGCCCTTCAATTCAGACCGTTTGCTGCTGGTGGTGCGCCATGCACTGAATGCGGCTCGGCTGGCGCGGGAAAATGCGGAACTACGGCTACGCGCCGGGCCGGAAAGCGATCTGATCGGTGACAGCAATGTCATCAACGGCATTCGCAACAGCGTCGACAAAGTCGCTCCTACCGGCTCTCGCGTATTGATCACCGGTCCCGCTGGCAGCGGTAAGGAAATCGTTGCCCGCCTGTTGCACAGCCGTTCCAGACGGTCGGACGGCCCGTTTGTCGCGCTTAATTGCGCCACCCTGAACCCCGCCCGTTTTGAGGAGGAACTGTTCGGGGTTGAGGCAACCGCAGAGACACCAAGACGCGCCGGTGTGCTGGAACGCGCCCATGGAGGGACGCTGCTGCTGGATGAAGTCAGCGATATGCCTCTGGAAACGCAGGGCAAGATTGTCCGGGCGCTTCAGGATCAGACATTCGAACGTCTGGGCGGCTCAGCCCGGGTCAAGGTGGATGTGCGTGTGATCGCGACCACCAATCGCGATTTGCAGGCCGAGATTACATTGGGGCGGTTCCGTGAGGATTTCTACTATCGCCTTGCGGTCGTGCCGTTACGGGTTCCGGCACTGAAGGAGCGGCGGGAGGATATTCCTGCTTTGGCCCGGCATTTTCTGGCGCGTTCAGCATCCTCATCCGGCATGCCGCTGCGCGATCTGTCCACCGATACACTCACTGCGTTGCAGGCGTATGACTGGCCTGGCAATGTCCGCCAGCTGCGCAATGTCATGGACTGGCTGGTTATCATGGCACCCGGTTCAGCCACTGATCCGATCAGGGCGGATATGCTGCCACCTGAGATCAGCTCGAATGCACCCGCCTTGCTGCATGTTGATAGCGGGGCGGATGTCATGGCCCTCCCGCTGCGGGAGGCCCGTGATCTGTTCGAAACCCAGTATCTACAGGCGCAGTTGCTGCGGTTCGGCGGCAATATCAGCCGCACGGCCGGATTTGTCGGCATGGAGCGCAGTGCACTGCATCGCAAGCTGAAACAGCTGGGTGTTAATAGCGATGATCGCATTCCCGGCTGAAAGCCAGGACCAGGCATAGCAAAACCGGCTACGGAGCTTTCCGTAGCCGGTTGATATTGAGATAAATTGAAAAGCTTTGGTTATTGTCTGACGACAGGGGCGCTCAGCAGGCGTCCATGACGATAAAGCTGACTTGCCAGGCGTTTTGCATCGGCCAAAGTCGGCCATATGCTGCCATCCAGTTGCTCAACGCGCAGATCGATGGCAACGAAACGGAAACCGCTTTCATTGCGGACCGCTGCGCCCAGAAAAGCGCCATCGACCTCGATCACATGAGATTGCAACATCGTTTTCTCCTCACGGGGGGGGACCCGTTTTTCTTCCATGATGTCTCAAAGATTGGCTTTTGCAGGAACCGGCTGCTCAGTGGTCGCAACAGCACATTCGAAATGCACAGGAAGAAAATGGCCTGCGGCCGGGACCGCAGGCAGTTTGAGGAAGGAACGAATACCCGGGAAGGGCCAGCAGAACGTGCATCATCATCTCCGGCAGCCCGGCTGATGATCTCCCCGAGCGGCATCGTGAATAAACCACGATCAGCCCCTTAAATCAACAAACAAAAAACGTTCTTTGATAAATTTTACTTAATACGATGATTTAAAGTATTATTCAGCAGCCCGCTTGCGTGTGCCCCGGCGCGTTGATGCGGTTGGTTTCGCAAGCAGGGGAGCCAGAAAACGCCCGGTATGGCTGTCAGGAGAAGCCGCAATCTGTTCAGGCGTGCCCTCTGCTACAATCATTCCACCGCCATCACCGCCTTCCGGACCGAGATCCAGAATCCAGTCCGCTGTTTTGATGACTTCCAGATTGTGTTCGATCACGATGACAGTATTGCCCTGATCAACCAGCGCATGCAGCACATCCAGCAGCTTGCGGACATCCTCGAAATGCAGCCCGGTGGTGGGTTCGTCGAGAATATACAAAGTCCGCCCGGTCGCACGGCGGGCGAGTTCCTTGGACAATTTCACACGCTGCGCCTCGCCGCCGGAGAGCGTGGTGGCCTGCTGACCCAGCTTCACATAACCAAGCCCGACCTGTTGCAGGATTTTCAACCGATCATGGATGCGATTGGCGGCGCTGAAATAGGGCACAGCCTCATCGACCGACATATCCAGCACGTCGGCAATGGATTTGTCGCGGAATTTTACTTCCAGAGTCTCACGATTGTACCGCTTGCCCTTGCAGGTATCGCAGGTGACGAACATGTCCGGCAGGAAGTGCATCTCGATTTTCAGCACTCCGTCACCCTGACAGGCCTCACAGCGACCGCCTTTGACGTTGAAGCTGAATCGGCCCGCCTTGTAGCCTCGTGCCCGGCTTTCCGGCAGTTCTGCAAACCATTCCCGGATCGGGGCGAACAGATCGGTATAGGTGGCCGGGTTGGAACGTGGTGTACGACCGATAGGGGACTGGTCGATGTCGATGATCTTGTCGAGCAGTTCCAGCCCCTCAATCCGATCATACGGCGCAGGCACCTGAGCCGCCCCCATCAACCGTCTGGCGGTCAGCTTGTAGAGTGTATCAATGACCAGCGTGGATTTTCCACCACCGGACACGCCGGTCACGCAGGTAAAAGTCCCCAGCGGAAAATGTGCCGTGACATTTTTGAGGTTATTGCCCCTTGCTCCCACCAGAGTCAGCATCCGTTTCTTCTGAATTGGACGACGCTGCCGGGGAACGGCGATCGCGGCACGGCCTGACAGATAGGCGCCTGTCAGGCTATCGGGATGTTTCGCGACCTCCTGCGGGGTGCCGCAGGCGATCACATGCCCCCCATTGACGCCCGCACCCGGCCCCATATCAATCAGATGGTCGGCCGCGCGGATCGCATCTTCGTCATGCTCGACCACCAGCACGGTGTTGCCGAGCGATTTCAGGCGTCGGAGCGTACCAAGCAGCCGGTCATTATCACGCTGATGTAACCCGATTGACGGTTCGTCGAGTACATAGAGCACCCCTGTCAGGCCGGAGCCGATCTGGCTGGCCAGCCGGATACGCTGGCTTTCTCCCCCGGACAGCGTCGCAGAGGATCGCGCAAGGGTCAGATAATCAAGGCCGACATCCAGCAGAAACTGAAGCCGGTCCTCGATTTCACGCAGGATGCGCCGGGCGATCTCGGCCCGTTGCGGGGTCAGGCTGGCCAGCACGGACTGAAACCAGGGCAGCGCATCACGGATCGATAATTCCGAGGCTGCCGCAATGTCCTTGCCATTGATTTTTACGGCCAGCGCTTCCGGCTTGAGCCGGGCGCCATCACAGACATGGCAGGGTTTTTCAGCCTGATACCGGGACAGTTCCTCCCGCACCCATACACTGTCGGTTTCGCGCAGGCGGCGCTCCAGATTGCGAATCACCCCCTCGAATGGCCGCTTCACCGTATAGCTGCGCACCCCGTCTTTATAGGTGATGGAGACATCCTCTTCGGTGCCGAACAGGATGCCGTTGCGGCATGCATCGGCCAGTTCCTCCCATGGCGTGCGAGGATCGACATGATAATGCGCGGCCAGAGCCATCAATGTCTGATCGTAATAGGGGCTGGCCGCGCCGGACCATGCCGCAATGGCACCGTCCTTGAGACTGAGCCGTTCATTCGGCACGACCAGATCGGGATCAAAGAAATTTTCGACCCCCAGCCCGTCACAGGCCGGGCAGGCGCCGTGCGGGGAGTTGAAGCTGAACAGGCGTGGCTCGATTTCCTCAATGGTAAAGCCACTGACCGGGCAGGCAAAGCGGGAGGAAAAAACCGTGCGTTCTCCGCTGGTCGCATCTTCAGCGTAGACAATGCCGTCAGACAGACCCAGCGCGGTTTCAAAACTGTCAGCCAGACGCTGTTGCAGCCCTTCCTTGACCACCACGCGATCCACCACCGCTTCCAGCGTATGCTTGAGCTTCCGGTTCAGGGCAGGGACATCACCGATATCGTATAATTCGCCGTCCACCTTGACGCGGGTAAAGCCGCGCCGCTGCAACTCGGCGAGTTCCTTGCGGTATTCTCCCTTGCGGCCGCGCACCACCGGAGCCAGCAGCAGCAGCCTTGTGCCGGATGGCATGTCCAGCACCCGATCCACCATCTGGCTGATGGTCTGGGCCTCGATCGGCAGCCCGGTCGCGGGAGAGTAGGGAACGCCCGCGCGCGCCCAGAGCAGACGCATATAGTCGTGGATCTCCGTTACCGTACCAACAGTGGAGCGGGGATTGCGGCTGGTGGTTTTCTGCTCGATCGAGATAGCGGGAGAGAGACCTTCGATACTGTCCACATCCGGCTTGCCCGCCAGTTCCAGAAACTGTCTCGCATAGGCGGACAGGCTTTCGACGTAACGCCGCTGCCCCTCGGCATAGATCGTATCGAAGGCCAGTGATGATTTGCCTGAGCCAGACAGGCCGGTAATGACCGTCAGGCTGTCCCTTGGAATATCAATATCGATGTTTTTCAGGTTGTGCTCGCGGGCACCACGCACACGAATGGAACCGGCCATACGATCAATCCGACACGAGAGGAGGGAGCAGGAATAGCAACGACAAGGAAGATGTTCTGGAAAAGTTCCGCGTGGATAGCAACAGCAAATCACCCATGCTATAGAGGTTACCCACTTGCCGGACATCTTTATTGCCTGTCCGGCCTGAACGAAAAGCGGATAGATATATGGCTGGCAGTGTCAATAAGGTTATTCTGATCGGTAATCTCGGGCGCGACCCCGAGGTTCGCAATACCCAGGATGGCGGCAAGGTGGTGAATTTTACGCTCGCGACCAGCGAAACGTGGAATGATCGTGCTTCCGGTGAGCGGAAAGAACGCACCGAATGGCATCGTGTGGTGGTCTTTAATGACCGGTTGGCGGATATCGCCGAACGCTATCTGCGCAAGGGCACCAAGGTCTATGTCGAAGGGGCGCTTCAGACCCGGAAATGGACCGACCAGTCCGGCCAGGAAAAATACACCACTGAGGTCGTGATCAGCCGATTCCGTGGTGAGATCACCATGCTGGACAGCCGCTCCGGCGGGGAAGGGGCTGGTGAAGGCGGTGGTTATCGGGCTGCTCCTGCCCAGCGTGCGCCATCCGGCGGCAGCGGATTTGGGGGGGGCAGCAGCCGCCCAGCATCCGGTGGGGGTGGCTGGGAGCCGTCTCATGGTGGCGATCTGGACGACGAAATTCCGTTCTGATCGGATGACATCATCACGAAGGGATCTTGGCTGCGTCCCTTCATCATTCAGGTCTGCCGATGCAACCGTCTATGTTGGATGACGGAGGCATGGTATGGATCGGGAGGACGGGTCATGGTTCCTGACCCGTATTGCCGTTTACTACTGATCTCGTGAGAGTGCATTGAGCGATCATACCAATCCCCCGTCTGCACCGCCGGATGACGATCCGAACGGTAGCTCCCTGCTGATGCCGGTCACGCTTGAGGAGGAGATGAGCCGCTCCTACCTCGATTACGCAATGTCCGTCATTGTCAGCCGTGCGCTGCCCGATGCGCGGGATGGTCTGAAGCCGGTGCATCGCCGCATCCTCTACGGGATGCAGGAAAGCGGCTATACGGCGGATAAACCGTATCGCAAATCCGCCCGCATCATCGGTGACGTGATGGGTAAATACCATCCGCATGGTGATGCCGCGATTTATGATGCGCTTGTGCGTCTGGCCCAGCCTTTCTCCCTGCGCGTACCGCTGATCGACGGGCAGGGCAATTTCGGCTCCATGGATGGCGATCCTGCTGCCGCGCCGCGCTATACCGAGGCGCGTCTGGCCCGATCCGCCAGTTTCCTGCTGAACGATATTGACCGCGATACAGTCGATTTTCAGCCGAATTACGATGAAAGCGAGGTGGAGCCCCGCGTTCTGCCCGCCGCCTATCCCAATCTGCTGGTCAACGGCGCTGACGGTATTGCCGTCGGCATGGCAACCAAGATCCCGACGCACAATCCGACCGAAGTGATCGACGCCACTCTGGCGATGATCAATAATCCGGACATCACTCTGGATGAATTGATGACCGTGATTCCCGGCCCGGATTTTCCGACGGGCGGTTTGATTCTTGGGCGCTCCGGCATTCGTTCGGCTTTTGAGACCGGACGGGGCAGCATCACCGTCCGCGCCCGTACCGATTTCGAGGAAATGCGCGGCGGCCGTCAGGCCATCGTGATCTCCGAAATTCCCTATCAGGTGAACAAGGCCACCTTGCAGGAGCGGATGGCCGAACTGGTGCGTGCCAAGCAGATCGAGGGCATCAGCGACATTCGCGACGAGAGCGATCGCTCCGGCGTGCGCGTCGTGATCGAACTGAAGCGTGATGCCACGCCGGATGTGGTGCTGAACCACCTGTTCCGCTTTACGCAGCTTCAGATCAGCTATGGCATCAACATGCTGGCTCTGGATGGCGGGCAACCGCGCCTGATGGGGCTGCGGGATGTGCTGTCTACATTTATTCGCTTCCGGGAGGATGTCATCCTCCGCCGGGCGCGGTTCGAATTGAACAAGGCGCGTGATCGGGCGCATCTGCTGGTCGGTCTGGCCATTGCCGTTGCCAATATCGACGAGGTGATCCGCCTGATCCGCCAGAGTCCGGACAGCACCAGCGCCCGCATCGCCTTGATGGAGCGCGACTGGCCAGCGGCTGATGTGGCGCCGCTGCTTACGCTGATTGATGATGGCGGCAATGTGCTGACCGAAGCACAGACAGTGCGTCTGACGGAAGTGCAGGCACGCGGCATTCTGGAACTGCGTCTGCAACGCCTGACCGGGCTTGAGCGCGACAAGATCCATAATGAGATGCAGGAAGTCGCCGCCCGTATTGGCGAGCTTCTGGAAATCATCGGCAGCCATATCCGGCGCATGGAGGTCATGCGGGAAGAGCTGGTGGCGATCCGGGCCGAGCTGAATTCTCCACGCCGCAGTGAAATCAATGACAGCCTTGCCGATCAGGATGATGAAAGTCTGATCGAACCGGGTCAGATGGTGGTGACCATCACCCGTGACGGGTTCATCAAGCGTACGCCGCTGGATGTGTTCCGTCAGCAGCATCGCGGCGGACGGGGCCGTGCGGCTGCCAGCATGCGTGGCGATGATATCGTGACCCGCAGCTTTAACGCACATACGCATCAATGGGTGCTGTTCTTCTCCTCTGGCGGCAAGGCGTATCGCCAGAAAGTCTGGCGCCTGCCGGAAGCCGGCCCAACAGCGAAGGGTAGGGCGCTGGTCAACCTGCTGCCGGAACTGGGCAGTGACGGGATTACTGCCGTGCTTCCGCTGCCGCAGGATGAGTCGCTGTGGGAGGGACTGCATCTGGTGTTCGCCACTGCTTCCGGCGGTATCCGGCGCAATCGGCTTTCCGACTTCAAAAATGTGCGGGCTTCCGGTCTGATCGCGATGAAGCTGGATGAAGGTGACCGCCTGATCGGCGTCGCTACCTGTCGGGAGGGGGATGACATCATGCTGGCCTCCCGCCTGGGCCGCTGCATCCGTTTCCAGGCGAATGAGGACACGTTGCGCGTTTTTGCCGGACGCGAAAGCTCTGGTGTCCGCGGTATGAAGCTGGCGCAGGGAGACGAGGTCATCAGCCTGTCCGTGCTGCGGCATGTGGAGGCAACGCCGGAAGAGCGGACAGCCTATTTACGCTATGCCTCCGCTCGCCGCCGCAGTGCTGGCGGAGAAGAGGAGCAGATCGATGCCGAGGTCATGGAAGCGGATGATTCCGAGGTCACGACCGATGATACGGCACTTTCGCCAGAGCGGACTGCCGAATTGGAAGAATCCGAGGAATTCCTGCTCACTGTGACGATCGCCGGATTTGGTAAACGTTCCTCCGCCTATGATTACCGTGTTTCGGGTCGTGGCGGACAGGGAATCGCGAATATCAACCTGGCCCCGCGTAATGGACGGGCCGTTGCGGCGACTTTTCCGGTCCGGCCGGGTGATGATGTGATGCTGGTCACTGATGCGGGTCGGTTGATTCGTGTTCCTGCTGATCAGGTGCGCATTACCGGACGCTCTACCATGGGCGTCACCCTGTTCCGGGTTGATAAGGATGAGGTCGTCACCAGCGTTTTCCCGGTGCTGGAGACAGAGTCTGTCGATGATGACGGGGATGATGACGCTTCAGTCGCTCCGGCAGCACCTGATGGACAGGTGACGGATTCAGATGACTGAGTCGGCACAGGGCAAGATGCTGCGCACCGGCGTCTATCCCGGTACGTTCGATCCAGTGACGAACGGCCACCTGGACGTCATTACCCGTGCCGCCCGGATGTTCGACCGTCTGGTGATCGGTGTGGCTGCCAATATCGGCAAAAATCCGGTTTTTCCGCTGGAGGAGCGGGTGGATCTGGTTCGTGCCGAAACGGTTACGCTGGGGGAAAAAACTGGAACCACCATTGAGGTGGTGCCGTTTTCCTCGCTACTGATTGACTTCGCCCGCCAGCATGGTGCCAGTATCATCGTCCGTGGTCTGCGTGCGGTGTCGGATTTCGATTACGAGGTACAGATGGCAGGCACTAATTATCGCCTGGCACCAGATATCGAGACAGTGTTTCTGATGGCGAGTGAACGTCACCAGTTCATTTCCTCCCGCTTCGTGAAGGAAATCGCGCGGCTGGGGGGGGATATTTCCACTTTTGTGCCCCCCCTGACATTGCAGCGTACGCTTGCGCGTGTCAGGACGTCTTCGGTCCCTGACCCGGAAAGGCCCGTCTGAAAAGGCCCCTTACCTGACAGAGAGGATACGACTATGCGCCGACGCACTCTGCTCGCCGCAGCCACAACAGCAATGATCGGAGGGATCGCGATGAGCGAGACCGAAGCCCAAGCGGCTGACCCTAACAATCTGGTTTACCTCGACCTGCCTTATGGTCGCGTGGTCATCGAACTGCGCCCCGACCTGGCGCCGAAGCATGTCGAACGCGTCAAGGAACTGTGTCGCGAGCATTTTTATGACAACACCCCCTTCCATCGTGTGATCGAAGGCTTCATGGCGCAGGGTGGCGACCCGACCGGAACCGGTTCGGGTGGCAGCAAGCTGCCTGATCTGCCTGCCGAATTCACTGATGACGCGCATTTCCTGCGCGGCACAGTCGGTGCAGCCCGGACCCAGAACCCGAACAGTGCGAACAGCCAGTTCTTTATCATGTTCGCTCCGGCCCCCAGCCTGGATGGCCAGTATACCATCTGGGGCAAGGTCATTCAGGGCATGGAATTCGTGGACAAGATCAAGCGCGGCTCTGGTGCCAGCGGCATGGTCCAGAATCCCGACCGTATCGTAAAGATGCGCCTGGCTAGCGATCCGCAGTAACTTTCTTTTTCTGTGGAATCACAGCGCTGCAAAAAAGGGGTATTCGCCCGGACTGGTGCGGATATCCCTTGTTTTGAAAGATAAATCGGCTTCAGGGTCTTGACCCGGAGCCGCGTCTCGGCCAATTAGCCGGGCACGCAATGAGGGGGCATTTGATTGCCACGCATTGCTTTCTATGGGAGCCCGTAGCTCAGCTGGTAGAGCAACGGACTTTTAATCTGTAGGTCGTGGGTTCGAGTCCCACCGGGCTCACCATATATCTATCTTATTCTGTCTGATCTTTTTCGGCCTGTTCATTCTGGCAGGTTTCAATCCTGCGCCGTGCCATTAACAGTACCGGATGCAGTCGTTCTTTTGAGATGTGCACAGTGCGGGTACGGGCGGATGTGAGGGCGGAGAATGCCTCTGTTCTGTCCAGACCTGCCAGAGCCAGCAGACGCAGCAATTGCAATCTGCCGATCGTAACGCGCTCTTCTCCGGTAGAAGATTCCAGCCTGATGATCAGGGCGAGGTCGGTTGCGAGTGACCTATGACCACCTGCCATCACACTATAACTCCGGGACGTGGAAGCCGTCAGGCTAATCAGACCTGAGGTGCTGCTTGCGCCACGGAGTATGCAATAAATGCATTTCTTCTTGCAATAAGAGCGAAATGGCTGACCTGGTCAGTTGGCCTGCCAGGCCCGATACAGGTTGATGCAGATCATCAATGCCATACCGATCACGACGATGCGCCCAGCCCACCGACGGATAGCAATATCGTATGAGTCCATTGAATTCTGCCTGTTCCCAACGGTTGCAAGGATTGTTCGGAGTGTTGTCGGCACCATATCAGCACACAGCATGTTTCGGACAGGATAGGGTAGAATATGCCAATTATCGTTCGACCAGACTGGGCTATATCCGAAGCGCGTGTATCGCCAGAGAAAAACCGCCTCGGTCGTCGCACTCTTTTGCAGACGGCTCTGGTGGCGCCTGCGCTGGGGACTGCCATGTATGGCACCCAGTCTCATGCAGCCGGATCTTCTCCTGCTTTAAAAACCGGTATTCCATCAGCAGGCCGCCCGCTTTCGGCTGAAAAGGACGTTCTCAGCTATAATAATTTTTATGAATTCGGTTCTACCAAAGACATTGTAAGCGCTGCCCAGGCCATGAAACTGCATCCATGGTCTTTGGCCATTGATGGCATGGTAGCAAAACCCCGCACCATCGCCTTTGAAGAGCTGCTGGGGAAAATGAAGGTGGAGGAACGTATCTACCGCCATCGCTGCGTTGAGGCGTGGAGCATGACAGTGCCATGGACGGGATTTCCGCTTGCCGATCTCGTCGCACTGGCAGAACCGCTTTCCGGGGCGCGCTATGTCGTGTTCAAAACCAGAATGGAGCCGGACCAGATGCCCGGCCTGGCCCAGATATGGTACCCATGGCCCTATACGGAAGGACTGGCGATGGATGAGGCCACTCATCCACTGGCTTTCATTGCAACAGGGCTGTACGGAAAGCCGCTCTCTCCCCAGAATGGTGCTCCGTTGCGCCTGGTCGTGCCGTGGAAATATGGTTTCAAATCTGCCAAATCCCTGGCCAGCATCAGCTTTACTGATCAGCGTCCCAAGACTTTCTGGGAACAGACCGGCCCTCGGGAATACGGGTTCTGGGCCAACGTCAATCCGGATGTGCCGCATCCGCGCTGGAGTCAGGCATCAGAACGGCTGATTGGCAGCGATGAACGCGTGCCGACCCTGCTCTATAATGGTTATGCGGAACAGGTCGCGTCTCTTTATACGGGGCGGAGCCGTGAGAAGCTTTTCATGTAGCCCCTTTCATGCGGCGGCAGGGGCAGTTTCCCAGCCGAGTTCGACCATTGTGAGAATTCGCAGGCCAGACCGGTCATTACGCAGCACCAGGAGGTTCTTCTCCTCCATATAGCCCAGCAGCCGTCTGGCCCGCCCGAGCGAGCGTGTCCCATAGGCCCGGGCAATGTCTTCATCAGAGGGGCACGGTGATCTTTCAAGAGCCGCTCGGGCCAGCATCAGGAAAACGCCGCGCATGTCGTCAGGCAGCATCAGGCTGCGTTCCACGGCCGATTGCCATGGACCACCGGCCTCGGTTTCCGCATCTATTCCGGCGCGGGCCGTTGCCAGCATAGCGCGGAACTGGGGCAGCGCAGGAGCATCCCCGGTGACCGCATGGATACGGCAGCGTACCAGAAAATCCTGATACAGCACGCTGAGCGGCCTGAATCCTGCCTCTGGATCATCCAGAATATCGCGCAGAATATCCCGTACCTTACGATCACGCTCCTCCTGCTCCTGCTCCGTCAGGGGAAGCGGTAGCGTATTCTGGGCTGGCTGGAAGCGGGCCAGTTGCTCGGCAACATCCAATGGTGGCGGGGCGGTCGGCCGACGAGGCGGCAGTGGCCTTGCCTCCGGCTCTGGTCCTGACAAAACCAGATCCCGCACCTCTTCAGCCGCAACCGGGGGCAGAGGGGTAAGAGTGGGCAGGGCTGCTCTGGCGCCTGTCTGTACGCTGCCAATCTGGATTTGCAAGGGACGGCGTGACAGGGCTGGCCCCAGAGAAATGAATTGTCCGCGCTGAAGGTCACGGAACATTTCCGCCTGACGGCGCTCCAGCCCCAGCAGATCGGCAGCACGGGCCATGTCGATATCCAGAAAAGTGCGGCCCATCAGAAAATTGGAGGCTTCTGCCGCAACGTTTTTGGCCAGCTTCGCCAGTCGCTGCGTGGCGATAATCCCGGCCAGACCGCGCTTGCGCCCCCGTGCCATCAGGTTCGTCATGGCCCCGAGTGAAGCGCGGCGTGCTTCATCAGAAACCTCGCCTGCCGCCGCCGGAGCGAAAAGCTGGGCCTCATCGACCACCACCAGCATGGGAAACCAGTGATCCCGGTCGGCATCAAACAAGCCTCCCAGAAAAGCTGCGGCAGCCCGCATCTGAATATCGGCATCCAGCCCTTCCAGACTGAGTACGACAGAAGCGCGATGCTGCCTCACCCGTTCTGCCGTTCTCTGAAGCCATGCCTCGCTGCGGCCTTCTGCCTGAATAATCAGATGGTTATAGGACTCAGCGAGGGTGACGAACTCCCCTTCGGGGTCGATAATGGCCTGTTGCACCCAGTTTGCGCTTTGCTCCAGCATACGGCGCAGTAAATGCGATTTACCGGAACCGGAATTTCCCTGTACCAGCAAACGGGTTGCCAGAAGTTCTTCAAGATCAAGCCGGGCAGTCGTACCGTCCCGCGTGGTTCCCAAGTCGATCCCGAACGTCATCACCGTATCCATCAGCCCTGAAGCGGTCGGACCCTAGCGGATCATGAGGATGGAGGGTAGCCTGCCAGTTAAAGGCTAAAAATATCAGCAATTTTTAACAATTACTCTCATTGGCAATACATTCTAAAAAGTCTAGCAAGCGAAACGTTTTCTGACCGCTCATGATGAGACCGTATGTGGCAAATCTTTTAAACTGGCGGTCAGTGGCGCTCTCTGCCACGATCTGGTGTGGCTTTGCTACATCGTCCCATGCCCAGTCCATTCTCGGTTTTGGCGATCTTTCTGACAGCTTCAGCCTGATCCCGCCACCGACTTTCGCCGCCCCTGAAGCCAACCAGCAGATGCCATTGGCGGTTGCACCACCGCTTGCCGAAAACGAAACCTATGACGGACCGCTATGGGATCGTGATTACCTGATCGGTGATCCGTTCCATATGCGCACCTATCTCAACGAGAAAGGTGTCAACATTTCGATGATGGAGCAGAGCGAAGTGCTCGGCAACCTGACCGGTGGTTTGCATACGGGGGCTGTCTATGATGGCCTGACTTCCATCGCTCTGACTACAAATCTCGAAAAACTGGCCGGTATTCCTGGTCTTCAGTTCAACGTCAGCGCGTTTCACTTCCATGGGCGCAGTATTACGCAGGATAATTTGTCAGACCTGAATACTGCAAGTGGACTGGAAGCGGATCGCGGCTTCAGACTCAATGAATTATGGCTGGATCAATCACTTTGGGATGGGCTGTTTTCTCTGCGCCTGGGTCAGCAATCTGTCGATAATGAGTTCATGATCAGCTATTACTCCATGCTGTTCATCAATGGTGGTTTTGGCTGGCCGACACTGCCCTCGGTCGATCTGCCCAATGGCGGCAACGCCTTTCCCCTGCCGACGCCAGGTATCCGACTGCGTTTCCAGCCCCGCCCGGAATATACCCTGCTGATCGGGGCATACAGTGGTAATCCCGGCAATTACGTCACAAACCCCTCCGGCACGGCTTTTCCTATCAATGACGGCCTGTTTGCGATCGTCGAGTTTCAATACGATCTGCATCATGACGGAAAAGACGGGCTCCCAGGATTTTATCATCTGGGAAGCTATTATAACTCGGCTTCTTTCAATAATGCCGCTTCAACGGTTGGCCTTTCGCCAGCCTTAAATGGCAGTGCGATCCTGGCTTATCGTAACGACTGGGCCGTGTATTTCAGCGCCGATCAGATGCTTTATCGTGAAAAAGATACTGAAGATCAGGGCTTGGGCACTTTTATTGAAATTATTTCAGCCCCTTCCGACCGCAACCTCGTCTCATTCAACGTCAATGCGGGATTTACCTATAAAGGACTGATTCCAAAAAGAAACCTCGATACAATCGGTATTTCTGTTGCCTATTCCCGTGTTTCTGACGGTAAGGAAAACGGATTTATTCCGTTACAGAATAGCGTGGTTCAGAAAGGGTCTGAAACGGTTTTCGAATTGACCTATCAGGCAAGCGTAACGCATTGGTGGCTGGTTCAGCCGGATTTGCAGTATGTTTTCAATCCCAGCGCGGGGCTGGCTCTTCCCACCAATCCATCCACTCGTATCAGGAATGAGTTGATAATGGGGCTGAGAACGACCATCACCTTCTGACGGGGCTGCCCTGATCGAGGCTCCCTGTTACAAAGGGATTGTCTACGGGAGAATGCAGCGTGCCGATGAGCGAAAAAGCAGTCGCGGAAGCACTGGCAGCCGCCGATGCCATCTGTCTGCGTGCAGGCAGCCGCTTCACCCGGCAAAGGCGGACAGTTCTGGCAGTTCTGCTGGAGGCAGGCATGCCTTTATCAGCCTATGATCTGCTTGACCGGCTGCGACCGCTTGATCCCATGGTCAAGCCGGTTACCGTTTACCGGGCGCTGGATTTTCTGCTGGCAGAAGGGCTGGTGCATCGTCTGGAAACAACCCGATCCTATGTGGCCTGTGCCCATCCGGACCATCCACATGCGGTGCAGTTTCTGATCTGCCGATCCTGTGGCAAGGTTGTGGAAGCACATGATCGGACCATCGCCAAAGCCACTGCCGAGCTGGGGCGATCAAGAGGCTTTGTACTGGATCAGCCGACTGTGGAGTTGACAGGGCAGTGTAGTGACTGTGTCGAAGGCCACAGACATGATCGTGGCGAGCAAGATGAAGATGCCCATGATCAGGGTGGTGAACATTCCGGTTGCCCCATATGCCAGCCCGTGTAACCAAAGGGGCCTCCCCAGGACGAAGCAGGAAAAGCCGGTTTATGCAGGCCCCTTCCTGGCACGCTGATACGGCAGCAGCACCCCCCGATTCCATTACAACGCGGCACATCATCCCATGGCGGTGGCAGCGCCATGTGATTGGTATTGCTACTGAAACAATCGGGGAGGGGCATCCTGTTCTGATGCTGCCAGCCTTCAGTACGATCTCGACGATGGATGAAATGCGGCCACTGGCTCGCAGGCTGGCGGCGGATGGCTATGCCTGCACATTGATTGACTGGCCGGGGTTCGGGGCCTCCAGCCGGGCCAGACTACATTATTCTCCGGCCTTCTATCATGCCTGTCTGGCTTTTCTGGCCGATCGACTGCTCCCTGTCGACGGAGAATGCTCCATTCTGGCGGCAGGACATGCTGCAGGATATGCCCTGGCCTGTGCTGCCGATCGCCCATGGGTGAAGCGGCTGGTGCTGCTGGCACCGACATGGCAAGGCCCCTTGAAGGTGATGGGCATGCGGCCAGCCTTCCGGGCGGCAATCCGCACCCTGATCCGCGCACCCGGTATCGGTCAGATCCTGTATCATCTGAACACACATCATCGCGTGATCGGCGCCATGATGCGCAGGCACGTTTATGATGAGACGATCACCAATGCCCGTATATCGGCGAAGCAGGCTGTCGCCCGGCAACCCGGTGCACGCTATGCATCGGCCTCCTTCGTGACTGGCGGGCTGGACCCCGTAGCAACGCGGGATGCATTCCGGGCCATGCTCGACCGGTTTGGCGGCAGGGCGCTTATTTTGTGTGGAGATGCCACGCCACCGCGTTCACGCTCCGACATGCAGGCGGTCGAACCGACGCCGTCCAGGATGGTGCTATGGAGCAAGGGAGCCCTGGCCATGCATGAAGAACATGCAGCCACTCTGTCCCCCCATATTGTGGCCTTTTTGGGGTAACGGGTCTGAATTTGTCCGGCGGCGCATTGCGTAAAAAGCGGTGTCAGGATTATATGTTATAACATAACAAAATATCACTCCTATGTTCCGCTTCCTGTCGTTCCGCCAATCTTGTGTGACCTCCCTGCTGGCATGCTCGGTCCCTGTACGCATGCTGGGGGCCGTCATTGTTCTGGGGTGCCTGTGGCTAGGAATTCTCTGGGCTGTCGCACTTCCATGAGCATGCCCAAAAACGAACATTCTCCAGGGGCACGTTCTCATGGGATCGGCGGCAGATGCTCTGTTTCCCTGCAGAATGTGCGTGTGACATTTGGCCGCCATGTCGCAGTCGATGGCGTGACCGGCCTGTTTGACCCAGGCAGCCTGACGGCGGTAGCAGGACCGAACGGAGCAGGAAAATCGACCTTGCTACGTAGCATTGCCGGGATTGCGTCTCTGTCAGGAGGCAAGGTTGATCTGGGCGGCGCGGGGCGCTCTGCCATCGGGTACCTGCCGCAGGTTGCAGATATTGATCGCTCTTTTCCCATGACGGTCTCCGACGCCGTGCTGATGGGGGCGTGGCGTCGTCTTGGACTGGTACGGGGTGTCTGCGAGACCCTCCATTCAGAAATGAGATATGCCCTCGCTGCGGTCGGAATGCAGGGGCATATGGACACCACGATCGGCTCCCTGTCTTCCGGGCAATTGCAAAGGGTGCTGTTTGCGCGGCTGCTGATGCAGAATGCCAGCCTTCTTCTGCTGGATGAGCCATTCAATGCCGTTGATGCGGGAACAACGGCGGATCTGCTCCAGTTGATCAATGCATGGCATCAGGAAGGGCGCACTGTCATCGCCGTTCTGCATGATGTGGAACAGATACGCCGGTATTTTCCGCAAACCTTGCTGCTGGCGCGCCAACCCATCGCGTGGGGGAAAACGCAGGATGTCCTGTCCGACGCTAATATCCAGCATGCACGGGTGCTGGTGAATGGCCAGCCCTCTCCTGATTCGGCCGAGCTGCTGTAGGGCCATGCCATGACTGTCTATCAGGCAATCATCGAGCCATTCGTCACGTTCGGATTTATGAGGCGCGCCTTGCTGGCCAGCATTGCGCTCAGTCTGGGAGCTGGGCCGGTTGGCGTCCTGCTGCTGCTACGGCGTATGAGTCTGGTTGGTGATGCCATGAGCCATGCCGTGCTGCCCGGCGCGGCGCTGGGCTTTCTGGCATTCGGTCTTTCCCTGCCTGCCATGGGACTGGGCGGGTTGATTGCGGGGCTTGCCGTCTCGCTGTTATCCGGCTCGGTCAGCCGCGTCACCGTGCTGAAAGAGGATGCCGCCTTTGCCAGTTTCTACCTGACCTCACTGGCAGCAGGGGTCATGATCGTCTCCTTGAGGGGATCAGGCATTGATCTGTTGCATGTGCTGTTCGGCACGATTCTGGCGATTGATTCTTCCTCCCTGTTCCTGATCGGCACCATTGCCTCCGTCACACTTATCACTCTGGCGATCATCTACCGCCCGCTGGTGATGGAGTGTTTTGATCCGGGTTTTCTGTTCATGGTCAGCGGGCGAGGGCCGGTGATTCACTTCATTTTCCTGTTTCTGGTGGTTATCAATCTGGTTGCCGGGTTTCAGACGCTAGGGACGCTGATGGCGGTGGGACTGATGATGCTTCCCTCTGCAACCGCACGGCTATGGACAGAAGCTCTGCCGCCGATGATGGCGCTGGCCAGCGCCATTGCCTGTCTGTCCGGGCTGACCGGACTGATTGTTTCTTTCCATCTCGGTGTAGCCTCCGGACCGTCCATCGTCCTGAGTGCCGCCGTTTTCTACCTGTTTTCGTTGTTTTTCAGCCGCCATGGTCTGCTGTTAAGAGGACGCGACGCATGATTGCCCGCATACTGGCTACACTGCTGGTCATGCTGACTACAGTCGGAGCATCCCATGCGGAGGCAGGCAGGCTGCATGTGGTAGCGAGTTTCTCGATACTGGCCGACATGGCAAGGCAGATCGGCGGCAATGATGTGGAGGTCACCAGCCTCGTGCCTCCGGGCGGTGATCCGCACACTTATGAACCGACACCGGATGATGCACGCCGTCTGCACGAAGCGGATCTTGTTCTGATCAATGGCCTCGGCCTTGAAGGATGGATGGAGCGTCTGGTTGCCGCCTCCGGCCCGCGCGGTCAGATCGTCACCGCCAGTGCGGGTCTGACACCGTTGACCATGCAGGAAGATGGTCATTCGGTGGTTGATCCCCACGCCTGGAACAGTGCTGCAAATGGCATTCTGTATGCTCGTAATATCGAGGCGGCGCTGATAAAAACCGACCCCGGCAAGGCTGAGGCTTTTCACCAGCGCGCTGCGGCGCTGATCGCCGTTCTGACCCGTCTGGATGAGGAAGCCCGCCGTGATTTTCAGTCGGTTCCGATGCAACAACGGAAAGTGCTGACCACCCATGATGCGCTGGGCTATTTCGGCCATGCATACGGCCTGACTTTTCTCTCACCGCTTGGGCTGACGACGGATAATGAGCCATCCGCCAAAACCGTAGCGGCCATGATTAAGCAAATCCGCCTTGAGCATGTCACGCGGTATTTCCTTGAAAACTCTGTTGATTCCCGGCTGGCAAAACAGATCGCCGCGGCCACCGGTGCGAAGCCGGGAGGAACCCTGTTCGTGGAATCCCTCTCGCCTCCGGGCGGTCCTGCCGCCACCTATCCGGATATGTTCCGCCACAACATGACGGTGCTGCTGGCTGCGGTCCGCGGACAATAACCAGGTCGGGTGAAATAATCCCATCCTGAAATCATGACGATAGTTTAGCTTTTCTTTCCGTCAGTTTCGCTCTTTGCTGGAGCAGCAACCATCCTGCGTCTCGGGCTGGGAACGATAAAGACGGAGAGGAATGACTGATGGAAACGGTTCAAAGATATTCAAGAACGGCCATTTTTTTTCACTGGGTGGTGGCGGCCCTGATCCTGACAAATATCGGTCTGGCGCTCAGTGCGGATTATTGGCCGGAATCCTCATTAGGACAGGTGTTCGGCGTCCATAAATCGATCGGTATCACCGTGTTGGGGCTGGTCCTGCTACGTATTTTATGGCGTCTGGGTCATAAGCCGCCGGCCTTTCCGGCCCACTATCCGGCTTGGGAAAAATACGCTGCTCATACGGTGCACGGCCTGCTTTACCTCGTCATGCTGACATTGCCTTTGTCAGGATGGCTCCATGAATCGGCATGGAAAGGTGATGCACCGCATCCTTTTTACTGGTTCAATACGGTGCATCTGCCGTTGATTCCTCCGGTTGATACGCTGGAGACCAATCTCCGGCTATCCCTGCGGGCTGTGTTCGGCTCAGTGCATCTATGGGCCGGGTATGTGCTGTATGGCCTGCTGGCGCTGCATTTCGGCGCGGTCCTCAAGCATCATCTCATCGACAAGGAAGCCGAGCTTCAGCGTATGCTGCCGTAAACCTGTTGCAGGCGGAGGCTTAATGCCTCCGCCGCTCCAGATCAGGCAGAAACACCGCAAGGATGCCGAAAGCAGGCAGCCAGGCGCAGAGACCATAGACAGTTTCGATGCTTGTTTTGTCCGCCAGCCACCCCAGCAGAGCGGCGCCAATTCCGCCCATGCCGAAAGCCAGACCGAAAAACAGCCCGGCAACCGCGCCAACATTTCCCGGTAACAATTCCTGACCATAGACCACGATGGCGGCGAAGGCCGACGACAGGATCAGGCCGATTGCAACACTCAGGATAGCAGTCCAGGCCAGGCTGGCATGCGGTAGAATGAGTGTGAACGGCAACACGCCGAGGATGGAGAACCAGATCACATATTTCCGCCCGATCCTGTCACCGATTGGCCCACCTGCGAATGTTCCTGCGGCCACCGCTCCCAGAAACAGGAACAGGTAAAGCTGAGCCGACTGCACCGAAACGCCGAAATGATGGATCAGGTAGAAGGTGTAATAGCTGGTGAAGCTGGCCATGTAGAAATATTTCGAGAAGACCAGCGCACAGAGCACCGTCATCGCCAGAGCGATTTTGGCCCGGGGGAGAGCCTGCACAGCGTGCCTGACGGCATGTTTTTTCTGACGGTGTGTTGCTCCGTACCAGCGCCCGACAGCGGTCAGGATGATAACGCCAAGCAGCGCTGCGGCACAGAACCAGCCGATGGCGTAGCGGCCGTGCGGCAGCACAATAAAGGCAGCCAGCAGGGGACCAATGGCAGCCCCCGCATTCCCGCCAACCTGAAACAGGGACTGCGCAAAGCCATGGCGTCCACCGGAAGCCAGCCGTGCCACACGGGAGCTTTCAGGATGAAAAATCGACGAGCCAAGACCGATAATCGCAGCCCCCAACAGCAATCCGGTAAACCCGCTGGCAATGGACAGACAATAGAGCCCGATCAGTGTGCATCCCATTCCGAAAGCCAGCGAAAACGGCTTTGGCTTGCGATCCGTATAAAGCCCGATCAGGGGCTGAAGAATGGAGCCTGTCATCTGATAGGTCAGGGTCAGCAAGCCAATATCGCGGAATTGCAGGCTGAATTCGGTTTTGAGGATCGGATAGACAGCGGGCAGCAGCGATTGCAGCATGTCGTTCAGCATATGGCTGATGCTGATTGCAATCAGGATGGCAAAGACGGTTCCTTCGCTGCGGTTTTCAGTCGTGTTGCCACCGGGCAGCGTTGTTGCCTGTGCTGTTATCTGTCCACTCACGGGCCATACTCCATGCCCCGCAGACGATGATGGGGCGCGTTCAACCTTAATTATTACAGCGCGTAATGTGAGCGTTCAGTTCTTATCCCGCTACCACGAGAGGTGGGTAGCAGCCCTGCGGTTGAGTTTCAGGTCAGCGCCTGACGCGCCAGGCCGATGACATGTCGGGTGTCGGCACAGACACCCAGACGATCAAATGCTTCCGGCATCACCCAGTCTGCCGCAACCACGTCTCCATCCGGGAAAACATTTCCCCCCGGATGGAGACCTGCAAAATCAAGGATCGTGTAGTGATAGGCGATCAGCCCGGCCTCATCCCGCGTGATGCTGTCCACATGCGCAACCAGAGACAGTTCCCCCACCACAAGACCGGTTTCTTCCTGTAACTCCCGGCGGGCAGCATCCTCGGCGCGTTCGCCCAGACGCTGTGCACCCCCGGGCAGGGTCCAGCATCCCTCAGCAGGCGGCTTGCCCCGCCTGATCAGCAGCACGGCCCCATCCGGACGCAGGATTGCAACCCCGACACCAACCAGCGGTCTCGCCGGATAGAGGCGGGGACAGTCCTCTGTCATGGTCCGCCAGAAACAGGGGGGACTGCACGGGGGCCGGCATTCGGCATTGGCATACCTGCCGGCATCTCTGACTCGCCGCCAGAGCCAGACGGAATATGCTCCACCGATTTCAGCAGTTGCAGCGTGGGAAACAGGGCTCGTTCCTTATAATCCTGCACCTGGAAAGCCCATGGACCGACCGCCTTGTTCATGGCGTTGGCGATGGCCTCGCTGCCCGGCGCTGCCTTGGCCGAGAATGTCAGCCATGTCTCGTCATCAACCTTGATCTGATTGACGATGACGGTCAGCCCATCCTGTGTTTCGAATATGGATTGAGCCTCCGGCGTTCCGCTGATTGCAGCAGCCGGTTTGACGTGGGTGAATTCGAGATCACTCAACGCCTGAAGCGTATCGGCCACCGCGTGGCTGTCGGTACGCGGTGCATCCGCCGGTTCCGTCAGCCTGAACATGTCACCTTTCCGGCTGAGGGTCAGCGCCGGTTCATGCGCCGAGTCCGGTCGCGTGATATGCACCCGATCCAGCCTCGCCGCATTGATGCTGATAATCACCGGATCGATCCAGTCCTGCGGATCGTTGCTGAACTCCAGTGCATCTCTGGTCAGCCATGCATAGGCATCACCATGACGGCGGATATAGGTGCCACGGGTAGTGGCGGGTGCATTCGTGCTGTCCGTCTGCTGGACAACGCCCTCGATATCCCCGGCGCTCTGGCGATGGCCGATGATCAGTTCTCCGACCAGACCGCCTTTGCCATCCTGCAAGCGAATGACCGTCGCATCGGATTTGACCGGTTTGGACGGATCGGGCGTCGCCACACCCAGAAGCGGATATTCCGCGGGATGATTGGTCCTCGGCTCATTCAGCCGCAGACTGACCAGCGTATTCAGCAATCCCCTGATTTTCGCAGGCCGGGCGACATAGCCGCCCAGTTGAGGCACGGTCCAGCCATGATCTGGCGTTTTGACCAGCGTCACGCTCTGACCAAACTGGGAAATGGTGATGGTCTGGATGCTGTCCAGACGGTTTTTATCCATCAGGGCCGGAAAGGCAGCTTCCCCCTGATGCACCGCGACAGCCGTCAGACTGACGGCATGCGGGCCGAAATACCATCCGCCCGCCAGAGCAAGCACAGCAGCACCGGCCAGAAGAAGGGATGAGCGCGGCGTCATGGCGCGTTCCTCCGAATAAACGGTCGTTTCAGGAGAAGGCAGGGCAGGGACATGAAAGAGTTTGTCCTCATCTCCGTGCCCTCTGACGCCTGATGCGGCGGATGGTGGCAATCCCCAGCGCAATGACAATCAGCGCCAGCGGCACGGCACCGATATCCAGCAGGCGCAGGCGCGTCTCCAGCGTGCTGATATCCTTGCTCAGATCATGCTCGACCAGACGCAGCTTCTTTCTGCTCTCCTGAATTTCCTGCTGGGCCGCCTGGATTTCCTTTTCCTGTGCAGCGGAGATGGCGTCGTCATCCATGGCAGCACCGTCGCCGGACTGGCCCTGACGCAGGGCTATCAGCTTGTCCTGAGCCGCCTGCAAGCGGGTTTGCAGGGCCAGCGAAGCCTGCCGGAACCGCCCCTGAGCGTTGCGGTTCATGGTTTCCACCACCGTGAAAGGCCGCACGGTAATGGTGCTGCCTCCGATGCCGCCCAGCGCCTTGTTTCCGGTCAGGGCACTGACGATACGGGACAGGAAAATCCCGTTATCGCTGAAGGGCTGAAGCGTTTCCTTGCCAAAGAAATCCGAGCCATGCACCCAGAAACGGTCGGCAAAGATGTCGCTATCGGACAGGATGACGATATCAGCATCCCCTTTCGTCTCCGGCACGTAGTCCGGCAGATCCTTCAGGGATGCCACGGAATCAGGTTTGCCGGAGAAAGCTGATTTCAGATGCCCCTTGATCCGGGCCGCCAGCACGCGCGGGCCACCGGAAGGATGGAACTCCGCTGCAATACGCTGCGGATCGGGATCATGAGAGGTACGGATGGACGGGATCGATCCGCTTTCCGGGCTGGAGGAGAGCAGCGGTTCGAAGCTGATTTTTGCATCCGGCGCTTTGCGAAGCGCACCGGCCGCAGCCACTGTTACCTGTGTCAGATCCGCGGTGATCGGGTCATTGCGGTTCAGCCCGTCACGGTCATTAAACCAGGCCAGATAATTGGTGGAGCCTGTTTTCATATCCTCCGTACGGACGCGCCATGCGCCGTTTGGATCCAGCACCACTGTATCGGGGTCATACAGCACGCCCCAACTGGAAAGCAGCTTGGGCAGGTTGCTCGCATAGCTCGGCAGGCCTTCCTGATTTTTCTGCGCAGGGTCAGGCGGCAGCAAAGCCTGTGTTTCACTGTCGGGATCAATCGCCAGCAGCAATTTGCCGCCGCGCATAATGAACTGGTCGATCGCATATTGCATCGCTTCGGACAAATGCTGCGGATGCACCACGATCAGCGTCTTGATCGCCGGATCAATCCATTGGGCCGAAACGGGGACAGGCCTTAGATCAGCAACTTCTTTCAGTGTATTGATGATGGCCCATGGCTTCATCGGCCCCATGCGCCGGGTCGAGACCAGAGATTGACCGCTGCCCATGATCGGCAAATCGGTCAGAAGTCCGACGACAGGCTTCTGCGGGTCAGTCAGATCATAGATCAGACGGGTCAGATCATATTCCAGAAACCGCTCCCGGTCCGGCTGGAAGAACGGGATGATCTTGCGACCATCCAGCCGGTTCAAACCAACCAGACCGAAATAGACCTGCTCTCCACTCTGATCGAGCGGCACGCCCTGCAAGCCATTGCCGATGGCGCGATCCTCGGTTTCGCTGAATGGCTCCGGATTATAGAACTCGATGGAGAGCATCCCGTGCGAAAGCCGCTTGTATTGCTCCAGCATCTCCCGCACGCGATCGGCATATGAACCGTATTTCGGCACCCGTGCGCCCAGAGGTGGAGAATAGAAAAACTTCAGCGTAATCGGTGACTGCAGATGGGAAAGCACAGAAACAGTGCTGTCCGACAGGGTATAGATGCGGTTGCTGGTTACATCCCATTGCGCCTGCGGCAATCTGGCATCGACCAGCATATTGGCCCCGATCAGCAGACCGGCGACCGATACCACTCCCAGCACGGAGGGCCAGATACGCTGTCTGCCCTGCGGGGCATGACTTTGGGTGCCGCCCGGCATCCGGGCGGCTGTCTTCAGGTCGCTCATCTCATGCCGCCTTCTTGTGCTCAAGAATGACCGTATTCAGGAACAGGAAAAATCCAATGAACGAGGCAAAAAACACCAGATCGCGCACGGAGATGACACCCCGTGAGAAATCCAGAAACCTGTCCACGACACTGAAACGGCGGATCAGCGGCACGATGGAGGGCACCGTCTGGCTGAGGAAATCATTGACGGCGGAATAGGAAGCGAGCGCAAACAGCAGGCACACCGCGACCCCCAGCACAAAGGCAATCACCTGATTTTTGGTCACGGCTGAGACGGAAGCCCCGATCGACAGGAATGCCCCCGCCACCAGCATGGCGCCCAGATAGCCGGAAGCAATGACGCCATTATCCGGCTCCCCCAGATAATTCACGGTGATGACGAAGGGAAAGGTCAGCGCAAGCGCGATCCCGCAAAACGCCCAGGCGGCCAGAAACTTGCCGATGACGGCCTCTGACTGCCGGATTGGCAGGGTCAGCAGCAGCTCAATGGTGCCAAGACGCCTTTCTTCCGCCCAGAGACGCATGGTGATTGCCGGGACCAGCAGCAGAAACACCCACGGGATGAACTGGAAGAAAACGACCAGATCAGCCTGGTTGCGGTTGAAAAAATCACCCAGATTGAAGGTCAGAATGCCCTGCAACAGCAGAAAAATGACGATGAACACCACAGCGACCGGCGTGGCAAAGTAACCGGCCAGTTCCCGCCGGGCGATGGTCAGGATGGTTCTCATATCATGCGCTCCCTGTCCGGAGTTTGGGTCAGGGTCCGGAAGACATCGTCGAGTTTGCGCGATGGATGGCGTTCTGCCAGAGCC
Organism: Granulibacter bethesdensis; assembly: GCF_001889545.1. Classification (NCBI taxonomy): domain Bacteria; kingdom Pseudomonadati; phylum Pseudomonadota; class Alphaproteobacteria; order Acetobacterales; family Acetobacteraceae; genus Granulibacter; species Granulibacter bethesdensis. Next base: position 1,371,396 of record NZ_CP018194.1, on the reverse strand, counting down.
GCAGGCGTTTCATCCGCGATGATGCGTCCATGGGCGATGACAATCGCCCTTGTGCAGATCGCCTCGACCTCTTCCAGAATATGAGTGCTGATGATGATGGCCTTGCGAGGTGCCATTTCCGCAATCAGAGAGCGGATTTCATGCTTCTGGTTTGGATCAAGGCCGTCCGTCGGCTCGTCGAGCACAAGGGCAGGAGGATCAACCAGCAGAGTCTGCGCCAGACCGACACGCCGTCGAAACCCTTTTGACAAAGTTTCGATAGGTTGCAGCCGCACCCCCTGAAGCTGTGTGCGCTCCATGGCTTCGGCAATACGATTGAGCGCCTCCGCGCCGTCCAGTCCACGTATCGTGGCAATGAAGCGCAGAAAAGCCTGAACCGTCATTTCCGGGTAGCTGGGGGCGCCTTCCGGCAGAAACCCCAGAAGTTTCTGTGCAGCGATCGTATCATGGCGAACATCGTGACCACCGATTCTGGCGGTGCCGATATCCGGGGTCATAAACCCCGATACCATCTTCATGGTCGTAGATTTTCCGGCCCCGTTCGGTCCCAGAAAACCCAGAACTTCGCCTTTTTTGACCGTAAATGAGACATCATCGACGGCTGTGAAGGTTCCGAACCGCTTTGTCAGCCGCTCGATTTCTATTAACGCGCCCAATGCCGATTATCTCCCCGGCGTTTTTCTCCCTGAGTGGAATTTGATTGGGGAAACTCCGCAGGGACGCAAGAGGGGGGAAGGGCTGTTTATGGCAGGCAGACGCCATTCGAGATAATGGGTAAAACACTTATGCTTTTTATGATTTTTTATATGCATAAAAGGCAATCAAAATCACGCTTTATGCAATATATTGCTGTTTGGGCAACAGAGGCGCTTCCTGACAAGACAAACTCCATGCTAACGAAAAGACGTGCAAAATCGTCATCGTGCCCGCCTCCTTGCTTCAGCCCTTTTCAGCCACGAAGCGGCTGCCGGTGTTATGCTGATGGCAGCCTCAGCCATCGGCATGCTGTGCGCCAATAGCGGCTGGCAGACTTCCTATGAACACTGGCTGAATATCGAAACCGGCCCGCTGACTGTGCGGGACTGGATCAATGATGCACTGATGGCGCTGTTTTTCCTGCTTGCCGGGCTGGAGATAAAGCGGGAAATCCTGTCCGGGCATCTTTCGCACTGGTCACAACGTCTTCTTCCCGGCGTTGCAGCCCTTGGTGGCATGGTGGTTCCAGCAACCATCTACGTTGCCTTCAATCATCATGGGGAAGCCTTGCGCGGATGGGCCATTCCGACAGCCACCGATATTGCTTTTGCCCTTGGTGTGCTGGCGCTGGCAGGATCGCGCGTGCCGGGCGTTCTGAAAGTCTTTCTGACAGCCCTGGCGATTGTTGATGATCTGGGGGCCGTGATCGTGATCGCCCTGTTTTATACAGGGACTCTGTCCTTGCTGCCGGGGGCAGGGGCCATGGCGATTATCGCACTGTTAGTGATGCTGAACCGGCAGGGGGGCCAGACGCTGTTTCCCTATCTGCTGGCTGGAATACCGCTCTGGTGGCTAACTCTGAAAAGCGGCATTCACCCTACTGTTGCGGGTGTGGTGCTGGCGCTGCTGATCCCGGCCGGACATGACGGGGCATCGCCACTGATGCGTCTGGAACATATGCTGTCATGGCCTGTCCGGTTTATGATTTTACCTCTGTTTGGTTTCGCCAATGCCGGGATCAGCCTTCATGGCGTCACAGTGGGACAAATGTTGTCGCCGCTGACATTGGGGGTAGGGGTAGCGTTGCTGCTGGGGAAGCCATTGGGAGTGCTGGGCGCTATCAGCATTCTCAAATTATCCGGCAGCACCAGTTTCCCGCCTTCTGTCACGTGGAGGCACAAAATCGGGATCGCTTTTCTCTGCGGCATCGGCTTTACCATGAGCCTGTTCATTGCCATTCTGGCGTTTCCCGGCACCGCGGCTGTGAACCAGATTAAGCTTGGAATCCTGTCGGATTCCGTGCTGGCGGGATTATGCGGCTACATACTGCTGCGTGGGCCTGCTGTTACAGAGAGATAAGCCAGGGCAGGCTATTTGGAAACCGTATCAGGCAGTGGCCCTTCCCGCCGTAAACCATGCCATGCCAGCATCGTATCCGCAAAAAACGACATCAGTGCCAGAATCACACAGATCAGTGCTGCCCCGAAAGACAGTTCCAGCCATAACGCAATGACACTGTCATGCAGGCTGCCCAGAAACAGAATAAAGGCAGTGCTGCAGGTCGCTGCCCCTGCACTGGCCGTCAGGGCAATCGCCGCATCCAGTGCACGCAGCCGCCAGCGAAGGCGATGACGGTGGATTTCAAGGATTGTCTTGTCAATCGGACAGGCTGGATCACGCCTCATCTCCGACAGACGTTGATTATGGTCTGAGACACGGGCCAAACGCGTGTTGAAAACATTCAGAAGCGTGCCGACACCGTTCAGAAGAAAAATCGGCGTCAGCGCAATCTGGACCATATGGGCAGTACTGTCGACGGGCTCACTGGGAAGAAAAGGGATCGGCATAATTTTGGATGCTTATGGCTTCAACTGTTCGTAGAAGAATTCCCACCATGGACTATATGTGGCCATATCGGATCATTCTTGTGGATGGCAAAAATATTCATATGTTCTTTTAAGCATATATAATCAATTTGATTAAAAAAACCGATAATCTGTTCAATATCTGATTTAATAATTTCAATAAATAGAATCGGACGATGAGCCTGAATGGTCTTCTGGGCTCCTTTCAGAGCTTCAAATTCCATCCCTTCAATATCCAGCTTGATAAAGTCAACACGCTGAAGATTTAGAGAATCAATGCTTACCAGAGGAACAGACACGCCTGTGGACGGGTCGTATGAAATCGGCTGTCCAATATATTCATGTAATTGCTGGGGCTTGATTTCAAGACTTCCAAAAGTCGAAGGCTTGAAATAATCAGGTCTAGGTATCGTTAATTCACCTACCTCTTCACCAAGTGCCGCAAGTTTTGCATGAGCATTCAGGCAATTATTGATAATAATATTACCTGCCAGCGCATAATAAACAACTTCCTGTGCTTCAAAGCTTAAAACATGCCCCCATCCAGTCATATGTCTGGCCCATTCGATGGTATGCACGCCAATATTGGCTCCCCCATCAATCGCGACCACACCATCGCCAAACTGCTGGCGCCGCAAAGTAAACATCTGCAGGAGGGAATTGATTTCCTGAGAAGTAAAGCTTGAAAATTGCAGCAGTTCGTATCCTACGCCAAAAGTCTTACCAGTAGCATCAGTATGATAATCATTTCGATTAACGATCATCGTCCCGTGATCTGTTGAAGAAAGAATAAATGCGACAGGACGGAAAGGGGCCAACACAAAATATCCTTCGGATAAGGGAAATTATGGCAGAACTTCAGCATTGCTCAATGCTCGGACACTTGATTAGCATTATGGCTTACGTGAGGCCATACTGGATCATCTTTATGAAGAGCGAAAAGATTTATTTTATCCACAAAATAATTATAATTGTTATCATCAAGAAATTTGTAAATTTCAGCACTATCGGATTTGGCCATTTCGAGGAACAGAATTGGATGACACCTTTCGATGGTTTTTTGGGCTCCCCGTAGGGCTTCAATCTCCATCCCCTCGATATCAAGCTTGATAAAGTCGAGACGATCAAATTCAAGAAAATCAATACTCAGCACAGGTATTTTTACACCATCAGTAGGTGCATAAGAAATAGGCTGGCCAATAAATTCTCCATTTGGCCGTTGCTTGATTTCAAAGCTGCCAAAGCTGCCAGCAGTAAAATAATCAGGCTGGGGAATGATCAATTCACCCACGTTTTCACCAATAGCTGCAAGCTTTGCGCGGGCATTCAGGCAGTTATTGATGACAATATTGCCAGCCAGGGCATAATAGACAACTTCCTGAGCCTCAAAGCTCAGAACACGGCCCCAACCAGTCATGTGTCTGGCCCATTCCACAGTGTGCACACCTATATTCGCACCACCATCAATGGCAAAAACACCATCTCCAAAATAATGTCTGCGCAATGTCAGCAGTTGCAACAACAATTCGACTTCATCAATATTAAAGCTCGAATCCCGCAATATATCATAACCAACGCCATAACTATTTTCAGGATCTATGATATGATGATCATTTCGATTAAGGATCATTGTCCCATGGTCGGTCGATGTCAGTATAAATGCGATAGGGCGGATAGGACGTGACATAAAATAGGCCCTTTAATTCAAAGTTAAACGTTAATTGTAAGTGATTATAATTATTTTATAAATACCATGCACAATAAATACCAGAAAGTCGTATAAGATATATTATGGAAACTCAATCAGCAGAAGACATACATATCACCCTTTTTCCCGCATCAACCTGGCCTTGTCCCGCTGCCAGTCACGGGAGGCAATGGCAGCGCGTTTGTCGGCCTTGTTACGTCCTTCGGCAACGCCCAGCAGCACCTTGGCCATGCCGCGCTCGTTGAAATGAATCTGGAGCGGCACGACTGTCTGACCCTGTTTCTGAACAGCCCCGAGCAGATGGTTGATCTGCTTGCGCTTGAGCAGCAGCTTGCGTGGAGAACGCGGTTCGAACCGTGACAGCACACCGCCCTGATATTCCGGGATATAGGCGTTGAACAGGAACATCTCGCCGTCCCGTTCTCCCGCCCAGGCTTCGCTTAACGTTGCGCGCCCATGCCGGAGGGATTTGACCTCCGGCCCCTTGAGCACAAGCCCGGCCTCGACCGTTTCCTTGATGGTGTAGTCGAAACGTGCCTTACGGTTCTGGGCAGCGATGCCATGGCTGATCAGCCCGGATTTGCCGCTTTTTTTCTCCGCCATATGATCGATTATCCGACTGATTGAGGCAGCAGGCCGACTTCAGTCATTGCTTCGCGAACCCGTTCAGCAGCAGCCGGGCTGATCGGCGCCATTGGCAGACGGCAGCGTGCAGCTGTCAGGCCGAGCAGAGAAGCCCCATACTTCACCGGTACGGGATTGCTTTCCACGAACATGGCTTCATGCAGCGGATACAGACGTTGCTGAATGGCCTGAGCATCCTTGAGACGGCCCTCGGCCCATGCCGTCTGCATCTGGCTGCACAGTCTCGGAGCGATGTTGCCCGTCACACTGATACAACCCGCGCCACCGGCGGCCAGATACGCCACGGCTGTCGGGTCTTCACCCGAGAGCTGGATGAAGTCATCACCGCACAGGCGACGTGTCTGAAGCGGCTTGACCAGGTTGGCTGTGGCATCCTTGACGCCAACAATGTTCGGATGACGGGCCAGACGGGCCATGGTTTCGATCGACATCTCGACCACGCTGCGACCGGGGATATTGTAGATGTAGATCGGCAGCTCCACGGCATCGGCAATAGCCATGTAATGCAAGTACAGGCCTTCCTGGGTCGGCTTATTGTAATAAGGCGTGACCACCAGCGCGGCATCGGCACCCGCCTGTTTGGCATGACGAACCAGATCGATGGCTTCCGTCGTGCTGTTTGATCCGGCTCCAGCCATCACAGGGACGCGGCCTTTGGCGACTTCTACCGTAATTTCGACGACGCGCTTATGTTCATTGTGCGTCAGGGTCGCTGATTCGCCGGTCGTTCCTACCGGAACCAGACCGTGCGTCCCTTCGGTAATCTGCCAGTCGACGAAGCGGGCCAGCGCTTCCTCATCCACCGATCCGTCCTCGCGCATGGGCGTGATCAGCGCGACAAGCGACCCCTTGAACATGGAAAGCTCCCTGAGACGAACCGGGCCAGGCCTCCCGGCCCGGGTAACGCGGTGTGTTGCGAAAACGCGGAAGCTAAGCGCGAGGGGGATGCGCCGCAAGATCGCTGCTTGCTACACTCCCCTGCAATGCTTTCCACCCTCATCTCCAGCGCATGATTGTGAACGCGATGATCCCTTCCCTGTTGCGTATCCGCCAGGGGGTCACCCTTTGGGCAACCCTTCTGGCCGCCATTGCCCAGGCGGGATGCTCGACCCAGCCACGTGATAGCAGCATTACTCCACAACAAGCTGATTCTGATGCAAAAAAAACTTTATCACAAACATCATCCAGCACAATCGGCGCCCTGATCCGTGCCGATCAATGGGACCAGGCCATGGCCGAAGCATCGGCACTGCCTGATCCGGTCGCGGCCAAGCTGGTCACATTTTATCGGGCGATGGCGCCCGGAGCGATGTCAGCCCAAGATATCGCCGCTTTCATGGCAGCCAATCCGGGCTGGCCGATGCAATCGACTCTGGCGCGCCGCCGCGATCAGGCCATTGTGGCAGAACAGGATAATGCCAAAGCGGCTTCTCTTTGCGACTCGCTGCATCCTGCTCTGGTTGATGCGCAGATTCGCTGTGCCGAGGCCTGGAGCGCAACCGGAGCAACCAGTACCGCTCTGGACCAGATCAGAACGCTATGGGCCGAGGGCAAAGGCAATCAGAAGCAGGAGACTTTGATCCGGCAGAAATGGAGTCAGGCCTTAACGGCGGATACCCAGAAAGCCCGCTATCAGTCCCTTCTGTTGACCAATATGGAGGCGGCTTTCCGTCAGATTCCATATTTGCCCTCCTCTGATCGTGCCAGTGCTACGGCCCTCGCTGCGCTGTGGCGCAAGGAACCGGCTGCTCTATCGTTGTTCAATGCCCTGCCGGGAGAGGCGAAATCCTCACCCGTGATGGTGCTGGCCAGAGCGCGCTATCTGCGCCTGACCGATCATGATCAGGATGCGGCGTCAGTCTGGAAACAGGATGGAGACACCGCGGAACAGGCGGAGTTTGCCACTCATAACGCTGTCTTCCGGCAGGAGCGCACGATCCTCGCCCGTGCCTTGCTGAAAGATGGCGGTGAAGACAATGCCCGGCTGGCTTTCGAAATCATCACCGGCGGCAGCCCTTCAACCCCTGTACAAAAGGCAGACAGCGAGTTTCTGGCCGGTTTTATTGCGCTCCGTTTCCTGCATGATCCTGCTGTCGCGGAAAATCGTTTTCGTTCATTACTTTCGGCAGGTAACGCCGTCCTGACCTTGTCCAGGGCGCATTACTGGCTCGGTCAGGCCGCACAGGCCCGTGGTGATGAGACAACGGCAAAGGCTGAGTGGCTTCAGGCGGCAGCATGGCCTGTCACATTCTATGGGCAGCTTGCTGCCTTGCAGAGCGGAGAATCGCCAGCCAGTCTGGGGCGGCGCATCCGCTCTCTAAACGATCCGGGCTGGAGCAGCGCACAGCTGGAGTCCTATTCCGGACAGGAACTGGTCAGAGCTGCCCTGCTGCTGATTTCATGGGAGGAGAGCCGCCGGGCGCGCGTTTTCCTGTTGCAGGCAGATGAGGCCGAGGCAGGTCGTCAACTGCCTGTCGGAACAGTCCACGCGCTGACGGCACATCTGGCGGTACAGGCTGGTTTGCCGGATGTCGCAGTCTTTGTTGCCCGCCGGATGGGCCGTGATGGGGCTATGCTTCCCGTTACCGGCTGGCCGCTGGATGCACCCGTCGAACAAAGTGCAACCCCGGTGCCGCTGACACTGGGGATTATTCGTCAGGAAAGCAGCTTCGACCCGCAGGCGGAAAGCCCAGCCGGAGCACGTGGCTTGATGCAGTTGATGCCTGCCACGGCCAGTCAGGTTGCCAGAACGCTGGGCAGCACCGTCTCGTCCGCTCAGCTTCTCAGTGATCCAGCGCTGAATGTCCGGCTGGGCAGCACCTATCTGCAAGGGCTGCTGGATCGTTTCGGGCAGGACGTGCCACTGGCCGTCGCCGGATATAATGCCGGTCCGCATCGGGTTGATGCATGGCGCACAGAGTACGCCAGCATCCGGAACCCGATCGACTGGATTGAGCTGATCCCGTTCAACGAAACGCGTAACTACGTCCAAAGAGTAATTGAAAATACGATGGTTTATCGTGCGAAACGCAATGATTCATTGATAGAGCCGCCATTACTGTCCGCTCCTGCGTCGGCACATTGAAGGTTTCCATGAACATTCCCCGTTTCATTGCCAGCGGTTTCGGTTCCGGGCTTATCATCATGCAAGGTGCCGGAACTGTTGGTACGGCCTTCGCTCTGGTTGCTGGTGCTTTCCTCTGGTGGTTCTCCCCCCTGTTGCTGGGTCTTGCCGCTCTGGCGGCCTGTGTCGGGGGGTGGTGGGCTGTGCGGGCCTGCGGGGCCCTCAATGATCCCGGCTGGGTCGTCATCGATGAATTTGCCGGTATGTGGATTACAATGCTGGCCCTGCCCCTTCATCCTACAACCACAGCCCTTGCTCTGGCGTTTCTGATTTTCAGGGTTCTGGACATTACGAAGCTTGGCCCAATCGGCTGGGCGGACCGGAAGAAAGATGCGATGGGCGTGATGGGGGATGATATTCTGGCCGGGATTGCAGGGGCGCTGATCCTTGTTTTCATACGGTTGGCTGCACCGCATCTGCTTGGATAATATTTTTTATTATCAAAGGAATAAAATGCCATGATCGAGGATTCTATCATCCGCGAGGCGATCGCGCTGGTCGAGGATTTCGCCCGGCGTGGCAAGGTTGTAGCCACGGCGGAAAGCTGCACAGGCGGCCTGATCGCCGCAACCCTGACAGCCATATCCGGGGCCAGCGCAATGTTTGATCGCGGCTTCGTGACCTACTCCAACGCGTCGAAAAGCGAAATGCTCGGCGTGCCGTTGTCCCTGATCGAGGAAGTGGGGGCCGTGAGTGAAGAAGTTGCTCTGGCGATGGCCCAAGGGGCATTGAATGCATCCCACGCCGAGTTTGCGCTGTCTGTCACAGGCATTGCCGGTCCTACCGGAGAGAGCGAAGGCAAGCCGGTCGGGCTGGTCTGGTTTGGCCTGTCCCGTCGCCTGCATGGCTCAATCACGGAATCGCGGATTTTCCCTGGCAACCGCACAGAGGTCAGGGCTGCCACAGTCGCGCATGCCCTGCATATGCTGCGGGAAGCTGCCAGGGATTGAGACCTAACGGCTGGAACGGTCCAGCCGCAACGTCATGCAGTAAGCGCCGCCACCGGACATGATATACGGCGTCAGATCCGTCTCCCGGACCACATAGCCACGCTCTGACAGCCTTGCCCGCAATCGTTCCGCCGCCTGTGCCATGACGACATTATGGCCGATATTCACCGCGTTCACACAAAAACGGTCGGCATCTTCCTTATCAGCCACCAGGCGATGCTCAGGTGCGACATGGGCCTCGATCGCAGACAGGGAAGCAGAAGTAAAGGCGGGAGGATAATAGATTACATCTCCGCCGCTCAGCGGACAGAAGCATGTGTCCAGATGATAGAATTGCGGTGTTGCCAGCTCCAGCGTAACAACATCCTGCCCGAAATAGCGGGCGACGGCTTCCACCCCTTCCCGGTTGCTGCGCTGGCCAAAACCGGTCCAGAAAAATCCGCGTCGTCGATCCCAGATCGCATCCCCGGCCCCTTCCTGCACGGCACCTTCAGGAAGAAAAGCGATATCCTGCAAAATGCCCCGTTCTTTCAGGCTTTCGAACGCGGCCAGAAAATATGCCTCCTCCCCCTGACGCTGTGGATGGAGAAAGCGGGCCAACAGCATGCGTCCATCCAGCACCGTTCCGGCATTGGCGGGAAACACCATATCCGGCAGGCCGGGCGCGCCGGGAATGATCTCAAGACCGGCACCGCAGGCCCGCAAATGCTCTGCCAGTCTGTCAGCGGATTTTTTTGCAGCAGCGGCATTGGTCTCCGCGTCTGCCGCCCAGCTATCCGGATCCATCCATGGATTAATAGCGTAGGAGACAGTGTAATGCGCAGGATCCGTCAACAGGATCAGTGGCGTCTCGCCGGCCTGACCGTTCAGCTGCTGAATCATAATCGCTCCTTGTTTTCAAAATTGGCCAGCGATCAGAACACCTTGCCACGGTCAGGCCGTTATCGTCATGCGATGACAATTCAGTGTGCTGCGGGAGCAGCCGGTGTAGTTGTAGCGGTTGGAGCAGCCTTGGCAGCGGCTTCAGCAGCTTTCTTTGCCTTCCGCTCGGCACGGCGTTCCTTCTGATAGGCATGGATGTCGTCAAGCGTCACATAGCCTTTGGCGGTCTTGTCGATCTTCGCAAAATTGCGCGCAACAAAAGGCATGCCTTTTTGTGCCTGTTCGGGTGTCAACTTGCCATCATGGGTAGTGTTGGCATCCTCGAAACGCTGCGCCAGCGTGCGATGACGGCGATCCTTCGGCTTTTCCGTAGCCGACGAGGAAGGAGCAGAAGCAACCGGTGCAGAGGTGGCAACAGGCGCATTTCCGGTCTGATCAGCCGCCACGGACGGTTGAGAAACCGTCAGGCCAGCCAGTAACAGGCTCAGCGCCAGAGAGGAAGGCAGCAGCGATACAAATCGCATAGTTTTCAATCCTTGTTCGGTTCGGCCAGATTGACCTCATCCACCAAGCATTGATTTATTCCCGCATCATGTCGATAGCGAGGCGACTTTATGGCACGATTAGGAAAAAATCAGCCCCCAGGGCGCGTCAGCCGCTGACGGGCGCGGTGCTTCCGGTTTCTGTGGCGACCCTGCCCTGATCAGGCGTCATGCCGTACAGATTTTCCGCCCGTTTCAGGAAAGCATTGACCATGCGCCGCACCGTTTCAGTAAACACGGTACCGATGGCTGCCTGAAGAAGCCGGTTGCGGAATTCAAAATCGACAAAAAAATCAATGGTGCAGCCATTGGCATGCGGGATGAATGTCCAGCGATTGTTCAGATAGCGGAACGGGCCGTTTTCATAGCGCACGTCGATCCGCTCCGGCCGGTGCAGCCCGACGCGGCTGGTGAAGGTTTCCCGGAACGGGCCGAAACCGATCGTCAGATCAGCGATCATCAGGGTTTCAGTCCGGCTTCTGACCCGTGCCCCGACGCACCATGGCAGGAATTCGGGATAGCGACCGACATCCGCCACCAGATCAAACATCTGTGCAGCCTGATAGGGGACGGATTTGCGTTCGGCGTGTTTGGGCATCAGGCAATCCGCTGTTGCTGTTCCATCCGGGCCGCGCGCAGGGCCGCAAAATCGGCATCAGCATGATAGGAGCTGCGGGTCAACGGCGAGGATGAAACCATCAGGAAGCCTTTCGATCGAGCCATGGAGGCATAATCCGAAAACTCATCCGGTGTCACGAACCGATCTACAGCCGCGTGTTTGGGCGTTGGTTGCAGATACTGCCCCAGCGTGATGAAATCGACCTCGGCAATGCGCAGATCATCCATGACCTGCCCGATTTCAGCCCGATCTTCTCCCAACCCGACCATCAACCCGGATTTGGTGAAAATAGACGGATTCAGCCGCTTGACCTGATCCAGCAGGCGCAGGGACTGGAAATACCGCGCCCCCGGCCGGATGGTGGGGTAAAGCCGGGGAACGGTTTCCAGATTATGGTTGAAAACGTCCGGACGGGCTTCCACCACACTCTCGGCAGCACCCGGTTTGCGCAGGAAATCCGGGGTCAACACCTCAATCGTGGTCTCGGGTGCTGCCAGTCTGACAGCCTTTATCACCGCCGCGATATGTGCAGCACCACCATCACGCAGATCGTCCCGATCTACCGACGTAATCACCACATGGCGCAGCCCCAGCCGCGCCACTGCATCCGCCACCCGGACCGGTTCATCGCCATCCAGAGCCTCCGGCAGGCCGGTTTTGACGTTACAGAAGCTGCATGCCCGCGTACAGGTATCACCCATGATCATCATGGTGGCGTGACGCTGGCTCCAGCATTCACCGATATTGGGGCAGGCTGCTTCCTCACACACCGTGGTGAGGCGGTTTTCCCGCATCAGCGCCTGCGTCTGGTGATAGACGGGATGGTTCGGAGCCTTCACCCTGATCCATGATGGTTTCGGCTGCGACGGATTATCCGGACGGTGCTGTTTCTCCGGGTGCCGGATGCCAGCCTCATGCCGGCCACCCTGTCCCCCCCCTTGCCGGTGATCAATCAGAACGCGCGTGACCATGGCACGGCTCCGTAAACGCAAAACGGGAGATGGGACGCGCGTGATGTCCCGTCAACCCGCCTGGCAGTGTGATCAGAAATGAAGCGCACGACCATACGCATCCAGTACGGCCTCATGCATGGTTTCGCTGACAGTGGGATGCGGGAACACCGTGTGCATCAGCTCGGCTTCCGTGGTTTCGAGAGTGCGGGCGATGGTAAAGCCCTGAATCATTTCCGTCACCTCCGGCCCGACCATATGCGCGCCGAGCAATTCTCCGGTTTTGGCATCGAAAATGGTTTTGGTCAGCCCCTCCGCCTCCCCCATGGCAATCGCCTTGCCATTGCCTATAAAGGGGAAACGTCCCACCCTGACTTCATAACCGCGTTCCCGCGCCTTTGCCTCCGTCAGGCCGACCGAAGCAATCTGCGGGCGACAATAGGTGCAGCCGGGAATATTGGTGATATCGAGCGGATGCACATCCAGCCCGGCAATCGCCTCAACACACAGCACGGCCTCGTGACTGGCCTTGTGCGCCAGCCATGGTGGTCCGGTCAGATCGCCGATGGCATACACACCATCCTCTCCGGTGCGGCCAAGCCCGTCTGTGGCGATATGGGTCTTTTCGATCGTAACGGCTGTGCCTTCCAGCCCCAGATTTTCGACATTGCCGACAATCCCGACCGCGGCAATGATCCGATCCACAGTGGCACTGTGTTTTTTAGCGCCTGCCTCGAAGGAGATCGTGACCTCATCGCGGCCCTTCTCCACCGCGCCGATTTTCACGCCGGTATGGATGGTCATGCCCTGCGCCTCAAAGGATTTGCGGGCGAAGGCGGCTATTTCCTCGTCCTCGACCGGAAGGATGCGATCCACCGCTTCCAGCACCGTCACCTCGGAGCCAAGCGAGCGGTAAAAACTGGCGAATTCGATACCGATTGCGCCTGACCCTACTACCAGAAGGCGTTTCGGCAGGGCTTTCGGCACCATCGCCTCACGATAGCTCCAGATCAGTGTGCCATCCGCCTCCAGCCCCGGCAATTGCCTTGCCCGTGCGCCGGTCGCCAGCACGATATGCGGCGCTTCCAGCGTGGCGACAGGCTGCCCGTCTTTCGATACATCCAGCCGATGCCGCCCGGACAGTTTGGCATGCCCGTCAAACACCGTGACCTTGTTCTTTTTCAGCAGGTGTTTGACCCCTGCCGAAAGCTGCCCGGCCACAGCACGGGAGCGTTTGACCACCGCATCGAGATCGTACCGGATATTGTCGGCCGCAAAACCGAACTCGGACAGATGATGCAGCAAGTGGTTGATTTCTGCTGCCCGCAGCAATGCCTTGGTGGGGATACAGCCCCAGTTGAGGCAGATCCCGCCCAGATGCGCCCGCTCCACCAGGGCGGTTTTCATCCCCAACTGGGCCGCGCGGATGGCCGCGACATAGCCGCCCGGACCACCCCCGACGACGATCAGATCGAATACCGTGTCCGCCATATCCTAATCCTCCGCGAGACGCTCCAGCGCCTCCCCCGTCACGCGCTGGACTGTCCATTCCTCCATGCCGACAGCACCCATGCGGCGATAGAAGGTGATGGCATCCTCATTCCAGTCCAGCACGGCCCATTCAAACCGTCGCAACCCTTCCTGCACTGCAATCCGGGCCAGAGACGTGAAAAAACCCTGTGCGATGCCACGCCGCCGGAACGGCGGATCGACATACAGATCCTCCAGATAAATCCCGTGCCGCCCGGTGAAGGTGCTGAATGTGTAATACCAGACAGCAACCCCGACCGGTTTTCCCTCCACACAGGCAAGCAGCGCGAACACGCGGGGAAACGGGCCAAAAAATGCCTGTTCGAAATCCTCTTCGGTCGCGACGACTTCATGGGATAACTGCTCGAACGCCGCCAGATCACGGATGAAGCGCACGAGATGCGGAACGTCGCCCCGGTTTGCCTCACGAATCAGAAAACGTTCTTTTGTCAGGATCACCCGGCTCACAGCAGCAGACTCAGTGGATCTTCAACGATCTGCCGGAAAGCGCCCAGCCATTGCGCCCCGAGCGCACCATCCACCACGCGATGATCCACCGACAGGGTGCAACTCATCACCGTAGAGACGGCCAGAGCTCCATCCCTGACCACCGGGCGCTGTTCACCAGCCCCTACCGCCAGAATGGCGGCCTGCGGCGGATTGATGATCGCCGCGAAATCCCGCACACCATACATGCCGAGATTGGAAATGGAGAAGCCACCCCCCTGATAGTCTGAGGGTTGCAGCCCGCCTTTGCGTGCTCTCGCAGCCAGCGCCTTCATTTCCGTACTGATGGAAACTACGCCTTTGCGGTCCGCCTGACGGATAATCGGGGTGATCAACCCGTCAGGAATGGACACGGCGACGCTGATATCCACATCCTCGAACAGCAGGATTCCGTCCTCGCTCCACGCAGCATTGACCCCCGGCACGCGGCGAAGGGCGAGTCCCGCCGCCTTGATGATCAGATCGTTCACCGAAAGCTTGAACGCACCTTCCTGGCCCTCCGCCGGAGAACGGGCATTCAAATCAGCACGCAGCTTCAGCAGTGCATCCAGTTCGACATCCATCGTCACATAGAAATGCGGGATGGTTTGCTTGGCCTCGGTCAGACGACGGGCAATGGTGCGGCGCATGCCGGAATGCGGCACCAGCTTATGAGCTGCGCCCGTTTCTGTCAGAGTAGCGGCAGATGTCGGAGCCTGTTTCCCACCAGCCCCTTTCGCTTTTTCGACATCAGCCCGCAGGATACGGCCTGACGGTCCGCTGCCGGTCAGTGAAGCCAGATCAATCCCGGCCTCTTTCGCGATACGCCGTGCAAGAGGAGAGGCAAAAATCCGGTTTTCTGTTCTGTCCGGTTCCTGAGAGGGGACAGCTGTCTTCGCTTCCGGTTTTGCCGGGGCAGATTTGTCAGGAAGAGGACCGGCAGAAGCCTGAGCAGGAACCGGAATATCCCCCTGATCGGGTACAGCCTCTCCTTCCTCGACCAGAATGGCGATAGGGGCGTTGACGGCCACACCCTCGGTTCCGTCCGGCACCAGAATACGACCGAGCACGCCCTCATCGACGGCTTCGACCTCCATGGTGGCCTTATCGGTCTCGATTTCAGCAATCACGTCACCAGCGGTGATCGTGTCGCCTTCTTTCTTGAGCCAGCGCGCCAGCGTGCCTTCCGTCATGGTCGGGCTGAGCGCGGGCATCAGAATAGTGGTCGCCATGGCTCAGCGTGCTCCCTGCAAGGAGCGATTAACCGCATCCACAACCCATTCAGGCTGCGGCAAGGCCAGCTTTTCCAGATTGGCGGCATAAGGCAGCGGCACATCAAGCCCGTGTACCCGGATCGGCGGAGCATCCAGCCAGTCGAAACAGTGCTCCATGATCTGCATGGCGATTTCCGCGCCAATGCCAGCAAACGGCCAGCCTTCCTCCACCGTGACCAGACGGCTGGTCTTTTTCACGCTGCGCACGATGGTGTCGGTATCCAGCGGTCGCAAGCTGCGCAGATTGATCACCTCGGCCGAGATGCCGTGCTGCGCCAGATTTTCCGCTGCTTTCAGCGCTGTCCCGACCGCAATGCTGAAGGCGACGATGGTCACATCCGTTCCGGCACGCTCTATTTTCGCGCGGCCAATAGGCAGGACGAAATCCTCATCCACCGGGCAATCGAAGCTCTGACCGTAGAGTATTTCATTCTCCAGCACGATCACCGGGTTGGGATCACGAATGGCGGCGCGCAACAGCCCCTTGGCATCCGCCGAGGACCATGGCGCCACCACTTTCAAACCGGGCACATGGGCGTACCAGCTTGCATAACACTGGCTATGCTGGGCCGCGACCCGGCTGGCCGCGCCGTTCGGTCCGCGGAACACAATGGGACAGCTCATCTGACCGCCTGACATATACCGTGTCTTTGCGGCGGAATTGATGATCTGGTCGATGGCCTGCATGGCGAAGTTGAAGGTCATGAACTCGCAGATCGGTCGCAGCCCGGCCATGGCGGCGCCCACGGCAAAACCGGCAAATCCATGTTCGGTAATCGGTGTGTCCATCACACGCTTCTCACCGAATTCGTCCAGCAATCCCTGACTGACCTTGTAAGCACCCTGATACTGCGCGACTTCCTCCCCCAGCAGGAAAACGCGATCATCAGACCTCATCTCTGCTGCCATCGCATCCCGCAGGGCTTCCCGCACCGTGACTGGCTTCGTCGGACCCCAATCTTTTTCTTCGGCAGCGGATATGACGGTGGCTGGAGCAGTAGGGGGAGCTTTGAGCGGCTCCTTCTGAGCGCTTTTGTCCTGCTGAGGTGCAGGGGGCGCTGATGACGTGGCCGGAGCCGCGCTTTCGCCTTCCTCTGCCAGCTCGGCAATCGGCGTATTCACGGCTACGCCTTCTGCGCCTTCCTCCACCAGCAGACGGCTGATGCGCCCCTCATCGACAGCCTCGACTTCCATGGTGGCTTTGTCGGTTTCGATTTCAGCCACGACATCACCGGCACTAATCGTATCCCCGGCCTTGACCAGCCAGCGTGCCAGACGCCCCTCCGTCATGGTCGGGCTGAGCGCCGGCATT
Source organism: Granulibacter bethesdensis (assembly GCF_001889545.1). NCBI lineage: Bacteria > Pseudomonadati > Pseudomonadota > Alphaproteobacteria > Acetobacterales > Acetobacteraceae > Granulibacter > Granulibacter bethesdensis. The sequence continues at coordinate 1,354,813 of NZ_CP018194.1, read as the reverse complement.
AAAATCTGCGTCGCCATCTTTATGCTTTCATCCCATCTTCGGCCAGAATATCAGTCCACAGTTCCGACTCATCCGGCTCCGGGCTTTCCTGAGCGAAAGCGGCGGCTTCAGCCACGCGCTTCTTGATGGCGTCCTCGATCTCCTTCAGCACTGCTTCATCCGTGCCAAGGGCGAGCAACTCCTGACGGGCATGGTCGAGGCAGTCACGCTCGGCCCGCATTTTCTGGATTTCCTCGCGTGTCCGGTATTTGCCGGGATCAGACATGGAATGACCCCGATAGCGGTAGGTCTGCATTTCCAGCAGATACGGCCCCTGGCCGGAGCGACAATGCTCAACGGCCTCCTGGGCAGCCTCATAGACGGCCTGCACATCCATTCCGTCCACCTGACGGCCCGGAATATTCCATGGCGTGCCGTTTTTCGACAGATCATGAGACGCCGTAGCGCGATCGACGCTGGTACCCATACCGTATTTATTGTTCTCGATCACGAACAGAACCGGCAGTTTCAGCAACGCGGCAAGATTATACGTCTCATACACCTGCCCCTGACTGGAAGCGCCATCGCCATAGTAAACGACACTGACCTTGCCGTTACCCCGATATTGATTGGCATAGGCGATACCTGCCGCAATCGGCACCTGCGCTCCGACGATGCCATGGCCACCGTAGAAATTCTTCTCCCGGCTGAACATGTGCATAGAGCCGCCTTTTCCCCGGGAGTAACCATCCCGGCGTCCGGTCAGCTCAGCCATCACACCTTTCGGGTCCATTCCCGTTGCGAGCATATGTCCATGATCGCGGTAGGAAGTGACGACCTGATCACCGTCCTCCAGTGCGGCCTGAATGCCCACAACAACGGCTTCCTGACCGATATACAGATGGCAGAAACCACCGATCAGCCCCATGCCGTATAATTGTCCCGCCTTTTCCTCAAAGCGGCGGATCAGCATCATATCCTGAAAAGCAGTCAGTAGTGCTTTCTGATCAAGCGGTCGCTGATCAGATATTTTTTGATCCCTGTTATCGGGTATCCTGTTGCCTTTTGTGGCCTGCGTCATACGCGCCATCTCGGTCATTTCCTCCGGCACTCCGTCCCCAAGACGTAGCCGTAAGAAAATTGCGCGACAAGCGATGAAAGCCCCCAAAAGGCTTATAAGTCAGTTGTTTAGAGAAGAAAGACCCGAGATTGCGCAACGATGCATTTTACGGTTCAGAAGGTGCTGCAAAAGGCGGTGCTGACGCATCAAGCTTTCGTGGAGCCGTGGGGAAAACAGGTCAGAACAGTTTATCCCCCTTGGGATACATCACCACGATATCGGAGGGATCAGCCAGATTGAGCATGGCCCGGGACCTCTCATCCAATGAATCGGTATCGAGACGCGATGAACCGAGGCCCTTGATGCGCCGCTCCCAGGAGGCAAGTTCGGCTTTGGCAGCCGCAAGATCCTTTGCTGCCTGCATCATATCCACCTGACGTTCGTGATAGGATTGCAGGCCCAGATTACCGCGAGTGACATTCCAACTGAAATATCCAAGCAATGCCAGAAACACAGTGGGGGCCACTGCGCTTTTCAGCTTCCGCCTGACTGTCCGCATGAATGCCATTGCCTGCTCTCCTGCCCCGATCAAATGCAAGGCTGACATAAAGATAACGGGCAGCCCATTACCTGACTGCCCGTTAAATCATTTTCTATCCAGAAAAGCCGCCCCTGTTGCAAAAACGCGGCGGCTTTATCCTTTTTCGTTTCAGCCGCGTAGGATACTGCGCCCCGCATACCGGCCGGACGTATCCAGATCCTGCTCAATGCGGATCAGTTGATTGTATTTCGCGGTACGATCACTGCGAGACAGGCTGCCGGTCTTGATCTGACCGCAATTGGTGGCAACCGCGAGGTCGGCAATGGTCGAGTCCTCGGTTTCACCCGAACGGTGACTCATCACTGCCGCATAACCGGCGCGATGCGCGGTTTCCACGGCTTCCAGCGTCTCAGAAAGAGTACCAATCTGGTTGACCTTCACCAGAATCGCGTTGGCGGTTCCCAGAGCGATGCCATGACGCAGACGATCCGGGTTGGTGACGAACAGATCGTCGCCTACCAACTGAACCTTACGGCCGAGCGTATCGGTCAGCAGCTTCCAGCCTTCCCAGTCATCTTCAGCCAGACCATCCTCAATAGAGACGATCGGGAATTTTGCAGCCAGATCTTCCAGATAGCGGACCATCCCGGCGGCATCGAATTTCTTGCCCTCGCCTTCCAGATCGTAGACCCCGTCCTTGAAGAACTCGGTCGCAGCACAATCCAGAGCAAAAGTCACATCCTCACCGGGGCGATAGCCAGCCTTCTCACAGGCTTTCGTGATAAAGGAGAGGGCTTCTTCCGCCGATTTAAGGCCGGGTGCAAAGCCACCTTCATCACCGACATTGGTGTTGTGACCAGCCGCGCTCAGCTCCTTCTTGAGGGCGGCGAAGATTTCAGCCCCTACCCGCACCGCATCCGCAATTGTCGGTGCGGCAATCGGCTGGATCATGAATTCCTGAATGTCGATGGGGTTATCGGCATGCTTGCCGCCATTGACGATGTTCATCATCGGCACCGGCAGGGTACGCGCATACACACCGCCAAGATAGCGATACAGCGGAACGCCCTGATGATTCGCAGCAGCCTTGGCGGTTGCCAGCGAAACAGCCAGCATCGCATTGGCGCCCAGACGGGATTTGTTGGGTGTGCCGTCAACGGCTATCAGGGTTTCATCGATGCGAAGCTGCTCGGAGGCATCCATGCCGCCAATGGCTTCAAAGATCTCGCCCTCAACAAAGCTGACGGCATGAAGCACGCCCTTGCCGCCATAGCGGCTTTTATCCCCGTCGCGAAGCTCGACAGCTTCATGCGCACCGGTGGAAGCACCGGACGGTACAGCGGCACGGCCCTGAGCGCCGCTTTCAAGGGTGACATCGACCTCAACCGTGGGATTACCCCGGCTGTCGAGAATTTCGCGGGCGATGATATCTGCGATTGCGGCCATTGCGGTATCCCGTGCTTTGTCTCTCGGCGTTTAAAGCCGGGCGAATGGTGCTGTTGCAGGGATTTGAACCCTGGACCTCTCCCTTACCAAGGGAGTGCTCTACCCCTGAGCTACAACAGCGCCAGCACGCAGCATTCCGCCGCGGCGCGGTTCCTACCCCCTCTCCGCACACAGCGCAACCCCCGAAATGCAGGCTTTTGCGTGGTCGGGCCGGAAAGCACTCGGCCTGGGAGGTTCAGGGCTGAAAAAGCCGGTTTGATGGTCACTCTCGTGATCTCTACCCCCGGCAATGGCCGCCTCTTCATCTGAGGTAGGTTGACCGCTGATCGTAGGTCGTACGAGCTGCTGCCAATTGGGTAGGCGAACAGACTCAGGCTTCTACGAGGGCAGTATTTGGCTATGGCTGCGATGCAGCTCCAAGCGAGTGGAAATGCATCGACAGGCATTGAAGGATCCGAGCATGTTTTGATGCGATGGCAATCCCACTAACGCATCCAGCCTGCCACAGATTAATCAGATCAGATGTGGATAAAACCTTTTTTGCAGAGGCTTATCCTTAGGTTTCCTGCCACACGATGCCAGCCTGTGTCAGGCACCAAATCATTCCCACTCAATGGTCAATGGGTTTGATTTCGCATTGTAGTTGTTGAACTTTTCGCCCGCACCCCAACTCCATACCAACTACGATACCACCAAGGTAAGGGCGCTGGATTCGTGGATTTTATATGGCGATCCTTCCCGCCATAAACGTGCGCGCACTATAAACAAGCGCCGCGAGAATGCAGGCCAGAGAGCCCATCCGGTAACGGGGCCACAGCTTGGCCATCAGGTATCAACCCACTTTTCACAAACCACGTTCGCCTGCTCCATCACCAGGTCGATGGCCATCTGTTGCAAGTCTGGCGGATAGCCATATCGGCGCAACAGGCGTCGGACCTCCACACGCAGTTTCGCCCGTATATTTTCCTTAACCGCCCAATCAACGGTCACCAGAGGCTTCATCCGCCGCACAAGTTCTTGGGCTAGCTCGCGCAGACCCTTGCTGCCCAGCACGTCGATGGCCGACTGGTTTTCAGCAAGCGCATCGTAGAACGCGATTTCATCGGCATCTAGGCCAAGGTCGTCTCCGCGGTTGAGTGATGCCCGCATCTCCTTGGCGAGATCGATTAGCTCTTGGATGACTTGAACGCTATCGATTGCCCTATTGTGGTATCGGGCAATGGCTTCCTCCAGTCGCTCGGAGAAGCGTCGCGCCTCCACCACGTTCTGTTTCTCGCGAGAGAGAATCTCGCCATTGACGAGACGGCGCAGCGCTTCAATTGCTAGGTTCTTCTGCTCCATTGAGCGGACTTCATCGAGGAATTCGTCTGAAAGGACCGCGATGTTGGGCTGTTCAAACCCGGCTTCCCGAAAGACGTCCAAAAGACCGTCCGCAACCACGGCACGGGACAGCAGTTGGGAAAGCTCTAGCTCGATTTCACGGCGATCACGGGCGCGGCCACCTGTGTACTTCACGAGGTTGGCTCTCACGGCGAGCATGAAGGCCACCTCCTCGCGCAACCGAGCGGCTTCTGGAGTGCCCGCCGCAAGCGCAAAGGCACTGGCCAAAGCCGTCGCGAGATCGAGATAGCTTTTCCGCCCGTTCTGTACCGAAAGGATATACTCGACGGTCTGCTTCAGTATGGTCAGTCGCCGACCCGCATCACCTTCGAAAAAGGCTCGCCAGTTGACGCCGCTCAGGAAGTCAATGACAGCTTCATGGCGAGCAACAAGTTGTTGGATCGCCAGTTCCTGATCTCGCGCCGTCTGTTCTCGGTCGGTCTGGCTATAGGCCGCGAGTGCCTGTCGCAGTTCGGCGCCGAGGCCCATGTAGTCAACAATCAGCCCACCGGGTTTCTCACCAAACACGCGATTAACTCGCGCAATGGCCTGCATAAGCCCATGACCGCGCATCGGCTTGTCCACGTAGAGCGTGTGCAGACACGGTGCGTCGAAACCCGTAAGCCACATATCGCGAACGATGACCAGATTGAACGGATCGGCGGGGTCTTTGAAGCGGTTGGCGAGCTTCTTATTCTCACTCTTCTTGCGGATATGGGGCTTGAATTCAGCCGGGTCGGATGCGTTGCCGGTCATGACGACATTCATCCGGCCACCTTCCGCCCATTCCGGCCGTAACTTTGCAATCTCGTGGTACAACGCAACCGCAATTCGGCGGCTCATGGCGACAACCATACCCTTGCCGCCACCCATCGCATCCTGACGGCTTTCGAAGTGAGAGACGATATCGCCCGCGACAATCTTGATCCGCTCAGGCGCTCCGGCGACAGCTTCCAGTCGCGACCACTTCGACTTGTGCCGCTCGCGCTCGGTTTCCTCTTCACCTTCAAGTAGCTCGTCGGAGCCCTCGTCCAGAACCGCCCGCGCATCGATATCGAGATGCAGCCGCGCAAGCCGGGCTGTGTAGTAGATAGGTACCGTCGCGCCGTCCTCGACCGACTGCGCGATGTCGTAGGTATCGATGACGTCTCCGAACACCTGATAGGTATCGCGTCCGACTAGTTCGATGGGCGTGCCGGTAAAACCGATGAACGTTGCCTTCGGCAGCATGTCCCGAAGATGGACTGCTAAGCCGTACCGCGTCTGGCCGGTCCTTTTATCAATCCGCGCGCCCAATCCGTATTGCGTTCGGTGGGCTTCGTCCGCGATGACGATTATATTCTCGCGGTCGCTGATGACGTCGTTGCGTGCGTTACCTTCCGGAGCGAACTTCTGCATCGTTGTGAAGAGGATGCCACCGGAGGCCCGGTTGAGTTTCTGCCGCAAATCTTCGCGATCCTCCGCGTTTTCCGGCGTCACGCGAAAGAGATCGGGATGATTCACAAAGGTGCCGAAAAGCTGATCGTCGAGGTCGTTACGGTCGGTCACGACAACGACCGTCGGATTCTTGAGCCGTTCGCTGCGCTCCAGCTTCGAGGCGTAGAATGCCATGGTCAGGCTCTTGCCGGAGCCTTGCGTATGCCAGATGACGCCGGCCCTGTGGGAACTAGACACCGTTGCGCTCTCGGTCGCCCGGACAGCTTTGTTGACGGCATGAAACTGATGGTAGCCGGCAAGCTTCTTTGCCCGTGCCGCGCCATCCCGTACCTCGTAAGCGCCGAAGTTGATTACGAGATCGAGAAAACGGTCGGGGTGAAACACACCCTTGATGATGGTTTCGAGTTCCGCTTCGCCTTTGTCGGCAATGTCGCGGCCGTCGACAGTCCGCCACGGAGCAAATCGGTCGAAGCCCGCCGTCAGCGAGCCAATCCGCGCCTCCATTCCATCGGAGATGACAATTGCGCCGTTGTAGCGGAAGAAAGTCGGGATAGAAGCTTTGTATGTCTGTATCTGATTGAAGGCCCTGAGCAGCGTCGCGTCAGAATTGACCGCATCCTTGAGTTCGACAATCGCGAGCGGCAGACCATTGACGAAACAGACGACGTCGAGGCGACGATGGTCCTTACCCTCGACCACCGTAAACTGGTTCGCCGCAAAAAAGTCGTTACGCTCCGGCTTTTCTAGATCGAATATGCGAACTTTCCGAGTTATTACACCATGCTCCGGGTGGTTTGTTTCGACATCCACGCCGTCCCGCAGCAGCCGCATCATCCGTCGGTTCTGGTCCAGCAGGTCTTGACTTTCGACGTCCTGGATTTTGCGCAGTGCTGCCGTTATGCCATCCGAGCCGATCTCCGGGTTGATTTTGAAAAGCGCATCTTCAAGGCGCGAGAGGAGCACAACGTCCGAATATGAGCCGCGTGGGGCACCGGGACCATCAGGAGCGAGGTAGGTTCCATTGAGTGTCCGCCAGCCAACAACCTCCAGCCACGCCATGGCGGCGCTTTCGACCTCGGCCTCGCGGAACCCAAGCGAGGATCGCGGCGCTGATTGTTGATATTCTACCACTATACTACCTCGGCATCGTTTGGATTCGCCTCGGATGCCTCCTGCTGCCATGCTTGTAAGGTTTCATCATAACGGGATCGGTTCAGTGTCCAGAGAATTTCACTGGGTCTGAACGGCACGCCGACCACGACGATTTCACCGCGTTCGCCGATGTGGCTTTCGTCAAGCTCGACGTTGAACTCTGCTTCGTCCTCATAAGCACGCATTGGTTCGCGCCGCACGGTGCGACGGTGGGCTTCGTAGAGAAAGGCGCATAGCGCATCGCTCAGGCTCAGAAGCATAGCGCCATGATGGAAGGCAAGAGTTTCCCAATTGGCCGATCCTCCGTGGCGCAACCCTTCGATGTTGTTTAATTGCGCAAGTGCGCCAATAGAGGCGTTCACGGAACGCGTCAGCTTAGTGAGCGCATCTTCGATGCTCTTTTCATCCGGATGGTTGAGACCGGCGAACGGAATTTGCTTGATCAAATCGGAGACGAGATCGTTGAGATCTGCCTTAGCGCGTGGAAGGCCGCGCTCCTCGGCGATCGTCTTGCAGCAGATTTCCAGAAGCGCTTTGGCCCGCTCGGCAGAAGTAAAGGGGGCCTTCTCCGCCGCATCCTCGACCGCCTGAAGGTGTGGGACAAAACCGGCTGTCCCATCAGCGAACTCGGCGCATACCCGCCTCATCTGCTGCATGAGGAACGCCATTGCTTAGCCTCCCGCTTCGTCGACAAGCTTTTCCGCATCTCTGATGCGGACATCGCCGGACATAAGTTTTGGGAGCAGTACGTTACGGAGAGCGGCTAGGGTTTCACTCTCCATTTTTCCGGCAACTTGCCGTGCCTCCAATGCCTGCATGATTTGATCGAACTTAACCAATATGAATTCGGGCGGATAAATCAATTCTATTGCTCTCAGGCTTGTAGAGGGGCGGCCAATAGCTGGCACCCCCGTAGTAGTGGTGTTTGATAAGAGAGCATTCAAACCCGCCACAGACCGAAGAAACTCGAAAATATAGTGCAGGCTTAGGTATCCGTTGTTTGATCCCAGCAGCATCTGACTTTGAGAAACAATGTATTTGTCGAATCTTGATCTAGAGGGAATTTTTCCAACTTGACCAAGCGTGCCGCGATGGGTGATGACAATGTCACCAGGAAATGCGGCAGCGCTACGCAACTCCTCCGCCTTTTCAGGCGTCACATAGACAAAATTATCATCGACAAATCCGTCCGTTAGATTACCACCCCGGATCACGGGCACGCCGACTGCAGTAAAATTCTCTGTTTTAATTCTCGATCCGAATGGACCCATAGCTATCCGGACCGGCAGCTCGCCAATTTTCCTGGTCTCCCACCCTTCCGGCAAACCGCTATCACCAAAGCGCTCCGGGAACAGCGCGGCGACATCGGCCGCAAGCCCGGTCTCGCGTCCTTCCATTTTGGCGCGGACGGGATCGAAATCGACGAACCAGCTTCTGAAGATCGCTCGCGCCATTCGCTCAAGCGTATCGCTCATCCGCCGGTTCAGATCGATTTTGTCGTCAAGAGCGCCCATGAATTCGGCTATTGCCGTCTCCGCTTTTGAGCCGAAGCGGGGAACCTTTAAGGCCAAAAGTTGGTCTGTCGGTAACCGACCCGTGCCGTGGCCGGCAGCCTCTACAAGCCTCAAAAGCTCGGGTTTCTTGCTGACCAGAACTTGGAACAGATACTCGGGCTGAATCCCGGCGCGTGGAACAACCGCCTTGATGTCCTGATTAAATGCAATTGGGGCCTGGGCGCGCACAATTCTGATCTCATTGTGCAGAGACATCCCGCGCACGGCAATAAAGGATGCTTCTGGCGGCGCAAGTCGGGTGCCATTTCCGATTGCTGAATCGCTAACGGCTTCTTCGGTGGCTCCCGTCCAGTTCCCCATGTCCTTTGGCGTCAGCCAAGGTATGTTGCCGCTCCAGAATTCCGGCGCTGATTTGCTAGGCGTTCCTCCCGAAAGCAGGTCGGCGACATCACCAAGCGGTTGAACCTTTTCAGCCGGCATCAGAGACAATCCTAGAAAGACCGGACATCATGAGGGCGTTCAGACGTTCGCTTTCTAGGATGTGCCCCTCCAGCCGCTCTTTTAGTTCAGCAAAATGTTCTGCAAATGGTATGTCTTCCTCTTCAACTACCGCCGCACCGACGTAGCGCCCCGGTGTCAGCACGAAGCCTTGCGCTTCGATCTCCTCATTTTTGACTGCTCTGCAGAAGCCCGGCACATTCGCATAGTCCTGCCGACCCTCGCGCCAAGCGTGATAGGCTTCCACGATCTTTCCGATGTCACTTGCCTCGCCTCCCTCGACCTCAGCTGGGCTGGATAGCGCCCGCAAGGTACGTGTCTCCATTTGGCCGAGCGCGCGCGCGTCGATGAACAGCGTCTCGCCACGCCGGTCGCGGAGCCGCTTATCGCGGAGCAGGCCGTTCGACTTATCGCGCGCAAGGAACCACATGCAGACGGGGATCTGCGTCGTGTAGAAGAGTTGGCTCGGCAGTGAGACAATACAGTCCACGATGTCATGGCGGATCATCTCAGTGCGGATTTCACCCTCGCCCGACTGATTCGACGACAGCGACCCGTTGGCGAGTATGAAACCGGCCAGTCCATGGGGAGCGAGATGATGCACTATATGCTGCACCCACGCGAAGTTCGCATTGGAGACCGGCGGCGCACCGAATTTCCATCGGACGTCCGAGCGCCGCCGTTCACCTCCCCAGTCCGAGATATTGAATGGCGGGTTGGCGAGGATGAAATCGGCCTTGAGGTCTTTGTGCAGATCGTCGTGGAACGAGTCCGCCGCGCGCGGGCCGAGATTGGCTGTGATCCCACGGATGGCGAGGTTCATTTTCGCGAGGCGCCACGTCTGCGGATTGGATTCCTGTCCATAGACCGACAGGTCATCACGCCCCCCTCCATGGGCTTCGACGAATTTTTCCGATTGCACGAACATGCCGCCGGACCCGCAACAGGGGTCATAAACGCGCCCTTTGTAGGGCTCAATCATACGGACAAGTAGCTCGACGACGCGCGCCGGAGTGTAGAACTGGCCACCTCTCTTGCCTTCGGCCGCTGCGAACTGACCGATAAAATATTCATAGGTCCGGCCGAGCAGGTCGTTGCCTTGATGGTGCGCCTCTTTGGCGACCAACTCGATCTTGCCCACGAGATTGATGACTTCACCCAGAAGCCGCTTGTCTAAATCGGCTCGAGCATAGTTTTTCGGCAGCACCCCTTCCAAAGTTGGGTTCTCGGCTTCGATGGAGCGCATGGCGTCATCGACAATTTGGCCGATCTCCGCCGTCGTCGCGCGATCCTGGATATCTTGCCAACGAGCACCCTTTGGCACCCAGAAGACATTTTCCGCGACATACTCATCGCGCTCTTCCGGGTCCGTGAAATCGGTTTTCTGCCTCGCCTTCAGGTCTTCGTATTTCGCGTTGAATTTGTCCGAGATAAATTTCAGAAAAATAAGGCCAAGAACGACGTGCTTATATTCCGCAGCGTCCATATTGGAGCGCAGCTTATCAGCCATCGACCATAGTCGGGATTCAAAGCCGAGGGCTGTTGATTTGTCAGGGCCATCCGATTTCCCGTTATTTTTCACTTTGCCCCTAGCCATATCTCACCCCAATCACTTCGTTCGTCATGCTCCCCTGCCGCCCCCTTGTTGCTCTTCTACCTTGCGCTTGATCCAGTTTGCGATTTCCTGGCGCTGGAACCGCCACGAACCGCCAACCTTGAAGCCCGGAATCTCCCGCGCGAGAGCGAGCTTGTAGGCGGTCTTCTCATTGATCTTGAGAAGTTCCGCCACCTCCCGGATCGTCAGGATTTCGTCGGCCATGCGTCCATCACGAGTCGTGCCTAACGAAGCATACGGAGAATGAGAGAAAATTCGAGAAGATTGTGCTGATCGCGGCGCTCCATAGCAGAATGTGGTGGTGGGAGCCAGGACCCTCACAGCGCTGCGCTACTCGGAAGACATCGACCTCGTGCGGACGAGCGCCGGCCCGATTGGGCTGGTCCTCGACGGTGTTCGTGCCGTGCTGAAGTCGTGGCTTGGCAAGGTCCGATCCAATGGCCCCGGAAATAGCCTGCCGAACGCTCTCGCCCCTTTGTTCCAGTCGAGATCTGAAGGTTCGGCGTCGCCGTTCCGCAGAAACTGAAATCTGCTCTCTTCGTTTTCCTCGCCCATCTACTTTTCTTTCCCAGCGCCCTTGGCTCGCGCTTCAATGTCGGCACATCGCTCGATCAGCGCTTCGAAGGGCTCGGCATCCTCCAGAAGCAGACCGTCGTCGACCATTTGGCCGTAGTCCTTATTCAGCGCCGCAAGCGCTTCGCCTGCCGGCACGAGGCGCAGGCCGCCGTGTACGGCCCTATCGTAGTCGACCGGCGTGCCGTCTGCTGCCTTCTCGGCGAAGAACATGCTTTTGTGGCGGGCGACGGCGCTGGCAAGCTGACGATCAGCCAAGGCCGCAGTGACGATCTTGGCCTCGTCGAGCCGAACGACATCGTGCCAGTGTCGCGCGAAACGCTCGCCGCGAAGCCTCTCTTGCAGGCAGAAGACGTGGATCGCCGTGGCCTTTTCCCAGAACGTCCGCTCGGCGTGCATCACGCGGGGCCGGGCCGACGGGAAGTCAACGCCGTCGATCAATCCGGCGGCGTCGCAGGTCACGTCGCGAAGGCTAGCCGGCTCTCCCGTCGACCGAGCGCCAAATTCCAGCATCACACTGGGAGCCACGTAACCGGAGCCCGCAGAGGTGGCCTCGTAGTCGATGTAGAGCCGATCGCCTTCTGCTCTGAGGGTTGCCGCAAGCGACTGCGCGTCAGTCGCGCCGGCGATGACAGGCTGGACCTTTTCGACGATCCATTCGGGGAGGCGATGGCGTACCGCCTTTGACCACCGCTTCTCCTCGCTGCGGTTTTTGGGCAGGGCTTCGCCGTCCTCGCCAACGAGGTCGGGCGCGATGGCCCTAATGTCATAGGTCAGGTCCACGTCCTCGGAAAAGCGCCGGATGACGCCGTAAGCCTTGGACAGGGAAGTGCCGCCCTTGAACACCAAGTGCGCGCCGATGTCGGATCCGAACAAGGTCGCCAGCGCCCAGACGACCCACACATCCTTTTCGAGAAGATGCGCCGGGCGGCCGGATTGATCGGCGGCGATGCGCAGAGCCTCACGGCGGTCCTCGACCGGCAGGGAGAGAAAGGCGTCAGCCATAGGCGGCCTTTCCCACGCTCCGCGCGAGCCACGTCGGAAGCTGCGGCGCGGCCGCCACCAGCTCGCCGAAGACGCCTGGCGGCATCTTCCGCTTCAGCGTCATGAGCGCTTCCTCGGCTTTGTCGGGGCCGAGCCACGCGAGTGCGCGCACCGCTTCCCCCGCCGGCCGGCTTCCCAAGGTCAACTGCCAGCGTGGCGCGTGGCGCAGCTCTACGACCTGCTTGCCGAGGCTCATCTTCCGGCTGCGACCCGAAGTCAGATAGACCGACCGAACCGGCACCTGCGTCGTCAGGCCAAGGGCGTTGGCCGCAGCCGCCCCGTTTGAGACAATGACCTCGCCTCGCTGGGCGGCAAGCGCCTCCACAGCCTGTTCGACGGAAGGCGCTCGCGTGCCGAAGCGGGACGTGATGGGGCGAAGGTAGACCCCCCGCCCGGCGCGGATGAGCTGCCCGCGCTCGGCCAGACGCGACAAGGCCTGGTCCACCGCAGCGCGATTGCCGAGGTGGAGCAAGCTCTTGGCGGATATGGGCGCCCCTTCGGACTGCCTCTCCGCATATGCCAGAATCTGTTCGCTCAGACGCAACATGGCCATTCTCCTGTTAGAAATGTAAGCGGTTTTCTGACAGTTTGCAACCTGACATCCGGGACGCCGAAGGCCCGGAAATTGGGGAGTCACGGGGACCAGCCGCACCCCGGGGGCCCGGGCAGCTTGGACGAAGCTGTCTCAAATCGAGGATTGCACTAAGGTTGCGGGCCTTCCTCGCCCAGTCTGGCGGCGAGGAACGAGACAGGTGGAGGCCCTGACATGCCGACGATCACCCTCTCCGCCACGCCCAAAGGCAATGGCTTCCAAGCGACGGTGACATTCCCGGACGACGGCGTTTCAATCAGCTCGGCCGAGACCTATCCGACGATTGCTGAAGCCTTGACCGCTGCGGCGCTCAAACTGCTCGACATGCCCGAACGCCTGGAGGCGATGGATCGCCCGGAGCCCCTGACCACTCGGTAAGCGAGGTCGGTCGCTCACCCGAAAGCTGGAACTACGCCGATACGGCACGACAGGTCACGCTGGGGGAAGGCTTCCTCGGAGCAGGCGAAGAATGTGGGCAATGGCGTCATCGTCGGTGAGCCCTTCGTCACCGGTGACCGCCAGGGCCGCGCGGATCTCAAGCTGACCGTCGAGCCAGAACTGTACCAGCGCACCGCCCATGATCGCGGCGAGGCCGGGCGGCAAGTCGTCTCGGATCGAGCCGGCATCCTGGGCGCGTTGCATCAGGGCGACGACCGGTTTCGACATTTGCTCCGAGCGGGTCACGCGCTCATCCTGCAGGCCGTCCAATCGCCGCCACAGATTGAAGCGGAATGATAGGGGCCGGGCCTTCCAGAACGCCAGGTAGGCTCTGAGCATCGCCTCGACGGCGTCGCCCGGCGGAAGAGCCAGGTCCACCGCGTCGGTCATGAAGGCCATGAAATCCGCAGTAATTTGCTCCCCAACCACGCGCCATAAGGCGTCCTTGCCCCCGAAGTGATGATTCAGCAGCGGCTGGGAAACGCCTGCCGCCTGGGCGATCTGCCGTGTTCCGGCGCCATGGAAGCCCTTGGCCGCGAACACGTCGAGCGCGGCTTCAACAATGGCGTTGCGGGCGTCCCCTTGTGGAAAGGCGGGGCGCAATTCCGGCATGGCGGGTCTCCTGTCCAATCCTCCGGCCTGATCGCACGATCAGCGTTGACTGATCAAATGATCAGCGATAGATCTTGGCGCCCTTCGGAGGTGCGCGTGTCCAGTCTGCCTCAACCCTTCAAAACCTTCGTTCTCATCCACGGTGCAAGCCATGGCGGCTGGTGCTACGACCGGGTCGCCGCGATCCTGCGATCCCAGGGGCATCGGGTGTTCGCGCCGACGCTGGCCGGGCTGGCGGAGCGTGCATCGATGGATGCTCGCCGGATCAACCTGACCACCCACATCAACGAAATCGTCGAGCTGTTCGACCGGGAAAACCTTAGCGACGTGGTTCTGTGCGGCCATTCTTATGGCGGTATGGTCATCGCCGGCGTCGCCGATCGGATTCCGGACCGCATCAGCAATCTCGTTTTCCTGGACGCCGTCGTGCCCGAGAACGGCAAATCCATGAACGATTACTTCTTTCCGGGATGGCGGCTGTTGCCGATCGTGATCTCGGTCTGGCTGTTCGGGGGCGGCTACAAACTGACACCACCGCCACCGGCCTGGTTCTTCAAGGTGAACAAGGCGGACCAAGCCATGGTGAACCGGCAGCTCACGGGGCACCCCTATAAGACCCTCACCGAGAAGATCCACATCGGGACCAACGCCGACCGCATCCAAACCACACCTACATTCACGCGACGAAGTGGGGGAATCCGCAGATCGCCAAGCAGTACGAGCTTGCGAAGAAGCATAAGGGCTGGAAGGTGTTCGAGGTCGCGTCGGGCCACGACATCATGATCGACGCCCCGGATGAGCTGGCCAGGATCCTCGTTTCCGCCAGCTAGGCCACTTCCACTCTCCATCTCGAACGAATTCAGAATGTCGGCTTGCTAATCCGCTTTGCGGAAGGCGCGGCTCGATACCTGGATGTTATTTCCGCAAGGGTCTTTGGCGTTCGCGTAGGAATATCCGTCTGCCGCATGAGGGGAGTTAAAAACAAGCCCATCGCGGGCACTCTTCTCGCAGAAGCCAGCGACGTCTTCGACGTCAAATACTAGTTTTACGGTGACCTGTCCGATCTTAACCCCCTTTGCGGCAGGATGGATCATGATATTTGCCCCGCCATTCTGTGCCACCAACTCGACGATCCTATCGCCGGGGAGGCGAAGCACTTTGAAGCCAAAGTGCTTTTCGTAGAAGGCAACCGTCCCCTCGACGTCGCGGGCATAAAGAATCAGCCTGTTTAGTGCCAAAGACATCCTGTCCTTTCCCTTCCTTCCGGCATCTCTCAAAACCGAACCTCGAACTCCACGTAAATCCGGAAATCCGCAGACCAGTATAGCCGAGGCGGCGGCGAGGAATGCTTTCCCCCTGGCCGACGCCGCGGTCGCCGGCACACCCCCATCTGCGGGAGGACCCGCAACGCCCCTCTAGAGTGAGAGGACGGACCGGCTTCGCCGCGACGGGTTGAAGGCTGGAGGAGAGGCCTCCGGCGCCCGTCATGGAGACTAGCCATGACCCATGTCGAGATTCTGGACGCCGCTCGCGACCGCACTGGCGGCTACAAGGTGGATGTGAGCCGCGGCCAGCGGATCGGCCGGGTATCGTCGGAATGGTTCTCGCGACCGGCTGACGAGCGCTACCTGTCCCTGTCGGACCTCTATGCCGCCGTGCATGGACGGACCGAGCGGAGCCGCACCCGAACCGTTGAGAGCGCGGCGATCCGGGTCGAGGCGAGCCGCGATGATGCCGAGCGCCTGTCGCTGATGCTACCCGGCACGGATGCGCCGATCGCGCCGACTCACTGGAGCTTCGGCCAGCTCGCCGCCCTCGTCGGAGCGCCCGCGGCCTATCTGCGCCAGCTTCCAGCGCCGCTCGCCGGGATCAACCTGCAATACGGGCTGACCTCCCATCTCGCCGAGCAGGTGAAGACGCTCGAGATCGAAGATGGCCGCGTCGAGCTGCGCGCCGTCACCGGGCCCGACTACGGCCGCATCTTCGACCACGAGCTGGTCTCGGCCGTGCAGCGCATCGCCGGCAATGGCACGGGCGACACGCGCTGGAAGGTGCCGGTCGTTCTCGACTGGTCGACCGGCATCTACAACCCGCGCGTCGACATCACCCAGGACACCACGACGCTGTACGCGTCCGATCGCGACGTCTTCCTCTTCCTGGTCGACGACCTCAATCCGATCGAGGCCGGCCGGCTGCCCGACGGTTCGCCCGACCTCTATTTCCGCGGCTTCTACTGCTGGAATTCCGAAGTAGGCGCGAAGACACTCGGCATGGCGAGCTTCTATCTCCGTGCCGTTTGCCAGAACCGGAATTTGTGGGGCGTCGAGGATTTCGAGGAGATCACCATCCGCCACTCGAAATACGCCGCCTCGCGTTTCGCGCATGAGGCGGCGCCGGCGCTGACTCGCTTCGCCAATTCCTCGCCGCTTCCCTTCGTCAACGGCATCAAGGCGGCGCGGGAGAAAATCGTGGCGCGTAGCGACGAGGATCGTAGCGACTTTCTGCGCAAGCGCGGGTTCTCGAAGACCGAGACGGCGAAGATCATCGAGACGGTGCTCGCCGAGGAGGGGCGCAAACCCGAAAGCGTGTTCGACTTCGTGCAGGGCATCACCGCGGTCGCGCGCGACAAGACCCAGCAGGACGCGCGGCTCGACTTGGAGGCGCGGGCCAAGAAGCTGCTCGACCGGGCGGCCTGACTACCGGAAAGCCGGAGATGCGGCTTTACGCTTTTCCGGCTGCGGCGCTGCCCTCCAGAGTGAGAGGGCGGCGCTGCGCTTCGTGACGAGTTGATGCCGAGAGAGAGGCTTTCGGCGCTCGTCGCGGAGTATATCCCGATGGCTACCACTGTTCAGAAGATCACCCTCTCGCCCTCGCGCGACATCCCCTTCAACAAGCTCTTGCTCTCGCAGTCGAACGTCCGGCGCGTGAAGGCCGGCGTCTCGGTCGAAGAGTTGGCCGACGATATCGCCCGCCGCGGCCTCTTGCAGGGCCTCAGCGTGCGCGCTGTCGTCGACCAGGCCGGCGCCCCGACCGGCATGTTCGAGATCCCGGCCGGTGGTCGGCGCTATCGGGCGCTGGAACTGCTCGTGAAACAGAAGCGCCTCGCCAAAACGGCGCCCGTGCCATGCGTCGTCCGCGACGGCGGCATCGCGGAGGAGGACTCGCTCGCCGAGAACGTCCAGCGCGCGCCGTTGCACCCGCTCGACCAGTTCCGGGCCTTCCTTGCGTTGCGCGAGAAGGGTCAATCCGAGGAGGAGATCGCCGCCGCCTTCTTCGTCTCGGTCAACGTGGTGAAGCAGCGGCTGAAGCTTGCGTCGGTCTCGCCGGGGCTGCTCGATGTCTATGCCGAGGACGGCATGACGCTCGACCAGCTTATGGCCTTCACCGTCTCGGGGGATCATGAGCGCCAGGAGCAGGTCTTCGAGCGCCTGAAGGCTTCCTACGATAAGCAGCCCTACGTCATCCGCCGCATGCTGACCGAGGGTGCGGTCCGCGCCTCCGACAAGCGGGCGCAGTTCATCGGCCTCGACGCCTATGTGGCGGCTGGCGGCACGGTACTGCGCGACCTGTTCCAGGGCGATGATGGCGGCTGGCTGCAGGATGTCCCGCTGGTCGACCAGATGGTAGCCGATAAGCTGAACGCGGATGCCGAGGCGATCGCCGCCGAAGGCTGGAAGTGGATCGAGGTCGCGCCCGACTTCGCCTATGGCCATACCTTCGGCCTGCGCCAGCTTCGCGGCGAGGCCGTGCCACTGTCGGCCGAGGAGGAAGCGAGCCGCGATGCGCTCCAGGCCGAGTTCGACCGGCTGTCCGAGAAATACCAGGACACCGACGAGCTTCCGGATGAAGTGGATGAGCGCCTGTCGGAACTGGAAACGCTGATCGAGGGCTTCGACAACCGTCCCGTGGTGTTCGACGCCGCCGAGATCGCGCGCGCCGGCGCCTTCGCCAGCATCGGCGCCGACGGCCAGCTTCGCGTCGAGCGCAGCTATGTCCGGCCGGAAGATGAGTGGCCGGCTGAGCCTGCGTCGGAGACGGACGCGGACGGTGACGACGAACGGGCTATGGCCGCCAGCTACGAGGGCGACGATGCAGTCGCGACGGCGGAGCCCGACGCCGAGCCGGAGGAGGACGAGGGTCTCTCGCCCATCTCCGACCGCCTGATGACCGAACTGACCTCGCACCGGACGCTTGGCCTGCGCAACGCACTCGGCGAGCGACCGGACGTCGCCTTCGTCGCGGCGCTGCACGTCCTGACGCTGAAGACCTTCTACCACTATGGCTCGGATAGCTGCCTCGAGCTGGACCTGAAGAGCGTCAGCTTCGGGACGCAGGCGCCGGGACTGAACGACAGCGCCTCGGCGGAGGCCATCCGCATGCGGCACGAAAGCTGGTCGAAAGCGCTTCCCAAGGAATCGGCCGATCTCTGGGACGCGCTGCAGGAATGGGACGGCGACACCCAGGCGGGCCTGTTCGCCCACATCGTCAGCCTCTCGATCAACGCGGTTTACGAGCCCTGGAACCGGCGGCCCCGTGCCGCCGCCCACGCCGACCGGCTGGCGCAGGCGGTCGATCTCGACATGGCGGCGGCCGGGTGGAAGCCGACCGTGGACAACTTCCTCGGCCGGGTGACGCAGGCTCGCATCCTTCAGGCGGTTTCCCAGGCGAAGGGGCAGCGCGCCGCCGAACGGATCGAGCATCTGAAGAAGGGCGACATGGCGGCCGAGGCGGAGACGCTCCTGGCCGACACCGCCTGGCTGCCCGAGCCACTCCGCACGCCGGGCCGCGCCGTTCAGGCCGAAGCCGCGCCGGAATCTACGACCGAGGAAACCGTAGAGCAGTCCAGCGAAAAACTGCCGGAGGACGACGAGCCGCCATTACCTTTCCGCCGGCCGTCGTGAAGGCGGCTACTGGCTTGTCGGCGACGCCCGCAATGTCGCTGGCCGTTCAATGTTCGTGCGGCTCAAGGACACTGCGAAAGGGCCGGCGGGCAAATGGACCGATGCCGCCACCGGCGAGCATGGCGACTTGTTGGACGTCATCCGCGAAAGCTGTGGTCTGATCGATTTCAAGGACGTCGCCGATGAGGCGCGTTCGTTCCTCAGGCTCCCGCATCCTGAGCCGGAGCCCGATCGCCCCCGATCACGCGGACCCAGTGCCCCGACCGGATCGCTGGAAGCGTCACGGCGTCTGTTCGGCATGTCGCAGCCGATTTCCCGGACTCTCGTAGAAACGTATCTTCGTAGTCGCGGCATTACCGCTTTGCACGGAACCGAAAGCCTCCGCTTCCACCCGCGATGCTACTACCGGCCCGACGACGACAGCCCGACCGAGACTTGGCCGGCGATGATCGCCAGCGTGACCGACCTCGGAGGCCATCTGACCGGGGCGCACCGCACCTGACTCGATCCACGCGGCTTCACCGAGGCGACGCTCGGCAAGGCTCCGATCGACACACCGCGGCGGGCGATGGGCGACCTCCTCGAAAATGCCGTTCGATTTGGCGTGGCGGGCGAAGTCATGGCGGCCGGCGAAGGCATCGAAACGATGCTGTCGCTCAGATTCGTCTTGCCGACCATGCCGATGGTTGCGGCGCTCTCGGCGGCGCATCTCTCCGCCATCCTGTTCCCAGACACGCTACGGCGGCTCTATATCGCCCGTGATGACGATCCCGCCGGGGACAGCGCGATGGCGACGTTGATCGACCGGGCGCAGGAGGCCGGGATCGAGGCCATCGTGATCTCGCCACGGCTCGGCGACTTCAACGAAGATCTCCGACTGCTCGGCGCGGATGCACTTCGGGCGGCAAGCCGGGTGCAGATCGCGGCGCAGGACGTCGCCCGCTTCATGGAGCTGGCGGCATAGCCGGAATGGGATGAAGAGGCGCGTCCGCGCCGTCACGGCAAGGCTGGTGGTCATGCTTCCACCAGAGTCGGAGAGGACCGCCCCCACGGCCTTCTGAGAGGGCGATCGGGCGGCAAACGGCCCGGACCGGCAATGGCTGCGGCCAACGATTTTCCGGCGCGGCCCAGAGGGCCACTTTCCATCGCGAAGCAAAATCGCCGGCCTTCGCCATCCTTCGCTGCCGCTTCGGCCCTCCGCTGCGCTGCGGGTGCAGGTCCGGTCCGCCCGCCGCCTTCGTCGCCATGAAGGCCGCGATGGGCGCGGTCGATCCGACGAAGGAAGCCTGCGATGACCACCGACCACGACGACGATTTCGAGCCGCACCACAGCTCATCCCCGACCGACCAGGTCCTCCACGAACTCCAGCTCTACGGCTACCGTCCCTTCCACGACGAGCCCGATCCCAGACCGCTTCCCGAAGCGAACATTCTCGCCGGCAGCATCTCCGACATCTTCGACGCCTTGGTGGTGGCGCTTACCGACACCCGCCTCGAACCCGACCTTGAGGACCTGCTTTGGTCGACGGTGAACGTCTTCCACCGAGCCATCGACCGGATCGAACGCGAACTCGACGGTAATGAACTGGCGCAGCAGCGGTCACAAAGGGAACAGGACGGCAGCGAGGTGAAGTCCGTCGAGCTGGAACGACTGACGGCAGAAGGCCAGACGCTCATCGAACGGCGCAACGCCTTCGAGCTGATGCGTGACCAAGCCGCCGACCAATTCGAGCAACACACCCATTCAGCCTGGCGGCCGCGCAACGGGTCGAAGGTCAACCATCGCAATCTGACCTCGGCGATGATCGATAGCCGCGACTTCCTGGCGGCGAAGAAGCGTGCCGACAACCAGGTGCTCCTGCCCGCAGGCCCGAAGGTGGCGCTGACCGGCGGGCTCGACTTCAACGATCACCGGCTTATCTGGGCCAAGCTCGACCAGGTCCACGCCAAGCATCCATCGTGGCTTGCGAGAGCGCGGCATCGAACGCGCGGCTGCGAGCTATGTGCTGGCCGGCGAAAGCCTGGACGTGCCCGTCATCGGTCGGTTGGTGGATCGCGGCCTCGACGACGAGCTGAAGGGCACGGCCTACGCCGTCGTCGACGGCGTGGACGGTCGTACCCACCACATCAAATTCCCCGACATCGACGCGACCGGCGATAGTGCGCCGGGCTCCGTCGTCGAGCTGCGCAAGTTCGACGACGCACAGGGCCGCCGCCGCGTGGCGCTGGCGGTGCGGTCGGACCTCGCCATCGAGGATCAGGTGACGGCCAGCGGCGCGACCTGGCTCGACCGACAGGCGATCGCCCGCGATCCCGTGGCGCTGGGCCAGTCGGGCTTCGGCGCCGAGGTTCGCGAAGCGCTCGACCGGCGTGCCGAGCAGCTCATCGAGCAAGGCCTCGCCGAGCGCCAGGCGCGCGGCGTCACCTTCTCCCACGGCCTGATCGGCACGCTGCGGCGCCGCGAGGTTGAGGCCCTGGGCGAACGACTCGCCGCCGAGACGGGTCAGACCTTCAACCAGGCCGCCGCAGGCGAGTACGTCGCCGGGTCATATCGTCAGCGCTTCGCGCTCGCCTCCGGGCGCTTCGCCATGATCGACGACGGTCTCGGCTTCCAGCTCGTGCCCTGGACCCCGTCGCTGGAAAAGCAGCTCGGCCGCCACGTCTCCGGCGTCGCGCGCGATGACGGCGGCGTCGACTGGGGTTTCGGTCGCAACAGAGGGATCGGGATGTGAGTGACCCTTCGAACCAAAGATCCCAGGACAGGCTCGTCGGCATGTCCGCGACCAAGATTCTCTGGGGTCAGATCATCACCGTCTTCGCCATCGTGCTGCTGGCGATCTGGACGGCGACGGAGTGGACCGCCTGGCGCCTCGGCTTCCAGCCCGAACTCGGTCGTCCCTGGTTCGAGGTGCTGCACTTCCCGTTCTACCTCCCGCCAGCGTTCTTCTGGTGGTGGTTCGCCTACGATGCCTATGCGCCGTCGATCTTCATCGAGGGTGCCTACATCGCGGCGTCGGGCGGGATCATCGCCGCCGCAGTCGCGATCGGCATGTCGGTCTGGCGTGCCCGCGAGGCGAAGAACATCGAAACCTATGGCTCTGCGCGTTGGGCGGAGCCGAAGGAGATCGAGCAGGCCGGCTTGCTCGGACCCGACGGCGTGGTGCTGGGCCGTCATCAGCGCACCTATCTCCGCCATGATGGTCCCGAGCATGTCCTGTGCTTCGCCCCAACCCGCAGCGGCAAGGGCGTGGGCCTCGTCATCCCGACGCTCTTGACCTGGCCGGGCTCGGCGATCGTTCACGACATCAAGGGCGAGAACTGGCAGCTCACCGCCGGCTTCCGGGCCCAGCACGGGCGCGTGCTGCTGTTCGACCCGACCAACGCGAAGTCGTCGGCCTACAATCCGCTGCTCGAGGTCCGCCGCGGCGAATGGGAGGTGCGCGACGTCCAGAACATTGCCGACATCCTGGTCGATCCCGAGGGCAGCCTAGAGAAGCGGAACCACTGGGAGAAGACCAGCCACGCGCTGTTGGTCGGTGCGATCCTCCATGTCCTCTACGCCGAGGAGGACAAGACGCTCGCCGGTGTCGCATCCTTCCTCTCAGACCCCAAGCGCCCCATCGAGTCGACGCTCTCGGCGATGATGCGGACGCCGCACCTCGGCGAGGCTGGCGTCCACCCCGTGGTCGCCTCCGCCGCGCGCGAGCTGCTGAACAAATCCGCCAACGAACGGTCCGGCGTGCTCAGCACGGCGATGTCGTTCCTCGGCCTCTACCGCGATCCCGTGGTCGCAGAGGTGACGCGGCGCTGCGACTGGCGGATCGGCGACATCGTGGCTGGTGAACGGCCAACCACGCTCTACCTCGTCGTCCCGCCCTCCGACATCAACCGGACCAAGCCTCTCATCCGCCTGATCCTCAACCAGGTCGGCCGCCGGCTGACCGAGGACCTGCAGGCCAAGGCTGACCGTCGCCGGCTCCTCTTGATGCTGGACGAGTTCCCGGCGCTCGGCCGCCTCGACTTCTTCGAGTCCGCGCTCGCCTTCATGGCCGGCTACGGCATCAAGAGCTTCCTGATTGCCCAGTCGCTGAATCAGATCGAGAAGGCCTACGGGCCGAACAATTCGATACTCGACAACTGCCATGTGCGGGTCAGCTTCGCGACCAACGACGAGCGCACGGCCAAGCGGGTAAGCGACGCGCTCGGCACCGCGACCGAGATGAAGGCGATGAAGAACTACGCCGGCAGCCGGCTGTCGCCCTGGCTCGGGCATCTGATGGTCTCGCGCTCGGAGACGGCCCGCCCGCTGCTGAAACCAGGCGAGGTCATGCAGCTCCCGCCCACGGAAGAAATTGTCATGGTGTCGGGCATCCACCCGATCCGCGCGAAGAAGGCGCGCTACTACGAGGACGAACGCTTTCAGGAGCGCATCGTGGCGCCGCCCGTGCCGGCGCGGCCGAAGGAGGGGCGGCCAGATGATTGGAGTTCGCGCCCGCTGCCGCCTCGACCACCGGCGTCGGCTGGGGTCGATGGCGAGGCCACCGACGACGGAGACCCGAAGAACACCGACCGCCGCAAGCAACCCGAACTCAGCCAAGGCACGGTCGAGAAGCAAGCTCCGATCGAGAACGAGTTCGCGCTCGACCAGGTCGACGAGATGGAGGAGGACGCACCGCGCATCGGCCGCATGAACGATCTGATGCAGGGCCTCGCCCAGCAAGCCTCGCTCGATCCCGGCGACGAGCTCGGCATGTGAGGCGCTGATGGTCACGCCGAAGAAGAAGGCCCAGCTCTCTGTCTATCTCGACCCGGACGTCATGCAGGCCTTGTCCGCCTATGCCGCACGCCGGGACCAATCGATGTCGCTGATCGCCGAAGCCGCGATCGCGTCATTCCTGTCGCCGGATGCGGACGAGCGCCGCGAGGCCGCCATTGCGAAGCGGCTCGACCAGCAGGACCTGCGCCTCGCGCGGCTCGAACGCGATGTCGGGATCGGGGTCGAAACGCTGGCGCTGTTCATCCGCTTCTGGCTCAACACGACACCGCCGCTGCCGGAGCCAGCGGCCAAGGCCGCTCGTGCGCAGGCTGGGGCGCGCTACGACAATTTCGTCGCCACGCTTGGCCGGCGTCTGAACGAAGGGCCGAAGCTAAGGCAGGAGATCCCGGAGGACGCTGGCGAGCGGACTGGCGGTGAATAAACTCGAGTGTTGAGGCTGCATTTGCCAGTTTATGAGAGCGGTCATAGCGATTGCCTTAACTAAGTTGAAACCGGACCCCCATCCCCCGTCTCGCCCGATTGTCAGTGGATCGGCGTCTTTATCTGGGACGGCGGCTGACGGGCGCCTGGAATCCGCCAGACGCAGACCATCCTGGCCGCACTGTCCCCCGCCGCTTGTATGCGTTCCACCCAACAATTGTCCGCCAGGGTCAGCGGCCATCCCCTCTGTGAAACCAAGTCCAAAACGACCAGGAAGCCGATGCGAGGCCCCGTCAGCTCATACGTGGCGGCCTGCCCAAGGTATTTCCGTATTCCATCTCGCGAGGCGTCTTCGAGTTCTCGTTTGATCTCGACCACCATTCGCCAACCAGGGCGGACTACGGCGATATCCGCGCGGCCCGCGGCGATGTCCCGTACTTCCTCTAAGATCTGATGCTGCGGGAAGCCGTTCGCCTGCAGCCGGAGTGTGTGCCAACAGGCCCGTTGGAGTTCGATCTCAAGCGGCTTGGCACCACCAGTTTCGAAGAGGAAATCGAAGTATCCTTTGGCCATATTGGGCGCGACGTCCAGGCAATGACTCAGGAACAGGATCAATTGGCCAACGAGGCTGCGCACGTCATCGCACACAGGCCCGGAATAGTCGGGGTGTCCCTGTAGGGCTTCGTCCATCGCCAAAAAGGCGCGCTCCGTCGGCGCGTTGAATCCGGAAAGGCTTGCGATCGCGGTCAGCCCGTGAAGACGCAAGTCGCTGATCGCAGACAGCTCTTTCGATGCATCGTGCTCAGACGACGCACCGTTAGAAGGGTCACGGGCCTCTGCTATCGCAGAGACGGCCTCGAGAAGTGCAGATGCTTCTGCCCGGTCGGCTTCGGTCGTGTGACTGTCGTCGCGCCATGCCAGCAAATGACTGCGCAACCCTTCCTCGCGAAGAAAGCTGTCGGCGATCCGCTCGGTGATTGTCGTACGAAGTTGGTCTCCGTGCTTTGTCGCGAGCGGTACGAGTGCACGTCTCAACCGCGCAATTTGTTCGAGCACTGGAACGGCGCGGAGCCAACTCCTTTTCGTAAGGTCGTCGGACAGCCCGCGCAATGCGGAAGCCAGCTGCCACCAAGCGGCCTCCGCGTCGATCCGCGGTCGCAGCCACGCCCGTAAGGAACTTCGGTCGAGTTCCAGTCGTCGTGACCCCGCCAGATTGCAAGCCTCCGTCAGCAGCTTTTCGAGATCGCCCTCATCATCGGAACAGAACATCCCGACTGCAGCGAGGGCTCGCGAAAGGACGGCTGCTTCCACGAATTCGGGGGCCGCCTGAAGAGCGGCATCGAAGTGGTGCCGCGACACCTCCAAGCCCGCCAAGAGGGCCGCGCAGTCCTGTGCCGCCAACGCGCGGTCCAGAGCGATCAGCGCCAATTCAAAATGCGCTTGGCCGCCCGCGTCAAGATTGGTGCTCAGACGTCGAAGTAGGGCTTCGACATCGGGTGAGCGCGCCCAGAGCCAAGCGATACCCGCCAGTAGCGCACCGCGCCGAAGGATGACATCCGGATCGCCCACATCGAGATCATCCAAGGCCGCCACGACGGCCGGGCGCGAGGCCCCTGGCAGGTCCGCAAGCAGCAGACTTCCCGCGAGACATTCGGAAGCCATCAGAGCCTCAGATGGCGAGTGATAATGTTTTGCTCGGTCGAGCAGCCGACGCTGCAGTCGGCGCTGATCGCGTGGATCGAGGGAAAGCTCGAGCACAGATTGCGCGGCCGCCGCGACTATTAATGGGTGGCCGTTCTCGCCCAGGATGGCATCGACCAGGCCTACAGCGCGTGGAGACAAGATTACGCCAGCCATTGCAAACGCGCGGACAACACGGTCGGCGTAGAGACTTTGCGCGAGCGCATTCGATGCCCCCAGAACGGAATCCAAGCCCCCCAGGTCATCCAGAGTAGGATCCTCGAAGGCTTCGAGGCGCCGCTGCACTTCGGCGGGCGATACAGCAGTCAGAACATGGCTCCGAAAGTCTCGGGCCCTTTGATGTGCTGCGGTAATACAGCCGGCCCTAGAATGTCGCTTCGGGCTGACGCCAGGAAAATTTGCAGATTTCGGGTCTCGCCGGAGACTTGGCCGATCTCCTTCATCATCGCGAAGAGGTCTTCGTCGCTCAATTCCTCGCTGCCCGGGGAGTCGATGAACAGCACCCCGGGGTGATTGCCATAACCGCTGCGGTCAGCCATGCGCATCATGGCGATGACTAGGGCTATGCGCAGGCGAAGTCGTTGGCCGGCTGTCTGCTTGGAGTACCCACTCGTGACGTCGGAGACGGTGACCATGATCCCGTTGCCACGAATGACGATGCTCTGCAGTCCCCTGAAACCAAACCTCTGGGCGACGGAGACCATCTCGGTCTCTAGATCCAAGAGGAGCTCGGCGCTGGCGGTCTTCATCCGCGCCTCGGCGATCGCCTCGGCGATCTTGAGAATCCGAAGCCTTTCCTCGCTCGGCTGCGGGACCGGGCTCTGCGCCATGAGCACGCGCAATTGTTCAATGGCCCCTGACATTTTTAGCAACTGACCTTCCAGTTCGCGTCGGGTGTGCAGGACTGCCGCCTGTTCATCGATAGCTTTCAACCTGGTGGCCGCCACGCTTCGCTGACGCTCGACCTCGGTGGCAGCCCGAGTGGCATCGTCGTTCGCCTTACGCGCCGCGGCCTCAGCCTCCGACAGCGTTCTCACTCGCTCTGCCGCCGCCTCCTGCGCATCGTTAAACGCCTCCTGGTCGTCCTTCAGCGTGTCACGATCACAGACAGCACATCGCCCGTCGGCTTCTTCCGTCCGCGCCCGTGCGTCCGGGATCGCCTCGGCGCAGCGCGGGCAGCAGACAGGCTTGAGGCCAGCGAACACCCGTTTGGACGCCACGCCCTCGTTCAGCCGGCGCTGGCTCGCCTTGGCCTCATCCGTTTCTTGCTTGAGTGCCACCGCAGCTCGCCCGGCCTCGGCGGCTCGCGCTAGTAGCTCGCTGCCTTCACGCGAGAGGCGCGCATGTTCGATCGACAGAGCGTCGATTTCTTCCAGCTTGAGGGCCCCAGCACTTAAGGTTTTCAGGCGATCCTCAAGACGCTTTCGCTCCGCCTCTACGCGACGAAGCTCCGCCGACAATGCATCCTGGCGGGACTTTCCTTGGACCGCACCGTCGCGCTGGGCCTGCTCAAGCGTCACGGCATTTCGCAACGCCATGTGGGTTGCGGCGTAAGGCATGCCTACAAACAGATGGATCATTCGCCACCACAAAGCGCCGACGGTGACGTCACCAAGGATCGCCGGATGCGAGCCTTCGATGAACATCGATGCCGCATAAGCCGACCAACTGTGAAAGTATTGGGATGCGTCGTCGTCGGTATGCCGGACGTTTGGAATGGGCTGGAGCGCGAAGCGACGCATCATCAAGTCGCCCATCACGGTCTCGAAGTCGCCTTCCCCCTCGAACGCCTTGAGGATCCGCGCCGGGCCAGGTGAGACGAGCACCAGCTTGCCGCGGGGCACTGCATCAAAGTCTGTGAAATCGACCTTGTAGTGGTCAGCGCCAATCGTGAATTCGAGCTCGACCGTGTTGATCCAGGACCGCACTTCGGGCTTAAGGGACCGCGTCGTGCCTCGCAACGCCCAAAGCATCACTTCCAAGATTGTGCTCTTACCGACCTGATTGACGCCATTACTGAACGCGGCAAAGAGGCCAGCTCCAAGGTCCTTCCATTCGAACGTGAACGGGCCATCGGTATAGCCGGTCGCCCGCTTTTCGCCGCTGAAGAGGAGGCGGCGGAGCGTTAGATGATCCGCCCGCCGCGTTGAGGTCTCGTCCCGGACGCTCAACTCGTCCATCAGCAGATCGACAACGGCGAGGGTAACCTTGGCCTTCTCCGCCACTGCCTCGCGAAATGGGGCGATCGGATCGCCCTTGGCCTCGTCGTCTGGCGTCTCGGCTGTCGTCAAGAGTGACCCTCGAGGTTTGCCAACCGCGCACGAACCTGGGCGGCGATGGAAGCGATCGTCTCGCCGTTGGGCGCGTTGGCGTATTCTGGTTGCTGGTACTGCATACGGGCGAGATCTTCACCCGAACGCCCACGGCAGAGTTCGGCGACCAGACGGGCGCGTCCGGAGTACCAATGTGCTTCAGGTAGCTCAGCCTGCATCTTGGAGGCGACCTGCTCCCCGCGGTCGAGCAGGAAGAATCGAAGCCTACGGGTCTGCGGATGGCGAAGGGTTTGGGCCAACCCGTAGCTGATTAGGGGCGCTAGTCCCGTGTCGATTGGTTCGAAGGCACCATAGAGATATTTCGCCATTGCATCTCGCCGCACCTCCGGCTCTTCCGTGCCGAGGATCGCTTGGGCGTATCGCAACCATTTCGATTCGTTGGTCTCGCCATAAACATCCAGCAAGGCGTGGGCGAGGTGATCGGGATTCCGAACCCAAAAATCCATCTTTTGTAGGCTTTTTTGCGAGCTTATGACCCGCAAAGCGTTGGGAACGGGCGGTGGCGTGCCAGCAGGGTCTCCGCACTCCGTAAGGATGAAAAGCAAGCGCATGGCGTCCCGAAACTGGCGCGTCGGTTCGTCGATATATGCGCTAGAAAACGCCAAAGGCCCTGAGTCCCCCCAACCTTATACCTGCGCAACATTACCCCTACAACGTAGAGGCGTAAACATAACTGGTAGCGCTTGGGCATTGGCAGCTTCCGGAAGCGGCTCTTCGCAACGTCAGAGAAGAGCCAGCCTGCGCCGTTAAGGTCGGTCGGTAAATGCGCGGATTCGCCGTCCGGCACGTCGAAAGCGGACGGCTGGGCAAATTGCAATCTGCGCTACTGCCGAACAATGGCCACCCGCACGCAGCAAGTATTTTTTCTCTGATTTACGCCAAGTCGCTACGCCGTCTGAATACTTGTTGAATTGCCCCATTTCCTGCCTTTTCTAATCATCCCCGTCGCCAATCGCGCGTTGCGATTGGCCAACGACGGGGACGATCGTGGCGGCAGCTCCGCTCCATTCCGAGGCCTTCTCACGCGGCACGCGCATGCTGCGCACCGCGCTCGGCCCGGCGATCGCAGCTTTCCTCGAAGACCCCTCGATCGTCGAGGTGATGCTCAATCCCGATGGCCGGCTTTGGATCGACCGGCTATCGGGTGGCCTCGAAGATAGCGGTCGCACTCTATCGCCAGCCGATGGCGAGCGGATCGTGCGCCTGGTCGCGCACCATGTCGGCGCCGAGGTCCACGCTGATAGGCCGCGCGTCTCGGCCGAGCTGCCCGAGACGGGGGAGCGGTTCGAGGGGCTGCTGCCTCCCGTCGTCACGGCGCCGGCCTTCGCTATCCGCAAGCCCGCCGTCGCGGTCTTCACCCTCGACGACTACGTCGCCGCCGGCACCATGACCGCCGGACAGGCGGCGTCGCTGCGCGCGGCCGTCGCGTCGCGCAAGAACATCCTCGTCGCCGGTGGGACCGGCACCGGCAAGACCACGCTCACCAACGCACTGCTGGCCGAGATCGCCGGCACGAGCGACCGCGTGGTGCTGATCGAGGACACGCGCGAGCTGCAATGCCGCGCACCCAATCTGGTCGCGATGCGCACCAAGGACGGTGTCGCCTCGCTGTCCGATCTCGTCCGCTCCTCCCTACGTCTGCGTCCCGACCGCATTCCGATCGGTGAGGGGCGCGGCGCCGAGGCGCTCGATCTCCTGAAGGCTTGGGGCACGGGCCATCCGGGCGGGATCGGGACGATCCATGCCGGCACCGCGCTCGGCGCGATCCGCCGCCTCGAACAGCTCATCCAGGAAGCCGTCGTCACCGTCCCCAAGGCGCTCATCGCCGAGACCATCGACCTCGTCGCGGTGCTGCGCGGTCGCGGTAGTGAACGGCGCCTCTCCGAACTTGCCCTCATCGCCGGTCTCGATCCCGCCACCGGCGATTACCGCGTCCAGTCCGCCGGGGCGGGCGGCGATCTCGGAGACCACCCATGATCCGCGTTCTCGCCACCGCCCGCCGGATGCACCGGCGCGCCCTCGACGTCGCCACCTTCGCCGCGCTTTCGCTGGCGTTCGCACCGGCGGCCTACGCTTCCGGCTCCTCCATGCCCTGGGAGACGCCGCTCAACTCCATCCTGGAGTCGGTGCAGGGTCCCGTCGCCAAGATCATCTCGGTGATCATCATCACGGTGACCGGCCTGACGCTCGCCTTCGGCGACACGTCGGGCGGCTTTCGTCGGTTGATCCAGATCGTCTTCGGCCTGTCGATCGCCTTCGCGGCGTCGAGCTTCTTCCTGACCTTCTTCAGCTTTTCCGGCGGGGCGCTGGTCTGATGGCCGCGATCGTCGATCCCGATGTGCCCGGCTTCTTCGCCCCGGTTCACCGCGCGCTCACCGATCCCATCCTGATGGGCGGTGCGCCGCGGACGGTGGCGATCGCCAACGGCACGATCGCGGCGGCGATCGCACTCGGCCTTCGCTTGTGGATCCCCGGCGCGCTGCTCTGGGCGGTCGGCCACATGGCGGCGGTCTGGGCCGCCAAGCGCGACCCACTGTTCGTCGACGTGGTCCGTCGGCACCTCCGTTATCCCGCACATCTGGGCGTGTGAGGCGGCGATGCTGAACCTCGCCGAATACCGCAACCGCCCCGCCGGTCTCGCCGACTTCCTACCCTGGGCCGCCCTGGTCGAAGAAGGCGTCGTTCTCAACAAGGACGGCTCCTTCCAGCGCACGGCCCGCTTCCGTGGGCCGGACCTCGATAGCGCTACGCCAGCCGAGCTGGTCGGCGTCACCGCCCGCCTCAACAATGCGTTGCGCCGTCTTGGCTCGGGCTGGGCGATCTTCGTCGAGGCGCAGCGGATCGCCGCCCAGACCTATCCGCACTCGCTTTTTCCCGATCCGGCCTCGGCGCTGGTCGATCTCGAACGGCAGGACGCTTTCGAGGAGGCCGGCGCGCATTTCGAGAGCCGCTATTTCCTCACCTTCGTGTGGCTGCCGCCGGCCGAGGACGCGTCCCGGATCGAGGGCTTCCTTTACGAAGGCCGCTCGCAGAGCGGGGTCGACCCCTGGGAGCTGCTGCGCGGCTTCGTCGATCGCACCAACCGCGTCCTGTAACTGGTCGAGGGCTTCATGCCCGAGGTCGCGTGGCTCGATGACGGCGACACGCTGACCTACCTGCACTCGACCATCTCGACCCGCCAGCAGCGCGTCCGCGTCCCCGAGACGCCGATGCACCTCGATGCGCTCCTCGCCGACGAGCCGCTTGCCGGCGGCCTGGAGCCCAGGCTTGGCGCCCATCATCTGCGGACCCTGACCGTAGTCGGATTTCCGACCGCGACCCATCCCGGCATCCTCGACGAGCTGAACCGGCTCGCCTTCCCGTATCGCTGGTCCACCCGCGCGATCCTCCTGGACAAGACCGAGGCGGTGAAGCTGCTGACCAAGATCCGGCGGCAGTGGTTCGCCAAGCGCAAATCCATCGCCGCCATCGTCAAGGAGGTGATGACCAACGAGGCGTCGACGCTGGTCGATAGCGACGCCGCCAATAAGGCCGCCGACGCCGACATGGCGCTGCAGGAACTCGGCACCGACGATGTCGGGCAGGCCTATGTCACCGCCACGGTGACGGTCTGGGATGAGGACCCCGGCCTCGCCTCCGAGAAGCTCCGCCTTGTCGAGAAGGTGATCCAGGGCCGCGACTTCACCTGCATGCCGGAAGGGGTGAATGCGCTGGAGGCGTGGCTCGGCTCGATCCCCGGCCACGCCTACGCCAACGTCCGCCAGCCGCCGGTCTCCACGCTGAACCTCGCGCACATGATCCCGCTCTCGGCGGTCTGGGCCGGCCCCGCGCGCGATGAGCATTTCCAGGCGCCGGCAAGTCGGTCCTCCTGTCTCTGATGGCGATGCAGTTCCGCCGCTACCGCGACAACCAGATCTTCGCCTTCGATTTCGGCGGCTCGATCCGCACCGCCGCCCTCGCGATGGGCGGAGACTGGCACGATCTCGGCGGCAGCCTCTCGGCGGGATCGGAGCATTCCGTCTCCCTTCAGCCGCTCGCTCGGATCGATGATCAGGCAGAGCGCGCGTGGGCGGCGGAATGGGTGACGGCGATCCTTGCCAAGGAAGGCGTCACCATCGACCCGACCGCCAAGGAACACGTCTGGTCGGCGCTGACGTCGCTCGCGTCCTCACCGGTCGGCGAGCGCACCATCACCGGCCTTGCGGTCCTTCTACAATCCACCGCGCTGAAGCAGGCGCTCCAGCCTTATTGCGTCGGGGGACCATCGGGCCGGCTGCTCGACGCCGAGGCCGAGCAGCTCGGCTCCGCCTCGGTCCAGGCGTTTGAGACCGAGGGCCTGATCGGCGCCGGCGCGGCGCCCGCCGTGCTGACCTATCTGTTTCACCGCATCGAGGGCCGGCTCGATGGCCGCCCTACCTTGCTCATCATCGACGAGGGCTGGCTGGTCCTCGATGATCCCGCGTTCGCGCAGCAACTGCGCGAATGGCTGAAGACGCTGCGCAAAAAGAACGCGTCCGTCGTCTTCGCCACACAATCGCTCTCCGACATCGACGGCAGCAACATCGCGCCCGCGATCGTCGAGAGCTGCCCGACACGCATTTTCCTGCCGAACGAGCGGGCGATCGAGCCGCAGATCACGGCGATCTATCGGCGCTTCGGTCTCAACGATCGCCAGATCGAGATCCTCGCCCGGGCGACGCCCAAGCGCGACTACTACTGCCAGTCCCGTCGCGGCAACCGGCTGTTCGAGCTGGGCCTTGGACCCGTCGCGCTGGCCTTCTGCGCCGCATCTTCCAAGCAGGACCACGCCGCGATCGAGCGCGTCCTCGCCGAGCACGGCCGCGAGGCCTTCACGCCAACCTGGCTCGCCGATCGCGAGCTTCTGTGGGCGGCCGATCTCATTCCCGACCTGACCAACCTGGAGACGCCATCATGATCAAGCTGCGCCATTTGGCGGCGGCAAGCGCCGTCGCATTGTCGTTGGGCATCGCCGCGCCGCCGGCTTCGGCGCAGTGGATCGTCTACGACCCCACAAACTTCAGCCAGAACGTGCTGACGGCGGCGCGCGAGCTACAGCAGATCACCAACCAGATCACCATGTTGAACAATCAGGCGACGAGCCTGATCAATCAGGCCCGCAATCTGGCCAACCTGCCGATATCGATGCTGACCCAACTTCAGTCGTCGATCGCCCAGACCCAGTCGCTGCTCAGCCAGGCGCAGAACATTTCGTTCAATGTCCAGCGCATCCAGACGGCCTATTCGACCAGCTATGGAAGTGCGGCCGGCACCGGCTCGACCACGACGATGGTCGCCAACGCACAGCAGCGCTGGCAGAACTCCGTCGGGGCCTTCGAGGACAGCCTGAAGGTCCAGGCCGGCGTCGTCGGAAACATTCCGACCAACTCCAGCACCATGACCTCGCTGGTCACGGCCAGCCAGAGCGCGACGGGCGCGCTGCAAGCGGCGCAGGCCGGCAACCAGCTCCTGGCGCTACAATCGCAGCAGCTCTCCGACGTGGTCGCCGTGCTGTCGGCCAAGAGCCGGGCCGACGCGCTGGAGCAGGCGCGCGTGGCCGCCGCCGAGGCGCAGGGGCAACAGAACTACAAGACCTTCTCGACGCGCACCGGCTACCAGCCCGGCAACGTCACGATGTTTAGCGGCAATTGAGGCGCGGCGATGCTGGGCCGGTTGGACACCTTCCGCATCGTTGCGATCATCCTGTTGATCGCCGTCGTGGTGGTGAGCCTGGTCGCGATCCATCTGCGGCCGACGCCGCCGGTCATCGAGACGCCCCCGCCCATCCCAAGCCCAGCATCCGACGACCTCTCGGCCGAGCTGCGTCGCTGCAGCGCGCTCGGACCGCAGGACGCCGAAGACGCGCGCTGCGTGGCGGTCTGGGAGGAGAACCGCCGGCGCTTCTTCGGCCGGCCGGCGCGGCTATTGCCGCCACAAACGCACCCGGGCGCGGCTGCGCCGGCCACCAATGCGGCGGGAGGTGCGCGATGAACAACGTCGGCGTCATCGACACCTTCCTCAACACCTTCACAACCTACATCGATTCCGGCTTCGGCCTGATCAAGGGCGAGGTCGGATACCTCTCGTCGACCTTGATCGTCATCGACATCACGCTGGCTGGGCTATTCTGGGCCTGGGGCGCCGACGAGGACATTCTCCAGCGCTTGGTCAAGAAGACCCTCTACATCGGCTTCTTCGCCTTCATCATCACCAACTTCAACAATCTCTCGGCCATCGTCTTCAACAGCTTCGCCGGTATCGGCCTGAAGGCCGGCGGCGGCTCCATCTCGACGGCCGATTTCTTGCGGCCAGGACGGCTCGCTCAAACTGGATTGGATGCCGCCCAGCCGCTGCTCGACGCGGCGAGCCAGATGATGGGCTTCACCAGCTTCTTCGCGAACTTCGTCCAAATCGCGGTGCTGATGGTGTCCTGGCTGCTGGTGCTGATCGCCTTCTTCATCCTGGCGGTGCAGCTCTTCGTCACGCTGATCGAGTTCAAGCTGACGACGCTCGCCGGCTTCGTCCTCATTCCCTTCGCGCTCTTCAACAAGACTGCCTTCCTGGCTGAAAAGGTGCTCGGCAACATCGTGGCCTCCGGCGTCAAGGTGATGGTGCTCGCCGTCATCGTCGGCATCGGGTCGGGCCTGTTCTCACAGTTCACCCAGACCTACGCTGGCGGCCAGCCGACGGTCGAACAAGCGCTCTCCGTCGTGCTTGCCGCCCTCGCGCTTCTCGGCCTCGGTATCTTCGGTCCGGGCATCGCCACCGGCCTGGTCTCGGGGGCGCCGCAGCTCGGCGCCGGCGCGGCCGTGGGCACCGGCCTTGCCGTCGCCGGCACGGCGATGGCCGGCGCTGGCGCGCTTGGCCTGGCCGGTAGGGGAGCGATGGCCGCGGCCTCCGGCTCGGCCGCCGCGGTGCGCGGCGGCGCGGCAATGGCGGGCGGTGCATCCTCGGCCTACAGCCTCGCATCGGCCGGCAGGTCCGGAGCGTCGGGCGTCGCCGCCGGTCTTGGCGGCGTTGGGCGAGCCGCCGGCGCCGGCGCGGCCGCCCCCTTCCGCCGCGCCGCCAGCCAGGCCGCCGGGTCGGTGAAGCAGAGCTTCGCGGCCGGTGCCAAATCAAGCTTCGCCGCGACAGGCGGCTCCTCCACCCCAGGGACGGTCGGCGGCGGCCAGGCCGCCGGCGCCAGTTCCTCTGGAGCGGGCGCGACCGAATCCGGTCCGCCGGCCTGGGCCCAGCGCATGCGCCGCAACCAGGCGCTCCATCACGGCGCGACGGCGGCTGCAAACGCCCTCAGATCCGGCGATAGCCATGGCGACGGCCATTCCGTCGATCTCTCGGGAGGAGAATGAGCATGGCGATCTTCCGCCGCGCGTCGGTCCGCTATGGCCGCACACCAGAACCGGAAACCCCTTATCAGCGCGCCGCCCAGGCTTGGGACGAGCGTATCGGCTCCGCCCGGGTGCAGGCCAAGAACTGGCGGCTGATGGCCTTCGGCTCGCTCGCGCTCTCCATGAGCCTCGCCGGCGGCCTCGTCTGGCAATCGACCCATGGCAGCATCGTCCCTTGGGTGGTCCAGGTCGACAAGCTTGGCCAGGCGCAGGCTGCGGCTGCGGCTGCGGCTGCGCCCGACTACACGCCGAGCGATCCGCAAATCGCCTGGTATCTCGCGCACTTCGTGTCGCTGGTTCGCTCGTTGCCAGCCGATCCCATCATCGTGCGGCAGAACTGGCTCGACGCCTACGACTTCACCAGCACCTCCGGTTCCCAGGCGCTCAACGACTATGCCCGCGCCAACGACCCGTTCGCCAAACTCGGCAAGCAGCAGATCGCCATCGACGTCTCCAGCGTGATCCGCGCGTCGCCGTCGAGCTTCCGCGTCGAGTGGGTCGAGCACCGCTACCAGGACGGTGCGCTCGCCGACACATCACGCTGGACCGCGATCCTCACCGTCGCGATCCAGACGCCAACCACCGCCGACGTGCTCCGCAAGAACCCGCTCGGCATCTACGTCACCGCAATCAACTGGTCGAAGGAGCTGGGACAATGACCCTGCCGATTTCTTTGGAAGCCGGCAGTCCGGCTTCACGCCTGTCAGTCTCGCAGCAGAACTGGGAAAGAGGGATTACGTCTTTCCGTAAAGCCGGGCTTCTGGCTTTGCTGATGTCGGTCAGCGCGCTCGGCGGCTGCGCGCATAAATTCATTCCGCCGGACATCAACTACGACAGCGCTTTGCCGGCAAAGCTGACCGTTGATCCGCCGCCGCCGGTGAAGATCGTCGAGCTGCCGAAGCCTCTGCCGCTACCCGGCCAGTTGAAGCCCCTCGATACGGGCAAGCCCGTCCCCGAAGCGCCCGATCCTGCCGTGCGGGTCAATCAGGCCAATGCGGCTGCCCGCATCCAGCCGGTGCGGAACGGCTTCATCAACGCCGTGCAGGTCTACCCCTATTCGGCCGGCGCGCTCTACCAAGCCTACACCGCTCCCGGCGAGATCACCGACATCGCCCTGCAAGAGGGCGAGCAGCTCGCGGGTACGGGCCCCGTTGCAGCCGGCGATACCGTGCGATGGATCATCGGCGACACCGAGAGCGGCGCGGGGCCGACCAAGAAGGTCCATATCCTCGTGAAGCCCACGCGGCACGAACTGGTCACGAACCTGATCATCAACACCGACCGGCGGACTTACCTGCTTGAGCTGCGCTCGACCGAGAAGACCTACATGGCCTCGGTCTCGTGGCAGTATCCGGAGGATCAGCTCATCGCGCTGCGCCAGCAGAACCAGGCCGCCGAGGCGGCGGCGCCGATCGCCTCCGGCGTCGATCTCGCCGCCATCAACTTCCGCTATGCAATTCAGGGCGACAACCCGGCCTGGCGGCCGCTGCGCGCCTTCGATGACGGGCAGAAGGTCTACATCGAATTCCCTTCGGGGATTCGGCAGGGCGAAATGCCGCCGCTCTTCGTGATCGGTCCGGCGGGCGGGTCCGAGCTGGTGAACTATCGCGCTAAGGGCAACTACTACGTCGTCGACCGCCTCTTTGCCGCCGCGGAGCTTCGGCTCGGCGACAAGGACAGCGAGCGCCGCGTCCGCATCGTCCGCACCGATGGAAGGCCGCGGTCATGACGGACGAGCCGGAAGGCCAACAGCCGGCCCCGACGCCGGTTGTGTCGCCGGACCTGCGGCTCAGGGGCGAACGGCCCCGCGTCACGCGTCTCTCTCGCAAGGTGCTGATCACACTCGGCGCGGTATCCGCGCTCGCCATCGCCGGCGCGCTTGGCTACGCGCTTCAGACCCACAACAAGGGCCAGTCGGGGCAGGAACTGCTCAGCACCCAGAACCGCCCCTCGGCCGAGGGGCTCGCTGGCCTGCCGAAGGACTATACCGGACTGCCGCGACAAGCGCCTCCGCTTGGGCCGCCGCTGCCCGGCGATCTCGGCAAGCCGATTCTCAATGCTGGCGCAGCGCCGAACACCGTGACCCCCGGCGCAACGCCTGACCCGGAGGCGCAGCGCAGAGCCCAGGAGCTTGAGGCGGCGCGGGTAAGCCGGTTCTTCACGCAGACAAGTCAGCAGTCACCGGCCGTCGGCCAGGTGCTTCCGAACCCGTCCGGCACCTCAGGGGCTCCCGCGGCCACGCCCCCCGTCGACGCCGGCTCCGCTCAGAACATGCAGGACCGCAAAACCGCCTTCCTCAATGCTTCGACCGACAAGCGCACGATCAGCCCGGACCGGCTGGAGACCGCAGCCTCGCCTTACGTCGTGCAGGCCGGCACGGTCATCCCTGCCGCTCTGATCACAGGCATTCGTTCGGATCTTCCCGGCCAGATCACCGCTCAGGTAACCGAGGCGGTCTACGACAGCCCATCCGGCAAATACCTGCTGATCCCGCAGGGCGCGAAGCTGATCGGCCAATACGACAGCTCCGTCGCCTTCGGTCAGAGCCGTGTATTGCTGGTGTGGACGCGGATCATCATGCCGGACGGAAGCTCGATCGTGCTCGAGCGTCAGCCTGGGGCAGACACCGAGGGTTACGCCGGCTTTGAGGACGAGGTCGACAACCATTGGGGCATGCTGTTCAAGGCGGCTGTCCTCTCGACTCTGCTCAGCGTTGGCGCCGAGGCGGGCATGAGCCAGGACGAGAACGATCTAGTGCAGGCTATCCGGAGCGGAGCCTCGAACAGCATCAGCCAGACGGGCCAGCAGATCGTTCAGCGCCAGCTCAATATCCAGCCGACGCTGACGATCCGCCCAGGGTTCCCGGTTCGGGTCATCGTCACACGCGACTTGGTGCTCACCCCGTATGCGCAAGGAACCGATCCATGACGAAGCTCAAGCTTGGTGCGCTCGCAGACGACAAGCCGGTCAAGGTCACAGTCGAACTCCCCGCCAGTGTTCATCGCGATCTCATCGCCTACGCCGAAGTGCTCGGTCGATCTACCGGGCAAGCGGCGCCAGAACCGGCAAAGCTGATCGTGCCTATGATCGAGCGATTCATGGCTTCAGATCGTGGGTTCACCAAAGCGCGCAAGAGCCATGATGGGATCGTTTCTTACGTAGCCCCCGAAAGATCCGGGTAGCGTTGGTAGAGTAAATCGAGAAACCTCTTCAGCGATGGATTGCCGCTCTCCTTCCGCCAATGCGCCCGGAAACCAACGCGTGCCGGCCCACCGGCATCATAGATTTCACGAAATATCACTCCAGGATAGCTCACGCTAGTCGCACCCTCGAGCGCGAGCAGAGCACCGCAGCCTGCGCCAACGAGGGTCAATAGTCGATCAAGCGCCACGTCATGACGCGTCATGTTACAGCGTTCCGCAAACCCTAGCTTGGCAAGGAGTAACTCAGCCAGTTCGACGCCCGGTCCGCGCTGCGGCAACAGCAGCTTGGCGTCCATCAAGT
The DNA here is from genome assembly GCF_001889545.1 of Granulibacter bethesdensis. Lineage (NCBI taxonomy): Bacteria > Pseudomonadati > Pseudomonadota > Alphaproteobacteria > Acetobacterales > Acetobacteraceae > Granulibacter > Granulibacter bethesdensis. The sequence goes on along the minus strand of NZ_CP018194.1, from coordinate 1,315,890 downwards.
CTTTCCATTCGATCGGATCGCGTTCGACCAGAACGTGCTGCTCAGGAAGCGCGACGACGACGCGCTCGCTCCACACGTTAAGCGACCTTTCGGACCACTTGGCATGTCCCTCTACCAAAAATGCGATGTCGATCTCACAGTTCGCTAGACCTGAAATCAAGTGATCACTCGATCCGTCCACCAAATGCATTACGACGTCGGGGAAGCGTTGATGATGCTCGATCAGCGTGGCACGAAGATTCCCGACTGAAAGTGACGCATGGACTCCGATAGTTAGTCGCCCACTTTCACCGCGAGACTGGGTCTTTAGCCGAATTGTGATCTCTTCAATGTCGGAGACGATTCTCCGAGCTGAGTCGAGGAACTCTTGTCCCTGTGGGGTGGGATGCGTGCCGCCGTTTGTGCGTTCAAAGAGAACAACCCCAAGCCGGTCCTCGAGACTTCGCAGCATCCGGCTGAGTGTCGACTGACGAACGTGCAACGCTTCGGCCGCCTGCCGAAGACTTCTATGCCGGGAAGCGGTGATAGCCCAGCGCAACTCTCTGAGATCGACACTCACTTCCCCTCCCGACCCCTGAACTTAGATCGCGTCCTTCTGCCGAACCCCATGAAGTTGCTGGTGAACTACGTCAGGCCCTGCCCGAGAGACGTGCCTCGGCCGCACTCTCATCGGTTGGTCCCTAATGCTTTCACAAGTTTGATGGCGCGCTCCGGGCACGCCTTCACGCACAAACCACAGGCGCGGCATTGGTCCGCGTTGGGCGTATAGGCGACCATCCCGCCGTGAACGCGATTTTTGAACTTCGCCACGAAAGAGAGGTTCCTATAATCGGATCGATCAATCTTACGAACGTCGAAGACATCAAAGGGACAAACCTCTACACAGGCATCTTTTCCTTCGCACCGATTGAAATCGACGACGGGGATCACTAGCCCGGCGGGATTATCGAAGCACTTACTTTCGCTCATTCCGCATCTCCGTTCTCGAAGAGACTCATCGTGTCATGACGACTTCACAAGGCGGCGACGAGAGCTGGATCATCATGGGTTCGCCGCGCGCTGCCGGAGCCCCTTCGAGAACATTTCAAGGGTTGTTGTCGGCTTGCCCAGGTTTTGCCAGGTCTCTCCTGCGTAGAAGGGATCCTCGTGGCTCCCGAAATACGCGAATAGATGGCCTACAAACTTCATTCTTGGATTGAAGAGGCCGATAAACCGGATCACCCATAAAGGCGCGACCCGAGTTTTTAGCGTCGGATCGTAGTTCTTGATGAATTCCTTCATTGCCTGCCTGACCCATATGGCTTCAGGCCCCTGGATTGGACAATGCTCCGGCATCATCTCAGGACTCTGAAAGGCTTTAGCAACTTGGTGCGCATAGTCGACAACGCTGATCCAATAGATCTTCACCTTGGTGTTTCCGATCCACTGCAGCGCATGCTTGTCGATCATGTTCGGCAGCAGCTCCATGAAGTGCGTCGGCGCGAAGAAGGTGTGGGGGATGCCGGAGGCGGCGATGATCTTGTGCCCCTCCATCCGAATGAGGTTCGGAACCATGTTGTTCTTGATTGTCTTGAGGGCCGGAGGATAAGCGCCGAGCGCCCCGATCTTCGCGATATACTGGATGTCGAGCCCCTGGGTGGCGGCAATCAGGTTCGCGATGCCCTCCCGCTCTTCGTAGAAGGCGAGGTTTAGTTCTGCCGTCTCAGTCGCAAGATTGATGTAAATGGCGTCCATCCCGTCGAGAGCAGCACGTAGGCTGGGGACGTCTCGGAGATCCCCTTGCAGGATCTCGACATTCGCAGGAAGCATCGTCCTGGCCTTGTCCGGCGAACGGACAATCGCTCGGACCTGGAAGGTCTTTGCCAGCTCCACCGCGACCGGCGCGCCAAGGCGGCCTGTTGCTCCAACGACGGCTATCTTTCTTATTGGCCTCATGCTCAGTCCTGACCCATTCGCGCAAGGATGTTCTTGAGTTCTTGGGGATCGTAATGCCGCTCTATGGCCTCGCTCTTCAGGCCTAGTCCGCGCAGTAGAAAGCGGACCGCACTTTCGATCAGTTCATCCCTCGAAAGGCCGTAATCGACGACTTCATCTTCAGGGAGGCTAATCAGATGAAGCGTATTTGCCAGGTGGTGAACGAACCAGATTTCGGCCTTGCCCGTGGAAATACCTTGTTCGGCATCGCCGGCCGCCTTTGCAGACTGAAGAGACTGTTCAAACAGGCCCACCCAAGGCTGCACATGCCGATCGAGGAACGCCTTCGCAAACCGGCCGTCGCTGAGCAGGCTGGAGGTAACGAGGCGCTTTGTATCTTCATGGGATTGCCGGGCGCCGATCCCGGGGAACACGGCTTGCACCAGCACCGCGACGCCCATGACGAGCGTCGCCGTTGACGGCGTCGCGCTGTCCAGCAGCCGACCGCCGACCGCATTTGCCTCGACGCAATGATGCTCCAGCTCTGAGTAGAGCGCGTCCTTTCCCGGGAAATGCTTGTAGAGAAGGGCTTCGGAAATACCTGCCGCGTTCGCGATGTCTTTTGTCGTGGCACCAGCTCGCCCAAGCCGGGCAAACACCGGCGCCGCAGCCGTCAAAATTGCCTGTTTGCGGTCAGCCGCAGCAAGCTTGGTGGGACGCATGATCAACGACTCTCCTTGCAAATCAAGGTAAGTGAACATTCACTTATTGTCAATTGGGCATCTGCCTCACGCGGCGCGTAACAGAAAATTGCGCAATGCGCACAATTGCGTGATACGCAATTTTCGGCTAGACTCAGCCCATGTCGTCGATGCAACAAGCGAAGAGCAGTGGATTGCGGGAGCGCAAAAAGCTGGAGACCCGCGACGCATTGGCAGATGCGGCCATGCGGCTAGCACTCAAGCACGGTCTTGACGGCCTTCGGGTCGAGGACATCGCGGCCGAGGCGAATGTCTCAATGCGAACCTTCAACAACTACTTTTCAACCAAGCAGGAGGCGTTAGTCGCCCGATACACCAACCGCATGATCTATGCGGCGGAGGCGCTTCGCGCTCGACCGGCTGCGGAGCCTATCTGGGAGGCGATTACTGAGGCGATGATCGCTCCATGGAAGGACACGACTCGCGGCCAGGCGATTCCCAGTCGCGCCGCCGTTTCCGAACTCCGCCTCATATTTGGTGCTTCGAGTACGCAGGCCGAAATTCTTCGAGGGGCACTGATTTCGGATCATCCGTTCGTATTGGCGGTCGCGGACCGCACCGGGACGGACCCGCAGCGAGACCTCTATCCACGCCTTGTCGCCGCGGTCGTTACGACCGCGGCCCAGGTCGCGATCAACGCATTTCTTCACGGCGATCAGCCCACGGCTCTCGTGCCGCTACTACGCGACACTCTCGCGCTGCTCTGCGCAGGATTGCCGCCCCCTTCCGGGACGCAGCCAATCTTCCCACGAGGAATATAATGACGTGATCATTTTCGTCGCTCTGGCATTCGCAGCGATCGTCACCGCGACCATCGTCGTCAACTTCAAATCCAGCTTCATCCTTCGCGCCCTGATGTTGGGTTTGCGTATGTCACGCCATAGAGGTCGTCTGGCGGCGATGTGCTCTGCGCCGCCCGAGATATAGCCGGACCTAGCTGCGACCTATCCGATCCATGTGACGACGTGGGGCTCGACCGGTCCGAAGGTTCTGCTCATTCATGGCGGCGTGCAAGGTGGACTCGGGGGCGGGCCTGCAACGTTCCGCGAGCAAGAGGAACTGGCGCGGGAAGGCTTCCGTTTGCTGGTGGCGGACAGACCGGGCTTCGGTCAAAGCCCTTCCCGGGGGGCCGAAGACATGGAGGCGGATGCGATCTGGGTGTCGGCCCAGTTGGGCGACGGCGCTCATTTGATCGGTCACTCCTTCGGCGGAGCGGTTGCGCTACTAGCTGCCGCCCGCCGGCCCTCTGCCGTCCGCTCGCTGGTCCTGATTGAGCCCGCGCTGATTCCCTTACTGCCAGGAAGCCGGGCCCTGAGAACGAATAAGGCGGCGCGCTCCGATTTTCTGCGCATGGGGGAGGCATGGCTTATGGCGCGAACCCCGGCGGAATACGGGGTCACCCTTGCCCACGACCTCGGCGTCCTCTCCGGAGCAGCATCCGATGGAGGGACAAGAGATCTCGATCCCCAAACCGCGCAAAAGCTCGGTTGCGCCCTATTGCAGGCGCGTCTCGCCTCTGCGGGTGCGATGCGGAGAGCTGCCCAAGCTGTGGCCAAGGCCGACATTCCCGTCTTGGTTGTCACGGGCGGTTGGAGCCCGACCTTTGATGCTGTTGGAGAGGTGAGCGCTGAAATGACTCATGGCCAGCACGTCGTGGTCAACTCGCCAAATCATTTCGTCCAGCTTATGAATGGCAAGGGCTTCAACGAGGCAGCCGCGAAGTTCATGCAAATGGCTGAGCGTCCCAGGCCTTGAAGGCGCGTGCTGGCTAACGCTCACGCTTGAATAGGAAAGCGTTGTCTGGCTGCGGCATGCCAATTGAGCGGTAGAACGGCATTGAGTCTGGAGCGGAAAGCAGGAGACACATTGCTTCGGGTCCTGCAAGGCGGCGGGTTTCTGACACTAAGATCTTTCCTATTCCACGGCCTTGCAGCGCCTTGTCGACCGCAAGGTCCGAGAGATAACAGCAATAGCTGAAATCCGTCAGAGCGCGGGAAACACCCACCAAGCGGCCCTTTCCGTCACGCGCAGTCACGATGAGGTTGGCATTTTTAAGCATTCGCTCGATGCGGCCACGGTCCGCAATCGGTCGCCGCTCCGCCAGGCCCGACGCGGTCAGCACCGCTATGAACTCATCAGGGCTAAGCCCTTGTTCTTGACCATACTTGATGTCGCTCATGATAGCCTTCGACTGTTGACCGCCGGTTCCCTACGATCTGCGCGCCTAAAACAGATCGACAACCTTGGATGTCCACTACAAGGCGACAGACCCGTTGGCCAGTTGCTCCGAATCCACTTCGGCCACCTACCTGCTTCGAAGCAACTTCGGCCGGGGTGCGAAGCCCTTCAGTGTTGATGACCTTGGGTGGATTTTCCGGCTCCGGTTTTCAGCAAGGGCGAGTAGTCAGTCATGCTCATGAAGACCGAGTCGACCTTCTCGACGGTGTCACGCGCCCGAGACGATTCGAACGTGTGGCCTCCACCTTCGGCGGGTGGCGCTCTATCCAAATGAGCTACGGGTGCATCGCTCCTTCCGGCCGCCGCGCTGAGCGCTTCGTGGAACGCTGGCGCGGACTTAGCCAAGCCAACCAGCGCTAGTATCAGGCGGGCAACTTGTCCGGCTGCAGTCCACGCGGTCGGCGATGCGCGATTTGCCAAGCGACCTAAACCCGTCCCGCTGTTGAATCTCTGGTCGGAGGCCGCTGGCAAGACTTCGGTGTCGATAGCTAGTTGGGTCGCAGTCTTTGGTCCAGAATTCGCGTTAAGCTACGCACCGACCCCGGCATTTTTTACCTCCTCCACGCCCCATTACTACGACCATCAAATACCTGTTGCACAACAACAAATCATCGCCCTGTCTGGTCTCTGCAATGTCAAAAGCATCCAGCAGGAGGCAGCATGACCATGCTCGTCGCAAGCCGTATCGTCCGTCTAAAAACCGTTCTCGCCCGCACCGGCCTGAGCCGCTCCACCATCTACCGCAAGATCGCCGAGGGCACCTTCCCAGCCCAGTTGAAGATCAGCATGAACGGATCCGGTTGGCACGAATCCGATATCGATTGTTGGATCGCCGACCCCGCCGGCTGGCGGCCGCCAGAGGCGTTGACGGAGAGAAGGCGCGCAAGCCACGCGTAGTTCAGAGATCGTCGTCCAACTCGTCGTCGTGAATCTCGGCGGCGCGCTGCTTCGCGTCGGCGATCAGTTCTTTGCCAGACTCGCCCTTCACCCAGGCATCGAGCATGTCAGCCCAGCATTGAAGCATGATCTTGCGCTCTGCCAAGTAGCGGTTCACGTTGTAGACAGCCGCGATCCGGTTCCGAGGCGCGTGAGCCATGCTCATCTCGATCCAGCGATCATCAAACTTGGCTCGGTTCAGGCCTGTCGAAAAGGTGCGGCGCAGGTCGTGAACGCCAAGGCTTTCGAAGTCCGGGTCATCCTTGCGGATACGCTCCACGGCCGCATCGATCACGCGATTGAGCGTGGCGTTGCTTATGGGCGTATCGCCGTCGTACCGACCAGGATGCAGGTATCGGCTGACGCCGAACATGGTCCGGAACGCCGTAAGAATGTCGAGCGCCTGATCACTCAGCGGGACAACATGCGGCTTGCCAGCCTTCATACGCTCGGCCGGGATCGTCCAGCGCGCGGCGGCAAAGTCGATTTCCTTCCATGTGGCGTCAATGAACTCCGACTTGCGGACTCCGGTAAGCAGAACAAACTTCACCGCTGAACGCAGCGTTGGAGCCGCCGCCACCTGATCCAACGCCGTCAGGACGGCGCGAACTTCAGACGGCGATAGGGCGCGCTCGCGCGGCTCGAACGTGGCGATAGCGCTGGTGCGTATCGACTCGGCTGGATTGCTCACATCCAGCCCACATGCCTGGGCGTGGCGGAACACCAGCAACACGACCTCGCGGACATGCACGGCGACGGCCGGCCCGCGTTTCTCTTTGGCCTCGTCGCAGAGGCGCTTGAGACGCTGTGGCGTCACCTCCCCTAGCTTGAGCTTCGACAAGTTTCCCGCGATGGCGCGATCATAGACAGAGCGGCGCATCGCTAGCGTGCTGTCGGCCAGCCTTTCTGCCCTCGACTTGGGATCGGCCTTGTGCTTGAAATACGCTTCCGCCCAACCGCCGAAGGTGAACGCTTCGGCTGACGCAGTGCGCTTCTCCACCTTGGCTTTCGACGGCGACTCACCCCGCTCAACCTGGCGCCTGGCGCGCGCCAAGAGCGTCCTCGCCTCCGCAAGCGACACATCCATTCCGTATTCCAGCGCGTCGGGCGCCCGTGTCAGCGTGCGCGCCGCCTCGGCGCTATAGCGGCCGATGGTCAATATCTCCTGCCGCCCGTTTACCCGGTACTGATACCGGAATGAAATGACCCCGCTCGGCGTGACAGCGGCGTGCATCCCGTCGCGGTCCGTCACCTTGTAGAGCTTGGCCTTTGGCTTGAGGTTTTTCAGTTCTTTATCAGTGAGATCGCCCATAAATCCGCATCCGGTCGGGGGGGCGAACGGATACCAACAAAGGGTGTGTTGGTAGCGAAAGCCCGTTTCTTGACCATTCTGCGCCATACCAACATCGCTACCAACAAAGTGGCCGGGCTGGGGTGACATGCAGTGATACGGGGTAGGAAGAAAAGTCCTTGTTAGTCAGAAGGTTCAGGCGATTTTTGGCACGGCGCGAGATGGTCTGAAACGACCTTAGATCACTCCCACTCGATTGTTCCCGGTGGCTTAGATGTAATATCGTAGGCTACACGATTGATGCCGCGTACTTCGTTGACGATGCGGTTAGCCACTCTCGCGATGAACTTGATATCGAACGGATAAACATCCGCTGTCATGCCATCGGTACTGGTGACGGCGCGCAGGGCGCAGGCGAAGTCGTAGGTTCGGCCATCGCCCATGACACCCACGGTGCGGACTGGCAGCAGAACAGCGAAAGCCTGCCAGATCTCGTCATAAAGACCAGCATTGCGGATTTCCTCCAGATAGATGGCATCCGCACGGCGCAGGATTTCAAGGCGGTCCTTGCTGATCGCTCCGGGAATACGGATGGCAAGGCCCGGGCCGGGAAATGGGTGGCGGCCAACCATATCTTTCGGCAGACCAAGTTCCAGACCCAGTGCACGGACCTCGTCCTTGAATAATTCGCGGAGCGGTTCGACCAGTTTCATCCGCATCCGCTCTGGCAGGCCACCGACATTGTGGTGGGATTTGATCGTCACCGAAGGACCGCCAGTAAAGCTGATACTCTCAATCACATCCGGATACAGCGTACCTTGCGCCAGGAAGTCAGCGCCGCCGATTTTGGCGGCTTCTTCCTCGAATACATCAATGAACAACTTACCGATTGTCTTGCGCTTTATCTCAGGGTCGCTAACCCCTTCCAGCGCTCCAAGGAACAGATCGGAAGCGTCACGATGCACCAGTTTAATGTTAAACCGGTCACGGAACATGGCGAGTACCTGTTCTGCCTCGCCCTGACGCAACAAACCATGGTCCACAAAAATACAGGTGAGCTGGTCGCCAATCGCCTCATGGATCAGCACCGCTGCCACGGTTGAATCAACTCCGCCGGACAGGCCGCAGATAACGCGCCCTTCACCGACAATCTCCCGGATTCGCTTGATTTCAGCGGGGCGGAATGCCGCCATGCTCCAGCCACCGGTGCAGCCGCAAACCGCGTGTGTGAAGTTACGCAGCAACTGCGCGCCATGCGGGGTATGGACCACCTCCGGATGGAACTGCACACCGTAAAAGCGGCGATCATCATCGGCAATCATCGCGAAAGGCGCGCCCTCACTGACAGCCACCGCGCGGAAACCGGGTGGTAAAGCGGTCACCCGGTCACCATGACTCATCCAGACCTGCTCACGCGCACCTTTTTCCCACAGCCCGTCGGTAATCCGGCAATTCTCTACCACATCGACATGGGCGCGGCCGAATTCCTGATGGTCATTGCCCTCAACCGAGCCGCCAAGCTGCACGCACATCGTCTGCTGGCCGTAGCAGATGCCCAGCACAGGGACACCCATCGAGAACACAACCTCCGGCGCGCGCGGAGATCCTGCCTGCGCCACGCTGGATGGCCCCCCTGACAGGATAATGCCCTGCGGTGCATAGGCACGGATACGCTCGGCATCCGCGGTAAATGGCCAAATTTCGCAGTAAACCCCTGATTCGCGGACTCTGCGGGCAATAAGCTGAGTGACCTGACTGCCAAAATCCAGAATCAGAACCCGATCAACGATCTGTTCGAGAATGTCGCTCATCAGGCTCTCTCTCCTTCAACGCACCCCGCGAGAAGGGGGGCAAATGCAGGCCCTATGTGGCCAGTGGGGGCAATGCCGGAAGCCGCGTCGGACCGCAACGGCAAAACAGTGGAAAACTGGCATAACAGGGCGACATTCCACTCTGTATGCCGGAGATCAGGTGTCATCCCGGTCCTCTTTTCGTAATTCTCCTGGGCGCAGCAGCATTTCAATTGGTTCCCACAAAAAAGCCTCCTGCTCCAGCGTTACACCCGCCAGAGAGATATGGCCCTGGGCTACGGCAACGCCACCAAGGCGGGTATGAAACCAGCGTGCCGGACTGTCCCTCAACACCCATGTATAAGCAGAGCGGCAGCCAAGCATTCTTAAATGCGAGGCCGCAGCACGTATCAGGCGGCGTCCCAATCCACGTTCCCGGTAATCGTCCAGAATACAGAGCGCACCGATTTCCCCTTCCCCCGGTGCACCGGATGCGGCTCTTGCCGCCGTGGAGAAGCCGATCACGCGCGGCCGCTTTGTTATGGAAGACGCCTGCTTTCCGCTTTCCCCAACAGGAGCAAGCGGTATGTCCTCACCCGATGCACACAGGACAAACACGCCCTGCCCGGCCATGATGGCGGCATCATAATCGGCTGCCAGTCTGGTTACGGACATCTGGCTGAGATGATGATCCGGCACGATCCCCGGACAGGCGCTGCGCCACACCGCGACATGCACAGCGCCGATCAAAGGCGCGTCAGCCGGGCGGGCGCGGCGGATGGCGATCATGCGGGGACCGGTTTCTCAAGCACAGCGGCGAAGAAGCCGTCTGTGCCGAAGCTGCGTGGCGTCAGGCTGAGCATATCCCCTGTCAGCGCCGCCGGAGCATCCGGCCAGGCCTGCCGCAGCGGCATCAGCCGGAATTCGGGCCGTCTGGCCAAGAAGGCCTCAATCTGGCCGGTATTTTCCTCTGCCAGCACGGAACAGGTTGCATAGACCAGCCTGCCACCCGGACGCAGCAAGGTGGCGGCTCGATCAAGGATTTCCGCCTGCTTTGGCACCAGTTCGAGCAGATCAGTCTCGGTCAGCCTCAGCCGCCCATCCGGATTGCGCCGCCATGTGCCGGTTCCGGTGCAGGGGGCATCCACCAGAACGCGGTCGAAGCCTCCGGCCCGGCGCTTGACCCATTTATCGCCCGGCGTCAGCAGATGGCGCTCGACATTATGCACCCCGGCCCGACGCAGCCGGCGTACCGCTCCTTCCAGCCGAGGCTCGGAGGTATCACAAGCCACGATATGGCCGCGATTGAGCATCGTCATTGCCATGGCCAGAGTCTTGCCACCAGCGCCGGCGCAATAATCCACCACGCGCATATCGGGACCAGCCCCGACCAGCGCCGCGATCAACTGGCTGCCTTCATCCTGAATTTCAATCAGCCCCTGCCGGAACGCTGCTCCAGTCGTGACCGGACGGCGACCATGCACACGCAGACCCCATGGAGACAGAGTGGTGAATTCCGCCTCGATCCCCTCAGCCCGCAAGGCGCTGCGAGCTGCATCACGATCCGATTTGAGCAGATTGACCCGCAGATCGAGCGGGGCCTCACTCTCCATCTCCGCCAGTTCAGCAGCCAGAGCCGGGCCGAAGCGATCCCTGAAGCGGGGCAGGATCCAGTCCGGCAGTTCCAGACGTACCGCATCCGGCATCTCCGGATGATCGAGTGTATGCCCCTCCAGACGGCGCAGAGCAGTCTGCTCTGTCTCTGTTAACCGTGCAGGCGCATACTGGCCGCCGGAGAATGCTTTTGTCACAGCCTCCAGAGTCCACCCGGTCAGCAGCATATAACCGGCCACCAGCAGGCGCGGTGGAGCCTCCGGCAACCACCACCCCATTCGGCGACGGGCACGCAGCACCTGCCAGGCTTGAGCAGAGACGGCCCGGCGGTCACTGCCGCCGATATAGCGACGGGCGCGGAAGAAATCGTTGGCCACCGCATCCGCCGGACGGCGGTGAGCAGCCTCGATTTCCTCCAGCAGCGTAATTGCTGCTGCAAGCCTCGCCGAGGGCGTCATAAAACGCCCGCCGGATCAGAAGGGAATATGCGCATCAATCAACCCGGTAGTTCGGAGCTTCACGGTCAATAGCCACGTCATGAACATGGCTTTCCCGCAATCCGGCACCGGTGATCCGACGGAAACGTGCATTACGCTGAAGATCGGTGATGGAAGCACTGCCCGTATAGCCCATCCCGGCCCGCAGACCGCCGGTCATCTGATGCAGCACCGCAGCCACCGGGCCTTTATAGCCGACGCGGCCCTCAATACCTTCCGGAACCAGCTTGAGCTGATCCTTGATGTCCTGCTGGAAATACCGGTCCGCCGACCCACGCGCCATTGCGCCGAGGCTGCCCATACCGCGATAGGATTTGTAGCTGCGTCCCTGATACAGAAACACCTCACCCGGTGCTTCGTCAGTGCCGGCCAGCATGCTGCCGACCATCACGCAATCCGCGCCCGCGCCAATTGCCTTCACCACGTCCCCGGAGGTACGGATACCACCATCGGCGATGGCCGGAACGCCCGCCGCACGGCATACGGCAGCGGTTTCCATGACAGCGGTAAACTGAGGCACCCCCACACCTGCCACGACGCGCGTGGTGCAGATACTGCCCGGACCGATACCGATCTTGACCGCATCCGCCCCCGCGTCGATCAGCGCCTGAGCACCTTCCGGTGTCGCGACATTGCCAGCGATCACCTGCACGCTGCTGCTGACCTTCTTGATTCGTGCGACGGCAGCCAGAACGCCCTCGGAATGACCATGGGCGGTATCGACCACCACGACGTCCACTTCTGCGTCAATCAAGGCCTGTGCGCGATGGAAACCGTCCTCGCCGACACCCGTGGCGGCAGCGACCCGCAAACGGCCCAGCGCATCCTTGTTGGCAAGCGGAAAGGCCTGCGCCTTGTCCATATCCTTCACGGTGATCAGGCCGACGCAGCAATAATTCTCATCGACGACCAGCAGTTTTTCGATCCGGTGGCGATGCAGCAATGTGCGTGCTTCCTCGGGATTGGTGCCGGGAGAAACCGTCACCAGATTTTCCCGCGTCATCAGCTCATACACCCGCACCGAAGGATCTGTGGCGAAGCGCACGTCACGATTGGTCAGAATGCCCACCAGACGGCCCGATTCGCGCTCCACCACCGGCACGCCGCTGATATGGTTGCTGCTCATCAAAGCGCGGGCATCGGCCAGCGTCTGGTCCGGATGGATAGTGAGCGGGTTCACCACCATACCGCTTTCATATTTCTTGACGCGACGCACCTGCTGCGCCTGCTCCTCAATGGTCAGATTCTTATGGATGACCCCAATGCCGCCATGCTGCGCCATGGCGATCGCCATATTCGCTTCTGTCACCGTATCCATCGCCGATGATACCAGCGGAATATTGAGGGAAATCTCCCTCGTCAGGCGAGTGGTGGTCACTACGCTGGAGGGCAGAATCTGCGAATAGGATGGAATGACGAGCACGTCGTCAAACGCCAGGGCTTCCTCAATCCGGGACACCGGAGAGACAGCAACCTGAGGGCTGGAGTTGCGATCAGAAACGTCATCGGAAGCCATGGCCTGGACCTTTCATCCTGTCGGACGGGCGGGTGCGCCTTGGCGCGCTCCCTTAACGCCCCGGCCCGTATCTGGGCAAGCCATTCCGTATTCTGCCTGCCCCGCGTCTGGGGCACGGCGGGTTGCCTGCCTGTATCAGTCCTGCAACCCATTGGCACGAAACCCTTTTGCAACGACATAAAGTTCGCTGCTTTCCTTCCGGCTGGAAGCGGGTTTGGCATGCCGGACGGAGGAGAATCGCTGCTTCATCGGTTCAAGCAGTTGTTTCTCCGATCCACCCTGAAACACTTTCGCCACGAAGGCTCCGCCGGGGGCCAACGCATCAAAAGCGAAATGCAGCGCCAGTTCGGTCAACGCGATGATACGCATATGATCGGTCGCCGCATGGCCGGTCGTATTGGGGGCCATGTCGGACATCACCAGATCGGCCTTGCCACCCATCAGGGAGGAAAGCCTCGCCGGCATATCATCATCGTTGAAATCGCCCTGGATCAGCGTCGCGCCGGGCACCGGATCGACCGGCAAAAGATCCACGCCGACCACCATGGCAGCACCGCGCTTCATGGCGACCTGCGTCCAGCCTCCCGGTGCCGCGCCCAGATCAATCACCCGGCTGCCCTTGCTGATCAGCCCGAATTTGTCATCCAGCTCGATCAGCTTGAAAGCCGCGCGGGAGCGCCAGCCCTGCGCCTTCGCCGCTGCCACATAAGGATCATTCAACTGCCGGGTCAGCCAGCGCTGGGAGGCCACGCTCCGCTTGCGGGCCGTTTTCAGCATCACAACCTTGCCGCGCGGCCCCGTGGGGGGCTGCGTCTTTCCACCGCTCATTGTCTATCCCGTCTCAAACCGGCTGCGTTGTGGCCGATATGCCAGAAGCCTGCCTATCCAATCCAGAGCACACCGAAGAAGAGGTTTTCTTCCGCCTTCTTCCAGCATGCCCCTGACTATGGCGGGCTTCCTGCATCATCCTGAGCAGCATTCCTTCCCGTAGGCCTCGATCGGCAACGATAACGGAGGAAGTCGGCCAGAGCGACCGAATAGCCTGAAAAATTGCACATCCCGGCAGCACGAAATCGGCACGCTGCGGACCGATACAGGGGTGCTTGCGTAAACCTTCTCCGTGCAGTCCTTCTTCACCCAACATCCGCAGTGTCTGCACCGCGTGATCGGCCTGGGGCATGGTCAGAACCGCACCATCGACCAGTGGCCGGCGATAGCGGTTGAGATCGAAACTGATGCTCGCCATCGTGGTCGCGGTACCGGAGGTGCCGAGCAAGGCAACCCCGCCATGAAGAATTTCATGACGGATACGGTGTACTGCCTCGAATGTCTCCATACGCTGGCGGACATCCTGCACCATTTCCTCGAACGCTGCGGTGCTGAAGCGGGCAGCGCCGTATTGCTCGGCAAAGCGGACAACACCAACCGGCAGGGAAACAGTTCCAATCAGCACCGGGCGATCTGCATCGATCCGTATCCAGGCCAACTCGGTAGAACCACCGCCAATATCGAACAGAAGAACACGCCTTGCCCCGCTACGACGCAGCAGAGGGGTACAGCTTTCCAGCGCGAGTTCAATTTCTTCCCGCGTGGAGATTACATCGAAATCAAGGCCGATTTCCGCCCGCACGCGACTGAGAAAGTCACTGCCATTTACCGCCCGGCGACACGCTTCAGTTGCCACGGCACGTACGCCGGACAGGCTTCTTCGCTGCATCCGGGCGGCACAGGCACGCAGGGCTGCAAGAGTACGCTCCATGGCCTGCTGACTGAGCCTGTCGGTGGTTTGCAGCCCCTCTCCTAACCTGACGATGCGGCTGAAACTGTCCAGCACGCGGAAACTGCCACCTGCCGGGGTTCCAATAAGCAAACGGCAATTATTGGTTCCCAGATCAAGTGCAGCATACGCGGCAACCATCGCCTGCCGATTTGACCGGGGGCAAGACAGGCGCATAGAGAACTGCTGAGAAACGGCCATCGGAAGAGTATAAACGGTTTACGGCCGAATGTGTCATTTTCCTTGCAAAATTTGGTGATCGTTCAGCCATCCCATCAAGACAGCCGCACTGACCTTGATTGGGAATATGCAAAAAGCATTACGGCAGGGACTTGCCCTGCCGTAAAACCGATGCTAATAGCCCGCCATCAGCCGCTTGGGGGATAGTTTAGCGGTAGAACTACCGGCTCTGACCCGGTCAGCCCTGGTTCGAATCCAGGTCCCCCAGCCACTCCCATATTTTGATTTTTGACGATCACACTGGACTGCTCATTCGCAGGTGCCCAGTGTGATCGTATTGACTGGCGTTAATCCACTTATTGAGCAAAGCTGCCGGTGCAGACCTTTTCCATTTCCGGCCGCTTTGACGGGCCCCACATTTCCTTTTCCTGACATCCGCCCTGCCGATACATTCCCGCAACCGCCAGTGAGACAGAGTGAATATTGGTCCGGGTTTGATATCCGCTCCGGCTCATAGCCGATGCTCCAGCAGCATGGGACACAGCGGGCATGCCGATCATCGCAGCACCGGCAATGGCGCAGATTGCAGCGAAACGTTGAATATTCATGACCTGGTTCATAGCTTATCTCCTCATATTATTTGTTGTTATGAACGAAAGCTTATTCCCTTTGTTCCTGATTTCCAGAGGGTTTTTTTTAAAATCGCGTTAAGGTAACAGCCATTTATTCATAGCATGGCACCCAAGACATCTGATTATGGCTAGCAGTATGAGAGCATTTGGAGTTAACTGAGAAAAAGAATTCAAACACAATGCCGGTTCAGGGAACGGCTTCGCATATAATAGAAATACTCCCAAAAATCACGGAGGCGTCCTAATGAATGTCATAAATGGATCAGAAACGGTTCAAACATTTCTTGGGGCTTGTCCCCATGACTGTCCAGATACTTGTGCAATGCTGTTCGATGTCAAGGATGGTCAATTGCAATCAGTGCGAGGCAATCCTGATCATCCAATGACCAGAGGCGGACTCTGCGTCAAAGTGAAAGATTACGAGAAAAGGCACACCCACCCTGACCGTGTGCTGTATCCCATGCGCCGTATCGGACCGAAAGGATCAGGGCAGTTCGCCCGGATCAGCTGGGATGAGGCACTGGACGAGATCGTCAGCCGCTGGCAGGCAATCATTGCTGAATATGGGCCGCAGGCAATCATGCCCTACAGCTATCTCGGGCATCAGGGGCTTTTGCAGGGCCTGAATGGCGGGGATGCTTTTTTCAATCGTCTTGGTGCCACAGTCTGCGAGCGGACCTTTTGCGGCGAAGGATCATCGACTGCATGGCTCATGGCGGTCGGGCCAACAGCAGGCGTCGATCCGGAAAGCTATATTCATTCAAAATACATCGTCATCTGGGCCTGTAACAGCATCAGCACCAATCTTCATCACTGGGCAATCATCCGTGATGCGCAGAAAAACGGCGCCACGGTCGTCGTGATCGACTCCTATGCCTCCCGCACCGCCAAAAGTGCGGACTGGCATATAGCCCCCCGCCCCGGCACCGATGGCGCGCTGGCCATGGCGCTGATCAACACGCTGATCGAACAGGATCTGGTTGATCATGACTATGTCGCCAACCATACGGTCGGATTTGACGAACTGAAAGCACGCGCTGCTGACCGCACCCCGGAATGGGCAGAAACCATTACCGGTGTTGCCGCTGCCGATATCCGCAAGCTCGCCCGCAGCCTCGCGACAGAGCAACCAGCCGCCATTCGCATCGGTGTGGCGCTGGAACGTCATTATGGCGGCGGCCAGGCCGTGCGTGCCATTGCCTGCATTCCGGCGCTGACCGGAGCATGGCGGCATGTCGGCGGTGGCATGACGCAGTTCTCAGTATGGGAGCATCCTTACAAATTTGATGTCATCTGCCGGCCTGATCTGATCCCGGAAGGAACGCGGGTGGTCAGTGCGCTGGAACTCGGCAAGGCGCTGACAGGTGACATACCGCTCGATCCGCCGATCATGTCGATGATGTGCTGGAATGCCAATCCGGTCACACAGGCACCGGAGACGGACAGGATCGTTCAAGGCCTGAAGCGGGATGATCTGTTTCTGGTGTCGGCAGAGCATTTCATTTCCGACACCGCCTCCTATGCCGATATACTTCTGCCTGCCGCAATGGGGGCAGAAATGGAGGATATCATCCTTTCCTGGGGGCATCTGTATCTGACCTACACGACCAAATGTGCTCATGCGCCTGGTGAAGCCCTGCCGAATAACGAAATCTTCCGCCGTCTGGCAGCAAAGTTCGGCTTTACTGACGCCAATTTCCTGTGGTCTGATGAAGAATGTCTGCAAAATTTTGTCGACTGGTCATCACCCGCCTGCGAAGGCATTGATCTGGCCTATCTGAAACAGCACGGCTATGCACGGCTGAATGTCGGCACGGCTGATAACAGGGCACCCCATAAAGACGGGAACTTCCCGACGGCGACCGGGAAATGCCATTTCATGCTGGATGGAGCACGCAATTTTGTACCGGCCCCATTCCGTCAGATGTACGAAGCATTCCAGCCAAACGAGGCAGTCGACCCTCTACCAGACTATCTCGGTGCACGGGAAAATCCCCTGACTGCGACCGAGTTGGCAAGACAATACCCGCTTTCGATTGTTTCACCGAAAAGCCACGGTTTTCTTAATTCATGCTATGCCAACATGGAACAGAAGATCCGTGGTCAGGGGGAGCAATTCGTGCTGATCAATGCCTCCGATGCGCAGGCACGCGGTATCGAGGATGGTGATCGCGTCAAGGTCATGAATAACCGGGGCGCCTTCCGCGCCATGGCCCGTATTACCAGCGACGTAAATCCCGGCATTGTCGTCACGACGCTGGGATACTGGCGGCAGTTGAATGATGGCACCGTCAACAGCATCAGCAGTGCTGCTTTCTCCGATCTCGGTCACGCGCCCAGCTTCTCCGACAATCTTGTGGATGTGATGCGCGCCAATTGAGGTGGGAGGCAGGCTCGTGCTCGCTGACGAGCCTGCCCACCTGTTGTTGCAGGGCACAGCAGCATGAGGCCAGAGAAGGATCAGATTATCGGCCAATTATCTGATTCAACGGGACGATTTGAAATTTCCTCAACATTCTACTCATCGTTGCAGCACATTCGTTGTTAACGCTATAACTGCGCTCAATTAAAGATATGACGGGCGGGGAAAATGACGGTCGATCTCTATACGGTCTGCTGGAACGAAGCAGATATGCTTGGATTTTTCTTCCGACATTTTGATTCCTGGGTTGATCGTTATGTTATTTACGATGACGGCTCAACCGATGGCTCACTGGAGATTCTGGCAGCCCATCCCAAGGTCGATTTGAGGCGCTTCGAACGGGTTCATGCTGACTCTTTTGTCCTGTCTCACAAGGCGATGCATGAAAACGCATGGAAGGAAAGCAGAGGCAAGGCAGACTGGGTCGTCATCACCGCCATTGACGAACATCTCTGGGTCAAGGATCAGCCTATGACGCGCTATCTTCAGACACGCAAGGCTGAAGGCGTTACCTGCATTCCCGCCCTTGGTTTCGATATGAACAGCGAAACCTTTCCATCAGATGATGGGCTGCTGATCGAGAAAATCACTTCAGGACGCGCCCGGCGGTTTTTCAACAAGCTCGGCATTTTCAATCCCGATGCCATTGTAGAAACCGGCCTTGCGGAAGGTCGCCATTCGGCTCAGCCACAAGGCAATATTCGCCTTCCCGCACGTGATGAACTGATGCTGTGGCATTTCAAGCATCTTGGCTATGACCGGAATGCTGAACGGCAGAAAGAACAAAGCGCCCGTCTTGGCTCCGTCGATGTGCAGAATGACTGGGGGCATCGCTATCGCTGGAATCAAGAAAAGCGGCGTAAGGAATGGGACTATATGGTCGCAACCTCGGACGATCTGTCCGGGCCGGATTTCGTGGGCGCGCGCTCCGGCGAACGTCCTTTGTGGTGGGAGGGGCTGGAACGAGTTTCAGCGCCGACAATATATGCAAGTCCACAGACAGCACCACGTGTGTCGGTGGTGATCAAAAGCTATAATCACGAACGTTATGTCGCCCAATCTCTGCAAAGCGTATTCGATCAAAGCTTTCAGGATTTCGAAATCATCCTGACTGATGACGCATCAAGCGATGGTACGTTACCGGCAATCCACCAGTTTTCCGATCCTCGTCTGCATGTCGACGCGCTTACGAGCAATGTTGGCATTTCCTCCGCGATGAATCACTGCCTGAAAAGGGCGCAGGGCGATTATATTGCCATTCTCAATTCCGATGACTGGGCCTTGCCAGAGCGGCTGGCGCGGCAGGTGGCGTTTCTTGACCACCATGCTCACATATCCGCGGTTTTCGGCCTGCCGCGCGCAGTTGATGAGCATGGGCAGAAAACCGAAAGCTTTCTTGATTTTGCAGCCCCCATGCAGATGCCAGATTTTTCTTCCACCAGCTGGCTCCGGCGTTTCGCGCTGCATGGAAACTGTCTGTGTGCCCCAACCGCAATGATCAGGCGGAGCGTGTTTGACAATCTGGGCTACTACGATCCACGGCTGACCAATTCACAGGATTTCGATATGTGGACCCGCATGCTGGTCAGCGGCCATGATATTGCTTTCCTTAATGAGGAATTCACAGCTTTCAGGATACGGGAGGGTGCGCGCAACATGAGCGCACCCAGCCGGAGCACGATATTACGCACGGAATGGGAAACGCCCCTCGTTCTGCGTCATCTCAAAACACTGGACCGATCCTGGCAGAGGCAGATTTTCCGGCCCACGCTGGGCATTGATCATGGGCCTGATCATCGTGGCCTACTGGCTGATTTCGTTGATATGGCGGTCAGGTCTCAGAATGCAGGGCGTCGCCTGTTTGCCATGGAAATGGCCCATGCATACGTGCAGACACAGGACGGTTACGAAGTTCTGAAATGGCTGACCGGTGAAGTGGATGTCTTCCGCCATTTTGCGACTGAAAATTCCACGCCCGTATCAACAGACTCTTCACAGGAAAAACTGGACTTACTCGAAGAACAGCTACATGCGCTGACCCGGCAGCATCAGGCTATGCTTGATTCCACAATGTGGCGTTACACAGCCCCGCTGCGTCATTTGCTGCATAAGCTGCGGCGATAAATCTGCTTACCCTGCGCGTGTTCGCAGCAGAACACGCGCATCGGGGGCTGCTACCAAAGCACCGGGAGGCACATCCTTGCGAACCACAGCCCCGGCACCGATCCGGGCACGTGCGCCAATCCTCACCGTAGGCAGAATAATGGCGCCTGCCCCGATCATCACCTCTTCCTCAACAGTCACCTCACCGGCCAGAACCGCCCCCGGCCCGATTGAGGAAAAAGCTCCGAGCGACAGGTGATGCCCGACCGAACAACCCCGGTTGATCAATGAAAATCGGCCAAGCCGGGAACATGCCCCGATCGTGCAGCCGGAGTTGACATAAACCCCCTCCTCCACGCTCAGGCGGGAAGGGTACACGGATGAAGCATCCAGCAGGGAGGCAAAGCTGTTCAATCCCAGCGACGTCGCATGCTGCCATGCTTTTTTGCGGTTGCCCGGGGTAAAAAGCGGGATCAGCCACTCCGTCCCGACGAGATCCTCCGTGATTTCCTCAAGAGTAACGGAGGGTGCTTCCACATCCGGATGCGCCGTGTGTTCGGTGTTACGGACGACGACCCGTAGATTGATACCATTTCGGCGGCAGCTTTCCTCGACATCCACAGCCAAGGCAGAGCCTGCACCGAAAAGAGCCAGAGAGCGCATCATTCAATCATCCTGCCGAATCAGATGAGAAAATTTCCTGAGCATGGCACAGACATGCTCAACCTGTCCGCTTTCCAGCTCCGGAAACATCGGCAGGCTGAGAATGGTATCAGCCGCTTTAACCGTCTCCGCGCAGCGGGCAGGCCCGAGGGCTATCCTGTTCAAATAAGCAGGCTGGCTGTGAGCGGGATATGGGTAATGAATCGCGGTCTGAACGCCTTCCTGCTTCAGCTCATCTCTCAGACGGTTCCGATCCCGCACCCGGATGACATACTGATGGTAGACATGCGTATTCTCAGGGCGAATAAGTGGAGGCTGGCCGCCAATATCGCGCAGGGTGGCATCATAGGTCCCAGCAATTATCTGCCGCTGGCTGTTTCTTTGATCCAGACAATCGAGCCCAATTCTGAGGATGGATGCCTGAATATCATCCATGCGGGAATTGACGCCTTTTAACTCTGATTGTCTTTGCTGTCCCCACCCGTACTGGCGCAGGCGCCGCAGGGTGTCTGCAATATCCGGATCGTCGGTGCTGACAATTCCCGCATCACCAAGAGCACAAAGATTTTTGGTCGGATACAGGCTGAAAACGGACAGGGTGCTATAAGTGCCCACCATTTTGCCATGATGGCAGGCGCCATGTGCCTGGCTGCAATCCTCGATAACCGGAATCCCGGCCTGATTTGCCGCCAGCATGAGCGCTGTCATATCCACTGGCTGGCCATAGAGATGAACCGGGATAACAGCCCGCACGGGGGCAGCCCCATCCAATGGTTCACGAAGAGTCTTCGTCAGCTCATCCACGTTCATGCAGTAATCGGCTGGATTGATATCGAGCAGCACAGGCTGTGCCCCCGCCATCTCAATCGCCGCAATCACCGCCACGGCGGTATGAGAAACCGTGGCGACTGAACACCCTTCCCCGACCCCCAGAGCACGCAGCGCAAGGACCAGCCCATCGGTCGCACTGCCGCAGGCTATCGCATGGGAACGCCCAAGCCAGGTGGCAAATTCCCTTTCAAAAGCAGAAACCTGCTCCCCGAGAATATAACTGCCAGACGCCAGAACACCTGAAAGAGCGTCATCAATCTCCGCCCGGTGCGCCAGATAGAAGGCGCGCGGATCAGCCTGCGGCACGATCACAGGGTCAGACATAATCCTGCATTCTCGGCTGATACCATTCCAATGACTGCCTCAACCCGTCCGCCAGAGAAATCCCGGGTTTCCAGCCAGTGGCCTCCCGAAAAGCACGATCATCGGCACAATAGGCGCCGATATCTATTCTGGCCCGTTCTTCCGGCAATTCCTTGATCGTATACCGCACCGGGAAAGGCGCGACCTTAACCAGCAGATCAGCCAATGTCAGCAAGGAGGCACTTTCATATCCCCCGATATTGAACAGACGCCCAAAACACTCCGGCGTAGTTGCCGCGGCCATAAAGGCCGCTGTTACATCGTCAACATAGGTGAAATCCCGCACCTGCTGCCCACCCCAGACCTCGAATGGCTGGCTCAGAAGCGCATGACGCAGCCATGTTCCCAGAAAGGTCTGCCGTCCATCCTGAAGGCGCAGTCTGGGGCCGTAGCAGTTGGTCAGACGCAGCACCGTCACCTTGCGCCCATGCACGCGGCTTTCCGCCATCCAGTACTGCTCACCCGCGAGTTTGGAGACACCGTTGAAATCCTGCGGTGCGGAAACATGGCTCTCATCGACCGCTGCACCACCGGTGCGACCGTAGCACTGCCTGGTCGAAGCATGAACAATAACCGCCTCCGGTGCTACATCCCTCACCGCCGCAATCAGGCGTAGCTGGGCCATGGCGTTGATAGCCAGATCAGCAAACGGATCAAGCTGCGCCGCCAGATGGCCCGTCTGGCCAGCAAGATTGAAAATGAAATCTGTTCCCTCACACAGAGTATGCAGGTCGGCCTCTTCCAGAGAAGCACGGACAAGAGTGATGTCCAGAGACGAGAGATTGGCCATGTTGGCACCACTCCCCGGCAGGAAACTATCCAGAACCGTTACTTCTCCACCCTGGCCGGCCAAAGCCGCACAAAGGCTGGAACCAAGAAATCCGGCACCGCCTGTGACAAGGATTTTCTTACCACAAAAGCAGGAATCATAATGGTGAAACAAGGAAAGCATTACTTCCTGAAATCTATGTAACCTTGAACAATATTTGATTATGAGTCTTTATTCAATCACAAACCCTTTGAAAGATCATTCAGAAAATCTGATTTTATCAAATCCTAAATTTTTATCTTCAAAAATCTCAGCATTTTTTGCCGATTTTTTGTCACAATTGGCATGACCATAAAATGCTTTTAACGCCCGCGCCCATGAGAAAGCTCATGAACAACGCCATGCAGGGTTCTCAGCTCCTGCTCCGTCACCTCTCCTCTCAGGAATAAATGCCTGATATTGCGAATCATGCCGGCGCGTTTCTGTTCATTTCTCAGAAATCCGCACTCATCAAGCTCCCTGACCAGATGACGCAGGAAATTGTTTAACTCACCTTTGGTAGCCACATGGGATTCGTTGGTCATCAACTGGCGTGATGGCGTGGCATCCTGCGCCATCCACCATTCATACCCCATGACCATCACCGCCTGAGATACATTCAGCGACATGAAATCCGGATTGAGCGGATAGCGAACCAGCGTATCCGCACAAGCCATATCATCATTATCCAGCCCGGCCCTTTCCGGCCCGAACAGAATACCGGTTTTCAGCCCACGCTCACAGGCAAGCGTTATATCCGTGGCTGCTCCCCGGGCGGTCATGATGGTCTTGACGATATGACGCGGTCTCGGGCAGGTGGCAAAGACGCGGTGCAGATCCTCAACTGCATCCTCAACTGTCTCATGAACAGTCAGGGAGTTGAGGATTTTGTCAGCTCCTGATGCAGTGCGCCATGCCCTCTCTTGCGGCCACCCATCCCGCGGTGAGACCAGACGCAGGTGGAACAGGCCGCAATTCGCCATGGCCCGCGCCGTGGAGCCGATATTCTCCGCCAGTTGCGGCCGCACAAGGATAATAACCGGGCTTGGGTCACGCGGTTGAAGCGGTGCCCCGCCGTCTCGTCCAGTCATAATCTCAATGTGCCTTAATACTGTACAGAGGGAAAAATCAGCTGGCCCGCCGCCATGTGGTTCCTGATGGCCCATCCTCCAGCAGGATACCTGCTGCAGCCAGTTCATTGCGGATACGATCGGCCTCGGCAAAATTCCGGTCCTTGCGCGCCTGAAGACGATCCGCAATCCGCTGGGCAATCTCGTCAGGATTGATCCCACGCTGGAACCATGCCTCGGCCTCACGCGCGAATAGTCCCATCAGCATACCACCCTGCTTCAACTGTGCTGCCGCAAGCACATCCCCTCCCAACGCCGCATGAGCCAGCCCATGCATCAGGGAGAGAGCCTGCGGCGTGTTCAGATCATCCCGCAACGCATCCAGCACTGGATTTTCGGAGGTCTCGTCCAGATCAGGCAGGGCGGGATGTGCCTGCAAGGCACGGTAGAAGCGATCAAGCTCCTTACCGGCCTCCTTCAACGCCTCATAGCGGAAATCCAGTACGCCCCGGTAATGGGTTTTCAGGAACAGCAACCGGATCGCCTCACCATCCGCCTGCGCCAGCAGATCGCGCACAGTCAGCACGTTGCCCAGACTTTTGGACATTTTCTCCCCATCCAGCAGCAGCATCGCGCTGTGCATCCAGTAATGGGCGAAATGGCTGCCTGGGAAAGCGCAGCGGCTCTGGGCGCATTCATTCTCGTGGTGGGGGAAAATCAGGTCTCCACCACCGCCATGAATATCAAAGTCCTCGCCCAGATAGCGCCAGGACATGGCACTGCATTCAATATGCCAGCCTGGGCGGCCACGTCCCCACGGGCTGTCCCATCCGGGCTGATCGTCGGCTGATGGCTTCCAGAGCACAAAATCGCCGGGGTCTTTCTTGTAAGGGGCTGGATCAACCCGCGCACCCGCCAGCAGTTCGTCCGGTGATCGGTTCGACAAAGACCCATAGGAAGGATCGCTGGCTACGGAGAACAGTACATGCCCCTCCCCCTCACCATGTGTCGCGTAAGCATGCCCCTGAACGATCAGCTTCTCGATCAGAAGAATCATTTCAGCGATATGGCCGGTTGCCCTCGGCTCTATGTCCGGTGGCAGATTGCCGAGACTGGCCATATCGGCATGGAAATCAGCCGTCGTCCGGGCAGTAATCTCATCAATGGAAACCCCGCTTTCACGAGCGCGGGCATTGATCTTGTCATCTACATCCGTGATGTTTCGTGCATAGGTAACGCGAGGATAAAGCCTGCGAAGAACCCGGGCCAGCACATCAAACACCACCATGCTGCGGGCATTACCGATATGGGCCAAATCATAAACGGTCGGTCCACACACGTATATTTTAACGTGATTCGGGTCGATAGGCCTGAATGGCTCCCGCCCGTGGGTGGCTGAGTTATAAAGGAAAAAGGCTGCCTGATTCATATCGGCTTTTTGCGCCGGTATGCCTACGAAATCAACGGGTAGTGGCTGGATGAGACCTCTTCAGAATTTTTGATGAAGGTAACGTTAACCGCGCCACCCCTATGCTGAAGTTAGGGGCGGCAGACCGATCCATCTCTCATTAAAAATACAAAAATACATTTTATAAAAAAAAATTATTACAAGTATCTATTTTGAACTTAATTATACTGTAATCAATAAATACAAATTCAATTTTAAAAAGAATCATTATAATTTTACTACACACCCTATTGTTTTCTTGCTATGCAAATAACTACTCATAAAAAATTAACATTTCAGGCTCAGTCAGGCGGATCGAATGACAACTCTTACATCCACCACATCCGGTATTACTCTTGTCACCCCCGCCTACACGAACCCGATTTTAATTCAGGCGGGCACTGCTGTTGGCAATACGGCCGGCATCGGAATTCAAAGCAGCCTTACAACAATAGCGTGGTCAATCACCAATAGCGGTACTGTTACTGGCACAAGTTTCGGTATCAGCCTTGCAGGAACCGGCATTGTTATTAACAGTGGGACCATCAGCTCCACAGCGCCGGGCGGTCAGGGAATTGCCACGAATAATGGTGGCTCTGTCACCAATCTAAGCGATGGAACAATCGCCGGTGGTCAGTTCGGCGTTGTGCTTTACAGCACCCTGGGAACGGCTGCGACCGTTATCAATGCGGGCCTCATTAAAGGTTCCACAGGCACTTCATTCGGCCACGCCGTCCTGTTGGGCGGCAGTTCCTCAGATTTTCTAAACAATTCGGGAACTATCCAGCAAACTGGGACAGGCATAAGCACCGGCGACCTTGCTGCCGTTCGCCTTTTAAGAGGCGGGACGATTACCAACACTGGACTAATCAGTGTTTCAAATACCACAGGGATGGGCATTGTTCTCAATGTCGGCGGGACAATCACCAACTTTGGCACCGTCTCTGCCGCCTCCACGGCCGCCAATCTTACCAATGGAACAGGCCTTGCCATCAACATGGCTGGCACAGGTACAAACCTGCTTCAACTGGGTGTTGCATCTACGATTATTGGTACTGTTAGCGCCAATTCTACCGGCGTAAATACGCTGGAGCTGTTGTCCGGAACATCAGCCGGAACGGTCAATGCCACAAACTTCCTCGGTTTCCAGACCGGAACAGTGGATGCAGGGGCAAACTGGACCATTTCCGGTACCCCTACCTTAACCAACCTGCTTAATAGCGGCACCCTGACAAATACGGGAATCATCAGCGGCACACAGGTCTCTCTGATCAATGGAGGCGTGCTCAGCAACGCAGCAGGCGCAACCATTTCAGGTGCTGCCAATACCCTGATTGGGGGTAATGCAGCCACCGCCACTGTAGTCAACTCCGGCAGAATTAATGCCACCGGCACAAATCCCTGGGCGATCAGCCTCGCGGGCAATGTGACCAATAATGCTGGCGGCGTGATTCAGGCTCTGGCAAGCAATGGGTATGGCGTCCAGATCATCAATGGAACCGTCTTAAATGACGGTACTATCACAGGCGGAACAGCAACTGGCGGTGCGGCCATTGCTCTCGCTGGCGCAGCCACCACTACTTCAGGCACAGCAGTCGTTAACAATACCGGAACCCTGCTATCCAGCGGAGGATTTGGTATCAGTGCTGCGCAAGCTATCAACGCTACCATCACCAATAGTGGCCTGATTCAGGGCGCGAGATATGGTGCCTTTTTAAGTGGAACTGGCACTCTCACCAACAATAGCGGCGGCACTATTTCCTCTGCAACCGGCCTTCTGATTTCGGGTGCAGGAACGGTTACAAATGCCAGCAGCGCTGCCATTACTGGCTCTTCAGTCGGCGTATCATTTGCTGGGGGAGGAACTGTCACCAATAGCGGGCAGATTCAGGGCGGCTTGGTTGGTGTTTCCTTTAGTAATGGAGGTTCTGTCACCAACAATGCCAGCGGCAGTATTTTAGCCACTGGTCCTACCGGTGCCACCGGCGTTCTGATTTCAGGCGCAGGCACGGTTGTCAATAATGCCGGTGCCACTATCAGTGCTGCCTCTGTCGCTGTCTCGCTTGTCAATGGGGGAACCCTCACCAATAGCGGGCAGATTCAGGGAAACTGGGGTGTTATTGGTTCCCTTGCTGCCATTGGTGTTACGAATAGCGCGACCATCAATGGTCAGACAGATGGCGTTTTTCTTTATAACGGTGGCACCGTTACCAATACCGGCACGGCGGCCCTGATTCAGGGAACAAGGTATGGCATTTATGGTAGTGCCAGCAGTGGTACCACAGTATCCGTTGTTAATTCCGGCAGAATTAGTGCCACCAGTGCTTCTGGTATTGCCGTTAACATCGTCAATTCAGGGTATGTCAGCAATCAGGCCGGTGGTACCATCTCTGGAACTGCCTATGGTGTTATTACTAGCGGCTCCCTGAGCCTTATCAATGGCGGGATTATATCCGGTGGCACTGCAAGTACAGCAGCCATTTCAGCCGCTGCGGGTGGTACCATCACCAATCAGGCCGGCGGGACCATTAGCGGTGGGCAGTTCGGCGTCATCCTTTTCGGCACCAGCTTAGCTGCTCCAGTTACCCTTCTCAATCAAGGCAATATCACCGCTTCAACCAATAATAATACATTTGGTCAAGCCGTGGTAATGTCAGGAAATTCTTCAGATTTCCTGAACAACTCAGGCACCATTTTGCAAACAGGCACGGGTGCAAGCGTCGGAGATATCGTTGCTGTCCGCCTTATACGTGGTGGATCAATCCAGAACACCGGGCTTATTTCCGCAACAGGCACGCAGGGAATCGGCATTGTCCTGAACGGGGGCGGCACGATTACCAACCTCGGCACGATCTCTGCAGCTGCTACAGCCGCCAACACAACGAATGGCGTCGGTGCAGCCATCTATATGACTGGGACAGGCGCAAACACTCTGCAACTGGGCATTACATCCGGCATTACAGGAACGGCTATCGCCAATGCCGCCGGCACCAATACGCTGGAACTGTTGTCCGGAACATCCGTCGGGACCATCACCGGGCTTAGTACAAATTACATCGGTTTCCAGAATGCTGTTGTCGATACCGGGGCTAACTGGCTCCTTTCGGGCAATAATACAATTATTGCCGGAAGCAATTTTACTAACAAAGGAACGCTAACATTAAATACACAGTTATTGACTTCTGGCATCCTGAATAATCAGACAAATGCAGTAATTAATGGAAGTATTGCAATCAATCCAGGCGGAAGTATTTTAAACAGTGGTGCTATCACAGGTGCAATAGGTGGTTTTAACAGTGCCATCCTAACAAATTACGGTACCATTACTGGGACCGGGCCAATTGTCGTCTCTATGATTGATCAGAATGGTACACTTGGTAATACCGTTAATAATTTTGGTACTATTAGCGTCAGTAGCGGAGGCACAGCTATTCGTCTTGGGGAGATCGGAGCTGGATCTAATGTACTTAATCTGAATGCTGGCCAGACAATTATCGGTTCCGTAGTTGCCCTTGGCACCGTCAACATCAATCGTTTGAATCTTATAGGCACTGCTACTGGCACCAACGCGCCCCCCACCCTTTCAGGTCTTGGCTCGACAATAACCGGATTTAACCAGATTACAGCAACATCTGGTTCAAATTGGCAGCTGACAGGCAATAACTCGGTTTCCAATACACAAACCTTTTCTTTAGTTGGAGCCAGCCTCACAAACGCAAACAGCGCGACCTTCACCGGTGCATTGACTCTTGGATCAGCCAGTACGCTTACCAATTCTGGTAGCCTGATTGCGAATTCCAACGGTACCGCCGTTCTCATGAATTCAGGCGCTAATACTCTAATCCTTTACCCCACAGCAGCAATAACAGGCACAGTTTCCGGTATCGGAACGCTGAACTGGGTGTCGTTGGCCAGCGCTTCATCCAACGGTACAATTAGTGGAATCGGTACCCAGTATACCGGCGTCAATGTTCAGGTTGATAACGGCGCCTATTGGACCGCGTCCGGGGCCAATTCTATTGTATCCGGCCTGACCCTTAGGGTTGTTGGCACGCTCGAAAATCAGGGAACCCTGGATAACAGTGGCATCATTTCGAATAGTGGGTCGATTATTAACGCCGGCAGGATCAATGGATCGATCAGTCTGGTTGCACAGGGACAGTTCACCAATCGAGACGGTGCGGTGTTTAACGACAATGGTGCAGCAATCGCTGGCCAACAGGTTACAATTACCAACAAGGGTACTCTGACAGGTCAGGGCACCAATGGATACGGCGCCTCTATCTCAGGTGGCGGCACAGTTACTAATCTAGGTTCCATTTCCGGTGATTTCCGTGGCATTCAGTTTGGCGCGAACCCAGCAATCGTCTTTAATAGCGGTATTATTACCGGTTCGCTTGCAGACGGTATTCGTCTGCTTAATGGTGGCAGCGTAACAAATAATACCGGTGCAGTAATCCAAGGCGGCACTGTTGGTGTTTATGCCACTGGCAGCACGACTGGCACGAGCGCTACTGATGCCGTAACTATCAGCAACGGTTCTGATGGCAAAATCTCAGGAACCAGCGCCTCTGGTATTGGTATTAATCTGGCGTATAATGGGACAATCACTAATAGTGGCTTTATCCAGGGTGGAACAGGCACCAATGCAGCCGGTATTATTTTAAGCAGCGCTACTGCAACCATCATTAATACTAAGTCTATCACAGCTGGCGGGTGGGGAATCTCTGCCGCTTCAACAAACAATGTTAATATTAACAATAGCAATCTAATTTCAGGCGGAATATATGGCGCGGTTCTTGGGGTAGGTACCGTTTTAAATACATCTACTGGTACCATTACTGGTTCCTCTGCAGGTATTTCTGCCTCAGGATTTATAACGGTTACTAACTCCGGACAGATAACAGGCAACAGTGCAGTTGCATCCGTTAATGGCGGTAGTGTCAACAATGAGGTCGGCGGAACAATTTCCGGGGTTCGGTTTGGCATTGTTCTCTTCGGCACCAACGTTGCAAATACGGTCGTTAACTCGGGTATCATTCTTGGTAACAGTGACACCACATTTGGCCAAG
This sequence comes from Granulibacter bethesdensis, assembly GCF_001889545.1. Taxonomy (NCBI): domain Bacteria; kingdom Pseudomonadati; phylum Pseudomonadota; class Alphaproteobacteria; order Acetobacterales; family Acetobacteraceae; genus Granulibacter; species Granulibacter bethesdensis. The sequence goes on along the minus strand of NZ_CP018194.1, from coordinate 1,285,965 downwards.
CGGTTGTTCTAAGTGGAAATGCGTCCGACAATCTGACTAATTCCGGCACCATAAAGCAAACAGGCACAGGGACAGCCATTGGCGACCTTGCTGCCGTCCGCCTCATAACCGGTGGAACTATTAATAATACCGGTTTCATTGGTGTTACGAATTCTCTGGCAACTGCAATTGTTCTCAATAACGGCGGAACAATCACCAACCGTGGCACCATCTCTGCCGCCTCCACTGCCGCCAATCTTACCAATGGAGCGGGCCTTGCCATCAACATGACTGGCACAGGTACAAACTTGCTGCAGCTGGGTGTTGGATCCACGATTATTGGTACTGCTAACGCCAATTCTGCCGGCGCAAACACGCTGGAGCTATTGTCTGGAACATCAGCCGGAACTGTCAATGCCACAAACTTCTTCGGTTTCCAGACCGGAACAATTGATGCGGGGGCAAACTGGACTCTACAAGGAACTGCAACCACTTTCAGGCAATTGTTAAATAGCGGCAGCCTGACCAACACCGGATTTATCGGGGGTGCCTCTATCTCCTTGATCAATGGAGCCTTCCTCAGCAACGCAGCAGGCGCAACTATTTCAGGGGCTGCCAATACCCTGATTGGGGGTAGTGCAGGCACTGCAACTGTCATCAATTCCGGCAGCATTAATGCTACCGGTACAAATCCATGGGCGATCAGCCTCGCGGGGAATGTGACCAATAATGCTGGCGGCGTGATCCAGGCCCTGTCAAGCAATGGTTTTGGTGCCCAGATCATCAATGGAACCGTCTTAAATAACGGTACTATCACAGGCGGAACAGCAACTGGCGGCGCGGCCGTTGCTCTTGCTGGCGCAGTTGTCGCTACAGTAGGCACAGCAGTCGTCAACAATACCGGCACACTGCAATCCAGCGGAGGATTTGGTATCAATGCTTGGCCAGCGATCACCGCTACCGTCACCAATAGCGGTTTGATTCAGGGTGGCAGGTATGGTGTCTTCTTAGGTGGAACAGGCTCTATCGCCTCCACTATTACCAACAATAACGGCGGCACTATTCAATCTTTATCCACCTCCAGCACAGACGCCGCCGGCGTTATGCTTGGAGGTGCAGGCACGGTTGTTAACAATGCTGGCGCCACAATCACTGCTGCCTCTGTCGCAGTCTCGCTTGTCAATGGGGGAACCCTCACAAATAGCGGCCAGATTCAGGGGAACTCGGGTGTTGTTGGTTCACTCGCTGCAATTGTTGTTACGAATAGCGGTAATATCAGTGGTCAGACAGACGGCGTTTATCTGTATAACGGCGGCACCGTTAACAACACCGGCACGGCGGCCCTGATTCAGGGGTCAAGGTATGGCATTTATGGTAGTGCCAGCAGTGGCGCTGTAGTATCAGTGACTAATGCTGGCAGAATTAATGCAACCAGCGCTTCCGGCATTGCAGTCGCCTTTGCAAATGCAGGATATGTCAGCAATCAGGCCGGTGGCACCATATCTGGAACAGCCTATGGTATTACGGCTGGCAGCTTCCTGAGCCTTATTAATGCCGGCATTATATCCGGTGGCAGTGCAAGTACAGGGGCGATTTCAGGCGGTGCGGGTGGTACAATCACCAATCAGGCCGGCGGCACTATTAGCGGTAGTCAGTTCGGCGTCATCCTTACCAGCACCAGCTCCACTGCTCCAGCTACACTCGTCAATCAAGGCAATATCACCGCGTCAACCACCAATACATTTGGCCATGCCGTTATATTGTCAGGAAATTCTTCAGATTTACTGAACAACTCCGGCACCATTCTGCAAGCAGGCACGGGCGCAAGCTCCGGAGATATCGCTGCTGTCCGCCTTGCACGCGGTGGATCAATCCAGAACACCGGGCTTATTTCCGCAACAGGCACGCAGGGCATCGGTATTGTCCTGAACGTGGGCGGCACGATTACCAATTTCGGCACCATCTCGGCAGCCGCCACAGCCGCCAACACAGTGAATGGCGTCGGTGCAGCCATCTATATGGCTGGGACAGGCGCAAACACTCTGCAGCTGGGCATTACATCCCGCATTACAGGAACGGCTGTTGCCAATGCCGCCGGAACCAATACGCTGGAGCTGTTGTCCGCAACAGCAGCCGGGACCATCACCGGAATTGGTACAAATTACGTTGGTTTCCAGAATGCCGTTGTGGATGGCGGGGCTAACTGGATCCTCTCGGGCACCAATACAATTATTGCCGGAAACAATTTTACTAACAGAGGAACAGTAATCAACGCTGGCACTTTCTCCGGTGCCATGACCTTGGCTGCCAACTCGGTAATGACCAATACGGCAACAGCCGTTTTATCCAATGCCGCGCTATCGTCCGCTATTTTCGGCACAGGAACATCTGCCGCCATTATCAACAACGGCACCATTCAAGGTGGACAATCCGGTACGGCACTCATTTCTCTTTCTGCCAGCTCTACACTCACAAATATCGGACAAATTATACAGACAGGTTCTGCAGCCACCGGCCTTACCATGGGTAATGGTGGAACAATTTTGAATTCCGGAACTATCTCTGTTGCAGGGGGAAACAATACCGGCATTTCAATGGCAGCCGGCACAATTACTAACTCTTCACTGATCCGAGTGGGGAGTGGTCAGTCAACCGGTATCAGCATGAGTGGGGCTGGTAGTATCAATAATACTGGTACAATCAGTGCAGTTGGCGCTCTCAGTCAAGCTATCATTCTGGGGGGTGGCGGCACCATTACCAATTCCGGATCCATTCTGACCCAGGGCACAGCCAGAACTGCGATCAACTTCGGTGCTGGCAACAGCCGTCTGGTAATCGGCAGTGGCAGCACGATCGTTGGCCAGGTGACGGCTGCCGGCACTGGCAACGTGCTTGAGTTGGACGGTGCTGGCACCACGCTGAGTGGGTTTGGAACACAATATACCGGCTTCCAGACCATCAACGTGCAGGGTAATGGATGGGTGTTGGCCGATACGCTGACCAACACCAATATCCTGATGCAGGCGACCGGGACACTGACGATCTCGCAGGCACTTGCTGCCTCCAACACCATCACTATGGCTGGAACCAGCTCTGGCGGTGTTGGGTCCGGGAATATCATCATCAGCACGCCGGGCACGGCATTGGCTGCAACCGTTTCCGATTTTGGCAACGGTGAATCCATCACCCTGACCGGATTGGCCTATCAGGCTTCCGATGTGGTGGATGTGGTGAGTAGTGGCGGGAATGTCCTCCTGATACTGTCTCATGTGGCTAGTGACGGGACGAAGACCCAGTATTACTCGATCAAGCTTGATCCCAACGCGCATGATCAGAACTACAAGATGCGTCAGGCGTCCAGCGGCAACGGCGTGACGATCTATGATGACGGCACGCCCTGCTATGTGCATGGCACGCTGATCCTGACCGATCGTGGTGAGGTTCCTGTTGAGGATCTGGAAATCGGGGATAACGTGATCACGGCGGCTGGGGAGGTTCGTCCGATCCGCTGGCTTGGGCGCCGGAGCTACAACGGTCGCTTCATTCAGGATCGTCGTGATGTGCTGCCGGTTCGTATCCGTCAGGGGGCTCTGGATGGGGTTCTGCCGAAGCGTGATCTGCTGGTATCCCCGCTGCATGCAATGTTCATTGATGGTGTTCTGGTTCCGGCCGGTCGTCTGGTGAATGGTGTTTCCATCATTCAGGAACAGCATGTGGAGACATTGAGCTACGTGCATATCGAGCTGGATACGCATGATGTGGTGTTGGCCGAGGGTGCTGCCTCCGAAACCTATGTGGAGGACAACAACCGGAACATGTTCCACAATGCATACAGCTATACTTGTGAGAGAACATTCCAAACCCAAAAGCATGTCAGGAAACGGAATGGCGTTATCGCTGCCAGCTACTGTGCAACCCGTGTGGTCGATGGCATTAAGTTGGAAAGCATCCGCAAGAGACTGATGGAGGATGTCGTCCATCAGAATCCGTCAGCATTCATGAAGAAGCATTCAGCTTGAGTGCTTCACTTCTGAACTGAAAATTTCTTGAGAAAAGCAGGATAAAAACAATCCTGCTTTTCAAAAAAACCTTTTTTCTGAAGCACTGTCTTTGAAATCAACTGTATTTTGTATAAAAGATTTTTTCTGTTGGAAGAGGTAACAGGTTATCCTCTCCCCTTGCCTTTTCAGGCGTTATCCAGCTGTATTGGTTCCTATTCCACTATACGCCGAATAATGTGACACAGCTCATCCAGGGCACATGGCTTTGGAAAAATCGCAGCCTCTGGATAGCGTTGACGAAGGATGTCCTCATCCGCATGAGCAGAATGAAAAAGTAGCGGCACACCCGCTTGATGCAACCAGTCGGCCGCAGGAAATATATCCTTATCTGCGAGCCGGACATCCAGAAGCGCAGCAGTCAGTTTTGTGCCTTTCAAATCATCCAGCGCACTGAGCGTTTCATCCAGTGTCGCCAGAGGTCCGATGATAGTGCAACCTGCTTCTTCAAGGATTATCTGAAGATCGAGAGCAATAAACAACTCGTCTTCTGCCAGAAGAACGAGCTTAGCCATTGCTTAATACGCCATTAGGAAGTTGAAGGGTAATGAACAGATTACTCTCATTCATGGACCTCTCTATCTGCCCACGCAACTGACGCACACTGGTCTCCACCAACAGGGATCCAAACCCTCTTTTTTCAGGTTCGATAACCGGTTTTACCTGCTGTTCATTCCATATAAGTTGCAGACCATCTTCAGACCGTTTCCATGTAACGACTAGGGATGCGCCATCCTTTCCGTCCAAAGCGCCGTATTTCACAGCATTCGTAGCCCATTCATGTAATATAAGGGCAAAGGAAGAGAGAGCAGATCGATCAATCTGCGTGGAAGGGCCGTGGATATCTATTTTTGTGTCATGACGATAAGGCGCAAGCGTCACCTCCACCAATTCCTGAAGGTCAATCGCTTTTGGCTCCCCTCCTGATGCAGCCAGTGAATGGGCGTTGCCCAGGGATGCGATACGATCACGTATATCACGCGCAAAGGTCTGAACGTTGTCGTGACCGCGCGAAACAGCCGTTACAATTCCAGCTATAACGGCAAACAGGTTTTTGACACGATGATTCATCTCGCGCAGCATGAGGTGGCGCGTTTCAGCAAGCGTGTACTCAGGTGTTACATCAATAGAAACACCCACCAGACGCGTGGGAGAACTGCCGGTGACAATGCGGCCAAATCCCTTGATCCAGCGTTCAGTATCATCTTTGGTCCTGATACGGAAACTTGCTTCATAATCACAGTTGCCGGCAGAAGCTCTTCGCAACGCTGTTTCAACGCCTCTGATATCATCTGGATGGATACGCTCCAGCAAGGAACTGATTTGTCTGCCCTCTTCCTCATCGATATCGAACAGCTTCTGCTCAACCTCATCGATCACGGTTTCACCCGTTTCCGGGCAATATTCCCATATACCGATCCCTGCTGCCTTGATGGCGATATCCAGGCGCTCGCGCTCTGCAGCCAGCTGCCGTTCCATCACAAGGGCGTCGGTGATGTCAGTCAGCACCAGAGTAGCACCATCCACAGTGCCTTTATGGGTGTTATATGGCAGAACACGCATGGAATAAATGCGCTTTCCATCCTGCGTCGTCACCCGGCGCTGCACAGATTCAGCGCCACAGGCCACAGCCCGCGCATCTTCGAAATATTCGATTGTCGCAAGCCTGCTGGTTACATCCGTCAAAGGGCGGCCACGGTCGGAAGGCTTCAAAGGAAAAATCCTGGTGGCTGCCTCGGTATAGCTGCGCACTTTAAGGTCTGCATCCAGCACAACCACGGCAAGGTCAGTAGATTCAAAGAAGTTACGAAGATCAGAATTTGCGACAGTCAGCTGATGAACCTTGCTTTTTAACTCATCATTAACGGTTGCAAGTTCCTCGTTGGTTGACTGAAGCTCCTCATTCATTGACATCATTTCTTCGTTGGAGCTTTTAAGCTCCTCATTTGCGGTCTCCAGCTCCTCCACTACAGAGCGCAGACGATACCGGGTCAGGCGGAGTTCATCTTCAAGTGCTTCACGATGATCGTCGGCCACCTGAATTTCATAAACTTCGGAATCTTCGAGGGGTTTGAACGGTCCACTATCACGGATAACGAACAGCAGACATCCATCGCTTAAAGGATCGCAGGTTACTTCGACAGGCTGCGTACCAAAATCAGTTTCTACAGCAACGTCACGAACGACAACGTTCCGCTTTTGGTCACGTCCCTGACGCAAAAGCGCACCCATGACATCCCGCAACCCGGGACGGGCCAGATTGAGTGCACTGCTCCCGCCTGTTCTGGTCACCGGAAATTCGAAATACCGGCTCAGCTTACCATAAGCTGCCAGAATGCCTCCATCGGGATCCACCACAAGGCTTGGTGGCGCATAGCGTTCCACCAGGCGTCTTATCGCTGCACTTTCGTTTCCGAGTGCGCTGGTATTTCCCTTACCTCCTCTTTCCCTCATGGAAGAACGCTGACGCAGGTTGACAGGCAGATCAATCGGATAATTCGGTGCCCCGGGGGGACGAGTAAAAATATGCGCATGCTGGTCAATGGTCGGGAACAGATGTTCAAAGCGTCCGACACTTTCTGATGGGCCAAGAAAAAGATATCCACCTGCGCGGATGGCATAATGCAGGAGTGGAATGACAGTCTGCTGCAATCGGTCAGCAAAATAAATCAGCAAATTGCGACAGGAAACCAGATCAATTCTTGAAAAAGGTGGATCTTTTATGAGGCTGTGATTGGAAAAACGGATCATGTCCCTGATCGGGGAGATAATTGAAAACCGCTCGGCATGGGGAACTGTATAACGTTCTCTCAGGTCCACCGGAATATCTATCAAGGCCGAAGCCGGATATGAGCCTTCCCTAGCGATGGACAACATTTGTTCATCTATGTCCGTGGCAAAAATCTGCACGGCCAGTGGCTGACCAGTGGTTCGGGCTGCCTCTGCGCACAGGATCGCAATCGTGTAGGCTTCTTCTCCGCTCGAGCAGCCGGGAATCCATATCCGTATATCCTCATCAGCTGCACGTTCACGCAGCAATGGTTCGATCACTTTGCTGCGCAGTGCCAGAAATGCTTCCGGATCACGAAAGAAACGGGTCACATTAATCAGAAGATCACGGAACAATGCCTCGCGTTCTACGGAATCATCCCTGATCCGATTGACATAAGCACGGCCACTGTTGATCCCCAGAACGTGCATACGCCGCTCAACACGGCGAATCAGAGTTGAACGCTTGTAACCTGCAAAATCATGCCCCGTATTGGCACGCAGCACACGACATAATTCATCGACGTGATCAGCCACGATCGCAGTCTCAACATCCAACTGATCAGTCATACGTCGCTTGAAGAAAGATTTTATACAGTTCAGGATTTCGCAGGCGGGGCATATGAAATCGACAAGGCCCGTTCCGACTGCTGAAAGGGGCATACCATCATAGCGGGCGGTCTCAGGCTGCTGCACAACGCAGATTCCGCCATTTTCCTTGATTGCCCGCAACCCGGTGGTACCATCTCCTCCCGTGCCGGACAGGATGACACAGACAGCATTTGCCTGCTGATCACTGGCAAGAGACAGGAAAAAATCATCGATTGGACGACGCAATCCACGCGGCTGCTGAAATTGGATCAGTTCCAGAACACCGCTACGGATGACAAGCCCATGACCTGGAGGAATGATATAGACAATATCCGTCTCTATTTTCTCTCCGCCTTCACACTGGATCACCTTCAGGGCAGTGTTGCGATCCAGAAGCTGAGCCAACATGCTTTCGTGGTTGGGGTCCAGATGCTGGATGACAACATAGGACATCCCAGTAGGAAGCGTGGCAGTGGAAAGCATGTCACGCAGGGCTTCCAGCCCCCCTGCTGATGCGCCTATTCCGACCACTGGAAAAGAGGCAGCCTGATTTTTGTTCTCTTTTCTGTCGGCCGCCAGAGAATTGTCATGCATCTGGTACGTTTTCCAGCTCCGCTAGCGTCATCCTGGCCTGAGCAACGAGCGCCGAGGTATTGGCGATCGTCAGCACTGTCCCTTGAACCACGATGCCTCCATCTTTTGCAATGGAGCGTAAACCACCAAGTGTGGCTGCCAGTTCCCTGTCATAGTTGATAAGAAGATCAGGGTAAGAACGACTGACATCAAACTGGGATGCAAAAATGTATTTAGTTATTCCGTCCGCCCCTTGAAGGCGGGATAGATAGAGCAGATTAACGAACGGAACCTTGTCCTTGCGGAAGTTAATGACTGGCGTTCTTACGCTGGTCTGACCCTGGTTCTGCAGAAACTGTCTTATTTTTGTTCTTGCAGCTTCATTGTCAGCATCACCCTGCAAAAAGCGGCAATTCTTGCCAATTACTTCGGTCGAAGAATACCCCGTTAATGCTCTGAACGGCCCGTTGACCCACAGAAGGTCATGATTCCCGTCAGGGGCCGCCAAAGCCAGCGCCACACGGGAGTGCTGAAAATAATCTATCAGATAGGCAGGGAGTGACTGTTTCACGTAAAATCCTTCTGCCACTGGTTTAATAAGCTACCGTCTTTCTGCACAAGATGAGAAAGATATTCATGACTTATATTAATTAAGATTCAAAATATTTATCATAGGATAATTTAGGTTTATTTTCCTTATAACAACCAGGTTTAGTTTCCTGCATAAGAATAAAATTTCTCATGCAACTTTTCAGATTATGAACTGTTTTGGCCGGTTCTGGCCCATTCACCATCAGGGCGGCATTCATCCATGAAGCAGATAAGCTGTGACTTCTGGACTGTGAGGGGCAGCTTCAAACTGGCTGGTTTATACGATGTAGGCACCCATATGTCGGTGATCCGCAGAAAGAGCGGACGCTTCCTCCTGATCGACAGCTACACTATCACCGGTGAGGATCATGCAGCTCTGTCCGGGATGACAGATAATGGGCAAGCTATTGATGCCATCATCAATGTTCATCCTTTCCACACACTCCATTGTGCTTCCATCCATCGGCTTTTTCCCCATGCCCGCCTGTATGGGACAAGGCGGCACCGGGAAATCTGGCCAGATCTTAACTGGGAAACCGGGTTGATTGAAGACAGGGAAGTACAGAACCTTTTTGCCGATGATCTCGAATTCTCAGTGCCGGAAGGAATCGATTTTATTTCATCCAACCCAAGGGTCCATACGGCTTCTGTGCTGGTACGGCATGGCGCCAGCGGCATCGTGCATGTTGATGATACTCTGAATGTTCTGAAAATCCCTTCTATCGTCAGGCCGTTTCTGCCATCCCCCCACCTGACTTTTCATCCTTTGCTGGGGAAAGCCCTGCAGAAAAACGCCGATGCCGCTGACCACTATACACGCTGGGCCTCCGGTCTCGCACGGCAGTGGCGGGATACACCTGTTGTCTGTGCTGCGCATAGCGACATCCACCATTTTCAGGAGACTGATTTTCAGGAGGAAGTCTTACAGGCCCTTGAACGGGTCAGAAAAACGCTGGAGCGTCATCGCCAGCGATATGCGGCCCATTGACCTGATCATTCCGGCCTGAACCCAGCCCGTCATCACGGCGATTCCGACATTTGATATAAATCGGTCACCCTGCTATAAAGATGTACATACTTTGCACTAAAAATATTCACTTTTGCAGGGTGTTCTAAGGCATGCGTCGTTTTCTCATTCGTCATCAACCCTCCCAGCCTGCCCGCACCGCGATTCTGGCGGGCCTTGGAGGATTGCTTGGAGTCGGCTCAATAGGAGCAGCCGCAGCCTATTCCGAACTACCGATGCTGATCGCACCCTTCGGAGCCAGCAGCGTTTTACTGTTTTCGGTACCCCACAGTCCGTTATCCCAGCCTGTCAACGTCATCGGTGGTCATCTTGTGTCCACAGTGGCTGGTCTGGCGCTTCTGACTATTCTACCGAATACATGGTGGGCCGCGGCCCTTGGGGTCGGTCTGGCCATCGCCCTGATGACCGTTCTGCGTATTACCCACCCGCCAGCCGGGGCCAATCCGCTTGTTATCTTCGCTCTCAATCCGGATATGAGCTTTGCATTTGTACCCGTTCTGACCGGCTCGTGCGCCCTTGTGGCCATTGCAGCCTGCTTTCACAAGCTCAGCGGTACCCCTTATCCCGTGCTGCACAGCGGGCCCCCTGATCTGACAACTAAAAGCAAGGCTGCGGTGCAGTAGCTGGTTGCATTTGTCCCCTGATCTGGCACACAGTCAGGCGACGATAGATCAGGGAATTGACATGGATAGCGATGATAAAAACGTGACGGCCGCGCTGCTGACCGTTGCTGCGACGATCGGGCAGGCCAGTGAAGAACTGGTGATAGAGCGTTATCTGCGCTTTGCCCAACGTGTCACAGGACACGATCCAGATACCGGCCCGATGAAAGCATTCTGGGAACGCGCAGAGCGCACACACGACAAATAGAACGAGCGATCATTTTTACATATTAAAAATAAATTCAACCTTATTTAGTTGCAGTTCCGGTATCTGTTGTCCATTTTGCAAAGAACAAAACAGCAAAAAAGGTGCCGCCATGACTCCACAGACAAACGATCTGATCGCTGCCTTGCTGGCAACAGCCGCAGCCGTCAGCGGCACCAGTGAAGATGTGGTGATGGAACGCTATTATCGCTTTCTGCTGCGTCTGGAAGGTAAAGACCCCAACCAGCGCGACGCCGGAAAGGCACAGGGGCTGGATTGAGCAGTCATTCGCCGTTTGATCCGGAACTGTCACATGAAGCATACTTGATTGATGACCTGTTACAGGTCCACAATAATATGTGCTGCTCTGTGACAGTACCGGATTTCACTGCGTGCCAGCCATCATGTCGCCTTCAGACTCTGTAATGCTTTTTCCGGCTGCCCCCCCGGTCTCCGCTTCCTTCGGGCTGACAGTAACGGGCGATATTATCGCCTTGCGTCTTGTCGACGTCGCCTATGAAATGGATCTGAAAGAGGCAGAACGACTCTGGCTTCAACGACAGTCAGATGAAAGGGCACGCCCTGCCCGCGCCAGTCTCAGCACGACATCTCCCAAAGCGGTATCTTTCGGCAATCCTCCGCTGACCATTGATCTTGGCACACGACATCTGATTCTCGGTCTGTCAACGCATGAAGTTGCAGTCGCCGTCCGGTTGTATGACTTTGGCGCTGTCGCCATTGAAATACGGCGACCTGTCACGGATATGCTCTGGCAGGATTTCGTGACGCTCCATGACGGCATATTTACGGTTCTAGATAATGAGGAAACAGCGACGGTCTGGCGCGATATCCTGTCTACCCTGCGCCAAACCCTTCTGCCGTGCTGGAAAAAACCTACTGATGGCTCTTTACAGGAAGATTACCAGATCGCTTTTGTCCGCCATTTCAATGAACCGATCAGTATTGAAGCGCTGGATACAAAAATTGACATCGCCGCCCTGCTTTCCGGCGAAACCCGACCTCTATCGCAACAGGCGCGGCGTGATCTGCTGCGCCAGCGTTTTTCCTATTATGAAGATGATCTGGTTATCCTGACCTGGGACCGCGCCTTCATTATCGATGCCCGGGGCGACAGCGATATTCTGGATGTGCTGGAAGTCGCCAATGCCCAGCTTCTGGAGATGCGGTTCTATGACGAACTGCTCGATGCCGAACTTCCCCGTATGTACAATATGGTGGAAGCGGCCCGGAAGCGGTTCGATATCTACGCGCCCCGCCGTTTTGCAACACTGGCCCGGCGCTTCCATACGCTGGTGGCAGAGGTGACGGAGCTGACCGAGCGGGTCGATAATGCGCTTCAGGTGACGGAAGATGTCTATCTGGCTCGTATTTATGGGGCGGCCCTTGATCTTTTCCGCGTCAAGGCTGTCAGTGCTGCCGTGGATCGCAAGCTGGACATCGTGCGGGATACATATTCGGCCCTGTATGAAGAAGCCGCCGGCAGCCGTGGACAAATGCTGGAAGTTGCCGTCATCCTGCTGATCATGATCGAAGTTTTTCTGGCGTTATTACGTGTCGAACACTGATCCGGCTGTCGCGATTCTCTCCCTTTTAAACGTCATGCGTCGCCTCCGCGATCCTGATGGCGGCTGTCCATGGGATATCCAGCAGAGCTTCGCTACCATCGCACCTTACACGATTGAGGAAGCCTATGAGGTGGCAGATGCCATCAGCCGTGGTGACCGCGCTGCACTTCAGGATGAGCTGGGGGATCTGCTGCTTCAGGTTGTCTACCATGCCCAGATCGCATCCGAGGAAGGCAGTTTTGACTTCGCTTCTGTCACTCAGGGCATCACTGACAAGATGATCCGCCGCCACCCTCATGTGTTCGCACCGGAGGATTGCGACCCTGCCACATCCGCCCACGGAACGGCAGCATGGGAAGCCCGAAAGCAGGCGGAACGCGTGGCCAAAGCGGAAACAGGTGTCCTGGCGGGTGTATCGACCACCTTGCCCGCCCTCAGCCGAGCCGCAAAGCTCACGGCAAGGGCGGCACGGGTCGGCTTTGACTGGCCTGATGCCAATGCCGTGCTGGAAAAACTGGCCGAGGAAACGGCGGAATTGCGTGCCGAATTACCCTCGGCCGATCCTGAACGGCTGGCGGATGAGCTGGGTGACATGATGTTCGTCATGGCCAATCTCGCCCGCAAGCTGCGCCTGGACCCTGAAAGCGTCCTGCGGGCTGCCAATACAAAATTCGAGCGTCGCTTCAACGCAGTGGAAGCATCTCTTGCCGAAAAAGGGTTGGCTCCCGCCGATGCCGGGCTGGATGCCATGGAGGCAGAGTGGCAGGCAGTCAAAAGCCGGGAACGCGAAACGTCTCAGCCCTGACCCAGCAATGCCTGCGCCAGAAGATGCCAGCTTTCGGCATCAGGAGTACAAAGCAACCCGCCCCCATGCCGTAGCGGGCTGTAAGGCCGACCATCGAACTGCGCGGAATATCCACCGGCTTCCTGATGCAGCAAGACACCAGGGGCATGATCCCACGGCATCAGGCGGTTGAACAATAAAAAATGGCAGTAGCCACCTGCCAGCATCCGGTATTCATGCGCTGCACAACGAAAATCGAAGCTTTGCGCAACCTGCGCCATGCCCTCACAGACGGAACTGCGCAGTGGTTCAGCCAGAAAGCGCCATGATGCTGCACCGGTCATGGCGGCAACCGGCACCGAAGCCGCAACCCGAAGATCCTGACGCATGCCATCCGGAAAGCTGATCCAGGCCCCCTCTCCACGAAGAGCAAAGGCGGTATCACAGCCAACAGGGTCATGAATGATCGTGGCGATGATCTCACCCCGGCTCAGCACCGCCGCCATGCATCCGAACAGCGTCAGACCCGCCGCAAAATTTGAAGTGCCGTCTACAGGATCCACCACGAAAGCCAGATCAGCATCCCCCAGCGCATCCAGCAGGGATGGCGTTTTGGTGGCGGCTTCTTCCCCGACCACAAGGGCGGATGGAAACTGTTGCAGAAGTGCCTGCGTAATCCATTGCTCCGCTGCCTCATCCGCATCAGTCACGAGATCGAGTGGGCCGGTTTTCATCCGCACTGACTCTTCTGACAGCCGACGGAACCGGGGCATAATCTCCCGAACTGAAGCCTCGGCCAGAATACCGGCGACAGTTTCGATCTGCGCGACGGTCAGGCGGGTCATTGGCTTGAAGCATCCTGCTTGTCGGCTACGGGATGCGCTTTATGAAGACGTTCAAAACGGGCCTGATCAGCCGGGCGCAAACGGACGGTAATTGCGATCACGCCATTCTCCGCACCATCCTGACGGTCCAGAACTTCTCCATGCTCATGCAGCCATGCCATGGCCGCGCCATCCGCGGCCGGGACAGAGTAATGCACAATCGTAAGGCTGGCGGCGATTCTGGCATCAATCGCGGCCTGCAACTCATCCAGCCCGGCACCGGTTATGGCAGAGACAGCTACACTACCCGGTGCCACGCTGACATGCTCGACGCCGCCGAGCAGATCAGCCTTGTTCAACACCTCGATCATCCGGCCACGCCAGTCGGCATCCAGATCATGATCACGCACCATTCCATCAAGAACCAGCTGGACATCATGACGCTGTGCAGCCGTATCCGGGTGTGAAACGTCCCTGACATGCAGGATGACATCAGCCTCCGCCACTTCTTCCAATGTGGCACGGAAGGCGGCAATCAGTTCGGTGGGCAGCTCGCTGATGAAACCGACCGTATCCGACAGGATCACCCGACGTCCCGAACGCAGGCGCAATCCGCGCATGGTAGGATCAAGCGTGGCAAAAAGCTGATCTTTTGCCAGCACAGTGGAACCGGTCATGGCGTTGAACAACGTAGATTTACCGGCATTGGTGTAGCCAACCAGTGCCACCACAGGAAATGGCACGCGCTGACGGGCCGTGCGATGCAGGCCACGGGTCCGGCGCACCTGTTCCAGTTCGCGTTTCAGCTTCACGATCCGGTCGGTAATCAGACGACGGTCGGCCTCGATCTGGGTTTCACCGGGCCCGCCGAGGAAGCCAAATCCACCGCGCTGCCGCTCCAGATGGGTCCATGAGCGCACCAGACGGGAGCGTTGATACTCCAGATGTGCCAGTTCGACCTGCAACGTGCCTTCGCGTGTAGCGGCACGCTCACCGAAAATATCCAGAATAAGACCGGTCCGATCGATGACCTTGGTGTTCCACGCCCGTTCCAGATTGCGCTGCTGCACCGGGGTCAGCGCTGCATCCACGATAACAACTGTAATATTCTGACCTGCCAGCGCCTGCCCGGTCAGTTGTACCTGTCCCTCGCCCAGCAGAGTCGAAGGCCGACGGGTACGCAACGGCAGAACACCGCTATGCACCACTACAAGGCCGATAGAGGCTGCAAGCCCCACCGCCTCGGCCAACCGCGCCTCGGCGGCCCGACCGGCATCAAGCCGTTCTACCTTATCCCCGCGCTCGGGCTTTTCCCATGGCAGGATGACCGCTGCCCTTGCCGGACCGGAAGAGACGGAACTGGGGGAACGGTCAGTCGAAGAAAAATCCTGAATCGCCATATCCTCTGGCGCGACATTCTATTCGTCGGAATAGGCAGCCGTATCACGGCCCACACCACCTTCCGGCTTGGTCGCGTCGAACAACTGAATGGGTGCACCAGGCATCACGGTGCTGATTGCGTGTTTATAGACAAGCTGGGTGTGCCCGTCACGGCGTAAGAGAACAGAGAAATTGTCAAACCAGGTAATAATACCCTGAAGCTTGACCCCATTGACCAGAAACACCGTGACCGGTGTCTTGCTCTTGCGAACGTGGTTGAGAAAGACATCCTGGACGTTCTGGGACTTCTCACTGGCCATGGCTATGTTTTCCCTTCTTTTTTTGTTGTTTTAAGGCGCCCGTGGAACGATCCGGCTTCGCACCGGCCGGGAAAGATTATGCGGGGCATCCGGAGTGCTGGCAAGCTGGGTCAGGGCCTGCCGTGTAACACATTGAGCATGGCAGCCAATGCATGCCCATCCTGAATATGATGATCAAACGCAGCCCGGGCAATTCCCCCGTCATGGGCGGCATCGCCCAGCAGAATGGCGGTGCATCCGGCAGCACGTGCTGCCTGCATATCCAACGCAGTATCCCCGATATACCAGACCTTGCTGCGTTCCCCGTCATAGCGCATGCGCTCCAGCGCCAGCAGAATGGGGGCCGCAGCAGGCTTGTCCGCCGCTGCATCTCCGGCACCGATCACGGCACCGAAAAAAGGCTCCCATCCGATATAGGCTACTTCCCGCCGTAGAAAATCGCCCGCCTTGTTTGATACCACCGCCTGCGGCCAGAGGGAGGCTGCACGCAGCATGGCCTCGGCCCCCGGCATGGGCTTCAGATGATCGAGGTGACTGGCCGACAGTGTACCATAGAAAATATCCCGCGCCTCCTCCCATCGCACTCCGAACATAGTGGGGAAGGTATCACGGGCTGAACCACGCACTTGCGCTTTCGTCTCCATCACTGTCCAGACGGGACGTCCGAAGTGACGGAACACAGCGTTCAGGGCAGCGGTGATCGCAGCCCAGCCGTCGATCAGAGTGTTGTCCCAGTCCCACAGGATGGCATCCGGTCGATCGTCGGTCATGGTACCTGTTTGTCAAAATGAAGCGACAGATGATGCAGCAGATGGCGTGCAACAGGGCCTGGCGTTCCATCGCCGACCGCCAAACCATCCAGCCGCAGCACCGGTTTCACGAAGCTCGTCGCGCTGGTTAGAAAAATCTCCCGCGCGGTTTTCAGCGCATCAAGCGCAATAGGCTCTTCCCGCACGGAAAACCCGCCGAGAGCCGGGAGAATCTCTGTTGTCAGAACCTCCCGCGTGCAGCCGGGAAGCACGGAATAGTCCAGATTTCGTGTCCTCAGCACGCCATCCACACCAACTGCCCATACGGTGGTGGCGGCTCCCTCGGTCACGTTTCCTTCCCTGTCATAGAGAATCGCTTCTCCAGCGTCTTGTTCCCTCGCCTTCTGCCGCGCCAGAACATTCGGAAGGAGATTGGTGGTCTTGATATCACACCGCGCCCAGCGATCATCCGGCAGAGTGATGGCGGAAATACCCCAGCCTTCAGCATTGACCGGACAGGGTACCACTGATCGGGCCGTCACGATCACCGTGGGCCGTGTCACGTTGTCAGGAAACGCATGCGCCCTTGGTGCATGTCCCCGGGTAACCTGGATATAGAGCAATCCGAAACGCAGCCGGTTACGCCTGACAACTTCAGTCAGCACTGCGATCAGGGCTGTTTCATAAAAAGCAAACGGCAGGCGCAACGCCTGAAGGGAACGGCGCAGACGCGCCAGGTGCGGCGCCACATCCATCAGCCGCCCATGGGCGACGTAGATAACCTCATATACCGAATCGCCGAATTGCAGGCCGCGATCCTCAACAGCGACCGCCGCCTGCCGAAGCGGCTGATAGCAACCATTCACATAGACAATACGGGCCATAAACCGCTCAGCACCGGTCAAACGATCATTGCGATGACAGCAAAAAAAAGAAACGGACACGGCACGCCAAACAACGTTACAATCCAGATGGGGCCACCCAGAGAAGCCGTTATGATCGAGATCGCAGCACAGACGGCAACAATGGCCAGAATAATGGCCTGTGGCAGATGGATACGATCCATGAAAAAGCGCATGTCGCTGATAAAATGCCGCATGCTGTAGGCTCCCTGCCATGCTGGAAGGTTTTGGTCGGGATATTGGTGCGAGAGGGGGGATTCGAACCCCCATGCCTTGCGGCGGTCGATTTTGAGTCGACTGCGTCTACCGTTCCGCCACTCTCGCCCCTGCCGCGATCTGCCTGTCCGGACCATCGATCCGAAACCACAGACTTGATCACCTGAACCATACGGGCAGGCGGACAATACCGGTATTGCTTCCTTTTCGCCAGCCCGTCCCCGTCAAAACCGGAATGTCATATTTTTTCCGGAAAGGGCTTTGCAAGCCGGATCGACCCGGCTATATGACCGCCACGCTGTTCCCGGATAGCTCAGTTGGTAGAGCAAGCGGCTGTTAACCGCTGGGTCGTAGGTTCGAGTCCTACTCCGGGAGCCAGTATTTTAATCCCCCTGAAAATTGGTCTGCACGCTGATAAATCCTTACGATGGACGAGGATTTATTATTTCCCGTGATTCTTGATCTTGGCGGATACAGGGATTCTGGTGCACCTATGATGGATGCATTCCCTTGTGCTGACCAATGCCCGGATCGTGCTCCCTGATCACGTCGTGGAGACCTCCATCACCATTGCAGATGGTCTCATTTCTTCCATCGGCTCCGATTCCTCCTTCGGAAAAGAAGGAGAAGATATGGGAGGCGATCTGCTGATTCCCGGCCTGATCGACCTGCATACCGATAATCTGGAACGGCAGGTTCTGCCGCGGCAAAATGCCCGTTTTCCATCCCTGTCGGCGTTTCTGGCTCATGATGCGCAATGTATCGCCGCCGGTATCACCACCGTGTTCGATAGTCTTTGCCTTGGAAATCTGGGCTTCGAGGAAGACAGGATGCGCACCTGTCAGGATGGTGTGAAGGATCTCGATACCCTTGCCGCCGGTAACATGCTCAAGGCGGAGCATTTTCTTCATCTGCGCTGTGAGATGCCTGCTCCCGATACGCTGGATATGCTGAGGCCACTGGCTGATCATCCCAGGCTGAAGCTGGCCAGCCTGATGGATCATGTTCCCGGTCATGGCCAATATTCTGACCTGACCCGCTACCGGGCACTCCTGCATAGCGATGGATATTCCGTCGAGGAAACTGAAAACCAGATCGAACGGGCACAGGCCAGACGCAGCACATTGCGGAGGCCGAATCGTGATGCGATTCTCGATCTGCTGCGGCCACGGGGGGTAGCCCTCGCCAGCCATGACGACCGCACCGAAGAGGAAATTGCTGAAAACGCGGCCGATGGTGTCAAAATCAGCGAGTTCCCGGTCAGTCTGGTGGCGGCACAGGCCGCCCGTGCCGCCGGGATGACGATTATCGGCGGCGCCCCCAATGTCGTGCGGGGCGGATCGCATTCCGGTAACGTCTCCGTCGCCACACTGCTTCAGAACGGGCTGATCGACGCACTGGCCTCCGATTACGTGCCTTTTGCGATGCTGGAAGCAGCCTTTATGGCGGCATCCATTGCATCCCTTGATCTTCCCGCCGCCATCCGGCTTGTCACCGAAGCCCCTGCCATCATGACAGGACTGCACGATCGTGGAAGAATCGCCCCGGGGCTTCGGGCCGATCTGGTGAGGGTCCACGTACATCTGGGGATACCGGTGGTGCGGGCCGTATGGCGTCAGGGCAAACGCGTCGCGTGATAACCACCCTCCCTGCTGCCAGCGTAGCGCGATACGCGATTTACTACGCTCCAGATCCCGCCGATCCGCTATGGCAGGCAGGATGCGGCTGGCTGGGTCGTGATCCGCTCACAGATGAGACTCTGCTTCAGCCTGCCCTGCCCGGCTGGTCATCCGCGGAATGGGCCGCCCTGACGGCCTCCCCGCGTCGTTATGGTTTCCATGCGACCTTGAAGCCTCCTGTCAGGCTGAATGCCGGATATGATGAAAAGGAGTTTCTGGCAGCGGTAGAAGCACTTGCAGGCATGATTCCTGTTTTCCCGATGCCAGCGCTAAGCGTTACCACATTGCAGGGTTTTCTGGCCCTGACCGAACAGAGTGCATCATCCGCATTACGGGCGCTGTGCGATCGCTGTGTCATCGCGCTCGATCCATTCCGGGCGCCACCAACAGATGAAGAACTTGCCAGACGCAGGCAATTGCCGCTCTCACCAGCCAGAGAAGCCATGCTCCGGCAATGGGGCTATCCTGATGTGCTGGATGAGTGGCGTTTTCACATGACACTCAGTGAAAAACTGCCTGCGTCTGCCATTCCGGCGATCCAGTCTGCGGCAGAGAAGCATTTCTCCGCCGCATTGGCCGACATACGTCTGGTCGATGCGCTTTGTGTTTATCGGCAGGAGGCTCCGGACCGGAATTTTTCGGTGCTGGCAAGGTTTCCGCTGGCGAAAGCCACTCAGTAGCCCATCGCCAACCCATCCTTGCGTGGGTCTGATCCACCCAGCAGAACACCGCGCTGTCTGTCGATCCAGATGCCCTGTCCGCCACCATGCGGAAACTCGATTTCCTCCAGATCGTGACCCAGTGCGGTCAGAGCTGCGCGTGCCTCGACCGGAATACCGCGTTCGATTTCCAGCTTGCCCCGGAACGGAAACAAACGGGGGCAATCCAGCGCCTGCTGCACATCCATCCCGAATTCCAGCATATTGGTCAGAAACAGGGTCTGCCCCATCGGCTGGAAATGGCCGCCCATCACGCCATAGGGCATGACAGCCTGACCATCTTTCATCAGCATCCCCGGAATGATCGTGTGCATGGGTCGTTTGCGCGGACCGACACAGTTCGGATGTCCTCGCTCCAGCCGGAATCCAAGCCCACGATTTTGTAGCAATACACCACTCTGCCCGGCCAGAATGCCGGAGCCAAAATCGTTGAACAAAGAGTTTATCAGGCTGCACGCATTGCCGTAGCGGTCAACCACGGACAGATACACCGTGTCCCGATGACGCGGCAGCAGTGTTTCACCTGCGGCCGGCAGGGTTGTCGTTGCCTTCCGGTCATCAATCAGGTCACGGAGCGCAGCAAGATAAGAATCGCTCAACAGCCGCTCCACCGGCACGGCAACCTGCGCGGGATCAGCCAGAAACGCATCCCGGTCGCGATAGACCATCCGCGCTGCCTCGGCATGCCGGTGTAACCGTAACGCGCTCAATGGGCCTTCTGGCGGATGCTCAAACCCCTCCAGAATTCCCAGCATCATCAGCACCAGCAGGCCCGATCCGTTCGGCGGACATTGCCAGACCTCATAGTTTTTCCACGCCCGATGGATCGGGGTTACGAATTCCGGTGCGGTCAGCCCAGCCGCGAAATCCTCCTCGGTATGCAGGCCGCCTTTGGCCCGCAAGGTGGTCACCATATCGGCAGCAACCGCACCTTCATAAAATCCGCGCGCGCCCTGCTTTGCGATCACCCGCAGCGTTTCTGCCAGAGCGGGCTGACGGAACAGATCGCCCATGGACGGTGCATGGCCGTCCGGCAGGAAGGCACTGGCCCCTGTATGACGCAGCTTGTCCTCGTTCCGGCTCCAGTCGAGCGCTACACGGGCATGAACCCGCATGCCCTGCTCAGCCAACGCGATAGCGGGCTGCAACAGCGTATCCAGCCCTTTCGTGCCAAATCTTGTGAGCAGAGCCTCCCACGCTGCCACGGCACCAGGAATGGTCACGGCATGTGCGGAGGTTGGCTCCAGCGCGGTGATGCCCTGTTTTTCCAGCACCTCCAGCGTCAGGGCGGCCGGGGAGCGACCGGAGCCGTTCAGCGCATGCACCCCACCACTGGCAGGTGCATACAGGCAGAAGCAGTCTCCACCGATTCCAGTGGCCTGCGGCTCTATCACGCTTAAAACGGCGACCGCTGCAATCGCGGCATCCATTGCGTTCCCGCCGCTTTTCAGCACGTCCAGCGCCGCAAGAGTCGCAGCGGGCATGGAGGTTGCGGCCATTCCTTCGCCGCCAATGGCCGGACTGCGGCCTGGAAAATGAAAATCGCGCATGCCGGAATTGTGCCGCCCTGTATAATGGATGGCAATGCTCCCGGCAGGCAGGTTCGTTCAGGGCTTGTCTGCATCTGTGGGCACCGCCAAAATCGCTCAGCCCGGACAGAACCGTGGCATTTGAAACACGGATCATCTGATGGCCGAACGCTACTACACAGTTACATGGGACCAGCTTCACCGGGATGCCAAGGCACTGGCCTGGCGGCTGATCGAGCAGCCATGGCAGGGGATCGTCGCCGTCACACGCGGCGGCCTGATCCCGGCTGCCATCATTGCCCGGGAACTGGAATGCCGCCTGGTCGAAAGTGTGTCGGTGATGACCTATGAAGACGAGGCGCGCGGTCTGCCGGTGGTGACCAAGATGCCTGACGCAGCCGGTGATGGGACCGGTTTTCTGGTGATCGATGATCTGGTGGACACCGGCACCACATTGCGGGCAGTCCGGACATTGTTGCCAAAGGCACATTTCGCCTGTCTTTATGCCAAGCCTGACGGTAAAGACGACATTGATACATTCGTGACTGAAGTGTCCCAGGATACATGGATCCTGTTTCCGTGGGACACGGAGCCTCAATTCGTCGCCCCGATCAAAAAGCAGACAGTGTAATGGTCCTTTTAAAATCTTCCCTTGCAGCCATCAGCCTTCTGACACTGGTTTCCAGCATGGCCAGGGCGGCGGATAGCATTCAGGATCCGGTGGCATACTGCAAATCCATCGGCACCAATGATACAGTACGTCCGATCCCACCTTCGCTCCATAACAAGGGGGATGTCCTGTTCAATCTGAAACCGCAAGCCTCTTCCATGCTGCAATGGCGCTGCATGGATCATGCCGTATGGATATGCAGCCCGGGGGCCAATCTGCCCTGCGGAAAGGCGGATGTCAGCCTCGGCACACCCGGTCCTATTACGGAATGGTGCCAGGGACATCCGGATACGGATTTCGTCCCTATGTATGTCATTGGCCACAATTCTCCCTTCACCTGGTCCTGCAAAGGAAAAGAGCCGCTGCGTTCTCCGCATGAGGCCAAGCTGGACAGCAGAGGATTTTTCAAATCCTACTGGAAACAACTTCCGGCGCAGTGACAAAATCTGATCGACCCACGCCTGTTCCTGACACATGAAACTGGTTCGATCATGGCTGCGGACAGCGCGTCATACAGCTGAACTCTTACAAAAGGCAGTTCCTTCTCCACTCATCCAGCAAGCAGCCTGGCTGGAAAAGAAGCCAGTCAGGATCGATCATTTCGGTCCTGACCCGGGCCGACTCAACATGCTGGTCTATCCCCCGTCCTCTCGACAGGATAAGACGCCCTGCCCGCTTCTGATTCTGCTGCATGGATGCGGGCAGAATGCCGAGGCATTTGCCGCCGCATCCGGCTGGATCGCGCTGGCAGAACGGCTCAATGCGCCCCTTATTTTACCTGTCCAGTCCAGAGCCAATCATCCGGCCGGATGCTTCCACTGGTTCCGGCCTGAAGATATTGGCAGCAACGGCAGGGAAGCCATCTCGATCCTCTCCATGATACATCACGCCTGCACAACGTATCCGGTTGATCCACGCCGGATATATATCGCAGGATTATCTGCAGGCGCGGCCATGGCTGCTTCCATGCTGGCAACATATCCGGATGTGTTTGCACGCGGGATGCTGTTTGCCGGACTGCCCACCAATGTCGTGAACACACCTGCTGGCGCTCTGGCGCTGATGAAAAAAGGGCTGCCTAGTTGCACTCATGAGTATCTTGAAGTCTGCGCACGGGCACTTGCGCCATCCTCAGTGACGCGCTGGCCACGTGTCAGCATCTGGCACGGACTTGCTGACAGGGCAGTCTCACCGTTGAATGCCGGATTGCTGGCAAGGCAGTTTCTCAGTCTGCATCGTCTTTCGCACGATATGCAGGCAGAGATGTTACCTCAGCAGGCTGCAAGGCCAGAGGGAATCAGTTGGCAACGAGACGGTGAAACGCTGGTATCACTGCATCTTGTTCCCGGTCTTGGACATGCATTACCGGTTGACCAGCCATTGTTGGCAGCAAGCGATCCATATGTGCAGAGCGTGACCGGGGTTCATGCTGCCGACCATGCTGCCGCTTTCTGGAACGTTTAAAGGGGCCGGATTCTCAATTCCAGCGTGTCAGGCGATTGACAGTAATGGCATGGTTCAACGGACCGTGGCCGCCACCAAAACCGGGTGCCCTGATCATGGCCGCCCGGACATAGCTGATCGCGCGGGTCACGGCATCTTCCAGCGTCATATCCTGTGCCAGCCCGGTTGCGATCGCGCTGGCCAGCGTGCAGCCGGTTCCATGCGTATGCCTCGTATCAATTCTGGGGGCCTCATAGCGTTTGGCGCCATCCCGGGTCATCAGCAGATCAATGATTCTCGGGCCCTGCAAATGACCACCTTTTATCAGTACCGCACGGGCCCCTTTTTCAAGCAAAATCTGACCGGCCTGTTTCATGCTGGCTTCATCAGTCACG
The DNA here is from genome assembly GCF_001889545.1 of Granulibacter bethesdensis. NCBI lineage: Bacteria > Pseudomonadati > Pseudomonadota > Alphaproteobacteria > Acetobacterales > Acetobacteraceae > Granulibacter > Granulibacter bethesdensis. Next base: position 1,262,314 of record NZ_CP018194.1, on the reverse strand, counting down.
GATAATCCCGTCAGGACTGATGCTTCCGGCAGATTAGGGGTCAGCACAGAAGCCGCAGGTACCAGCCTGTCGCGTACCAGCGCAACTGCCTCAGAATCAAGCAGTGATGCTCCCCCCTTTGCGATCATCACAGGGTCGACCACCAAAGGCAGCCCGCCAGTAATTACTCTGGCAGCGTTCCTGATCTCATCCAGTACCGCCTGCACAGTCTCCGCATTTGTCAGCATTCCGGTTTTAATAACATCGACACCCGGATCAGCCAGAGCAAAACGGATCTGCAAAGCCACAAAATCAGGAGGCACCGGAAGCGCGGCATGGACATTCTGAGTGTCCTGCGCTGTCAATGCCGTTAACGCCGTCAAAGCGTAACCATTCAACGCGGTAATGGTCTTGATGTCAGCCTGAATACCGGCCCCTCCGCCAGAATCCGAGCCTGCAATTGAGAGAACCCGTCCCCTCATCAAATTTGCACCTGTGTTTCAGACTCTGCTGACTCAGCAATAACATCACACAATTCGTCGACGATACGGATAACGGTGGTTTCATCTTCCGCTTCCGCCATCACCCTGATCAGCGGCTCCGTTCCACTGCGTCGGATCAGCAGCCGCCCGTGCCCGTTCAAGCCGCTTTCAGCATCAGCAATCGCCTGCTTCACTCTGGGATGAAGAAGCGGATTATCCCGATGATAGCGCACGTTTTTCAGTTTCTGTGGCAAAGGAGTAAACACTCGGCACGTCTCAGAGGCCGGTCTTCCCTCCTCAACCAGAACGGACAGAATCTGTAACGCAGCAATCAGCCCGTCGCCGGTAGTCGCGTAATCGGACAGGATGACATGACCAGACTGCTCACCACCAATATTGCGACCCGTTGCCCTCATCTGCTCGGCCACGTAGCGGTCACCGACACGGGTCCGGTCCAGGATCAGCCCGTTTGCCTTCAGAAAGCGCTCAAGACCCAGATTGGACATGACGGTCGTCACAACGCCGCCACCGCGCAGACGACCGCTGGCAGACCAGCTTCTGGCAATCAATGCGATGATCTGATCACCATCCACCAGATGCCCGCGTTCGTCGGAGACCAGCAGACGATCCGCATCGCCATCAAGCGCAATACCCAGATCAGCGCCGTGCTTCACCACCTGAGCACAGAGATAATCCGGCGCCGTTGAACCGCAGCCGGAATTGATATTGAACCCGTCCGGACTGACACCGAGCGGGATCACTGTTGCGCCCAGCTCCCACAGCACCGTCGGCGCAACGCGATAGGCCGCGCCATTGGCACAGTCGAGCACGATTTTCAGACCATCCAGACGCTGTGACTTCGGAAAAGTCGACTTGGCGCTTTCGATGTACCGCCCTGCCGCATCCTCAAGACGGGCAGCCCGGCCCAGGGCGGCAGGGGCAGCAAGCTGGCCGGACAGATCAGCATGCAGCAGCCGCTCGATTTCCATCTCGGTTGCGTCGGACAGTTTTTCACCATCCGGCCCGAACAACTTGATACCGTTATCCTCATAAGGATTATGCGATGCTGAGATCATAACGCCGAGATCAGCCCGAAGGGAGCGGGTGAGCATCGCAATAGCCGGTGTCGGCAATGGTCCAACCAGCGTCACATCCATGCCCGCACCGATGAAGCCGGCCGTCAGCGCTGGTTCGATCATATATCCTGACAGTCTGGTATCCTTGCCAATGATCACCCGGTGCCGGTGATCACCACGCGTAAACAGCAGCCCTGCCGCCTGTCCAACCCGCAGGGCGATTTCCGCCGTCATGGGGGCGGTATTCGCCGTCCCGCGAATGCCATCGGTCCCGAAAAGACGTTTCTGTGTCATGTCGGATCAAAACCGAAGCCATCAGCCCATACACGGGTTGCGCTATTCATCGCTTCAACCAGCCTCCAATCCCATCCAGATTTTAACGGCCTGCACCGTCTCGGCCACATCATGGACCCGCAAAATATCGGCCCCTCGCGACAGGGCATGCAAGGCAACTGCCACCGAACCGGGCATACGCTGTTTCGGGAGAATAGTCCCGTCACCGGCCAGTGCCGCAATCATACCTTTACGCGATACGCCAATCAGCAGGCGACAACCCAGTGTGGCAAGCAAAGGCAGCCGATCCAGCAAAGCCACGCTGTGACGGTTCAGCTTGGCAAAGCCGATCCCGGGATCGATGGCGATATTGTCACGGCGGATGCCTGCTTTTTCAGCCTGGTTCAGCAGATGCTGCAATTCATAAAAGACATCCTCGGCCACATTTTCATAGGCGATGTTGGCGCCATCCATCATCGTCGCCGGCGTACCACGCATATGCATCAGCACCACGGGACACTGGGCCTCCGCCGCAAGACGGAGCGAGGCAGGATCATGTGTCAGGCCGGAGACATCATTGAAAATACGCCCCCCCGCATCAAGCGCCTTCCGCATGGTGGAGGCATTGCGTGTATCGACAGAAATCACCGCCCCTCTGGCTGCCAAAGCGCTGATGACCGGCAGAATGCGCCGCTGTTCTTCTTCCGGCGGCACGGGAACACTGCCTGGACGGGTGCTTTCCCCCCCGATATCCAGAATATCCGCGCCCTGAGCGAGCATCTCTTCTGCATCGGCAACAGCCCGGCCGACATCGAAACGATCACCGGAATCGCTGAAACTGTCTGGCGTGACATTGATGATGCCCATAATTGCCGGTCGCGCAAAACCGGCCCAGTGGGGACGGAGGGCTGTCAATCTCTCCCGTTCCGGCTCTTCCAGCCGGCTCGCAGGAAAAACGGAATCACCTTCCCTGTACAGGGAAAATGCCAATGGACCGCCAAGAAAGGGCACCGCCATGCCTGACGACACAGCCAGACGCGCTGCTTCTGCATTCAACAGCCCAAGCGGTTCGACGGGGGCAAGAATATCTGTTTGCGCCCCCTCCTCCTGATGTCGCGTCATCTCAGCCGGTTAGCCCGGCTGAGGGGCTGCCCCAAACCCTTCACCGGGTGGAGGCGTCGCCGGACGGCTTGTCGTAGGAACAGAAGACCGGCGTGTTTCCGGCATCGGCTCATCCACGACCTTCTTTTCAATCTTCTCCCCGCGCATCACCATGCGGCTTTCTTCACCGGACAGGGTCTCATATTCCAGCAAACCCTGCGCCAGCAGATGAAGTTCATCGATATGCTGGGTCAGGATTTCCCTTGCGCGCGCATAGGCACGGTCAATCATCTGTTTGACCTCGCCCTCGATTTCACGGGCCGTATGCTCGGAAATGTTCTTGGACTGGGTCACCGAATGACCCAGGAAAACTTCCTGACTGTTATCACCGTAAGCAATCATCCCGAGTTTGTCGCTCATGCCCCATTCAGTGATCATGCGGCGGGAGATGTCCGTAGCCTGCTTGATGTCACCGGAAGCCCCGTTCGACACCTGATTGGGGCCGAAAATCAGCTCCTCCGCGACACGGCCACCCATCGTCAGCACAAGTTTCGCCAGCAAATAGGATTTGGAGTAGCTCAGACGGTCGCCTTCCGGCAGGTTCATAGTCAGACCCAGCGCGCGGCCGCGAGGAATAATAGTGACCTTGTGCAGGGGATCACTGTCCGGCTCATAGATACCGCACAGCGCATGGCCTGCCTCATGATAGGCCGTCATACGCTTCTCGGCATCGGACATGACCATGGAGCGGCGTTCAGCCCCCATCATGACCTTGTCCTTGGCATCCTCGAACTCGGCCATGGAGACAGTACGGCGGGACAGACGGGCCGCCAGCAACGCAGCCTCGTTCACCAGATTGGCGAGATCGGCACCAGAGAAACCGGGGGTGCCGCGTGCAATCACCTTGGGATCGACATCGCTTGCCAGCGGAACCTTGCGCATATGCACGCGAAGAATTTTCTCCCGCCCGGCCACGTCCGGATTAGGCACGACCACCTGACGATCGAAGCGACCCGGACGCAGCAGCGCCGGATCAAGCACGTCGGGACGGTTGGTCGCCGCGATCAGAATGACGCCTTCATTGGACTCGAAGCCGTCCATCTCCACCAGCATCTGGTTGAGGGTCTGCTCACGTTCATCATTGCCACCGCCGAGCCCGGCACCGCGATGACGTCCAACCGCGTCAATTTCGTCGATGAAAATAATGCAGGGCGCGTTTTTCTTCCCCTGCTCGAACATGTCACGCACACGGCTGGCACCGACACCGACAAACATTTCCACGAAGTCGGAACCGGAAATTGTAAAGAAAGGAACGTTCGCCTCACCCGCAATCGCACGCGCCAGCAACGTCTTGCCAGTGCCTGGGGGGCCAACCAGCAGCACACCCTTGGGGATCTTGCCGCCAAGACGCTGGAATTTCTGCGGGTCTTTCAGAAATTCGACGATTTCCTGCAATTCGCCTTTGGCTTCATCGATGCCTGCAACATCCTCGAAGGTCACCCGGCCCTGCTTTTCGGTCAGCATACGTGCCCGGGATTTACCAAAACCCATAGCCCGCCCGCCGCCGGACTGCATCTGGCGCATGAAGAAGACCCATACCCCGATCAGCAGGAGGAACGGAAACCATGACAGCAGGTAATGCAGGAACGGCGAAACATCCCCATCTTCCGGCTTGGCCACCACCCTGACGCCCTTGTCGGTCAGATGCTGCACCAGACTCTGGTCATCGGGGGTGTAGGTCTGGAATGCTTTGCCATCTGTCATCGAACCGGACACGTTATGTCCCTGGATCGTGACGCTCCGTACCCGACCGCCATTAACCTCGCCAATGAAGTCCGAGTAGGCGATCTGCGCTTCCTGCGGCTTTCCGCCACCCGGCTGGAACTGGTTGAACAGCACAACCAGAAGCAGAGCGATGACCACCCATAAGGCCAGGTTACGGCCGAAATTACCCATCATCAGTGCGTCCCGGGGCCGAAAGCGGGCCCTAAAATGAAATCATCTGCTGATTGCATCCGGTCAGGGATTTCGTCAGCTGTGTCAACATAAGCACTCTTTTTGTCCAGCGCACCCCCTTGCCGCCAATAACTGGCGGAATGACGGACCCATCAGCCCATCACGGCAGGCTGAAACAAGGCTCCGGTGGCTGGCTGCGCCGGGCTGAGACACAGTGTCGCGCCCGGATCGCTTCTCACGATACCAAGATGCGGCACCGCTATCAGGTTCTCTCCCTGCCGCCAGCTGGGCAGTGTCTGCAAAATGACCGAAGGCAGTCCATCGCGTGAGCGGAACAGCTTTGCATCCTTGCCAAGCGCACCGAGAGACAAGCCTTTTGCTTCTGCTTCTCCCGACGGGTCACGGATACGGAAACGCTGATCCCAAAGCCCTCCATCCCTGGCAGAAATGGGGGGCTGTTGCGCGGCATGCTCTCGCACAATCAACCAGTCCCCCGGCAGACGGCCAGCAGGCATCACTCGTACGCCCTCCAACGTCATGGATCGCAAGCCATTCTGGAAAGGCGTCAGCCTGGCATGACGTGGGCGGTAGTCCCTTCCGCTGACTGCCGCCAGAACAGCCGCAAGGGAGGGACATGACAGAGTGTTTCCACTGACAAGTGCATATCCCTCGGGCAGGAAAGACACGGTTGCAGCCAGTTCCTGCGCAATCGCCTGCTCCTGCACCCGTCTGGCCATGGCTGCGTGATGGGCCACTGCGAGCAGATCATCCCGCTGCTGGCCATCCCGCTCCACGACTTCCCGCGCCTGTGTGCGGCCGGCAGCAGGAGCGTGATTGGACGGATCTTCTACCCAGCCCAGACCATGGTCACGTACCACATTCCTCAGACAGGTTTTGTCGAAAGCCAACAGCGGGCGTAACAGACGAATATCAGACGCTTCACGGACCACAGCCATCCCTGCAAGGCCTGTTACGGCACTGGCTGCCTGTTGCCTGATCCATATCGTTTCAGCCTGATCCTGCCGATGGTGACCCAGCAAAAGATCAAGGATACCTTCGTTCCGGCAAGCGGCAATCAACGCATCATAACGGGCGGCTCTGGCTCGGCTTGCGATCGCGCTGCCCCTGTGAAGAGTGGTCAGCCGGATTAAACGGGCTTCAATTTTTTGTGTTTTCAGTCGATCCAGCGTGACCTGTGCTTCAAAAGCCGATTCCGGGCGGAGTCCATGATCAACCACCAGTGCCAGAACCGAACCACCGCGTGACCGCTGCCACCTGGCTGTCAACAGGGCGAGGGCCAGACTGTCAGATCCACCGGACACCGCAACCGCAACCCGCTGCGAGGCCGGCGGCACAATCCGGGCCATTGCCTCCGCGAAGGCGGATGGCGTGACCCGATCATGATCACGACTGCCTGTCTCCAGGCCAGATCGCTGCTTTTCAGGAACAGCCATAGCGGAGCCTGGCCGCCTTCACATTGGTACCGGCTGCAGCAGAGGGAAACTCTCTCTGAAGTTTGGCAATCGTCGCGCAAGCGGCTGGTTTCTCATTGATAGCCCCCAGAGCATTGGCCAGCCCAAGCAGGGACTCCGCCGCATGAGACCCAGTCTTGTTGCGCTTATAGACCGTATCATATGTCAGGGCGGCCTGTTGCCAATCCCTTCGTCCGGCCAAAGCCTGAGCCAACAAATACTGAGCATCATACGCATGGGGATGGCGAGGATTACTCAGAATCTGCTGCGCAGCTGCCTCGGCAGCCGCATAGTCACGACGTGCCAGTGCGGAATATCCTGCCTGCAACGAAAGCTGGGGCGTGGGCGCCGGCGCCGTCATCTGTGACGGTGGAGTGGGTGCCGTCCTGCCTTCAGCACTCTGCGCCCCGCTAACGCGGGGTGCGGCTAAAGGGGCATTGTTACCATTCGCCCCCCCCATCTGATATTTCAGATCGTCCATCTGCTTGGCCAGATTATCGGACTGCGTTTTCATACGGTTATCAAGATCGTCGATACGACCCTGCACAGTGCGAACCTGCTCTTCCAGAGTCTGAACCCGCTGAAGAAGCTGCGCCAGCAGATCGCCGTTCACATTCCCCTGTGACTGAACAGGAGCAGTCGTAACGATATTCCCCCTGCCCTGACTGCCCAGTTCCTGCAATTGCTGCCGAAGCTCCAGAATCTGGTTTTGCAGGGCAATACCTTCGCGGCTTTCTATCTGTGCAGACGCAGTATCAGGGGCGGCCAGAAAAGCTGGCCCCGCCACCAGGATCGCGGCCAGCAACGGCCTAGCCATACGCTTCATGGAATTCCTCCGGGAAACAAAAAAGGTCAGGAAGCATTGCTTCCTGACCTGATCCTGTCTGTCGCCAGAAGGCAAGAGGGAGAAGAGCCCTGCTGCCTTCCCAACGACACGATCCTGCTATCAGCGAACCGAGGTGATGGCGTTACGGTTCTGCGCCCATGCCTGTTCGTCATCGCCAACAGCGGTCGGGCGATCCTTGCCGTAGCTGATGGTGGTGATACGGGAAGAGGCAACGCCTTTAGCCACCAGGAAGTCACGGGCGGCATTGGCGCGACGCTGACCAAGGGCAAGGTTGTATTCTTCGGTGCCGCGATCATCGCAGTTACCGGCAACCTGCACGCTCACCTGCGGGTATTTCTGCAGCCATGCAGACTGACGATCCAGAGTACCCTGGGCATCGGTGCTCAGGGAAGACTGGTTGAACGCATAGAACACGCGGTCACCAACGTTCTGGACCAGATCTTCCTGGCTGCCAGGAACAACACCGGTAGCAGTGGTGGAAGCACCGGCACCCGCCTGATTGGCAGACTGATCGCTACCGGAGCACGCCGCCAGAAGGGCGACAACGGCCATAGCGCCGAAAAGCTTGTAGTTCATTGCTTTTTGTATCCCTACACAAATTGACAGGCTGTTTACGTGCGTTCCCGGTTTTTTAACGAACGGGATTGATCCCGCCACGTCTTACCGGGCGGATTATCGAATCATTACGCGATCGGTCAATATCCTCACCAGCACCTAAACCACTTCTCTCCAGATTTTAATCTTATCCGGCCAAAGGTGACCAGGCAGGATCGCTGGCATCGGTCGGTGTTGGAACAGGGCGTTCATTAAAGCCTGTAATATCAACAGAAACGAGCTTCTGCCGACCACCGGAAGCAGACCAGAACATCAGCACACGACCATTGGGGCAGAAAGTCGGCCCTTCGACATCGTATCCCTGTGCAAGAATACGTTCGCCTGAGCCATCGGGTTTCATGACACCGATGTTCCAGGCCGAGGAGCCAAGCCGTGTAAACGCGATCAGATCACCGCGCGGCGACCAGACAGGTGTCGCATAACGCCCGCTGCCAAAGCTGATGCGCCGCACACCGGATCCGTCCGCCCCCATGACATAAAGTTGCTGATCGCCCCCACGGTCGGAGTTGAACACGATCTGGCTGCCATCCGGGCTGAAACACGGGCTGGTATCAATCGAGCCGGAATTGGTGAGCTGGCGATGACCACCGCCACCAAGGCCCACAACGTAAATATCCGATCCGCCCCCGCGTGTCATCGACATCACGACACTGGAACCATCCGGCGAGAAACGCGGCGCAAAGGTCATGCCTGGCCACTCGCCCAGCATCCGCTGGCCGCCCGTGGCAAGGTTGAAAGTGTAAACCCGCGGGCGGTTATTGGCATAGCTCATGAAGACGATCTCATCCCGCGTGGGATGAAAACGTGGAGTCAGCACCATCCAGCTACCATCGGTCAGATAGCGGTTATTGGCACTATCCTGATCCATGACCGCCAGCCGCTTCGTTCGGTTGGTGCGTGGTCCGGTATTGGAAACATAGACGATCCGGGTATCGAAATAGCCTTTTTCGCCCAGCATACGCTCATAGATCACATCAGCGATGATGTGGCTGATCCGGCGCCAGTTACCGGACGTCGTGGTGTAAGCTGTGCCTTGAATCTGCTGCTGCGGAAGTACGTCCCACAGACGGAATTCAACGCGCACGCTGCCACCACTGCCGGAAACATTGCCCGTCACCAGCGCCTGGGCGCCGATGGCGCCCCAGCTCTGGAAATTCGGCACATCCCCGCTCTGCTGAGGATAGGCACCCGGCGCCACGATGCGGAACAGTCCGCTGCGTTCCAGATCGGCAGCGATGACACCGGCCATATCCTGTGCAAGCTGGGAACCGCCCCCAAAAGACGGAATGGCGATCGGGATCGGAGCAGTCCGGGCGCGATCCACATCGATGACGGCAGACTGGCCCGCCGCCTGCTGGGCCATAGCGGGACCGGCAAAACCCAGCGGTGCGGCAAGCGCCGCAGCGGAGAAGCCCAGCATATCACGCCGCCGCAGCCCCATCAGCTGCTCGGCTATGCGGTCCGGGATACGGTCTTCATGCGTCATTGCGATTCCTCCTGGAAGGATCTTGCCCTGTTCGGCAGGCATTTGTGTGGCAGAGCGTCAAGCCTGTCACGTTCCAAGTCTGTCACGTTCCAAGCCCGGCAGGTTCATGGTCTGAAACGGAATTTGAAGGATGACGGTTTGCCGGCCAGCTCCGGCGGCAAAGGCAGAGTTGCACAGCGGCTGTCCAGCACCGCACGTCTGGCCCGTTCTGCGAAGGCCCGGAACACCGGATTACTCATTTTACCCGCTTCTGCCGGATCGATCATGGCGCGATAGGCAATACCACCCGGACGCGTATCGACATCCAGAATAACAGAGAAATCCTTCACGTTCTCAGCCCCGGCATCGATGGTCCAGCATTCGCGCACCCGATCACCCACCGCGCCACGCTGCACGGCACTAAGCGACGCAGTGTCGTCAGAGGTCGGGGATCCTCCGCCATTTCGCCTTGCCCCTGATGCAGGATTGGGGCGGGCGGTCGGCGGCCTGGTCTGCTTCTGAAGCTTGGCCAGCGCCTTCTCCAGCGTATTTTCATTTGCCGGGCTGTCAGCAGCCGGATTTTTGGTCTCGTTCGGCTGATGCGTCTTGCTCGGCGGCGACTCCACCGGCTTCGGCGGCGGCGGAATCGGCGATGGAGGCACAGGCTGGGCTTGCTGCACCGGCCGCGGGGGCGCGGGCGGCGGAGGCGGTGCGACAGGCGACGGCTCCGGGCTTTCCTCACGCGGAGGCTGCGGCTCCGGCTGCACCGGAGAGGGCGCAGCAGGCGCTGAGGTCGGCGGAGGCGGCGGAGGGGGTGGTGGCGGGGGCGGAGGTTCCGTCGGCTGCGGCTTTGGCGGCTGCGTCGCCGTTTCCTTTTCGTCGTTATCCTCCCGGTCAGCCGGCGCAGCAACCTGACCGGACTGCTCGGCTTTCCGGGCCGTTTGCGCCGGTCCCTCGAACTCCATTTCGACCGGCTTGTCTTCCGGCGGTGGTGGGGGGGGCGTAATCGGAATCCCGATCAGGATAATGGCAAGCACAAGCACGTGGACGGCGAAGGAAATCGCGGCCCCACGGCTCAGCGAGCGGTTCATGCGCCGCATGGCGCCCTCCCCACCGCTCCGGCCATGACCATATCCCGCAGGAACACCGTCATTGTGTGTTTGCCACCGCGTTCAGAGAATCAGCGCTTGCCGGGTTTGGCAGAGGCGGCAGGCGCAGTTTTTGCGTCTGAACCAGCCACTGCCGGGCCCGGCTGTTCAGCCAGCAGCGCCACCTTGGTGAAACCGCCCTGCGTGATGGTGCCCATCACCTGCATCACGGTCCCGTAGTTCACGTCCTTGTCACCACGGACGAAAATGCGGCGATCCTTGTTATCCTGCGCCACGGCCTGAAGCTTGGCGACCAGTTCAGGCAGCTGAACCTGATCGTTCTGGAAATAGACGCTGCCATCAGGCTTGATCGACACGGTCAGCGGAGTGTTGTCCTGATTGACCGGTGCGGCATTGGTCTTGGGCAAATCAACATTGACGCCGGAAGTCAGCATCGGTGCCGTCACCATGAACACGATCAGCAGCACCAGCATGACATCGACCAGCGGCGTCACATTGATTTCGGCCATGGGGCGGTAACGCCCTTTTCCGCGTCCGTTACCGCCGCCCACTGACATCGCCATGATAAAATTCCTTGCTGACGTTCGACGTGATGCTGAGCAAAGCCATGCTCAGGTCACGGGCGCTCTTCAGATTGACGGGAGAGGATCGCGCCGAATTCCGCCGCAAACGCTTCCAGCCTCGCTGCGAAACGCGCCATGTCGGTGCTCAGCTTGTTGTAGATCAGCACCGCAGGAATAGCGGCAACCAGCCCCATCGCGGTTGCGAACAGCGCTTCGGCGATGCCCGGTGCCACCACGGAAAGATTGGTGTTGTGCATGGCGGCGATGGAGGAGAAGGAGTTCATGATGCCCCACACCGTCCCGAACAGACCGATGAACGGCGCTGTAGAGCCGACGGAAGCCAGAAACACCATCCAGCGTTCCAGCCGGTCCATTTCCCGCCCGATGGTCACAGCCATGGCGCGATCGGTGCGCTCCCGCACGCCGGAACGGCTGAGATCGGTCCCGGCAACCCGTGCCGTCCGTCGCCATTCACCCATGGCGGCACCGAACACGGCGGCAATCGGATTGGTCGGCTTGGCGCCTTCATTTTCATAAAGCTCGTCCAGACTGCCACCAGACCAGAAACGATCCTCGAACGCATCGGCGGCCCGATTGGCCCGACGCAGGCTGACAAATTTGTCGATCGCCACGGCCCAGACCCAGATGCTGGCAAACAAAAGCAGCAGCATCACGATCTTTACGATGGCATCAGCTTGCAGGAACAAGCCGAGCAAGGACAGGTCGCCGCCAGCGGCGGCGTTACCTGCCAGATTGGTCGCTTCCACAGCGCGGTCCACTATTGCTCTCCCAAGGTCGGAACCGGGCTGGTACCCGATCTCGACAATTCATCCAATGCCTCTTTCCAGCGATCCGGCACGCGGGCCGGTTTCTGGTCGTCAATTTTTACACAGGCCAGCCCGATACGCAGCAACGCCCGCAGCTCGCCCTCCGGCCCCTCCACCCTTTGCTCCAGTTCAGCCGACGCCGCACCCATCGATTCGACGCGCGTTACCACCGTCAGAAGATCATCGAGAAGCGCAGGTCTGCGATAGTCGATCCTCACGCGGCGCACTACAAACATCAGGCCATGATCGCCCGTCAATTCCGCATGGGGCACGCCGCAATCCCGCAGCATTTCGGTCCGCGCCCGTTCCGCAAAGCGGAGATAATTGGCGTGATAGACGATGCCACCGGCATCCGTGTCCTCATAATAGATGCGGACAGGATAGTGATGGCGGCCTTCCATGATCATGGATATTTTCCTACGGCTTATTCATCTGCACTGCCATCGCGATGCAACAGGGTCAGCATATCCGGCTGGCCGCCCGCTGCCGATGGGGGCGGCGCCAGCCCCAGATGCCGCCAACCCGCTTCACCCAGCATACGCCCACGGCTGGTGCGCAAAATCAGCCCTTCCTGAATCAAATAAGGTTCGATGACATCTTCCAGCGTATCACGCGCCTCGGCCAGAGCAGCCGCCAGGGTCTCGACCCCGACCGGCCCACCGGCATGATGCTCCGCGATCCGGCGCAGATAGCGCCGATCCATCGCATCCAGTCCCAGCGAATCCACCTCCAGCCGCTGAAGGGCCGCATCGGCGGTGGCACGGTCGACAGGGGAAACACCCTGAACCATCGCGAAATCCCGTACCCGGCGCAGCAACCGCCCTGCAATACGCGGCGTCCCGCGGGAGCGCCGGGCAATTTCCGCCGCCCCTTCCCGGCTCAGATCAAAACCAAGCTTTTCTGCGCCTCGCGACACGATCAGTTCCAGCTCGGAGGCTGTATAGAAAATCAGGCGCAGCGGGATGCCGAACCGGTCCCGCAAAGGTGTTGCCAGCAGCCCGGCCCGCGTCGTCGCCGCCACCAGCGTAAAGGGCGCCAGATCAATCCGCACCGAGCGCGCCGCCGGTCCCTCACCGATGATCAGATCGAGCTGAAAATCCTCCATGGCCGGATAGAGCACTTCCTCGATCGCCGGCTGCAGGCGATGAATTTCATCAATGAACAGAACGTCTCTCGGCTGAAGATTGGTCAGAATCGCCGCAAGATCCCCTGCCCGCTGGATAACGGGACCGGAGGTAGCACGAAACCCGACCCCCAGCTCCCGCGAGACAATCTGCGCCAGCGTGGTCTTGCCCAGTCCCGGCGGGCCATGCAGCAGGACATGGTCCATCGCCTCTCCACGGGCTTTTGCGGCCTGGATGAAAATAGAGAGATTTTCCCGGCTGGCCCGCTGACCGATGAATTCGGACAGCATCTGCGGCCGCAGGGAGGCTTCCGCCGCATCATCCTCCAACCGGACACTGCTGACCGTCCGGTTCTCCTGATAAGGATCGTGTTCAGGCATAAGGCAGATCGTTTCCCGGATGATCAGCGGAGTGGTTAAAACAACAAATTGTCAGTGTTATACGGTTTTATGGATGATCTATGGCAGCTACAGTGTGCTCGACGAATCCTTACCTCCGCAATCTGGGCAGGGATACGGCGCAAAAACAAGAACGAACAGGGGGCAAGCCCTTTTTTCAGGGAGGTTGGTATATAGATGACCGATCAGGTCTCTTTCGATTCCGCCTTCAGGCAGGAATTGCATCGTCTTTTGCGCTGGCGTCGCGATGTGCGCCATTTCCGCCGCGAGCCTTTGCCCGTGGATACTCTGCCTCGGCTGCTGGCCGAAGCATGTCTTGCTCCTTCCGTCGGGTTGAGCGAACCATGGCGCTTCGTACTGGTCGATGATGCAGCCCGCCGGGCTGCGATCCGCGCCAATTTCGAAACCAGCAATGCCGATGCCCTGTCAGCCCTGCAGAACAATGGTCAACAATCGCGCGCCCAGCTTTACGCACGGCTCAAACTGGCCGGGCTGGACGATGCACCGGTTCATCTCGCGGTGTTCTGCGAGCCTGATCCTGAACAGGGGCATGGTCTGGGGCGAAAGACCATGCCGGAAACCCTCGCCTATTCCACCGTGATGGCCATTCACACATTCTGGCTGGCGGCCAGGGCGGAAGGGGTGGGCGTCGGCTGGGTGTCCATTCTCGACCCCGAGCCGATCAACGCCATGCTGGATGTCCCTGCCCATTGGCAGCTGATTGGTTATCTGTGTGTCGGCTATCCGGTAAAGGAGAGTGAGACGCCGGAACTGGAAGAGGTCGGCTGGGATCACGCAAGGCGCGATGCAGGGCTGCTGCATCGCTGATCCCCTTCAACCAGGCGCAAGCTCCCGCAGGCATTGGCGAAGGATGGCATCAAGCCCTGCCTCCTCGCCCAACGCCTCCCGCACCCGGCGGATCGTCGCCAGTGCTTCCGGCCTGCGGTAGCCGAGATTGAGCAGCGCCGATAATGTATCCTGCTCCACACCGCCAGCGGGACCACTGATCGCCCCCATGCCGCCGATCGTCACCGGGCCAGCGGGCATGGCACCCACCTTGTCTTTCAATTCCGAGACAATCCGGGCCGCCAGTCTTGGTCCCACACCGCTGGCGCGGGTCAGGGCACGCTGATCACCAGCCATCAGCGCTGAAATCAGATCACCCGCAGACAAGGCGGACAGGATGTTCAGCCCCACTTTGGCCCCGACCCCCTGCACAGTGGTCAGCAGGCGGAACCAGTCTCGCTCTGCCGTATCGACAAAGCCGAACAGAGTGATCGCATCTTCCCGCACCTGCGTTTCGATCAGCACCCGAGCCACCTCCGGCGCACGGGGCAGCGCCGCCAGTGTGCGGGAGGATGCATGGACCACATAACCCACGCCATTGACGTCGATCAGGCAGCGATCCTCCTCCAGCCCGTCCACCAGCCCGGTGAGACGACCGATCATAAGTCCTGCTTCCTTCCCGTCCTCATGCCATCACAGCACCGCGCGCCCATGCGGAACGGCTGGCCCGGTGATGAGCATGGCAGATTGCCACCGCCAGAGCATCCGCCGCATCGGCCCGTTTCAGGGTGGCGCCAGGCAGCAGACGCTGCACCATCATCTGCACCTGATCTTTGGTGGCCCCACCTGTCCCGACCACGGCAAGTTTCACAGCCTTGGCACCATATTCCGCAACGGGCACATTTCTCAGGGCCGGAGCCAGCAGCGCCACACCCCGCGCATAACCCAGCTTCAGCGTCGCCGTGCCGTTGCGGTTGACATAGGTTTCCTCGACCGCCGCCTCATGCGGATGATACGTCACCAGCAGGCTGGTCAAGGTATCATGCAGAACACGCAGCCGGGCTGGAACACTCTCGGTGCTGTCCGTCGCAATCACGCCATCAGCGATATGGCGCAAGCGGTTTCCCGTCGCCTCGATCACCCCCCAGCCGGTAAAGCGCAGGCCCGGATCAATACCGAGCATCCGGACCGTTGCCTGAGCGGGAGGAGAAGCTGACAGCATCAGGCCGACAGAGCCTGCATCACATCATCAGGAATGTCGAAATTGGCATAGACTGCCTGAACGTCATCATTGTCCTCCAGCACGTCCAGCAGCTTCAGCACGCTGGAGGCCTTGTCCTGATCCAGCGTCACCGTGGTACCGGGACGCCAGTCCAGCTTTGCGGCTTCCGGCGCGCCAAAGCGGCTTTCCAGCGCATCGCGCACGGCAAAGAAATCCTCCACGGAGGTGGTGATCTCATGCGTTTCCGCCGTGCTCTCCACATTGTCGGCCCCGGCCTCGATCGCGGCCTCCAGCATGTCATCAGCACTGCCTGCCGAAGCAGGGAAACGGATGACGCCAACGCGGCTGAACATAAAGGAGACAGAGTTCGTTTCCCCCAGCGCGCCGCCATATTTGCTGAATGCCGAACGGACATCAGCCGCAGTGCGGTTGCGGTTATCGGTCAGGGCCTCGACAATCACTGCCACACCGGCAGGGCCGTAGCCTTCATAGCGCACTTCCGCGTAATCATCGCCCTGCCCGGCCCCGGTCGCCTTCTTGATGGCGCGGTCAACCGTATCCTTGGGCATGTTAACCTCACGCGCCCAGCTGATCGCGGCACGAAGGCGCGGATTGGAGGCCGGATCAGGCAGGCCCGAACGGGCTGAAACCGTGATTTCCCGGATGACCTTGGCAAACTCCCGCGCCCGGCGCGCATCCTGCGCGCCCTTGCGGTGCATGATATTTTTGAACTGACTATGGCCGGCCATCGCCGCGATCCTGCATTTCTGTCACTGTGTCATAAAAGCTGTGGGCCGGGTCTACAGCAGATTATCCCGCCCGGTAAACCGCCACCCGTTTCTGCTGTTATAATCAAGGCCTATACAGAGAGGGCCGGTATCATCTGTGAAAGACGTCCACCGATCCGGATGGGTTCTACCCTGACCGCATGACCGGTCGCATCATCGCTCTCCACGAAAACACCGCATACCGTCGCATCTCCCTCGGACGGCGACAGACGCTCGCCGGGTGTCTTGCGCCAGAACCGGGTGGCCGCAGCTTCCTTTCCCATGCCGATCACACTGTCATAATCACCGCACATGCCGGCATCAGTCTGGTAGGCCGTGCCCCCCGGAAGGATTTGGTGATCAGCAGTAGGAACATGTGTATGTGTACCGACGATTAACGTCGCCTGCCCGTCAAAACTATGGCCGAACGCCATTTTTTCGCTGGTCGCTTCTCCATGCACGTCGATCACGACCGCCTGAATACTGCCGCCCCCTGCTACGCCACCCAGCTTGTAGCGCGACAACTCCTGCGCCGTCAGCCGAAACGGGCAATCCAGCGGATCCATGAACAGGCGGCCCATCACATTGATGATCAGCGCCCGCCGTCCCCCTGACAGCTCCACCACCACGGCCCCCTGCCCGGGCGTACCGGGAGGAAAGTTCAGCGGGCGCACCACCCGTTTTTCCTGACTGAGAAAAGGAATCAACTCCTTCCTGTCCCATGCATGGTTGCCGAGCGTGATTACATCCGCGCCTGCATTGAGAAAATCACGGGCCATATCCGGCGCCAGACCGAAACCGTGGGAGGCATTCTCGCCATTCACCACGATCAGATCAGTCTGCAACCGGGTGCGGAGATCAGGCAGGGCACGCAGCACTGCTTCCCGCCCTGAACGCCCAACCACATCGCCTAAAAATACAATTCGCATGGGTGTCGTCCTTCAGTCAGGGCTAGAATACCGGATTGAACCGGCAATGGTGCTGGATAAATGATTGATTTGGTGGGAAAATTTTGCGGCTTGGCTTGGCATTCCAAAAAATTCTCAAAGCGTTCTCAGGCTGCTCTATGACACGCCGCGCAGGGAATGCCACTGATGGTTTTCCCTCTCCTGCCATGTCCTGATGATGATAATGCACAGGATAAAAAAGAACGGTAAAATGGGTCGGATAACCCCGTCTCAAAAACTCTTCAAACAGTGTGTACCGAGGTATCAGACAAGCCCTGATTACCGTCAAAAAATGCCCTAAAAAGGTGCTGTACTGAGTAGGCGGCTATGCGATGCAATGGGCCGGTGGATACAATAACGTCGCTTCGTGTGATCCGCTCATATCGTTTCGCACCATGGTTGCGCACCGGCTATGCCAAACTGGGAAGAACTACGGGATTATTCCGAGTTGATCGCGCTGGCAGTAGATCATCGCAGCCAGTTTGAAGATCTTGTTGCTGAGTTCAGCACCGATGCGGATTTTTCACCAAAACGAAGTTGGTGACACAACGCTGGCCGGACGGTGCGCCAACGGGACATAATGCCTTCCTCTTCCCGCCCATGGCCGGAGCTTACATGTGACAGGCAAGCATTACTGAATCAAAGACGCGGCTTTAATGGGCTCCGCCTGCCACGCCGCCCCCTGATTGTCCAACGATACTTGTGCAGCAGGGGAAATGACCGGTAAGCGTGCATCCCATGATCGTCAAACAGCCCAATCGCATCCTGATGCTGTTCACCCTGCGGGGGTCGGTGCTGCCGGTCATCCTGCCCAAGGTTTCGCTGATCATGGCGATCTCCGCCGCACTGGCCATTGTTCTGCATGCCCATCCGGGTGCCTATCCCGAATTCAGCAGCGTCCCCTTCACCCTGTTCGGACTGGCCCTGTCTATCTTCCTCGGCTTCCGCAACAACGCCTGTTACGATCGCTGGTGGGAAGGACGTAAACTGTGGGGTGCGCTCGTCATCGAGATGCGGGCACTGGCACGGGATGTAACCGCCTTTCTTCCCACCGATCATCCGGGCCGGACACATA
Source organism: Granulibacter bethesdensis (assembly GCF_001889545.1). Classification (NCBI taxonomy): domain Bacteria; kingdom Pseudomonadati; phylum Pseudomonadota; class Alphaproteobacteria; order Acetobacterales; family Acetobacteraceae; genus Granulibacter; species Granulibacter bethesdensis. The sequence continues at coordinate 1,244,230 of NZ_CP018194.1, read as the reverse complement.
TCCTGCATCAATGCATCGCTTATGCTTACCTGTTGAAAGCAAGGCTGCGGGATGAAACTGGTCTTGATGAAGCAGGGCATTATCTGTCGGTGGAAGAGCATGCTGCTCTGCTCGCTGTGCACAACAGACCAGAAGCAATCCTGCGCAGCATAATGGAAAAAATCGCCGATTGGGGCCGGCATGGCCTGCTGTCAGACATCATCATGATGACACTGGAGACACGCCTCCATGCCATTGGGGCCGCGCAGGGAGGATGCGAGCGGATTGTCTCAGCGAATACGCCTTTTGCCTACACGCTGTTACTGCACCGGACGGCGTGGATTTTTTGCCTGTTGCTGCCATTCGGCTTCGTGTCCACGCTCGGTTTTGCAACTCCACTGCTGACCGGTGTGCTCGCCTACACGTTTTTCGGACTGGATGCGTTGAGCGACGAGCTGGAACAGCCTTTCGGCCTTCATCAGAACGATCTGCCACTGAATGCGATCGTGCGCGGAATCGAGATCGACTTGCTCGAAACTCTGGGGGTGGATGCGCTTCCGGCGCCTCTTGCCCCCATCAAGGGCGTGCTGACCTAATTCGGCTGGCGATCAGGGCAGAGGATCGTCTCCTGCTCCGTCACAACAGCACGGAGGGGAAAATCCGTTGCTTCCACCGGCACGTTATCCACTTCAAACGCCGCGAAAGCACAACCGATTGCTTGCACCGAAGGCAGTGCGGCAAGAGTCCGGTCGTAATAGCCGCCACCATAGCCAAGTCGGTTTCCGGTGCGGTCGAAGGCCAGCAGAGGCACCAGCACCGTTTGCGGAATAATCTCCGGCCCGTCGGGGTGAAGGGTGCGGAAACGACCCTCGATCATGGCCGCGCCCGGCATCCATTCACGGAAGATCAGCTTTTCGCCTTTCTTCGTCGTCACCGGCAGGGCGATCCGATGCCCACGCGCATACAGCGCTGCCATCAGAGGCCGCAGGTCAAGTTCACCGGGAAGAGGCCAGAAAACCGACACAACATGGCCCGTAGCAGGCGGAAGATCGCGCAGCAGATTTTCACCCAGCTTTATCCCGGCCGATGGATCAAGTGATTCGCGCAAGGCATAGGCGCGCTGACGCAGGGCCTGTTTGCGCCCGGCAAGGGACATGTCCTGATCAGCCAGCACCATCATGACCGCGCCATAGTATGAGAAAGGAAAAGGGGAGCCACCCTGGCCGTTGGCGTATCATCCTCCTCAGACCTGCTAGAGCAGGTGGGCACCGGATATCATGACCACGGCCATGACAGCGCCAGTTCCCGAGGGAATGCTTATCGGCCCGGGGGATTAATGTGCCTGACGCACCGGGCAGCTCCGCGTTCCTATTTAGGGATGGTTGAGAAAAGCTGCAATCTCTTCCGCACGCTCGGCCAGACGTCGCAGCCTTTCGATGAAGGCGGGATCATCCTGCACGGCAGGCCGGCCGTCATCATGCGCCGCCCTGTGAGCATCGCCGTAGGTGGCATGGCTCGGATCCTGACTCAGTTGCCGGACTTCCCGGCGCAGATCGTGAATTTCGTCCGCCATGAGCAAAGACGCCAGCACCAGCAAGCGTGCCTCCCCGCTCTGACCGCCTTGCGACTTGATATTGTCGATCCGGTCCTCGACCTGCTGCGCCATGGCCTGGAGATGATGCTCCTGACCATCCTCGCAACCCACCGTGTAGGCGTATCCATTGATGCGCACCGTCACTTGCGCCATTCGCCTGTCCCTCCCAGAGACTGGCAGCTATCAGCCACTGCCATGGAGTCTGGTGCCTTGTTAGTCTGGCCCCGACCTGAACTGTCCCGGCTTACTGCCATGAATTATAATGAGGCGGCGTGAAGTTAGCCCCCTCTTCCGTGGGCGTCCCATAGCTGACTGAATGGTATGAACCATCATAAGTCTGAGGGGGCGATGCGGATTCCGGTGATGGTGGGGCCGCCATGTTTCCTTCTTCCGCTGAGTCCGGGAACTCATTCGGCCCCTCATGAGGGGCTGCCTCACCCGGAAGCAGGGTTTTTTCCAGATCAGGCAGTGCTGCTGACCTGTCCTCGGCCAGTACCTCACGCAACTGTGTCACCAGATAGTCGATCCGCGCGGCGAGATCCTCCAGCCTTGGATCCGGCCCCGGCGGAGGGGATGACTGCACCCTGGTCGCGTTGGCGAGGCGGTCCAGAGCAGCCTCGATCCGCGCAGTGGCTTCCACCGCATCAATCTTTCCGGCCATTGATCCTCCGCCGCCCACTTATTCCAATCTTGCGTTGAAACCAGCCAACCGCTTGAAGGTCAAGCATGATTCGGTTCAGCGCAGTGATTGTCCATGGGATGGAGGATGTCCGAAGGACGCTTCGACATGCCTCTGTGGCTCAAACCGGCGTGGCCCTGCTCTCTGCGCCTGGGATTCTTGCGTCCGGTGGCTGCGGCTGGTGGCTGGCCATGATGCAGGCCGCCAGCAGGGAGTTTCCTGATATTCCCTTTCAGTCGCTCGCGGATTGTGGAGATGCGCCGGGGCTGGCCGCCGCCCTTTTGCGGGCAGCGTGGCCCATTGACGAAACCGTGACATGGCACATGACAGGACAAACGGGCGAGTCCCCGCCTCTGATGCTCATTCTTGCTCCTTCCCCCGCCAGCCCGGCCATCGGTTTCATGGCGGAGTCGGCATGCATTCCCCTGCTTTCTGCACCGCCACCGGCCTTTCATCTGCCATTGAAGGGCCGGAGAAACGGCGCAACTCTCGAAACTTTGCTAACATGGCTCAAGACCCCGGCGTGACAGACGCGCCCCACTGGGCTACGAGCGCGACAAAGCCCAAGCAGGAGAACGGCCCGATGCGTATCACCCCTGTCGTCAAATCAATCCTCGATAATTACGAGAGTGACAATCCGGGAACCAAAGCCAACCTCGCCCGCATCCTGATGGAAGGGCGTCTGGGAGGAACCGGCAAGCTGGTCATTCTGCCGGTGGATCAAGGGTTCGAGCATGGCCCGGCCCGCAGCTTCGCCCCCAATCCGCCCGCCTATGACCCGCATTATCATTTCGACCTCGCCATCGAAGCCGGGCTGAGCGCTTATGCCGCCCCGCTGGGCATGATCGAGGCCGGTGCAGGCACCTATGCAGGCTCCATTCCGCTGATCCTGAAGGTCAATTCCTCCAACAGCCTTGCTGTTACCAAGGACCAGGCCGTTACCGGCACTGTGGCCGACGCGCTGCGTCTGGGATGTTCCGCCATCGGCTTCACCATCTATCCAGGCAGCGAGTACGCGTTCGACCAGATGGAAGAGCTGCGTGAACTGGCCGAAGAAGCCAAATCCGCCGGTCTTGCCGTGGTGGTATGGAGCTATCCGCGTGGTCCGGAACTCGACAAGAAGGCCGAGACCGCACTGGATATCTGCGCCTATGCTGCGCATATGGCTGCCCTGCTCGGCGCGCACATCATCAAAGTGAAGCCGCCCACTGATGCGGTCAGCCTGCCCGCCGCCCAGAAAACCTACGAGACCCAGAATATCGACCGTTCGACGCTGGCCAAGCGCGTTGAGCATGTGATGCAGGCTTCCTTCGCGGGCCGTCGCATCGTCGTGTTCTCCGGCGGCGAAACCACCGGCACCGACCAGTTGCTGGATACCATCCGCGGTCTGCGTGATGGCGGCGCCAACGGTTCCATCATCGGCCGCAACACCTTCCAGCGCCCGCGTGCGGAAGCTCTGGAACTGCTCGGGAAGATCATCGATATCTTCCAGAACAAGGCCTGATGAGCCATGAACGAGCGCTGCAGGCTCTATCTGATCACGCCTCCGGCGCTCGATCCTGACAGCTTCGTCGATACGCTCGCCCGCGCACTGGACGCGGGCGATGTCGGCGCGCTTCAGATCCGGCTGAAAAACCTTGATGACGATGCATTGCGCCGTGCCATCGACCGGCTGCGTCCGGTTGCCCATGATCGCGGCGTTGCCGTCATTCTGAACGACCGTCCCGATCTGGTGACGGAAAGCGGCTGTGACGGGGCGCATATCGGTCAGGAAGATGGCAACGTGATCGCCGCACGCGCTCTGCTCGGTGATCTGACTCTGGGCGTCTCCTGCCATGGCAGCCGCGATCTGGCGATGAGCGCGGGCGAAGCCGGTGCGGATTACGTCGCTTTCGGCGCATTCTACCCCTCCACCTCAAAAGAGGTCGTGCCTGAGGCAACCCCTGACCTGCTGGCCTGGTGGTCAGAGATGATGGAACTGCCGAGCGTTGCCATTGGCGGCATCGATCCGACCAATGCCGCCCCGCTGGTCAAGGCAGGAGCCGATTTTCTGGCCGTGATCGGCGCAGTCTGGAACCATCCGGATGGACCTGCTGCCGGGGTCAAGGCGCTGAATACCGCTATTCAAGCTGCTCTGACCGACGATCTGTAACGTCCCGATCTATTCCTCGGGCAACCACTGCACCTGCTGGATGCGCTCTGCGCCGGAGGCCAGCATCGCCAGACGGTCAAAACCCATCGCAATCCCCGCCGCCTGAGGCATTCCAAAAGCGAGCGCGGCCAGAAAATCCTCGTCCAGCGGCCAGCTCTGTCCGCCCAGCGCCTGCCGCCTGTTACGGTCGATCAGGAAGCGACGCCTCTGCTCCTCCGCATCAGTCAGCTCTACAAAGGCATTGGCCAGTTCAATGCCGCAGACGAACAACTCGAACCGTTCGGCAACACGGGGATCATTGGGGCAGGGTCGGGCCAGCGCTGCCTGCGCCACCGGCCAGTGGGTGAGGAAAGTCGGGCGTTCGCGCCCCAGATGCGGCTCGACCCGGTCCAGCAGCAGGCGGAAGAACAGATCCTCCCAATTCTCTTCCTCACGCAGCCTCACGCCGGCAGCTTCAGCAAGAGCCGGCGCGTCATCAGCCGTGGCAAGCACATCGGCACCGGTGTAGCGGGCAAAGGCCTCGGCCACGGTCAGGATTTCCGGCTCCTCGATCCGGGTGGTTACATCGCCGTTCGATACGACAGGCGGGAGGACCGAATGCAGTAATTGCATCGTCTCGGCGATCAGATCAGTCATGGAACTGCCGGGACGATACCATTCCAGCATGGTGAATTCCGCTGCATGACGGGCGCTGCCTTCACCGTTGCGCCAGACCCTGGCCAACTGAAAAATCGGCCCTGCCCCGGCCACCAGTAGGCGCTTCATGGCAAATTCCGGACTGGTATGCAGCCAGAGCGGCGTCACCACCCCATCCACCCCGATCCGCTCCGTCCGGAAAGCCTGAAGATGGACTTCCTCACCAGGAGCCGTGACGGCACAGGGCGTCTCAACCTCCAGATAGGCGCGCGCATCAAAAAACGCCCGCACGGCACGCGTCAGCGCGGCACGGCGGTGCAGAAAGGGAAGACGGTCCGCAAAGCGGTCCGGATGCCAGGAAGGTCTTGCCATGATCTGCTCTTTGCCAGCCTCTGTGCATTGCCGGAAGAGGTTTGAGAGCCTAGATGCTCTTTATGCCCGATGGTTCATATCATGATCCGGAAAATGCCGATGAATGCCGTCATCCGCACCCGCCACGCAGCCTGCGCAGTCTGGCTGATCTGCGACGGGCCGGGCTGATTGATGACGAGGCACCGTTACAGGCGGTCGCCGCGCAATATGCCATCGCTATCCCCCCCGCGATGCAGGCGCTGATCACAGACCGTCACGATCCGATCGGCCTGCAAGTAATTCCTGATCCGGCGGAAATAATCACCGCCCCCTATGAAAGCGTCGATCCCATTGGCGATGATGCCCTGTCGCCCGTTCCCGGCATCGTCCATCGCTATCCTGACCGTGCCCTGTTGAAGCCGCTGCTCATCTGCCCGGTCTATTGCCGGTTCTGCTTCCGACGGGAGCATGTCGGACCGGATGGAGGGGTGCTTTCCGAGGAACAGTTAAGGGTTGCCCTCGACTGGCTGGCTGGCCATCCCCAGATAAGGGAAGTCATTCTGACCGGCGGTGATCCGCTGATGCTATCTCCAAGAAGATTATCTTTTATTATCAATGAATTAAATAATATTCCTCATATTGATATCATTCGCATTCACAGTCGCGTGCCGGTGGCTGAACCAGCTATTGTCACGCAAGCCATGCTCAATGCGCTTGAAACAGAAAAAGCTCTTTTCCTCGTTCTTCACACGAACAATGTTCGTGAACTCACTGATAATGCGGCTTTATGTATCCAGTCTTTCCAGCATCAAGGCATCCCTGTGCTAAGCCAGACAGTCCTGCTGCGAGGGGTCAATGATTCCGCAGATGCGCTGGAGACGCTTTATCGTCGTCTGCTGCGTCTTCGGGTGAAGCCCTATTATCTGCACCAGCTGGATGCCGCCCCCGGTACAGCAAGGTTTCGCGTGCCGGTCGAGGAAGGGCGTGCCATCCTTCGTGCCTTGCGTAGCCGTATCAGCGGCCTTGCATGGCCCACTTACGTCATCGATATTCCCGGCGGATATGGGAAAGTACCGGTCGATCCGGATTATCTGGAGTCGGATGGCTCCATCCGCGACATCCATGGCCACCGCCACATTTTGTCTGGAGAGGCTTTGCCGTGACTGCATCCAAATATCCTGCCCTGCGCAGCCTCTCTGTTTTGCTGCTGCCTTGCGCTCTGGGCATCCTGCTGACCGGCTGCGCCACTCAGGAGGAGATCATCAGCGATCAGGAAACCCTTCTGTCTGCGGCAGGATTTGTCATCAAACCTGTCAATACGCCGGAACGCCAGACCAGCCTTGCCACCCTGCCCCCCAACCGCATCGTCATGCAGCCATCCGGCGACAGGATGACGTTCCTGTATGCCGATCCAGTGGTGTGCAAATGCCTGTTCGTCGGTGATCAGCCTTCGTTCAGCCGCTATCAGCAGATGACGTTCCAGCAACGTCTGGCCAATCAGGCACAATCAACCGCCCTCGCCTATCAAAGCGCCTCCTTCGGCTGGGGGCCGTGGGGCGGAGGACCATGGGGCTGGGGTTGGGGCGGCGGTATGTGGGGACCGGGCTGGTGGTGGTAACATTGCCCGGCCTGAAATCCCCCAATCTTCATGATCCCATATGCATTGGCGGCCCTACACCGTCATAACAGGTTGCCGGTTCTGGCGGTTCGGTCTAGACAGCCGCCCGTCCGGGATATTTCCGTCCCGGACACTCGTCTACATCCACCCGAGAGTTTAATGCCATGAAGCAGCAGGCAAACCTGATTCGTGCCGGTCAGGTGATCGAGCATGACGGACGCCGCTGGACCGTCCTGAAGCAGCAGATCATCACCCCCGGCAAAGGTGGTGCCTTCATTCAGGTGGAAATGCGCGATCTGAAAACCGGCAACAAGACCAACGAACGCTGGCGCACCGCCGATACGGTCGAACGTCTGATGACCGAGGAAAAGGATTACACCTATTCCTATACCGATGGTGACAATCTGGTTCTGATGGACCCTGAAACCTTTGAACAGGCGCTGATCCCCACCGAGATTCTGGGTGACGCAGTGGCCTTCCTGCAGGACAACATGCAGGTAACGGTTGATCTCGTCGAAGGCGATCCGGTGGCCATCCACCTGCCTGCCCAGGTTACGCTGGAAATCGTGGAAGCCGATCCGGTGGTAAAGGGTCAGACCGCGTCTTCTTCCTACAAGCCCGCCAAGCTGTCGAACGGTGTGCGCGTCATGGTCCCGCCCTTTATCGAGGCCGGCGAGCGCATCGTGGTCCGTACTGAAGACTCCACCTATGTGGAACGTGCGAAGTAATATCCGCACTGCATGACTGCGTGATGATGCCGGTCCCGCCGCGCCGACGCTTTCCAGGCACGGCGCGGTGGCGTATCGAGTCATCCTGAGTTTGTTTTTTCCTCCGCCCGGAGCGCCAACGCATCATGGCCCTACGCCTGTCCCCTCATATGACCGTCATGCAGAATGCGGCCCAGCGTGCTGCCAAGCGGCTGCTGCGCGATTTCAACGAGGTGGAGCAGTTACAGGTCAGCGTGAAGGGCCCGTCGGACTTCGTCTCCCAGGCTGATCTGCGCTCGGAACAGTCGATCCGGGACGATCTGACCAAGGCACGCCCCGGTTACGCCCTGTTGATGGAAGAAAGCGGTGCGTCCGGTGGCGATAACTGGACATGGCGCTGGGTGGTCGATCCGCTGGACGGAACCACGAATTTCCTGCACGGCATTCCGCACTGGGCCATCAGCATCGGGCTGGAACGGCGTCTTCCCGATGGAAACACCGAACTGGCCGCCGCTGTGGTGTATTCTCCCGCAGTCGATGAAATGTTCTGGGCTGAAAAAGGCTCTGGCGCCTTTCTGAACGAACGTCGCCTGCGGGTCTCCGCACGCCGTGAACTGCACGATGCAGTGTTTGCCACCGGCATTCCTTTTGCGGCCGTCAGCGCCCCGCGTCGTCTGGCTTTTGCCCGCACACTCGGCACATTGATGCCGCAGGTGGCCGGGATCCGCCGCTTCGGCTCGGCCGCACTTGATCTCGCCTGGGTTGCGGCAGGGCGCTATGATGGATTCTGGGAGCTGGGGTTGAAACCTTGGGATGTAGCCGCCGGACTGCTGCTGGTACGTGAGGCGGGTGGCTATGCCGTCGATCCATCCGGTGCCGATCCGCTCCAGACCGGGGATGTCGTGGCCAGCAACGGCCATCTGCATTCCAAACTGCTTGATATCGTCCAGGATGGGGTCGCCGCATCCCGCACAAGTTGATTCATCTCTGTTCCATGGATTGAGTCTGGTCTGGAGGGCAGGATATGAATACCGCCATGAAGCGCATGATGCCGTATTCCTTTTTCTCCAGTGCCTGCCGGACCATGCTGACGGTCATGCTCGGAATGGGTGTGGCGGCACCTTTGCATGAAGCGCACGCTGAAGCGCAGGTCGATACGCGTGCTCTGGATCAGTTGGACGGCAAGCCCGTGACGCAGCAGCAGACCGGTAAAGCAGCCCCCAGGCATTCGTCACACGCCAACAACAGCAAGAAACACAAGGCCACATCCGGCAAAAAGGCTTCTCCAAAAGAAGAAGAGGCTAAAAAACCGGCAACACCCCCGGCGCCCCCGGTGAAAATGCCCGCAACGCCCCCTGTTGCACCCGTTATTGCCCCGCCCCTGCCTTCCGCGCCCGACCACACCTCTCCCCCCGTGCCACCACCTGTCGTGACTGCAAATGCACCGGGGGGACTGTCCACGACCGGTGAAGGATTGAGGGTCATGTTTGGTACAGGGCGTTCCGATATCAGCCCGGCCACCAATGACGCCTTGCGGGAAGCTGCCCGGGACGTCAGCAAGTTGTCGAACGAAAGCGTTACTATCCTCGCTTATGCGCCCGGCACCACTGACGACCCTTCAACCGCACGCCGCCTGTCCCTGTCCCGCGCCCTGACCATCAGAAGTGCCCTGATTGCGGCCGGTATGCCCTCAACCAAGATTTTTGTTCGCGCTCTCGGCAGCAATATCGGCAACGGACCTGCGGACAGAGCCGATATTATCCGAACACAGGCGAGCAAGGCGCCCTCTCAATCCGACGCCAAACCTGAAATCAAGCCGTCAGAGCAAACTCCCCAGGCGCAAGGACACCCATAATGAGCCTCGCGACCAGCTCGACACGTGCTTCCAATATGGTCAGGCCGGTTGCGTATCTTCTCCGGATGCTTGCGTTTCTTGCGGCTGTCGGCGGAATTGCCGTTGCGCTGGAACCGGCGCTGAAGCCGATCTTTCTGCATAATCCGTATCTGAACGGGCTGATCCTGCTGATCCTTCTGCTCGGCATTATCTGGAACATCCGGCAGGTGACCCGGCTGGAACCGGAAGTACGCTGGCTGATCTCCTTCCGGCGGGATCAGGCACCGGACAGCGCCAGCCAGCCCCGTCTGCTCGCCCCCATGGCCAGCATGCTGGTGACCCGGGCCGCCAGCACCACACGCCCGGGAGAAAAACGCTTTACCCTCTCGGCCTCAGCGATGCGATCGGTGCTCGATACGATTGCCAGCCGTCTGGATGAAAGCCGGGAACTGTCCCGCTATATGACCGGATTGCTGATTTTCCTCGGGTTGCTGGGCACGTTCTGGGGACTGTTACGCACCATTGGCGGGGTCAGTGACGTTATCTCCGGGATGTCCGTCAATGGATCCGGTGATGTGAACATGATGTTCGAGCAACTGAAATCCGGACTGGCCCGCCCGATCGCCGGAATGGGCACCGCATTCTCCGCCAGCATGTTCGGCCTGTCCGGCGCACTGGTGCTGGGCTTTCTGGATCTGACCGCCGGACAGGCCCAGAATCGCTTCTTCAATGAGCTGGAAGAATGGCTGGCCGGGTTGACCCGCCTTTCCTCCGGCGCGCTGGGGACGGATGGTGAAGGCAGCGTGCCGGTCTATGTACAGGCCCTGCTGGAACAGACCGCCGAAAACATGGAACGGCTTCAACAGATTCTTGCACGCGGAGAGGAAAATCGTCAGGCTTCTCATCAGGCACTGCTTGCTTTGACCGAGCGGATCGGATCACTCTCCGACACAGTGCGAACCGGCCAGCAGGTGATGGTCAAAATTGCAGAAGCCCAGACTCAGCTTACCCCGGTCCTGCGCACTCTGAACGAGCGATACGATGAAGAGCGCAGCCTGTCTGAACTGCTGCAAACTCATATGCGTGCTGTCGAAACACTGTTGCAGCGTCAGATTACCGAGGCCGAACAGGGCCGCATTCAATCCACCGCCGAACTCCGCAACGATCTGCGCATCCTGACCCGCACAGTCGGCGCGCTGGCAGACGACGCGCAGGGCTGAGATGGCGCTTTCCCGGCGGCGCAACACCAGTGGTGAAAACCTGCATGTCTGGCCTGGCTATGTAGATGCCCTGTCTACCCTGCTGATGGTCATCATCTTTGTGCTGCTGGTCTTTGTGCTGGCACAGGCTTTTCTGTCCTACACGCTGGCCGGCAAGGAACACAGGCTGGATGAGCTGAACAGGCAACTGGCAATCATTTCTCGTCAATTCGCGCTGGAGCAGCAACACAGCACGCAGCTTGCGCAATCTCTTGAACAGTTACGCAATGAAGTAGCCGGAAAGGAAGCCGATATTGCCCGTCTGAGGACACAGACCGGCGTACTGGCCGAACAGAAATCCCGTCTGGAAAGCCAGCTTGCCGGTCGTGATCAGGATGTAAAACGCGCCGAGGCAAAGCTTGCTGAACTGGACCAGACCATCCACAGCAAGGATACCGCGCTGGACAGGCTGCGTGACGATCTGGAAGCCATTCGCCACCAACTTGCCGCCGTGCAGTCGGCACTGGATGCATCGGAGAAAGAGTCCCAATCCAAAGACCGCACCATCGCCGATCTTGGTATGCGCCTGAATGTCGCGTTGGCCGAGAAAGTCGAGGAGCTGAAAAAATACCGCAGTGAGTTCTTCGGCAAGTTGCGGGAGGTCCTCGCCGGACGGCCTGGGATTCAGGTGGTGGGCGACCGTTTCGTGTTTCAGAGTGATGTCCTGTTTCCATCCGGCAGTGCCGATCTGACTGAGCAAGGGCGCCAGCAGGTGAAGGATATCGCCGCCGCGCTGATCCAACTGTCAAAAAAATTTCCGTCCAACGTCAACTGGCTGCTGCGGGTAGATGGGCATGCTGATCGGCAGAAAATGGTCAATGGCAAATTCGCTTCCAATTGGGAGCTATCCGCTCAACGCGCTATCAATGTAGCCCGGCTGCTGATCGAACAGGGTGTCCCCGGCAACCATGTCTCGGCTGACGCCTTCGCGGATTATCAACCTGTCTCCCAGGGAAATAGCGAAGCGGATCTGGCAAAAAACCGGCGAATCGAATTGCGTCTGACGGATCGCTGATCCGATCAGGCAAAAAACGCGGCGCGACATACTTTGTTACCTGAGCGCCATTCTTTCTTCAGGCGTTACCCGTATATCCCGGCCGTTCAATGGCAGGAAGACTGTCTGAAACCACGGATTAACGCCTTTCGGAGCCATTTTTATGCCATTCGCTCTTACGCCACGCGTCGTACGCATCATGCGTGCCACAGTCGGTTTTATACTTGTCTTCAGCCTCTCCATGCTCGCTGGCATGACGGATGCCATCGGCTTTCTGTCGGTCGATGAATTCATGTCGTTCATGAGCGGCAATACCACCCGGATGGGGGTGGCGCTCAGTCTGGAAAATATTGAGCGGTTCGAGCGTCTTGCTCTGGTCATCGCCATGTTTGTGGTCGGTAATGCCCTCGGTATGATGCTGAGCTACTCCACGCGCCGCCTGCGGATTCCAGTACTAATGCTGTTCATCAGCACCCTGCTGTGCATCGCGGCAGGCTGGCCGGGTGATGAGATGGGCACACCTTCTCTGGTTTGCGCGGTCATCGCTATGGGCGCGCTCAACAATGTGGTTGATAATGTCGAAGGAGTTGCTCTGGCGCTGACTTACGTCAGCGGCGCATTGTCAAAATTCGGGCGCGGGCTGGGACGCTTCATGATGGGCGATCGGAATCTGGACTGGCTGGCCCAGATCGTCCCATGGGGCGGTCTGGTGGTCGGGGCCACCATCGGCGCGGCACTTCAGGAACATTATGGGCGCCATGGTCTTTGGGCGTGCTTCGCTGTATCCCTCATCCTGACCACGACAACGGTGCTGATTCCCCGCGCCTGGCAGCGCCGCTTCGGTTAAATCCCTGCCGACAGGGTTCAGGAGGCGGGATGGATCTCCATCCCGTCGAAACCTGGTTCAAGACCCGGGGGCAGATTGGCCTGCATCCATCCCCAGTCGAGATCATAGCCCATATGGGTCAGCACGGTACGCCTGACCCCGATCCGCGCCGCCCATTGAGCGACCAGAGCGATATGGGCATGCGTTGCATGCTTCTGCCGCTGAAAACAGCCGACGACCCAGGTGTCGATGCCTTGCAACCGGTCCAGAACCTCCGGTTCCATGGCCACGACATCGGTCGAGTATGCGAACCGGCCTACCCGAATCCCCAGAGAACGCGCATAGCCGTGATCCTGATCGAGCAGGGTCACAGGAAACCCGGCAATAGTGAGATCCTGTCCGGCCTCCACCTGATGTGGCACCAGTACGGGGCGATAAAATCCCGGTGGCTTCCACGGGCGAAATGCATAATCGAAGCGAAGCGCCAGTTCCTCCATCGTTTTTGTGCTGGCGTAAGCGTCGATGGGCTTCCCGGTCAGGCGGTTCAGGATGCGGACATCATCCAGCCCGGTAATGTGGTCGGCATGGGCATGGGTAAACAGCACCGCATCAATGCTCGCGATACCGGTTGCCAGCAATTGTGCCCGCAGATCGGGGCCGGTATCGATCAGCAGGCGTCGACCATCCTGCTCAATGATGATGGACGAGCGTGTACGCCGGTTTCTGGGTTCGGCCGGGTCGCAGGCTCCCCAATCCCCCCTGCCATCCTCACCACCGAGCTGGGGAACACCGGCAGAACCTCCACAGCCGAGCATGACGACGCGCATCATGTCGTTCTTTTAAACAGACGGCGGAAATTGGCCGTGGTCAGCGCTGCGATCTCCTCCACAGACACTGACCGCACCGAAGCCAGTGTTTCCGCCGTGCGGGCCATATAAGCAGGCTCATTGCGCTTGCCCCGATGGGGTGCCGGAGCAAGGTAGGGTGAGTCTGTTTCCAGCAGCAGCCGATCAGAGGGCAGATCGGCCACGATGGCACGCAGTTCGGTCGATTTGGGAAAAGTCAGGATACCCGACAGGCTGAAATAGCCACCGATCGCAGCCGCCCGTTCCGCCAGCCCACGCCCGGAACTGAAACAATGCAGCAGAAAAGGGAACGCCCCGTTCCGGTGTTCTTCCTCCAGCAAGCTGGCAATATCATCATCCGCATCCCGCGCATGGATACAGAGCGGCAGGCCGGTTTCCCTCGCCGCATGGATATGCCGACGGAAACTTTCCTTCTGCACATCCACGGGAGCCCGGTCATAGAAGTAATCAAGGCCGGATTCACCGATCCCCACCACTTTCGGATGGCGGGTCAGGGCCACCAGATCGGCGACCTCCGGCATAGCCTCCTCATGAGCATGCTGGGGATGAACGCCGATGGTGCACCAGACCCCAGGATGCGCTTCCGCACAGGCGATCAGCCATGGCGTCTGCGACAGGCGCACGGAAATTGTCACCATCTCCCCGACCCCGGCAGCTTGGGCACGGCTCAGCAGATCGGGCAGCTCGGCCTCGAAGTAATCCAGATGACAATGGCTATCGATCAGCATAATGGCTCAAGCAGCCTCATCAACAAAACGGGGGAAGATACCCTGAGGGGCAGGCAGGGCAGTACCCTCCGCCAGATGCGTCTTCAGCGCAGCAAACGGAACCTGCTCACCGGCAGCTTCCGGCACACCAAGCTGCACCAGCATGCGGGCGGCGCTGTCAGGCATGAAAGGCTGCATGACGGTGGCGATGATCCGCAGCGCATCGGCCAGAACGCGCAACACATCCCGCATCCGGTCCGGATCGGTTTTTTTCAGCGCCCAGGGCGCCTGACGGTCGATATAGCCATTGGCGGCCCGGATGACCTTCCATGCCTCCTCCAACGCCTCATGAAACGCCTGACGGTCGATCTGCGCGCCCATTTTCGTGGGCAGGGAAGCCGCATCACGCAGCAGGGTGGCGTCATCCTCGGTCTCTTTCCCCCGCGCCGGCAAAGCGCCATCGCAGTTCCGGGCGATCAGGGACAGGGTTCGCTGCGCCAGATTACCGAGATCATTGGCCAGTTCGGTATTCATCCGCCCGATCATGGCGCGACGGCTGAAATCGCCATCATTGCCGAACGGCACTTCCCGCAGCAGGAAAAACCGGACCGGATCGAGGCCGAACTCCTCCACCAGTGCACCCGGCTCGATCGTATTGCCGAGGGATTTGCTCATTTTCTCGCCTTCGACCGTCCACCAGCCATGGGCGAACACCCGTCGCGGCAGAGGCAGACCGGCAGCCATCAGGAAGGCTGGCCAGAAAATCGCGTGGAAACGCAGGATGTCCTTGCCGACCATATGAAGATCGGCCGGCCAGAACGGCCAGGCGGGTGAGGTTTCATCAGGATAGCCAATAGCGGTCAGATAATTGGTCAGCGCATCCAGCCAGACATAGACGACATGCTTTGCATCGCCCGGCACCGGCACGCCCCAGGAGAAGCTGGTGCGGCTGATGGAAAGATCGGTCAGTCCCTGTTTGACGAAGCTGATCACCTCGTTCCGGCGGGCCTGCGGCGCAATGAAATCGGGCTGATCCTCATACAGCCTGAGCAGCGCATCCCCCCAGTGGGAAAGACGGAAGAAATAGCTCGGCTCCGTCACCCGCTCCACCGGCGCACCGGTCGGCGCATAGCGTTTGCCGTCGGGCTTCAGTGTGAGTTCGTCCTCGCCATAGAAAGCCTCGTCACGGACCGCGTACCAACCTTCATAGCTGCCGAGATAAATTTCTCCCCGTTCCTCCAGCCGGGACCACAGGGCGGCAACCGCCTTCTTGTGGTCAGGCTCGGTGGTGCGGATAAACCGGTCATGGGATGTGTTCATTTTCTCCGCCATAGCGCGGAAACCATCGGCCATACCGTCGATGAAAGTCTGGGGATCGACCCCGGCATCGGCAGCCGCTTTCTCGACCTTCTGGCCGTGCTCGTCCGTGCCGGTCAGAAAGAACACCTCCCTGCCCTCCAGCCGCTTCCAACGGGCCAGAACGTCAGTCGCGACACAGGTATAGGCGTGCCCGATATGCGGGGCACCATTCACGTAGTAGATCGGGGTCGTGCAATAGTAACGGGTGTTCATGACGGGTCCAGAAGGCTGAGGCCGGCGAATATCGCCTGCCTTTTATCCAGGTGGAAACGCTCGGTCTCATCCTGAAGACGTCCCAGCGCGTGCCACACGTCGCTCCATGCATCAAGTGGGCGACGGCAAAGGAATTCATCCGTCCCACTGCCGGAGCGCCCCGCATGCCGCACCATTCTGGCCAATATGGCGCGCAGCAGCAGCATGAAGGTTGAAAAAGCCATGTCCCCTTTTGTCAGCATATCGGCCAGATCATGCCGATGGCTGAGTGAGGGAGGCGTGCGCAGAATATCCTCGGCCAGACGGGACAGGGCCAGCCCGTCCTGCTTGGCCAGTTGCAGTGCCCGGCCCGGCGCACCCTCCGACAGCCCGGCCAGCAGATCGCGCTCAGCCGCCGCCAGATCAGGCAGCAGGGCGGCCAGAACATCCTGCATAGGAGCCGCTTCCAGCGCCTGAAGCCGCAACATGCGGCAGCGGGAGCGGATCGTCGGCAACAGCCTGCCGGGAGAAGAACAACTCAGCAACAGGATCGCCCTTGGTGGAGGCTCCTCCAGCACTTTCAGCAGGGCATTGGCGGCATTACGGTTCAGCGTATCGGCTCCATCGACGATCACGACCCGCCAGCCGCCTTCCGCCGGTGTCAGATGCAGAAAGGATGCGATCTCCCGCACGTCATCAACGACGATTTCGGTGCGCTGGCGCTTGCGGCGCTCATCCCAGCCAGCCTCAATGCTCAACAGATCGGCATGGGTGTCGGCAGCCACACGCCTGAAAACAGGGTGATCCGGCGACAGCCATAACGGGCTATCCGCGTTCCTCTCCTGCTGTGAGCTTCCCCCCTCTGGTGCTCCGGCCAACAGCCAGCGGGCAAATCGGTAGGCCAGCGTCGCCTTGCCAATCCCGGCGGGACCGGTCAGCAGCCAGGCATGATGCAGCCGCCCTGAACGGACACTGGCAGCAAGCGTCGCTTCTGCCGACTCATGGCCATACAGCCGCGATGTCTGACGAGGCGTTTGCTCCGTCATGCAGCACCCCCCGCAGAGGCCAGACGTGGATCACCCAGCTTTTCCGCCAATGCGGCCAGTGCCATACGGGTAACCTCGGCAGGGGGACGCATCCCGTTCAGTACGACGCAACGCTGCGGGCTGGACGCGGCGATATCCAGAAAAGCCGCGCGGACCTGCTCAAAAAACGGCCTCCCGAGACGCTCGTAACGGTCAGCCACGGTCAAGGTGCCGGAGCGTGTAGCCAGCCGCTGTACCGATGCCTCGACCGGCGCATCGAGCACCAGTGTTACCTCCGGGTCCAGTCCCAGCCATGCCGACAATGCTGCAATCCGCTGCCTGTCCGCACCCTGGCAATATCCCTGATAAGCCATGGTCGAATCATAATACCGGTCGCACAGAACCCAGATACCCTGTTCCAGCGCAGGCCGGATGGTTCTGGCGACATGCTGGGCACGGGCCGCAAAATGCAGCAGGGTCTCGGCCAGACCATCCCAGTCCGGGCCATACAGCAGCAGGGAGCGAAGCTGCTCCGCCCCCTCCGTACCGCCCGGTTCTCTGGTGACAAGGGTTCTGATGCCCAGACTCTCCAGCGCCTCCGCAATGGCGCGGGTCTGGGTGGATTTGCCCGCCCCCTCACCGCCCTCCAGAGTGATGAAACGGCCGGAAGAGGATGAAAATCGATTCAGGGCGTCTGTACTCGGCATGGTCCTGATATGCACTGGCAACCCCCGGCAGGAAAGCACAAATCAGAACGGGCGGCCCTGCAGAGGGCCGCCCGTTTGCCGTTTACCCATCAGATCAGGAACAGATCATGGCGCAGGCGGATGTTCAATGACGTCTGCTGACTGTGTTTCGTCGCCCTGAGCAGGGCTCGTTTGACGGCGGTTACGCTGCTCGGCCATGAACTGGTCAAATTCCTGCTTGTCCCGAGCCTGACGCAGGCGGTGCAGATAGTCCTGAAATTCGCGCTGTTCTTCTTCCAGCCTGCGGAGTGTTTCCGCCCGATAGGCATCGAACGCTTCATTGCCGCTGCTGTCAGTCTGACGGGCACTCCCTCGGCCCGAACCCCTTTGCCGGCCCGAACCCCTTTGCGTCCACGCACGGGAGAAAAATTCTTTCACGCCTTCTCCGGTTGTCTGGCTGGCACAGCCATATGCGAATGGGCCACTCCAACCGCATCCGCCACCTTCAGCGTGGCCCGTTTTCCAGGCATGGAGACGACCGCTCGCGCTCAGGAACCCCAACGCCAATAATCCGAACGGCCACCACAGCATGAACCCCAGAATTATCACGGCAAGCCAGCCTGCCTTGCCGAAAACGTCAATCCGTTCCGCCCACATGGACATGGCCCTCATCTGACAGTCTCTATGTGAATGTTAGTCACATTTACATAAATAGGCAAGAAAAACCGCATTTCAAGAGGCTCCCCCACCATTCTGCAAACCCAGCGACTGGAGATAGATCAGCAACCCCGCTTCAAGAAGCTCTTCCGCGGTCATCGGCAGCTTACGGCGCGTATGGTCCTGTCTGCCGACAAAAAGCGACGCAATGCCATGCGCCATCGACCAGATATGCAGCGCCACCATCAAAGCCGGAGGCCGCTTTTCACGTGGCAATGTGGTGCAGGCATGCTCTGTCGCCATGCGGATCACGCCGAAAGCTCTTTCGGCCGCCGTCAGCAGGGCCGGCACTTCTTCCAGCGCAAAACCCGGCTCAAACATAGCGGTATAGTAAGCCCGGTGTTCACGGGCGAAAGACAGATAAGCCCGCCCGCACTGTTCTATGGCGCTGACCGGGTCCGGTCGACCGCCATTCCAGGCTGTGAGCAACGCTTCCTCGAACAGAGCATAACCACGGCGGCCGATTTCGGCGATCAGCTCATTCCGGTCCCGGAAATGGCGATAGGGTGCCGCCGGGCTGACCCCAACGGCACGAGCGATCTCGGCATTGGTAAAGCCGGTATTGCCTCGCTCGGCGATCAACTCCAGCCCGACGCTGACCAGCGCCTCCCGCAGGTTACCGTGATGATACGCTCTCATCGCGGCCCGACACGCTCGAACACCGGCGTGCCTGCGGAAAAATCAGCTTCCGGTGACATAATGGGTCAGCACCGCCATCGCACGGGACGGAAGACCCAGACGCGGCACATCCGCACCTGCCAGCAGAGGTACGGTCAGATTTGGCACACCGTCTCCACTGATGGTCAGGGTTCCGAGTTCAGCCCCCTTTGTCACCGGTGCACGCACCGGAGCATCATAGGAAATGGAGATTTTTGCCTTTTTCTGCCACTGGCGCGGCATCGTCACCACCAGATCCTTGCCCCCCACCAGCGGCACGGTCTTGCTGGTGCCAAGATAAACCGGTGCGCTGTCGATGGTGTCCCCTACGGTGAACAGCGTCACATTCTCGAACTGGCTGAAGGCCCATTCAAGCAGGCGTTCGCTTTCCGATGCCCGCTGATGCGAGGTTGTCAGACCATTCACCACCAGAATCACGCGGCGTTTGTTGCGCTCCGCACTGGCGCACACCCCATAGCCGCCCGCATCGGTATGGCCGGTTTTCAACCCGTCAGCGATGCCTTTCTGAACCAGCGGATTGCGGTTCTGCTGCTCGATATTGTTGTATTTAAAGGTCTTTTCTGAATCAAAGTGATAATATTCAGGGAAATCCTGAATGATACGCCGCGCCAGCGTCGCAATATCACGCACCGACATATGGTGGTTGGCGGAAGGCATGCCGGTACAGTTTTCGAAATTGCTGTTCGTCAGCCCCAGCAGCTTGGCTTTCTGGTTCATCAGATCAACGAATTGCTGCTCCGATCCGGCGATCCCCTCTGCCAGCACGATGCAGGCATCATTACCGGAATCCACGATCATACCGCGGATCAAATCCTCGACCTTCACGCTGCCCGGATAGGGCACGAACATTTTCGAGCCTTGCAGACGCCATGCTTTCTCGCTGACCGGCAGCATCTGATCCAGTTGCAGCTTCCCGGCCTTCAGCTCGCCATAGACGATATAGGCGGTCATCAGCTTGGTCATGGAGGAGGGCGGCATCTGCACATCCGCCTCCTTGTCCAACAAGGTTGCGCCCGTATTGAAATCGACCACAATTGCCCATTTCGCCACCGTGTCATAAGGACCGAACGGCGTGTTCGCAGGTGATCCCTGCGGTTCCGCCGCAGCCTCTGCCACCTTGGCCGCGTCTTTTTTACGATGAGTCGTGCCAGCCTTGCCGCGTGCCCATCCCTCGGCTACGCTCCCTGCCATCACGGCGGCACCGGCAAAACCACCCAATATCGCGCGGCGGGACAGATCAGGATAGCTGGACACGTCTGGCAAACTCCTAGTCGATCAACTGACGGCTATCGGTGGCAACGACAATGCGGGCATCAGGCACGCCTGCCGCCAGAGCACGCTCCAGCGCTGCGTCCGCCTCGGCAATGGTGGCGAACGGCCCCATCAGAACCGTATCACGTTCCTGCCCGTTCACCCTGGCACGTTCAACCCGCGCCCCCATCGCTCCCAGACGGGAAGCCTGAATCGAGGCAGCCCGCACACCACCAAAAACCCCTGCCTTGATATACAGATTACCGGGGCTTGGAACCCCCTGCTCCACCTGTTCCGGCAGCGGACCAATATCGGCAGCGCTGTTCTCTGCCTGATCAGGGATGGTCCGGGCAGGCGTGGACTGAATACCGGCAGAGCCGGATACCCCGGACGGAGGGGCCAAGCTTTCCTGCGCAACCTCCTGCCGCGGCGCGGCCTGCATCTTCACCCCATCCGCCGGGGGGCGGAAATGATCAAGCAACTGGGTTGATGCTGCTTCATCAACATCCAGCCGAATTTTCGTCGGTCCCTGAATGCCCAGCAATGCAGCGGCCCGCGGCGTCAACGATACCAGACGTGATGGCGAGGCCGGTCCCCGATCATTGACACGCAGACGCAGGCTCCGCCCGTTTTCCAGATTGGTGATCCGCACGATGGCAGGCAGTTGCAACGTCTGATGCGCTGCCGCCAGAGCCTGCGGATCATAGCGCTCACCATCGGCTGTCAGACGTGAGGAGGTATCTGTATCCACCGTCGCCAGACCGGTTTGGGTCAGCCTGACTTGCTCGGCCGGATAATACCAGACATCCCCGACCTGATAGGGTGCACCAACTGTCAGATGCGGCATCGGCAGCGGGGCATGACCACGCATACAACCGGCAAGGCCCGCAACACTCCCGAACACGCACAGCTTCCGCCAGAGTGCAGCCTTGCCTACCTTTTCCAGATCCGACCGTATCGTCACGCCATCACCATATCCCCGATCATGCCCACGGCAATGGCATAGAAGTCGGAAGGATTATAGCGCCGAATCACGTTAAAATTCGGATAAGCAAGAAAAGCCTCGCCCCCCGGCCCATCCGGCAGAATCAGGGAGGCCGGGAGGGGAGACGGCGGAAGCCTCTGCCCATTACCAAGCGTCACGCCAAGCCGCGCCCATTCCGCAAGGCTCAGCCTGTTTTGCCGCCCGGTCAGAGAAGGATCGATCGTCGCCGGGGCAATCGCCTGCGTCCCCCAGGGTTGTCCCTGATGCCAGCCGGATTTGAGCAGATAATTGGCGATCGAGGCCAACACATCCGGCACGCTGTCCCAGATATTGCGTCGACCATCGCCATCGAAATCAACCGCATACCGGTTGAAGGAGGTCGGCATGAATTGCGGCTGTCCCATGGCCCCGGCATAGCTTCCCTGCATGCGTGGCATCGTGATGTCGCCATGATTCAGGATTTTCAGCGCCGCCATCAGCTCCGACCGGAAAAAAGAAGCGCGGCGGCCTTCCCATGCGAGCGTGGCTGTTGCCTCAATGACGTTGAAGCCACCCTGAAACCCGCCGTAATTGGTCTCCAGCCCCCAGATGCCGAGGATAACGCCGCGATCCACACCGTATGCGTTCTCCACCTGCATCAACAACTGTGCATTCCGGGCAGCCTGCTCGCGCCCGGCAGCAATGCGTTTTTCCGACAGGCGCGTGCTGCGATAGCGCTCCCAGGTCATGGTGAATTCGGGCTGTTTGCGGTCCAGCTCGATCACCCGCGTATTGGGGGAAAGGCCGTTCAGCGCCTGTGCCAGAATCGCATCGGAGATGCCTGCCCGCCTGCCCTCTGCCCTTACACCAGCAATAAAAGCCCGGAAATCCTGTGCTTCAGCCCGATTCGAGGGAAAAACCTCACTGGCTGCGCCGAGACACGCGGCAGCCGGGAGAGCAGACAGAAAAGAGCGGCGGGGAATAGACATCATACTGGCCCTATCACAGGACGGAGGCAGCGCATCGCCTCTGCCTCGCCACCAGAGTGGGGAAGCAAAGGTCAAGGACTAAAAATCAGACGTCAGAACCGCGTTGAGAGATTGAACACACCGAACTGGAACAGCCCACCATGCTGCCCATGGAATTCCTGCGTCTGAACGACATGGGTGTAGCTGACCTTCATGCCGTAGGCGATGATCGCCAGCCCGGCTTCCAGCTCCCCGACGAAAGGCTGACGGGAGACATGACGGCTGTCGCGCCAGGTATTGCCATCCAGCGTCATGTCATGAGCCACAGCCTGCCCGTCCCCACCGGCAAAGATGTACCAGGCGAAGCGTCCGGTCGGGGTGTAAGCATCCCCACCCGTCAGGCCCGGTCTGATCCGGTTGGGACCGAAATCGCTCTGAAGCCCCTGCCCGATGCGGAACAGCACGCCGGTCTGACCGTATACACGCAGATTGCCGACACCAAAGGTCAGGGATGGCAGGGCATCCGTCTCCAGCCCCCAGAATTTATACATCCGCAGACGATAGGTCCGCTCGGAGGTAAACTGGATAATCGGCTCATCATGAATCTGATAGCCCCAGCCCTTGTTCTCGGTATCACCGATCAGGTCATGGAAGCCGTTCTGCACCTGCCGCCCCAATGCCGAAGGCCCAGCCACACCCAGCGCGAGGCCAAGGATGCTGCGATTGTTATCCTTGTCCTGAATCAGATTGAAATTGGCGGTCAGCGTCGCAGCATAAGGCCGGTCATGCGGGTCCGGATTGGTTACCTGCGTGTTGGACGGGGTGAAGATCGACTGGTCAATGCCCACGGCAATCCGCTGCATGCCGTCACCCCACAGGGCGCGACCAACACGGGATGCCCATTTGGGGGTCAGGTCACTTGGCATGACCACGCTGACCCGCTGACCGGCGGTATAGTAACGATCAGTCCCGGCAACGGCATCGTTTTCGATGTCGACATTGACGATCCAGCTATTATCCGGCTTCGGAGTAGCCTGAGCGGCGGAAGCACTGAACAAGGCGGGCATTGCCAAAGCACCTGCCACAGCCACTGTCGCCCACACGCTTCTGGTGCAACCGGTCATTCCATCTTCCTTAAACTACTCAGGCCCAGACGCCCTGACCGCCTGCCTTTCGACGGCTGAAAGGGGATGACGGGTTCAGGCCATGACATCACGCAGATAACAGTCCGAAGCGTATTCTGCCCATCCTTCGTTGCATGGGAAAGAGACGGAATGACGGTTTCAACCGACATGATGCAATTCAGCATCGTTCCCACCCTTTGCCACAGCCCAACCCTGTGATAGGAGAGCCTTCAACGGAGAGGTGGCCGAGCGGTTTAAGGCAGCGGTCTTGAAAACCGCCGTACGTGCAAGCGTACCGTGGGTTCGAATCCCACCCTCTCCGCCAATTGCCACACCCATTTTCCATTCAATCTTCACCATTGATGAATCAGCCCCCCTGATCCAGACCCTTGTACCGATCCGCAGCAAATCTGCGCGGGTTCAGCCGATGCGCATTAAGCCTTTCTGTCCGTTATACGGCTGAAGATATCTGCCTTCTCAACCGGGAATATCGCTTTTCTCAAAAGCTCTTCCAGCCAATCCGCAAAAACCTTCACACGCCGCGAAAGATGCTGGCGATGCGGATAAAGCAGGGTCATCGGCAGCGGTTCGGCGCGATAATCAGGCAGAATTTCCACCAGTTCACCCGCCTCCAAATGCTGCCGCACGTCATAAGCCGGGATCTGGATCATCCCCAATCCGGCAAGGCAGCAGGCAATGGAGGCTTCGGCACTGTTGACGGTCACGCGCCCTCGCATGGGGAAGGTGCGTGACACGTCACCTTCGAGCCATTCCCATGGCTCTACTCTGCCGCTTGAAGGTGAGGCATAGTTCACCATCCAATGATTGCCAAGATCGCCCAGCCCCTCCGGTATACCATGGCGCTCCAGATAGGCGGGGCTGGCGACATTGAGCAGCGGCAGGCTGCCGATCGTCCGTGCGATCAGGCTGGAATCACTCAACGGGCCCACGCGCAGCACGCAGTCGACGCTTTCTTCGATGAGATCAACGGCCCGATCCGTAACACCAAGCATTATATCAATAACGGGATAAGCCTCCAGAAATGCAGGCAGCGCAGGTGCCACAATCAGACGGCCTATTCTTCCCGGAACATCGACACGCAACTTGCCGGAAGGTCTGGCGCTGCCTTGTCGGAACAGGGCTTCGGTTTCCTCGACATCAGCAACAACGCGCAGGCATCGCTCGTAGAAAACCGTCCCATCCTGGGTGGGAACGACCTTGCGGGTTGTGCGATGAAGCAACCTCGCCCCTACCCGCTTTTCCAGCTCTGCCACCGCCACCGATACCGATGAACGGGGCATACCGAGACTGTCTGCGGCGCGTGTAAAACTCGCTGCCTCCACAACCCGCGCAAAAATATGAAAAAGATCAATACGGTCCAGAAGAGCGCCTCATTGTTCGTTTAATCTGACAGGTTCTGTCAGATTGAACGGCTTTATCCGGAATATCCAGACGATAATGTCAGCCAACAGAACGTAACGGCATTGTCCCGTTGCTCTATCGCAGGAGGCTCGTTCCATGACTGATCATTCTATCAAAGGTAAAACCGCTCTGATCACCGGGGGCGCCAAAAACCTTGGCGGTCTGGTCGCGCGTGATCTTGCTGCGCAAGGGGCGAAGGCGATCGCCATTCATTACAACAGCACCAGCACGAAGACAGAGGCTGATGCAACCATCGCGGCCATTCAGGCAGCAGGTGCACAGGCGGTTGCCTTTCAGGCGGACCTGACCTCTGCCTCTGCAATGGAAAAGCTGTTTGCCGACACCGTCGCCGCAATCGGACGCCCTGATATCGCCATCAATACAGTTGGCAAGGTGCTGAAAAAGCCAATCTTCGAGATCAATGAAGCGGAGTATGACGAGATGGCAGCCGTCAATTCCAAAACAGCTTTTTTCTTCCTTCAGCAGGCTGGCCGCCACGTTCACGATAACGGCAAGGTCCTGACGATTGTGACCTCCCTTCTTGGTGCCTACACGCCGTTTTATGCGAGCTATGCCGGCATGAAAGCGCCTGTCGAGCATTTCACCCGCGCCGCATCCAAGGAATTTGGTGATCGCGGTATCTCGGTCAACGCAATTGGGCCTGGGCCGATGGACACGCCGTTCTTTTATCCGGCGGAAGGAGCGGATGCCGTCGCCTATCACAAAACCGCAGCCGCTCTCTCAAAATTTTCCAAGACTGGGCTGACCGACCTTGAGGATATCATACCATGGGTGCGGCTGATGGTTTCGGATGGCTGGTGGATGACCGGCCAGACCATTCTGGTCAATGGCGGCTATACGACGAAGTAGGATTATTCAGGGCATAGGCATGCTCCGGACAAAACAAATCCCGTTTGTCCGGAGCAGCCATATCAGATATTGTCGATATTCAGAACAGAAGCCGTCGCAGCCCGGCTGGCGCGGCAGGCTTCAGCATCCTCACGCAGATCAATCCCGTAGGTCGGGATAATCCGCTTGAGGGTTGGCAGCCACGCATCATCGGTCAGACGATCCGCAAAGCAGGCTTCCAGAACTTCCAGAGCAATAGCCGCCGCCGTGGAAGCACCAGGAGACGCTCCCAGCAAAGCCACCAGTGAATGATCCGCCGCAGGCACGATTTCGGTGCCGAACTCCAGAAAACCACCGCCATCCGGATAAGGCTTGATCACCTGCACACGCTGGCCGGCGACTGCCTCTTTCCAGTCCTCCCGTTTTGCATTCGGGAAGAAGGCCTTGAGCATTTCGAACTGATGATGATGCGTCTGCAGAACCTGCCCGATCAAATACTCGGTCAGTTCTATGTTATGACGGCCGACATCAAGCAATGGTCCGATATTATGAAGGGTAATCGAGCCGAACAGATCAGTCAGCGATCCATGCTTCAGGAACTTTGTCGAGAAACCGGCATAGGGTCCGAACAGCAGTGACGTCTTGCCATCAATGACGCGCGTATCCAGATGCGGCACCGACATGGGCGGAGAACCGCTGGATGCTTTGCCGTACACTTTTGCATGATGACGCTGCGTGACCGCATCCACATCGCAACGCAGCCAGATACCGCTGACCGGGAAGCCGCCATACCCCTTCCCTTCGGGAATATTCGACTTTTGCAGCAGGTCGATCGAAGCGCCGCCTGCACCGATAAAGACGAAACCGGCGGAAACAGAGTGACGTTCCCCGCTATTGACGTCCTTGAAGGTGACGCGCCAGCGACCATCCGGCTCCCGATCCAGTCCCTCTACCTCGGTGTTGTAATGGAGGTCGAAATCAGGCTGCGCCTTGAGATGAGCAACAAGCAGATGAGTCAGGGAGCCGTAATCCACATCGGTGCCAGTAATCATACGCGTTGCCGCGACAGGTTCGGCCGGATCACGCCCCTCCATGGTCAAAGGGGCCCATTTTTCGATCTGCGCCCCATCCTCCGTATACTCCATGCCATGATAGCAATGGTGGGCAGACATCGCCTGAAAACGCGCCTTGAGAAAAGCGACGTTTTCAGCGCCCCACACCATGCTCATATGCGGGCAGGGATGGATAAAGGCCTGAGGATCAGGAATAGCTCCCTTCGTCACCAGATAGGACCAAAGCTGGCGTGACAGATCGAACTCTGTATTGACCTTGAGCGCCTGGGTAATTTCCACCGTACCGTCAGGGCGCTGGGGCGTATAATTCAGCTCGCAATTGGCGGCATGCCCTGTGCCTGCATTGTTCCATGATTGCGAGCTTTCCTGTCCGCAATCACTGAGGCGCTCGAACATCATCATGCTGTAGGACGGGTTCAGTTCCTTCAGCAGGGTGCCGAAGGTTGCACCCATGATACCGGCGCCGATCAGGACGATATCAGGGCGGGAGTTCGCGGGGATCGTCATGCAGCCGGTTCCTTGTGAGACACGGGAGTAAAGCGGAGATCTTCTGACTCTTCATAAACCACATAGGCCCGGCGCCAGGGATCATCCCCGATCAGCCGCCATTTATGGCCTGAGCCGCTGTTATCCTGCGCCAGCAGAATATCGCCCGGGCGAATGGTGAAGGTCGCACCGGATTTGGTTTCAAATTCAAGCGTACCGGAAAGAGTGATCACAAAACGAGGCACCGGATCCTGATGCCATTCATAGGATCCACCGGACTTTGTCTCCTGAAAAGAGATATATTTAGCCTTGATCGGGAGCCCCACAAAATCGCCGCGCGCGCCCTCGGTGAGAGTGACGACACCTTCCTCGAAGAGTGAATTGCCATCCGGGCCGGTCCACATTCTGACGCATCGGATCATATCGCTGCCTCACTTAACTGCTTATAAAATAATAAAAATCAAAGTCGCATGACACGACATTTGAACAAAAAACGCAGTCCGTCATCTCGCCCTGCGCCGTGCCCGGTATGCGTCATAGGTGTGCTTCGGCACCACGATTGCAACGGTCATCGCAGCAACCACCAGAAACGCCGTCAATCCATCCGTGAGTGTTCCCTCCAGCAGAGTGGTTATGTCTGCGGAAGAAGCATGCTGCAAAGCCAGAAGCCCGGCAAACATGCGGAACACAAAAACACCGGGCATTAGTGACACCAACGATGCAAAACCAATTCCAGCAAACGGAATATGATGGCGTCTGGTAACCGGCATCAACACAATGGCGGCAACAAACCCCGCAACGCTGGCGCCGATGACTGGCCCTGCCCCTAACAGGGCCATTGCGATCCAACGGGCAGTGTCTGCCGCAATCGCTGTGATGACGGGCCAGCCCAGCAGACGAAGAGGCATTGAGAAAAATACACTGTAGCAGGCCGCTGCGACTCCTCCGGCCAAAGCGGTTACCCACAGGGCAACTTCGCGACCGGCAGGCATAGGCGGCAAGGTGACGCCACACAGGAACAATCCGGTCAGCAGCCCGGCACTGATGGCCAGCAGAATCATCGCGGCAAAACTCAGCCTCGCAATGCCCAGCGGCATCCGGTCACCCAGCAGGTCGAGTGTTCCATTCAGAAGAAACGGTCCGGGAACCAGCACCATACACGGACATACCGCGATCAGACGCAATTCCGAGCTCAGATTGAGTCGTGTTGCAACAGCACCGATCACGCCTGCCAGCAAGGCCGCGCAAAAGCTCTGCACCAGACCATTTCCCCCCGTCCGGGCAATAAAACGGCGCAGATAAGCACCTGTTCCTGCGCTGAAGCCTGTCAGGGTGACAGAAAGGAAATGAGATATACCGAATGTAACAGAAAGCGCGACTGCCCCAATGGCACAGGCGAGCGCAAAAAAATGATCCGGAGAAACCGGCAACTCTCTGGCTCTGGCAAGCTGTTTCCGGGCGATTTCAGGATCAAGCCGCCCCTCAATCAGGGCCTCCGCCACCTGAGTGGCTGCAGCAACCCTGTCGATAATAACGGCATCAGGCGTAGCAGGCAGAATGTGCGGATGAAAATTGTTCATCGCGGATGAATTGCGCAGAAACAGAAATCCCCATTGAGGGATGACTGACATCGCCTGACCGAGACTGGCGCCAAGGCGGGTTACCAACTGGATTGTCTCTTCGCTTTCCTGACCATTCGTATGCACGATCGTCGCGATATCAGCGACCAATCCTGTGGCATCCGCGTTTCCATCGTCCAGAATGTTATTCTTTCTCCAGACAGAGTGAGCAGCCAAAGCGTATCCTGTAAGTTTTTGTTAACAATAATTTGGAGCGTGACTTTACCTATAATGCCACACAGAAAGCCTGTACGACGATACAGGAGTGCTTCATTTTATAAATTTTTTCTTTTCTGAAAGCAGTGAATATGCAGCAATTTACGCTAATATAATTCCTAGGCATCCTCCATAGGCCGCTCATTTCAAGTGGGAAAAGATACCGAAATGACCAATCCCCCCTCTTCACCTGATACTGACCAAACTCCTGTCTATAAAGATGTTCCGATCGGCCTGGATGTTGCCGGCGAGCGGCAGGAATTTGATTCCATGGGTACCGTGATGGTCCCGGCAAATCGCTACTGGGGTGCGCAAACACAGAGGTCGCTGAAGCACTTCTCCATCGGCAACGATAAAATGCCGAAAGAAGTTTATCACGCTTACGGTTACGTCAAGAAAGCAGCCGCCATCGTGAATACCAGGGCTGGACGGCTTGCAGACTGGCGCGCCAAGGTCATCATTCAGGCGGCCGAGGAAACCATTGCCGGCAAGCTGGATGACAATTTTCCGCTTTATGTCTGGCAGACGGGCTCCGGCACACAGTCAAACATGAACGTCAATGAAGTCCTGTCCAACCGTGCGATCCAGCTTCTGGGAGGGACGCTGGGTGCGCAGGCTCCGGTTCACCCTAATGATCATGTGAATATGGGCCAGTCATCCAATGACACGTTCCCGACCGCGATGCATATCGCGACCGTGCTGGAACTGGATACCGTCCTGCTGCCGCAGGCTGAAGCCTTCGCGGCATCGCTTGAAGCCAAGGCGAGCCAGTGGATGAACGTAGTCAAGACAGGTCGCACCCACCTTCAGGATGCCGTACCGCTGACCGTTGGTCAGGAATGGTCCGGCTACGCCCAGCAGGTGCGGGATGCCATTGCCAATGTCATCGCTTCCAAAGCGGGTCTGTACAAGTTGGCCGCCGGCGGCACCGCCGTGGGAACCGGCCTGAATGCGCCGAAGGGCTTCGGGCATGATATTGCCCAGACGATTGCCGAACTGACGGGCAAACCCTTCATCACCGCGCCGAACAAGTTCTCGGCTCAGGGCTCGCTTGACGCGATGGTGGCCACCTCGGCTGCCCTGCGTGGACTGGCTGTCGTGCTGATGAAAATCGCCAACGATATTCGCTGGCTTGCCTCCGGCCCGCGCTGCGGGTTGGGTGAATTGCTGTTGCCGCAGAACGAGCCGGGTTCCTCCATCATGCCCGGCAAGGTCAATCCGACCCAGTGTGAAGCCATGGTCATGGTCTGCATCCAGGTGATCGGCGAAGACAATGCGGTGGCGTTCGCAGGCAGTCAGGGTAATTTCGAACTGAACGCCATGCGGCCGATCATTATCAATAATGTGCTGCATTCCGCACGTATCCTCGGCGATATGTGCGAAAAGATGCGCGTGTACTCCATTGAGGGCACGGAGCTGAACCGCGCACGCATCGACGCGAGCGTTGATCAGTCCCTGATGCTGGTCACTGCCTTGTCTCCGGTCATCGGCTATGACAATGCAGCCCATATCGCCGAAGCGGCGAATGCTGATGGTTCAACGCTCCGGGAAGCAGCACTCAAATCCGGCAAAGTGGACGAGGCAACGTTCAATCGGGTGGTCGACCCGCAGAAACTGGTCGGTGAAGGTGTTGCAGGCGCCTGAATCTGATATCCTTCATTCAGCCGGGTGCGTATGATTGCGCACCCGGTCGAAACAGGGGAAACCCTCAACTTTTCGCAGAAAATACCTCTGTCGTTCTGACAGTTCTGCAGAAGGGAACTATATGTTTCCCTTTGTTCCAAGGATTGGCTGGAGACTCTTGCCGACAACATCCGCCCGGAGATGGCCATACGTCGATGTGATACTGTCGAACTGGCAGAAACCGGGCCATGTCTTTGTCACAGCCCGGGATTTGCCAGGCTCATCATGGCCGCCTTACCCATGAGCGAATGATGACAGCCGATATCGGCCACAGTACACCCATAGAAACGGAGGAAGCGCACAGAACCCTGTTGCGAAGCTTCACCAGCATATGGCGGCATGACGTCAAATTATGATCCGCTTGATGTCAGCCAGTACACCCAACCCGAATTCAGGGCTGCCGTTGCCTGCGCGGAGGACTGGAATACCTATGTAACCGTCCATGCCTGCACCTCCCGCGCGATCAAGACCGCAGTCTCTGCCTGCAGGCTTTCCTCGACAAACAATTTGCCAATCCTCACCCGGAAGGATCAAAAACCTGTTCAATCCGACCATGACCAAAAATCAGGGTGCCATTCTGACCACGCTGACGCGCTGGTACGACAATGCAAACATCCTGCGCATCGGCAACCGGTACCAATGGCACATTGCTGCAATGATGCGACCCGCTCAGCCCCTATTCGGGTAAAAATCGGCGTGCTGAAAAAAGGAGCCTATGCCGATCTTCTGCTCGTGGATGGCAATCCGCTTACAGACATTACGCTGATTGCCGATCCGGGCAGGAATTTCAAAATTATCATGAAAGATGGTCGTTTTTACAAGAATACGCTCGCAGCATAAACCTGTCTGCATTGACCGTCAGCGTGTTCCGGCGCGCAGATTATGCGCCAGACCCAGCATCGCTACACCACCAATCAGCAGATCGATCCCGATCAGCGTGCCGACCAGTGCAATACCGGTTGTCGCACTACTGAAAGCAATCATCAGAGCCAGCACCCAGTCGACAATACCGGAGATAACCAGCCACCACCAACGTCCGGCGTTGATCTGACGCGCGGTCGTGGCGATCATGATCGAGGATACACCATCCATCATCAGCCATGCTGCGATCAGCCACGACAGGGCTACCGCCATTCCGGCGGGAAACAGCACCACGATCAATCCGACCAGAATCGCAGCCAGTGAGGACAGAAGCCCCCCTGCCAGATGCAGATGCGGACGGCTGGCGAGAGTGCTGATCAGTCCCATCACGCCGATGATGAACAGAAGCCATCCGATCATGCCGGCTGTGAATATCCCGGCCAGAACCGGCACCAGCAAGGCACCGATGCCGAGAATGAGCAGCAGGATACCTTCCAGAGTCAGAATGCCCGATCCGGCACGCGACAACCCTGAAAAAACCGGGCCGGAAGAAGGTGAAGGAGGAAAGGAACCGCTCATCAACAGAATGCTCCAGAATGTTTTGTGCAGGATGGCATTAATCCTCCGACAACGGCACAGTTTTATTCTGTATAGTCCCCTTTCCCCCCTGGACGGCCCATGCCTGACGTGAAGCAGCCTGCCAACACCTGACATATTTTAACAAAATATATTTTTATGGTTTTACGCTCCTTTAATTGGCAACGTTGTTGTCACAGTCCTATTTAAGACTCAGACACAGCTAGACACTCCCCGGAGGCCCCTCATGGTGGCACATCGTTTTCCCATCGCGCTGGCAGCCCTGACCTTTCTGGCCTGTGGCGTTTCCACAGCGCCGGATGCACAGGCCCGCGCAAAACACAGCACGTCCATTTCAGCAGATGGAAAAGGACAAGGGATGAACATTCCCTCCACCCAGCAGAGCCCCGTTACAGATGATGATGAACCAGATTTCAGCATCTTTGGGGTGCCCGTGCGCATTTCCTCCCCCGTGGCCAAGCCATATCAGAACACCTCGTTCCAGACTTATCAGGGGAGTGCCATGACATCACAGGATGCCCTGCTCTCCGACACCATCCCGAATATCGACGACTGGACTCCTTGATTTCTGTCAGAACGCTGCGCAAAAAGCCCGCTATGACCGAGCGTGAGCATCACCCGGATTACCGTGAGGGCAATTCCGCACGTCCACCCGAACCTTCTGCCGAAAGACGAGCGAGGGAGGCCGAGGCGCTTCGCGCCAATCTTCTGCGCCGCAAGGCCCAGCAGCGAGCCCGTCAGGCTCCTTCCCCCTCCCCCACAACTGCCGTGACGGAGCCAAACGAGACGACCGGGGAAAGCCCCCTGTTGTCCCCGCAACGCGGGTGAGATAGACCCCGACAATGCGTGCGGGGAGTTCATCGCCATGTCCATAATGCCCGATCATTGGATTCGTCAGATGGCGACCGGTCACGGCATGATCGAGCCATTCGTCGAAACGCAGAAGCGGGACGGCGTGATCAGCTATGGCCTGTCCAGCTACGGCTATGATGCCCGCGTCGCAGATGAGTTCAAAATCTTCACCAATGTGGATTCTGCGGTCGTTGATCCCAAGGCGTTCAGCCCGGCCAGCTTCGTGGATCGGAAAGGCCCGGTCTGCATCATCCCCCCCAACAGCTTCGCGCTGGCCCATACCGTCGAATATTTCCGGATTCCACGAGACGTTCTGGTTATTTGCCTGGGTAAATCCACCTATGCACGTTGTGGTATCATCGTGAATGTTACCCCTCTGGAACCGGAATGGGAGGGTCAGGTCACGATTGAGATCAGCAACACCACTCCCCTGCCCGCCCGTATTTACGCAGGCGAAGGCATCTGCCAGTTCCTGTTCCTGCGCGGCGACAGCGACTGCGAGACCAGCTATGCCGACAAGGCAGGCAAATATATGGGGCAACGAGGCGTCTCCCTTCCCCGTATGTAAGGGGCTCTGCCCGCGCCCGGCACTCTCATCTGCCATCCCAGCAGGAATGATCGCGTTATGAACGGAGCTGACTGAAGAATATGGATCGGATCAGGATTCGCGGTGGGCATCCGCTGGCCGGGGAAATCGCTATTGGCGGAGCGAAAAATGCCGCTCTTCCGGTCATGGCGTGCGGTCTGCTGACGGATGACAGGCTGGTCCTGAGCAATGTTCCGCGCCTTGCCGATATCGGCACCATGAAAGCATTGATCGAGCAACACGGCATCGCTGTGGAGCGGCTCGATCCGCTGGGTCGCATCCTCTCCCTTGGCGGCCAGATCACCAATACAGAGGCACCCTACGACATCGTGCGGAAAATGCGGGCCTCCGTACTGGTGCTGGGCCCGTTGCTGGCCCGTTGTGGAGAAGCCCGCGTCTCCCTGCCGGGCGGCTGCGCCATCGGCACGCGCCCGGTGGATATGCACCTCAAGGGGCTGGAGCAGATGGGGGCCGTCATCACACTGGAAAGCGGCTATATCGACGCCCGCGTTCAGGGCCGCCTGCGCGGGGCGGATATCGTACTGCCGATGCCCTCGGTCGGGGCTACGGAAAACCTGCTGATGGCGGCAAGCCTCGCGGACGGCATCACCACCCTGCGCAATGCGGCACGGGAGCCTGAAATCGAGGATCTGGCCCACTGCCTGATCGCCATGGGCGCCACAATCGAGGGGATCGGCACCGGCGAATTGCGGATTGAGGGCGTGGAGCGCCTGCATGGCGCTGAACACAGCATCATCCCCGACCGGATTGAAACCGGCAGCTATGCCTGCGCTGCAGCCATTACCGGTGGCCGCCTGCTGCTGCGCAATGCCCGGCTGGATCATCTGGGCGCGGTCACTCGTACCCTGCGGGAGGCCGGGGTCGAGATCGAGGAACAGGAATCCGGCCTGCTGGTCAGCCGCCGCAACGGTCTGCATGGCGTCGATGTGATGACCGAACCTTATCCAGGCTTTCCGACCGATATGCAGGCTCAGTACATGGTGCTGATGTCGGTTGCGGAAGGGGCCTCCATGGTTACCGAAACCATTTTCGAAAACCGCTTCATGCATGTGCCGGAGTTGAACCGGATGGGGGCCCGCATCAACGTCCACGGCGCCTCTGCCATCGTGCGCGGTGTGTCGCAGCTTTCGGGTGCCCCGGTCATGGCCACCGATCTCCGCGCCTCCCTGTCCCTGATCCTCGCCGGGCTGGCCGCCGAGGGGGAAACCATCGTCAATCGCGTCTATCACCTCGACCGCGGATACGAGAGCGTGGCCGAAAAACTCTCGGCCTGCGGCGCGGATATCGAGCGGATCAGCGGGTAGGCAGCTGTCGACTGCCCCCTTTCTGGAGACAATGATGCAGATCGAACAGCTGATCGAAAATATACGGGATCCCCTGTATCGTACCAAGTTTGTCACTTTGTCACGGTGACGGGCATCATTTCAGGCGGGCTGACAGAAACCTGCAAATCAACCGGCTGTACTATTCGCCGAATGGCTCTCACATGATGCCATGGGTGGGGGAACCCTGGGCGCATCTTTCGCTTCAGTCTGATGAATTCCGCCGCCGCCTTTTCAATGCCCCAGACACATCGGCAAAAGTCCGAAACGAATGGGCCGTCTACATTCCTCCGGAAGCAGATACCGCGACCGAACGAGCCGCCCTGTGGGAGACATTCGAGACCCTCAACCGTGTAACGGCTCCGCAACTGTGCAGTATTGCTGAAGCAACGGGGTTTGAGGTGATTAGCGACTATCGCACAACGACCGGTCTGGAAGTACCGCCTCATTTGCTGGAGGCTTATCATCGGGACGCACTGATCACCGATCAGATCGTCATGCTTCTGCGCAAGCCCGCCGCCGCCTGACAATCTTTGGGCCAGCAGGATTTTGCTGCTGCCTTTCCTGTAACATTCCGCTAAAGAACCGTTCGCGACGGTCCCGCGCGAGCGGGCGAGAAAGGGAATGCCGTGCGCTGCCTTCGGGCGGCAAGTCGGCAGCTGCCCCCGCAACTGTCAGCGATGAGGTGTCCTCCGCGCTCTTCTTCGGTTTCCAGCCGGGATGGGCTGCCACTGGATCGGAATGATCCGGGAAGGCTGGAGGCATACCGTTTCCACATCGCGAGCCAGGAGACCTGCCGTCGTCAATGGATCACAACCATCCGGGCGGGGTGTCCCGGAGATGGGGGACATGATGACGAAAGACCAGTTCCGGCGCGCAGAGCGTCACGGAGCGGCAGGGTACGCCCATGCCAGCCACAAAATCACCAGAACCAGATTTTCCAGCCTGTGGCCGCTTGCTTTTGCAACACCGTGCCTGCTGCCATCGCCTGCGGCTTTTGCGGCAGAGGAGGGTAGCTCCCTGCCTGCCCTGTCGGTGCAGGGACAGGCCGCAACGAGTGAAGCCGCCGGCACACTCTCTCTGAACCAGACCAACACGACCGGGAGCCGTCTGGGTCTCACGCCCATGGAGACCCCGGCCAGTGTCGATACGCTGGAGGGCGACACAATCCGCGCCCGCGGCGATCTGCGTGTCGATGCCGCCGTCAGCCGGGAGGCTGGCATCACCATGATCGGCACACCTGGCAATGGCGGCACCGCGCTGAGCGCACGCGGCTTCACCGGTCAGGCTGCGGTCATGCAGCTTTTTGACGGCGTCAGGCTGTATCCCGGTGCCGGCACCGTCACCTTTCCCTTCGATACATGGAGCACCGAGCGGCTGGAAGTGCTGCACGGCCCGGCCTCCGTCATCTATGGCGAGGGCGCAGTCGGAGCAGTGGTCAATGTCGTCTCCCGCCAGCCTTTCGAGGGGAAAATCCGCAACGAAGTCGCAGCGCTGGTGGATACCAATCTCACCCGCCGTCTGGCACTGGATAGTGGTGGATCGCTGAGTCGCACCCTCAGCTATCGGCTGGATATCGCCGGGCAGATGTCCAGCGGCTATGTCCAGCGCGGCAATTCGGACAGTCTGGATCTCAAGGGCGCACTCCGCTACCGGCCCAGTCAGGATTTCACTGTGACGGTCTCTCATGATCACGCCATGCAGGACCCGATGCGGTATTACGGCATTCCGCTGGTACGTGGATCACTGGACCGTTCCCTGCGCGACCAGAATTATAACGTCCAGAACAGCATCCTGCATTATGAGGATGACTGGACCAATCTCCATGCCGAATGGACGCCAAACGCCAGCCTGACCCTGCGCAACATCGCCTATCGCCTTACCACCAACCGGCACTGGGTAAATGCAGAGAATTATCGCTATCTGCCCGCCAGCAACATGATACAGCGGGACGGTTACCTCGACCTGACGCACCAGCAGGAACAATATGGCGACCGGCTGGATGGCACCTGGCACCATACGCTGTTCGGGCTTGGCAATACGTTCGGGGCCGGGATCGAGGCGAATTACATCACCTTCAGCCGGTTCAGCAATGCGCCGTTCGGAGGCATGTCTCTGGTTCCGCTCGACAATATCAATCCCGGTTTCTTCATCAATCTGGCCGGAAACCGGAAGGATATTCAGACCACCACATGGCAGGTCGCTCCGTTTCTGGAAGACAGGCTCCAGATTACGCGCCAGATCTCAATTCTGGCCGGGGTGCGGTTCGATCATCTGGACCTCCACAATGCAATGCCCACCACTGGCAAACCATTCGATAAAACCTATGACGCCCCGACATGGCGTGTCGGCGTTGTCTATCAGCCAGTGCAGACGCTGTCTCTCTACGGGCAGTATTCGACCAGCGTTCTGCCCCCTGCCAGCACACTGATCACGACCAACCTCGCCAATGCCGCCTTTGCCCTGTCGCATGGCCGTCAGGGAGAAATCGGGATCAAGCAGGATCTGGCCGATGGCAGGCTGCAATGGACTCTCGCAGCCTATGACATCACGCGGGATAATCTTCTTTCGGCCGATCCGAATAATCCCGGCATCACCCAGCAGATCGGACAGCAATCCTCGCGCGGGCTGGAGCTGAATGTCAGCGCCTCCATCACACCCCGCTGGAGCGTCAATGCCAATGGCAGCATCCTTCAGGCGCGGTTTGATGATTTTACTGAAACATCCGGCGGTGTTCCGGTCTCACGCAATGGCAACACGCCGCCCAATGTCCCCTTGCAAACCGCCAATCTCTGGACGGAATGGGCTTTCGCACCACGCTGGCAGGCGCAGGCGGGACTGCGCTTTGTCGGGCGGGCATTTGCCGACAACGCCAATGCCAATGCACGCCCGGCCTATACCGTGGTTGATCTGGGTCTGAACTGGCAGCCGGTCGATCAGTTGAGTCTTGCAGCGCGGGTCTCCAACCTGTTCGATACCGCCTATGCCGTGACCACCTATGGCAGCCAGCAATGGATATTGGGGCTGCCACGCACGATCACATTCGCGGCCAATGTAAAGTTCTGATCCCTCAGAGTAACCCGGAAACCGCTTTTTCCAGCTTTTCCGGCTTGCAGGACGGGGCATAACGGGCCACCGCTACCCCATCCCGCCCGATCAGGAATTTGGTGAAATTCCACTTGATGCGCCGTGTTCCCAGCAGGCCACGGCGCTGACGGGTCAGATAGTCGAACAACGGATGGGCGTTGGTGCCATTGACCTCCACCCGCGCAAACATCGGGAAACTGACGCCGTACTGCGTACCACAAAAAGTCCTGATCTCCTCACTATTCCCCGGCTCCTGCGCACCGAACTGGTTGCACGGGAAACCCAGCACCACGAAGCCGGAAGCAGCAAAGCGCTGATAAAGCGCTTCCAGCCCCTGATATTGCGGGGTGAAGCCACAACGGCTGGCCGTATTGACGACCAGCGCCACCTGCCCATGCCAGCGCGACAGTGGCACAACCTGCCCATCCAGCATGGTGGCCTGAAAATCATAAAGACTGGTCATTGCTGTCTCCACCCTGATCCAGGACGGGATAAACCCGCTCTCTCCATCAGGCCAGAGGCGACCGGATGGCTGTATTGCGCCTGATAGCCCGCAATCAGGTGTCATGCGGCCTTTTCCCGCCGCGCCTGCCGGTGTAGACGGCGCGCATGACCGTTCCGCTGACAGCCGGTGACGCTCCCGGCACCTCTTTTCATTCTTCGGGTACCGCCGCGTCGGCAGGGGACGGGGATAGCACCGCCATGCTGGATGCACCTCTGGTACTGGCCCTGCCGAAAGGCCGTATTCTCGCCGAGTGCCAGCCTCTGCTGGATAAGGTCGGGATTCATCCCGCCGCCGATTATGCGGATGAAAGCAGCCGCCGCCTGCGCTTTCCAACCCATGATCCGGCGCTGGACGTGGTGCGGGTGCGTCCGTTCGATGTAGCCACTTTCGTCGCTTTCGGCGGTGCGCAGATTGGCATCTGCGGCGCGGATGTGCTGATGGAATTCGACTATCCGGAAATCTACGCGCCCCTCGATCTGAAAATCGGTGCCTGCCGCATCAGCGTGGCAGAGCCGGTGACAACAGCCGGGCACGACAATCCGCGCACATGGTCGCGGGTGCGGGTTGCCTCCAAATACCCCAACATTGCACGCAGGCACTTTGCCGCCAGCGGTGTGCAGGCTGAAATCGTTCACCTCAATGGTGCGATGGAGCTGGCTCCGAGCCTCGGCCTGTCACGGGTGATTGTGGATCTGGTCCAGACAGGCTCCACCCTGAAAGCCAACGGATTGGTGGAAACACAGGTCATCGCCGATGTCACCAGCCGGCTGATCGTCAACCGCACCGCCCTGAAAACCCGCCCGGAGGCAATCGGCAACTGGATTGCCCGCTTCCGCGCCGCCCTGAACGCCTGAGCGGAGAGCCAGAATGCAGCGTTTTGACACGCGCGCCCCGGATTTTGAGACCCGCTTTGCCGCGTTTCTGAACTCCCCCCGGGAAAGCGGCGCCACTGTCGATCAGGCGGTGGCGGCAATTCTGGCCGATGTCGCCGCACGCGGTGATGAAGCCGTACTGGACTACACCGCCCGCTTCGACCGTCTTACCCTGACGAAAGAGACCATGCGGGTGCAGGAGGCAGAGATCGACGCCGCCATTGCCCGCGTTCCCTCTGACCAGACCGAGGCGCTGGCGCTGGCGGCAAAGCGTATCGAGCGGTTTCATCGCGCCCAGATGCCGCGTGATCTGCTGCTGGATGATGAGGATGGCATCACGCTCGGCATGCGCTGGAACGCGCTGGATGCGGTCGGGCTGTATGTGCCGGGTGGCAAGGCGGCCTATCCGTCCTCCGTGCTGATGAACGCAATTCCGGCCCGGGTGGCGGGGGTGGAGCGCATCGCCATGTGCGTTCCCGCGCCGGACGGGGTGCTGAATCCGCTGGTACTGGCAGCGGCACGGCTGGCCGGTGTCTCTGAAATCTACCGGATCGGCGGCGCGCAGGCAGTGGGAGCCTTTGCCTACGGTACTGCTACGATCGGGCGGGTGGATCGCGTTGTCGGTCCCGGCAATGCCTATGTTGCCGAAGCCAAGCGCCAGGTATTCGGCCGGGTGGGAATCGACAGTATCGCCGGTCCGTCAGAAGTCGTGGTGCTGGCCGATGCGGCCCAGTCTCCACGCCGGGTTGCCGTCGACCTGCTGGCACAGGCGGAGCATGACGAAGCCGCGCAATCCATTCTGATCACCATCGACCCGGCCTTTGCTGACGCCGTGGCCGCAGCGGTGGAACAGGAAATTCCCTCCCTGCCCCGCGCCGCCATTGCCGGGGCCAGCTGGCGTGATCACGGCGCGATCATTCTGGCGCGGGACTGGGATGAAGCGGCCCGCCTGACTGATCGTCTGGCCCCGGAGCATCTTCAGATCATGACAGATGATCCTGCCGGTCTGTTTGCCCGTATCCGCCATGCCGGTGCAGCCTTCCTCGGCAGTTTCTGCCCGGAAGCGCTGGGGGATTATGTCGCAGGCCCCAATCACGTTCTGCCGACCAACCGGACAGCCCGCTTTGCCTCCGGCCTGTCAGTGTTTGATTTCCTGAAGCGGACCACCTGGATCGCCGCCGAGGAAAGCGGATTGCAGCGCATCGGTCCCGCCGCCGTGACTCTGGCCGAGGCCGAGGGTTTGCAGGCCCATGCCAGAAGCATCGCCCTGCGACTGGGGCAGTAAACCCCTGCCACACGCTTTCTTGCTGTTGCTTTTCTGCCATCAGGCATCCAGCGCGGGCCTGCCCCCCGCATGGTTTCCTTGACGTGGCGGCCGCCGCGCCCCATGTTCCGCCCGCAATCGACACAATTGAAGAGTTCTGATGTCTAAAGAGGACATGATCGAGTTCAGCGGCACCGTCATGGAGCTGCTCCCCAACGCGATGTTTCGCGTCAAGCTGGACAATGAGCATTCTATTCTGGCTCATACCAGCGGCAAGATGCGGAAGAACCGTATCCGCGTGCTGGCAGGTGACCGGGTCAACGTCGAAATGACGCCCTATGACCTGACCAAGGGCCGCATCACCTTCCGCTTCAAATAAGCGGGCGGGCTCTGACGTGATGCCGGATCAACCGGCCACCGCGTACCCGCTTGTACTGGCCTCCGCCAGCCCTCGCCGGGCGGCCCTGCTGGCCCAGATCGGGGTCATACCGGCCCTGACCCTCGCCACCGACATCGATGAAACACCTGTGAAAGGGGAGGTTCCACGCCTTCTCTCCCGCCGTCTTGCCCAGGGCAAGGCGGACGCGGCCATGCGCGCGCTCAAGGAACACTCTGACGCCCCCCTGGCGGCGCCGTTTATCCTCGCGGCGGATACCGTTGTTGCGGTTGGTCGCCGCGCGCTCCCGAAAGCCGAAACAGAGGCCGAGGCAAGACAATGCCTCACACTGCTCTCCGGTCGACGTCATCACGTCTGGACCACGGTGGTCGTGATCGCCCCCGACGGCAAACGGGCCGAGCGAATTGTTGAAAGCGCCGTCACCTTCAACCGGATGACTGATTTCCAACAGGAAGCCTACATCGCCTCCGGCGAATGGCGCGGCAAGGCCGGCGGTTACGCCATTCAGGGTCTGGCGGCCGCCTATATCCGTTTCCTGTCCGGCAGCTACAGCAATGTCGTCGGGCTGCCCCTGTTCGAGACTGCCCAGCTGCTGCGCGGGCTGGGCTTCCGTTCGCTCTGAGATGAGCGGCTTATCCAAATCCCCGCTTTCACTTTTCCTTCGAGTCTTCTGCTCGCCCGGTGAGCGTCAGGTTGCCCTGACCCGGAATGACCAGTTGCTTGATTTCATGATCGACCGGCCCGGTCGGCCCGATGGATTCGGGGATGTGTATCGTGGCCGGGTCATAGCTCGGGTTTCCGCCATGGCGGGCGCATTCGTGGCTCTGCCTGATGGTGAGGAAGGGTTTCTGCCTGACAGCGCATGCCATGCCTCTCTGCCCAAGCCTGGGGAACCTGTTTTTGTTCGTGTGACCCGATCCGCATCAGGTGGCAAAGGACCGAGATTGGCCGCCGTACCGGCCCCGGCGCAGGACATGCCGGAGGGGGCCTCCCCCCTGCTGCTCCATCGCGGCCCGTCCGGGCTGGATGATCTGGCCGCTGCCTGCCCTGATGCCACGATCCTCGTCGATAACCGGGCTGTGTTCGCCTCCCTGCGTCCGATCTATGGGGAACGTGTGCAAATGGCCGTAGAACCCGTCCGGGATGAGGGGCTGGAAGCCGATATTGCAGCCCTTGCTACTCCTCACGCCCTGCTTCCGGGAGGGGCTATTCTTCATGTCGAGCCGACAGCGGCTCTGGTAGCGCTGGATGTCGATGCAGGTGCAGCGAGTGCCGCACGAGACTCCAAAAATCGTGCCCAGATGCAGATCAATCACGCGATTCTGCCCTCTATTGCCCGGCAGATACGGTTGCGAAACCTGTCAGGTGCCATTCTGCTGGACCTGGCCGGCGTTCAGGCCCGCAAAAGGCAGAGTTTTGCCGCCCCTCTGACGGAAGCGCTGGCCGAAGACCCGCTTCACCCCCGTCTGCACGGATTCACCGCGCTCGGTTTCGCGGAAATCTCACGTCAGCGTCGCCGTCCACCTTTGCATGAAATGCTGCAAGGCCCGCACGCGGCAGCTCTGGCCGTTTTACGACAGGCATGGCGCTGGAGCATCAAAAATCCCGGCAGGCAGCCAACCCTGCGCCTTTCCCCCGCTGTTCATGAGGCATTGAGCAGGGATAGCGTCGCGCTGGAGGAGTTCCGGCACGAGACCGGTCTGTTGCCGATTCTGATCTCTGATCCCGCTTTG
This sequence comes from Granulibacter bethesdensis, assembly GCF_001889545.1. Lineage (NCBI taxonomy): Bacteria > Pseudomonadati > Pseudomonadota > Alphaproteobacteria > Acetobacterales > Acetobacteraceae > Granulibacter > Granulibacter bethesdensis. The sequence goes on along the minus strand of NZ_CP018194.1, from coordinate 1,201,619 downwards.
CGAGGGGATCGGGCTATCTGTCCGGAAACGGACTAACCGTTTTTTTGATCCCATACGCTGTTCACTCGGCTTTTCCCACTCGACTCTGAGGATCATGGTGCAATGAGTGCCTCCCGTTGTCCGATCTGCAACAAACCCGGCTCCGATTCTACTTTCGATCGCAGCTATACGCCTTTTTGCAGCCGTCGCTGCGCAGATGTGGATCTCGGTCGCTGGTTACAGGAAGATTATCGAATTCCCGGTCCCCCCGCAGAGCAGCCCGGACCATCCGACGACGAATAAAAGCGTCATATTGTCGTCACCCATCTTGATCCCGGCTTCGCGCTGCGCTAACTCCTGCCCCGCCGGTAGAGGCCGTGCCCAAGTAGCTCAGTTGGTAGAGCATGCGACTGAAAATCGCAGTGTCGGTGGTTCGATTCCGCCCTTGGGCACCATTTTCCCCCTTCCTGCCCCCCATTTTATTGTTCATCACTTTGTCGTCCTGCAACGTGGCTTCGTCTGCCATGATAGCTGACGGACAATGATGACGATAAAGATGCGCTCCTGCCTGATTGCCACTGTCTTTCTGATGATTTCAGCAAGCCAGACTGCTCTTGCCGGCAAAACGGAAGAGGCTTTTGCAGGACGCTATGTGTTACGCGGTGTTCCCCAGGCACACTCTGATCTGATGCTGCATCCGGATGGGCGATTCCAGTGGGATTTGTCTTATGGCCCCTATCATCGCTCCAATATGGGTGACTGGCATGCTGAAGGGCAGTCGATCACCCTGGACTCTGATCCCGCTGATACTCCGGATGAACAGACGCCGTTTGATACGATCAATCTCAGTGCGGATTCCACCGGGGCGCTCCACATCAAGGAATTTCCACAAGCTGCCTATTATAAAAAATAGCGGCACGGCTTTATGCTTGAAGCCAGCCATGGACTGACTTCATGATGAACCGCTCTATCGTCGGCCACCATTCAGGGGGTCCCTTGAGTCAGGTCATCAGTATTACGCGTAGCCGGGATGATACGCTCTGGGCTGTCATCGCCTCCGTCGGGCGACGCAGAAGGGTTGCGGAGATCTTCCCCAGCCGCGAGGCCGCCCTTCAGGACCGGGACTGGAGGATGCAGCAGGTGCGATCCTATACCGGTTTCCTGCAATCCTGCCGCCAACCCCTGCCGAGCTATACCGTTGCCCCTATACGCCGTGCTGATCTGCCGAAAGCATGGCGCCCGGTGCCTGCATTGGGCTTCCTGCGCGGGGAATTCATTTAAGAACGCCTCCATTCTGTGGATAGCAGGGCTGCACGAACAGATTCCGCGCAAATTCCTCTTGTCGTAATAGAGAGGGATGGCTACTTGCCGTCCTTTCCTGCACGGTACAGTATTTGCGAACGATTCGCATCTTACTGTGTCACCAGTGCAAAGATGCCATTGGCTGCTCTCTCTCTGTTCAGGGAGGGAGAGAAAGACTGATATGAACAGGGAGGCCCCATGAACGCTGTGACCGATGTGATCGACGCTGCCCGGCCGCCGGCTCTGATCGACCCGGCGTCGATTCCTGCGAGCCTCGCCGCCCAGAAAGTTCTGAGCGTGCATCACTGGACGGATCGGCTGTTCAGCTTCACCCTCAGCCGTGACATGAGCTTCCGGTTCGAGAACGGCCAGTTCGTGATGATCGGGCTGATGACCGAGGACGAAAAGCCGAAACCCCTGCTGCGCGCCTACAGCGTCGCCAGTGCGAATTACGAGGAACATCTGGAATTCCTCAGCATCAAGGTGCCGAATGGTCCGCTGACCTCCCGCCTGCAACATATTCAGGTCGGGGACGAGGTTCTGGTCGGTCGCAAGCCCACCGGCACTCTGCTGCTGGACAATCTGCGCCCCGGACGCAACCTGTATCTGCTCTCGACCGGAACCGGTCTGGCGCCGTTCCTCAGCCTGGTGCGTGATCCGGAAACCTATGAGCGTTTCGAGAAGGTGATCATCACCCACGGCACCCGCTTCGCCGACGAGCACGCCTATGCCCAGCTGCTGGAAAACGATCTGAAAGAACACGAATTCATCGGCGAACTGGCGCGGGAAAAGCTGCTGTACTATCCCACCGTCACACGGGAGCCGTTCCGCAATCAGGGCCGCCTGACCACACTGATGGAAAACGGCAAGCTGTATCAGGATCTCGGCCTGCCCCATCTGGACCCGGAGCATGATCGCGCCATGATCTGCGGCAGTGAGGCCATGCTGGCCGATATCAAGGATTTGCTGGAAAAGGCGGGGCTGGATGAGGGTAATAACTCCTCCCCCGGTGCGTTCGTCTACGAAAAAGCTTTCGCCGAGAAATAAGCCGGCTTTCCGCGAAAAAAGCGCCCGGAATGTATCCGGGCGCTTTTTTCGTTTCTGGCGCTCAGTTGGAAGCTCCGCGCGGCGGATCGCCCTGCGCTTCCAGAATACGCCATTCATCATCGGTAAAGACCCGGCTTCTGGTCAGAAAGCGGACCCCTTCCGGAGCCTCCAGTGAAAAACCCGAGCCTCGTCCAGACACCACATCGATAATCAGCTGGGTATGACGCCAGTAATCAAACTGGGCGGCCCCCATATAAAAATCGCACCCATGGATATTCCCCAGCAGAACATCCTGCTGACCGACCCTGAAATCGCCGCGCGGGTAGCACATGGGGGCACTCCCATCACAACAGCCACCGGATTGATGGAAAATCAAATCCCCGTGCATGCCTCTCAAGCGATCAATCACCTCGGCAGCAGCCGGGGTGACCGTGACGCGATCAACCATTGGCGTTGCCTTTCCTCCCTCCGATTATCCGGGCCGGATACTGCTCCGGCCCGGAGCCTGTTCGGACAGGATCAGAAGAAGCCGAGCTTCTTGGGGCTATAACTGACCAGCAGGTTCTTGGTCTGCTGGTAGTGATCAAGCATCATCTTGTGGGTTTCACGCCCGATGCCGGATTGCTTGTAGCCACCGAAGGCCGCATGCGCCGGATAGAGGTGATAGCAGTTGGTCCAGACTCGCCCGGCCTGAATGCCACGACCCATGCGATAGGCACGGTTGCCATCACGGCTCCACACGCCTGCGCCAAGGCCGTACAGCGTGTCATTGGCGATGGAAAGCGCCTCCGCTTCATCCTTGAAGCGGGTGACAGCCACGACCGGACCGAAGATTTCTTCCTGGAACACGCGCATCTTGTTGTGGCCTTCCAGAATGGTCGGCGCGACATAGAAACCGTTATCCAGATCGCCACCCGGCCTCACGCGCTGACCGCCAGTGCGGAGCTTTGCACCTTCCTGCTGCCCGATATCGATGTAGGACAGGATTTTCTCCAACTGATCGTTCGAGGCCTGCGCACCGATCATGGTGCTGGAATCGAGCGGGTTACCCTGCTTGATCGCCTGCACACGCCTTGTCGCAGCGTCCATGAAGCGATCATAGATCTTTTCATGAATCAGGGCGCGGCTAGGGCAGGTACAGACCTCACCCTGATTGAGCGCGAACAAGGCAAAGCCTTCGAGCGCCTTGTCGAAGAAATCATCATCCTCGGCGGCCACATCCTCGAAGAAGATGTTCGGGCTTTTACCACCCAGTTCCAGCGTCACCGGGATCAGGTTTTCGGAGGCATACTGCATGATCAGGCGACCGGTGGTGGTCTCACCGGTGAATGCGATCTTGGCGATACGCTTGTTCTGGGCCAGCGGCTTGCCAGCCTCGACACCGAAGCCGTTGACGATGTTCAGCACGCCTTCCGGCAGAAGATCACCGATGATCTCCATCAGCACCATGATGCTCATGGGGGTCTGCTCGGCAGGCTTCATCACCACACAGTTACCGCCTGCCAGAGCCGGAGCCAGCTTCCAGCAAGCCATCAGCAACGGGAAGTTCCACGGGATGATCTGCCCGACCACACCCAGCGGCTCATGGAAATGATAGGCGACGGTATCGTGGTCGATCTCACTGATCGCGCCTTCCTGAGACCGCAGCACGCCTGCAAAGTAGCGGAAATGGTCAATTGCCAGCGGAATATCAGCGGCTGTGGTTTCCCGGATCGGCTTGCCATTATCGATGGTTTCCGCCAGCGCCAGGCGCTCCAGCTTTTCTTCCATACGGTCGGCAATACGCAGCAGGACACGCGCGCGCTCGGCAGGGGCTGTACGACCCCAGCGCTCCCGCACCTTGTGGGCGGCGTCCAGGGCCAGTTCGATATCTTCAGCCGATGAGCGGGCGATCTTGCAGATCACCTGACCATTGATGGGGGAAATATTGTCGAAATACTGGCCTTTGACCGGTGCAACCCAACGCCCACCGATGAAATTTTCGTATTGCGGCCGGATCGCGATATGATGTGCGACCTCATTCAATGGACTGTCTGCCATGGTACGGTCCCCTATTGGCACAGAGTGCTCTGTTTGTATTGTGACGTTTATCCCGCGCCGAACATCCATGCCCGGCAATGACGCGGAGCAGCATGCAACGAGAAAGACATTCTGTCACCCCATAGAGGCAGGCAATGATCGGGGTTCATCATGTTGTCTTGCCACGCAACCTGCCCACAGGCCCGGCGTTGCCAGAGCAGAAGGCGGCCAGGGTGACAGCACCAGCCCCTCAGGACAGAGAGAGAACAAGGCAAATGTCTCACGCTGAAGAATTTGAAGGCAAGGCAGAAGAACTGGCTGGCAAGGTACAGGAGGGGATCGGCCGTCTGACCGGGGATACTGAAACCGAGATCCACGGCAAGGCCCGGCAGCGATATGGCGAGGCACAAAGCGCATTGGCTGAAACCTGCGATACTGTCAAAAGCTTTACGGCTGATTACCCTTTGACAGCACTCGGGATTGCAGCAGGCATCGGCTTTCTGGTGGGTGTCATAACGGGCCGCCGCTGAGGGTATCCGCTACGGCTAAGGGGAATAACGCCTGATCCGGAACGTTATTGCTGCTGACTCCCCATTTGCCACGATCTGATCCTGTCCTCCAGTTGTGAAAGCCTGAATGGCTTGCGGAGGATGGGGACAGGCTCTGGCACACCATCGGTATAACCTGAAATCAGAATGAAATACGTGTCCGGATAAAGCGCCATGACCTTCTTGCGCAGTTCAAAGCCCGACATGCCCGGCATACAGATGTCACTGATCACCACATCAAAGCCACCATGTCCTCTGAGCAGTTCCAGAGCGGACTCGCCGCTTTCAGCGGCTGCCACAACAAAACCGCGGCCCAACAGCCCTGCAAGGATGACATCACGTACGCTCCCGTCATCATCAACAAGCAACACAGAAGTGGCAGACTTCAAAATAATTAAATAATCCTTATACAACACGTCAGCAAAACGGCCAAAATGCCGCAAGCAAGACAATGACAGGATACTTTATGTTAGATATTTTCCGGCCACAGGCAACAAAAACTATCGTGATAAATCTTTCCAAAAATCAATCATCTCTGTAATGCCAGAGCTGACATATCATTCTTATACTCATTATTTCAGTAGCGCGAATACTTCTCTGTTCATCTTCATCCATGCAGCCTCTTTCCAACTGATCGTCAGAGATACGCATCACTGGTTGACAGAAACTCTCCACGGGAACACACCCCGCGGATGCGTATTGCAGCGATTCTTGTGGCTGGCGGCAATGGTTCGCGCTTCGGCAGCGACATTCCCAAACAATTCCTGCCGGTGGGCGGAAAGCCGCTGATCAGGCATGGAGCCGAGCGGCTGTCAGCAAGGGTTGATCTGCTGCAACCAGTCGGACGCTCTGACGATATCGCGCCCCTCCTGCATGGTCTGAACCATCTACCGATTGTTAATGGCGGAAAAGAACGGCAGGACAGTGTCCGCGCCGGTTTGGAAGCCCTGGTGCCGCATGCACCCGATATCGTTCTGATCCACGATGCGGCACGTCCCTATTTTCCTGATCAGACCATTGATGATCTGATCGAGGCTCTGCAAATCCATGACGGCGCCATTCCTGCCGTCCCAGTCGCCGATACGTTAAAGCGTGCGGCAGGCAATATTATCGACTCAACCGTCCCCCGCGAGGGTCTGTATCGCGCCCAGACACCGCAGGCGTTCAAATTTTCCGTTCTGCTGGCACTGCACCGGGAGCATCCCGGGGGTGCAACCGACGACGCCGCCCTGCTGGATCAGGCTGGGCATTCCGTGGCTCTGATCCCCGGCGCAGAAGACAATATCAAAGTCACCTATCCGGCCGATCTGGCCCGAGTGGAGCGTAGCATGTCCATCTCCATGATCCCGCGCATCGGCACCGGTTACGATGTGCATGCCTTCGAAACAGGCCGGAAGCTGATTCTGTGCGGTATTGACGTTCCGCATCATAAGGGTCTGGCCGGACATTCGGATGCTGATGTCGGCATTCATGCGCTGTGCGATGCTATTTACGGTGCGCTGGCTGAGGGAGATATTGGGCGGCATTTCCCACCGACCGAAGCAAGCTGGAAAGATGCGGACAGCGCCCGCTTCCTGCGTCATGCGGCCGAGCGCATTGTGGCGCGAGGTGGTTTTCTGGCCAATGCCGATCTCACGCTGATCTGCGAAAAGCCGAAAATTACGCCTCACGCGCCGGCCATGATCGCCCGTCTGGCAGACCTGCTGGGAGTCTCCATCGACAAGATTTCAGTCAAGGCAACAACCAGCGAGAAACTTGGCTTCACAGGTCGTGAGGAGGGTATCGCCGCCCAGGCAGCCGTGATCATCATGATACCGGCATAAGACTGCCCCCCTCACCTCTGGCCACCTGCATTGTCGTATATCCATTGCAGATAGGCGGGATCTCCTCCCGCCACGTGCAGACAGAGAATGCCCGGCAGTTCATAGCTGTGCATCTGCCTGATCAAAGCCATGGTGGCATCCTGCTGTGAGGCGGTCGTCTTGATCAGAAGACCAAATTCAGCCCCCTCCTCAATCTGGTCGTTCCAGCGATAAATCGCTGTATGGGGCCGCATGTTGATGCAGGCGGCCAGACCAGCCTCAATCAGGGCCCGTCCGATACGGCGCGCCTCTTCCTCATCAGCGCAGGTGGCATAAACCACAACCGGCTTTTCTTCTGTCATGGCTTTCCCTTCGTGATGCCGTTGCCGCCTTTCCTCCACCGAGGTAATGAAACAACAAGATCGGTCAGAATCATGGCTCTGCTGCCGGATACTGCCGCCTATCTGCCCGTCAGCCGAGGACAGACTGCCATGAACAAGCCAGCCGCCATTACAATCCTTCTGATCGGGCTATCCGCCTGTTCCCACCCCGATCCTGATTTACGGGCCGGAAAGCCGGTTTATTACCCGCTCAGCCTCCATGATGCCAGTTACAAGGCCCATGCCCGTATCATCGCCGGTAACTCACCAGACTGCACGGCACCGCATGCAGGCATATTCACCGTTGGCGATCATTCCATTACCTATGCCTATTCGTCCGGCCTGGTTTTTACGCCTCTGATCAATGAAAACGGGTTTTTCAAGGAGACAATCGGCAGCAATGTCTTTCAGGGGCAATTCACGGGTAATCGCCTGCTTGCCACACTGACAATGCCCACCTGCACCATCGAGTATCGTGGGCGCGAGGTCTGGAATCACTCTGCCACTTCCCCCATTCCGGTCAGCTGGCATCGTGACTGAGGCATAATCCAATGAAAAAGGCCGGTTCCTGAAGGAACCGGCCTTTTTCATATCGGGCAGGCGGGATTCGAACCCACGACCCCCAGTCCCCCAGACTGATGCGCTACCAGGCTGCGCTACTGCCCGTCAATGTGGGTGCCGTGTAGCAGGGGGACGTCCCTTTCGCAAGAGAGCGAACCCAAGAAACATACATGGGGAGAATGCTCAGAGGACTTCAGTCCTCACCGGACACCACACAGCTCAGTAAAAAATCGTGCAGATTATTGCTTATGGTAAAACCTGACGAATATCACCCAGCTCATCGATTAATGCTTCCAGCAATGAACGGAGATGATCAGCCCTGCTGCGTTCTTCGAGCAACGCGGCATGAGTTTGCTGAAGAGCAGCATGGAGGCGTTTTACTTCTGCCTCCATGGCCGCTTCAGATGCAGAGGACGCCTGAGAAAGCGCGGCAGAAGAAGTCGAGGAAGCTTCCACCTGCACCGGGCGCCCGGAGGAAACAGAAGAGGATGATCCCCCCTGCCCGGCCCCAGTATCGACATCCGCGCGTTCATCAGCACGCGGGGGCGGAATATTATCCGACAGCCGGCCGCCGCCTTCCCTGAGCAACCGTTGCACACCTTTGATTGTATAGCCTTGAATATACAGCAAATCAGAGATACGGCGCAGAAGGGCAATATCATCCGGGCGATAGTAACGGCGTCCCCCACCACGCTTCAGCGGCTTGACCTGGGGAAATTTGGTTTCCCAGAAACGCAGCACATGCTGAGGAATATGAAGCTCATCCGCCACCTCGCTGATCGTACGAAAAGCAGTAGGAGACTTGCGTAGCCTTGACGCTCTGGAAGCTTCATCCGCCGGATTATAATCCGGCCCTGTCTCATTATCCCTCTGCTCCGGGAAGCCGTCCACAGCAGTGGTCATTCGTCATCCCCAGTATCAGCAATGGCCGGCGGTGTCAGTCCGTTTGCCAGTGCTTTCAGAACCTGACTGGGCCGGAAGACCAGAACACGGCGCGGCATGATCGGTACTTCAATCCCTGTCTTGGGATTACGACCGATCCGGCGACCTTTCTGCCGGACAGAAAATGTCCCGAACCCACTGATTTTTACGGATTCTCCAGCCTCAAGCGCGGATGACATGCGCTCAAGCACTGTCTCAAGCAGGAGTGCCGAGTCATTTCTCGACAAACCGACCTGCGTATAGATCGTCTCAGCCAGATGCGCGCGGGTCACGGTATGCATGCAGACACGCTACGGAGGTCGATGCAAACAGTCAACAAATCTCGGAGGATCAAACACTTGCATGACCACTTACCTGTTGCATCTCAGCAACAGATAAGCAGATGGCACAGGCATTATGATTACATGCGCAGAATCGCGGAACCCCAGGTAAGGCCACCACCCAGCGCTTCCATCAGCACGACAGAGCCGGGCTGGATACGCCCATCCTGGACCGCCTCATTCAATGCCAGCGGAATAGAGGCTGCCGATGTGTTGGCATGCCGGTTGACAGTCACAATCACCTTTTCCGGGGGCAGATCCAGCTTTTTGCCCATCGCCTCAATGATGCGCAAATTGGCCTGATGCGGCACCAGCCAATCAATATCGGCCGGGGTCAGACCATTGGCAGCCATTGCTTCCTCAACCGCCTGCGCCATTTTACCGACAGCATGGCGGAAAACTTCCCTGCCATTCATGACAATGGTACCGGGATGACCGGCAACACCATTAGCCCCGTCAATGAACAGGATATCGCCTAATTCTCCTTCCGAATGGAGATGTGTCGACAAAATGCCTCGTGCCGGATCATCACTATCCGTGGATGCGCGCAGAAAAACCGCCCCCGCCCCATCCCCGAACAGCACATTGGTACGCCGGTCATCCCAATCCAGCAGACGGGAAAAAACCTCCGCCCCGATCACCAGCACGCCTTTGGCCTGACCACTGCGGATCAGCGCATCTCCCATGGAAAGGCCATACACGAAGCCGCTGCATGCGGCGGAAAGGTCGAAACCAAATCCTTTTTTAGCCCCCAGCAAAGCCTGCACCCGTACAGCAACAGCCGGAAAGACCTGATCAGGGGTGCTGGTTGCCACCAGAATCGCGTCTACGTCATCCGCCGTCATTCCGGCATGGGCAAGGGCAAGCTCAGCGGCACGGGCCGCCATAAAGGCACAGCTTTCATCGGCCGTTGCCAGATAACGCTGCTCTATTCCGGTCCGCTCGCGGATCCAGGCATCAGACGTGTCCACACGCTTTGCCAGTTCATCGTTGCTGACCACAGTGCTGGGCAAATACGCGCCGACGCCGGCGATTATGGAACGCTTCATCGTCGCGTTTCTCTTTTCCGTTTCCTACCCGCAAAATCTAGCGGGCTTCAGCCAGTTGAGCTGTTCCATCCTTATCCCGGACAGGATGAGCTGCTCCGGAAAGCTCGACCAGTTTCGCGATTCCTTCACGGATGCGATCACTGGAACGATTGGATACCATATCCATGCCCACATCGACCGCATGTGCAAACCCCTGCGCGTCGGTGCCGCCATGCGATTTGACCACGACACCATTCAGGCCGACGAGAACCGCACCATTATAACGCCGCGGATCGAGCCATTCCCGCAAACGCTCCAACCCGCCGCGGGCCAGCAGATAGCCCAGACGCGCCAGAATTGTACTGGTAAATATCTGCTTCAGAAGGCCACCCAGCATCTTTGCTGTGCCTTCAGCGGTCTTAAGCGCGATATTGCCGGAAAATCCGTCCGCTACCACGACGTCGGTCGTCCCGGCTGCAATATCATGCCCTTCGACAAAGCCATGGAATTGCTGCGCCAGATGGCTCGTGCGCAACATCTCGGCGGCAGTCCGAATGCGGTCATCGCCTTTCTGCTCCTCGGATCCCACATTGAGAAGTCCGATACGCGGCGCCGTCAGGCCCAGCACACTGCGCGCAAAGACATCACCCATAATCGCGAATTCGACCAGATTACGAGGATCACACAGCACATTCGCGCCGAGATCGAGCATCAGAATATCCCCCCGCGCCGATGGCATGATAGCCGCCAGCGCCGGACGATCAATTCCGGGCAAAGTCTTGAGAATGATTTTGGCCAGTGCCAGCAGGGCGCCCGAATTGCCCGCAGAGACGACACCGGATGCTTCGCCATGTGCCACCGCGTCGATCGCGATCCGCATGGACGAGTCGCGGAGCCGCAACGCGGCTGCCGCCTTCATTTCGCCCGTTACCTTTCCGGGCGCATGCCGAACCGTACAAACGGAGGCGGCCCTCGGCCAGCGTGCCAGCAGAGGGGTCAGCAGGGTTTCATCCCCGACCAGCAGAAAGCGCGCATCCGGGTGGCGCTCGGCGGCGATGGCCATGCCTTCGACCACGATCTCTGGTGCCTGATCCCCCCCCATCGCATCAATTGCGAGAACGAAAGAATCACGATTGAAATGGTCTGCCGCCGTTTTGGAGGCCACGTCTGATGCCCTTATACTGCCTGACTGACTGTAACCGGATATCCGAATGGCCGGATGCAGGCGGGTCTGATCAGACCCGCACCACGCCCTTCAGGCCACGGCCGGAATTTCCGGCGGCGGCAACTTCACGGCCATCATAATGGCCGCAATGGCCGCAGACATGATGGGGGCGCTTCAGCTCACCACAATTTGAGCATTCGGTGTATGCTTCACCCGTCAGCGCCTGATGGCTGCGACGCATGCCACGCCGTGAGGGCGAGGTTTTCTTCTTCGGAACAGCCATGGAACAGGCCCTTCTTATTATCAAACGGGGTGTGACCGCCCCATTGGCGGCGAAACCCCTTGAGAGTTCGGCAAAGTCGTGAGGCGCGGCGTCTAGCAGAGACCGGCGGACACCGCAAGAAAAACACTCAGCGTCCGGAACCGGGCTGCCATGACCGGTCATAGACACTGTATGAAGCGCTCTGTAGCGGAGATCGCCGTTCGATTCAAATATGTGAAGGGATCAAATACGCGAATGCACAGAATCCATACTTATCGGCCCCTTTAAAGATCATTGACCGGCTTTTTCAGCGCAGCGAGACGCAAAAAAGGATTCTCCCGGGATGAGTCCGCCTGCTCTGCGGATTCATCTTCCGCTTCTTCATCTTCTCCTGATTCAAACGTGACGCCTGGCTTGCGCGGGTAAGGGTCGAGGGTGAGGGCCAGCTGCTCCACCGCCACTTCACCGAGATCGATCTGATCCCCCGTGTAAGGAACCTCGTCTTCCTCCTCCTCGATATCGAAATCAGGATTAAGCTTGTGCTCCGGCGTCAGGCGCAGGGTAAAATTCTCTTTGATCTTGGCCCTGAAAGCCTCAAGGCTGACCACGCATATCTGGGTAACAGCAGCCTCCATCCGGCCATGGGCACGAATCACGCCGCCGCGCTGCGGTTCCAGAACGAAGGCGCAGGAGAACCCGGCCACCGCCTCCAGCCCCAGTCGGCTGGCAACAGCCGCGCATTCCTCGGCACTCGCCTTGATATCGACCGTCCTGCCACCCGCAGGAATGGTATCAGGCTGGATCAGTCTGGAAAATTCGGGCTGCATCACGATTCGTCTTCCTAAGCTAAAGCCCTGTCAGAATAACCGGAAGCTGGCGACAAAGCAGGCCCTGCCGCTATTTTTTCATAGCCCTTTCCACACGGGCTGAATGCCGGGGGCGTCTCATTGGCAGGATCGCTGGCGCAACAGTGTGATTGACAGAAACGGCCAAGCATGACACCCCGAAGGGGCAGGCCATCATGTGTCTGTAGACCCTGCTGAACGCCGATTCCGATTGAGGATACGTCTTGCGCCGCACAGCCACCATATCCCGCGCTCTTGCCGCGCTGACGCTGTCCGCCACGCTGTTGGGCGGATGCAGCTTCTTCGCCCCGGACAGGGTCGTTCGCGGTAATAAGGTTGATGTCGACCTGCTGAAGGAGCTGACTCCCGGAACCTCGACCCAGGCGGATGTCGCCTCTCTGCTCGGCTCTCCGACGACAAAAGCCACGTTCGATAATAATCAGTGGGTCTACATTACCCAGACCACTGAAATGCAGATTGCCGGGACCAATGATATTCTTCAGCAGAACGTGGTCACAATTTCGTTCGATCAGAACGGTGTGCTGAAGAACATCAAGCTCTACGGCAAGGATGATGCGGCGCCTGTCAGTGTGGTGCGGCGTGCCACCCCTTCCCCGGGCAGCGAGGCATCCTGGATGCAGCAATTGTTTGGCAATGTCGGTCGTTTCAATGCAGGCGGCATGGGCGGCGGTGCCGGCAATGCGCCGGGCGGACGGTTCGGCGGCGATCGCTGATTATTCCGCTCTGCTTTTTCTGTAGACTATTCCAACATCAGAAAGGCCGGTTTTCACCGGCCTTTCCCTTTTTACATCAGCCCATCTCATTCATGGCCGCCTGACGCGCCAGCAAGCTCCTTTTCCGGCTGTAGCCGAAAAACACTGCCAGTCCGATGATCAGCCATACGATCAGACGAACCCATGTCCAGATATCCAGCGACAGCATCATCGCGCTGCAGAACAGGATTCCGACCAACGGCACAAGCGGGACAAAAGGGGTCCTGAACCGACGTGGACGGTCCGGATCAGTCCTGCGCAATACCATCACGCCGATGCAGACCAGAATGAACGCCAGCAGCGTGCCGATGGAGGTCGCCTCTCCCAGCCACGAACCGGGCACAAAAGCAGCCATCAAACCCGCGAAAACCATGAACAGCAGATTGGTGAGCCATGGTGTACGCCATTGCGGATGAACGCGGGCGAAAATAGCAGGCAACAATCCGTCCGATGCCATGGAATAGAAAACCCGGCTCTGTCCCATCAGCAGAACCAGCACCACCGTCGTGTAGCCGCAGAGAATGCCGATATAGATGGCGGATTTCAGCCAGTCATAAGGCGTTCTGGAAATGGCGGTTGAAATAGGGGCCATTTTGTCCACCATGCCGCCGAGTTCCTGATAATTAACGATACCCGTCAACACCAGGCCGAAGCCGACATAGAGAATCGCACAGATCACCAAAGAACCGAGAATGCCCAGCGGCACGTCACGCTGGGGATTATAAGCCTCCTGCGCCGCGGTTGAAACGGCATCAAAGCCGACATAGGAGAAGAAGATCACCGCCGCGCCCCGCATCACACCGGACAACCCGAAATGGCCGAACTCCCCCGTATTCTCCGGGATGAAAGGCACGTAATTCGCGGTATTCACGTAGGCTGCACCCAGTACGATCACCAGTACGACGATGGCGAGTTTCAGCATGACGATGACGGCATTAAACCTTGCCGACCCGGTCACGCCGCGCATCAGTACCACTGACACTGCCGCGACAACGATGAAAGCAGGAAGGTTGATCAGCCCATGCACATGGGAATGATCCGCCAGTTCCACGATGCTGAAGGGCGATGCGGTCAGGCGTGGTGGCAGGGCAAGCCCGAACTGGGCAAGCAACACCTTGAAATAGCTGGTCCAGCTGGAAGCAACGGTGGCGGCGCCCACAGCATATTCCAGCACCAGATCCCAGCCGATAATCCACCCGACCAGTTCACCCAGTGTGGCATAAGCATATGTGTAGGCACTTCCTGCCACCGGGATCATGCTGGCCAGTTCGGAGTAACAGCATCCAGCCAGCCCGCATCCGATGGCAGCGATGATGAAACTGATCACCACTGCCGGGCCGGCATAATCACCCGCTGCAAGCCCGGTCAGTGAAAACAGCCCTGCGCCGATGATGACACCGATTCCCAATGCAATCATGTGCCAGGCATTCAGGGCGCGCTTCAGCTCACTATTATGCTCATCAATTCCGGTAATCGGCTTGCGTGAAAACAGGCTATGAGCAGGCCTGCCCGTCATTGAAGCATCAGGAGAGGACATATATAGAGGACTCCTCAGCAAAATAAGCCGTATGGATGCGGAACCGCCTTTCCATGTCGGGAATGTCTGAGCAGCCTGTCCAGGGAATTTTTATCATCTTCTTCCTGTGATCGACAGCGCCTATCGTGCACAAGAATAGTCGGTGTTTCCAAACACGTCCCGATTGTGTTAGCTGACGCAATCAAGTTGCTTCCATGACCGTCCAAGGATGAATACAATGTCCGCATCCACCCTTGATGCCTTTTTCGGCGCACGTCTCGCCGATACTGATCCCGACCTGTTCGCGGCCCTTGAAAAGGAATTCCACCGTCAGGAAGACGGTATCGAACTGATCGCCAGCGAGAACATCGTTTCTGCGGCGGTTCTGGAAGCTCAGGGTTCCGTCCTGACCAATAAATATGCCGAGGGTTATCCCGGCAAGCGCTACTACGGTGGTTGCGCGGCGGTCGACATTGCCGAGCAGCTCGCTATTGATCGCGCCAAACAGCTGTTCGGCTGCGAATTTGCCAATGTGCAGCCGCATTCCGGCGCACAGGCCAATGGCGCAGTGTTCTTCGCACTGGCCAAGCCGGGCGACACCATTCTGGGCATGAGCCTCGCCGCTGGCGGCCATCTGACCCATGGTGCGGCCCCCACTGTCAGCGGCAAGTGGTTCAACGCAGTTCAGTACGGCGTCCGCAAGGAAGACGGCCTGCTGGATTATGAGGAGCTGGAAGCCCTCGCCCGTGAGCACAAGCCGAAGATCATCATCGCCGGTGGTTCCGCCTATCCGCGTTTCATCGACTTCCCCCGCATCCGTAAGGTCGCTGATGAAGTCGGCGCGTATTTCATGGTCGACATGGCGCATTTCGCCGGTCTGGTGGCAGCCGGCATCTACCCGTCCCCGCTGCCGCATGCGCATGTGGTCACCACCACCACCCATAAGACCCTGCGCGGCCCGCGTGGCGGCATGATCCTCACCAATGACCTTGAACTCGGCAAGAAGTTCAACACCGCCGTGTTCCCCGGTCTGCAGGGTGGCCCGCTGATGCATGTCATCGCTGCCAAGGCCGTTGCCTTCGGTGAAGCCCTGAAGCCGGATTTCAAGACCTATCAGCAGTCCGTTGCCAACAATGCGAAGGTTCTGGCCTCCACGCTGGTGGAGCGCGGTCTGGCCATCGTGTCCGGCGGCACCGATACGCATCTGATGCTGGTTGATCTGCGTCCGAAGAACGTGACTGGCAAGGCCACCGATGAGAGCCTCGGCCGCGCCCATATCACCACCAACAAGAACGCCATTCCGTTCGATCCGCAGAAGCCGGCCGTGACCTCCGGTATTCGTCTTGGCACGCCGGCCGGCACGTCCCGCGGCTTTGGCGAGGCTGAATTCCGTGAGATCGGCCTGATGATCGACCGCGTGGTGGAAGGCCTGTCCAAGGCTGGCGAAAACGGCTCCAACGAAGCCGTCGAGCAGGAAGTCGGCGCCGAGGTCAAGGCACTCTGCAAGCGCTTCCCGCTCTATCGCAATCACTGAGAGCCTGCTTCGAGACCCCGCTTCCCTGCCATCTGCCTCCGTCATGACGGAGGCAGGTGATCGATACGGCAGGCTGCGATAGATTATACGCCGTCCTGTTCCCTGATCCTGCGGGCCGATTCTCCTGCAGCCGGTGGAATGGGGCGGCGTTTTTTTTAAGGAATATCGCATCCCATGCGCTGCCCGTTCTGTGGACACGAGGATACCCAGGTCAAGGACAGCCGGCCCACCGATGACGGCACCGCGATACGGCGCAGGCGGTCCTGTGCAGCCTGCATGCAGCGCTTTACCACCGTAGAGCGGGTGCAGTTGCGTGAACTGATCGTGGTCAAGACGGATCAGCGACGCGTGGCCTTCGACCGGGACAAGCTGACCCGTTCGGTGCAGATCGCCCTGCGTAAGCGCCCCATCGATTCCGAGCGGATCGAGAAAATGATCACCGGAATTGTCCGGCAGCTTGAAAGCAGCGGAGAAACCGAAATCCCCAGCAAACTGATCGGCGAGCTGGTGATGCAAACGCTGAAGGAGGTAGATGACGTGGCCTATGTCCGCTTCGCCAGCGTGTACCGGAATTTCAGTGATGCAGGCGATTTCCAGACTTTCCTTGGCGGAGAGGCCGAGTCAAAACAATCCGATGAGCCATCCTGACGATCCCGATCTGCCGCCGATGCGTGCCGCGTTGGCATTGGCAGCACGACACAGAGGGGAAACCTGGCCAAACCCATCCGTAGGGTGCGTCATCCTGCATAATGGCCGGGTGGTCGGTCGGGGCGTCACCGCGCATGGTGGCAGACCCCATGCTGAGCCGCAGGCGCTGGCTCAGGCCGGAACTCTGGCGCAGGGGGCCACTGCCTATGTCACTCTTGAACCCTGTTGCCATCACGGACGCACGCCCCCCTGCTCCGATGCGCTGATGAAGGCCGGAATAGCGCGAGTCGTCGTAGCACTGCGTGATCCTGATCCGCGCGTGGATGGTGGCGGCATCACCCGGTTGCGTGAAGCCGGGATTGAAGTACGCACTGGCGTTCTGGAAGAAGAAGCCGCGCGGGTGACGGCAGGGTTTCTGCATCGTGTGCGTTATGGGCGTCCCCGCGTCACACTGAAACTCGCGTCTACACTGGATGGACGCATCGCCACCGCCAGTGGAGAAAGTCAATGGATCACCGGACCACAGGCCCGGCATCACGTTCAGGCTGTACGGGCCCGCCATGATGCGATCCTGACCGGTATTGGAACGGTTCTGGCTGATGATCCCAGCCTGACCTGCCGTCTCACCGGGGGTCGGCAGACTCCGCTGCTGCGGCTGGTTGCCGATTCCCGGCTGCGGATGCCCCTGAATGCCCGCATGCTGCACGATGGAGCGGGACCAGTGTGGATTCTCTGTGCCGATGACGCCGATCCGGCTCGGCGTGCCGCGCTGGAACAATCGGGGGCGAGAATTCTGCCGGTCCCTGTTGCACCTGAAACAGGACGGCTGATCATACGCACCGCGCTGGAGCAATTGGGGGAAGCCGGGCTGACATGGATTCTGGTAGAAGGAGGGGGAGAAATCGCTGCGGCATTGCTACGCGGGGAGCATGTGGACGATATCGTCTGGTATCATGCCCCTGCCATCATGGGCGCAGACGGATACCCCGCGACCGGAGCGCTCGGACTTTCCACCCTTTCGCTCATGCCGCGTTTCCACACCGTATCGACCCGGGCCGTCGGCACAGATATCGTGACAGAATTGAGGAGAGAAGAGACATGTTCACCGGCATTGTAACCGGTCTCGGCTCAGTTGCCACGATCAGCCCGCTGGAAGGCGGCTCCGATATGCGGCTGACCATCACCACGCCGGAAGGATTTCTGACGGGGGCAGTGACCGGTGCCTCCATTGCCTGTTCCGGCTGCTGCCTGACGGTGGTTGAGTTTGCCGGTGATACCACATTCGTAGCCGATGTATCGGCAGAAACGCTCTCCAAAACAACGCTGGGAAGCTGGCGGCAGAACAGCATGATCAACCTCGAACGCGCCCTGAAAGTCGGGGATGAACTGGGCGGCCATATCGTCTCCGGCCATGTGGACGGGGTAGCGGAGGTCGTCTTCGTTCTGCCGGAACACGGCTCCACCAGAATGCGCTTCCGTGCCCCATCCCATCTTGCGCGCTATATCGCGCAGAAAGGCAGCATTGCGGTCGACGGGGTTTCCCTCACCGTGAACGAGGTTGAGAATGAAGTCTTCGGCGTCAATGTCATTCCTCATACATGCTCCGTCACGACCATCGGAACCCTGGTGGCAGGAAGCCGCGTGAATATCGAAATCGACATGCTTGCACGCTATGTTGCCCGCCTGAGCGTTACCCATGACCTCGGGACGGAAGGAAGATGAACTGAAAGCCGCCTCATGACCGACATACAGCAGGCCAGCCAAGTGGCCACCGCCTCCATCGCCCGTGCCAGCCTGACTGACTATATCAGTCCGGCCAGCGAAATCATCGAAGAGGCCCGCGCAGGCCGGATGTTCATCCTGGTGGATGACGAAGACCGGGAAAATGAAGGCGATCTGGTCATTCCGGCCCAGTTCGCAACACCCGACGCCATCAATTTCATGGCGCGTTACGCACGCGGCCTGATCTGCCTCGCCTTGACCAGACGCCGTGTGGAACAGCTCGGTCTGCCACTGATGAGCCAGTCCAATGGCACACGGCATCAGACGGCCTTCACCGTCTCTATCGAGGCAAGGGATGGCGTCAGCACCGGTATCTCCGCCCATGACCGCGCCCATACCGTGGCCACGGCGATCAACCCGGAAACGACCCGGGACGATATCGTGACTCCGGGCCATGTGTTTCCGCTGATGGCCCGCGAAGGCGGCACGCTGATGCGGGCGGGCCATACCGAAGCCGCAGTGGATATCGCCCGGCTGGCCGGTCTCTACCCGTCTGGCGTCATCTGCGAAATCATGAACGATGACGGCACCATGGCCCGGTTGCCGGATCTGGTCTCCTTCTCACAGCATCATAATCTGAAACTCGGTACGATCGCCGATCTCATTTCCTATCGCCACCACACCGAAAAACTCGTGCGGCAGGTGTCGGAAAATACGCTCCATCATGAAATTGGCGGCACGTGGCGGATCATCGTCTATGCCAATACAGTGGAGTATGAGGAACATCTGGTGCTGGTCAAAGGCTCGCCGGAGCCTGGTCGCCCGTTCCCTGTGCGCATGCATGCGGTCGATCTGGTGGATGATGTGCTGGGCGGACCGCATAGCTCCTCCCTGCACAGCGCCATGCAGATGATCACTGATATCGGCGAGGGCGCGGTTGTTCTGTTGCGAAACACCAGCTCCACAGGTTTGTCGGCCCGTGTCGCCGGACTTGCCTCCTCCGGACGTCCCACCGCTTCCCTGCGCAGCTACGGAATCGGCGCGCAGATTCTGAGTGATCTGGGTGTCAGGGACATGATTCTGCTATCCAATACCCATCTGAACATCGTCGCGCTGGAAGGATATGGTTTGAATATCGTCGAACAGCGCCATCTGAAGGATCATCACGGCGGATGAGCACCCAGGACGCCCCTTTTCCCACCGCACCCGTCATCGACGGAGCACCTCCGCATGTACTGATCGTACGTGCGCCTTACTATACCAATGTCGTGGATGGGCTGACCGCAGGCGCGGCACGTATTCTTACCGAAGCGGGAGCCACCTACGAAATCGCCGATGTGGCCGGAGCCTATGAACTGCCGCAGGCAGTCGCGATCGTTCAGCGTTCCGCCAATAACCGCTACGATGGCTATATTTCGCTCGGCTGCGTAGTGAAAGGCGATACGGACCATTACGACCATATCTGCCGTGAAGCGATGGCCGGACTGATGCGCGTGGCCCTGGATGAGGTTCTGGCGCTGGGCAATGGTCTGCTTACTGTCTCGACCATGCAGCAGGCTCTGGACCGTTCCGCACCTCCCTCTGACAGCGCCATGCACAGCCATAACAAGGGTGCCGAAGCCGCCGTTGCGGTCCTGAAGCAGATTTCCCTGCGCCGTCGCGTGGAGAAGTCTTTATGAACCGACGGACCCGCCCGCGCACGGCCTCTCGCGTTGCAGCTGTTCAGGCCCTGTTTCAGGGCGAACAGGCTCAGGAAAGCCTTGAAACCGTGATCGAGCAGTTTGTTCGTTTCCGCCTGGGCGTGCTGCCGGGGCAGGATGGTTTCGAGGATGGCCGTATTCCGGATGCCGAGGTACCACTGTTTTCACGCATTGTCCGTGCGGTCACCAAAGAACAGGATGTGATCGATCCGCTTCTGATCACCGCCCTGCCTGACGATTGGCCGCTGGCGCGGCTCGATCCGGTACTGCGTGCCCTGCTGCGCGCCGGTGTCTGCGAATTACGGATGAAAGACGGTCCGCCGCCGCGTGTTGTCATCAACGAATATCTGGACATCGCCCACGGCTTTTTTCAGGGGGAGGAGCCGCGGATGGTCAACGGCATCCTCAACGCACTGGCCCGCCAGTTGCGCCCGGAGGAGTTTGCCGGAGAGCATCAGCAAGGCTGAACGGTGACAGCCCCTCCCCCATCCTTCTGCGGCACCACTCCGGATAACGGCGAATTTGGCATGATCGCCCGTTATCTGGCACCGCTTGCTACAGCGGGGGGGCTGAACCTCACTGATGATGCAGCGCTGCTGCAACCACCCCCCGGCCTCTCCCTTGTGCTTGCTGCCGATGCGATGGTGGAGGGGGTGCATTATCTGCCGGGAACCGACCCTGCCCTGCTCGCCCGCAAGCTGTTGCGCGTCAATCTGTCTGATCTGGCAGCGATGGGAGCAACGCCGCTGCACTATCTGATGACGCTGGCGCTGCAGCACGATATCGATCCGGCCCCATGGTTCGCATCGTTTACCGCCGGGTTAGCCGAAGATCAGGCAAGGTTTGGAATTACATTACTGGGCGGGGACACCACTTCCATCAAGGGCTCCGCCTGTCTGTCCCTGACCGTGATCGGTACGGTTGAACCGGGTAAGGCAGTCAGGCGTCAGGGGGCCTGCCCGGATGATGAGATATGGGTCACCGGTACTATCGGCGATGGCGCACTCGGGCTGCTGGCACTGACAGAGGGGCTGGCTGACCCGGATAAATTTCTGGCCGGGCGTTATCACCTGCCAAGCCCCAGGCTGGGGTTGATCAACCAGAGTCTGGTGCAGGCCGCCGCCGATATTTCGGACGGGTTATTGCAGGATCTTGGCCATCTCTGCACGGCATCGGGTCTTGATGCGCTGATCGGGGCCGAAACCATTCCCCTTTCCGATGCGGCGCGTCAGCATATGCCGGCCTATCTGCCGCTTTGCCTCTCTGGCGGGGATGATTATGAACTCGTTATGGCCGTTTCACCTTCCTGCACGGTTCCGCTTCGGCAACGCGCAGAGTCTCTCGGTATTCCGGTACAGAAGATTGGACGGTTCCGTACCCGCTCCGGTCAAAAACCCGGCGTGCATGTTCTTGCATCTGATGGAAGCGTCATGCCATTCGAACAGAAAGGATGGCAGCATTTCTAGTTCTGTTATCCCGGTCTGCCCTGTCATTGGAGGCTAGCGTGACCTTCGGTTCTTTTCCGACCACAAGACTGCGACGCAACCGGGTTGATGACTGGACCAGGCGTCTGGTGGCCGAGCACACGCTGAGCGTCAATGATCTGATCTGGCCGATCTTCATTCAGGATGGCAACAACGCCATCACTGAAATCACCTCCATGCCCGGCGTGCAGCGGGTTTCTCTCGACCGGCTGGTGGATCATGTTGGGCCCACCGCAGAGCTGGGCATCCCGGCCATTGCCCTGTTTCCCGCCACTCCACCGGGATTGAAGAATGCGGAGGGTACGGAATCCGCCAATCCCGATAATTTGATCTGTCAGGCCACACGCCTGCTGAAGCAGCATTTTCCCCAGCTTGGGCTGATCGGCGATGTGGCGCTCGACCCCTATACAGACCACGGTCAGGATGGCGTGCTGAGGGCACAGAAAACCCTGCCCGGCGAGATCCTGTATGTCGATAATGACGACAGCGTTCAGGCGCTGGTGCAGCAGGCGCTGAACCAGGCACAGGCCGGGATCGACATTCTGGCCCCTTCCGACATGATGGACGGGCGCATCGGCACAATCCGACAGGCGCTGGATGAAGAAGGTTTTATTCATACGCGGCTGATGAGCTATGCCGCCAAATATGCCAGCGCCTTTTATGGTCCCTTCCGCGATGCGGTCGGCTCAGGCGGCGCATTGCGGGGAGATAAAAAAACCTACCAGATGAATCCGGCCAATAGCGATGAGGCACTCCGCGAAGTCGCACTGGATATTCAGGAAGGCGCCGATATGGTGATGGTGAAACCGGGCATGCCCTATCTGGACATCATCCGGCGGATCAAGGACCGGTTCGGCATGCCGACCTTCGCCTATCAGGTCTCGGGCGAATACGCGATGATCATGGCCGCGATCCAGAATGGCTGGCTCGACCGGGAAAAAGTGGTGCTGGAAAGCCTGCTTTCCTTCCGCCGTGCCGGAGCGGACGGCATTCTGACCTATTTCGCTCCTGAAGCTGCCAGACGGCTGAAGGAAGGCTGACATGCCGGCAGGCGCATGGCTCCTTCTGGCTATTCTGTCAGAAGTGATTGGCACAGTCGGGCTGAAACAATCCGAAGGCTTCAGCAAACCCGGCTGGATTGCAGTGATCGCCCTCGCTTACGGCGCCGCCTTCTTCATGCTGGCGCAGGCCCTGCGCACGATGCCGGTAGGAACCGCCTATGCGGTCTGGTCCGGCATCGGCACGGCAGCCATCGCCCTGATCGGCGTGGTGTTTCTGGGCCAGAAGCTTGATGCCGCCGCGTTGGCCGGAATCGGGCTGATTATTGCCGGGGTGCTGACCATCAATCTGCTGTCCGGCTCAGGTCATTAAAGACGTAGCCGGCTGATCACATCTGCCGGTCAGGCATATGCACGACAATGCCTGACAGACTGTCATTCATCACGATCTGACAGGCCAGCCTGCTGTTCTCCCGCCGTGGCTCAGCTGTGCTGTCAAGCATGGAATCCTCATCCACCGAACGCGGCGGCAGGCGATCCAGAAAAGGGTCTTCCACGAACACATGACAGGTCGCACATTGCAGATACCCCCCGCAAATCGCTGCCAGTTCCTGCACGCCCTTATCAATCGCCGCCTCAACCAGATTGACACCATTCGGGACGTCCACCTCCCGACGAGTCCCGGCAGCATTGACGAAAATAGCGACAGGCATTGCGTTCTCTCTCCCGTATCCGCAGGGTCCGGCCTTTCTTATTCCGTGATGAACGCGGAAACACTGGCTCCTGACGTCACAAATCAAGTGTCATTCACGGATGCCCTCTAAAGCAGATCACCGCACTGCGGAAGCGCAGGCAGGAGGGTTTTCTCTCCTAATCAGGATCCCAGCAAAAACCGCCTGATCGCCTGAATACTGGGCCGGTCCATCAGGGCGGGTGCATGACCACATCCTGGCACCTCCAGACTGGTGGCACCGCCGCGCACCATACGCTCGACAGTATCCGGCAGCAGCACATCGCTGCTTTCTCCCCGCACCACCATGACTGGCACCCTGATCTTCTCCCAGACCTGCCAGAGATTCGTGTCGATCGCCAGCATGGAGCGCATTGGCCGAGCGATGCCCGGATCATAATGCAGGGCGACACGGCCATCCGCCAAAGCCCGGGCACTGTGACGGGCCAGACGTTCCCACTGGCGATCGGTCAGAGGACCAAAGCCTGCATGTACCTGTCGTAAATAGGCCTCCAGACCGCACATATCCGGGAATTCCGGACGTGCGCGCAGCATGTAATCCCGGATGCGCGACAAAGAGCGTCCCGGAATAAGGGGCCCGATATCGTTCAGCACCAGTTTTTCAATCGGATGACCCAGCGAACTGGCCAGCAGCATCCCGCATAAACCGCCCAGAGAAGTCCCCAGAAACGAGACCGGCTGTTCTATCACACCCAGCAGATGCGCAAGCGCAGTCACATAATTCTGAGGCTCATACAACGAGGCATCCGGCAACCAGTCCGAGGCGCCACGCCCCGGCAGATCAGGGCAGATGACATGGAAACGATCTGACATGGTGCGGGCAAGCACATCGAAATCATGCGCATTCCGGGTCAGCGCATGCACACATATCAGAGGTGGCAGATCGGGCTTCCCCCACGCACGATAGGATAGCCGGTAAAAGGCACCTTTCAGCAGATAGCGGACAAACCGTGTTTGCGGCTGGTTCATGAAGGAATCACGCAGTACGGAATCCTTATCCGAAAGGGATTGCTTGCCCATAAGACGATGCGCGGTCCATCCTTGCGCGGAACGTCTTATAAGAGGGGCGCTGCACCATGGGAAATGCTTCCGTGCGTGTCTGGACAAAAACAGCGCCGGGAACAGAGCTTTGATGCGGATGATACGCCGCACTCTGGCCATTTCGGGCGTGACGGTCGCGCTGGCCGCCGGTCTTGTGACGGGCGTGGTCTGGCTGACCCTGCCTGCACAGGATCATACGGCCAGAGGCAGCCTTCTGCGAAAAGAAGCCCTGATCCGGTTTGATTCACACGGTATTCCATGGATCAAGGCCGGATCGGATGAGGATGCCGCCTTCGCCCTCGGCTATGTGCATGCACGCGACCGGGGATTTCAGATGGATCTGATGCGCCGGGCTGCCTCCGGCAGGCTTTCAGAACTGGCCGGGACGGACACGCTTCCGCTGGACAGGCTGATGCGCACGCTGGGGCTGCGCCATCGCGCCGAGGCAGACTTCCAGAGTCTGCCGCCTGCCACAAAGGCTTTACTGGTTGCCTATGCAAACGGGGTTAACAGCCGGTTTCAGGAAAAAGGGCGTTTTCTCAGTCCCGAGTTCCTGCTGAGTGGCGCACCCGAGCCATGGTCTCCGGTGGACAGCCTGCTCTGGGGCAAAAGCATGATGCTCTATCTGTCCGGCAATTACCGGACAGAGCTGGCCCGTGCAGAGTTGACTGCTATTCTGCCGAGAGACCGCATCATGGAGCTCTGGGCGGCAGGGAGCACGGAAAAGCCTGTTGATGCCTCGGTCTTTAACCCCCGCTTTGCAGAGTCTGCCCGCCGCCTGCTGGCCATGCTGCCGGCAGAAGGCGCGCGCTTCACCCTGCCCTCTACCGCATCCAACGAATGGGCCCTGGACGGCGCCCACAGCGCGACCGGAGCACCGTTGCTGGCGGGCGATCCCCATTTATCCTTCGGTTTACCAGGCGTGTGGTATCTGGCCCGGGTCGAGACACCGGATCACGTTCTGGTCGGTGCAACCGCACCGGGAACACCATTTCTGGTCATTGGCCATAATGGCCGGATTGCCTGGACCTTCACCACCAGCGTCGCAGATACACAGGATCTGTTCATCGAAACCGAACTCGATCCCGGACATTACGCCAGCCCGGACGGAAAACTGGCTTATGAGACGCGACAGGAAGTCATCCATGTGCGCGGTGCCTCCGATGTTACCCTCATTGTACGGGAAACACGGCACGGGCCGGTTATCAGCGATCTGGTCGGCCGGTCAGGACCGATCATGGCACTCGCCGCAACCGGATTACTGCGGGGAGATACCGCCTCTGCCGGATTGGCTCTGCTCAACAGGGCGCAGACAGTGCAGGAAGCATCGCTCGCTGCCCCCCTGATCTCCAGCCCGATACAAAATCTGCTGATTGCCGATCATGAAACGATCGGAATCTTTACAACAGGACGCCTGCCCCTGCGCAAGGAAGGAGATGGCAGCTGGCCCGTCCCCGGTGCGGATGGCGCGCATGACTGGGCCGGGACCATCAGCGGGGATGCTCTGCCACACAGTCTCACCCCTTCCTCAGGCCGGCTGGTCAATGCGAATGAGCGATTGAGAATCTCCGATCCAGCCGGCAATCAGGTTTTTCTGGGCCGTGACGGGTTGGGAGAATGGCGGGCCAACCGAATCCGGCAAATGCTGGATGGAGCGGGAAAAGCCGGTCTTGCCGATTTTGTCGCAATGCAGACTGATCAGCGGAGCCTGTTCGCGCAGGCGCTGCTGCCCCGCCTGCGGCTTATCCGTGCCGAAGGCGATGCCGAAACAGCCCTGTCATTGCTGACCGGATGGGATGGCACCATGGCCGAGTCCAGCCCTGCCCCGCTGATTTTCAATGCCTGGATGGATCGTTTCCGCAACGCCGTGCTGGCAAAAGCCAACGTTCCGGTACCGGATGCTGCTGTTCCGCCGCTGGAATTCAGCGCATGGCTTTTATCGGATGCAGGCGCGCACTGGTGCGACGGATCAGACTGCACCCAACAGCTTGCCCGGACACTTGATGAAACGGTGCAGCAGTTAAAGGCACTTTATGGCCCGCGCCCGGCAGAATGGCGATGGGGCAATGCGCATCCCGTCATGTTCCGCCACCCCCTGTTGAGCCGCATTCCGGTGTTGAAGCTGGCAGGCCAGGCATCAGCCTCCGTCGGCGGTGATGACAGCACAGTCGGACGGGCCGGCACCTCCCATGCCATCAGCGCTGATCATGCTCTGGCGGATGGTGATTTCGAGGATATGCATGGTGCATCCTATCGCGGGGTTTACGATCTGGCCGATTTGACGCGCAGCCGCTTCATCGCCGCCCCCGGACAATCGGGAAACGTGTTCAGCGCCCATGCACGGGACTTCATTCCACTCTGGCGGGATGGGCAGACCCTCCCGCTTGGGCAGGAGCCATCCCATATAGAAGCCATTCTGCATCTGATCCCGGCCAATGCCCCATGAATGACAGCAAACCACTCTATCGGCCGCAGTTTTTCTATACGACCGGCGCCTCACCATGCCCCTATCTCGACGGGCGCATGGAGCGGAAAGTCGTCACCGAAATCACCGGCCCGGATGCGGAAAATCTGCATAACCGGCTATCGCGTGCAGGATTCCGGCGCAGCCACAACATCGCCTATGCCCCGGTATGTCAGGGCTGTAATGCCTGCGTTCCGATCCGGATCGAGGTCAATGATTTCCGTCTGACCCGCACAAGGCGACGCATCAACCGCACCAATGCCGGGGTCGAGATGTTCGATGTTCCCGCACAGGCGACGCACGAGCAGTTCATGCTGTTCCAGCGTTACCAGAAAAGCCGCCACAGGGATGGCGACATGGCGGCGATGGGTTTTACCGATTACCGCGCCATGGTCGAGGATACGCCGATCCAGACCAGCATTCTGGAATTCAGGGATCAGGATGATGTCCTGCTCTGCGCCTGTCTGACCGATCGGCTGAATGACGGGCTGTCCGCAGTCTACAGCTTCTACGATCCCGATCTGCCGCATCGCTCGCTGGGCAGTTACGCCATCCTGTCCATGGTCGCGCATACGAAAGCGGAAGGGCTGCCCTATCTCTATCTGGGTTACTGGGTCGCAAACAGCCGTAAGATGGCTTACAAATCAGCCTATCAACCTGCGGAAATCCTGTCCCGTGGTGCATGGCGACCGCTCACACAGGCTGATATCGAGGAACAGGAAGAACAGACCCGGCCATTGTTCAGACCGTCCGCCACCGGGTTTTCCGCCAGTCAGGAATAAAACTCAGTTCCTGAACCGGCCCGATTTCGGGAATCCGTTGGGCGGCACCTTGCCAGACTGTCCCCGTGCCCCGAGCCAGTAGGAAAGATCGCGCTCCACCCGCTGTTTTTCCCCGGACATCCAGCTCAGCCCTTGAGCCAGCGTAAGCACCATGATGTCGCGCGGCGCACCGCCCTTGTTCAGGATCACGCCAGCCCCACGGGCCATTTCCGGCACCTGTTCCAGCGGGAAAACCAGCAGTTTCCGGCTCTCGCTGATCACCGCGACATGATCACCCTCTGCCGGCACACAGAAAGCGGCTTCCTCACCCGGCTTGACGTTCAGCGCCTGACGCCCGGTGCGCTTCTCCGCCAGCAGATCGGCGCCACGGATCACGAAACCACGCCCCGCTGAGGAAACCAGCAGGTAGCGCGCCTCCTCCTTCGGAACCAGCAGGGCAATGACGTCATCCTCATTCCCGAAGCCAGCCAGCAGACGCACGGGCTGGCCGTCACCACGCCCGCGCGGCAAATCGGCAGCTTTCAGCGTGTAGGCCTTGCCATTGGTGGCCACCAGACAGAGCCGGTCCGTGGTCTCGCAAGGCAGAGCGAAGCGGAGGGCATCTCCCTCCTTGAAACGAAGCTCGGCGGTATCCGCAATATGGCCTTTCAATGCCCGCATCCAGCCTTTTTCGGACAGGATGACGGTGATCGGCTCCCTCTCCACAAAGGCTTCGGCCGCAACCTCGACCGTGGCGGGTGGGCCTGCAATATCCGTGCGGCGATCCCCCAGCCTGCCACTGCCGAACTGATCCCGGACCGCTGCCACTTCATGGGCAATGCGTTTCCAGCGGAGGGGTTCACTCTTCAGCAGCGCATCCAGATCCTTGCGTTCCTTGCTGAGTTTGGCGTGTTCACGCCTGATCTCCATTTCCTCCAGCTTGCGCAGGGAGCGCAGGCGCATGTTCAGCACGCTTTCCGCCTGCATATCGGTCAGGGAGAAGGTTGCGATCAAGGCGGCTTTCGGCTCGTCCTCCTCCCGCACGATGCGAATGACCTCATCGAGGTTGAGGTAGACCAGCAGAAAGCCATCCAGAATTTCCAGACGCCGGTCGATCGCCGCCAGACGGTGGGTGGAGCGGCGGATCAGTACCTCATGCCGATGATCCAGCCATTGCCGCAGAACCTCCTTCACCCCCATCACACGGGGGGTGCGGGTGGCATCCAGCACGTTCATGTTCAGCGGGAAACGGCTTTCCAGCGCGGTGGCGCGGAACATCGTCTCCATCAGCACATCAGGGGAGATGGTGCGGGATTTCGGCTCCAGCACGATGCGGACGGTTTCGGTGCTTTCATCGCGAATATCAGCCAGCAGAGGAAGTTTTTTCTCCTCCATCAGCGCCGCCACCTGCTCGATCAGCCGGGCCTTCTGCACCTGATAGGGAATTTCGGTGATGATGATACGCCAACTGCCGAGACGACCATCCTCCTTGTGCCAGCGTGCCCGGACACGGAAGCCACCCCGCCCGGTCTCGTAGGCCTGAAGCATCGAGGCACGATCTTCCACCAGAATGCCGCCGGTCGGAAAATCCGGTCCTTTCAGATGGTCCAGCAGCGTCGCCGTATCAGCCTGCGGATTCTCGATCAGCGCCAGAGCGGCATCACAAACCTGCCCGGCATTATGGGGGGGGATCGACGTTGCCATGCCAACCGCAATCCCTGCCGCCCCATTGGCAAGCAGATTGGGAAAAGCGGCCGGCAGCACGGCCGGTTCGACTTCTTCAGCATTGTAGGTCGGGCGGAGATCAACCGCATCGTCATCAATGCCTTCCAGCATCGTGCGGGCGACTTCGGTCAGCCTGGCCTCGGTATAACGATAGGCTGCCGCCCCATCGCCATCGATATTGCCGAAATTACCCTGCCCATCGACCAGCGGATAGCGAGAGGCAAAATCCTGGGCCAGACGCACCAGCGCCTCATAAGCCGCAGAATCGCCATGAGGATGATATTTACCGATCACGTCGCCGACGATACGGGCGCATTTCTTGAATCCGGCATCAGGATCAAGCCGGAGCTGATGCATCGCGTAAATCAGCCGCCGATGCACGGGCTTCAGCCCGTCACGGACATCCGGCAGGGACCGCGCCATAATGGTGGACAGCGCATAAGCCAGATATCGCTCCGACAAGGCATCCGCCAGCCTGGTATCCTCGACCCGGCCTATCATGTCGTCAGGCATGTTCACGTTCCGTTTCCGTCAGCGCCGAGATACGGTCGTATAGCGACATGCGCGCCGGGGGAAGAGGCCGATGCCGGGTTCCGAACACATCCCGCGATAAAAAATACCCGGTCAGCCTCAATCCATCCCTCCAGGCGACCGGATCACAATCGGTTTCCGCCTGATGCAACAGAAAGCCCGGCAAAGGCAAAAGCCTGTCCAGCCATGGCTCTGCCGCGTCTGATGAGACAGCGCGGCCAGTACGCGGAGAGACGTAACGCAGACCGCTCACCTGCCCCGTTACGGCGCAACGCTGAAGATCAAGGCCGTAGCCAAGCTCCTGCAGCAAGATCGCTTCCCATCGTATGGCATCCTCAACCACCTGCCGACCACCCAGCGAGAGGCGTGTCAGCAGACCGGGCAACGGTGTAAAAGCGGCGGAATGGGCCTCACGGTCCGGCAATGCGCCTTCCGCAACAGCGCAGAGGGACCGCAGCACGGCCAGATTCAGGGGATCATCCATGGCCAGCGCAGCAGCCGGATGAATCAGCTCCGCCGTCAGAGAGCCAAGCTGATCGGCCAGTCTTGCCGCCCAACGTGCCATGACAAGGTTGCCCGGCTGCCAGATACCGCCGCGCTGCCGCGATGTACCGCCCCGGACCAGTCCCCGGTAAAGTCCTTGATCCTCGGAGAAGACCGCGGCCAGACAGTCAGCCTCACCATAAGGCTGGGCACTCAGCACGATACAGGGCGCCGTCCATTCCATCAGGCCATCCCCCCATCAAGCCATCCCTCTGTCACCGGTCTGCAACCGGAGAGACACTCAGCCCGGATCTTCGAGACCAATGGCCCGCAGCCGGGCGGTTTCCTCATCCCAGCCCGCCCGTTCCTTCACATTGAGGAACAGATGCACCGGCCGATCCAGCAGAGATGACAATTCCTGCCGCGCCCGTGCGCCAATCTGCTTGATGCGGCTGCCACCCGCGCCGATCAGGATTGCCTTATGACCGGGCCGCGCCACATAAACTGTCGCCTCGATCCGGGCGGAACCGTCGGGACGCTCCTGAAACGCCTCCGTCTCGACCGTGGCGGAATACGGGATTTCCTCATGGGTTTGCAGGAAAATCTGCTCACGCACGATCTCGGCGGCCAGCAGACGGTCCGGCAGATCGGTCAGATCATCATCCGGATATAGATGTGGGCCAGGCGGCATGGCCTGCGCCAGCGCTGTCAGCAGCATGTCCAGCCCATCCCGCTTGGCCGCGCTGATGAAAAAGGTTTCCTCGAATTTGGCCAGACCGCTCAACGCCTGCGCCAGCGGAAGCAGGCTCGGCGCGGGAACCAGATCGACCTTGTTCAGCACCAGCCAGATGCGCCGGTTACCCAGACGCTCGATAATCGCCCGCACATCCTCAGTCAGACCGGCACGGGCATCGACCATCAACAGGCCCAGATCGGCATCCTGAACCCCGGTCCAGGCGGCAGCGACCATGGCCCGATCCAGACGACGCCGCGGCGTGAAAATACCAGGCGTATCCACCATCAGAATCTGTGAGGTTTCTCCGGCTGCCGTCTGATGCATGGCAATGCCGAGCACGCGAAAACGGGTGGTCTGCGCCTTGGGCGAGACAATCGACACCTTGGCACCGGTCAATGCATTGACCAGGGTCGATTTACCCGCATTCGGCGCACCCAGCAGGGCAGCATAGCCGCATCGTGTCTTGCCGGAACCGCCCAGCCTGCTTCCACCTGCCGAAGATGCTCCCTCAGAACTTTCCGAGCGGGAGGGATCAGGATGGCTCATATCGTCTATGTTCTCTTTACCGCCGCTCATCCGTTCTGACCCCGATCCGGTGCCGTCCTGTCTTGTATCCTGCCCAGCAGATCCTGCGCCGCCAGTTGCTCGGCAGCGCGTTTGCTGCCTGCCTGCCCCTGCCCGACATGATCGCCCACCAGAACTTCTACCCAGAATACCGGGCTGTGAGGAGGTCCCTCGCGACGTGCCAGACGATAGATGGGCAGATGAAGACCGAGACCCTGCGCCCATTCCTGTAAAGCTGTTTTGGCATCTTTCGGCGGCTCTGTCTGCCGCTGCATCACAGGTTCCCAGCTGCGCCGGATAAACTGCCGCACAGGGTCCAGCCCCGCATCCAGATAGAGCGCACCGATCAGTGCCTCCATCGCATCCGACAGAACGGTTGCCAGCTTGCGGACACCGGCCTTTGCCTCACCGGGCGCCACGGACAGGATTTGCGGCAGCCCGGATTGTTCGGCGATCCCGGCCAGAACCGGCTGGGATACCAGATGCGCCAAACGGCGCCCCAATTCGCCTTCCTGCTCCAGCGGAAAACGCTCCACCAGCCATTCGGCCACTACCAGTCCCAGGACCCGGTCGCCAACGAATTCCAGCCGCTCATTGGACCCAGCCCCACGCGGCAAGCTCTGCCCTGTTTGGCCATGCATTATTTTGACGGCGGAGCGATGTGTCAGCGCCTCAGCCAACAGATCACGGCGGGTGAAGCGATGACTCAGCAGAGCCTCGGCAGCCTCCAGAGAACGGTCCGCGATCCCGGCATATTTCGACTGACTGGCTGATGTCGCGGTCATGGACGCCTCATCTGAACCAAGCGGACGGCGTTCAGTGGATGCTCCTGAACAAGCGGTTCCAGCGGATTTCCAACGGCCATTCCCACACCTGATACCAGGGAGCGGTTGCATGCACGGAGAAGAAAATAAACTCCGCACGGCCAATCAGGTTTTCGACAGGCACAAATCCGACCACCGACATGACCCGACTGTCCTGACTGTTATCCCGATTATCCCCCATCGCAAAGAAATGCCCGGCCGGGACTTTGAATTCCGGCGTATTGTCGAGCATTTCATGATCCGAGCGCTTCAGGATCAAATGATCCACCCCGCTCTGCCCGCTCGCACCGGGTAAATCCTCGACATATAACTTGTCTTCCTCCGGTACCGGAGCGCTGCCCTCACCCTCAATGGTGTAAACCCCACGTTCCTTACGAGGAACCTCTGTGCCATTGATGAACAGGTGGCCATCGCGCATCTGCACCGTATCACCCGGCAGCCCTATCACGCGCTTGATATAGCTGGTCGACGTATCGGTCGGCAGGCGGAACACCACAACATCCCCGCGATGCGGCAGGCTGCCGAATATCCGCCCGGAAAAGAGATCCGGCGAAAATGGCAGCGAGAAATGCGAGTACCCGTAAGCATATTTGGAAACGAACAGATAATCACCGACCTGTAATGTCGGGATCATCGATCCGGAGGGAATATTAAAAGGCTCGAAAAGGAAAGTCCGGAAACCAATGGCAATGAGAGCTGCGTAGACGATCACGACTACATTGCTCCAGAAACCGGATTTGCGTTCTGACATCGTTATGGTTGTCCGGATATTATTTTAAGCCGTATGGATAGGGCGCAAGGGATGCCGGGCGCTTCCCCGCCTGTCAAGGCAACCCCCGGCCACCAGTGAGAGAGGTCGGAAGAGGCACAGCCGAAATCACCACCTGCGCATAGGCGTACGGGTATTCATCCGTCATCGTCAGCAGGACCTGTGCCCCCATACCGGACGGCGTAATAGCACTCAGCCTTGCCGCCGCCCCGCCTGTCAGACGCAGTGTCGGCTGGCCGGAGGACAGGTTGACGACCCCAAGATCAGACATGAACACGCCCCCGGCAAAACCGGTGCCAAGCGCCTTGGCGCAGGCTTCCTTGGCCGCGAAACGCTTGGCGTAAGTTCCCATGCGCATGCGGCCATTGCGGCGCTCGGCCTTCGCCCTCTCCGCCGTGGTAAAAACCCGGCTCAGAAACCGCTCGCCATGGCGCTCCAGCACGGTTTCGATGCGCCGGATGTCACAGATATCCGAGCCAATGCCGATGATCATGCCACCATCATCCGTGTATTCAACTCCGTGCACGCTCGACCTGGGTGATGCTCGACGCAGCACGCAGACCCGCAATCACATGAGAGAGATGGCGTACATCACGCACATTCACATCAATCAGAATTTCAAAGAAATCCTGCTGGCGATTAACGATTTTTAAATTCATCACCGCCCCGTCCTGCTTGGCGATGGCGTTGGTGATATTGGCCAGCGCATTTCCCTCATTGGAGGCGATCACACTGATACGTCCCGTATAAAGATCGCCGCGCTTACCCTCATTGCTGCGTTCCATCATGGCATTGTCCCAGTCCACATCGATGAAACGCTCAGGCGTAGACGCAAAGCTTTCCAGCGTCGGACAGTCCCGCGTATGGATGGTCACACCCTTGCCAGTAGCGACGATGCCAACAATGCGATCCCCCGGCAGAGGATGACAGCATCCGGCATAATGAACCGCCATGCCGGAGACGAGCCCCGTAATAGCCATACCGCTCTCGGCACGACCAGCCGGACGGGAGGACGGACGCGGCGGCAGGCCATGCAGCATACGCGGCGCACGCGCAGTGGGCCGCAATTCCGGATAGGCGGCATGCACCACCTCCTTCGGCCCGATATTGCCGTTGCCAACGGCGGTATAAAGATCATCCAGAGTAGGCTGTTTCAGCGTTTTCAGGGCAGTCTCAAGCACCTTCTCGCTGCCATCCAGCCCTTCCTGCCGGAAGGCCTTCGCCAACATGGCACGGCCTTCATCCACATGCTGTTGTTTCTGTTGCTGATGCACATAGCGGCGGATGCGTGCCCGGGCCTTTCCGGTGACGCAGAAGCGTTCCCATTGCGGGCTGGGTGTACCGCCACGCGCAGTCAGAATTTCGACCTGATCACCATTCTGCAACTCATGACGCAACGGCAGCAGACGGCCATTTACACGCGCGCCTACGCAGGTATCACCGATCTGACTATGTACAGCATAGGCAAAATCAACCGGGGTCGCCCCCCGCGGCAACTGGATCAACTGACCTTTCGGGGTAAAGCAGAAAACCTGATCCTGATATAATTCGAGCTTGGTATTCTCCAGAAACTCATCAGGAGCTGCGGAATTGTCGAGAATTTCGAGCAGATCCTGCACCCAGCGGAAACGCTGCACTTCGCTGGGAAGCATCTCCTGCCCGTCTTTATAGGCCCAGTGCGCGGCCACGCCGTTATCCGCGACGTCATCCATATCACGGGTGCGTATCTGCACCTCGATCTTCTGGTTGCGCGGCTCCCGCAGGGTGACGCCCGTGTGCAGGCTTTGATAGCCATTTGCCTTGGGGGTGGAGATATAATCCTTGAACCGTCCGGCAATCACCGGATAGGTCGCGTGCACCGCCCCGAGCGCGGCGTAACAATCCGCCCGCGTCGGCACAACGATGCGGAACGCCATGATGTCGGATAGCTGCTCGAACGCCACACTGCGGCGCTGCATTTTTTCCCAGATCGAGAACGGGGATTTTTCCCGTCCCGTGACCTCGATCACCGTGACGCCATGATCCTCACATACCCGGCGAAGCTCGGCCTTCACTTCCTCGATCACATCAGCCCCACGGCCGCGCAGGAAGTTCAGCCGCGCCATGATGGTGTCGTAGGCCTCGGTCTCCAGCTGTGCGAAGGCCAGAGTCTGAAGCTCGGTCTTTACCTCCTCCATACCGATGCGGTCGGCGAGAGGGGCATAAATTTCCATCGTCTCGCGGCTGATACGCTGACGGCGCGCGTCGGAGCGCACAAAATGCAGGGTCCGCATATTGTGCAGCCGGTCCGCGAGCTTGACCAGCAGCACGCGGATATCCTTGCTCATGGCCAGAACGAGCTTACGGAAATTTTCCGCCTGCTTGGTGCGGTCGGACTGGAGTTCCAGCCTGGTCAGCTTGGTCACGCCATCGACCAGACCGGCGATTTCAGCCCCGAAACGCTCCTCGATCTGGGAAAGGCTTAGCTGTGTATCCTCGATCGTGTCATGCAGCAGCCCGGTGATGATACTGCCGACATCCAGCCGATATCCGGCCAGAATATCGGCCACTGCCAGCGGATGCGTGATATAGGGATCACCATTGTCACGCACCTGCTGCCCATGCGCACGCATCGCCAGCACATAGGCGGCGTCGATCAGATCCGTATCAGCATTGGGGGCGTAACTGAGGACTTTTTCGGTCAGTTCGAACTGCCGCACGATACGCGGACGGGCCGGCTGCCCAACCTCACCCGCCACGCCGTCAGGAAGGCGCGTCAGGCGGCTGAAAAAGCCGGCTCCCATGCTCTGCGTCATTCTGTGGCCCCGCTCTGGCCCAGGCCGGACGAGACTCCGTACGACTCAGGACACCCGTTGAACATTTATTATAAGGGTGTCCCTTGCACGCGGTGCAATGATTTCAGCGAAATCAGGCGTCAATATTGCCCGCCATCATCCCATCAATCAGCGACGACGACCGCCAAGTTCGGCCTCGATCGCAGCTTCCATCTCATCGGATGAGAGATCGACCGTGCCAGAATGAGCTTCTTCCTCGGCCGAAACATCCTGCAGGCCGAAGATATTCTGCTCGGTCGGGATCAGGTCGAGCACTTCCTCATCCGCGGGTTCCAGCTCCGGCGCGCGGGAAAGTGACTTCATCAGATCCTGATGCAATCCGGTGGTGGTCACCGTCTCATCAGCAATTTCACGGAGTGCGACCACCGGGTTCTTGTCGTTGTCACGATCAATGGTCAGTTCCTCGCCACGGCTGATGCAGCGGGCACGATGGGCGGCCAGCAGAACCAGCTCGAACCGGTTGGGCACCTTTTCGACGCAATCTTCAACGGTGACGCGCGCCATGCGGCGACCTCCCAAAACACAAACTTACTGAAGCGAAGGAGTATCTATAAAGCAGCCTCCTTCCCCAGGCAACCGGAGCAGGCATCTGCTGACGCGGATCAGCCTTTCCGCTGAAACGGATCAGTCCGAATCAGCCGGTCGTATTCCCTGTGGCGGCAACGCATCCAGCAGAGCATCAACCGTTTTACCACTGACGGGATCAATCCAGTCCGGACACACATCACGCAGCGGCGTCAGGACAAAAGCACGCTCTGTCGCCCTTGGATGCGGCAGAACAGGATCAGGGGCGGACCTGATTACGCCATCCATATCAATAATATCCAGATCAAGCGTACGAGGGGCATTAGGAACCGTACGGACACGGCCATTGCGCGCCTCAATCTCCTGCAACCAGACCAGAAGACGCTCAGGATCGATTTCACCGGACAGGCGGGCGACACCATTTACATAATCAGGCTGACCGGAAGGCGGCATTGGCGCTGTCAGATACCAACGGGAACAGGCTTCCAGAGTCAGACCGGGCAACTCACCCAGCCGCGCCACCGCCTGACGACAGGTTTCGATGGCAGGCATACCATCTGAATTCGGCAGATTTGCCCCGACTGCTATTAAAATCATTTTTATATACTCATCAAATCGCCGTAAGCTGCAGGCTTGTGCATTGTATGTGTCCTTCATTTTCGTTTAAAGGTCAGCATACCGCCGATATATGGTAAAGATTGCGCCACGCGGCTGAGCTTCGTCATGCCGTTTGAAAAGCCAAGGATATTCAAGAGTATGCATTTCCTACCGACCGAGAGAATAGCGCTCTTTATAGATGGCGCTAACCTCTACTCGGCATCCCGGAACCTAGGCTTTGAGGTCGACTATCGCAATTTGCTGTCAACTTTCCGCAGCCGCTCTCAACTTGTGCGTGCATATTATTACTCGGCTGTTCTTGAAACGGAAGAATATTCTCCTCTCAAGCCGCTGACAGACTGGCTTGCCTATAACGGTTATAATCTGGTTACCAAGCCGGCCAGAGAATTCACGGATGCCTCGGGCCGCCGCCGAATCAAAGGCAATATGGATATCGAGCTGGCCGTCGATATGATGGAAATCGCTGACCGGATTGATCATGCGGTCCTGTTTAGTGGCGACGCTGATTTCCGACGCGTGGTCGAAGCCGTACAACGGAAAGGCGTGCGGGTGTCCGTTGTTTCTTCCATCCGCACCTCTCCCCCCATGATCGCCGACGATCTGCGCCGCCAGGCTGATGAGTTTCTGGAGCTTGCCGATATCGCCACCTTTTTCACACGGCGACAGATGGAGCCGCGCGCCAGGGCGGCGACTCGTAGCAGCAGCAACGGAAATGAAGAACGCAGCTGAGGCTGACACCACTGCCCGAACTCAGGCTCCGCCTGAGTCAGGGTCTGATGCCGCGTCTGATGCCGCTTCTTCCTGTTTCGCGCAGGACCATGTTATCTCACTGACTGGTCGATAATATCTGTCGAAAGGAGGATTCGTGCAGCGTCGTGCCCTGATGAAAGGCTCTGCCTCTCTTACAATGATTGCCGCCCTCGGCAGCCCTTCCAATCCCGCCGCAGCAGAATCCGCTCCCCAGAAGGCCGCTTCCACCCCGTTCGATGCATCAACTGTGCGGCGGATTGCAGAGGAACTGAGCCGGAAGCCCTACCAGCCCCCCGACACCAATCTGCCAACTCCCATCAGCAAGCTGAACTGGGATCAGTGGCGTGGCATTCGCTTTCAGAAAGACCGCGCGCTATGGCGTAACGACAATCTGCCGTTCCGTGTGGAACTGATCCATCGCGGATATCTGTTCGAGCAAAAGGTCGAGATCAATGAGGTCTCGGATGGGCAGTCGCGCCCTGTCGCGTTCACCCCAGACCTGTTCGAGTATGAAGACCAGAAACTGCGCGTAACCGGTAATCTGGGTTTTGCCGGGTTCCGTCTTCACGCCCCGATCAACCGCCCGGATTATTATGATGAATTCGTGGTGTTTCTGGGGGCAAGCTATTTCCGGGCCGTCGCGAAAGGCCAGGTGTACGGCCTTTCAGCCCGCGGCCTGGCGATCGGCACCGGCAATCCCAAAGGCGAGGAATTCGCCGTCTTCCGCACTTTCTGGCTGGAAAAGCCGCGCCCGGACAGCCACAGCATCGTTGTTCATGCGCTGCTGGACACACGCAGTACCACGGGGGCTTACCGCTTTACCATCCATCCGGGTGATACAACGGTGTTTGATGTGGAAAGCACCCTTTATCCCAGGGTTGATATCACCGAACCCGGTCTGGCGACCATGACCAGCATGTTCGATTTCGACTTTGACGACCGCGAAGGCATCGATGACTGGCGGCCCGCGGCGCATGACAGCGAAGGTCTGTCGATCTGGGTCGGCAATGGGGACCAGATCTGGCGTCCTTTGGTGAACCCGCGTGACCTTCAGTTCAGCGCCTTTGCCGATGGCAATACACGCGGTTTCGGGTTGATGCAGCGTAAGCGTGCCTTTGCCGATTATCAGGATCTCGCCCTGCGCTATGAAAAGCGCCCCAGCCTGTGGATCGAAACCATCGGTGACTGGGGACAGGGATCGATCGATCTGGTCGAAATCCCTACCCCGAACGAAGTAAACGACAATATCGTCAGCTTCTGGCGGCCTAAGGAAAAACTGGCTGCCAAGCGCGAGTACAACTTCACCTATCGCATGCACTGGGGCTGGGATACGCCCTGGCCTACCAAGCTGGCGCGGGTTGCCGATACACGTTCCGGCCTGGCCGATGACAAGCAGGGTCGTGAATATGTGATCGACTTCACCGGCGATGCGGTCAAATCCCTCACCACAGCCCAGCCGCCGAATGTGGAGGTGCATGCCTCTGCCGGACAAATCCGCAATATCTTCTCCGAACCCAATCCGGATATTGGCGGTTGGCGGATCGGTTTTGAACTGGCCCCCGGTGGTGAAAAACTGGTCGAGATCACCGCCAGATTATCCAGGGATAATCAGCCCCTGACAGAAAGCTGGATGTTCCGTTGGACGCCGTGATCACATCAGCAACCGGCTTGCCCGCCTTCCTCCCGGCAGAATCCCCCATGGATATGCCGGTACAACGGCTGGACGCGCCCGCAACCGGACCTCTGGTCGGGCAAAGGCCACTGACCGCACCGCGTGGTCTGGCGCTGCGACGTCTGTTCGTTTTTCTCGGCACACTGCTGCTGACCATCGGCGCGGCCTATGAGATGAACCGCGTGCTGAATGCCAGCGTCACAACCACACTCGGCGTCGTGCTGGTCGTGCTGTTCGTGATTCTGTTCGCCTGGATCGCATTGTCCTTCATGAGCGCACTGGGTGGTTTCGCCTCCATGCTGGGCCGTGACAGCGGGCTGGGGCTGGGTGTGAATCGTGATGGACCTTTGCCGGAGCTGCACCATCGCACCGCCATTCTGATGCCCTGCTATAATGAAAGCCCGGCTCGTGTAACCGCTGGCTTGCAGGGAATTTACGAAAGCCTTCAGGCCACCGGGCGCATGGCGGCTTTCGATGTCTTCATCCTCAGTGACACGACCGATCCTGATGTGTGGATCGAGGAGGAACAGGCTTTTCTGGCCCTGCGCCAGCGTGTGGGCGGAGGAGACAATATCTACTACCGTCGTCGGGCCAAAAATATCGAGCGCAAGGCCGGCAATATCAGCGAATGGGTGCGCCGCTGGGGTGGTGCATACCGCCAGATGCTGGTGCTGGATGCTGATAGTGTGATGGAAGGCGACACCATTGTCCGCATGACCGCCGCCATGGAACAGCATGATCGCATCGGGCTGATCCAGACCCTGCCGGTGATCGTCAATGGCCGCACCCTTTTCGCCCGCATGCAGCAATTTGCAGGCCGGGTTTATGGTCCGCTGATCGCGCATGGCATTGCCTGGTGGCATGGCTCGGAAGGTAATTACTGGGGCCATAACGCGGTGATCCGTACCGAGGCCTTTGCCGAACAGGCCGGGCTGCCGCATCTGAGCGGTCGCAAACCCTTTGGCGGCCATGTGCTGAGCCATGATTTTGTCGAAGCGGCGCTGATGCGGCGCGGCGGCTGGGCCATTCACATGCTGCCCGCTCTGGCCGGAAGCTATGAGGAAAGCCCTCCTTCTCTCACTGACATCGCCATTCGTGACCGTCGCTGGTGTCAGGGAAATCTCCAGCATGCCAAGATTCTGCCTGCCCGTGGTCTGCACTGGATCAGCCGGGTGCATATGGCAATGGGGATCGGCTCCTATGTCACGGCGCCTTTATGGTTGCTGTTTCTGGTGCTGGGCATCCTGATCTCCCTTGAGAGCATTTTCGTGCGGCCCGAGTATTTCCCGCATCAGGGACGGGCGCTGTTCCCGCACTGGCCTTCCGTCGATCCCGTGCTCGCCATGTATGTGTTCATCGGCACGATGGGATTGCTGCTGGCGCCGAAATTTCTGGGCTGCATCGTCACCATGCTGCATGGCTCCGACCGACGCGGCTCCGGCGGGGTCATCCGCCTGATCCTGAGTATGCTGATCGAGACAGTCATTGGCGGCCTGATCGCCCCGATTGCCATGCTGATCCAGTCCATGGGCGTTGCCTCCATTCTCGCCGGACGGGATAGCGGCTGGAACGCACAGCGACGGGACGATGGCAGCATTCCGCTGCGCGCTGTCATGGAGACATACTGGCAGCACACCGTCTTCGGTCTGGTGCTGGGTGGTGCGGCCATGCTCGTCTCCTTCCCGCTGTTTCTGTGGATGACGCCGGTTGTGGTAGGCATGACGCTGGCCATTCCCCTTGTCAGCCTGACCGGAAGCCGTGCTGCCGGGCTGGCTCTGCGTCGGCTGGGCCTCCTGCTGATCCCCGAGGAGCGCAATCCTCCCCGTGCTCTGGTTCGCGCCGGAGAGATCTATCATTCCCTTGCCGATGCTCCGGAGATGGAAGCTGTCCTCCGTCTCCGTACCGACCAGACCCTGCTGGCCGCACATCGGGCGATGCTGCCACCCCCGCGCCGACCGCGTATTGATCCGGTCGACGCCAACATCCTGGTAGCCCGCGTCAAAATTGCGGAGGCCGATACACTGATGCACGCTCTCTCCTGCCTGAGTCGGGCAGAGAAAAGCGCTGCTCTGGCTGATGCTGAGGCTCTGGATGGTCTGGTTTCCCTGCCGGACTGCCAGCCCTGAACCATATCCGTCTTTGAAGAAGTGAATTTTACGATGTCCGATCAGAACGACGACTATATCTATGACGAGGCCAGCGGCGAATGGATCAGTGCCGCAGAAGCCGCCCAGAAAGCTGCTGCCTCCGCGCAGGATGAAACGGTTCAGGTGAAAGATGCAGTCGGCAATATTCTCGCCGATGGTGACAGCGTGACGCTCGTCAAGGATCTGAAAGTCAAGGGAGCCAACCAGACCCTGCCGCGCGGCACTGTAATCAGATCCATCCGTCTGACCGGAGACCCTCAGGAAATCGACTGCAAACACGATACGATCAAAGGACTGGTACTGCGCGCCGAGTTTGTCAGAAAGCGCTGAGGCGCACCTTGTTCTGCATC
Organism: Granulibacter bethesdensis; assembly: GCF_001889545.1. Taxonomy (NCBI): domain Bacteria; kingdom Pseudomonadati; phylum Pseudomonadota; class Alphaproteobacteria; order Acetobacterales; family Acetobacteraceae; genus Granulibacter; species Granulibacter bethesdensis. Next base: position 1,159,499 of record NZ_CP018194.1, on the reverse strand, counting down.
CACAATTGACAAAAATGGCGGCGGGATCATTGCATAGTCCCATGCCGCCATTCTTTCTTCATCTTCGAACCATCCCGACCAGCATTATCCTGCTCCATACTGCTTTGATCGCTGTGAACGGAGTGGTCTGGCTGATCGCCTGGCAGGCTTTTGCCGACACACCGATGTTGCTGGGAACAGCGTTGCTGGCCTGGATTTTCGGGCTGCGGCACGCGCTGGATACCGATCATATTGCCGCCATCGACAATACTGTACGGCGTCTGATGCAGGCTGGCATTCAGCCTCACTCCACAGGATTATGGTTCTCGCTCGGACACTCCACCATTGTGGTGCTGGCCTGTGCACTTATTACAGTTTCGGCACAGCAATTTCAGACTTTGCTGGAGAATATTCGCTTTTTCGGCGGCACTGTCGGCACACTGACCTCCGCCATCTTTCTGCTGTGTATTGCTGTTGCCAATCTGCTGATCCTGCGCACATTGTGGCGGCAGTTTCGTACCGCTCGCCGGCAAACAATTAATCAGGCCGCATTGCATGACACTCTGGCCAAGGGCGGCCTTCTGACCCGCCTCTGCCATCCGGTGTTCGAGCGGATCAGCCAGCCATGGCACCTCTATCCGTTAGGAGTACTGTTCGGGCTGGGGTTTGATACCGCCACCGAAATCGGGTTGCTCGGCATCACCGCCACACAGCGTGCGGGAGGTATCCCGGCCTGGGAAATCATGATCTTTCCAGCCCTGTTTACCGCCGGAATGACGCTGATCGATACGCTCGACAGCAGCTTGATGGCTGGTGCTTACGGATGGGCTTTCAGCAATCCGCAGCGGAAACTATGGTACAACATTACCATGACGGCCATCTCCATTACGGTGGCCCTGCTCATTGGATCGGTTGAAGCACTTGGCCTGATCGGCGAGCACCTGCATCTCAGCGGCACGATCTGGGAAGGCATAGCATTCCTGAACGATGATCTGGCCGATTTCGGCTTTCTCATCGTTGGCGTCTTTGTTGTTGTCTGGCTTCTTTCTGCCATCACCTACCGGCTTGCCGGGCTTGATAACTCCGCCCATGGGCAGGAAAAATCGCCAAGCCGCTAGTCGCAGGAGGAAGGGTTCAAGCTTTCTCTCTTACAATCCAATGCCGAACAGCAGATAGAGAGCTGCCCATACCGGCGTCTGAATTGCAAAAACAAACAGCAAAGCCTGCTTCAACGCATCTTTCTGCTCGGGAGAAGACGCTGTCACGCTGCTGCGCACAGGGCTGTGCATAAAACCGGAGGCGTAAGAAGAAAGCTGCATGGCCATTGAATGGCACTCCCTTGCTGGAACTTCATCCGTTTGCCCGGTGGCGGCTGGGGAAGGAATGACCCTTCCCCTGTTCCGTCACTGCTTGGGACGAAGCGACAGGCAGAGCATGAGCCTATTTACGGAAGGCATTCAATATCAAAAAATCATGAATGCATTGCGTTTCATTTATCATTGAGTTTCCGCATAGGCCATGCGTCCGGGCCCAATATCACGCAATAAAATTACCCGACACCCCGACTCCCTCTGAAACGAGTCTCTGATTTCAGCGCCGGCGCCACGCCGACGCCCCCAGAAGGCCTGTGTTGGAGCGCATCACCTGGATGATCGGTACATCATTCAGCAGGGCACGAAACCGCCCTTTTTCCAGGAATGCCTCAATCAGTACATCGAAATCCATCATAGCGCGCAGACTTTTGCTGACATTGCCGATCAGATACACCCCGCCAATGGCCACCAAATTCAGCACTGCATCTGCCGCGACCGAACCGAGCACGGCAGAAAAAACACGGATTGCCTCCCGGCAGACGGGACAGGCTTCCTGCTCGGCCAACCTTGTCACATCGGCCGGCTTTTCAAGCGCCAGGGAAAGTCCGGCACGCTGCGCCAGTGCTCTGGCCATTGCCAGTAATCCCGGACCGGACAGCAGGCGCTCCGACGAGACATGGCCATATTCGCGCGCCAGTTGATCGCGAATGAAGGTCTGGGTTTCATCACGCGGGCTGAACGTACAGTGGCCGCCTTCGCTGGCGAGAATCTCTTCTCCATCCTTGTGGCGCAGGATGAAGGCCATACCGAGACCGGTCCCCGGCCCAATCACCACTGCGGGATGATTGTCCATGACCTCGCCTGATTTGATGATCGCCATTTCTTCATCGGGCGTTACCCGGATGGAAGCCGCCTGGGCTACGAAATCATTAATGATTTCCAGTCTCTTCAGCCCCAGCGCCGCTTCAGTCGAACGGATCGAGAAGCGCCAGGGATTGTTGGTAAAGGCGATTTCATCGCCTCGCACCGGCGTCGCAACGGCGAATACCGCTTCCGCCACATCCTGAATAAGCGAACCACGCGCCTGCAGATAGGTTCTGGCTGCCAGTTCCAGATTGTCGAATTCCGCGACAGGCAGCTTGTGTTCATGCACAATAACGCCTTCCCCCAGGGCCAGGGCAAAGCGGACATTCGTACCCCCGATATCGCCAATCAGGCGAGGCTGACATTCCGTCATGATGTGATCAATCCTGCTAGAAGAATGTCCTGTATCGGACTGCTTTGCCGCCTGCACAACAAGCACGGGGTTATTAAAAAATGTTATAGAAAACAATCTTCTGAGAGCATTATATCTTTTGAGCAGACTGGAGAATGCGCTACACTCCTCCTGTGAATATGCTCGCCCCCCCTCGCGCACTGCTGGCGATCGCCGTCGTGTTCGATCTGATATGCCCCTGGAGCTATCTGGGTGTCAGGCGACTTCGTGAATGCCTTGCCAGACGAACAGATATCAGCCCGGTGATCGAGTGGAGGCCTTTCCTGCTCAATCCGGGCATGGAGCGCGGCAGCGCAGGACAAGCCGACCATATCATCCATAGATTTGGCACAGAAGACCGCACGCAACGGCTGCACCGCTCCATTACCGAGTTGGGGCGTCGGGAAGGGATCAGTTTTCGCTTCGACCTGATCAAGACCCTGCCCCCCAGCTTTGACGCCCATCGGCTGGTGCGATGGGTCGCGGAGCAGGCCCCCGCTTTTCAGCTCTCCCATTGCAGCGCTGGTGGGGGTGGTTTCAACACATCCCTTCCCGCCTGTCCTGACGATGCCGCCGGAGGCATGGTGGAACGCCTGTTTGCCGCCTGCTTCACGGAGGGGCGGAATATTGGGGATCTGGATGAACTGGCCCGTATTGCTGCCGAGGCCGGATTCAGCCGGACCGATGCCCTGACCTATCTGCTCGGCCCCGAAGGGCGCAGCGAAATCCAGCTTGCCACGACACAGGCTCATCGGATCGGCATCACCGGTGTTCCCTGTTTTGTGTTCGATCATCATCATGCCATTGCAGGCGCACAGGAACCGCATGTGATCGATCGGCTTCTGGATGTCACAATAGCAGCATTGGAAACCGCTTCAGCCTGTTGACACCGTGAAGCCGCTGGATTTGCTTCCTGAAAGCACGAACTCAGATGCTGACGTAAAGCGCCGTGCAACCCGGATGGCCCTGCGGCGTGCCATTTCGGCTTGATGAAACAGCAGGGATGCCTGTCCTCAACAGAGCTGGCAGCGTCATCCCTCCGCAAGCGTATCGCGGCTTGCCCGTAGCCGGGCGACCCGGCGGCCATCCATTTCCAGCACCTCGAACGTCCAGCCCGCGAAAGCGATCCGATCCCCTGTTTTGGGCACCCGTCGCAAGATCGCCAGCACCAGCCCGGCTGCCGTGTGATAGCTGCCCTCGGCAGGCAGTTCCGGCAGGGAGAGACGGGATTTCAGCTCGTCCGCCGCCATCATCCCGTCCAGAACCATCGTGCCTGGCAGCGCATCAGGAGTCTGGGAGGATGTTCTGGTGCTGTCTCCGGCCTCACCGACAATGGCTTTCAGCACATCAGCGGCCGTGACCACCCCCTCGAAACTGCCATACTCATCCATGACCAGCGCCAGACCCAGAGTATCGCTCTTCAGCCTTTCCAGCGCGCCCAGCGCTGTCACCGTATCAGGCACCACCATCGGCTGACGCAGCGAGGCACCGATGGACAAAGGCTGTCCGTCCAGAAGGCGATCCAGAATATGCTTGGCCTGTACCACGCCCACCACATTGTCGATCGACCCCTCACAGACCACCAGGCGGGAATGAGGTGCTTCTTTCACTGCGGCGATGATATCTTCCTCCGTATCACTCCGGTCAATCCAGGCAATTTCGTTGCGCGGCGTCATCAGGGCGCGGACAGGTTTGTCAGCGAGGCGCAACACACGCTCGATCATGGCCCGCTCTTCGGTTTCCAGCACACCGGCCTGCGTACCTTCCGCCAGCAGGGCTTTCAGCTCCTCTTCTGTCACTTGCGGCTGGGAAGAACGGGTCAGGCCGAACAGGCTCAGTACTACAGAGGATGAATAACCCAGCAGCCACACCGCAGGCCCCGTCACCTTCGCCAGCCACGCCACCGGCCTTGCCACCCTGACTGCAACCTCCTCCGGCCCCAGCAGGGCAAGCTGTTTCGGTACCAGCTCCCCCAGCACCATGGTCAGATAGGTGATGACAACCACCACGATCAGCAGGGCAATATCGTTGGAAAAACGCGCCAGCATCGGAATCATGTCCAGATATCTGGCCAGATGATCCGCAATCCGTGCCCCGCCAAACGTGCCGGACAGGATCGCGACCAGCGTGATCCCCACCTGTACGGTCGGCAGAAAACGGTGGGGGTCTTCCGCCAGTTCCCTTGCCAGTGTCGCGGTGGGAATTCCTTTCTGCTCCATCACCGACAGCCGGGCGCGACGGGCGGACACCAGCGCCAGCTCCGCCATCGCAAACAATCCGTTCAGCAGGATCAGCAACAGAACAATCAGAAACTCAACCAGAATGGTCATCAAGAGAGGAAAGGTCCTTACCAGGCAGGTAGCATTCTAATCGCGCCGTATTGTAACGCTTCATCCGATTTTGGCGATGCTGCCAATAACAGGAAGAAACAGAACTTCTCAAAACTATCACCAAAACAAGACATCATCCGCACCTCTTTCTGGCCCGATGCAAGGAGCATCCTTTATCTTTCTCCCGCCACAATTGTTCTGTAGGAACAATAAATTGCCTGATTCGGAGAAAGCCTATCAGGCCTGTTTTAGTCAGAAACTGGTTATTTCAATGGCACAAACTCCCCATCGTGAAGGTAGCAAGGTCGTCCGCACCCACTCCTTCGCCTTTGCCGGGGTCACTGCCATTCCTGTGGAAATTCAGGTACAAATTTCTCCCGGCCTTCCTGCTTTTCAGGTGGTTGGTCTGCCCGATAAAGCAGTGGGAGAAGCACGGGAGCGGGTACGAGCAGCCCTGGCCTCCATGGGGCTGGCTCTGCCGCCACGGCGTATTCTGGTCAATCTGGCGCCTGCCGATCTGCTCAAGGAAGGCAGTCATTTCGACCTGCCAATCGCATTGGGGGTGCTGGCGGCAATGGATATCCTGCCAGCCTCTGATAGTGCCGGATATACCAGCCTCGGCGAGCTTTCACTGGATGGAGCCTTGCAGCCGGTGAACGGTGTGCTGCCAGCCGCCATCGGCGCGCATGCATGCGGCCTCGGCCTGATATGCCCGGAACGGCAGGGCGGAGAAGCCGCATGGTCCGGGGTAGAACGCATCCTTGCCGCACCCAATCTGCTGGCCATCATCAATCATTTTCGTGGCACACAGACCCTGCCCCGACCGGAACCGGCCGGACAGGCGGAGGGATCAGCACTCCCTGACCTTGCCGATGTCAAAGGCATGGAGACAGCCAGACGGGCACTGGAAATCGCCGCCGCCGGACAGCATAATCTTCTGCTGATCGGGCCGCCTGGGGCGGGCAAATCGATGCTCGCCGCCCGTCTACCCGGCCTGCTGCCACCCCTGACGCCATCGCAGATTCTGGATGTCAGCACGATCCATAGTATTGCAGGCATGCTGCGGGATGGCAGGCTGATCACCCGTCCCCCTTTCCGTGAACCGCATCATGGCGCCAGCCAGGCGGCCATTGCCGGGGGTGGGCCGCGGGCCAGGCCGGGGGAAATCTCCCTCGCCCATCATGGCGTCCTGTTCATGGACGAATTCCCTGAATTTTCCCGTCAGGTGCTGGAAGCCTTACGAACACCCATGGAAACCGGACAGGCAACGGTGGCTCGGGCTGCGGCACATATTACCTATCCCGCGCGGTTCCAACTCATTGCCGCCATGAATCCATGCCGCTGCGGCTATCTCGGCACTCCGGATCGGGAATGCGTGCGCGCACCTGCCTGCGGCGATGGCTATCAGGCCCGGATCAGCGGCCCACTGCTGGATCGTATGGATATTGTGGTCACGGTCCAGCCTGCTACTCCGACAGAGTTGATGCGGGCTCCTCCCGGTGAAAACAGCGCCTCGGTGGCGGCACGAGTCGAGGCAGCACGGCAGTTTCGGGAAGCACGCCGCCAGTCCGGCGAGCGTCAGAATGGCGCAGAACCTTCCCTCTCCCCTGAGGTCGCCGCTTTCGCAGAACAGGCCAGCCTGCGCCTGAAATTATCGGCGCGTGGTTTGACGCGCATGATCCGCGTCGCCCGCACCATCGCCGATCTGGCACAGGAAGCGGATATTTCCCGCCTGCATCTGGCCGAAGCCCTGAATTTCCGTGTCCGGCAATGGCGTGGCTAAAGCTACGCCTCCTCATCCAGCCTGAACGCATCGGCAATCCTGCGTACCTGTCCGGCCATATCAACAACAAGGACGTCGAATCTCACGCCTTCGGTACCGTAGTCCGGATTTTGTGCCAGCACATACGAGGCCGCCGCGATCAGGCGTTTGCGCTGGCGCGGACCCAGCGCATGGGCTGCCTCGCTCAGGGTAGGCCGGTATTTCACCTCGACAATCGCCAGCAATCCGTCCAGATCAGCAAGAATATCAATCTCGCCTGCGGGTGTACGCAGCCGCCGGCCCAAAATCTGCCAGCCATCTGCTTCCAGTGCCTGCGCGGCAATACGCTCTGCCTCTATCCCGTCACGGCTGGCCTTACCGCCACGCCAAGCCTTTTTATCATGCTGCCAGAGGCTGTCGTTTTCATGTAAACTGCAAAACCTTCTGTCAGACGGTAATGACAGACCATCACGATCATGTTTCTTTTTGTTCATTGGCAGTACTCAATCATGACAGTCACACGGGAACGGCGGCAGGCATGGCACAGGCTGCTGTTCACAAGACAAAGCCTGGCACGGCTCGCGTTATGCGCGACTGTCATAATGCCTTTTTCCCTCGCCGCTGAAACGCCCGCACATCAGCCCTCCACTTCTCATCCGTTTCCGCCGCTGGCCCGGGATGTGACCGCCGCCCATATGATGGTGGTGACAGCCAACCCGTTCGCCAGCCGCGCAGCACTGGATGTGCTGAAAGCAGGTGGCAATGCCATTGATGCCGCTGTTACCGCACAGGCGATGCTGTCACTGGTGGAGCCTCAGTCCTCCGGTCTGGGTGGAGGCGCCTTTCTACTGTACTATGATGCAGCGACCCGGCAGGTTACCAGTTGGGACGGACGGGAGACCGCACCCGCCGCTATCCCCTCCACCATTTTTCAGGATGCGACCGGCAGACCGCTCCCGCTTAACAGCGCCGGAATCGGAGGACGCGCCGTCGGGGTGCCCGGTGCGCTGAGAATGCTCGAAGCCGTGCACAGGCTGCATGGGCATCTGCCCTGGAAAGACCTGTTTACCAGCACCATCGCCCAGGCGGAGAGCGGTTTTCCGGTTTCTGCCCTGATGAGTCGGGAAATCCGGGAAGAACAGAACAGCTTGATGGTGCAGGAGGCCGCAAGAACCTATTTCCTGCCAAATGGCACAGTGCCTGAGCCGGGATACATGTTAAAAAACCCCGCTCTTGCAGAAACGATGCGGAGCATTGCCGCCAAAGGGGCAGATGCTTTGCTGACCGGTCAGATCGCCACCGACATTGTGGCAGCGATCCGGCAAAGCCCGGCCGCCGGGACCATGACGATGGATGATCTGGCCTCCTATCAACCCCGTCAGCGCCCGGCCCTGTGCATGACTGTCAAAATGCGGACAGTGTGCAGCATGGGACCACCTTCCTCAGGGGGTGTCGCCGTCCTGCAGATACTCTCCATGCTGGAGGGGTTTGATCTGCGGCATCTGCGCCCTGACAGCGCCGAAGCAGCCGATCTGATCATTCAGGCCGAACAACTGGCCTTTGCTGATCGCAACCTGTTTCTGGCTGATCCGGATTTCGTGCGGATACCGCTGCGCGGTCTGCTCGACCCGGCCTATCTCCGACAAAGAGCCAGGATGATTCATCCCCGCCATGCCGCTTCCACAGTAGAAGCCGGCAACCCATCCTGGTCCATGCCCGACCTGCCCCCTGTGCGGGGTGCACAACCACCCAAACCGGAGCATGGCACCAGTCATATCAGCATCGTGGATTCGCAGGGCAATGCAGTGTCCATGACGACCACAGTGCAGGACGTATTTGGCTCCAAGCTCCTGGTCGACGGATTTATTCTGAACGATGAGCTGACCGATTTCGCCTTTGTAGCTGAAGAGGCAGGCAAGGCTGTTGCCAACCGGATTCAGCCAGGCAAAAGACCACGCAGCAGCATGGCTCCGATCATTGTACTGGATCAGAATGGAAAGCTCGACATGATTGCCGGATCGCCCGGAGGCGGCCACATTATCAGCTATGTCAGTCAGGCCATGCTGCTGTCCATGCGCTGGAACCTGTCTCCTGCCCAGGCCGTATCGGCACCACATATCGGCACCACAGGCCTTAAAGCCGATCTGGAATCAGGAACTGAAGCTGCCTTACTGGCTGATCGCCTGCTCCAGTATGGCCATCATCCTGCGATCATGAGGCTCAATTCAGGTCTCTCCATGATTGTCAAAAAAACAGACGGGCGCCTTACAGGAGCAGCCGATCCTCGGCGAGATGGTATTCCGGCCGGAGAATAATACGGCAGCCGACTCACATATAGTTATAGAAATCAGTCTTCTGGCCAAACCGAGATAACATCGGTCTGTCACAGATGCTTGACCACTGACCATATCATCTGAATTTGATAATTTGATTTGGATTCAAAGAAAAATTCGTTGATGATCCATATCAAAATGCTGGTACGGTGTTACTGACATGCTGTCTCTCTGCGCCAATCTTTCTTTTCTGTTTACTGAATTTGATTTTCTGGAGCGCTTTCAGCAGGCGGCTTCAGCCAATTTTTCGGCCGTGGAATGTCTTTTTCCTTACGCTGTACCCGCAGATCATATCGACTCCGTATTGAAAAAAACCGGGTTGAAGATGGTGCTTATTAACGCCCCGGCAGGAAACTGGGATAAGGGTGAAAGGGGTCTTGCTGCTCTTCCTGATAGACAGGATGAGTTCAGGGCAGGTTTTTTGCAGGCTCTGCACTATGCCAGAACGCTGAACTGTTCATTTATTCATTGCATGGCGGGCTTGTCTGAAACCGGTCACGACACGCCCGCTATGGAACAGTGCTATGTCTCAAACCTGATATGGGCTGCCCGCCTTGCGGGTGAGGCAAACATAACGATAACAATCGAACCTATCAGCCTGCAAACTATTAACCACTACTATCTAAAAACAGCAGAACAGGCTTCAAAAATAATTTCATTAACTAAAATGCCTAATATTGGTCTTCAGCTTGATCTATATCATTTATCTTTAACAGAAGAAAATATGCTGGAACAATCACTGCAAAAATGGCTTCCACAAACACGGCATATCCAGATCGCTGATAGTCCCGGCCGCCATGAACCTGGAACCGGAAATATCTTATGGAAAGAGATATTCTCTATCATCAGAAATGAAAATTATCACGGCTGGATTAGTTGTGAATATAATCCATTAAAATCTACAATAAATGGTCTTATATGGCGGGATAATTATAAAGTTTAAGCTTCAAAGGTAGGTTTTTAAGAAGTGTATTCTTTGTAGAGACACTTAAACAAATAAGTATTTTATCTTATTTTTTGTACCATTTTGGTTTTTAAATCTCTTTTTTCATATCGTATTTTGATATACTTTTAAAATCTTTACGGCTGCCCTATTTAGCTCTTTATATCCTTATTCTTTCAAAGCGTGGCAGGACACCCGACATTGATTATGCGTTTCGCGGAAATTGGTCAGCGCCTGCGTGCCTATCGCCTGGAGTCTGGATTACGCGCAGAGGAGATAGCAGCACGGCTTGGTGTCTCAAGGGCCGCCCTGTACCGCTATGAAAAAGGCGAGGTCATCAAACTGGATACCGTGCAGAGACTGGCTGAACTTCTGCAGGTTTCCCCTCTGTCCTTGCTGGGTGTCAGCATTGAGTATCAGAGCCGTCCTGTCGGATATTTCGAACGTGCCCGCCAGATTGAGGAAAATGCTGCCCAGCTTCAGTTTGTCGGAGATGCCTTGTGCCATCTGACAATGCTGGATGAAACAGAAGCGTTTCTCATCGAATCCATTCTGTCGCGCCATGCCGGGCGATCGAAAGCAGACCGCCTTTACGTCGAGCAGCTTGTAACGACTCTGAAAGAAAGGCGTGCCTCCTACGCAGCACGACGACCCAACCTCATTGCGATGTTATCCCCAGCTGCCATTTCCGTTATGCTGCAACAGGGTATTGGCGGCCCGGATCTATCGGAAGAACTGAAAGCAGCCGGCCTTGCCGTGGCAAGACGGGAGGTTGAGCACATAGCCAACCTGCTGGAAACGGAGCCAATGGGGCTGCAGTTCGGACTGCTGTCACCGGGGGAAATCAACAGCCGCATGGTGATCGCACGGTCTCATTCAACAATACAGCTTGTCCTCAATCCGTTTCACACCGATGGCGCACCCGATCTTCAGCAAGGCGTAGCGATCATCTCTTCTGCCGAGGAGATTGTAACGTCCCATCAGAAAATGGCCGAAATGTGCTGGAAAAGCTCAATCAAGGGTCATGAGGGAGCCAAAATCCTTCGCGGCATGCTGCGGTCATCCTGAGCAGAGTTCATCATGCGAAAGCTGTATGTGGAAATAGTCCATCCGCTATGACGAGAGAATCACCATTGCCGTTCAGGCGATTCTCTGGTCAGGAAACGCATGTCAGACGATTTTCTTCCCCTGCCCTCGCATGCGGATATAAAGATTAAGTCCCGCCATATCGCCTGGAAAGGGCGCTATGCTGTGGAACTGATCTCATTCCGCAACCGACGCTTCGATGGTGCATGGTCCGGCCTGCAGCGCTGGGAAATCTGGCGACGTGGCAAGGCATCCGCAGTTCTGCCATATGATCCGGCAAGCGATACCGTCATTTTGATCGAACAGATACGGATTGCCGCCCTGGCCGCCGGTCTTGAGCCGGTCATGACCGAAATTCCTGCCGGCATGCGCGATTCCGGCGAGGATCCGGCGGAAACAGCCCATCGTGAATGTCTGGAGGAGACCGGCCTCACCCTGAAAAGGCTGATTCATGCCGGAAATTATCTTCTGACACCGGGCGGATCAGATGAAACACTGTCACTGTATATCGGTGAAGCCAATTCTCCTGCGCTCTATCACGGGGACTATGCGGGGACAGGAGGTCTGAGAGCTGAAAACGAGGATATCCGAATCCGCGTCGTTCCTGCCCGGCAGGCGATCGAGGCCGCCATCGCCGGTCAGTTCAGCAATGTGGTAACAACGGTTGCCCTGCTCTGGCTGGCAGCACAACGTGACCGGATTAAACGCGACTGGCTCGGAAGGGACGAGTAATGGCGACACTGCCTGTTTTGGTCGACGCTGCGTGGCTGCGAGAGTCAATGGGTGCGGCTGATCTGATCATTTTCGACGCAACGAAATTTTTACCCAATCAGGGCCGCAACGGTCATGATGACTACGTGCGCAGCCATATTCCCGGGGCTGTTTATTTCGATATTGATGCCATAGCCGATCAGCAGACCGATCTGCCGCATATGGTTCCCCCACCCGGCCAGTTCGCGGCCCAGCTTGGTGCGCTTGGCGTGTCCAACAACAGCAGGGTCGTTTTCTATGATCAGAACAGCATGATGTGGGCTGCCCGCGGCTGGTGGCTGTTCCGGCTGTTTGGTCTGGAAGCTGCCGTACTGGATGGGGGGCTTGATGCGTGGGTTCGGGCCGGCGGCCCGACCGAAAGTGGCGAGATTGCCCCCTCACCCGCTCCATCTGCCTTGTTGACCGACTGGCGCCCGAAATACGTACGGGGCATCGGCGACATCAAGGATAATCTGATATCCCGGGCAGAACTGGTATTGGATGCCCGCAGCGCGGAGCGTTTTGCCGGCACTGCGGCGGAACCGCGTCCCGGCGTTGAATCCGGCCGGATTCCCGGCAGTCTCAATCTTCCTTTCAATCAGGTTCTGGCAGCCGATGGCACCCTGTTGCCGCCCGAGACTTTGCGTCAGCGTTTTGCTGCTGCCGGTATTGATGGCAGCAAACCAGTGATTGCAAGTTGCGGAAGCGGCGTTTCCGCCTCCCTGCTCAGCTTTGCTATGGCGGTGGCAGGCCTGGAGGCGGCCGCCATTTATGACGGCTCATGGTCGGAATGGGGCAGCCGCCCCGATACTCAGAAGCAGCGTGATGCAGTATAATCGTCCGGGACCGCGCACCCCATCTGATGCGCCTAATGAACATCCCGATACCAGACTGGTGCGGGCTGGCCGACCGGTGGAAAAATACACCGGTGTCGTGAACCCGCCCCTCATCCGCGGATCGACCGTGCTGCAACCAGATACAGCGACCCGACGTCGTGAGGGAAAGCGCTGGCTGGAACAAGCCCTGACCTACGGGCTGAATGGATCGGAAACCCATTTTGCGCTGGAAAATGCCATCGCCGAAATAGAAGGCGGCACGCATTGCCAGATCGTATCCTCCGGTCTGGCAGCGTGTACGGTACCTTTACTCGGTTATCTGAGCGCAGGCGATCACCTGCTGGTTCCGGATATGGTTTATGGCCCGACACGCGATTTCTGCGAAGGTCTGCTCAAACAGTTCGGGATAGAAACAACTTTCTACACCGCTACAGCGACTGCGCATGAACTTGCGCCCCTGTTCAGGCCGGAAACCAAAGTGCTGTTTCTGGAAAGCCCCGGCAGCCATACGTTCGAGGTGCAGGATGTCGCAGCGCTTTGCGCCCTGGCGCATGAGCACGGGGCGGTGACAATGCTCGATAATACCTGGGGCATTCGTCACTTTCAGCCATTCCGGCACGGAATTGATCTCTCGCTTCAGGCGCTGACGAAATATGTCGGTGGGCACAGCGATCTTCTGCTCGGCTCCATCACCGTCAATGACGAAGCTCATTGGCGCCGGGTGCGCAGCACAGCCGGCCTGCTGGGACAATATGCAAGCCCCGACGATTGCTGGCTGGCCCTGCGCGGCCTGCGCACCATGGCGGTACGGATGAACCACCAGATGCAGAGCGCACTGCATATCGCTACCTTCCTGAGCGAACGGCCCGAGATTCAGCGCGTACTCTACCCTGCCCTGCCGGGCGATCCCGGTTATGAGATGTGGAAGCGGGATTTCACCGGTGCACCCAGCCTGTTCGGTGTGGAGTTCAAGAGTTCTTTCACGACAGAGCAGAGCGATCGTTTCATCGATTCTCTCTCGATTTTCGGTTTGGGTGCCTCCTGGGGTGGCTATGAAAGCCTGATCATGCCGACTTATGGTACGATCCACCGCAGCCATGGCATCAAGCTCGAAGGGCCGACCGTGCGTATCCATATCGGTCTGGAAGACCCTCAGGATCTGATCGCCGACCTGCTACAGGCTCTGGAAGCCATGCAGCGATGAGCAACGTGTTCGATATTATCCGCTTCAATGATCAGGGCCTTGTCACTGCCATTGCCCAGCAGCATGACACTGGCGAGGTGCTGATGCTGGCCTGGATGAACCGGGAGGCCGTGGAGGAAACGCTGGCCACCGGGAGGGTCTGCTATTTCAGCCGCAGCCGAAACGGGCTGTGGCGCAAAGGCGAGACCTCGGGACAAGTGCAGACGCTGATCGAGTTACGGGTCGATTGTGACGGTGATGCCCTGCTGGTGCTGGTCGATCAGCCCGGTGTTGCCTGCCATACCGGACGCCGGAGCTGTTTCTACCGGGCTGCCGACAAGGATGGCGCCGTCACCACCCTGACAGAACCACTGATCGATCCTCGCACACTTTACAGAAGCTGACAGAAGACCGCTCTTATTCCTCGTCGAGGCGTTTCGCGGTTCTGGCGTGACGCCTCGACAGGTCGAGGTAATGCGGCACAGTATCGGCGAACATGGCCTTGTCCTGCTCGCTGAGGCAGCGCTGGAGTTTCGCGGGGGAACCAATCCACAGCTCTTCCTCCCCAGTGACCTTGCCCGGCGTCAGCATGGCCCGTGCGCCCAGCACGCTGCCACGACCCAGCACGGCTCCGTCCATCACCGTGGCCCCCATGCCGACGAAGCTGCCATCATGCAGTTCACAGGCATGCACGATGGCGGCATGGCCAATGGTAACGTCATCGCCAATCAGAGTGGGATAGCAGACATGGTTCACATGAACGATGGTGCCATCCTGAATATTGGTGCGCGCACCAATCCTGATCCGGTTCGTGTCGCCGCGCAGGACACAGCCATACCAGACGGAGCTGTCCGGCCCGATCTCAACATCGCCAATGATCACAGCCCCCGGCGCAATCCAGGCGGAGGGATGAATGATCGGTGTTTTGCCTTCAAACGCGATAATCACGCGATACCTACTCCAGCCCCAGCATCAGGCGTGCATTCTGGATCGCCGAACCGGAGGCACCTTTGCCCAGATTATCCAGCTTGGCCACCAGCACGGCCTGACGCCTGTTTTCATTGCCGAAAACCCGCAGCTCCAGATGATCCGAGCCGGAGGAATCTTCTGCGCGCAGGGTTGATACAGTGTCCAGCACCCGAACCTGCCTCGCCGCGCTGTAATGGGTACGCAAGGCGGCTTCAAGATCACTCGCGGAGGGCCGTCCCGGCAGATCATCAAGATGGAGCGGCACGGAAACCAGCATGCCCTGCGGAAAATGCCCGACAGACGGCACGAAAATCGGTCGCCGTGTCAGCCCTGCATAAGCCATGATCTCCGGCAGATGCTTATGCTCCAGCCCCAGCGCATAAAGCTCGAAAGCGGGACCGCCTTCCTTCTCATGCGCCTCAATCATGTTTTTGCCGCCGCCGCTATAGCCACTGATCGCGTTGATGCTGAGCGGCTGATCCGGCGCAATCAGTCCGGCATTGACCAGAGGACGCAGCAGGGAAATGCTGCCGACTGCGTAACAGCCGACATTGGCGACTTTCCCGGCGCTGCGAATCTGCGCCGCCTGATCCGCATGCAGCTCGGCAAAACCGTATACCCAGCCCTCCGCCACACGATGGGCCGTGCTGGCATCCAGCAGTTTCGGTGCGTTTTCTCCAAGAGAATCAGCCAGCGCAACCGTTTCCTTCGCCGCTTCATCAGGCAGGCACAGGATGGCAAGATCGACTTCAGCCAGAATAGCGCGCTTGGCCTCCGGATCCTTACGATGCTCTGCGGGCAGACTGCGCAGGGAAGCACCGGGCAGATCGCCCAGCCTTTCGCGGATACCAAGGCCAGTGGTGCCGCTTTCGCCGTCGATAAAAATGCTGTGCGTCATCTCGATCATGCCCTTCCATCCGCCGCCGCAGGATAGGCACCCGCCCCGCAAAGAAAAGAGGCAAGATAAAGAAAAGGCCGGACATTGCTGCCCGGCCTTTTTTCCACCAACCAGTGGAACTCAGCGCTTGCTGAACTGGAAGCTACGGCGGGCCTTGGCCTTACCGTATTTCTTGCGTTCAACGACGCGCGGGTCGCGGGTCAGGAAGCCAGCAACCTTGAGAATGCTGCGCAGCTCCGGCTCATAATTGACCAGAGCGCGGCTGATGCCATGACGAACCGCACCGGCCTGACCGGACAGACCGCCGCCAGTCACCGTGCAATACACGTCGAACTGGTTGTAGCGATCGGTGACCAGGAAAGGCTGGGTGATCAGCATGCGCAGCACAGGGCGCGCAAAATAGGTGCCGACCTTCTTGCCATTGACCTGAATGTCGCCCTTGCCGGGCTTCACCCACACGCGGGCAACGGCATCCTTGCGGCGACCAGTGCCGTAGGAACGGCCCTGCGCATCGCGCTTCGGCTCACGGGAAGCGGCGGGGGCTTCACCACCAGCAACGGTTGAACCCTGTGCGACCGCGAGATCCTTCAGATCGGCCAGGGTACGGGTCTGTGTATCGGACATAGAGGTCAGACCCTCCGGTTCTTGCTGTTGAGCGCGCCGACATCCAGCGCCTTCGGCTGCTGGCCGTCATGCGGGTGGGATGCACCGGCATACACGTACAGATGCTTCATCTGCTGGCGCTGCAACGGACCGCGCGTAATCATGCGCTCCACGGCCTTTTCGACCACGGATTCGGGATGCTTGCCTTCAAGGCGCTGGCGGATGGTGCGGCCCTTGATGCCACCGGCATAGCCGGTGTGGTAGTAAAAGACCGACTGATCGGCTTTATTGCCGGTCACGCGGATCTTGTCAGCGTTGATCACGACAACGTTGTCGCCGCAATCGACATGGGGGGTGAACTGCGGCTTGTGCTTGCCACGCAGACGGTTGGCGATGATGACGGCAAGACGGCCGAGCACCAGCCCTTCCGCGTCGATCAATACCCAGTCTTTGTTCACCTCCGCGGGTTTCAGCGAGAGGGTGGTCTTCATCTAGGATGTCCTCGAGAATGGCAGTGGCGGACAAAACCGCATGCGTTCGGGTGGCGGCTTATGGCCTGCAATCCCCCGAAGGTCAAGCATTCCTTTGTGTGGTATTATGATACCACACACCCTGAACCCCGGTCTGGTGGCCGTGATCGGCGCCACCGGTCGCACCGGTCTGGCGCTTTGCCGCGCTTTGTCAGAAGCCGGTATCCCATTCCGTCCGGTCGTGCGGAACCCCGATAAATGGCGTGCCTGCGGTATCACGCAACCCGTCCATGCAGAAAATGACGCGCAGGTCAGAGGCGCTGACGTCACCCGGCCGGATCAGCTTCGCCATGCACTGGATGGTGTCAGCGCGATCGTCGCTACCAGCCATGCCAGCCATAGCGCCACCATCATCGAAGCAGCCCCTGAACAGGCCAGCCTGATCCTGATGGGCAGCACAAGGAAATTCTCTGCCTTCACAGACCCACATAGCGAGGGGGTACTTGCGGGGGAGCAGGCTTTTCTCAGCTCCGGGCGGCACGGCGTCATGCTGCATCCCACCATGATCTATGGCGATCCGGAGGAACAGACGCTGCGTCGCCTTGCCAGGCTGATCCGCAAAACCCACGTTCTGCCGATACCGGATGGCGGGCGCGCCCTGATCCAGCCGATTCATCAGGATGACGTCACACGCTGCCTGATCGCTGCCCTGTCGCGCCCATGGAACGATGCCTCCACACTCGTCATTGCGGGGCCGGAGCCGGTCTCCTACGCGGACTGTATCCGCATTATCGCCCGGATATCCGGAGTGCGCGCTCCCCTGATCCTGCCGCTGCCTGCATCGCTGATGCTGCATGGGCTTGCGCTGGGGCAGCGCATTCCAGCCCTCGCCCGCCGCCCTTTCATGAGCAAGCTGGAAGGAGAAATTCAGCGTCTGACCGAAAATCGCGCTTTCGATATCACACCGATGCGCCACATTCTGGGGATCGAGCCGATCAGCCTGAAAGATGGGTTGACGCGCAGCTTCAGCCCGGCTCAAGCCTGATCCACCGCCCGGCCACGGAGAGACACCCATGCCGATCAAAGACCGTATCGCCGCTTTTCAGGATGAGATGACGCAGTGGCGGCATCATCTCCACCGTCATCCGGAGCTGTCGCTGGAAGAAACCGCAACCAGCGCCTTCGTGCAGCAGAAGCTGCGGGAATTCGGCGTGGACGAGATCATCACCGGGATCGCCGAAACCGGGGTTGTCGCCGTGATCCATGGTCGTGCGGCGGGCGGGACCATCGGCCTGCGCGCCGATATGGATGCTCTGCCCATCATGGAAGAAAGCGGCAAACCCTATGCCTCTGCCAATCCCGGTGTGATGCATGCCTGCGGTCATGACGGCCACACCACCATGCTGCTGGGGGCCGCACGTGATCTGGCCGCGACAAGGAATTTTGCAGGGACGGCCTATCTGATTTTCCAGCCTGCCGAGGAACAGATCGGCGGCGGCCGCATCATGGTCGAGGAAGGGCTGTTCGACCGCTTCCCCATGGAGCGTATCTACGGCCTGCATAACTGGCCGAGTTCTCCGGAAGGTGTATTCCAGATGGCCCCCGGTCCGGTCATGGCAGCGGTCGCCAATATCGACATCATCGTCACCGGTAAAGGCGCGCATGGCGCTCAGCCCCAGCGTGGCATAGATTCGGTGGTTGTGGCCGCCCATATCGTGACGGGGCTGCAATCCGTCGTCTCCCGGATCGTCGATCCGACCGACAAGGCCGTGCTGTCGATCACCCAGATCGCAGGCGGCAACGCCTATAACGTCATCCCGGAACGTGTGGAGTTAAAAGGCACTGCCCGCTGGTTCACGCCGGGACTGGGCCAGGCGATGGAAGCCGCGGCACGCGGCATTGTGAACGGTATCGCCTCAGCCTTCGGTGCGCAGGTCTCCTTTACCTTCGACGTGCTCTATCCGGCGACCATCAACGATGCTGATGCAACAGAGCGCGCCTGGAAAGCCGCCAGTGCCGTTGCCCCGACCGAGACACTGCCTGCTCCCTCCATGGGGGGAGAGGATTTCTCCTTCATGTTGAACGTCAAACCCGGCAGCTACATCATGCTGGGCAGTGGAAAGACCGCGACCGATCCCGGTCTGCATCACCCCGCCTATGATTTCAACGATGCGATCCTGCCGCTGGGGGCATCCTACTGGGTAACGCTGGTGGAGCAGGAACTGCCGCTGTCCAACCAGCCTCCTCATTCACCCTGAGCGGCACTGCCACGGATGCGGAATGATGCGCAACGCTCGGTCGCCTGATGCGTCTGGTAACAGGCGGCTTCGATCATAGCCGTCTGTCATCAACGAGCTGATAGAAGTTTTGATCTTATCAATGCTGAGCGTCCCTTATCGGGCTTTCTGTCTGGCCCTTTTAGTGTTGTCAGGCGGGTGCTCCCTGTCTGATTCCCACACCGCACAACGGGCCAGAACAAGATTTGTCGGTCTGTCAGCGGTCGATTTGCAGACCTGTCTCGGTGTACCGGATCAAAAAAATACCGCAGGCGACACCACGATTTTGACATACTATGCCAACTCTACCGGCAGTGGCGGCATCAATATCACGCTGCCGATTATCGGGGGTGGCATGAGCGTCTCTGGCGGTGGATACTGCCATGCGACCTTCCGGCTGGATCATGACCGGGTGACACAAATTCACTACAGTGGTGAGAAAGATGCCCGCGGAGCACCGGATGCGTATTGCGCACCGATCGTGCGGCAATGTCTGCGTGATCTGGATGCATCCCAACCGGATGCACAGGCGGAGCAGCATTTACCTGCCGCATGGCGTCGCTACTGAATGGTTCCTGGCAATGCACTGCCGCGCCGTATCTGCCGGATCAGCCCCGCATGGTCCAGATCCCCATCCCCCGCTTCGCAAAGAGCACGATAGAGAGCGGCCACCGCTTCCGTCATCGGCAGTGACAGCCCGAGCGTTTTCGCCTCTTCCAGAATCATGCGCAGATCCTTGAGCTGGATCACGGATCTTCCACCCGGAACAAAATTCTCATCCAGCATGCGTTGCCCGTGCTCGCGCAGGATACGGCTATCGGCAAAACCGCCCGCTACAGCCTCCCTGAACCGTGCGGCGGAAGCGCCACCTGCTTCGGCCAGCACGAAGGCCTCCGACACCGCACCGATCGTCACACCGACGATCAACTGGTTGGCCAGTTTCGCAAGCTGACCGGCACCGATATCGCCGATTCTGGTCATACGACCCAGCACGGCAAAAACCGGAGCCAGACGGTTCAGCACCGCCTCCTCTCCCCCCGCCATGATCGCGAGGGTACCATTCCGCGCACCGCCCTCTCCGCCGGAAACAGGTGCATCAACGTAAAACCGGGGCGATACTTTCTTTGCCTGGGCGCGGGCGCGCCATGGCTCAATGGAGCTCATCACCAGCACGATGCCATTCTGCGCCATACTATCGGCAAACCCGGTCTCCAGCACCGCATCGCAGGCAGGACCGTCAGACACCATCAGCAACGCGACATCGGCCCCACGTGCCGCATCAGGGGCTGATGCCGCCACGGGCAGCCCGAGTTCAGCGGCTCGGACAGGATTACGATTCCAGACTGTTACTTCATGCCCGGCATCAGCAAGCCGGCCCGCCATCCACCGCCCCATGATCCCGGTGCCCAGCACAGCGATACGCATCGGTAAGGCCTCACGCATCCATCAATGATGACATTGCAGGGATTATGCCGCTGATGCAGCATGAAAGGGCACTGGGGCGAGCGACGGGACTCGAACCCGCGACATCCAAGACCACAACCTGGCGCTCTACCATCTGAGCTACACCCGCCATGACCCAGTGCTGACCGCCCGGTTTATAACCACAACCGGATGGGGCGGGGCGTATTTGACTGATCACACCGCCCGCGTCAACGCCCCCTGCGCATAAGAGGATCGATTTATGTCCGGAATGCCCGGCTTCAGCGACTGAAAAAGGCGCGCATCCGGGCAATTCCCTCATCCAGCACCTCATTCCGCTTGCAAAAAGCGAAACGCACAAATCCCTGGGGAGCATCCCTGTCATAGAAAGCCGCAACAGGGATCGCGGCGACCCCAGCCTTTTCCACGAGCAAACGGCAGAATGCCATGTCATCGGCCTCAAATCCCAGACCACGATAATCGGCGATCAGGAAATAGCTGCCCTGTATGGGCATGACGTCAAATCCGATTGCGGTCAGACCAGCATGCAGCCGGTCCCGCTTCTGTCTCAGACTGTCTGACAGTTCGGCAAAATAGCTGTCAGGCGCATTCAGCCCCACTGCCACGGCACGCTGAAGATTGGGGGCGATCGCGAATACCAGATTCTGGTGCACCCGCATCACGACCGACACCAGCGATTTCGGCCCGGTCACATAACCAACCCTCCAGCCGGTCAGGCTGAAGGTCTTGCCAGCACTGCCGATGCGAAGGCAGCGGTCGGACATGCCCGGCAGGGTGCGCAAGGGAATATGACGCGATGGCGCATACACCAGATGCTCATACACCTCGTCACAGATCGCATAGGCATCATGAGCCTCCACGAGTTCCGCAATCAGTGCCAACTCATCGGGCCCGAAAACCTTGCCGCACGGATTCATCGGCGTATTCAGCAGGATCGCCTTGGTTTTAGGACCGAATGCCTCCCGCAACGCCTGCTCCGGCAGTGACCAGTCCGGGGCCTCCAGCCTGACGATGCGGGGGACCGCGCCAATCATGCGAATGATCGGCAGATATGTATCGAACAGCGGCTCGAACAGGATGATCTCATCTCCCTGATCGAGCAGCGCCATCAGGCTGACAGCCAGAGCCTCGCTGGCGCCCGCCGTCACCAGCACCTCCGAATCGGGATCAACGGTGATGCCGTAATGTCGCGACTCCGATGCAGCAACAGCATGCCTCAATTCAGGCACGCCAGGCATGGGCGCATACTGATTGCGTCCGTCCAGCAATGCCTCTGCCGCAGCACGGACGATAAAATCCGGCCCTTCCGTATCGGGAAAGCCCTGCCCGAGATTGACTGCATTATGCCTGGCCGCCAGTGCCGACATAACGGTGAATACAGTGGTTTCAAGGGAGGACATCAAGGCATTCAATGGCTTCACGGCACGGCTCCTGTCTGTGCGCAGACTATGCGCGGCAGGCGAATGGTCGGCAATCACCCGCAACTGACTGGTAAAGAGACAGGTCACATATCGTCAGAGACCATCATATGCCTTGCAAACAGGCAGCTACCGCCCAATGATCAGGCGTCATAGACTGCACAATAATAAAGCATCTCGATATATCACGCCAAAATCGTGCCGAGTTGCCGGTTGGCATGATGCATGCAAATCTGTTTCCCGAAGCATGCCTTCCGATTTCGGCAAGGCGGATAAATGTGGTAGAATAAGGCCGGCCGGAAGTGGGTCGGCACGAAGCCGTGTGGAAACGCGAATGAAAAAAATCGAAGCCGTTATCAAACCTTTCAAGCTGGACGAAGTGAAGGAAGCCCTTCATGAAGTCGGCCTGCAGGGTATCACGGTAATGGAAGCGAAAGGCTTCGGGCGGCAGAAAGGCCATACCGAGCTGTATCGCGGCGCTGAATACGTCGTCGATTTCCTGCCAAAGGTGAAAATCGAGGTGGTCTGCGAAGATGATCAGGTTGAACGCGCGGTGGAGGCAATCGTCAATGCTGCCCGCACCGGCCGTATCGGCGATGGCAAGATTTTCGTGACCCCTGTTGAGGATGTCATCCGGATCAGAACCGGTGAGCGTGGCGCGGCAGCGGTCTGATCCCGGCCACGTTGCCTGCCGGTTAATTTTTCACCATAGCCTGGCGTTTTACAGAGGTTTGTGACGTGTTTGCCCGCGTCAAACCCGCAAAACCCGGTTATGGCTGTCTCAAGCATGCGTTCGGCCCTATGGCCGGGGCATGTAATTCAGAAGCCTAATCTAACAGAGGAACAGGGCGAGTATGTCGGAAAAAGACTCGACGCCGGACAGCGTCTCTCGCGTGATGGACATGATCAGGGAAAACGCGGTCGAATATGTCGACCTGCGTTTCACCGATCCCCGCGGCAAGTGGCAGCACACTGCTCAGCATATCTCCACCGTGAACGAAGATTCGTTCCGCGACGGTTTCATGTTCGACGGCTCCTCCATTGCCGGCTGGAAAGCCATCAATGAAAGCGACATGGTGCTGATGCCGGACCCGGAAACGGCCGTCATGGACCCGTTCGCCGCCAAACCGTCCCTGATCCTGTTCTGCGACATCATCGAGCCGAGCACCGGCCAGTTCTACGCCCGTGACCCTCGCGCCACCGCGAAGCTGGCTGAACAGTATGTCCGTACCTCCGGCGTGGCCGACACGGTCTCAATCGGTGCGGAAGCCGAATTCTTCATCTTCGACAGCGTGCGCTTCGGCACCGGCGGCAATTTCGGCACCTTCCAGCTGGACAGCGTTGAAGGCCCCGGCTCCAGCATGAAGGACTATCCGGAAGGCAATATGGGCCACCGTCCGGGCGTCAAGGGCGGCTATTTCCCGGTTCCGCCGGTCGATGGTGAAAGCGATCTGCGCGCCGAGATGCTGTCCGCCATGGGCGAGATGGGTCTGGTGATCGAAAAGCACCACCACGAAGTGGCGCAGTCCCAGCATGAGCTTGGCACCAAGTTCAACACGCTGACCCGCATGGCCGACGACATGCAGATCTATAAATACTGCGTGCACAATACGGCCCATAGCTACGGCAAGACGGCAACCTTCATGCCGAAGCCGATCTATGGCGATAACGGCTCCGGCATGCACACCCACCTGTCGCTGTGGAAAGCAGGCAAGCCGCTCTTCGCCGGCAATGGTTATGCCGACCTGTCCGAGTTGTGTTTGTACTTCATCGGCGGAATCATCAAGCATGCCAAGGCATGCAATGCCTTCACCAACCCGTCGACGAACAGCTACAAGCGCCTGATTCCGGGCTTCGAGGCTCCGGTGCTGCTGGCCTATTCGTCCCGCAACCGCTCGGCCTCCTGCCGTATTCCGTACACCACCAGCCCGAAGGCGAAGCGCGTCGAAGTCCGGTTCCCGGATCCGGTCGCCAACCCCTACCTCGCCTACTCCGCGCTGCTGATGGCAGGCATGGACGGCATCAAGAACAAGATCCACCCGGGCGACCCGATGGACAAGGATCTGTACGATCTGCCGCCGGAAGAACTGAAAGACATCCCGACCGTCTGCGGCTCGCTGCGTGAAGCGCTGCAGGCTCTGGAAGCCGATCACGAATTCCTGCTCCAGGGCGACGTGTTCTCCAAGGATCAGATCGAGAGCTATATCGAACTGAAATGGAAGGAAGTGTACCGCTTCGAACACACGCCGCACCCGGTCGAGTTCGAAATGTACTACTCCGCCTGATCGCCTGCGCGATTGGAACGAACGGGAAAAGGGAGCCAAAAGGCTCCCTTTTTTCATTATACAGCTTCATGCTGCACCACATTTCAGATGCACAGGAATTGATGACCATGACTCATCAGGACGATCAAGAACAGCGTTATCAGCGCGGGCGAAACATGCTGCACACCCTGCACGGGCAGCACGGGCTGGATACCGTCGATGGGCTTGGTGCCTTTGCCCCCGACTTTGCGCGCATGATCTACGAATTTCCGTTTGCAGATGTGTACAGCCGTCCCGGACTTGATCTGCGTTCACGCCAGATTGCGACGATCTCCGCCCTCGCGGCGATGGGCAATGCATTGCCACAACTGGAATCTCATATCGCTGCTGGCCTCCATATCGGACTGACGCGGCAGGAAATCATCGAAATCATCATGCAAATGGCTGTCTATGCAGGCTTTCCAGCCGCCATGAACGGCCTGGCAACAGCCCGGGCCGTCTTTGCGCGGCTGGATGAAGAAGCTGCTGCGGTTTAAATCCTGCCAGTCAATGCAGCCATCATCACCGCCAGACGGTCGCCAAGGCCGCGCTGCAATGGGTTGATGCTGCCGAAAACAGGCCGGCCCAGATCGCGTCTGGCCAGCACTGCGGGTAAAGCTGCCGCCATCCAGCCTCTTTCGACCCGGCCACGGCAGAGGCGCAATCTCCGCTGCCCTTCTGTTGCCAGCGCCCTCAAAGGTCCGGCAGCAAGGGTACCTGCCTCCTGCGGTGCACTGGTCAATATCTCCGGCTCCAGCCCTACCGCCTGCAATTCTGCCACAGGCACCAGAACCCGTCCCTGCGCGGCATGGGCGCAGACCCCATGCACAACCCCGGCCAGCCCATATATGGCTCCCAGACGGCGCAGGCGCACCTGTTCCTCCTTGCCTGCCCCCAGGATCTGCCCGGCCAGTACCGCCACCTGCCCGGCTGTCTGCTCCAGGTAATGCCATAGCGTCAGGGAATCAGGGAAAGTGTCCTCCGTATCGGCTTCCCGCGCCTCGATCAGGGCCAGCAGCCCTTCCCGGTCGAGTTGCCCCGCCTTCAGCGCTGCCCCCAGCGGAGTCGCCAGTTCGTGGCGTTTCTCCGCGCCCTCGACCACCTCCCGCCACCATTGCAGACGGATCAGCGCGACAATCGGCGTGCTGGCCACCTCCCTTGCCCGAACCAGTTCATGGTTCAAAGCGTATAGAAGCATGAGGCTTTCACGCCTGTCCGGTGCGGCGAACAAGGACGCGAAAAAACGATCCGGATCATGCCGCCTGACAATATGGGCAGCAGGGCTCAGAACGGGTTCGTTCAGTGACGGGGACATGAAAGACCTGTCTTTCTGTCGCCTGTGTCCTTGACGGCGGAAAGCGGCAACAATAGCTCTGGCTCGACCATCAGAGACACAAAACGGAGACTCTGGACATGGCTTTTGAACTTCCCTCCCTGCCTTATTCGCTGAATGCCCTCGCGGCCAACGGCATGTCGCAGGAAACACTCGAACTGCACCATGGCAAGCATCATCAGGCCTATGTGACCGCCCTGAACGGTTTCGTCGAGAAAAACCCGGAGTTGCAGGGCAAATCTCTCGAAGAGATCATCAAGGCCACCTATAACAGGGCCGATGTCGCTCCGGTGTTCAACAATGCCGGCCAGCATTGGAACCATATCGTATTCTGGCAGAATCTGAGCCCGAATGGTGGTCGGATTCCCACTCGACTCGAACAGAAGATCGCCGCGGATTTCGGCAGCGTGGACACCTTCAAGGAACAGTTCAAGACCGCCGCCACCACCCAGTTCGGCTCCGGCTGGGCCTGGCTGGTGCTGGGGTCCGACGGCAAGCTGAAAGTGACCAAAAGCCCGAACGGCGTGAACCCTGTCGCCACCGATGAGGGCAAGGTTCTGCTGGCGCTGGATGTGTGGGAGCACAGCTACTACGTCGATTTCCGCAACCGCCGCCCGGACTACGTCCAGAACTATCTGGACAAGCTGGCCAATTACGAATTCGCCGAAGCCCAGCTGGGCTGAGCGCGATCAGGCATCGCCAGACGGAAAAGGGCCGGTCTCACGACCGGCCCTTTTTGTATCCGGACCCTGACGCCCAGGCTCAGCCGAGCGCCTTTTTCAGCGCCTCGTTGACCAGAGCGGGATTCCCCTTGCCCTGCATGGCCTTCATCACCTGACCGACGAAGAAGCCGAACAGCTTGTCCTTGCCGGAGCGATATTCCGCCAGCTTGTCAGGATTGGCCGCCAGAACCTGCGCCACCGCCGTATCAATGGCCCCTGTATCAGTCACCTGACGCAGACCACGGGCTTCGACGATATCGGCTGGGTGCTCGCCGGTTTCGGCCATGGCCTCGAACACTTCCTTGGCGATACGGCCATTGATGGTGTTATCGGCCAGCAGATCGAGCAGACCGCCCAGCGCCTCCGCTGAAATCGGGCTGTCGGTGATACTGCGCCCGGTGCGATTCAACACAGCGAACAGATCGCCGGTGATGTAATTCGCCGCCAGACGGGCATCACGCCCCTTTGCCACTGTCTCGAAGAAACTGGCGCTGGCCTGCTCCGCCACCAACACGCCCGCATCATACGGGGTCAGCCCGTATTCAGAGATGAATCGCGCCCGCTTTTCATCCGGCAGCTCCGGGAGGGAGGCTTTCAGCCCCTCGATCCAGTCCTCATCCAGAACCAGCGGCAGCAAATCAGGATCGGGGAAATAGCGGTAATCATGCGCGTCTTCCTTGCTGCGCATGGACCGGGTCTCGCCGCGTGACGGATCGAACAGGCGGGTTTCCTGATCGACCTCTCCCCCTTCTTCCCAGAGCGCGATCTGACGCTTCGCCTCGGCCTCGATCGCCTGCATCACATAGCGGATCGAGTTGACGTTCTTGATTTCGCAGCGGGTGCGGAACGGCTCCCCGGCGCGGCGCACCGACACATTCACGTCAGCGCGCATGGAGCCTTCCTCCATATTGCCGTCACAGGTGCCAAGGTAACGCAGAATCGTCCGCAATTTGCGCAGATAGGCACCCGCCTCTTCCGGGCTGCGCATATCCGGCTCACTGACGATCTCCATCAGCGCAACGCCCGAACGGTTCAGGTCGATAAAGCTGCGGGTCGGGTCCTGATCATGCAGGGATTTCCCGGCATCCTGCTCCAGATGCAGCCGTGTCACGCCGATCTGGCGTGTGGAGCCATCCTGCAACTCGATCTCGATCGTGCCGGAGCCGACAATCGGATGCGCGAACTGGCTGATCTGATAACCCTGCGGCAGATCAGCGTAGAAATAGTTTTTCCGGTCGAAACGGCTGACCGGATTGATATGCGCCTTCAGGCCCAGCCCGGTGCGGACCGCCTGAGCGACACATTCCCTGTTCAGCACAGGCAGCATACCAGGCAGAGCGGCATCCACCAGACTGACCTGCGAGTTCGGCTCCGCACCGAACGCCGTTGCCGCACCGCTGAACAGCTTGGACTGGCTGATGACCTGGGCATGGACCTCCAGCCCGATCACCAGTTCCCATGCGCCGGTTGCGCCCTCAATCGTGTAGCTCATCTCGTTTCAGGCTCCAGCATTCAGGGTATCAGCGCGCAAAGCGGGGCGATGAGTGAAGGCAGCCGCCTGCTCCAGCGCGGCCGAGACGGCAAAGACCGTTTCCTCATCGAAAGCCCGGCCGATGATCTGCAAACCGAGCGGCAGACCGGTTGCGCTCAACCCGGCAGGAATGGACATGGCGGGCAGTCCGGCCAGATTGATCGGCACAGTGAACACGTCGTTCAGATACATCGCCACCGGATCGTCGATGGTCTCACCCTGCGCGAAAGCGGCACTCGGCGCGGTCGGGGTCAGCAGCGCATCGACCGAGCGGAAAGCCTCCGCAAAATCCCGGGCGATCAGAGCACGCACCTTCTGCGCCTTCAGATAATAGGCATCGTAATACCCGGCCGAGAGCACATACGTGCCGACCATGATGCGGCGCTTCACCTCGGCACCGAATCCTTCAGCCCGGCTGCGCTCATAGAGATCATTCAGATCCCTGTTATCGCTGGAGCGATGGCCGAACCGCACACCGTCATAACGCGCGAGATTCGAGGACGCCTCCGCCGGCGCAATGATGTAGTAGGCTGCCAGAGCATGCTTTGTATGCGGCAGGCTGACATCCACCACTTCGGCCCCGGCGGCACGGAGCATGGCGGCGCCGTTCTGCCAGAGCGTGCGGATTTCCTCGCTCATGCCATCGGCGACATATTCGCGCGGCAGGCCGATCCGCAACCCTTTGACACCGCGCTGACAGGCGGCCTCGAAATCCGGCACCTCGCGCATGGCGCTGGTGCTGTCACGCGGATCATGTCCGGCCATGGAGCGCAGCAGGATCGCATTATCCCGCACCGTACGCGCAAACGGACCAGCCTGATCCAGCGAGGATGCGTAGGCCACAATCCCCCAACGGCTGCACCGCCCGTAGGTCGGCTTGATCCCGGCAATGCCGCAATAGCTGGCAGGCTGACGGATCGAGCCACCCGTATCTGTTCCGGTCGCCCCCAGCGCCAGATGCGCGGCCACTGCCGCGGCAGAACCGCCGGAAGAACCACCCGGCACCAGCACCGCATCGTCGCCATGGCGCTTCCACGGATTTTCCACCGGACCATAGGCGGAGGTCAGGTTGGCCGACCCCATCGCGAATTCATCCAGATTGGCCTTGCCGAGGATCACAGCCCCGTCACGCAGCATCCGCTCCGTCACCGCGCTTTCGTAAGGCGGCACGAAATTGTCCAGAATGCGGCTGCCTGCCGTCGTGCGAATACCCTCGGAGCAGAACATATCCTTGCTGGCAACCGGAATACCTGCCAGCGCCCCGGCCTCACCGGAGGCAAGGGCGCGGTCGGCAGCATCAGCCTGCGCACGCGCCTGATCCGGCGTCACGGTGATATAGGCGTTGAGACGAGGATTGAGGGCCTCGATCGCGCCGAGATGCGCGTCGGTCAGCTCCCGCGCCGAAAAACGTTTTGCGCGCAGCCCGTCCCGGGCCTCCGCAATGGTCAGATCGGTCAGCGCGCTCATTATTCCACCACCTTCGGCACGGCAAAAAACGGTCCGGCACGGTCCGGCGCATTGGCCAGAACCTTTTCCGACAGATCGCCTTCCGTCACCACATCATCCCTCATCGGCGCGACGGCCAGGCTGGTCTCGCCATCCGCCTGTATATCCGCCGGGCCTGTCATCGGCGCGATTCCATCCACCGCGCTGACATCCACCGCTTCCAGTTGGTCGACCCAACCAAGAATTGCGTTCAATTCGCCTTGCAGCGCACCCAGATCAGCCTCATCCACATGAATGCGTGCCAGCCGGGCGATGCGCCGGACGACGCCGGTGTCCAATGCCATTTGATCGAAACCCTGTTCTTCCCAGAAGCAGCGGACCATAACGGTGCGCATGTCCCTGTTCAACGTGCCCGATCTGCAAAGCCGACTCTCCCGCAATCAAAGGCTGCTCGGAATCGACCCCGGCAGCCGGATTATCGGCATCGCGCTGTCCGATGTCCTGCTGGGGATCGCCAGCCCGTACGGTTCGATCAGACGCGGCAGGCTCCGCATCAATGCAGAGGAAATCGCCGCGATCGCCCGCAAGGAAGAAGCAGGCGGAATGATCATCGGCCTGCCTTTGTCGATGGATGGCAGTTTCGGGCCGGCGGCTCAGGCAGCACGGGACTGGGCCATTGCGCTTTCCAACGCCACCGGCCTGCCGGCGGCCCTGTGGGATGAGCGCGAAACCAGCAGCAGGGTGCATCAGCTTCTGATCGGTTCCGCCGATCTCGGCCGTAAAAGAAGGGCGGCCGTAGTGGACAAAATGGCCGCCGCCGTGATGCTGCAATCGGCGCTGGACGCGTTGCCGCCTATTTCTCACGCTGCGTCGGATCACACGCAGCCGCCGTAACCCGCGCCAGAACCAGCATACGCCGGGCTGCGACTCCGGCGCCGGCCACATCGCCCGCAACGTGGCGCAACAATGGATGGGTTCCCAGCGCCTGCAAGGCCGCATTCAGCGCCACATCCGTCGTCACGACCGCCGCCGCCGAAAGCGTCACCCGCCGTAATAAGGCCAGCGTGCCAAGCAGGCCAGGCCGCATCCCGTGCAGTGCCGCCACCTGCCGCACCAGCCGCACGCCGCGCCATGCCACAAAAAAACCGTCCAGCGCAGGTGACGGAATCGCGGCCGTCGCGCTGAACACCTGCACCGCCGCAGCGCGGGCCAGCGCATCGCTCTCCTCTCGCAACGCCGCGACTGGGCCCGCCCGCAGCAGGGAGGCAATGGCGGCAGAAGAATTTGCTTCCTCGATGGCAGGCAGAACCTCCGCCCCATGACGCGCATGGCGCGACCAACGGCGTGCCGCTTGCCGTGCTGCATCGACATCCTTGCCCAAAATCGCCGCCCGCTCCTGATCAACCGCCTTCAGGGCCAATAAGCCGCGCGCCTCCCGCCAGAACCCTGTCCCCAGCAGACCGAAACCGGCGAGCGAAACCGCCAGACTGACCCCGCCCAGCCACGTGCTGCGTGCGAACTGATCCATCACGAAACCGATCGCCAGCAGGGCCGCAAACCCCACTCCAAGCAGCCCCGCTCCGGACGCCATCAGCGTCAGTGTGCCGAGACCACGTCCGGGATTGAGCGGAATGGATGGCAATGCCTGTTCCAGACGCTCGGCGGGAAGGTGATCTGTCTCCACACGCGGTGCGATGAAGGGTGGAGTCTCGGGCTCCACGAAAACAGATTCCTTCAATCGCGCAGAGGAGGAACCAGAGGCAGGAGGCTCCCCCTCTGTTTCCACACGTGGCGCAATGATGGGCGCAATAATGGGACGGGGCGTGACAGGATCACTCACAGCACATCCTCCAGCAGCCATGCGAGGAGCGT
This sequence comes from Granulibacter bethesdensis, assembly GCF_001889545.1. NCBI lineage: Bacteria > Pseudomonadati > Pseudomonadota > Alphaproteobacteria > Acetobacterales > Acetobacteraceae > Granulibacter > Granulibacter bethesdensis. The sequence goes on along the minus strand of NZ_CP018194.1, from coordinate 1,128,445 downwards.
ATCGAGACCAAGATGTGGAATGCCAGCCCGCCCACCGGCAGGCAGGCGCATCGGCTCAAAATCCGGCGGGGCCAGAAAACGGTGCGCCCAGAATGAAGGCTCCGGCGGCCGGTCAGGCACCTCACCCGGATAGGAGCGGGTGAGGCGATCACTGCCGGTCAGCCGACCGCGCACAGCGGAGACAGGATGGCCATCCAGCGTCCACACGAAATCCTCCGTGCAGCGGACCGAGGCCATGGCGAAGGCACGGGTGCGCCCCTCACGTGCCGTTTCCTGTCGGAACCGCTCCGGAACACTATCCGTCAGCAAGCCCATCAGCGCCGCCAGATTGCCGCGTTGCCGCTCCGCGACGTGATCCGCCTTGCTGGCGACAAACGCTGCACGCGTGATCGCACCGGGCAGCAGGGCCGAGCGCAGCCATTCCGGCAGAACCCGTCCGGCCTCACGCAGCAGCGGGATGGAATCGGTCCAGCCTCCGCGCCACCGCAACGCCGAAGCCACCGCTCCCAGCGCAGAAGCCGCATCCGCATAAGCATCCGGTCCGGCATGAAGCGCCGATAGCAGATCAGCCATCACCACAAGCCGATCCACACGACCAAAGGAAGGAGCCATCAGCTCATCCCTGATCGCCTGACGATAGCGGTCATAACGCCCGTTCAGCAGTCCCCCCAGCCCGCCACGGGCAAGGCTGGGGAAAAATCCCATCCATGGCGGCTCCAATCCCGGCGGAGGCATCAACATCCGTCCCGGCTGAAGAAAGGACAGGCCCTGCGCCCGCAGGCGATGGAGCATGGTGCGATACAGGCGCGCACCCTCCTCCGCAATCGCCTCATCTGCGGGGGCGGAAGCCGGAAGCGCCTTGACGAAACCCAGAAATCCGGCGGCCTCCGCCTGCCCTTCCAGACGCGCCAGCACCGCGTTGGACCATTCCGCATAGTCCTGCCCCAGCATCGGCAGATCCAGCAGCCACTCGCCGGGATAATCAAGACATTCGAGGCGGATACGACGCTCCGGCAGCACCGAGGCCAGACCGGAGCGACTGATCGTCAGATCAAGCGCGAGCATGGAAACAGTATCGGTCCGCTCCGGCCATGCAGGCGGGTCCGCTGCAAGAGATGCCATGTGCGCGGCATAATCAAATCTGGGGATGCTCTCCGTCCCGGATGGGGCGATGGCCACACTCAGGGCACGGTCTTGCAGCGCAGTCTGCAAGGCGGGCAGCGTCACAAGCCCGGCCCCCTGCGCCAGAAGATTGGCCGCCACAGATGTCAGAAAGGCGGTCTTGCCGGAACGGGCCAGTCCAGTGACGCCGATCCGCACCACGGACCTGCCACCCAGAGCCGGACCGGCAATATCATCCCAGCCCGGAAGCCTGAAACCGGACAGCGCCATACCGATTATTCCGGCTCAGGGCCGCTCGATCAGTTCGATTTTATAGCCGTCCGGATCCTCGACAAACGCAATCACAGTCGTACCACCTTTCACCGGACCGGCCTCCCGCGTGACACGACCACCGCCCTGCCGGATCGCCTCACATGCAGCCGCGACATCAGGAACGCCGATGGCGATGTGGCCATATCCTGTTCCGAGATCATAGCCTTCATCCTGACCCCAATTATAGGTCAGCTCCAGACTGCCATCATCCGGCGTTGCTCCATACCCTACGAAAACCAGCGTGTAGCGTCCGGTTTCGTTCTCACTACGGCGCAGAACCTTCATCCCCAGCAATTCCGTGTAAAAACGAACGCTGGCATCGAGATTGCGGACACGGACCATCGTATGAAGCATGCGGCCCTTCAGCATGAGCGTCTCCTGTTCAGGCAATGTCCGGTTTAAACGCAGCAGGATCGATTCCGATCAGAAAAAGACCACCTTCATCCGCCAGACGCACCATCTCCGCCTGGGCCGTCAGGATCGTGCCTCCCGCCTCGAACGCAATGCCGCGCAGCCCGGCCTCAATGGCTGCCCGTACCGTGCGCGGGCCGAGGGTCGGCAGATCGGCCCTGCGATCCTGACCGGGTTTCACCAGCTTGACCAGAACACCACCCGGTCCCGGCCGGGCAACCGTCGCACTGCGGGCCAACATCGCATCGGTGCCTTCAATGGCCTCGACCGCCAGAGCAATCCCCTGCTGCACCACGCAGCCCTGTCCGACATCCACCGCCCCAAGCGCCTGCACCACCGCGATTCCACGGGCAATATCCCCACGGGCCGCCTCATCAGGCACTGCGCTGGTCATCACACCGGCCGGCCCGACAATATCGGTCAGCACATCATGAGCACCAATGACCTGAAAGCCTTCCTCGGCCAGCACCCGCACCACCGCCGCCAGCAATCCATCATCCCCGGCAAAGGCAGCCTTGCCGATCCGCGCCAGAATGCGTGCCCCTTCCGCATCGGGGCGCAATTGCAGGATAGAGGGACGCTTGACTGGCCCGACCAGCACCAGATCGCGGCATCCAGCCTGTTTCAACAGGGACAGAATACGTCCGGCCGCTCCGACACGAACAAAAGCATGAGGATAAGGACCAACGACAGCAGGCTCGGCATAGCCTTCCACGGCGATGATGAAAACATCTCGACCGGCCCGCATCGCAGCAGCAGCGACACGTCCCGGCAGATCACCACTTCCTGCAATAATGCCGAGCGCAGGCGGCGCATCCAGCGCCACCTTCATATTCGGCATAGAAGAACCAGCCATGAGACCTCCTTCAAGACCAGCCTCAGTGACATGGGACATACTGGATCAGGCTGGTTCAGCCCCGTCATCACGCACGCCATTACGGATCAGGCCGCGATGGCTGGGAGCCGCGATGAATGCCAGCATCTCCGTGATCAGACGATCCTCGCCATATTCCGCGGCAACGCGCTGCACGCGCTCCTGAAACACCCCGTCATCGGCCGAGGTATCACGATAAAGGATGCGGAACGCTGCGCGCAGACGGTGAATTTCGGAGCGATCATAGCCCCGGCGCTTCAGGCCGACGATATTCAGCCCGGCCAGCCATGCGCGATTACCCATCACCATGCCGAACGGGATCACATCACGCTCAACACCAGAAACACCGCCCACCCAGGCACAACGACCGATGCGGACGAACTGATGGATCGCCGCGGCCCCCATAATGCCGGCATGGTCACCAATGGTCACATGCCCGCCCATCACCACATTATTGGCGATGATGACGTTGTTACCAACTTCGCAATCATGCGCGACATGCGCCACTGCCATCAGCAGGCAGTCAGAACCGACTTTGGTAAGACCGGTGCCCGTAACCGTGCCACGGTGAATAGTGCAATGTTCACGAATCTGGGTGCGGGCACCGATTTCGGTACGGGTCGGCTCTCCACGGTATTTCAGATCCTGAGGAGCCAGACCGACAGAGCAGAACGGCCAGAGCGTTGCACCCTCCCCGATCACCGTATGACCATCCACAACCACATGGGATACGAGGGTCACACCATCTGCCAGCTCTACATCCGGTCCCACGGTGCAGAATGGCCCGATACTGACCCCTGCCCCGATTTTGGCCGAGGGGGATATGATCGCAGTGGGGTGAATCGTGGAATGGATCACTGGGGGCTTCAACTCGGTCACTGGCTTCATCACGCCCCGGCCTGCTGGGCCGGAGAAGGCCGCAGGATCATGGCTGCAAAACTGGCCTCCGCAACGATCTGCCCATCCACACGGGCTGTGCCACGGAATTTCCAGACATTGCCACGATGCTGCAAGCGCTCGCACTCAATCCGCAACTGGTCCCCCGGTACTACCGGGCGGCGGAATTTCGCGCCCTCGATAGACATGAAATAAACAACGCGCCCTTCAGCATCCGTCCCCAGCGCATCGACCACCAGCACCGCTGCCGTCTGCGCCATGCTCTCGATGATCAGCACCCCAGGCATCACCGGATGATTGGGGAAATGTCCGGCAAAATGGCTTTCGCTGGCCGTGACATTCTTGATGCCGACGCCACGCTCGCCACGGACAATGTCGATCACCCGATCAACCAGAAGGAAAGGGTAGCGGTGCGGGATCATCTTCATGATACCCGCAATGTCGATAATAGTCCGGCCTTCGCCGGTTTCCGGCTGGTTCTCGGAAGTTACGCTCTGGTCCATCAGCCTCAATTCCCTGGCACGTCTTGTGCCTTATCTGCGGGCAAGCCGCCGTAACGTCGCAATCTGGCGAAAGAAATCCTTTACCGGCTGAGCCGGAGACCCCATGATCTCGGCCCCAGCCGGGACATCAGCCATCACCCCCGCCTGCGCACCGATACGCGCACCGGAGCCGATCTTCAAATGTCCGATCAGTCCAGCCTGCCCTGCCAGAACCACATGATCACCCAATGTCGTCGAGCCGGAGATGCCAACCTGGGCTACGATCACACAGGCCCGTCCCATCCGGACGTTATGGGCGATCATCACCAGATTATCGAGGCGTGACCCAGCACCGATCACCGTGTCATGCATGGAACCACGGTCGATGGTGCTGTTCGCCCCAACCTCGACATCGTTTTCAAGTATGACGCGGCCAAGCTGCGGCACGGTCACGAACCCTTGCGGAGACGGCGCAAAGCCAAACCCGTCCTGCCCGATCCGCACGCCGGGATAGACATAGACCCGATCGCCCAGAATGGCATGGCTCAGACTGGCATGGGAGCCGATGCGGCAACCACGTCCCATCCTGACGCCTGCCCCGATCACCGCATGCGCGGCAATACGGCAATCCGGGCCGATCTCCACCCCTGCTTCAATCACCGCGAGCGGCCCGATCTGGGCAGAGGGATCAATGCACGCAGTTTCATCCACCACGGCGGAGGGATGAACACCTGGCTGCGCCGGCGGCAGAGGATAAAACAATGCTGCAACCCGGGCCCATGCCAGATAAGGCTCCGGCACCACCAGAGCAATCACACCGGCAGGCACCCGATCAAGCATATCCGCCTTAATGATCACGGCCCCGGCACGAGTCTGCTCCAGCGCATCGGCATAGCGCCGGTTATCCAGAAAGCTGACCTCGGAAGGCCCGGCGATCTGAAGCGGAGCCACCCCCGTCAGGGACAACGTGCAGCCAGAGGGGATAGAGGCGCCTACTGCCTCGGCCACCGCTGCGATGTCATACGGACCGCTCCGCGTAAAAAACCGCGGATCACCGACGACTGCCTGCACGCTCATGATATCCTTACTTCTTTGCCGGAGGCTTGGCTGAGGGCTGGGCCGAAGCAGGCGGAGCCTGATTGGTCTTCTTCGCTGGTTCAGACGGATCGGCTGCATTCACCTTCACGGCTGCATCCAGAACACTCTTTGGCAACTTCGCGTCTTCTTCAGTCGGCACCTTGCCCGGCGGCGGAATGATCACTTCCGGCAGAATCTTGTTCAGCTGGTCGATCACTTCCTTGGTGATATCGAACTCATTCACGTTCAACGCGACCTGCGCACGGTGCAGAACCAGATTCATGTTCCGGCTTTCTGCCACCTGACGGATAACCGCGATCAGGGTACGCTCGATCTGGCCAAGCGAAACCTGTGCGGCCAACTGGATGGTGCGGTTGCGGTCACGGAATTTCCGCTGGGCTTCCTGCACACGTTCCTGCAACGCACGCTCACGGTTGCGTAGCTGATCGACTGACAGCTTGCCACGATCCGCCTGGATCTGCTGCTGCATCTGTCGCCAAACCTGCTGTTCCTTCTGCGCATCAGCCGCCAGTTCGTTGCGGCGCCCCCCGATCACCCGCTCCACCTGCTGGGCAGCGGTCGAGCCACGCATGACTTCCGGCACACCCAGAACACCGACAATTGCAGCGGGGGGCTGAGTGCCCTTGGTCAGCTTGGGAAGCTCCGGCACCGGTGGCAGCGGAATCTGCGGCAGAGGCGGTTCACCCTGCTCCTGCGGCTGCCCGGCCATCTCGTCAGAGGACGGGGGAGCCTGCACAGGAGGGGCAGCAGGACGGGCACGCGGCCCGGGTCCGGCTGCAGCGCCTTTCTGCTGTCCCGGTATAAAGTAGCCCTGCGCCCAAAGAGGAGCGGAAGGCAGGATAATCGCCGCAGCCAGCAGGGCGGAAGCGAACGTCTGACGTTTTGTTTGCACTAGAACCTCGTGCCGAAACCGAAGCGGAAAATCTGGGTCTGATCGTAGGGTCCCTTAGACACTGGGGCCGCCACGTCAAGATTGATAAGGCCGAAAGGCGTTTGCCAGGACACGCCGACACCGGCACCCACACGGATGATGCCATCATCGTTTAACTGGCCGGGACTGCCGCCCATGGAGGCCAACGCAGCAGCAGTGCGCTTATTGGCCGCCTGTGTCAGACTGCCGATATCCACGAAAGCGCGACCGGACAGGCCGAGATCGGCAGAAATCGGGAGCGGGAACCGTAGCTCCGTAGACTGGGTCACCAGCAAACGACCACCAAGGCTATCGCGGGAGACCGAGTCATGCGGACCAGCGCCACCCGACATGAAGCCGCGGAGATTGGCGCCGCCCATGAAGAAGTGGTCGATGATGCGTTCATTATCATCCGGAGAATAGAGATATCCCGCCCCGGCCGTCAGAGCGATCCCCCAAAGGTGATTGCCGGAGAAATAATCCAGCGGGATGTAATAGCTGCCGTCCAGTTTGCCACGGACATAATTCACGCCACCGCCGATACCGGCGTAATCAAGACCAAACCGGACGACAAAGCCGGTATGGGGGTTCACCACGCTGTCACGATAATCAATCGTAAAAGTCTGTCCAATCTGCGACAGCAGGGATGATCCGACCTGATCGCGAATAAAGATACTCGCATTGGTCGCCACATTATAAACAGAACGGGTGGTGATCGAGTAATCCCAGCTCTGGCGCAGATGTTCGTTGAACGCATATCCCATCCGGGCCGAAGCACCCGTCCTGCGCTCGCTATACAACGCGATACCGGTGTACCGGTTATCAAGAGAGGTGTGATACAGATCAACACCTGCGACCAGATTCCGATCCAGGAAGTAAGGATCGGTCACGTTCAAATTGGCCTGGCTCTGTGCCTGGGCGATGACGCCGCTGATACCGGCGTCAATACCTGAACCGATAAAGTTGCGTTCACGCAGACCAACGTTCAGCAATGCACCAGCCGTGGTCGAGAAACCGCCGCCAAGGGTCAGTTCACCCGTGGATTTTTCCGAGACACGCCCGTTCAGAACCACCCGGTCCGCCGTGCTGCCCGGAGACTGGGAGATATCAACCGAGTTGAAATAACCCAGATTTTCAAGCCGGGCACGGCTGCGGCGCACATTGGCGGCATTGTAGGCATCGCCTTCCGCAAGGCGGAATTCGCGACGGATGACCTTGTCCTTGGTGCGGGTATTACCGCTGATGTCGATCCGCTCGACATAGACACGCGGCCCCTCAGTCACGTCAAACACCAGATCAACGATATGAGTCTCGGGATGACGCAGGATACGAGGCTTGACCTGAACGAAGGCATATCCACGGTTCTGCACATCATCGCTGATGGCCTGAACCGATTGCTCCACCGCATCACCGTCATACCAGTGACCACTGCGCAAAGTGATATCACCCAGCAGCGTATCGCCCTTCACATGGCGCAGCTTCGATTCAACCGTAATCTTGCCGACCTTGTAGCGCTCCCCTTCATCCACGACATAGGTGATGAAAAAGGATTTGCGATCCTGCGACAGTTCCGCATGGGCGTCGCGGACCTTGAAATCGACATAGCCGTTCTGAAGGTAGAAGCGGCGAAGCAGTTCCTTGTCGTAGTTGATCCGTTCAGGATTATACGTGTCGGAACTGGACAGGAACCGCCACCAGCGCGTTTCACGGCTATCCACCACTTCCCGCAGGCGGCCTTCACTGAAGGCCTTGTTGCCGACAAAGGCGATACGGCTGATCAGCGTGGCGTCACCTTCCGTGATTTCATAAATCACATCCACACGATTATCAGGCAGACGCACAATCTTCGGCTCGACAGAAGCGGCGAACCGCCCGCTGCCCGCATAGGCGGCCAGAATGGCCTGACGGTCAGCCTGAGCCTGAAGAGGCGTGAACACAGCACGCTGGCGAAGCTGCACGATCTTGCGCAGTTGTTCATCGGTCAGCTTGTGGTTCCCCTCGAAGGCAACCCGGTTGATAATCGGGTTCTCAACGAGCTTCACGACAAGAGTATTCCCCTGGCGGTCCAGCTTCACGTCGGAAAACAGACCGGTCGCATACAGGGTCTTGAGGCTGTGATCGATTCGCTCCGGATCAAACGGGTCACCGGGCTGCACAGCCATATATGACAAAATCGTGCCGGTTTCGATCCGGTGATTACCCTCGATCTGGATTGTTTCGATCAAACCGGAACGGGAGGCAGCCTTGACCGGATAAGCCTGCCGCTTTCCTCCTGCATGGGGCGGCACAGCTCCTGATGAATTACGCCCTGTCTGCGCCATCGCGACGCGATCCAGCGCCATCGGCAACAGGCAGGTCGTGGCGAGCAACGCAGCACGATTCAATCTCAAGGCGTACCCCCTCGAACGAGTTGCCGCAGACAGGGCAACCATACAGATCATTGAGCATGGTCGGAGCACAGGCCGCCGGACCATCAGCTGGCCTAGCTACCCCAGTGCAGCGCAACACGCTATAGCGACTTGCATCACACTGTGCACATTCGGAATATTCAGCACGGACTGCGTCTTTGAGAGAACGCTCCCCATAGCTTTAGCCGATCAGATGGGAAAACCAGTGAAACAAACCCATCCGCGCCAGATCATTCCATGTCACAAAGATGAACAAGGTCGCCAGAAGCAAAAATCCCGCTTTCAGGCCATATTCCTGTGCATGGGGTGGCATCGGCCGTCCCCGGATCGCCTCGATCAGGAAAAACACGAGGTGTCCTCCATCCAGAATGGGGATCGGGAAGAGATTGATCAGGCCAAGATTAATCGACAGCAATGCCATCAGGGAAATAAGGCTTGGGACACCCAACTGCGCCACCTGCCCGGAAATCCGTGCGATAGCCAGCGGGCCACCCAACTCTTTCGCGCTGCGCTGACCGGTGATCATCTGCCAGACGCCGGAGAGGATATTCCCGGTTTCCGTCCATGTCTGTACCACACCCTGAACAATGGCCTGCCCCGGCGCCATACGCTCCACAGTCACGGCACCGGCACCGATCCCCAGAACACCGATCGTGAGGCCGTCCGTCACCTTGGCATGGGGCGTCACCGGGATGGTGATTTCCTTCCCGCCCCGCTCGACGCTCAGAACCAGACGCTGGTTCGGGTGCTCCACCACAGAATGCTGGATATCCTCGAACCGGCTGACCTGCATACCGTCAATAGCAACGATACGGTCATCATGCTGAAGTCCTGCCTCAGCTGCAGCGGATTGAGGCAGCACCTCTCCGACCACCGGCAAAGGAATCTGCCGCCCTGCCGTCATGAACAGCGCCGCAAACAGCACAATCGCCAGAAGAGCATTGGCCAGCGGTCCAGCAGCTACTACAAATGCCCGCGAACCAACTGATTTTTCAAAAAAAGCCATCCCAGGCCGAGGCGGATGCACAGGCGGGGAGCCGGCATGACCTGACTGATCTGCACCCGGATTTTCACCCGGACGCTCCATGCCGTACATCTTCACGTATCCGCCCAGCGGCAGCCAGCACAGCCGCCACTCACAGCCCCGCCGATCCCGCCATTTCACCAATGGCTTACCGAAGCCAATCGAGAAGGCTTCGATATAAATACCGCTGATCCGGGCGGCCAGATAATGGCCCATCTCGTGGACGAATACGAGCACGCCCAGAACGACAACGAAAGACAGGACAGTGCGGATGGTTTCAGACAGCATAAAAGCCTCTTTTTCGTCTCAGGCGGCGCAGGACTGCGTCAGGGATGCCGCAACCCGGCGGGCTTCTGCATCAACCGCGAACACTGCTTCCAGCGTTTCCACGGCAGGGGCGCCCAGATGCTGAAGTGTTTTATCCACTGTCTCAGCAATATCCAGGAAGCCAATGCGTTTATTCAAAAATGCATCCACTGCGATCTCATTGGCAGCCGAGTAGATCGCCGGAGCGCCTCCCCCGGCACGCAGAACTTCGCGGGCCAGACGCAGAGCGGGAAATCTGACCACATCAGGCTCCTCGAAATCGAGCCGCGACACAGCTGCCAGATCAAGGCGCCGCGCCTGTGTTTCTACCCGCCCTGGCCATGCGAGCGTATGGGCGATCGGAATCCGCATATCCGGTGATCCAAGCTGCGCCAGAACACTGCCATCCTGATAATAAACCAGCCCATGCACCACCGATTGCGGATGGACCAACACACCGATACGATCTTCAGTCAGAGAAAATAATCTTGCAGCCTCAATGATTTCCAGACCTTTATTCATCATGGTCGCGCTGTCGATGGAGATTTTGGCCCCCATCGACCAGACCGGATGTTTCAAGGCCCGTTCCGGTGTCGCTGCTTTCATCTCCTCAAGGCTCGCGGTCCGGAAAGGCCCGCCGGATGCCGTCAAGACGATCTTGTCCAGTCGTGTGATGTTGCCATCAGCCAGCGCCTGAAAAATTGCATTATGCTCGGAATCAACCGGCAGCAAGGTTGCTCCAGCCTGCTCGACCGCACGCAACATTACATCGCCCGCACAGACCAGCGCCTCCTTATTGGCCAGAGCAACGCTCCGGCCGCGCCTGATGGCTTCCAGTGTCGGTGGCAATCCGGCAGCACCTGTGATCGCCGCCATGGTCCAGTCAGCCTCCAGCGCAGCGGCCTCGACCACCGCATCAGGACCGCAGCCACTGGCAATACCACTGCCTGCCAGACGCTCCTTCAACACCGGATAGGAATCCTGATCGGCAATCACGGCCAGCTCCGCCCCCAGCGCCAGCGCCTGATCCGCCAGCAAAGCGGCATTTTTTCCGCCCACCAACGCTTTCACCTGATAGCGACGGCGATCCCCCAGCAACTCAATGGTTTGTGTTCCAATGCTGCCGGTACTACCAAGAATGGTGATCGAGCGCGGACCTGCCGCCTCATCGACCTGATCTTTCAGACCCGGAACCACTGCCCGTCTGGTTATTGCCACACTGCCACTCCTCGCCCCAACAACGCCGCCAGCACAGCCACCACTGGCGCCGCCGTCAGCAACCCATCCAGACGGTCCAGAAGACCACCATGACCCGGAATCAGTGTTCCGGAATCTTTGACTCCAAAACGGCGTTTCAAGCCGCTCTCCAGAAGATCGCCACCCTGTGACACCACCGCGATCAGACAGGCAACCCAGAGCGCGCCGATAGCAGGCCCGGAATGCAGCACCGGCGCAATGGCCAGCCCCGTCCCCATCGCAGCCACAACGCCACCAACAGCACCGCTCCATGTCTTGCCGGGTGATATGGAGGGAGCGAGCTTTGCTCCCCCGATCAGACGTCCCGCAAGATAGGCTCCAATATCGCTGGCCCAGACGCTGATGACCAGAAACAGAACATTGGCCCTGCCCACCACCGGGTCGTAGCGCAGCCAGATCAGCGTCAACAGGCATGCCCCCAGATAAGGCACCCCCGCACCAAGCGTCAGCGGATGCCGTGCCGCCCTGCCCAGCCACACGATCAAAGCCCCGCCTATCAGCAGGACGATCAGACCGGTAACGACGTGATGAGCAACAGCAATTCCTCCACCCAGCAGGATGAAGAGGGGAACACCACTGCCCGGCCAGGCTCGCTCCTTCGCCCCGCAGAGCCGGACCCACTCAAGGGAGATGCCAAGAGCGGCAATACCCATCAGCACTGCCCAGAACAGCCTGCCTTCATACAGACAGGCCAAGGCAAGCGGGGCCATAACTGCCGCCGACAGCAAACGCAGGCGCAAATCACGCCATTTTCCAGACGACGATGAGGCCGCATTCGTCGCCTGCCCGGTCATCTTGTCCCCTCATAGCTCATAAGGTGCTGGTGCTCATAGCGGACGGGCACCGAAGCGCCTTTCGCGTCGACCAAACTCGGCCAGGGCCTCCTGAAAATGCACGGACGCAAAATCCGGCCACAGCACATCCATAAATACCAGCTCGGCATAGGCTGCCTGCCAGAGCAGGAAATTGGACAACCGCCTTTCCCCGCTGGTCCGGATGATCAGATCAGGATCGGGCATACCTGCCGTGGAGAGAAAGGAGGAAAACAATGCCTCATCAAGCGCTTCCGGCACCATATGACCTGCCGCCAGAGCCTCTGCCGCGCTGCGTACGGCATTGATAATCTCTGCCCGGGCACCATAAGACAGCGCAATCACCAGATTAAGGACGGTATTATCGGCCGTCCGTCTTTCTGCCTGCGCCAGATCGTTCTGAATATCCTGCGAAAACCGGCAGCGGTCCCCAATAATGTGCAGGCGAACTCCGTTTTCCGCCAGTTCGTTAATTTCGCTGCGAATATAATGACGCAATAGCCCGGTCAGGTCAGTGACCTCCCCCGCTGGACGCCGCCAGTTCTCACTGGAAAACGCATAGAGCGTCAGCCAGCCGATGCGGGCCTCAATCGCGGCCTGCACCACCCGGCGCACAGCCTGCGCACCCGCCCGATGGCCGGCAATGCGCGGCAGTCCACGGGCAGCAGCCCAACGGCCATTTCCGTCCATGATGATGCCAATATGCACCGGTAAAGGCGCAGCACCATCCGCCAGCACGCTTGCCTCCATCGTCGAGGCAGGCGCGAGATCAGGCGCATGAACGGTTTTTTTCTGGAAGATCAATGAAGGATGCCCTGAAACAGACCCGTCAGACCTGACGGATATCTTTTTCTTTTTCGACCAACGCGTCATCCACACGCTTGATGTACTGATCGGTCAGCTTCTGAACCTCATCAGACCAGGTTTTGGCCTCATCCTCGCCGATCTCGCTCTTTTTCTCATGCCCCTTGATCTGATCCATGCCATCCCGACGCACGGCGCGGATCGCGACACGGGTGCTCTCGGCATAGCGCCCGGCCGCTTTTGCCAACTCGTTACGACGCTCTTCCGTCAGCATGGGCAGTGGCACGCGGATCAGCTGACCCTCCGTCTGGGGATTGAGGCCCAACCCACAATCGCGGATCGCCTTTTCAACCGAGCTGACCAGAGATCGATCCCAGACCTGTACTGTCAGCATCCGGCTTTCCGGCACGCCGATATTGCCGACCTGTGTCAGCGGAACCTCGCTGCCATAAGCATCGACCCGCACCGGCTCCAGCAGGGCCGGGCTGGCGCGACCGGCGCGAAGCCCGGCAAATTCACGGCGCAATGTTTCCAGTGCCCCATCCATACGACGGGTCAGATCCTGCTTCAGCGTATTGAGATCGGCGGCCATGGTCGCTTCCTCTTTCATTCTGGGCCTTTTTCTGACCGGTATGACCGGCCAAAAGTCAGGCGATGGAGCCGGTAGGTGGTTTTACTGAGTTTCCACGATCCGCGTGAAACGGCCTTCACCACGGATGACGCGTCCGAAAGCCCCGGTTTCGTGGATATTGAACACGATGATCGGAAGATGATTTTCGCGACTGAGGCTGATCGCCGCTGCATCCATCACTGACAGGTCACGGCTCAGTACATCCAGATAGGTCAGTTCGCTGTACCGCTCCGCATCCGGGTTTTTACGCGGATCAGCAGCATAGACACCATCGACCTGCGTTCCTTTCAGCAGGGCGTTACAGCCCATCTCGGCAGCCCGCAAAGCCGCTGCCGTATCGGTGGTGAAAAACGGATTGCCGGTTCCGGCAGCGAAAATGACCACCCGGCCTTTTTCCATGTGTCGCTGGGCACGGCGGCGGACATAAGGCTCACAAACGCTGGACATTGGAATGGCCGACTGAACCCGGGTCGGCACGTTCAGCTTTTCCAGCGCTGCCTGCATGGCCAGCGCATTCATGACCGTTGCCAGCATGCCGATATAATCACCCTGGGCACGATCCATGCCGCTGGCTGCGGCAGAGACGCCGCGGAAAATATTGCCACCGCCAATCACCAGACAGACTTCAACACCGAATGCCACGACATCGGCAATGTCGTTGGCAATGGTCTGCACCATCGTCTTGTCCAGCCCGTATTCGCGGCTGCCCATCAGCGCCTCCCCCGACACTTTCAGGAGGACGCGTTTATAAACTGGCTGTTCCGTCATGTCTGTTCCATCCACCGGCGGGGCGAACCTAAAGCGTGGCAGCCCGACGTGAAAGCATCATCACAGGCAAATTCGGCTTTTTCTGGCCGAACTTCATTTCTTTCCGGTCGCCTGCCTGTCCACTTTGCCAACAGACAGGCAGATAAAGGCACGAAAGAGGCTTCTAAAGCCGTTCCAGCGCCGCACCGAGACGGGCGATATCGGCCTCCAGCGCTGCCAGCCGGTCACGGTTTTCTTCCACGACCTCCGGCTTCGCGCGGGCGACGAAATCAGCATTCTCAAGCTTGCGGACTACTTTTGCGGCCTCATCCCGCGCCTTGTCGCGCTCCCGCGTCAGACGTGTCCGCTCGGCGTCCAGATCGATCACCCCCTCCAGAGGAATGACGATAATGGCTTCATCCAGCACAGCCTGGGCACTGCCTTTCGGCAGGGCTCCCTCCAGCGATGTCACGGATGAAGCACGGGCCAGCCGGGCAATCTGATCGCGCCAGCGCTCCGCCCGCGCCACGGTCTCCGCTGCCGCATCTTTCAGCAGGATCGGGGTCAGGGTTGAAGGCGGCACGTTCATCTCATTACGGACGGTGCGGACCTCCCCGATCAGGCGCACCAGCCAGTCGATCTCCTGACGCGCTGCCTCCCGCGCCGGATCGCTGACGCCAACCTCCGGCCATGGCGCACGGATCAGGCTGAATTCCGGCCCGTAGCCAAAATGATCCCACAGCGTTTCCGTCACATAGGGCATGGCGGGATGCAACAGGCGCAGCACCACACCCAGCACATGGGCGGCAACAGCCTTGATCTCGGCAGCTTCCGGGGTATCGGCGGCCAGCAGAATTGGCTTCGCCAGCTCGACGAACCAGTCACAGAAAGTGTTCCAGACAAAGCGATAACAGGTGGCGGCATAGTCGTCGAAACGATACGCTTCCAGAGCCTGCGTCGCTGCCCGGACGGCATCATCCGCGCTGGCCAGAATCCACCGCGACAGAGGTAACGTAACGGTCGCGGGATCAAAGTCCGGCTCTGGCTTCACGCCGTTCCGTTCACAGAACACGGATGCATTCCAAAGCTTCGTGACGAAGCGGCTGGCATCTTCCACCCGCTTCGGACCAAGCTTGATATCGCGCCCCGGCCCGGCCAGCAGGCAGATGGCAAAACGCATCGGGTCGGCACCATGCGCTTCGATCAATGCCAGAGGATCAATCACGTTCCCCTTGGATTTACTCATTTTCTGGCCACGCTCATCACGGACCAGACCATGAATATAGACGTCGCGGAACGGCACCTGTTTCTGCATGTGCAGCCCCATCATCATCATCCGGGCAACCCAGAAGAAAATGATGTCAAAGCCGGTGATCAGCACATCGGTGGGATAATAGCGGGAGAGGATCGAGTCATCCTCAGGCCATCCCAGCGTGCTGAACGGCCACAGAGCAGAGGAGAACCACGTGTCCAGCACGTCCTCATCCTGCGTCAGGGTCTCGCTGCCACCATAGGCAGCCTGCGCTTCCTCAGCCGTCGCGGCCACATAGACGCTTCCATCAGGCGCATACCAGGCAGGTATCCGGTGCCCCCACCACAGCTGACGGCTGATGCACCAGGGCTGAATATCCCGCAGCCAGGCGAAGAATGTGTTTTCCCACTGCTTGGGGACGAAACGCGTATCACCAGACTCCACCGCGGCCACGGCCGGTTTCGCCAGCTCGGCTGCATTGCAGAACCATTGTGTGGTCAGCAGCGGCTCAATCGGCACGCCAGAGCGGTCGCCATGGGGAACCTGATGGGTATGCGGCTCGATCGTTTCGAGGAAACCCATTTCCTCCAGACGCGCCACAATCGCCTTGCGGGCGGCAAACCGCTCCTGCCCCTCAAGCCCGGTGACAAAAGCCGGATCGGCGATATCTGCCGCTTCGGCACAGGTAATCTCGGCCAGCGTGATCCGTCCTTCGCGATCCATGATGGACGGCATCGGCAGATCGTGACGGCGACCAACGGCAAAGTCGTTGAAGTCATGCGCCGGGGTGATTTTCACCGCGCCGGTGCCCTTTTCCGGATCAGAATACGTATCCGCAACAATCGGAATACGACGACCGGTCAGCGGCAGGATCACACATTTCCCGATCAGGGCCGTGTAACGCTCATCCTCCGGATGGACGGCAACGGCGCTGTCACCCAGCATCGTTTCCGGACGGGTCGTGGCAACGATGATGCTGCCCTCCCCGTCCTCCAGCGGATAGCGGATATGCCAGAGATTCCCACGCACCTCCCGGCTTTCCACTTCCAGATCGGAAATGGCGGTCTGAAGCTGGGGATCCCAGTTCACCAGCCGCCGGTCACGATAGATCAGGCCCTGCCGGTACAGCGTCACGAAGACATCCCGCACGGCGGCGGAAAGCCCGTCATCCATGGTGAAACGCTCCCGCCCCCAGTCGAGCGAAGCACCAAGACGACGAAGCTGATTGGTGATATGACCGCCGCTTTCCGCTTTCCAGCGCCAGACGCGCTCCAGAAAAGCATCGCGGCCCATCTCACGCCGGCCCGGCGAACCTTCGGACGCCAGCAGACGCTCTACCACCATCTGGGTTGCAATGCCCGCGTGATCAGTGCCGGGCTGCCACAACACGTCCCGCCCCTGCATACGCCGCCAGCGGACCAGAGAATCCTGCAACGTAAACGTCAGCGCATGCCCCATATGAAGGCTGCCCGTCACGTTGGGCGGGGGAATCATGATGGTAAAAGGTGTGGCAGAGGACTCGGGATTGGCAGCAAAAGCGCCGCCATGTTCCCAGCCCGCATAAATACGCTGCTCATTGGCAGCATGATCGAAATTCTTGCTCAGCATGCGGCGTTCATACACGATGAAATCAGGCTGGGAAACCGGTCCACATGCTCAACTGATGGCCCGTGCCATCATCGCAGGACAATGGTGATCAGTCCTCCCATACAGATCGGGCGGAACGGCATGATCCTTTGCCCTTCCGCCCGTCGAACATAGTGACAGAAAGAATGTGCTGCTTTTACCGACCCGGCTGGTGAACCGCCTCATCACCCGCACCGAACCAGCGATTTCTGACGGCCCTGTAATAGGCCGTCTCATCATAGAGCGGCACCGGCAGATTGAGATCCCTGGCATTCAGTTGCCCGACCGCCTGCGCCACGCCGTAGGATGCATTGATCAGCGAGGCGAGGCTGTTCACCAGATTGGTTCTGGATTGCAGCAGGTTCTGCTGTTGCAGCAGAACGTCATAGGTGGTGCGGCTGCCGACCAGCGCTTCCCGTTCGACACCTTCCACCGCGATCTCATTGGCACGAACCTGAGCATGCTGGCTCTGAATCGCAGCGCGGGCCGCGATCAGGGTCTGCCAGGCCGAGGTAGCCTGCTGCACGGCTGTGCGACGTGCATCATCGACCTGCTTGCGGGATTGCTGCTCCGCCTGTCTTGCCTGACGAATGGACGCATATTCCGAACCGCCCTGATAGATCGGGATCTGCGCTGCCAGAGCAACGGTGCCACCAGTGGACTCATAGCCTTTCTGGGATGAGCCAACCATCTGGAACCCGGTGGTCTGCAAGGTCAGAGTCGGCATCAGGGCTGCGTACTGGACATCGATATTATCCTTGGCCGTTGCATTATCATATAGCGCAGCAATGACCTTTGGATTGTTCACGGCCGCAAGCTTCGTCGCCGCATCCTGATCCTTCGCAGGCAGTTTCAACGGCTGCGGTGCATCAAGTGCTTCCGGCAATGCGCCCACCTGTTGGCGATAGGTCGCCCGCGCCGTCTGGAGATTGCCTTCAGACGTCTGGCGCAGGGCGCGGGCCTGAGCCAGTGCCGCCTCGGCCTGCGCCACGTCGGTACGGGTGATTTCACCCACTCTGAAGCGATCATTCGTCGCCTGCAACTGCCGGGCCAGAACCGATTCATTATTGATATTAATGGCCAGCAACTGCTGCTGCTGGACCACGGAAGTAAAGGCATTGATCGTGTTCATGAACACGGTCTGTTCGGTATCGATCAGCCTTGCGCGCTCCGCCATGACCGTATCCTCGGCCTGATGGGTGCGCGCCGTCACCTTGCCGCCCTGATAGATCGGCTGGCTGAAAGTACCCTGCACAGTATAAAATGGGCGTTCCTGCCTGCGGAGCTGATCCAGGGACCCGCCAAACGCGCCAAAAGCAAGCTGACCGAACCCATATCCCGGCTGTGCCGCCACCGTTATCGTCGGCCGCCAGCCGGACAGGGCGGCAGGCACGTTTTCATCGGTCGAACGCAGCTTCGCCCGTTCCGCCAGCAGCGTTGGATTGGTAGAGTAAGCCGCCGCAAGGGCCTCCCTGAGCGTCACCGGCGGGCGAGCTTGAGCGGAGCCTGCAAAAACGGCCAACCCCTCAAAAACTACCACTCCGAGCATCAAAGCACTACGCAACGTCATCTCTAGACCCTTGTTCTTACAGACCGCCCGTTATGCGGCTGCTTTCCTCTGCATCCGATACCGGACGCAGCAGATACCCCGGCTGTCAAAACGAAAAAGCAGGGACAGCCCGAAATTGCGGTAACAAGCGCGTCATACAGTCGAATGATTCGACCCAGACCGGCCCGGAGGTTCCCTGCTCAACCACCACCGCCTTGCCTGGCCCACCTTCCGGACGCAGCACGGTGACCAGACGGCCATCTTTCCGAAGCTGCGATACGACAGCCTCCGGAATGGAGGCTACGGCACCTTCGATCAGAATCAGATTCCATGGCGCATGCTCCGGGCATCCGGCCTCCAGCTTCCCTGAAACCAGATTGACCGCCGAAGCATGGCGCCCAAGCGCAGTCCGGGCCACGGCGCGCAGCGTATCATCCTCTTCCAGCGCTACCACAGAGACATCACAGGACGCCAGAATGGCAGCGCCGTAACCGGTCCCCGCCCCGATCACCAGACAACGCTCCCCTGCGACCGGAGCCGCCAGTTGCAGCAGGCGGGCCGTGATCAGCGGTTTCAGCATCACCCTGTCATCGGATAGGGGAATGTCATCATCAATATAGGCGAACTCGGCCAGATGTTCGGGCAGAAAATGCTCCCGCGGCAGATGGCGCATGGCCGCCAGAATACGAGGATCAGTCACCCGGTTCGGACGTATCTGCCCGTCAACCATCAAGGCCCGCGCATCTGTCGGAGGCGGCTGAAACTCCTTAGGAGCGGCGGAATAAACAGGGGCTGCGTTATCCATTGGCGACGATCCATGACCGTTATTGCGTCCTCATGATAGCCGCCCGGGCGTAGAAGCGCCATGGCCTGCATGCCACACCTTCGGGATGGTTTCACATCATGACACGCCGGGTTTTACAGAAACCCCTCTTGACCATGCCAGGAGCACAGGACATAAGCCAGCCCCTGCCCTGAATGCTTGATGGTCCGGTGGCAGAGTGGTGATGCAGCGGACTGCAAATCCGTGAATGTGGGTTCGATTCCCGCCCGGACCTCCACCCCGCCCAGGTAGCGGTCATTTTTCCATATGATATTCAACTGTTCCGGCGTTATCCGCTCAGCCGATCACCCGTACGCAATGCAGGTGCCATAGCAACATGAGCCAGAATTTCCCTTCCCCTCCGCCCGGGCTGCGCCTGATGGTCATTCCGGTAACCCCTTTCGAGCAGAACTGCACATTGCTCTGGGATGAGGAAACCAATCGGGGTGTCGTGATTGATCCCGGTGGAGACGCCGCCTCCATCATGGCGGCCATCGACCATCACGGCGTTCTGGTTGAAGGTATCTGGCTGACTCACGGACATCTGGATCACGCAGGCGGGGTGGAGGATCTGAAAACAGCTCTTCAGAACCGCTCCAGTCTGACTGTGCCAGTTTCCGGACCAGACCGGCGTGATCAGTTCCTGATGGAGAACATCGCCCGCCAATCCGCTGCCTACGGGATTCCGGGCATGAAAAATGCCACATCTGACCGCTGGCTGGAGGAAGGGGATACACTCTCCATTGGCAGACATGTGTTTCAGGTTCTGCACTGCCCCGGTCATACGCCAGGCCATATCGTCCTGATCCATCCCGCGCATTTCGCCATTGTCGGCGACGTGCTGTTTCAAGGTTCTGTCGGGCGGACCGATTTTCCCTATGGCAACCCTGATGAGCTTCTGAACTCCATTCACACGAAGCTGCTTCCGTTAGGAGATGAAGTGGCCTTTCTCTGCGGCCATGGACCAGGCTCCACCTTCGGTGCAGAACGGAAAAGCAATCCATTTCTGCAATAAGCACTACGCCACCGGCCTACTGCCCCCTGCACGCCAGACAACCGGACCACTGACCTTATGTCACCCATTGCCCTGCTGCTGATCCAGAGTCTGATCATTGTGGCAGGGCCGGTCCTGGTATGGCACGGCCTGAGATTGCAACGCATCGTGCCGCTGGCGGTCTTGCAGATCCTGTCCGGTATCGTCCTCGGCCCAAGCCTGTTCGGGCGTTTTTTTCCTCACGCCTCTGCATGGCTGTTCAACAGCACCAGCCTTGGCGCACTCAGCGGTCTGGCGACAATCGCCGTACTTCTGTTCGGTTTCGTGGCCGGTCTGCATCTGACCCCCGGCAGCATGCGCGGCGACAATTCAGGCGACCGGCCGGGGCTGCTGATCAGACTGATCACAGGCAGCATTCTGGTGCCAACCATACTGGGGAGCGCTGCCGGGCTGGCATGCGGGTTTTCCTTTCCGCTGGCTGCTGCCACAGGAATTTCCGCCGGCGTAACCGCTTTGCCGGTTCTGGCAGCAATCCTGCGGGAAAATGGCCTCTCCTCCTCTCGCCTTGGTCAAAGCGCGCTGCGGATTGCAGCCGCCAATGATGCCGGATTGTGGATTCTGCTCGCGCTGTTACTTGCAGCCGGAAGCGATCACCGGTTTCTGCTGATCCTGCTGGTCGGTCCGATCTGGTTTCTCGGGCTGCCGAAACTGATGCGCCGTGCCTCTCCATGGCTGCTGGGGCATGAAGACCGTCTTATGGCCGTGGCCGGAACCTATGCGCTCGCATCTGGATTACTGACCGAGTGGCTGGGGCTTCAATATATTCTCGGTGCTTTTATGGCGGGTGCGACGATTCCCCTCTCAATGCGGGGAGAGCTGCTGGTCAGGCTGGAATCCACCTGTATCACTCTGCTGATGCCGTTTTTCTTCATGCTGACAGGGCTTCGCACCTCCATCGACCCACATTCCAGCGAGTTCTGGATCGTGCTGGCGGTCGCCATGCTGTCTGCCGTGATCGGAAAAATGACAGGCGTTGCCATGATGGGCCGTATCGGCGGAGAGTCGTGGCGCTTTGGTCTGGCCCTTGGGGCGTTGCTCCAGACCAAAGGGCTGATGGAGGTCATCGTCGTCAACATGCTGCGCACGGCCCATCTGATCGACGATGACGCTTTCTCCGCCCTGATTGTCATGGCACTGATCTGCACCGCCATCGCCATGCCGTTGGCAAAGAGAGTGCTGCGCGACCGATCAGTTATGGTTGAAGCTACCAGCTTCCTCCAGCGTCATCGGTCTTGAAACCGGGTGTTTCGCAAAGAAATCCACCGCGCGGCTGATATCCTCGATCAGCAGGGTCGCCAGATCAAAGCTGACCCCATGCCGCACCAGAATACGCTGGATCACCAGATCCTCACGATTGGCAGGCATGGAATAGGCCGGCACCTGCCAGCCGCGGCTGCGCAGCCGATCCGCCAGATCATAGAGCGTGTAACCACCGATCCCGGCCCCGTCCTTTAAGGTCCAGCACAAGGCCGGAATACCGGTGGCCGGGTCTCCATCATACAGGATGTGGAACGGCCCCATCTGCGCGATCTGCTTCGCCAGATATTGCGCGGTGGCGTAACAGGCGGATTGGATTTTCGTGTATCCCTCCCGCCCCAGCCGGAGGAAATTATAATACTGCGAGACAACCTGTCCGCCCGGACGGGAAAAATTCAGCGCGAAATTGGGCATATCGCCGCCGAGGTAATTGACGTTGAAAACCAGCTCCTCCGGCAGATCGGCGGCCTCCCGCCAGATGATCCAACCCACGCCCAGCGGGGCGAGGCCGAATTTATGCCCGGATGTGTTAATCGACTTCACACGCGGCAGACGGAAATCCCACACAAGGTCGGAGGCACAGAAAGGAGCCAGAAAACCACCACTGGCGCCGTCCACATGAATGGGGATATCGAGGCCGGTTTCAGCCTGCAATCGATCCAGCGCATCGCTGACCTCCCTGACCGGCTCATACTGGCAGGTAAAGGTCACACCGAGAGTAGGCACCACGCCGATGGTATTTTCATCGACGCGTTTCAGCACTTCCTCCACATTCATCAATAACCGGTCGCCCTCAAGCGGAATTTCGCGCAGCTCGACATCGAAATAACGGGCGAATTTATGCCAGCATATCTGCACCGGGCCGCAGATGAGGTTGGGCCTGTCCACAGGAAGCCCCGCCGCCTGCCGCGCCTTGCGCCAGCGCCATTTCATGGCCAGACCGCCCAGCATCGCGGCTTCTGACGACCCAACTGTCGAGCATCCCATCGTACCACGGGGATCAGGCGCATGCCACAGATCGGCCAGCATCGCGACACACCGGTTCTCGATCTCGGCAGTCTGCGGGTACTCATCCTTGTCGATCATGTTCTTGTCGATCGACAGGTTCATCAGCTCATGGATTTCGTCATCCACCCAGGTCTGGCAGAACGTGGCCAGATTCTGCCGCGAATTGCCATCCAGCATCAGTTCATCACGGATTGACGCAAAAACATGGCGCGGTGCGTGTTCCTGCTGAGGAAATTCATATTTGGGCAACGCCACCGCCAGGTCGCCCGACGCATAAAAATCGTCGAGCAGTTCGCTGCGCATGTTGTTTTCAGGACTATCCGCTTGCAAGACCATGCTCCCCGACTGGTAAAAATGAATGATGGCCTGAGCCTATCACATCCCAGGAGACCAGGTTGCGATGAAACGCTGTCTGAAAACAGCAAATCATGAACGCGTCTTGTCAACGATGCCCGCAAGACGGTGCATCTACGCCAGCAAAGGCGAACAGCCCAAGAGGTCGCCTACCGGTTCATGCACGCGATCGCGGGCGATCTGCCGGGCTTTGGAGAAGGCGAGGCGCGCCTTGCTCACGGATGACCGGTCCGCGCTTGAACAGAGGATCGCCACACGGGCGCAGGGCCATCCATTCATCCGGATCAAGACAAAACGAGAGGTCAAAAATACCAACTATACCGAGCCGGTGCAGAAAGGGTGCTCTTCATAAAGCCGCCAGTCAATCGGCGGCTTTTTATTCCTGCTGGGATTGGCCTTGATCTGGGCGGTAGCGCCAATGGCATCGACGGTTGCATGCAACCTGGTCATCAGCCCTCCCTTTTTGCGCCACTCGCCCAGTTACAGCTTCAGCGTCCTGCCTTGATGCGCCAGACCGAGCGGATCAACGCATCGATATCCTCATGCGTGTTGTAGACCGCAAAAGACGGCCGCACCGAGCTCTCAATCCCAAAGCGCCTCAGAATCGGCTGGGCACAATGATGTCCGGAGCGCACGGCGATACCATCACGCGACAGAGCCTTGCCAACGTCCTCGGTCTTCATGCCATCAACAATGAAGGAAACAACGCCAGCACGCTCCTTCGGATTGCCGATGATCCTGACGTCCGAAATTGTCTTCAGCTGCCGCACACAATCCTCAATGAGGGCATGTTCGTGCGCTGCCACAGCCGGAAGGCCGAGACGAGAGAGATATGCCAGCGCCGCGCCCAGACCCACGGCATCCGCGATATTGCCGGTGCCCGCCTCGAACAGAAACGGCGGCGGCTGATAGCGGATCTCTTCGAAGGTCACATCCGCGATCATGTTGCCGCCGCTCTGATAGGGCGGCATGGAATCGAGGATTGCCTTCTTGCCGTACAGCGCGCCGATGCCCGTCGGGCCGAACACCTTATGTCCGGAGAGAACGAACCAATCGGCATCAAGCGCCAGCACATCAGTCGGCATATGGGAAACCGACTGCGCGCCATCGACGAGCACTTTCGCCCCCGCCGCATGCGCCATCGCCACCAGAAGCGCCGCCGGCGTCACGGTGCCAAGTGCATTCGACACCTGCGTCAGCGACACGAGCTTTGTACGTGGCGTCAGCAGGCTCGCGAAAGCCTCAACAATGATATCGCCATTGTCATCGACGGGTGCGACCTTGAGCTTGGCTCCAACCGACTTTGCCAGACGATGCCACGGCACGATATTGGCGTGGTGTTCCAGCCAGGTGATCAGGATTTCGTCGCCGGGCCCGATATTGGCGCGCCCCCAAGTCTCGGCGACAAGGTTGATACCTTCGGTGGTGCCACGCACGAAGACGATTTCATCCGTCGAGCCGGCATTGATGAATTGGCGCACTTCCTCGCGCGCTGCCTCATAGGCATCCGTCGCCCGCGCCGCCAATGTGTGGGCGGCGCGATGGATATTGGAGTTCTCGTGCTCGTAGAAATAGCTTAGCCGGTCGATGACCGCGCGCGGCTTTTGTGTCGTCGCGGCATTATCGAGCCAAATGAGCGGCTTTCCATTAACGCGCTCATTGAGGATCGGAAAATCCTGACGCACCAGATAAGGGTTGAAGCCTGCACCAGAGCTGGCGGCACCTTCCCCATGCGTCGAAGGCTGGTTCAGCGGCACCTTGACCGCCGGAGCCACCGCTGGTGGCTGCGGCAGGGGCTTCAGGAAATAGGGGTCACCCGACGACTGCCCGATGCTCGGAGCAGTTCCACCGCCTGCCGGTTGCTGGATGGCCAGCCCCGATGCCGGACGATGATCATGTCCGGCAAGCAGTTCCTTCAACTCGGACTCGTTCGGCAATGTCTGATCGAGCGACGGGATAGGCCGCAACGCAGCCTCCGGACGCTGTGCAGCAAAGCCTGTTATATAGAGCCCCGGCTCGGAGCTGCGGTTCTGGTTGGCAATCGAGCCGAGATTGGGATCCGCCGAGACCGGAAGGGTCGCGAACGGGCTCGGTCCCGGCACGGTCGGAACGACGCGAGCGGCAGCCGGAATCGGCGGTGCAGGCATAGATGGCGGGGCAAAGCCTGCCCCCGCCACTGCCGGCGCAGTCGGTTGTTGTTGGGCGGGCGATGCCGGACCAAAGGCCCCAGCACTTCCCGGCAATGCCCGGAAGAAGGCATTTGCCATTTCCGCCAGCGCAGCCGTATCCGGCATCCCTGGCGGGCTGGTCAGATCTGCAGGTGCGTTGGGATCAGGCATAGGTGTGGAACTGCGTGATATCGATGTTTTCGAGAACTGCCGCCGCATCGTCGGTCAGAATCACAAGCGAGCAATAGAGCGACACGAGATAGGAGGCGATCGCCTTATCATTGATACCCATGAAGCGAACCGACAGGCCCATCGACTGTTCACCCGGCAAGTTCGGCTGGAACAGACCGACTACGCCCTGCCGCTGCTGGCCGACACGCAGCAGGATGATCGATGACTTGCCATTGACGACCGGCACCTTGTCGGACGGAACAATCGGAATGCCACGCCAGCTGAGGAACGGCGAGCCAAACATGGTGATGGTTGCCGGCGGCACGCCGCGGCGGGTGCACTCACGACCGAATGCGGCAATTGTGTCGGGGTGCGCGAGGAAAAATCCAGGCTCCTTCCAGCACTTGGCGATAAGGCTGTCCATCGCATCAGGTGTCGGCAAACCGGTGGGGCTTTCGATCCGCTGCGACTTGGCCACATTCGCCAGCAGACCATATTCCTCGGAATTGATGAGCTGGCTTTCCTGCTGTTCCTTGATGACCTCGATCGACAGGCGAAGCTGCTCCGAGATCTGGTTGTGCGGCGAAGAATAGAGGTCCGAGATCCGCGTGTGGACATCCACCACCGTATTGACCGCGCACAACATGTACTCACGCGGGTTAGGTTCATAATCGACGAAGGTCTGCGGCAATTCGCGTTCATCGCGTCCGGAGCAGCCGACAATGACGTTTTCCTCGTTCTTGACCCGGTTAACGCGGAGAATACCTGCCTCAACCGGCATCCACTCCAGGCAATGCACCAGCCAGCGCGGACTGATCGACACCATCTGCGGCACAGTCTTGGTCGCATTGGCAAGCTGGCGGGCGGCTTCATCGCCGAGGGACGTCAGATGAGGCGTATCAGACATGATCGAGAACCTTCACGTAAATCATTTGCCCTAATCCGCTTGCGGCGGGCTCACATCATCTTTGTATAGGAGATCAATTGTATCTACAATGAAATATTTCCTACAAAATTGGCATGTTTTAGTAATAGATCAAACTGACCTTGCGCGGGACAGGCAAACACAACAATATAATCAGGATCATGGCCTGGGCGCTCGCTGATTACGGCCTTGCCGAATCTATGCTAATAGCCCTGCTTTAAATGCAGTCTGCATCCATTGGCGCATGAGAGATCAAGCTGTTTGCCGGTTCCGGCCTGAGGCACCAGCACTGCCGCACCATCGAAGCAGCCTGCGCGCAGATCGGAGAGCGCCCGATTGGCATCTCTCAATGGATACGTCGTGATTTGTGTCTTGACGCCGATTTGCAAGGCGAGAGACAGAAACTCCAGAGCATCCTTGCGTGTCAGATTGGCGACGGAAACAACCTTCCGTTCTTCCCACAACAGGGAATAAGGAAAACTCGGAATATCGCTCATGTGAATTCCGGCACAGACGACTTGCCCTCCCTTGCGAACCGCCCTGAGTGCCTGAGGCACAAGGGCGCCAACGGGGGCGAACAGGATCGCGGCGTCAAGGAATTCCGGCGGTGTCTCGTCGGAGCCGCCAGCCCAATGCGCGCCCAGATCGAGTGCAAAACGTTGCGAGGCAAGATTGCCCGGCCTGGTAAATGCGTAGATGTCGCGACCTTGCCATCGGGCAATCTGGGCGATGATATGCGCCGCCGCGCCAAAGCCATAAAGACCGAGACGCTTGCCATCGCCCGCCATGACGAGGGAGCGCCAGCCAATAAGCCCGGCGCAGAGAAGTGGCGCGAGATCGACGTCGTTGCCTGGTCCGCCGAGTGGAAAGGTGAATTGTGCTTCGGCAGTCACCATCGTCGCATAGCCACCGTCACGTGTGTAGCCCGTGAACTCGGGCGCATCGCAAAGGTTCTCATGCCCTGACCGGCAATATGGACACGCCCCGCAAGTATGACCGAGCCAGGGAATGCCAACTCGCTCACCGATATGGAACCCGGAAACCCCCTCGCCGAGAGCATCGACGTAACCGACGATTTCGTGACCCGGAATGATCGGCAGGCGCGGATTGGGCAACTCGCCATCCGTTACATGCAGATCGGTCCGGCACACGCCGCACGCTGCCACACGGACACGGAGCTCACCGGGACCGGGAACAGGATCCGGCCGCTCGATCCATTCGAGCGGCGAGCCGTTAACTGTCAGGACCATGGCTTGCATGGTGTCTATTTCTCAAAGTCGATGACGACACGGCCCTGGATATCACCCTCGTGCATGCGGGCGAAGATGTCGTTGATATTCTCCAATCGCTCGGTCGAGATCGTCGCCTTGACCTTGCCGTCGCCAGCGAAGTCGAGGGCTTCCTGGAGATCGAGCCGTGTGCCGACGATCGAGCCGCGCACAGTTGTTCCGTTCAGAACAGTGTCGAAGATCGACAGGGGGAAGTCGCCCGGCGGCAGACCGTTGAGCGAGACCGTGCCGCCACGATCGACCATATGAAGTGCCTGTTCGAACGCCTTCGGCGAAACAGCGGTGACGAGCACGCCCTGGACTCCACGGGCCTCCTTCTTGACGAAGGCGACCGGATCGGCCTTTTTGGCATTGACGGCGAGCGATGCGCCCAACCTTTTGGCAAGGTCGAGCTTGGCATCGTCGATATCGACGGCGATGACATTCAGGCCCATGGCCTTCGCATATTGCACAGCGAGATGGCCAAGCCCGCCGATCCCCGAAATCACCACCCAGTCGCCAGGCTTGGTGTCGGTCACTTTGAGCCCCTTGTAGACAGTGACGCCTGCGCAAAGGATGGGCGCGATATCGACGAAGGAGACGTTCTCCGGCAGATGTCCGACAAAGTTCGGGTCCGCGACGACATATTCAGCAAAGCTGCCGTTGACGGAATACCCCGTATTCTGCTGTTCCTCACAGAGCGTTTCCCAGCCCCCGAGGCAGTGCTTGCAATGGCCACAGGCGGTGTAAAGCCAGGGAACGCCAACGCGGTCGCCTTCCTTGACATGCCTGACGCCGGAACCAACCGCCACGACGTGCCCCACGCCCTCATGACCGGGAATAAAGGGTGGTTTCGGCTTGACCGGCCAATCGCCGTCGGCGGCATGCAGATCGGTGTGGCAGACACCAGTCGCTGCGATCTTGACGAGAATTTGTCCCGCACCCGGCCTGGGCACCGGAACTTCTTCCAAAACGAGCGGTTTTCCGAATTCGCGGACGACTGCCGCCTTCATGCTCTTGTCCATGACAGCCTCTTCAGAACCGGGCGTCGATATCGACGATGTCAATGAGTTTGTGATTGACGAACTCCTTGAGGCCGAGGCCCAGAAGCTCACGTCCGTAGCCCGAGCGCCGGACCCCACCGAATGGCAGGTCCGCCTCGACCTTGGTCGGGTGGTTGATGAACACCATGCCGGTCGAGATCTTCCTGGCGACCTCCGCACCGTGTTTCGTGTCCGACGTGAACACCGAACCGCCCAAGCCGAATGGCGAGTCATTGGCAATACGGATCGCATCCTCCTCGTCCTTCGCCCGGAACAACATCGATACCGGGCCGAAGAACTCCCAGTAACGGGCCGGATTATCCTCTCCGACGTCGGTCAGAATGGTCGGCTGCACGAACGCGCCCTGATTGGGGACGGGAGGGCCGACCTCCTCGGCCTTCGCGCCATGAGCGACGGCCTGCTTGATCTTGTCCCTGATGTCGTCAGCGGCGCCCTGCGAGGATAGCGGAGCGAGCGTGGTTTCGGGGGCGAAGGGATCACCCGCCTTCAGGCTCGCGACGCCTTGACGGTATCGCGCCAGAAACTCGTCATAGACCTTGTCGACAATGATCATGCGTTTGGACGAGACGCAGACCTGGCCGCCGTTCCAGTGCCGGCCGAAGACAGCCCATCTGACAGTCTTTTCCAGATCGGCGTCGGCCAGAACGACAAAAGCGTCGGCCCCGCCAAGCTCCATGGTCGATTTCTTCAACGCTCTGCCTGCCTGCGCCGCGACGACCGCGCCGGCATCCTCCGACCCCGTCAGCGCCACGCCATGAACGCGCGGGTCGTTGATGATCATCTCCACCTGCGAGCGAGTGGCATAGAGATTGGTGAAGGCGCCGGCGGGCAGACCTGCTTCATGCATCAGCCGTTCGAAAGCCGCCGCGCTCTGCGGCACGTTGGAGGCGTGCTTGAGAAGCATCGTGTTACCGGCCGAGAGCTGCGGCGCGATGATCCGGGCGATTTGGTAATAGGGGAAATTCCACGGCTCGATGGCGAGCAGAACGCCGAGCGGCTCGCAGACGATCACGGCCTCGCCTTCGGCCGGATCTGCGACTTTCAAGAGTTCAGGCCGCAACAGGGATTCGGCGTTCCTGACATAATATTCGAAGATCTTCGCAGACAGTTCGACCTCGGCCTTTGCCTCGGTGAAAAGCTTGCCCATTTCCAGCGTCAGAAGCTTGGCGTAGGCATCGGCATCCTTGCGCAGAAGGTTCGCCGCCTTCTGGAGCACGGCGCCACGTTCCGCGAACGACGTGTCGCGCCAGGCGAGAAAGGCTGCGTGGGCAGCATCTATGGCATGGCCGACCTCCGTGTCCGTGGCGTTCGGAAAGGTCTTGAGAATTTCACCCGTGTACGGGTAGGTGGTCGCGTAGGTCATGTCCGTTTCTTTCGTTGAACAGGAAGATAACCGTCGACTTCAGGCGGCGGCCGGCTCCTTTGTTGCCAGTTCCTTGATGGATTGAACCATTTGGGTCAGCACGGCCTGGGCATCGCCGTAAACCATGTTGCAGTTGTCAGCGTAAAAAAGCAGGTTCTCGACCCCGGCATAGCCGCGTCCCTGTCCACGCTTGACGACGTAGACCTGATGGGCCTTGTCGACGTTGAGGATCGGCATACCGTAGATCGGCGATGTCTTGTCGGTGCGGGCAGCCGGGTTCACGACGTCGTTGGCGCCGATGACCAATGCGACATCCGTCGAGGCGAAAGCATCGTTGATGTCTTCCATGTCGAAGATGATGTCGTAGGGAACGCCAGCCTCGGCGAGAAGAACGTTCATGTGCCCCGGCATGCGTCCGGCAACCGGATGGATGGCAAATTTGACATCGACGCCGGCGGCCTGCAGCAGTTTGACGAATTCATAGAGCTTCTGCTGCGCCTGGGCGACAGCCAGGCCGTAACCCGGTACAATGATGACCGAAGAGGCGTAGCGCATGGCGATCGCCGCATCGTCCGCATTGACCGGCTTCAGACTGCCCGCAACCTCGCTGCTTCCCGTCGCGACGGTGTCGCCGAAATTGCTGAACAGCACATTGGAGAGCGACCGGTTCATCGCCTTCGCCATGAGGACGGTCAGCAGCGTGCCGGCAGAGCCGACCACCATGCCTGCAATCATCAAGGCGGGATTGGCGAGCGCATAGCCTTCAAGCCCGACGGCGAGACCGGTGAAGGCGTTATAGAGCGAGATCACCACGGGCATGTCCGCACCGCCGATCGGCAACGTCATCAGCACGCCGAAAGCCAGCGCCACCAGGAAGAAGGCCGGCGCAAGCGCTCCTGCCAGGCCGCCCCCACCATATGTAACCGTCAGTCCGGCAAGCATGAGAGCGAGCAGAAAGATGCCGCCATTGAGAACCTGCTGGCCCTGGAAGCGCCACGGCTTGTTAATCCGGCCGTCCAGCTTCGCCCAGGCGATGATGGAACCGGTCAGCGAAACCGAACCGATCAAGGCGCCGGCAAGCGTCACGCCGGTCAGTAAAAGGCTCGTGGAAGGGCCCCGAACGACCTCGGCTGCCGCAATCGCCGCCGCCGCTCCGCCGCCCATACCATTATAGAGCGCGACCATCTGCGGCATGCCGGTCATGGCCACCCTGCGGCCGCTCCACAGCGCCCAGCCGCCGCCAATCAGAAGCGCAGCCGCGGCAAGCCCGAGATTCTGCGGGAGTTTGGTCTGTGCTTCCGGGGAAAGGTGCACAAGGACGAGGAAGGCAGCCATGACGGCCACCAGCATGCCGAGCCCGGCGATCTTGATACCGGCCAGTGCCGTGACCGGCGACGACATGCGTTTCAGGCCGAAGATGAAGAGACCGGCGGCGGCCAGACCACTTACACCCTCCAGAGACGTGAGAAGAAGAGTGTATGACATGGTCAACCTCCCTTCGGGCCGCTGGCGCGGAACATGGCCAACATGCGGTCGGTGACGACGTAGCCGCCGGTCGCGTTTGCTGCGCCCAGCAGGACACCGATGAAGCCGATGCCCTGCGCCGCAGGGCCGGTAGCAGTCAGCAGGGTGTGTAGCGCGCCGACGACGACGATACCGTGGATGAAGTTCGATCCCGACATCAGCGGCGTGTGCAAGATTGATGGCACACGGCTTATCACTTCATAGCCAGTGAAGGCCGCGAGCATGAAGATATAGAGGGCAACGAGCCATGTGAGTGTGACGTCGCTGGTCATGCTGCCGTCTCCTTGAGCCTGACGGCCGCGAGCGCGGCCTGAACGGCCGGATTGCGGATGGCTCCGTCATGGGTGAGCACGGTTCCGGCGATGACCGCGTCGTCGAAATCGGGATGGATGGTCCCGTCCTTGACGATCAGTTCGACAAGGTTGGCGACGTTCTTGGCGTAAAGTTCGCTCGCATGCTGAGCGAGCATGGAGGGCGCGTTCACAAGCCCGAGGATGGTGACCGGACCGACCGCCACCGTTTCACCGGGTCGCGTGCCTTCGCAGTTGCCGCCGCCTTCCGCGCCGAGATCGACGATGACGGAACCCGGCTTCATGGCGGCGATCTGCCTGGCCGAGATCAGCTTCGGTGCCGGACGACCCGGAACCGAGGCCGTGGTAATGATCAGGTCAGCCTCAGCGATATGCCTGTCGAGCACGGACCGGACCTTCGCCTGTTCCTCGGCCGTCAGTTCGCGGGCATAGCCGCCTTCGCCACGCGCATCGACGCCCGTGTCGACGAATTTGGCGCCGAGCGACAGGGCCTGCTCCTTCGTTTCCGGGCGGACGTCGTATCCCTCGGTCACGGCACCGAGGCGATGGGCTGTGGCAAGCGCCTGCAATCCGGCGACACCGAGCCCCATGACCAGAACCCGTGCCGCACGCAGCGATCCGACCGCCGTCGTCATCATGGGCAGGATACGCGGCATATGCACGGCCCCGATGAGCGGGGCGTAGTAACCGGCAAGCGCCGCCTGGCTCGACAAGGCGTCCATCGCCTGGGCGCGGCTGATACGCGGGATCTGTTCCATCGCAAAGCTTGTGATCTTGCCATCGCGGAGCGCTTTGACGAGATCAGGAGAGGCTGCCCCATAGACGAACGAGATCAGGGCCGCGCCCGCCTTCATCATCCGGACCGTTTCAACGGGGGGCGGTTGTACGGCGAGCACGATATCCGCCTCACTCAGGAGCTTCCGCCGGTCCAGCTCGATCCGGCAACCGACATAAGCCGTATCGGTGAATGTGGCGCTCAGCCCTGCGCCGGATTCGATCCTGATGTCCGCGCCCAGACGCGTCAGGCGGGATGCGACCGCCGGTATTAACGCCACACGCTTTTCTTCCGCATGGGCCTCTTTGAGAAGGCCAAGCACGAAAGCCATGGAAAGCCTGCCTTTCTGCCGGTTCGCTTCATGCATCCGGCTTTGATTGTCAGGCGTAAGCTGCGCTTCGGCGGCGGCACGCGCATTGATCGGAATCAACGTGCGAACTGAAACTTTCCCTATGCTTCGAGCGCATCAAGCATCGTGCGTGTCTTCAACGCCGTCGGCCCATTCCTTGGAACAGCAGGGGGGTCACGCCAATCACCTCCCGGATTTCGACTTCCCGTGGCTGAAATCGGAGCGGATGATGCCGTCGAGCGCCTCGAATTGGCGCTGAGTGCCGGCCCAGACATCCTACCACTTTGGTTCTGGCCACTTTGGTTCTGGCCACTTTGGTTCTGGAAGGACGCCGATTATCCGAGACCGGGCACTATTTAAACTTTGTGGCCGTCAAAAGCCGCCGCCCCCTTTGTCGCGTACATATCATTGCACGCTCTGCGAAGAATTCAGCGTTCGGCGGCTATAGTGTATCTTGGAAGGCAATCGGCAGAATTTGGCGCACCCGAGGTGAAAGCGATGGGCACTCAGATCATTGGGAAATTCGAGTGGCGAGGGCGGCTTAACAGCTGTTAGGCGTCGCCGTTGCCGGCCATCAACCTGTAAATTGGGATACTACGGTTCGCTTTCTGCAGGCTGAGCTTGCATCAACGGCGTGCTGCAGACGACGCGCTGCCGCAGACGCTGATCGTCAACGACGATGCGCTGCTACGGCGCGCGGTGTGCGATGGCGCGGGTATCGCGTTCGTGATCGAGAGCATCATGGCCGACGATCTGGCGGCGGGGCGACTGGTCGAACTGTTCCCCGAACATTGTCCGCCCTTTCCCGGCTTCTTCATCTATCATGCCAGCCGGCGGCAGATGCGTCCGGCGGTGCGCGCGACGATCGATTTCTTCGTGGCCGCTAATCGGGTCGAGCCTTTTCGTTCGCCGCGCCTGCACGATAGCCTCGTTTAGGATTGCTATCGCGATCGTGGATTCATTCTCATCGGGATCGAGAAATGGGAATGTCGCCATTCCCTGACCCTTGCCATCGCGATCGGCCAAGGCGAAACAGGGGGAGCATGATCTACGAAGCTGAAATCGCGCGAGCAGAGGAGGCGTTACGGGCGGCGATGCTCGCTGGTGACGTGACCGCATTGTCGGCGCTGATCGATGACCGTCTCGTGTTTACCGGCCCTGATGGAACGGTCGTAGGTAAGGACCAAGACCTTTCGGCGCACGCATCGGGTGTCCTCAAGCTGACTGAAATATCTCTGACGGAAGGGCAGTTTCATCCCGTCGACGATATGATGCTTGCGACCACGAAGGCCACGCTTGCCGGCACGTTTGGCGACATGACGATCGACGGAACCTACGCATACACACGCCTATGGTCGCGAACTTCCGGGCAATGGCGTGTGATAGCTGGTCAAGCTGGGCGGATCGGCTGACCTTTCGCGATTGGGAGGGCGGCGAGTCCGCCGAGGCATTCCCATTGGGATGGCATTATGGGGATTGTGCCAAGCCTAAGCGTTCGCAGAGCACAGGCGATATCAATCAAGGTATTTGCCGGTTTTTGCACCGTCGCGATGGCGAACGCGAACGGAAGTGATTCGATCGGCGGGCATGAGGTTGGCGTTGACGCCACGCATTTTGCGCGATCGTCGGCGCGGCACCCAGTGGGTGACACACCCGCAGCAACGGCAACGGTGAAAATCGACGTTGCGACCATTCCACGTATACGTATCGGTCTCGACCCCATCAGGTATCGCGACGCTGGCCTCGTCGTAATACGCCCAGACGACGCCATAGCTGCGGCAGAGCGAGCAATTGCATCGCGTCAGCTCGGTCGGAAGCTCCGACAGCGTAATTGCGACGGCACCACAATGGCAGGTGGCGGTGAGGGGCATGGTCACCCCAGGCTTTCTGCCACTGTCGGCGAAAACGCATCACCGTTAGTCATCGCGGTTTGCCGACGATGGCGACGAATCGCTCGATCAGCTGGGCGACCTCATCGGGTTTCTCCTCTGCCACCCAGTGGCCGGCCCCCTCGATCGTCGCCGAGCGTACCTCCGACACGCCGTGGTCACGTAGCGCCTGTGCCAGCACTTGTACGCCCGCACCCAAGCTCCGGTCTGCGCCAGCCACCAGCATTGGCACAGCCAACGGCTCGCGCTGTCCGTCGTTGAACAGCTTGTCCTGCGGGAATGTCCGGTAGAACCCGAAACCTGCAGATAGCTGGTTTGCCGATTCATAGGCGGCCGCGTAACCGGCCACATCCACATCACTGATCGCCTTGGGATTGCCGGCGTTGCTGTCGATGAAGTAGCGGAAGTAGCTCGCTTGCCGGCCCGCGACGAGTTGCTCGGTAAGCGGCGCTTGCGCGTTGAACTGGAAGTGCCAAGCCTGCTGGATCGTTTCGATTTTGTCCCACGGCGCCAAACCGGGAAGCGGCACGTCGAGGATTGCCACGCCCTGCACATCGCCGGGAAACTGGCGCGCATAGGCATATGCCACCATGCCGCCTATGTCGTGGCCAACTAGCACAACGCGCCTAGCTCCAAGACCCTGAACGAACCCGTGCAGATCTCGCGCCACCGCGGCCTTAGAGAAATCGCGTGACGGCGATGTCAAGCCTCCGACACCCGGCAAGTCCACCGCGACTACGCGATAGCGCGTTGCAAGCCGGGGCATGATCTTGTGCCACTCGTCGGCATCCTGCGGCCAGCCGTGCAGCAAGACGATCAACGTATCTCCTGCCCCCGCTTCCAGGTAACGGAAGCGCTGGACACCAACCCAGGCCCGTCGATCGGCGATGGAAGCGATTGGGGCCACCGCCGGAAGCGCTGGTAGAGCAGCAAGCCCGACGGGCATACCCGCGAACAGAAGGGCAAGAACGAGGCGTGAGACGAACATGCGCGTTCTCCGCTCAGCTATCGAAAATGAGCGACTGGCTAACCATCGCACCGGCCAGCGATCCATCGGCAACAGCACGCGCCACCATCGACGGAAATGCCGCAATGTCGCCGGCGGCATAGACGCCTGGAACCGACGTCATCATCCGCTCGTCGACGGCCAGAATGGAGCCCGCCAAAGTTTCCCGCATGGTACAGCCCAGCGCGCTGGCGACATGGCCACGCGGTTCGATCCCCGGCGCGACATAGAGAGCATCCAGAGGGATGGACCGCGCAGGCGTCGTTTCGACATGGCTTAGCCTGCCCTCAGGGCCACGCAGCGCTGTGATCGGCGCGGTTTCAAGCGCGATCCCATACGCGGCGAGCGTATCGCTTTCTTCGATCTCGACGCCATGGGTGAACAGCGTCGTCGGCCCCCAGTTCGCGATCAGGCGCGCGTGATGCAAGGAAGCGGGGCCGGCATAAAGGACGCCAAGCCGATGATCGGCATATTCATAGCCATGGCAATAGGGGCAGTGCAGGACGCTTGTTCCCCACCGCTCGGCAAGACCGTCGATCGGCGGCAGGATGTCGCGAACGCCGCTGGCGAGAATCAGACGGCGTCCCTCGAGTACCCCACCCGCGGCGAGCATGACGGAGAAGCCATCTTGTGCGCCAGCCGCGCTGATCGCCTCGCCATTGCCCAAGCAAACCGTCTGATAGGGCTTCAACTGGTCTCGCGCCGTCGCGAGCATCGCGGCGGGCGTCGATCCATCATGGTTGAAAAACGCGTGCGATCGCGGTGAGAAGCGGTTGCGGGGTGTCCCGGTGTCGAGAACGACGACATCGTGTCGGCCACGCGCCAGATACATGGCCGCGGACAGCCCCGCGAAGCTGCCGCCGATAATGATTGCATCATGCATGTCGGATATCCGATCGCTTCATTCCGATTGCGGCCAGCCGCTTATCGAAATCTTTGGACAGGGAGGCCAAGGTCACGGCTTCCATACGGCTGAGCAGGACCGCCTCCGCCTGTTGCCGGGCGTCATCCAGCTCGGCGTTCACGGCCTGCTCAACTAGACAGGACGAATGATCGCTACGGTTTCCAAAAGCGAAAAGCCGAGGCCGGCCGATGGCATCGTAGAGCATTCGCAATGTCACCTCCTTGGGGCGACGCGCCAGCGTCCATCCGCCGCCCGGCCCTTTTGTCGATCGCACGATCCCCGCCTCACGCAGCCCTGCAAATGTCCGGCGGGCGACCACGGGATTGCTCCCCATCGCCTTGGCCATCGCATCGGATGTCATCGGCGCAGATGCATCGGCCATGTGAAGCAGCAGGTGCAGAATACTGGACAGGCGAACGTCGTCAGACATGTAACTCTACATGTTACATTCTTGGGAGGGCGTCAAGGGGAGCGACTGTCGGCTGATCCCTGCCGACAGTCGCATTGGATTGGAACATCGCCTGACAGCATGGGAGTTCCTCGAACACCTGCTGACAGCCCCCCACTTACCGCATCCACACCATCCTGACCGACAAGGGCAATCAGTTCGCCGACCAGTCTCGTAACCGCAACACCGCCTGGTCCCGCCAGATGCGCTTCGACATGATCTGCGAGGCAAACGACATCGGGCACCGTCTGACGAAGCCGAACCATCCCTGGACCAACGGACAGGTCGAAAGGATGAACCGAACCATCAAGGAGGCAACAGTCAATCGCTTCCACTACAAGAGCCACGACCAGCTGCGGACGCCCCTCGCCGACTTCATGGCCGCCTATGACTTTGCCCGCCGGCTCAAGACGCTCGGCGGCCTCACGCCCTACGAATACATCGCC
Organism: Granulibacter bethesdensis; assembly: GCF_001889545.1. Taxonomy (NCBI): domain Bacteria; kingdom Pseudomonadati; phylum Pseudomonadota; class Alphaproteobacteria; order Acetobacterales; family Acetobacteraceae; genus Granulibacter; species Granulibacter bethesdensis. The sequence continues at coordinate 1,090,816 of NZ_CP018194.1, read as the reverse complement.
AGAATCTGGACGTCAGACCCAGATCGGTTCATCATCAATCCGATCTACCATATACCGGGACTAAACACCTAGCGCATGAGATCGTCGGCAAAGCGGCGGAGCAGCTTGCGCAATTCGTCCAATTCCGCGTCCGTCCAGGACGCCAGGATGCGATTGGCGAGCCGTTCGCGGGCCGCATTCAGTGCAACGATCATGTCGAGCCCCTTGGCGCTGACTATCGCCTCCCGCACACGCTTGTCCGTCGCCGATGGCCGGCGTTCGACAAGGCCCAGATCCTCCAGTTTCGCCATCTGACGGCTGACCGTCGTATGATCCCGACCGGTGCGATCAGCCAGGTCGACGACCCCAATCGGTCCATATCGCCAGATCCGCCCAAGCAAGGGGAACAGCGCCCGGTCGAGCGCGATGCCTGCCTCCTCGATCAGCCGGTCATCGCGGCGGGGGCGGTTCATCTCGTCAACCAGATCGATGACGGCGCTGTGCAGGTCGCGCAGAATCTCGCTGTCGTGTGTATTATTCACGCTTTTAGTTGCTTCGTTGGTTGTGTCCATATATGTGCATATTACACATTTACTCGAGGAGAGGGCAATGTCCTACGACACCGACGTCCTGATCATCGGCGCAGGAGCCGCAGGCCTCACCCTGGCCGTCGATCTCGCGCGTCGCAGCGTGGCCTTCATGCTCGTCGAGCAAAACGAGCAGCCATTCGGCGGCTCCCGGGGCAAAGGGATCCAGCCTAGGACGCTGGAGGTGTTCGAGGATCTCGGCTTTGTTGATCGGCTTGCTGCAATGGGGGCGCCCTATCCCCCGGTGCGGGAATATCGTCCAGACGGAAGCACGCATGACACGTCGCTGACCGGAGGCGCCATGCCGACCCCCGCCGAACCCTACGCCGCGCCCTTGATGGTGCCCCAGTTCGCAACCGAAGCCGTTATGCGGGAGAGGCTGGCCGAACTCGGGCACAGGCCCGCGTTCGGCCGGAAACTGTTAGAGTTCGACCAGGATGCCGATGGCGTCACCGCGCGAGTCACGGATGCTGCTGGCGACCATGTCATTCGCGCCCGTTATATGGTCGGCACGGACGGCGGTCGCAGCGTCGTGCGCCATGCACTCGGCATCGGGTTTTCCGGAGAGACGCTCGGCATCCGCGCATTCGTCGCCGATGTGCAATTGGAGGGGCTCGATCGGACCGCATGGCATCGGTTTCAGCGCGGCAACGGCGCGACGCAGGTGATGATCTGCCCGCTCGCCGGGACGGACCTCTTCCAGCTTCAGGGTCCGGTAGCTCTGGAGGGAGAGGTCGACCTGTCGCCCGCTGGCCTGACCGCACTGGTCGCGGCGCGGAGCGGCTTGCCGGGGATTGTCATCCGTTCGGTCCACTGGTCGTCGATCTATGCGATGAACGCGCGCTTGGCGGACCAGTATCGGAGCGGGCGTGTCTTCCTCGCCGGTGACGCTGCGCACATCCATCCCCCCACCGGCGGCCAGGGTCTCAACACCAGCGTACAGGACGCCTATAATCTCGGCTGGAAGCTGGGGGCAGTTCTTGCACACGCGCCGGTGGCTTTGCTCGACAGCTATGAAGAGGAACGCCGCCCGATCGCGGCGAACATGCTCGGGCTGTCGACCCGCCTGCTCGGCGAAATGCAGCAGGGGCCGATGCGCCGCAACCGCGAGGTCAGGCAGCTCGATCTCGGCTATCGTGGCGCGTCGCTGTCTGTCACGGGATCACTGACCGGCACGAGGCTCCAACCCGGCGATCGTGCGCCGGACGCACCGTGCCGCGGCCGCGCTGGCCAGCCGACACGGCTATTCACCGTGTTTCAGGGGCCGCAATGGACGCTGCTCGGCTTTGACGCCGGGGCGCGGCCAGTAGCTCGTCCGGGCCTTCGTATGGCGCTGATCGGTGATCGAGGCGACCTCTTGGACGATGGCGGTCATATCGCCGACGCCTATGGATTGCGCGCCGACGAATGGGCGCTCATCCGGCCGGATGGCTATTTGGCTGGGGTGTTTGGCACCCACGAACGCCAAAACGGGCTCGAACGCTATCTGGAAGGCGTTCTCCCCGCCAAATTGCCATGACGCGCATCATCGCCATCTGCCATTGCTCGCTATCCCACCGATACGGCGGTTTCGAGAGCCATTATGATGAAGCGGGCATCACGACTGGCGCATGGATATGACCGATCCTACGAACTCTGCGATAGACTCCACCACGACCGCCGTTGCCTCGATCTGCGGGAAATGACCCGCCTGTGGCACCAGCTTGAAGCGGGCGTTCGGCATCAGCTGCGCGAACTGGTAGCCGTAAGCGGGAGTGACGATCCGGTCGCTTTCACCCCAAATGACGAGGGAGGGCACTGGCATCTTGGGTAATCGACGGCGTAACGTTGGATCATTCATGAACGGCTCGCCGGCATAGGTCAGGAGGACCTGCTGGTTGCGCCGGATGCGCTCTGCCGCTGCTTCATCGGGCGGTGTGCCGAAGCGCTGCGGATCATGGAACGCATATGCGCCCACTGCAGGGCCGAGCTTGAGCGGATCGAGCACTGCCCCGCCCTCCGGCGAAGGATCGAGCCCGATCGCATCGAGCAGCACAATACCTGACACCCTGGGCGATTTGCGGAGTGCCATCTCTGCGGCGATCCAGCCGCCAACGGAGTTTCCGATGATCGTGACGTCGGTGGCTCTCATCTGTTCGAGCAGGGAAAGATACAATGTGGCAACGTCGCCGATCGTCACTATCCCGGCCTGCCGCGGCTGATCGTCGAAGCCAGGCATAGTCGGGAGGATTACATGAGACCGGGCCTCAAGAGCGCTCGCCAGCGGCATCATTGAACCGGGTCCTGCACCACTGTGCAGGAGCAGCACCGGCTTGCCATGGCCTAGCGTCTGGACGTTGAGGCTCGCGGCTCTCGCAATCAAGCTAAACTCATGATGTTCAATGGACACGAGGGCCATCCCACGATATACATAACAACCTATTTATATAAGTATGTTTATATGTCAAGCCTGATCGAAGATACTGCCCATCGCATCAAGACCGTGCAGCACCGTCACCATCGTGCCCTCGATGGTGCCCTGGCGGAGCTTGGTATCACGCTGGTACAGTGGAACGCGCTGCGGGAGATCGAGCGGCACCCCGGCGCTTCGATGCACGCGCTGGCCGAAGCCACGTTCAATTCCGATCAGGCTTTCGGAACACTGGCCAAGAGGCTGCTCGAAGCGGGCCTGATCGATCGCCGGCGGGGCAGCGGTCGTGTGCTTACTCACGAACTGACCACGAAGGGTCAGGATCTTTTGGATCAAGGATATGCGAAATATATAGCCGTGATGACGGCCGCATTTCATGGCCTGTCTTCTGGACAGATCCTTGAGCTTCAGGAGCTGCTGGGGAGGATCGGGTGAAAGCCTTGTGCCTGACCGTTACCACCGCCATGCTATCTGCTTTACCCGCTCGCCCGTGCTCTCGTCTTGAAATTCGATCCCATTGGGAATGGCCCGGCCGTCTCGGAGGCCGTTCGCGATAGGCCTGGGTTACGGCAGCGTGAGCGGCTTCATTGCCCCTTCTGGCCATAATCAGTGAGTCCTGGCTCTGCACATGTCGTTGCCGGTGCTATATGTCTTGAAGACACGGGTCTAGGTCGGTAGTTGGGAATTGTCGTCACCGTACGACCGTAAGCGTTTGCGTCAGCCAACGCGCAATCCCGTGGCCCCGCTTTTGCGGCGTGTCCACCGATGCGCAGGTGACATGAATGCTTTTCAACGTACCTCGGTGGCCTGTTATGCGGCCTACATATCTGGGCTTTGTCCTGTATCTCTGTGCAGGCTTTGCCGATGGCATGGTCGTCCCGTTTTTTCCGCTTTGGGCGCAGAGCGAGGCGAACATAGCAGTCGGCTTCATCGGACTGTTGTTCGGCTGCTACGCAGGGGGCGAACTAATCGCTACCCCCCTGGTTGGCGGAATAGCCGATAGGATCGGCCGCCGTCCCGTCCTGATAGCGTCATCTTTCGGGGTCGGCCTCGGCTTCATAGCCTTGTACTTCACCCATGGCGTGATCGAGGTAGCTTGCGTGCTGGTCGGCATCGGCATGTGCGAGTCCGTCCTGCACCCGACGATTGCGTCTGTGATCGTCGATACCACGCCGGTAACGGAACATAGGCGTCAGTTCAGTCTGGCCCGAGTGAGTTCGAGCATCGGCAGTGTGGCAGGTCCCGCAGCCGGAGCAATGCTGGTCTCGATGTCGCTCGGCAGTGTATTCATCGCGGCAGGCATTGCTCTGCTGGCAGGAAGCATGCTCACGCTGCTGTCGTTTTCGGAAACGCGTAGTGTCGTCACCGTCGCGGATGACGACGATGACGAAGGCCTTTCGGCTCTGCTGCCAGCTTTCCGGGATCGTCGTCTGTCGGCGCTTCTCCTCTGGTTCATGCTGCTCGAAATCTCGGCGAGTTGGATCGAGGCGGTCCTTCCCCTGTATGCTCATGATACAGCAGCCCTGACGGCATCGGAGATCGGGTTCCTGTTCACCTATGGCGCCGCTCTGATCGCACTTGCCCAGCTTCCGCTCACCCGGCTTGTCGCGCAACGATCGGCGCTTTCCCTGATCCTCATGGCTGGCGGTGTCATGGTCTTGGCCTTTGTCATCCTGATCGGCTCGTCTACCCTCACGGCGATGATTGCTGCGATGTCCTTGTTTTCAATCTCGCAGATGCTGACAGGTCCCTTGGTCCCCACGGCCGTGAACGAGCTGGCTCTACCCAATCTTCGTGCGACGTACATGGCAGCAACGTCGGTTGCGAGCGATTTTCGGGACTCGATCGGACCGGCAACGGGTACAGCGCTCTATGCCGCGTCGTCCCTTCTGCCATGGATGCTCGGTATTCCTTTTGCTGTCATCGCTGCGGCTGGATTGGGGGGGACGATCGCTCGTCAGCAGCGTCCTCCCAAACAGCCAAGCGATCGCAAAGATGAAGCCAAGAAGCGCGCCGAGTCTGTCCGCATCTGCGGGCTGAGATAGCCCGTGACCCGGCCAGTGACGTCACTGCCGATTGCGGCACCGATGTTCTGCCCCTGACAGTCCCCCGGTTTCTCATTCGGGCGTGATGCGAGTTTCCAACCTGCATCCACCGGGGTTGACCCCGGCGGATGCAGCATATTCGGCTGGCATCAGCCAGCAAAGCGCCGTGTGAGGACGGCTCCCGTTGCAGTCCCGCCGCCACGCCTCGATCTTGGCTCGGGCGTCCGCCAGCGACAGGAACCCAGTGGCTGTTCAGGCACTCGTCGCGCAGGCGTCCGTTGAAGCTCTCCACGAAGGCGCTGTCCGTTGGCTTGCCCGGCCGCGAGAAGTCGAGCGTGACGCCGTTCTCGTACCCCTCCACAGCCTTTCCAACGATGCTGCGCATCGCCTGAACCTTGGGCTGCTCTGCCCATCGGTCCAGCGCCTTCGAGATGAACTCCGGTCCGTAGCACATTGGGAAGCGCTGGTTCGGGAGCCGCTATGGCCCTGACGAAGACAAGGCCGCGTAGTGGCCGCAGGCTTCATCAGGGCAAGTCATGGCCGGTCAGCAGGTATCTAAAGTGAGGTTGTCGAGACAACACTTTGGAGGCCGACCGACCATGACCGTCCAATATGCCTTGACCGAAGAGGGCACGCGTCTTGAACCAGTCGTCGAGGTCATGCGCACCTTTGGCCTCTGGCTGAAGGAACGAGGCCATTGCCCGGAGCAAGCACCCACTGCGGAATAGCGACACTTGCTGTTCCCACTTGGGAACCGCGAGCGAAACGGTTGGGGCGTTCCCGGCGGGATGCTCAATTGAGGACGTCGCCACACCGCAACGTGCGTAGCCAATCACGAACCTTCGACACTTCGGGTCGTAAGGGCACATTCCCTGCCGTCACGATATGATACTGCCCCCCCTCGATCACAGGACCGAACGGGTTCACGAGCAAGCCTGACCGTAATTCTGGCGCTGCCAGGACAAGGCTACTCACCACCGCGCCCTGTCCCGCGATCGCCGCCTGGAGTGCATGGCTGTCGTCGGTCAGCCGGACGCCCGCCGCGACCGGTAAGTCGGATATGCCGGCCAGTCTCGCCCAGCTCGCCCAATCCGGTGCCGCCATCGGCCCGGTCCAGTCGGAATGCAGCAATGGCACACCAAGGAGGTCGGACGGATCCACGATGCCGAGGGCCGGGCTGGCGAGCACGCCGACGCGTTCTGGCATCAACGGCTCTGCCACAAGGCTGGGAAACGGCCCGTTCCCGTAACGGACGGCGATATCCGCATCGCCTGCGCCCAGATCCACCACCGCGTCGCTGGCATGGAGGTGCAGGTCGATTCCCGGATGCTCCGTGGCAAAGGCGCCCAGCGCTGGCACGAGACGTCGAGCGGTGAACAGCCGCGTCGCCGAGAGCACGACGCGAGGACGCGAGCGCTGCCGTTCGAGGTGTGCGATCGCCAGGGCGAAGGAGTCGAACCCGTCGCGCAATACGGGAAACAGCGCCATTCCCGCTGGCGTCAGTGCCACCCGGCGGACGTGGCGGACGAACAATGGCTGTTCGAGAATGTCCTCCAGTAAACGGATCTGGTGGCTGATCGCGGTCGGCGTCACGCCCAACTCGTCGGCCGCCTTGCGGAAGCTGAGACGACGGGCGGCGCATTCGAACGCACGCAGCGCGTTGAGTGGCGGGAGGCGGCGGAAAGCGCCGGTAGATGAATTAGGTTCAGCCATCGAATGAGAAAGCATCGTTCGTCACGGTTCGCAGGAGAGGCCTATTCACGCTGCATGACAGATGAGGACGATGCCGTCATGCCCCAATCCACCTCTCACCCGTTGCGCCTGCTGCACATCGATTCCAGCGCCCGGTTCGGACGTTCCGGTCGCGACGCACGAGGATCGCACAGCCGACGCCTCTCGCACCGCTTCGTCGCGCGCTGGATCTCCAAAAGGCCGGGTGACGTGGTTATCCGTCGCGATGTTGCGCAGATACCGCCCACACCGGTCGACGCGGACTGGATCGACGCCAGCTTCACCGCGCGCGAATGTCGCTCCCCCACGCAGTCGGCGCGGCTTGCGGAGAGCGACCAACTGGTGGCCGAACTGCTCGCGGCCGATTTGCTGGTGATCGGCGCCCCGATGTACAATTTTGGCCTGCCATCGCAGTTGAAAGCCTGGATCGACAATATCGTCCGGGTCGGCGTGACCTTCGGGTTCGATCGGTCGCGCGATGGCGAGCCATATTGGCCGATGCTGCCGCCCGGCAAGCGGCTTGTCATCCTGTCTGCGCGCGGGGATTACGGCTATGATCCGGGTGGGCGCCTGGCGGCGATGAACCTCGTGGAGTCGAGCTTGCAGGTTCCGCTCGGCTATATCGGGCTGACCGACAGCCACGCCATTGCGATTGAATATGACGAGTTCGCCGACGAAAGGCTGGCAGCTTCGATCGCAACGGCCGAACAGGCGACGGATGAATTGGTCGACGAACTGGCCCTGAGCTATTCCTGATCGGGAACAGAGACCGTCCGAAAACGCAATCCTGATTCCCGAGCGCATCCGGGCGGTGTAATCTGCATGCATGGCGTACATTGAGGGTCATGCTCGTGACCAGGCGCTGTTGCTGCCAGCGTCGGTCGAGGACTATGTGGCAGCGGACAATCCGGTACGGTTCATCGACGCGTTCGTCGATGATCTTGATCTGGGCCGTGCCGGCTTCGTGCGGTCGCGACCGAAGGCGACGGGGCGGCCCGGGTACGATCCAGCCGATATGCTCAAGCTGTACCTGTACGGCTATTTCAACCGGGTGCGGTCGAGCCGGCGTCTGGCGGTGGAGGCGGGCCGCAATCTCGAACTGATCTGGCTGCTGCGCGGGGTGCGTCCGGACTTCCGGACCATCGCCGACTTCCGTCGCGAAAACCGGGCTGCGTTCAAGGCGGTGTTCCGCGCCTTCGTCCTGCTGTGCCGCAAGCTCGACCTGTTCGGGCGCGAGTTGCTGGCGGTGGACGGCACGCGGCTGAAGGCGGTGAACAGTCGGGCGCGCAACTTCAGCCGCGAGCGACTGGCCGCGTATCTGGCATCGACCGATGCGCGACTGGAGCGCTATCTGACCGAGTTGGACGAGATCGACCGTGGCGAGGATGGTGCCGGCATCGGTCGCGGCGATGCGCTGGCGACCAAGATCGCCCGGCTGCGTGAGCAGCGCCAGGCTAGTGCAGCGCTGCTGGGCCAGTTGCAGGACAGCGGCGAAGGGCAGATCTCGCTCACCGATCCCGACGCGCGCCTCATGGTCGCGCATTCGAAAGTCACGGTCGGCTACAATGCCCAGGTGGCGGTCGATGCGAAACACAGCCTGATCGTCGAACAGCACGTCACCAATGCCTGCAACGACATGGGCCTGCTGGCGCCCACCGCCGGTGCGGCGATGGAGACACTCGGGGTCGAGCGGATCGATGCGGTGGCCGACATGGGGTATCACGCGGGCGACGATATCGTCGCGTGTGAGGCGGCCGGCATCACGCCGTACATTCCCCGCCCGCACCGGGGCACCGCGGTCGGCAACGGCCTCTTCCCCAAGGAGCGGTTCCGCTACGATCCCGAGGCCGACGTCTATCACTGCCCCGGCGGACAGGTGCTGGACACGCGCTACGCCTCGGTGACGCGCGGGCATCTGTCGGTCCAGTATTCCAGCCCTACCGCGTGTGCCGGCTGCCAGATCAAGGCACGTTGCACCAAGGGGCGCTGGCGGCGCGTCAATCGCGGCGAGCACGAGGCGGTCATCGAGCGCATGGCGGCACGCCTCGCGGAACGGTCCGGCATCCTCACCATCCGCAAATCCACGGTCGAACATCCGTTCGGCTCGATCAAGCAGTGGATGAACCAGGGCGCGTTCCTCATGCGCGGGCTGGACAAGGTCCGCGCCGAGTTCAGTCTGACGGCGCTCGCCTACAATCTCAGGCGCGCTATCACCCTTATCGGCATGCCGGGACTGATCCGGGCGGTCCAGGTGTGAGCCACATCGCTGAACACGCCATCGTCATGTCCTGGACAGCGGGTTGGATGCATATCCCGGCCGCACGGTGCACATAGAGGCAAAATCTCGGTCCTTGCGCCAGTTCGCCAACAGGAACCCCTGCAACTCCCACCACCAGCGAGTTTTCGGACGGTCTCGAGCGCATTCAGGAAAGCGAGGGCATCGCCTCCTTCATCCTCAAACCAGCCGATGGCCGCCCTGTACTGCGCCATCGTCCCGGTCAGTATCTGACGTTCAACTTCGATGCGGCCGGACCGATGGGTCTAAAGCGCAACTTCTCGATCTCGTGCGGCCCCAAGGCGATCATTACCGCATCACGGTGAAGCGGCAGGCGGACGGGGGCGCATCCGCCTTCCTGTATGACGAAGCATTCCCAGGCGTATGCGTGGATTGCACCCCGCCCGCCGGCGATTTCTTCCTTGCCGACGTGCCAGAGCGCCCGATCGTGTTGCTGTCAGGCGGCGTTGGGTTGACGCCGATGGTCAGCATGATGGAGATGATCGCCGAGGCGCATCCGACCGCGCGCGTTTGGTATGTCCACGGCACTGCAAGCCGCGAAAGCCACGTCCTTGATGCTCATATTCGCGAGTTGGCCGGGATCCACGGTGGGACCAAGGTCCACACCTTCTATGAACGCCGTGACGAGGCAGACGACGCTGAGGCCGGTTTCATCACGATCGATTGGCTCAAGGCCAACACTCCGTTTGAGGCCGCTGACTTCTATCTATGCGGGCCTCGCCCGTTCCTGCGTTCCTTTGTCCCCGGCCTGATCGCCGCGGGCGTGCCGACCGAGCAAGTCCACTACGAGATGTTCGGCCCGATGGACGAAGCGTTGGCGGCATAAGGAGGCGGACATGCTCAATAGGCTCAATATGACGCTGCCGATCGTCCAGGCACCAATGGCAGGTGTCTCGACGCCGACACTGGCGGCGGCCGTTACCAACGCCGGCGGCCTAGGATCGATCGGCGTCGGTGCAACCGACGCCAAGGGCGCCCGCGCCATGATCGAGGAGACGCGGGCGCGCATCGCTCATTCCGATGGCGCCTTTAACGTCAACCTGTTCGTCCATGGCAACGCCACAGCCGATCCCGAGCGAGAACGGGCATGGCTGGAATGGCTGGCACCGTTGTTTGCGGAGTTCGAGGCGGAGCCGCCTAAGGCGCTGCGCACGATCTACCAGAGCTTTGCCAACGACGCTGACATGCTGGAGACGTTGCTGGCGTTACAGCCTCCCGTCGTCAGCTTTCATTTCGGCCTGCCATCTGCCGACGCCCTGTCGGCTCTACGTGTACGCGGCATCTATATGCTGGCGACTGCGACCAGCCTCGAAGAGGCTCGGGCGATCGAGGCAGCCGGGATCGACGGGATCGTAGCGCAGGGTATCGAAGCAGGCGGGCATCGGGGCGTGTTCGATCCAACGAAGCCCGACGATGGTCTGGGTACGATGGCACTGACCCGCCTGCTGGTCCGCGAGACGTCGATACCGGTCGTCGCTGCTGGCGGGATCATGGATGGTGCGGGTATCGCAGCCGCCCTCGATCTCGGTGCGGTCGCAGCACAACTGGGTACAGCCTTCGTGGCCTGTCCTGAATCCGCTGCCGATGATGCCTATCGCGACGCGCTGACCGGTCCCGGAGGCTATCACACGACGCTGACACCGCTGATTTCGGGTCGACCGGCCCGGGCGATCGCAAACCGCTTCACGGCTCTGGCTGAGCAGCTCGCAGGCCGTCTGCCGCCCGACTATCCCATCGCCTACGACGCCGGCAAAGCTCTGCATGCAGCCGCCAAGGCGCGCGGCGAACACGGCTTCGGGGCGCAATGGGCGGGGCAAGGCGCGCCACTTAGCCGCGCAATGCCTGCCGCCACTCTCATCGAAACACTCAAGGGCGAGCTGAACGCCGTCCGCAATCAGAAGGTTACTGATGCCGCTGCTCAACATCCACATCGTGGAGGGCCGTCGCCCGGAGGACGTCGCCGAATTGCAGCAGGTCATCCATGAAGCGATGGTCGAGGCGTTCCAGGTGCCGGTTCGTGATCGCTACCAGATCGTTACCGAGCATGTGTCGTCACACCTTGTTATGGAAGATACCGGGCTGGGCTTCGAACGCACCGAACAGCGCGTCCTGATCCACATGACGACGCGCCCGCGGTCGCAGGAGATGAAGCAGGCATTCTACCAGCTCGTGACGCGCGGCCTTGCCGAACGCTGCGGCGTGCCGCCGCAGGATGTCATGTTCTCCGTGATCGAGAACAGCGACGCCGACTGGAGCTTTGGTTTCGGTAAAGCGCAATTTGTAACCGGCGACCTGTAAGCAAAAAGGCGCGGTAACACCTTCCCGGAAATGAACGGCCAGCAAGACAGCCGCGCGGGTATCACGTTTTGGGAAGCGCATGGCTTCCCAAAACCACAACAACAGCGTCGAAGGCGAATATAACCGCTGCCGGTTATTCGCACACAATGCGATGCCGATCAGTCGTTTCGATCTTTTATTTTGCGGCTTCTCCTCAAGCGCGCCTCACGGTCTGTTGAACGAGGGTCCTGAAGTTTTTGGTGATCACACTTCGATCGTCGATCCGCGTCGCCAGGGCGATCCGCGCGACTGGAGCTATGCCCTTGATCGGCAGATAGGACACGCCTGCCACCGCCGCAGCAGCCACACGTTCCGGGACGATCGATACACCGATCTCTGCGGCCACGAGATTGGCAATCGAGAGTATCTGAGGAGCAACCTGCTCGATCCTAGGCTCGAAGCCGGCCTCCCGGCAGCTTTGGATGATCTCGTCGTAAAAAGCCGATCCCAGCGCCCGTGAGAACAGGACCATCGGCTCACCTTCGAGTTCGCTGAGCTCGACGGCGTAGCGACCCGCAAGCCGATGCTCGCTCGACACGGCGACCATCATGCTTTCGGAAGGAAGCGGCAGGACGTTGACGTTCGCGGGAGGTTCCTTGCCCGGACGGATGAATGCCGCATCGAGCCGCTGATGAAGAAGACGGTCGATCAGGACGACGCTATTCAGCTCGTCCAGCGCGAGCTCGACGTCAGGGAATGCGCGACGAAACTTACGAAGCGATTCCGGCACGATCTCATTGAAGGTGGTCGATCCGGTGTAGCCGACCCTGAGCCGTCCGACTTCGCCACGGCCCCCACGCTGAGCCATACCTACGGCGCGCTCGACCTGCTCGAACACAGCGGGCACTTCGGCAAGGAAAGCGACACCAGCCTCCGTCAACTCTGCGCCTTTTGGCACTCGCCGAAACAACGAGACGCCAATCTCACGCTCAAGGTCATGGATCTGAGAGCTAAGCGGCGGCTGAGCCATGTTCAGACGCTCAGCTGCACGGCGAAAATTCAGCTCTTCGGCAACGGCCAAAAAGTATCGAAAGTGACGTAGATCCATGCCGGAGCGATACCTAAAACATATCACGTTTGATAGTCGATATATTGGATATGTTACGCTGGCAGGCCTATCCGAACCTCTGCAAGGTTAAAGCGGAGACGATCAATGGCATCCTCACCAATAGGGTCAGTCGTCGGCATGTGGGTGACGGCGGATGGCTATATTCGCCAAGAACTCCTTCCGAATGGGCGATACGACGAGGCCAGAGGCAACCAAAAGAGTGCTTACCAAGGGCGCTATGAAGTTGATGGTGCACATATCAACTATTGGGATGACACCGGGTTTGAAGCCGATGGTGAATTCATCGACGGTGTTCTTCATCACGTTGGCATGAAGTTTTTCCGAGAGACAATCACGAGCTGATCGTCTTCGAAATTCAAAAAATCTTTTCCATCCATGACAAACCAGAAAGAGGCATATCATGATCACCGTCTATAATCCGGCTAACGGTTCGATCGTCGGCGAAGCTCCCGAAATGTCCTTGGATGAGGTCAAGGCAGCCATCAACCGCACCTGCGATGCGTTCCCGGCATGGTCGCGCCGGCTGGCCAAAGAGCGCAGCGAACTGCTTCGCGCCTGGTTCGAACTCGTCCGGGCGGACAAGCGCGCATTCGCCGAGGTAATGGTGCAGGAGAATGGCAAGTGCATCTCCGAAGCCATGGGCGAGATCGACTACGGTCTGGGTTTCATCGAGTGGTACGCCGAGGAAGCCAAGCGCGTCTATGGCGATACCATCCCGACCCACGCTGCTGGTGCGTCCGTGCTGGTCATTAAGCAGGCGGTAGGACCGACTGCGGCAATCACGCCGTGGAATTTCCCGTTCATGATGATTTGCCGCAAGATCGCCACGGCACTCGCGGCCGGCTGCACCATGATCATCAAGCCGTCCGAAGTGACGCCGCTCACTGCCTACAAGCTCCTCGAATATGCCCGGAAGGCCGGCATTCCCGAAGGCGTATTCGAGATGGTCACTGGCAATCCGAAGGAAATTGGCGAGCAGTTCACCGGCGATGAACGCATCCGTAAAATCTCGTTCACAGGATCGACCGGGGTGGGCAAGCTGCTGGCGAGCGCCAGCGGGGCAACGCTCACCAAGATGACGCTCGAGCTGGGCGGCAACGCGCCCTTCATCGTCTTCGACGATGCCGATTTCGATGAGGCCGTGGCCGGCGCTGTCGCCGCGAAGCTGCGCAACTCGGGTCAGGTCTGTATCTCGCCGAACCGCTTTTACGTGCATGACTCGATCTATGATCGGTTCGTTGAGGCATTCGCAGAGCGGGTGGCCAAGATCGAGGTCGGCGACGGCATGCGCGAAGACTTCGTGGTCGGCCCGCTGATCAACCAAGCCGGCTTTGACAAGGTCGCGTCGCTGATCGACGACGCTCGCAGCCACGGCGCCCGTGTCGTTCTCGGTGGCAAGCAGCACAAGCTCGGCGGCCTGTTCTACGAGCCTACGATCTTGGCCGACATCGGCGACGATGCGGCGGTGGCTCAGACTGAGATTTTCGGCCCGGTCATGCCGATCTATCGCTTCCACACCGAGGAGGAGGTGATCGCGCGGGCAAACAACTCCGAGTACGGGTTGGTCGCCTACGCCTTTACCCGTGACCTCGGTCGGGCTTTCCGCCTGTCACAGGAGATTGAGTCCGGCATGGTTATCCTCAACTCGGGCTCGGTTGGTACAGCGTCGGTGCCGTTCGGTGGCATGAAGCACTCCGGCTACGGCCGGGAAGGCAGCTACTACGGGATCGAGGAATACGTCGAGGTCAAGTACGTCCTGATGGCCGGCCTCACGCGCAAGGCCTGACGAACAGCGCCTTCGGTCCTCCGACCATTCCTCTCCCCCGCTGGGGGCCGAAGGCGCCCACCTCTTTCCAAACTCAAGTCGATGCCTTCGGCCACGTCCGTGCAGCCTGGGCATGCGGCTGCACGACCATGGTAGCTCATGGCCACGACCTCACTCTCCCGCGCGCAACTGCTGGTCATGGCGGTGACCACCGGCACCACGATCGCGAACATCTACTATGCGCAGCCTATTCTCACCCAGATCGGCACATCATTCGGAGCCTCGGCCGCCGGCGTGGGCTTCCTCCCCGCACTCAGCCAATGGAGTATGGCGCTCGGCATCCTCGCCGTCGTGCCGCTGGGCGACATGCTCGACCGCAAACGGCTCATCGTGGTGTTGGAGCTCACTCTGGGCGCCGTCCTGATCGCCATGACCGCGACCCGGGACGTCTGGACTGCGGGGCTCATCAGCCTGCTGATCGGCGTCTGCACGGCCGCGGTCCAGGTTGTTGTACCGATGGCGGCCTCACTCGCCGCGCCGAACGAGCGCGGAAAGGTCGTCGGGCTGGTCTTCACCGGGACGCTGATCGGCATCCTGAGTTCGCGGATCGTCAGCGGCCTCATCGCAGACTGGATCGGCTGGCGCCTCGTCTATGCGATGTCCGGCATAGCGGCGATCGCCACCGCGATCTTGGTCCAACTTACGCTTCCATCGCAGCGCGGCGGGCATCGTGACGGATATGCGTCGCTGCTCTTTTCGACAGGCCGCCAACTGGCACGGTTCCCCGAACTACGCCGTCTGTCCCTCATTGGCGGTCTCGCTTTCGCGGCGTTCTGCTGCTTCTGGACGATCCTTACCTTCCAGCTGAGCGGGCCTGCCTTTCGGTTCGACAGCGACCGCATCGGACTGTTCGGCATCGTCGCGATTGGCGGTGCACTCGCCGCGCCGTGGTTCGGCCGACAGGCCGACAGAAGCAGTCCTCAGCGAGCGCAGTTGCTCACGACAGGATTGCTTTTTGTCGGATGCTTGGTCGCCGCCTTGCTACCAAGCTCGATCGCCGCGTTGATCGTTGCGACCTTCGTTATCGACGTCGGTGTCCAGGGTACGCAGGTCAACAACCTCGCACAGCTCTACGGGCTTGATGAGAAGGCTCACAGCCGGATCAACGCCGCATTCATGATCGTCTTCTTCGTCGGGGGTGCCATCGGAACCGCTTCCGGCGCAATAGGGTGGCAAGCTGGCGGATGGCGGGGGGCGGCGTTGGCGCTTTGCACCTGGTCGTTGGCGGCCTTCATGATCACTCTGTACCACGAGAGATCGTCGCGCCGCTCATCCGTGCGGATCAAGGCAATGCCGTGAGGTTGCTCCCCGTCGAACTTGAATTGGCTAAACCACCTTGAGCGGGAACGGCCAGCGAGACGGCATCGGCCGTCTCGTTTGGGATCGAGAAATGGGAACGGACGCACACGACTCATCTGGCAACGTGTTGCTACGACCATGCTGCCCGGCCATGAAGTGGCATGACTGCTGTTCCGCTCGGCCCGATCGTTCCCGAAGCCATCCGCCCTCTGCCGGCGTTCGAGCATCACGCCGGCAAAGCCGTTACGCTTGAACCACTGTCTGCCCGCCATGTCGATGATCTGTGGGAGGCGGCGCAAGCGGCGGACGTGTCGTGGGCTTATTTGAAGTATGGGCCATTCCCGACCAAGGACGACATGGCCGCGCACGTCACGCGGATCACTGGCCTCGAACAGCAGCCCTTTTTCGTTGTCATTCCGGCATCCAGCGGCAAGGCCGAAGGGTGGGCGTCGTTCTGCGATATCTCACCTGCCGACGCTGCGATCGAGATCGGAAGCATCTGGCTATCGCCTCGGCTTCAACGCACCCGTGCTGCCACAGAAGCCATTTTCCTGATGATGCGGCACGCGTTCGCGCTCGGTTATCATCGGGTTGTCTGGCGCTGCAATGCGCTGAACGCAGCATCCATGCGCGCTGCACGCCGATTTGGCTTCACCTATGAAGGAATGTGGCGCGGTGACGGCATCGTGAAGGGACGCCGGCGCGATACGGCCTGGTTCTCGATCGTTGAACCCGAATGGCCGGCACAACGCGCACTGTTCGAGGCGTGGCTGGATGATAGCAATTTCGACGCAGAAGGCGGTGCTCTCAAGCGCTTGTCGCTGAGCATCTGAGCAAGGCGGCGCTTTCCCACTAGGATGGTGTTTCGAGAAAGCAGCTGGCCTAGCAGGTCCGGTTCTCGCGAGTTCGACCACAAGATGCGGGAGGCCAGCGATCTTCGACCGTGGCAAGATCACACCGGGTCACGAAGAGGAACGCCATGAGCCTTGAAGCCGCCATCCTGACATGCGCCTGTCGGCACGCCGCGGAGTATCTGGAAGGGCTGGACAGTCGCCCGGTCGCGACGACGAGCTGCGTCGCCGGCTGAACGTCGAGCTGGGCGCATCCGGTACGCTGGCGGAAACCGTCATAGATGAACTGGTGGCAGCGACGGCGGGGGGGACAACTCGGCTCGGCCAGCGGACGCTTCTTCGCCTGGGTGATCGGTGGCGCGTTACCTTCGGCACTCGCGGCCGACTGGCTTGCGTCCACGTGGGACGTGAACGCCACGATGTATGCCTGCGGTTCCGCCGCGGCCGTCACGGAAGAGATTGCTGGCGAATGGGTAAAGGACGTGCTCGACCTGCCACGCGACGCCTCCTTCGCGTTCACCACAGGATGCCAGCTTGCCCATGTGACCTGTCTGGCCGCCGCCCGGAACGCGGTCCTTGCCAGCGTTGGCTGGGATGTGGAGCGGGACTGACTGATCGGCGCGCCAGCCATCCGCGTTCTGGCGACCGAGCAGCGGCACGGCTCGATCGAACGTGCGCTGCGTCTCCTCGGGCTTGGCACGCGGTCGCTCACCCCACTGGCAACGGGCAATGACGGCCGCCTTGGCGCTGATGCGCTGGCGGACGCCCTTTTCGCCGGAAGCGGCCCGACGATCGTCATCCTCGATGCCGGCGACCTCAATGTCGGCGCGTGCGACCCGTTCGGCGAGTTGATCCCGATCGCGCGGGCGGCCAGCGCATGGGTCCATATCGACGGCGCGTTCGGCCTATGGGCGCGCGCGAGCCGCGAGCATCGACACCTGGTCGAAGGCGTGGAGCTTGCCGATAGCTGGGCCACGGACGCCCACAAATGGCTGAATACGCCGCAAGACAACGGCATCGCGATCGTTCGCGACCGCACCGCGCATCGCGCCGCCATGACGCTCACCGCGCACTATCTCGTGCCCGGCGGCGACGCGCGTGACGCGATCGACTGGACGCCCGACTGAACCCGCCGTGCTCGGGGATACGCCGTTTATGCCGCGCTGCGCGAATTGGGTCGCGACGGGCCGGCGGCGCTGATCGACGGTTGCTGTCGCCATGCCGTCGCGTTGGCCCGCGGCATCGGCGCACTGGACGGGGCCGAGCTGGTAGCGATGTGGCCAACGCCGTCAACGGCTTCTGGAATGGCCAGACGCCGCCGATCGGCTTTCGCACCTACGCCGTGTCGCAGGCGCGCGGCAAGGATCGCAAGAAGCTGGAGCACGATCCCGAGACGGTCGACATGGTCCGCTACATCTTCAAGACGTACCTTGAGGGCACGGCCGATGGCCCGATCGGCGTCACGGCCTTGGCTCAACATCTGAACAAACGTGGCTACCGCATAAGGGGCAAGCGGTTCAGCAACGGGACGCTGCACAACATCCTGACCAATACCGCCCACATCGGCTATGTGATCTACAACCGTCAGGACTCGCGCACCGGTGAGACGCGGCCGGACGGCGAGTGGGTACCGATCCCGGTGCCGCCAGTCATTGATGAAGAGACGTTCTACGCGGTTCGCCAGCAGATGGCTGATCGCGACCCGCGAATGGGCGAAGCGGCCGCGAAGACGAATACGAATCTGCTGACCAACCGCGCCGTCTGCGGTTGCGGCGGAGACGGCTGCGGCGCCGGGATGATGACCAGCACCGGCAAATCCGGTCGGTATCGCTATTACGGCTGCTCGGCGCGGATCAAGCGCGGGCCGGATGCGTGTACGGGACGCCGCGTCCCAATGGGGCAGCTGGACGATTTGGTTGTCGGCGCCGTGACCCGCCATCTCGTTCAGCCGGAACGGCTGACCGCGCTCCTCCAGACGTGGCTGGACCGGTCGGCCACCGCCGTCGCCGAGCGCGCGGCCGAACTGAAGCGGCTCCGCGCGCGACTGACCAAGCTCGATGGCGAGAGCGCCCGCGTGATCAAGCTGGTCCGGAACGAGACGCTGAGCCCGGACGATCCGCAAGTCGCCAGTGAACTGGGCAACATCCGTGCGCAAAAAGCCAGCACGCAGGCCGACATCGCCGTCCTCGAACGGCAACTCGATGCCGGCGATCGGCGGATCACGCCTTCGATCATCGCCAGGTTCGGCGATCTGCTTCGCCGCAAGCTGGACGAGTCGGACGGCAGGACGCGCAAGGAATACATCCACTTGCTCGTCGACCGCGTCGAGGTTGGCGACCGCGAGGTGCGGATCACAGGGCGCAACGCGATGCTGGAACGGGCCATCATGGCGTCCCAGACACCCGGAGCCGCAGTGCCCAAAGCTGAACGGAAATGGCGCGCCCTGCTGGATTCGAACCAGCGACCCCTCGCTTAGAAGGCGAGTGCTCTATCCAACTGAGCTAAGGGCGCGCAGACGGAGCGGAAACGGGATGCCCACGGATACTCAGTGAGTCCAGTTATAAATGCGCCCGAACCTGAAATTATCCGAGTACTGCTTCGGCCTGACCTTACGGCCATGCGCGGTTTCAACCTCATAGTCGATACCGTTGGCATCGGCATAGGCAATGGCTGCATCCCGCGTAGGAAAGCGCAGACGCACCTGAGTCTGGGTTTCGGTACCCCCAATCCAGCCCATCAGGGCGTCGGGCGTGCGCTTCTGCTCCGGGGTGTAGACCAGCATCCACACATGGCTCCGGGCGCGGCCAGACTGCATGGCGGATTTCGGAGTCTGATAGATACGCGCGCGCATTGGCGTCGATTCCTCATTCCCAGTGCCATGATCCAGAATCGGGGCGGCGGGACTCGAACCCACGACCTCCTGTACCCAAAACAGGCGCGCTACCAGGCTGCGCCACGCCCCGCTGATTCCATGGCCGTCATGAACAATGTCCGGTCGGGGCGGACCGTATTGTCAGCCGCGCAATAACGCAAGGCTTATAGCATCATGTGGCTGCTGATACCGTCCAGTTGACCAGATCATCCGGCGTGTCGATGTCGATCAGACAGGCTCCATCCTCCATGGGAACGCCGCAAAGCCTATGCTGCCAGCGATCCAGCAGGGAGGCAGCGCCCCGGTCACCGCTCAAAGCCCTTAACTCTCTGTAAAATCTGGCACTCCACAGGACCGGATTACCACGTTGTCCTTCCCACACCGGTGCCACGATCGGGGCATGGACAGGATCGAAAGCCGCCATCAGCCGGTCCATCACCCCATGCGACACGAAAGGCATATCGCCAAGACAGACCAGAACTGCATCCGCCGATTCCTCAATCGCAGCTATTCCGGCCCGCAAACTGGCGGACAGACCCTGCGCGTAATCGGCAGCCTCCACGATTGTCAGATCGCGGGTCGCCAAAGCGGACCGCATCTCCTCCGCATGATCGCCGAGCACGACAACGACCTCCGAAGCCCGGCTTTGCAGCGCCTGATCGATGACATGGGTAATCATGGCTCTGCCATCCGGTCCGGGCTGCAACAGTTTATGCCGACTGCCCATCCTTCGCGATAAACCAGCTGCCAGAATGACCACTGCAATCCGGGGGGTGACAGCAGAAGACATCCGCATGGGATGATGCTCTTCCGGGGTTACCTCATCCAGATCAGGGATGGACGAGGCTGTCCCCACCAGGCCACCGACACCCATAGCCATGATATGCTCCGGGCCAGTTTCGAGACCGGCAAAAATCCGATGCAGGATATGATCCACCCCGTTCATATCCCGTTTGCGGGCGCAACCGGGCATGACCACCACCGGCATTGACCCGATCCGGCACAGACACAGCAGATTACCGGGATCAACCGGCATCCCGAAATGCACCACCTCCCCGCCCGCCAACACCACCGCAGCAGGGACAACATCCTCACGATCCACCACCGCAGAAGCACCAGCCACGAGCAGCACATCAACCGCTTCTTCATCAGTCAGCCGCCCTACAGCGCGGGCAATCTCCGCTTCTTCATGCGGCACATGCACGGGCGGCAGCAGGCATCCCCCGAGGCTTTCAATCCTGTGCACGGTTGCGGTCTCTACCAGACTGTAAAATGTCTCCGGCGTGCCGGGCATGGTCGTCAAGATCAGGCCAACCCGGCGCATCCGGAACGGATGGAGCTGTAATGGCCATCTGCCTTGCAGAAGGGTTTCCGCCTGCCGCAAGGCAACGTCCGGTACAGCAAAAGGGATGATCTTGATGGTAGCGGCAATATCCCGCGGTCGCAGCACATGACGCTCTGGCACAGTCGCAACTGTCATACCGGGATGCAGGCGGTTGAGCCGGTTGATCAAAGTCGGCTCAATATCGATCAGACCATATGCGGTTGCACGCAGATTGACGCGGCCGGTCGCTGCCCTGCCCGCTTTCAGACCATTCCCTTCCAGCAGCACACCAAGACGGCAAGCAACCTCATTCTCTGGAATATCGCCGACTTCCAGCCGCGCGCAGACAATCTCTGACACACCATGGCGGCACAGCAGAGCAATATGATCCCGCGTCAGTACGGTGCCTTTCCGTAATACCGCATCCGGCAGGCGATGCGTATGCGCCAACACCGCGCCGGTTGCCTCCAACGGAGGCAAACGTCCGAATTTCATGCCGCATCCTGCCGTATCGCCAGCGCCGCCCCATGACGGACAGCCGAAATTTCAGCCAGAATGGAGAGGGCAATATCGGTAACCCCCCGGCCACCCAATTGCAGTCCGGCAGGTCCACGAACCCTGCCCAGCGCGGATTCACTCACTCCCTGATCCCGCAATCGGGCCAATCGTGCCGCATGCGTGCGTGCTGATCCCAGCGCGCCGATATAAAATGCCTGCGTGTGTAAAGCCGCCAGCAGCGCGGGATCATCCAGTTTGGGATCATGGCTGAGAACGATCACGGCCGTGCGAATATCGGGTTTCAACTCCTTTATCATTTCATCCGGCCATCCCACACACAGCCTGGCATCAGGAAACCGCTCCGCCGTCAGCAAGGCCGCGCGCGGGTCAATGACCGTGCAGGCAAAACCGGCTTTCGTCGCCAGCCCCGACAAGGTCTGCGCAACATGCACTGCCCCAACCATCAGAATACGTGCCGGGGGATGAAATGACTGGGTCAATTGCTGCTCCTCCAACAGGACAGACGATCCAGCCTGCCAGTCCAGGGGGGACAGAGCCCACCCTCCCGTCTTCAGAGACCGGATCAGACCAATTCCCTTGCCCCCCGGTGCACACGCCTCACGAATGCCATGAAGCAGAGGCATGTAGTTCCGTTGCACAGGCTCCACCAGAATCCGGACCTTACCACCGCAGGCCAGTCCCACTTCCCATGCCCTCTCCTGTGTGACGCCATATTCCACGACCCGCAGGCAGCCGGTTGCCAATGCGGCCATGGCCTCTTCCATCACCGCAGCTTCAACACAGCCGCCACTGACAGAGCCTGCGATACGACCGTCATCCGCCACCGCCATCAGGCTTCCTGGCGGCCTCGGTGAGCTGCCCCAGCTGTGTATTACAGTGGCCAATGCCACGTCAGCACCACCCTCCATCCACTCCAGAGCCGTTCTGATGACGTGCAGTTCATCTTCGTTATGCATCTACCCTCTTTTCAGTGCTGCACCGCTTCCGTGGCCAGAGAGATGGCCCCGCCCTCACGGAGCCGCAATATCCGCCCCATGACCAGCAGCCCCATGACCACCAGCCCCATGACCACCAGAATGACAATTCCGGGGCTAAGGAGATTGGCGTGAAACGTCTGACAGAATAGAACCGTCACAGATTATGCCGTTATCGGAGAACCCGGATCGTGAAGCGTCGTTTCCTGCTCAGTGTGCTGGCTGCCAGCCCGCTGATTATCTTTGCTCCTCAAGCTCATGCTCTGGATGATACAAAGCCGCAGCAGGAGATAAAGCGGGAGCCTCTCATCGTGCATACGCATGATGGACGGTCCCTGCTGTTTCAGGTCGAGGTCGCCCGGACGATGGATCAGCAGACCATCGGTCTGATGTGGCGCAAATCAGTCCCGGCAGATGGCGGCATGCTGTTCGACTGGAACGCGCCACGGAACAGCCAGATGTGGATGCGCAATACGCTGGTTCCCCTTGATATGGTGTTCATCAACGAGGATGGCACGATCCGCGCCATTGCCGAGAATACGGTTCCCCGCAGCCTGTCGGTGATCGACAGCAACGGCCCGGTGCGTGCGACACTGGAACTGGCTGCCGGAACGACCGAGAAAAACGACATCCGTGTCGGTGACAGGATCACCACCCCGGCCATTGCCTCAATGGCCGAAGCAGCGTCTGCTCCCGCCCGTGCTCCTGCCAAAAAAACGGACTGAAACCTGGTGTATGCAGGATGAAAGATCGCCGCATCCACGTTCGGGAAGATAAGTCGGGCACACATTATTACGCGACCGACCGCACGCCTCCTTCCCTGCCTCCGGTTCCAGTGCGCGATCTGGCCAATGCCTGGGACGCGGCACGCGATGCGGCAGCTGCTCAGCATTGGGGGCCTCCCCGGCTTTTCCGCTTTGCCGGGACAGATGACAGGCCAGTGGAAATGGCCCTGACCGATGGTGATGCCCGGTGCTGGGCCTCCGCAATCGACGCAACCACCGGGCTGGATACCACACGGGGGATGTCCCTGCTGGTCCGCCTGCTTGCCCTGATCGACCTGATGAGCCGTGCTCCGGCTCTGCGGCCCTATTTCTCGATTCAAAAAGGTGAGGTCAACCTGCACCCGAGCCTGCTGCATCTGGCTGCCACCGAGACATTAAACGACACTGCCGGCTTTGATGCCCCCCTGTTCCAGTCAAGGCTGGCGGCGCTACCTACTTTCTGACCGCACTCCTGTCATCGGGAGTTTGGCCGAGACAGCAGCCATGACCCGGTTTACAACGCCGCGGCAGCGGTCATACGTCCGCGTCAGGGAAACAGGAGACGAACACATGACCGCAAAGCCGCCCGCGCTGAAACGCCTGATCCTGCTTGCTGCAGGCGGGCTGATGATCAGCGGTTGCGCCGCGAAGATGGATGCCAGGCAAAACCAGGTGGCGGCGGCCTGCGCCAAACAGGCCGATGAAATCTTTACAGCCCAGAACCCCGATGCGGTCTACAGCGCCGATCGTTATCATGGCGGCGTCATGGATGCTCCCTATGCCGGGATCGGTGCGCCTGGCGTCATCACGTCCGGACTGTCCGACAGCTACGGCCATAACCGGAATGTCATCAACTGCATCCGCCGCAATGGCGGCAGTGGTCAGCAACCTGTCGGCAGCCTTCTGCCCAGCACCAACATGCAGTCCAATTCCATGTGAACCGCCAGGGTCGGGACGCGGCCCATGCCGCGCCTGACCGCGCGACTTTCAGTTTGATCCAAGGAAACATCGCCATGAGCAAAATCATTCGCACGGAGCCGAACAGCATTCTCTCCGCCGCTGTTGAATATCACGGTTTCGTTTATCTTCAGGGCGTTGTCGCGGAAGACAGCACTCAGGACATTACAGGTCAGACACGCCAGGTTCTGGACCGCATCGACGCCCTGCTGGAACAGCACGGCACCGATGCCACCAGACTGCTTCAGGCTCAGGTGTGGCTGAAAAACCTCGCTGACCGTCCAGGCTTCAATGCCGTGTGGGAGGAATGGATCGCCCGTCATGGTGGTCACCCCCCGGTACGCGCCTGTGTGCAGGCCGAACTGGTAGACCCCAAAGGTCTGGTCGAGGTGATGGTCACAGCCTGCCGGTAACGAGTCGAAAATTCACAGGAAAGGCAGGCCTGAAATATGTGTCAGGCCTGCCTTTTTTCGTTTCATGACAATTATATCCCCCCTGCAGTCTGATCATGACCGCCGAATGGAGGATTCATGAAGAAGATTGTCATCTTTAGTGATTTACAGGGTTGTCAGCGACGCATCTCTGTTGCTAACCCATTGAATAGGTAATGGGGTGAACGGGGGTAGCATATGCTGGCATGGGCAACCGGCAAAAAGGTCTTGGGTTATGGAACAGCGATCGCGCTGTCCCTTCCACTTATGACCGGCACCGCTGAGGCACGTAGCAAACATGTTGCGGGTCGGCAAGCAGGGGTGTCACATAATCACCATGCATCGTTGCATATAAAACACAGTCTGCAATACGCCTCCCGTCACCGAACTTTTTCCGCCCTTCAATGCGTTCCCTACGCCCGCTCCGTCTCAGGGATTGAACTCAAGGGGAATGCTGCAAACTGGTGGGATGCCGCTGAAGGCGTCTATGCCAGAGGAAACACCCCGGAACCCGGCAGCATCCTCAATTTCCGCGCCAACGGTCATATGCGTCTCGGCCATGTCGCCGTCGTTGAGCAAGTGATCAACAGCCGCGAAGTTCTGATTGACCATGCCAACTGGCGCGGTCCCGGTGCCCGTGGAGGGGTCAGCAAAGGCATCTCCGTCGTCGACGTATCACCAAACAATGACTGGACCTCGGTTCGTGTGGCTCTGGGTCATTCGGACACGTATGGCAGCGTCTATCCCACCTACGGCTTTATTTACGATCGTCCAGAGGGACAGCCTGGATCAGTCACAAGGATGGCCTCGGCCTCCATTCCCGACATGAATCCGCCTCCGCGTAATCTGTCTCCTGCCCGCGGTCGTGTTGCAGCCGTGGTCGGTGGCTCTGACCAGCCAGTTTATCAGGAAGTTGCTCAGGCTCCCTCCTCCTCCCGCAAGCGGGGCATTGATCTCTCCGTTGGCAGACAGATAACTGCTGATCAGGTGGCGGGTTCCATGAATTTCGGTGCCGATCTCGCAACCGATTCGATCAATCATAATCTGCGCTAAATTATTCCCGACACCGCCAAAAACTGGCGCTGCCGTCGCTGTATGTGCTGATTGTAAAAAGGGCCTCGTATTCTTCAAAAACGAGGCCCTTTTTTCTGGCCTGATGACATGCCAGAAACCATGCCATGAAACTGTTTTCTGTCCTGCGCCATCCCAGGCTGGCCTGCTTGTGGAGCGGTCTTTCATTCTCAGCGATTGGTGACCAGCTCTACCTTGTTGCCCTCTCATGGGCAGCCGTGCAGGCATTCGGGGCCAATGCAGGATATCTGACCGCCTTTCAGGGGTTCTGTATTTTACTGGCCGCTTTTTTTGTTGGCCCATGGGCAGACCGAAAGCCACAATTTCGGGTGATGATCGGCGCTGATCTGATCCGCATGGTTTCCCTTGCTGCGCTGATCGGAGCATGGTTCATCCAGGGCGGCGTTTCTGCATCCTTTCTGCTTCAGGCGATTATTCTGATTGCACTGGGGCAGGCATTGTTCAGGCCGGCCCTTCAGGTTGTACTACCGCATCTGGTGCAGGATCAGAGCGAACTGCCTGCCGCCAATGCCCTGATGGATATGACAGACCGTGTTGCCAGACTGCTCGGACCGGTCATGATCAGCGTACTCGCGGGCCTGCTGCCACTGGTGCATTTTTTCACTGTCGATGCCATCACCTTCGTCATTTCAGCGATCGCGGTCTGGCTGACCGGTCGCAATCAGGTTCGCCAGGATGCCGCACCATCCCGCAACATACCGACGCCATGGCATGCCATTACTGCCAATCGCGGACACCCTTTGCTCTGGTATTCATTTCTTATCGGCCCGGTCGTCTGCGGTGCCTGGTATGCGATTGTTTATCTGGCCCTGCCATTGCTGATTACCCGGTTGCAGCCAGGAGCCTCCGGCCTGTCATCCTACGGCGCGGTGATTGCTGCCTACGGTGTCGGCAACGTGCTTGGCATGATGATCGTGGGCAACCGTCCCATTCCCGCCCTTCCTGCCTGCATGATGTTCGGAGGCACGGCACTGGTCGGAGCCGGTCTCGCCTGCATGACATTGGTGGCTTTACTGGCACCCCCTCACTGGATAGCTCCAGGTCTGATGATCTGTGCCGCCATAGCCGGTACGGGAGGGCCGTTCGAGGATATTCCCATTGCCATCCTGCGTCAGACCACACTGAACGCTCAGGACGTTCCCGCTTCGGCCCGTGGTTTTCTGATCAGCTATAATGGCGGCATGCTGGCCGGGTTGGCGATTGCGCCTTCCATGCTCGCTCTGACAGGGCCAATCGGATTGATCGCGGGAGGCGGGTTAAGCATTGTCGCCATCGGTCTGGCCGGCATTGTGCTCTATTTGCACACACCGGCCATGCAACCGTATCAGCTTCTGCAATGCTCGAACACAAGCACCGAACGCCCGGTCACCTGATACTGATCGCCCATCCGGAACAACGCACCGCCATCATCATCCGGGATATTCGTGTCAATCAGTAGTCTCCATTCCTCTCCCCCGGGGCAGTCCGGCAGCGTGAAGGAAACAACATCGTGCCATCCATTCAGGATGATCAACAGGCTGGC
This sequence comes from Granulibacter bethesdensis, assembly GCF_001889545.1. NCBI lineage: Bacteria > Pseudomonadati > Pseudomonadota > Alphaproteobacteria > Acetobacterales > Acetobacteraceae > Granulibacter > Granulibacter bethesdensis. The sequence continues at coordinate 1,063,932 of NZ_CP018194.1, read as the reverse complement.
ATCCTGACCCGGCTCTTTCACCCCGGTCGGCTGGGCACGGCCATCCAGCAGCATGGAGAAGGTGCGGGTATTACCGTTCTCCCATTCCTCCTGCGTCATGTCCTGACCGCTTGCAGATATCCAGCGCAGGCCTGTGATACCCGATTCATCATTACGATTTTCGCCGGGAAACCGGGCTCGCCACAGGATCGGGTGCTGTTGACGTAACGCGATCAGTTTCTGCGTAAACCGGATCAGGGAATGCCCCTTCTCCTGAATATCCCAGTCAACCCAACTGATCTCGTTATCCTGACAGTAGGCATTGTTATTGCCCTGCTGAGTGCGCCCGAATTCATCCCCTGCCAATATCATCGGGGTGCCGAGCGACAATAGCAGCGTACCCAGCATGTTTCTGATCTGGCGATGGCGTAACGTTTCAATGCCCTGATCATCAGTCGGCCCTTCGGCACCGCCATTCCATGAACGGTCATGGTCACTGCCGTCTTTATTATCCTCGCCATTCGCCTCGTTATGCTTGTCGTTATAGCTGACCAGATCATTGAGGGTGAAACCGTCATGGGCCGTCACGAAATTTACGCTGGCCCATGGCTTGCGGCCACGATGATCGAACTTATCAGGGGACCCTAACAGCCGTGGCGCCAGCGCCGCGGCACTTGCCTCGCCCCGCCAGAAATCGCGCGTCGTATCGCGGAACTGGTCATTCCACTCCGCCCAACCGGGTGGGAAACCGCCCACCTGATATCCGCCCGGTCCACAATCCCATGGCTCGGCGATCAGTTTCACACCTGCCAGCACAGGATCCTGCCCCACGGCACGCAGGAAGCCACTTTGAGTATCAAAGCCATCCGGCTCACGCGCCAGAATTGTGCCCAGATCGAAGCGGAAACCATCGACATGCATCTCCGTCACCCAATAACGGAGGCTGTCGGTCACCATCTGAATGACACGCGGATGGGACAGATTGAGCGTGTTCCCGGTGCCGGTATCATTGATGTAAAACCGCTTCTGATCAGGCAGAAGACGATAGTAGGTCGCGTTATCGATGCCCTTGAAAGACAGGGTCGCGCCTTTTTCATTGCCCTCGGCAGTGTGGTTGTAGACAACATCCAGAATCACCTCGAGCCCTGCATCGTGGAAGCGTGCCACCATTTCCTTGAATTCGGCCAGCACACGGTTGCGGTCGGCGGCGTAAAGCGGGTCCGGCGCAAAAAAGCCGATCGTGTTGTAGCCCCAGAAATTCGTCAGCCCTTTTTCAAGCAGGTGGCTGTCACGCACAAAGCTGTGAACAGGCAGCAATTCCACACTCGTCACGCCAAGAGCGCGGATATGATCCAGCACCGGCTTACTGGCCAACCCGGCATAGGTACCGCGTAAATGCGCTGGAATCTCCGGGTGACGCATGGTGTAGCCGCGTACATGGGTTTCATAGGTGATCGTGCGACCCCACGGAATGCCGGGACGGATCGCTTGCCCATGCCAGTCGAAATTCTGGTCTACCACCACACATTTCGGCATAAATGCCGCGCTGTCACGCTCATCGAAAGAAAGATCCTCCTGCTCCGAGCCGATCGTGTAGCCGAAACAGGCGGGATTCCAGTTCAGCTCTCCGATATGCACCCGTGCATAGGGATCGAGCAGAAGCTTATGAGGGTTGAAACGATGCCCGGCTTCCGGCTCATAGGGGCCATGGACACGGAAACCATAGACCGTACCCGGGCCGAGACCAGAGACATAGCCATGAAAGATTTCATCCGTATATTCCGGCAGAGTGATACGCTCTTTTTCCTTGGTGCCGCTTTCATCGAAGAGACACAGCTCCACCTTCGTGGCATGGGCGGAGAATAACGCGACATTAATGCCTTCTCCGTCCCAGATCGCTCCGCGCGGATGGGGCACGCCTTCACGAAGCCGACGCGAAACGATAGATGCCATGATACAATGTTCCCTGCTAAGCTCACGAATTCTGCGATTCAAAATTCCGGCCCGCGCATTCAAACGACCGCATGGCATCGTGAGTTGCAGCCATTCCTCTTGCACTCAGCCTTTCAGAAGCAATCCTTAACCATGACATCGTTGACCGTGCAGTATTATAGCCCTCTCCCTCTGTCTGCCGGGCCTGTCTCATCCGCCCCGGCCTCATCGGCGCTGGGGATTATTGGTCTCAACTGCCTCCCTTCCCTGCCGGAAAGCAGGGAGGAAACCGGGCCAGTGAGACTGATGGCTGATCTTCCACTCCTCTGGCCTGAGCGGGATGGTGCGGAACTGTGGCTTGCCTCTGACGCAACGCCGCGATGGGGCAGCCACCAGATTGGTCCTGACCAGGTAGTCAACGGAGAAAACAGTACGCTGTTTTTTGGCGCGGTCCGTATCAGCAATGATGTGCCGCTGCGGGAGGCCAGCTTCCGGGCCTATCAGGCGCTGTTCTCGGTCATTGATGAAAAAGGCTTTCCCCATCTGCTCAAGACCGCAAACTATATGCCGCGGATTCATGATATGGATGATGGGACGGAACGGTACCACCTGTTCAATCAGGGCCGGTTCGATGCATTCTCCGCCCGTGGACGGGAAGAAACCAGCGCCCCGGCCGCCTGTGCGCTTGGCACCGGAAGCGGAGGATTACTGATCTATGTTCTGGCAGGGCGTCAGGCGGGCATACCGGTGGAAAATCCTCGCCAGATCAGCGCCTATCGCTATCCTGAACAGTATGGGCCGCGCAGCCCGACCTTTTCCCGCGCCACCATTGCCGTCACTGGGGAACAGGATCGTTGTCTGTTCATTTCAGGTACCGCCGCCATCACCGGACATCAGAGCCTGCACCCGGACAATGTCATCGCCCAGACATGGGAGACTGTGGCCAATATCCGTGCCGTCCTGCAAGCAGCACAGCACAAAGGATTTCAGGGAGATGCGCAGGCACTCAGACTGAAGGCCTATATCCGGCATCCGACTGATCTGCCTGCTGTTCAGAGCATTCTGAACGATGCTTTCGGGCCAGATGCCACAGAATGCATTCTGCGCGCGGATATATGCCGTGCTGAGCTGCTGGTCGAAGTTGAAGGGTACTGTCCGGAACGTTAATCAGGGGAAAAACCGTTCCTGTCGACAGGAACGGTTTTCCACAGATGATTTTTGATCAATCAGGAACAGCTATCTTATAGCGGATCAGTATCCAGCGCATATCCGGCAGCCCGTACCGTACGCACCAGATCAACCTCGCCCTCGCCATTCACGGCCTTGCGCAGGCGACGAATATGTACATCCACCGTACGGGGCTCCACATGAATATCGGTACCCCAGACTGAATCCAGCAACTCCTCACGCGAGAAAACCCGCCGCGGATGTTGCAGGAAGAATTCCATCAGCCGGAATTCGGTCGGGCCGAGATGGATCGGACGGTTGTTCCGATGCACGCGATGGGTTGCCAGATCCATCGTAATGTCATGGAAGGTCAGCATGCCCTTCGCCGTTACCGGGCTGGCCCGACGCAACAACGCGCGAATACGGGCCTGAAGGGCCTGCATGTTGAACGGTTTGGTGATGTAATCATCCGCGCCTGTATTCAAGGCCCGAACCGCATCCTGATCCTCGACACGGGCAGTCACCATAATGATCGGCAGATCACGGGTGCCGGGTTTCCGACGTATCTGACGGCATACCTCGATACCCGACAGCCCAGGCAGCATCCAGTCCAGCAGAACCAAATCCGGCTGGACTTCCGACAGGCGGTGCAGGGCTTCCTGACCATCTGAAGCTTCCTCGACACGGAAGCCCTGCTTTTCCAGATTATAGCGCAGCATTGTCGCCAATGCCGCCTCATCCTCGACAATCAGCACTGTCGGACGCGTCTGCCCTGCCGGAGTTTCCGCAGGACGGGAACGGGTTTCTTCCTGTGCAAAGCGCATAATGATACAGTCTCCTCGCACCCGACGATTTCACATGCCCGTCAGGATGTCACATCCGGAGACGGGCGCGCCACCATGTAGGACGTGTTGTCGCTTTTGGGCCGTTCATCCGGCAAAGAATGGCCGGAGACGGTATAGAACACCGTCTCCGCGATATTAGTGGCGTGATCACCGATCCGTTCGAGATTTTTGGCAATAAACAGAAGGTGGGTGCAAGGCGTAATGTCGCGCGGATCTTCCATCATATAAGTAATCAGTTCACGGAAAATCGCATTGTACATATCGTCAATTGCTGTGTCGGAGCGCCAGACTTCTTCAGCACGGCTGGTATCATTCTCACCAACCGCATCAATGATCGTCTTCATATTCTGCTGAACAAGCTGGCCCATATGCGCCAGACCGGTCAGACTGAAAGGCAGCGAAAACTGGTTCAGCACGATACCGCGCTTGGCAACATTTTTGGAATAATCGCCAATGCGCTCCAGATCACTGGTAATTTTCAGCGAGGAAAGCACCATCCGCAGATCGATCGCCACCGGCTGGCGCAGCGCCAGAAGACGCACGATGAATTGCTGGATCTCGGTTTCCAGCGCATCAATCGCAGGGTCGACATCAATTGCGCGATTGGCAGCATCCATATCCTTGTTGATGATGGACGTCACTGCCAGAGCAAGCTGGTTTTCCACCATCCCGCCCATGCGCGTGATCATATCACTGAGCTGTTGAAGATCCTGCTCATAGCTTGAAACAATATGGGGTGAACCCAGTTGGTTGGTCATGGCATCAATTCCCGCGGGGTCAGCCGAAGCGGCCGGTGATATATTCCTGCGTGCGCTGCTCACGCGGGTTGGTGAACATGTCGAGCGCCGTGCCGACTTCAATCAGTTCGCCCATGTAGAAAAATGCGACACGATCCGCACAGCGCGCAGCCTGCTGCATGTTGTGTGTCACGATGGCGATGGTGAAATCGCGTTTCAGCTCATCCACCAGTTCCTCGATCTTCAAAGTGCTGATCGGATCAAGCGCGCTGGTCGGTTCATCAAGCAGAATGACTTCAGGTTTCACGGCGATGGTGCGCGCAATGCACAGACGCTGCTGCTGACCACCGGACATTCCGGCGGCAGCTGTATGAAGGCGATCCTTAACCTCGCTCCACAACGCAGCACGGGTCAGGGACCATTCGATCCGTTCATCCATCTCCGCCTTGGATAGTTTTTCGTGCAGGCGGATGCCAAACGCAATGTTCTCATAGATCGACATCGGGAATGGTGTCGGCTTCTGGAACACCATGCCGACACGGCTGCGCAGCACGTTCACATCGACATCTTTGCCGAGAACGTTCTCGCCATCCAACAGCACCTCACCCTCAGCACGCTGGCCGGGATAAAGCGCATACATCTTGTTCAGGATACGCAGCAACGTGGATTTACCGCAGCCGGACGGCCCGATCATACCCAGAACCTGACGCTCATGCACATCAAGTGAAATGGATTTCAGGGCCTTGTGCGAACCATAATAGAAATCGAGATTGCGCACGGCAATTTTCGGCTGGCTTTCAACCACGACACGGGATGCGGCCATTGCGGCCAGACCGGCAGCAGCGCTTCCGCCCGCATCATGGGAAACCGTCCGGGAAACCTGGGAAATAGTACTTACCATTGTCTCACTGCCTTCTGCCCAGAATGGCGCGGGCCAGTATGTTGAGGCCAAGGACGCCAAGTGTAATCAGCAGGGCGCCTGCCCATGAAAGAAGCTGCCAGTCCGAATAGGCAGAACCGGCAAATTTATAGATGGTCACTGGCAGGCTTCCCATTGGCTCTGCCAGATTCACCGACAGGTTGGGATTACCGAGGCTGGTGAACAACAGAGGTGCGGTTTCACCGGCGATACGGCTGATGCCCAGCAATACACCGGTTGCTATGCCATCAATGGCAGCCCGATAGCAGATGAAGGTAATCACCCGCCAGCGCGGCGCACCAAGAGCGACCGCGGCCTCCCGCAACTGGGCAGGCAGCAGGCGCAGCATATCCTCGGTCGAACGTACGACAATGGGAATGACCAGCACCGCCAAAGCCAGACAGCCTGCAATTCCGGAGAATGCCCCCGTCGGCCGCACGATCAGCTGATACATGAACAGACCGACCAGAATGGACGGTGCCGACAGCAGAATATCGGACACAAACCTGACCGCGCTGCTCAAGACAGAGCCACGCCCGTATTCCGCCAGATAGGTTCCGACCAGCAGCCCCAGCGGCGTACCGATCAACGTACCCAGTGCGGTCTGGATCAATGTCCCGACAATAGCGTTGCGCAGACCACCATTGGAACCGGGGGCACCTTCATCGTGAGTGAAGACCGACAGGGAAAGACCCGCCAGACCGTTTTTAAGCAGGGTGAACAGAATCAGCGCCAGCGCAGCCAGACCGAGCAATGTCGCGAAACTGCACAGGCCAACGATAAGACGGTTTATCAACTGCCGTCTGCTGTTGAGACGAAGCGCTGCCTGGCTTTTTGTGACAGGGCCATTCCGGGGCATTTTTGCACCCGCCGAGGCCATATTGGAAAGCACAGTTGTCATGCCCTGGCTGCCCCTGCTGAGCGTGACCGCATCAGAAAGCGGGATGTTGCCAGCACGATAAAGGAGATGACAAACAAAATGAAACCCAACGCGAAAAGAGAGGAAAACTGAAGGCCGCCCGGATTGCTTTCCGGAAACTGGAGCGCGACCAACGATGCAATCGTATTACCGGGACCGAAAATACTGGTGGCGATCCGGTTGGTGTTACCGATCACGAAGGTTACCGCCATGGTTTCACCAAGGGCGCGTCCAAGGCCGAGCATGATACCGCCTACAACCGATACCCGCGTGTAGGGCACCACGACGGAGCGAACGACTTCCCAGATCGTGCAACCAAGGCCATAGGCGCTTTCCTTGAAAATGCCGGGCACAGTGGCAAACACATCGCGCATCGTTGCGGCAATGAACGGTACGATCATCAACGCCAGGATCAACGAGGCCGTGAGAATACCATTCCCGTAGGCAGGACCGGCAAAGCGATCTGCCAACCAGCCTGTCACCGGGCCAAGAACCGGCACGTTTTCCTCGGCATCAGCCAGCGAACCAAAAAACGAAATAATGGAAGGCTGAATTTTCGTCATGAAAGGAACAATAATGAAAAAGCCCCACATACCGTAAATGATGGAAGGCACAGCTGCGAGCAGCTCAATTGCGATCCCAACCGGACGGCGAACCCATTGCGGAGCCAGTTCGGTTAGATAAACGGCAATTCCGAATGCAATCGGGACAGCAATTATCAGTGCAATCACCGATGTGATAATGGTTCCGTAAATAGCGACCAGTGCACCGTACACGTTATGTGGTGGGTTCCAGGCCGATGACACCAGGAATTCAAGGCCAAATGCCCGGAACGCCGGCAAGCCGCCGATGAACAGCATCAGGATGATCGCGCCTAACAAAGTCAGTACGAACAATCCGGCCACTCTTACCAGAGCGCCAAAAATCCTGTCACCGGTCTGGGATGGCGGCTTCCTTTTTCCGCTACCCTGTCCGGGGGGAAGTGAAAAGGCCGCTTTCTTATCTATCTGCTGAACTGAGGCCATTCTGCCGCGGGCCGATTAAGGCGCGCCCCGTTTGTCATGATCCAAAAATAGCGTAGGCCCCCTGCATTCAGTCAGGTAAGCCTGCCGCCTCGGTGCGGCACCTACAGCACCGCACCGAAACGGGGAGAGCGTCCCGGTTTGATCAGAAAACCGGCTTGCCGTCCGGACCCTTGATACCATCGTGCCAGGCGGCGCGAATGGTGTCCTTCACGGATGCGGGCAGCGGGATGTATTGCAGATCGGAAGCCAGAGCGTCGCCATTTTTAAAGCCCCAGTCAAACAGCTTCAGCACGGCAGAGGCTTTTTCGGCGCTGGTCGGGTCAGTCGGAACCAGTACGAAAGTGGCGCTTTCGATTGGCCAGGAAGTATCGCCTGCCTGATCATTCAGATCGATGGCGAAGTTCTGCGCCTTGGTCCAGTCAGCTGCCGCAGCGGTGGCTGCGAAATTGGCGGGAGTCGGAGCCACAAACTTACCGGCCTTGTTCTGCAGCTGGACAGTCACCAGATGGCTCTGGGTAGCATAAGCGGCCTCGACATAGCCGATGCTGCCTGGAATCTGCTGCACGGTGCCAGCCACACCGGCGCTGCCCTTGGCACCCGAACCGGCGGGCCAGCTGATGGAGGTCGCACGACCGATCTTGGAAGCCCAATCGCTGTCAACCAGAGACAGATAATCGGTGAACACGAAGGTCGTGCCAGAGCCATCAGCGCGATAAACCGGTGCGATCGCGAGACGTGGCAGCTTGATACCCTTGTTGATTTCCTGGATCTTCGGGTCATTCCATTTGGTGATCGTGCCTGCATAGATTGCAGCGATGATCGGACCAGTGAGCTTCAGCTCGTTGCTCTTGATGCCCGGGATATTGACGATGACATCCACTGCCCCCATCGCGCTGGGGAATTGCAGCAGTTTATGGGCACGCAGTTTATCGGCGGACACCGGGGCATCAGAGGCGCCAAAATCCACGGTCCGGTTGAAAATCTGGGTCTGCCCGGCGCCTGACCCGATCGCCTGATAGTTCAGCGACACGCCCGTGGAGGGTTTTGCCTGCTCCGACCACTTGTCATAAAGCGGCGCTGCGAAAGAAGAGCCAGCGCCGACAACCTGCTGCGCCTGCGCGCAAGCCGGAGCGATCAAGCCAGCGCCAATCAGCACGGCAGCAATTGCCGAGGGAGCGAATTTCATGCGTCCTCCTGGATAATACCACTTCGAAACGGATCAGACCTGATGGCTGCCATAGCCCCTCAGGTCATCCCGCTTCCAATACCCCAAAACCGTGCATATTCCTGCGAATCAAGCCGGCTGAAGCGAGGCGGACCCTACGGGATATCCAAGACGCAACAATGACAAACAGATGACAGTTATATGACAAACACAGAATGTCACATTCACAGAACACAGCCGCAAATGTGACATTCAGGTCGTATTCAGGCATGCCCCGCCGGCAGAAGTTGCAGCAATGCCTCGGCACCAACACGGGTGCAGAAATCACCGAACCCTTCTTCAGCCTGCCGGTCGCGGGCAAAGGCTGCGAACAGCCTGTCCAGTGTTGGCTCGATCTGTTCTTCCTTGATCCTGTCAAGCAGGCGGAAGGACAGTCGCGTGCCTTCGAAATCGCCACCAACATAGATCGCGTAATGGCCAGGCATACGCCCAACCAGCCCGATATCGCCCGCATAAGTGCGTGCGCACCCGTTGGGGCAACCTGTAATCCGCAACGAAATACGTTCGTTTTTCAGCCCGTGACGGTCCAGCACCTGCTCCAGCCCGGCCACCATCGGGTCTCTCACCCGCTCCGCCTCCGTCAGGGCGAGACCGCATGTCGGCAGGGCCGGACAGGCCAGTGTCCAGCGTGCCAGCGGAGTCAGATCTTCGGTAAGGGTCACACCCGCATCACGCAGATGGGCCTCGATCGCGTTCCGGTGTGCCGGATCGACATCCACCAGGAACAGATCCTGCTGCCCCGTCATCGTGACATTGACCTGATATGTCTGAACAATCTCCCTGATTGCCCGGCGCAGATGCACAGCGTCCGTATCGGCGATACGCCCGGACGGAACGGGGATACCCAGCCATAGCCGCCCATCTCCCTGCTCGTGCCAGCCCAGCAGTTCCGGCATCCGGAACGGCTCCATCGGTAGCGGTTCAGCGAAGGGTTTGCCGAAATAGGTGACCAGTTCGGCTTTCACCCAATCCACCCCACGGTCATCAACCACATATTTCAGGCGTGCCCGACGGCGATTGAAGCGGTCACCATAGTCACGCTGAAGCCTGATGACAGCCTCAACGCCTGCCAGCAATTCATCGGGTCCAACAGAGCCGATGACCGTTCCCAGACGTGGATAGGTCTCCGGCTTGTTATGGGTCATGCCAAGCCCGCCACCGACCGCCATGTTATAGCCCAGCAGTGTATCACCTTCGAAAATCGGAATGATCCCGAGATCATTGGTCAACACGTCGATCGTATTATCGGAGGGAGTGGCGATGCCTATCTTGAATTTACGCGGCAGGTAGGTCTCACCGTATAACGGCTCCTCCTCTGCCTCCGTGCCCAGATCAGCGCGGGCGGCCTCATCCAGAAAGATTTCGTGGTAGGCATGAGTCTTGGGTAGCAAAGCACGGGACAGGAAACTTGCATCCGCTTCCAGCCGTGCATGCACGGCATCACGGATCGGGGCCGGTGTGGTTGTCACGTTGCGCACCACATCCCCGCAAGCCGCCTGGGTCGTCAACAGTGTCCTGTTGATAGCGGCAATGGTGGGCTTCAGATTACCCTTGATAATACCGTGAAACTGGATCGCCTGACGCGTCGTGATACGCAGCGTGCCATTGGAGTATTCATCAGCCAGCCCATCCAGGGCCAGATATTGCGCGGCGGTCATACGCCCGCCCGGCATACGGACGCGCAACATGAAGGAGTATTCCTTCTCCAGCTTCTGCTGTTTGCGCGCAGTCGCAGTGTCACGGTCGAACTGCTCGTAAGAGCCATGGAATTTCAGAAGATTGTAGCCATCCTCACTGACCTGAAGGCCACCCTCCGCCAGCTCCTCCGCCAGACGACCGCGCAGGCCATGGCTGGTTTCCTTAAGAAGCTCCACGCCACTGCGCTTGGGAGAAACGGTTCCGTCCATGGCTTACGCCCCAATCATATCAAATTCCGGCGGCCCGGATCCCACAATCCGCTCCGCAATATCACGAGGGGGGAAAGCCGGTCATTACCCGCCTTCCCCCATATAGTCAGTATACCGCTTCAGAGCCAGCGTTACCGGCAGCTCTACCTGTTACGGCGCGTGATCATGCCTCTTCAGGCAGTTTTACAACGCGCAGATAAGGCTTCAGCGTCTTCCAACCCTGCGGGAACTGTTCCTTCGCAGCATCATCGGAGGTGCTGGGCGGGATGATGGCTTCTCCCCCCTTCTCCCAGTTCACAGGCGTTGCCACCTTGAATTTGTCAGATGTCTGAAGGCTGTCCACAACGCGCAGGATTTCCTTGAAGTTGCGGCCTGTGCTGGGCGGATAGGTCAGGGTCAGGCGGACCTTCTTGTTCGGATCAATAATGAACACGGCACGCACGGTAACGTTGGGGTCCGCTTCGGGATGGATCATGCCGTAAAGGGTACTGACCTTTCGATCCGCATCGGCGAGGATCGGGAATTTCACTGTCTGGCCCTGGGTTTCAGAAATATCAGCTTCCCAGCCCTTGTGGTTTTCGCCCGTGTCGACTGACAGACCAATCACTTTAACATTACGCTTTTCCCATTCCGGGGCCAGGCGGGCGGCTTCTCCCAGTTCCGTCGTGCAGACGGGGGTGAAGTCTTTGGGATGGCTGAACAAAATGCCCCATGACTGACCCAGCCATTCATGAAAGCGAATCTTTCCCTGATTACTGTCCTGCTCGAAATCAGGAGCCGTCTGACCAAGCTGAATGCTCATTTATAGTCCTCCTGGAGTATCCGTGCCCAAATCACGTTTTTGCATCGGCTTCCACACATATCACAAAGGACAAATGTGGTTAACGCTTGCAGCCCCATGCCGCATATGCATATGGAACATGACACACTGCATGCGGACAGAACCGTGACCAGCAAGCGATCAGATAACGAAAGTAATTGGCTCGGCCGCCGGCCGACGCAAGCCTGCCGCAGCCGCTCTTTTCAGCAGATCGTCCAGCGTGATGGCGGCCAGCTGGGCACGGAGGGTCTCTTCCAGCTCTGCCCAAAGCCGGTCAACCACCGCGACCTGCAACCGGCCGGTAGGACCTTCATGCCCCTCCCCGTCATCAGCCACAGCGACGGCCACGATATCGGACACCCTGATATCACGTTTGGGGCGGCCCAGACGGTAACCACCGCGTGGTCCACGGACACTTTCCAGAAGGCCGGCCCGCGACAGGGATTGAAGCAGCGGCTCCATTCCCCTGCGTGCAAGGCCTATACGTTCCGCGATATCCGCGGCACTGACAGTATTGGTACGACTGCCATGGAAACCGACATCCAGCATAACGGAAATCGCCACCATGGCCCGATCACGACGCAGCAGCATGACGAGTCCTTAAATCACCGTTGCAAAGGGTGATATAGAGTTATGACGATAAGTGAAAGCACGAACAGATATGGATCACCCAGTATGACCAATGAATCCGTCTCTCTGGGCACCGCGCCCGATCAGAATGGCCCCGATCCCCAGGACATAAATCATGAAGGCACGGCATCACAGGACGGAAAGCCGAACGACGCCAAAGCCAGATCACGCGGCAATCGCAACAGGGTAGCCTCCTTGTCCGCCACCGATTCTCTTTCTGAAGACGGGCTTCGTCGCCCCCAACCGCGCGGCAAAATCTACGACAGTATTCTCGATATTGTGGGTGGCACGCCCCTGATCCGCCTGCCTCGTCTGACTGTCGAGGACCGGCTGTTGGCCGATATCACTGCCAAGCTCGAATTTTTCAATCCACTCGGCTCGGTCAAGGATCGAATCGGACTGGCAATGATCGAGAAGGCGGAGGCCGCAGGCCTGATCCATCCCAGTACCAGCGTGCTGGTTGAGCCGACCTCCGGCAATACCGGGATTGCGCTTGCATTTGTCGCGGCTTCAAAAGGATACCGGCTGGTCGTGACCATGCCGGAAGGCGCATCGATTGAACGTCGGAAAATGCTCCGCCTGCTCGGTGTGGATGTTCAGCTGACCCCTGCCCGGCAGGGCATGGCCGGGGCCATTGCACGGGCAGAGGCCATTATTGCCGCCACACCCGGCGCATGGATGCCGCGCCAGTTCGACAACCCCGCCAATCCTGAAGCCCATGCTGCCACCACCGCCGAGGAAATATGGGCCGATACGGATGGCAAGGTTGACATCATCGTCGGCGGTGCGGGTACTGGCGGAACACTGACCGGAATTGCCCATGCCCTGAAACCCCGCAAACCCGATCTGCGCATTATCGCCGTGGAACCATCGGAAAGCGCTGTCCTGTCCGGAGACGAACCGGGGCCGCATGGTATACAGGGAATCGGACCGGGCTTCCGCCCCACGATTCTCGACATAACCCAGATCGATGGCATCATGCGGGTCGCGGAGCGTGATGCTCTGGCCGTGGCCCGGCGCGTGGCACGGGTGGAGGGGCTGCCGGTCGGTATTTCCTCCGGTGCAGCCCTGCATGCGGCACTCGAACTGGCCCGTAATCCTGCCAATGAGGGCTTGCTGATCGTCACGATCATCCCCTCCTTTGCCGAGCGGTATCTCTCCACGGCGCTGTTTAACGGACTGTAACCGCAAAACCGTGAAAAGTGACGCGGACGTGCAAATGATGGGCTCCAGGGGCTTGCACGTCCGCCAGATGCCAGATAGAAGGCCCGCACCGCACAAGCAGGATGGGCGCGTAGCTCAGCGGTAGAGCATCGCCTTGACATGGCGGGGGTCACAGGTTCAATCCCTGTCGCGCCCACCATCCTGTCCCCGTTAAAATCAATAATTGCCATTTAGCACGGTCAAGCAGCCTAAGGCTTTATCCGCGCGTCACACTGTGTCGGTCCCCCTTCCACGTGCTTTTGCGGAAACCCGTCATGCGCAAGCTATGATTGCACGTACTGTCATCAGGACGTAATCGAGGGTATGGATTATCGGGTTCTGGATGTCAGCCAGGAAGGCCCCCTCAGCATCGTCCGGCCGGCATGCCAGACGGTGCCGATGGTTATTGCTTCCGGTCATTCCGGAAATCTCTACAGCCCTGATTTTCTGTCCATTTCCCGCCTTGATTACGACACCCTGCGCAAAAGCGAGGATTGCTTCGTCGATGAGCTTTTCGGTGCAGCGCCCGAATTAGGAGCCCCGATCCTGCGCGCCCATTTTCCCCGTGCGTGGTGTGATCCCAATCGGGAAGCATGGGAACTGGATCCGACCATGTTCGAGGAAGCCCTGCCTGACTGGGTCAATACCGGCAGTGCAAGGGTCGAGGCCGGTCTCGGTACCCTGGCCCGGATCGTCGCTTCTGGTGAGCCGATCTATCGCCGCAAGCTGTTGTTTTCAGAAGCCGCGGCCAGAATCCATGATTGCTGGCAGCCTTACCATACCGCGCTGTCACAACTGATTGAGGAAACCCGCAACCGGTTCGGTATGTGTTTGCTGGTCGATTGTCATTCCATGCCCTCCCCCGTCGGACTGCATGGTAACCGGATCCCGCGCCGTCAGAACGATGCCGACATGGTTTTAGGTGATTTGCACGGAACCTCCTGCGCCAATACCATCACCATGGCTGCGGAAGCCACTCTCCAGCGCCTTGGTTATGCCGTACGGCGGAATAATCCTTATGCGGGAGGCTATGTCACACAGCATTACGGACGCCCGGGAAAGGGCGTACACGTCCTGCAAATCGAAATTGCCCGAGTCCTGTATATGGATGAGGAGCGTTATCTGAAGAACGCTCATTTCTCAATGATTCGTCAGGCCATGACATCCTTGATGAACGGCCTGGGCGCCACCGCCGCCCTTCTCTCCCACGCTGTCTGAATTGATAGAATAAAGACAAAAAAATTGGCGGTGCCACGCAGACACCGCCAAGTTTAGGGAGGAAACGTCCAAGAAAAGCAGCGCTGCGACATAACGCTACGCTACATGAGCGTAGATACGGTGTTGACCCGATTCACACAAGCATTTTTTTGCAGTGCAGCATCTCCAAAATCACAGAACCTGCCTTAATTTCCACACAATCCGATCCCTGATTATAATCGACCGATCAGAATTTTTACGAATGCATGCCCGCAGAGGTTTTTCCGTTACGGAGGCAGTTCCCTCTCTTCAGGTGAGCATGCTCTCCAGGGTCTCCAGCCGGTCAGCCTCTGCCGCGGGTTTATCGAGCCGCAGACGCGCTATTCTGGGAAAGCGCATGGCAATACCGCTTTTGTGGCGGGACGATCTTTGCACTGCATCAAAAGCGATTTCCAGCACGAAAGATTTCTCGACCTCCCGCACCGGGCCGAACCGGGCGATGGTGTGATTGCGCACCCAGCGATCCAACAAAACCAGCTCCTGATCCGTAAAGCCGTGATAGGCCTTGCCGACAGGCACCAACTCCTCATGCCCATTACCATCATCACGCCATAAGCCGAACGTGTAATCGGAATAGAAACTGCTGCGCCTGCCATGACCACGCTGCGCATACATGATCACCGCATCAACCGTCAGCGGATTGCGTTTCCACTTCCACCACAAGCCTCTGGGCCGTCCGGGCACATAGGGACTGTCTCCACGCTTGAGCATCAGCCCTTCGATCGAAGCCGCACGTGCGCCCTCCCGCAAGGCAATGAGGGCCTCTGCATTCTCCACCGTGATCAGACCGGACAGATCCATGCGGAGCGGGGCCGCAACGGCAAACCAGCGCTCCAGATGCTGCCTGCGCTCATCGAAGGACAGGGCCCTCAGATCACGCTCCTGTTCATCGAACAGAATGTCGTAGAGCCTGACATGGGCCGGATGCTGCTTCAGCAAAGCCGGACCGGGCGATTTCCGGTTGAGTCGCTGCTGAAGGTCCGAGAACGGAGCCACCTCTCCTGCCCGTGCAACCAGCAATTCGCCATCCAGCACGCCGTCGAAATTCATGGTCTCCAGCACATCAGGAAAGGAGGCGGAGACATCATCGCCGGTGCGGGAGAAAATGCGCTTTCCCCCCGGTACGGAAACGAGTTGCACACGGATGCCGTCCCATTTCCACTCCACCCGGTATTCGGAGAGGGAAAGCGCCTCCAGATCAGGCTGCTCCAGCGGATGCGCCAGCATGGGAGGACGAAACACTGGCGCACCAGCCGGGTCCGGGCGAGCACCCTGTCCTTCGATCCATGCAAACAGCGTTCGATAGGGGGGTGTCAGGCCGTGCCACACCTCCTCTATTTCATCCGGGTCGATCCGTCCCTGGGACAGCCCGGCCAACGCCACCTTGGCCAGCCTTGCAGAGACCCCGACCCGCAGATTTCCTGTTACCAGCTTCAGAATCGCGAACCTTACCGATTCATCCGACGAGTCCAGCCATGCGGATAATATCTGCGGCAGATCGATTCTGGTGGTGCTCTGAAGGGTCGTCACGACCTCTGCCAATCCGGGAGGGGCTGTCGGCATAGTATCGGCAGATGTCGGCCAGATCAGGGAGGTCGTCTCGGCCAGATCGCCGACATAATCATAGGACAGGGCAAATAATTCGGGATCGACACGCTGCCCTGCCAATGCACGAATCAGGCCCGGTTTCGCCGTGGCAAAAGACAGGTTCCCCGTCAGCGCCGCCAACCCGTATCCGCGATCGGGATCAGGTTCGGTTTCGAAAAAACGTTGCAGCAGGGCCAGCCTGGCATTGCGCGATGGCGTATAGATCAAACGCTCCAGCAGGGCGGCAAAAGCAATCATACGGACTTTCCGTCCGTTGTAACCGCACCTGCCGTCTCACCACCTGTCATCCCGCCCCCCGCCACCGCGGTATCGTCATCTTCCTCGCCATAGCCGATCAGACGCAGGGCGCGGCCTCTCACCCCCATCAACCCCGCCGCATGGATCAGGGCTTCCTCCCGCCCATGGGTCACCCAGATTTCAGGGGCCTGCACGTCCCGGATTGTGGCCAGCAAGGCGTCCCAGTCGGCATGGTCGCTGATGACCAATGGCAGTTCGACCCCTTTGGCGCGGGCACGTTGCCTGACCTGCATCCAGCCGCTGGCGAGAACTGGCACAGGATCATGCAATCGGCGCGACCAGCGATCAGCCAGCGCAGAGGGAGGCGCCAGCACGATCCCGCCACGCAGGGCCTCCTTCGGCACGGAGGTCACTGGTCGAAGATCGCCCAACCCCACCCCAAGCGCCTCATAGGTGCGGCAGACATTCATCAACGCTCCATGAAGATAGATCGGTGCAACCCACCCCGCCTGCCGCAGCAGCATGATCAGGCGCTGGCATTTTCCCAGCGCGTAACAGCCGACCAGATGGGTTCGCTCCGGAAAAACCGTGAGATTGTCGAACAGCTTGCGTATTTCCTGCTCTGCCGGAGGGTGGCGGAAGACCGGCAGGGCAAACGTAGCCTCCGTGACAAATACATCGCAGGGAACCGGCTGAAAAATGGCACAGCTCGGGTCGGACGCACGCTTGTAGTCACCGCTGATCACCACGCGGCTGCCGCGCCATTCCAGCACGATCTGCGCACTGCCCAGCACATGGCCAGCCGGTTCCATGCGCAGCCCCACATCATTGATCGTGATCTGTTCCCCATAAGACAGTGGCTGCGGAGCACGGGCCGCACGCTCTACCCCCATGCGGGTTTTCATGATGGCGAGCGTTTCCGGCGTGGCCAGCACCGCGCCATGCCCGGGGCGGGCATGATCCGCATGGGCATGGGTAATGGCCGCACGCTCCACCGGCACCACCGGATCGATGAACAGATCAGCCGGTTCACAGTAAAGCCCCTGCGGCAGCGACCGAAGCCATGTCTCGGGATGGGGGGCGGTCAGGCGCATGAGATGATCAGGAACATGGGCCGGTCCCCTGGCTGTGCATGACGTCCGGCAAGACTGGAAGGCAGGGCCATATGACGCAGCATAACCGGGAAAGTTCAGGGGCTGTGAAACGTTCTGTTTTAACCTCTTATCCTGCGACCATAAGAACCCCATTCTTTCAGCCATGCTTCAGACCATGCTCCCCCCTCGTTTCGCCGCGTGGTTCGAACGGCGCGGCTGGACGTTGCGGCGGCATCAGGCCGCCATGCTGGACGCAGCCGAAGCAGATCGCAGCGCCCTGCTGATTGCCCCGACCGGGGGCGGAAAAACGCTGGCCGGTTTTCTGCCCAGCCTGATCGCTCTGGCCAGACAGGCCGAACCGCCATACGGGCTGCATACCCTCTATGTCAGCCCGCTCAAGGCTCTGGCGACCGACATCGCCCGCAACCTGACCTCTCCGGTCCAGGAAATGGGACTGCCAATCCGGATCGAGACACGCACTGGCGACACGCCATCAGCCAGCCGCGCCCGCCAGCGGGAGACACCGCCGCATATCCTGCTGACGACACCGGAAAGCCTGAGCCTGCTGCTGTCGCTGGAAAGCGCCCCCATGTTTTTCCATGGCCTGCGAACGGTGATCATCGACGAAGTGCATGCGCTGGCCGGCACCAAAAGAGGCGATCAACTGGCCCTCTGTCTGGCCCGGCTGCGCCGTCTGGTTCCGGGACTGCGCGTCTCAGGCCTGTCCGCCACTGCCGCCCATCCGCAGGCGCTGCGGGATTATATTGGCGGCGATGCAATCGTCATCGAGGAAACGGGTGGGGCTCCCCCACGGCTGGAGATGATGTTGCCATCCGGGCGACTGCCATGGTCCGGGCATATGGGGCTGGCATCAGCCCCCGCCATTCTGGAGCGGATCAAAGCGGCCGCCATGACGATCGTATTCGTCAACACCCGCGCGCAGGCCGAGCTTCTGTTTCAGGCATTGTGGCGGCTGAATGAGGATACGCTCCCCATTGCCCTGCATCATGGCAGTCTGGAGTTGGAACAGCGCGAACGTGTTGAGCAGGCCATGGCCTCGGGGCTGTTGCGGGCAGTGGTGGCGACCTCCTCGCTTGATCTCGGCATCGACTGGGGCGGGGTGGATCAGGTTCTTCAGGTAGGCGCGCCCAAAGGCGTCTCCCGCCTGTTGCAGCGGGTCGGACGCGCCAGCCACCGCATGGATGAAGCCAGCAACGCCATTCTGGTGCCTGCCAACAGGTTCGAGGTACTGGAATGCGAGGCCGCCATCATGGGGGTTTCCGCACGGGAGCTGGATGGAGACCCGCCCGGCCCCGGCGGGCTGGATGTGCTGGCACAGCATCTGCTCGGGATGGCATGCTCCGCCCCGTTTCACCCGGATGCAATGTTCGAGGAAGTGCGGCAGGCCGCGCCCTATCGCATGCTCGACCGCAAGGATTTCGACGATACGCTCGGCTTCGTTGAAAACGGCGGGTACACGCTGTCACATTATGAACAATGGCACAGGCTGTTTCGGGACAGCGAAGGCCTTCTGCACGTGCGTTCCGACCGTGTGGCACGGCAATGGCGGATGAATATCGGCACCATCGTGCAATCCCCGATGATCAAGGTGCGCCTGCGCGGAAGCCGGGGAAAACGCGGGGAAGGACGCGGTACAACACTCGGCGAGGTCGAGGAATATTTCGCCAGCCAGCTTCGTCCCGGTGACACATTCATGTTCAGCGGCCGCCTGCTGCGCTTCGTTCAACTGCATGATACTGTGCTGGAGGCCGAGGAAGGTGGCGATGGCGATCCGATGGTCCCGGCCTATGCCGGGGCCAGATTGCCGCTCACGACCAGCCTCGCCAATCGGGTCCGCGCCATGTTGCAGGACCGCTCCGGATGGCAACACCTGCCTGAGCCGGTCAGGGAATGGCTGGAGATGCAGCGCATCCGCTCCCGCCTGCCGGGCCGTGACGACCTGCTGATCGAGACATTTCCGCGCCGTGACCGATGGTACATGGTGGCGTACTGCTTCGAAGGACGAAACGCCCACCAGACCCTCGGTATGCTGGTGACGAAGCGGATGGAGCGGCTCGGGATGATTCCGCTCGGCTTCGTCGCCACCGATTACGTGATGGCAACATGGAGCGCGCGGCAGCCAACCGGTCTCGACCGGTTGTTCGAGGAAGACATACTGGGGGATGATCTGGAAGCATGGATGGCGGAAAGCTCCATGCTCCGGCGTATTTTCCGTCATGTCGCCGTGGTGTCCGGGCTGATCGAACGACAACAGCCGGGGCTGAAGCGCAGCCGCCGCCAGGTCACCATCAATACGGATCTGATCTATGACGTGCTGCGCCGCCACCAGCCTGATCATATCCTGCTGCGGGCGACCCGGGCCGATGCTGCATCGGGACTGACCGATATTGGCCGTCTGGCACTTCTGCTGCGCCGGGCACAGGGGCACATCCGGCATATGGCGCTGTCGCGCGTCTCTCCGCTTGCCGTGCCGGTTCTGCTGGAAATCGGTCGTGAAAGCGTTCTCTCCGCCGGGTCTGAGGAAATGTTGCTGGCGGAGGCTGAAGCGCTGGTCGAGGAAGCCATGACGGACGATGATACGGCCCTCAACAGAAGGGTTTCTCCTCGCCGATATTCCAGCGGGTCATTGTCTGATGGACAAATCATGCAGGATGATCTGTTTGTCACCCTCCCTCCGGATATTCGGCCCCGTCGCTGACCATGCAGTCTCGTCCAGTCCGCTCCATCCCCACCCCCGTCTTCGCCGGTGGAGAAACGCTCCTGCTGGATCCGTCAGGTGCGGTATGGTGGCCTGCCGAGCGGATACTGATGGTGGCCGATCTGCATCTTGAAAAAGGCTCGGCCGCTGCCATGCGTGGCTCCCTGCTGCCGCCATGGGACAGTGCCGCAACACTGGACGCGCTCGAAAACCTGATTCTGCATTACCGACCGGAGCAGGTCATCGCGCTGGGGGACAGTTTTCACGACCGCTACGGTCTGGAACGCATGCAGCCGCAGGATGCCGCACGCCTGCATGGGATCAGCCGATCAACGACTTTCCGTTGGGTGCTGGGCAATCATGATCCGGTGGCCAGCGAGGGACTGAGCGGCACCTTTTATGCCGAGCATGGCCTGAAACGGTTCATTTTCAGGCATGAAGCCGCATCAGTGCCAGACGGAGCCATGGAGTTCTGCGGCCACCACCATCCGAAAGCGAGCGTGTCCGTAAGAGGTACATGGCTGACCCGTCCCTGTTTCGTGTTCTCGGCGGAGAGGCTGATGCTGCCTGCGTTTGGTACCTATGCTGGCGGACTGGATGTATCCTCGCCGGAGATCGCGCAGCTGTTTCCACAAGGGGGCCGGATTTTTCTGCGCGGCCATGGGCGGTTGTTCAGTTTTTCAATGCCTGCCACCACCCCCACGCAGCCTGCAAACAGCCGTGCCATGCGAAAAAGCTGAGACCAAAGCGCGATCGATACGAAATGGCTGCACAACCGCTGGCCGGGATGGTGTTTCTGTTCATCGATCGTCATACTGGCAGATCGCTGACGACGATGCAGGATGGGCATGGGAGAGAAATTTATTACCGTGACGGACAGACCAGCCCCGGACTCCGTCATTACTTTTCCGCGGCATCCCCCCGCCGGCGTTCCAATCCGCGTCATCGGCGATGTGCATGGCGATGCACGCGCCTTTACCCATGCCGTCACCACCGACCGTTTCATTATCCAGTTGGGTGACCTGACAGATGGCGGACCCGAAAACGGCGAAGTTCTGCGGATCATGCTCAACCTGCTTCATCAGGGGCGCGGGCTGTTCCTGCTCGGTAACCACGATCTGAGGCTGGCAAGGCGGCTGGCCGGACGATCCGTCCGACCTGATCCGACGCTTGAAGAAACCTGCGCACAGATCGATACCCTCCATATCCCGCAGATCATTAACGCGATCGCCCATGCACCAGCCTGGATTGTAAGCGGGAACCGCATCTTTCTGCATGGCGGTTTTCATACCGACATGCTGCATACAGCCCCCCCTTTTCCCGTTCCCATTCAGGATGGACGCGTACATGGCGTGCTGGCCCGTGCGCTGTATGGGGAACCAACCGGTCAGCTTCAGCCTGATGGTTATCCGGAGCGCAGCCTGCGCTGGGTTGACCGTATTCCGAAAAATCTGATCGTTTACTGCGGCCATGACAATCGCAGCCCGGACGGTCGTCCCCTGACGATGTATGGGCAACGTGGTGGAACAGCGATTTTTCTGGATACAGGGGCCGGGAAAGGGGGCCATCTTTCCTGGATAGACCTCGACTCCTGATTGTTCATACGGTCGTTTCCAGGAGTCTATTTTATGGTAAAAAGAGCAAAAATTCCTTTTTACCATACGGCGGAACAGGTCATGCTCCGTCATGAAGGCCATATCCAACCTGCGCCAGATGGCGCTGCGACGAAACGGGATCAATCCGCAAGCCGATGCGCCAGCTCCTCCTCCTCCGTCACGCCAAATCAGCATGGGACGACCCCAAACTTCCGGACCATGCCCGCCCCCTGAATGATCGCGGTCGGCGTGCAGCCGCAGCCATGCACAAAGCGATCAACGCGCTTGATCTGCGGCCGGATCTGATTCTGGTTTCCTCCGCCCGTCGCACCATACAGACGCTGGAGGCGCTGGAGCCTTGGCCGCATACTCCCCGTACAGAACGGATGGATGCGCTCTATCTTGCCTCATCCGAGCAGATGATCCAGGTTCTGAACAGCGTGCCGGAAACGATCGGCTGCGTGATGTTGATCGGTCATAATCCCGGTATGCATGATCTGGCCCTGACGCTTGGAAATCCGGCAAGGGACGAGCGCACTGCACGAGTGCGCCTGAACGAGGGGTATCCGACAGGCGCGCTGGCACAATTCGAACTGAACAAGCCCTGGTGGGGGCTGTTGCCCGGTGTGGCACGACTGACACGCTTCCTTACCCCCTCTGAACTGCCTGATATGGGCCAACATGACTGACACATCTGCATTGCCTCCAGTCGTGATGGATACCGTGGCTGAAGCACCTGCTGCTGAAACACTGTGCCTTGGGCCGGATGTAGAACAAGGTTCTGTCCCCGTGACGATAACAATGGCCTTCGATCCGGCCGTGGCAGAACGACTGCCACGCCTTGCACCGCTGTCACGGCAGCGTAAAGGCCGGATGAAAACGCGTTCCTTCCGGCGGATTTATCACGACACGCCGGATGCGGCCTTTTTTGCCGATCATCAGGCTCTGGTCGTCGATGGAGGAATGTGGCGCGTGGAAAGTCTTGCCCCTCCCCCTTTGCTGCCCGGTTCGCAACTGGATGATAAGACTTTGATTGCGCCGATCGAAACCTTGCTTGCGTCGTACGGTATCGAGGGCGGCGTCATGCCGATTGCCTCCGTAGAGGGACGCCAGCGCAGTATCGTACTGAGCGATCAGACACAAATGAACAGTGAAGACCTGACTGTCTTCATTGAAGATGGCACGATCCGCAATCTGACCGATACGCTTCCCTTTGGCCGTATACATATCCAGGGCGATGCAAGGGCCATCGCTGGACTGGCATCAGAGCTTCAGGAGAATGAGGAAGCCCGGTTCCGGATTCCGGAAACGCCGCTTTCCATGCTGGCCGTTTCCCACGGGCGGGGACTGGCCGCCCGCCCCGCCTCCGGCCTTGGTGCACCGGAGATTGATCCCGGCATCAGCACGGAAGATGCCGCACGACATATCATCGGTCATCTAACGTTGGCATTGCTTTACTGGGCACCACGTATCCGCCTGCTGAAATCAGGCGAAACCGACAAAACCGCGCTGGAGCCTGTGCATCAGATCCGTGTGACGCTGCGCCGCCTGCGTTCAGCCCTATCGATTTTCTCCGCCGTTCTGGCCTGCCCGGAACTGGATAACGTCAAGGCGCATCTGAAAACAATCAGTACTCTGCTGGGGCCGGCACGCGACTGGGATGTCTTTATCAGCCAGACTGGCCAGACCCTGCTGGACACCTTCCCTGATCATGCCGGCCTGAAACGCCTGATGGAGCGGGCTGCTAAACAGAGAGAACAGCATTACCACACCTTGCTGGCCAGTCTGAAAACGCCCGGTTTCGACAGGCTGGGGCTGTCCCTCGCCCTGCTATGCCAGGTGCGGCCATGGCGGCAGGCGCTCCATACGCTGCATGACGAAGTGCGCCATCATCGTGAAGAATGCCTGAACCAGCCAATCGAAATCTTCGCGGCAGGGGTACTGAAAAAACGCCTGAGAAAACTGCCCGCCAGCGCCCCGATCGCTGAACTGCCTGCCACCGCCCTGCATGAATTACGCCTGCATGCAAAGCGTTTGCGCTATGCCTGTGAATTCTTTGCCGCCTGTTTCCCCCAGAAACAGGGACGCCGGATGATCCGCCGGCTGTCAGAACTTCAGGAAGAACTCGGCATCCTCAATGACGGAGCCGTAGCAGCCGGGTTGATGCAGGAAATTGACGGGAAGGACGGCGTGCAGGGCGCACAGGCCCGCGGCATTGTGCTGGGCTTCTCCGCCGCCCATGGGGCCAGCGCCAGACAGCAGATTATCGCCGCCTGGAAACATTTCCATACTGCAAAGCCGTTCTGGAACTGACCGACTTTAATTCCGCTTCAACGCGACCTTAACTTGGCAACGGCACCAGGATAGGCGTTAATACGCCCGCCCTTTCGTAAGATAGGGCCGTTACCTGCCATGCAGCACCTCATCTGCGCATTCGGATATCGTAGGTCCGACCGATGTACCTGAAACACAAAAGACGCATTTTCACCTCCTCAACCGCCCATAAACGCAGACCGTGGCGGCGATGGGTTATGCTCGGCAGCGTGCTGTCACTGGGCGGGATCGGGGGTCTTGCGGTATTTGCGCCATCCCTCCCCTCGGTTTCTCTGATCCCGCTTCAGAATATGCTCGACCAGATCAGAGGCAGCAGAACGGGGACAGAAACCCAGCGTGATATATCTTTGACCGCTTCACCCGCACAGGTAGCCGTCGTCGATGGAGAGACATTACGGGTTGCCGATACGGTTGTACGGCTGGCAGGAGTTTCCGCCCCCAATCGCGGCCAGCAATGCAGAACGCCCGATGGAAGCGGTTTCGACTGCGGTGCAGCCTCTGCAGAGGCTCTGGCGGAAATCATCAAGAATCGTCCAGTCGAATGTGAAATATTAGGGCACGATACCAACCACCATTCGCTGGCCATCTGTGAAACCCAGACAGAAGGCCAGGGAGCAAATCAGGGGACCATCATCAATCGTGCTGTGGTTCAGGCAGGATGGGCCAGAGCAGAGACGCATGCGGAAGCACGGGCAGAAACGCGCTCTGCTCCCCTGAAAACATTGGGCCTGACCTCTGATGAGGAACAGGCGCGGGCAGCTCATCGCGGATTGTGGCGCACGTATATGCCGCAGTTTTAAACTTTCGCTGAAGATTGCTCGGCAGGGCTTGCCGTTTTTTTTCGCAAGTGCGAAGATTGCTCCAATAACGTCTCCCATGGAATGATCTTGCTTCTAATGGCATCATTCATCCCATTCGTTACGCAGAATCTGAGTCAGGCGGTTTCCAGCCGCTTCTGTCATGAGGTGTTTGAATGAGCGGCTCCCCTACGCGCAGCGTCACCGTCCAGTTGAACGGCACGGACAAGTCGGCAACCTACCCGTTGCTTGACGGCACGCTTGGCCCTTCTGTCTTCGATATCAGGAAGATGCAGGGCGATCTGGGTGTCTTCACCTATGATCCAGGCTATGGCGGAACTGCCGCCTGCGAAAGCAAGATTACCTTCATTGACGGTGATGAAGGCGTTCTTCTGCACCGAGGCTACCCGATTGATCAGCTGGCCGAGAAGTCAAGCTTTCTGGAAGTGGCCTATCTGCTGCTGAACGGTGAACTGCCGAAGCCGGATGCCCTGACGGAATTCAACACCGAAGTCATGCGCCGTACCATGCTGCACGAACAACTGCGCAGCGTGTTCCAGGGCTTCCGCCGGGATGCTCACCCGATGGCCATGCTCTGTGGCGTCGTCGGTGCTCTCAGCGCGTTTTATCACGACAGCCTGGACATCACGAACCCCGAACATCGCAAAATCTGCGCCCTGCGCCTGATCGCCAAAGTGCCGACCATTGCGGCATGGGCGTATAAATACTCGATCGGCCATCCTTTCGTGTATCCGCGCTATGACATGGGCTATGCGGAAAACTTTCTCTACATGGTCAACGGGCGCCCGTCCGAGGATTACAAGGGAAATAAGGTTCTGGAACGGGCCATGGACCGTATCCTGATCCTGCATGCCGATCATGAGCAGAACGCTTCCACCTCCACGGTGCGTCTGGCCGGTTCCACCGGCGCCAACCCGTTTGCCTGTATCGCCGCGGGTATTGCCAGCCTGTGGGGGCCGGCCCATGGTGGCGCCAACGAAGCGGTGCTGAAGATGCTGGCCGAGATCGGCCATGTCTCCAACATCCCGGCCTTCATCGAAAAGGTAAAGGACAAGAACAGCAATGTCCGCCTGATGGGCTTCGGTCATCGCGTCTACAAGAACTATGATCCGCGCGCGAAAATCATGCAGCAGACCTGTCACGAGGTGTTGACTGAGCTCGGCATCAAGGACGATCCGATGCTGGATATGGCGGTCGAGCTGGAGCGGATCGCTCTGAGCGATGAATATTTCATCAGCAAGAAGCTGTATCCGAATGTCGACTTCTATTCAGGGATCATTCTGAAGGCGATGGGCTTCCCAACCAGCATGTTCACGGTGCTGTTTGCTGTGGCTCGCACCGTCGGCTGGATCAGCCAGTGGCAGGAACTGATCGAGGATCCGGCCCAGCGTATCGGGCGTCCCCGGCAGATCTACACCGGCTATGGACCGCGCGATTACGTATCGGCCGATCGCCGCTGATCAAGGTGACGTGGCCTGGATGGCCGGCGGTCTTTTCGTGAAGATGCAAGCAAAAGCGTCGGGCAACCGGCGCTTTTCGTCTTTCTGATGCCGTCTTTGTGACAACACGAATTATTTTGTCCAAAAACCGTATCCCTATGCTGACCTAAATCGCCCGACAAAGTATGTCAGGTGAGATAGGCCTGTATTGGCACTTCAGTTTTTTTGACCGTAAGGAATTTACTATGTGCGTTGTCTGGAAAGCCGGTGCTGTTCTGATCCTGACCACGCTGGCCGCTTGCAGTTCCAGCAGTGGCGGGGGATCCTCGCCCCGCAATGAACGCGTCATCATTATTCCGGCGGGGCAGAGCGCCGTGTGCTCCGATGGTCGTCTGCCGCCCTGCTGATAATCACTGCCGGGGGCTGATCGGATGGGCACTGGATCGCCGCATGATTCAGCCGTCTGATCAGTTGCCCGCTCAACACGACACCGGCCGGTTCCAACGGCACCCCTGCGCTGTGCAGCAGATCCGCTGACCAGCGATTGCATGTATGGAGCATCGAATACCGGTCACGTGCCACATAAAATGCACCACGTTTCCCCTCCTCGAAACCGACCAGCCTCGGCTGCCCTTGCGGGTCGTCAGCCAGATCATCCGCCACCCATGAGACCGCAGCTTCTATATCCTGACGTGGCAGCCTTAACCGGCTGACATGCTCCTGGCCGTAAGCAAACTCCGGCGAGACGGTCAGACCGACCACCTCGATCACCGCCGGTCCCGGCACTGGTCCCATGATATATTCGGATATGGTTTGCGGCCGGGCCGTCATGAAAGTTCGCTTGCCATATCCAAACACCACTGCCCTTGCATGTGGGAAGATGGTTTTGAAAATGGCAAGGCCACCAGTCAGGTCAACAGCATCGAAACCGATCGCAGTGTGCCAGCCACTGTCGATAACATAGAGAAAACCGGCATCTACCGTCATACGACATGTCAGGTCGCGCTCGGGAGTCAGCCGGGAACGACAGGCGACCAGCAGCGGAACACACAACAGAGCGATATAAAGAGGCCGATACCGCCGATCCCTTAATCGCACTCGCAACCTGGCGTCGGGCCATTGGCACTGCGCACGATGTGATGATCGATCCACTCCGCCACCAGGCGCCGCGCTTCACTGAGCGGAGCCTCCGGATGATGAATGCGATAGAGCGTTGTGCAGGCTTGAAATGCTACCATGTCAGCACTGCCGCATGCACGCAGTTCACGATAGGCGGTAATGACCGCGCGTTCACACCGGCGTGTGATGTTGCTGACGTCGTTGCTCAAGGCCACATTTCCCGAAGTCGTTGCGATTCATTCGCAATGACTTTCATTCTATCCTGCTCCCCTCCCCGGCGCAAGCAAACAGCACAGGTTTTTCCCGTGTTCTCCTCAATTCGTCATGCTGTTCCGACCAGACATGGCGGTATGAGCATGGACGGAGCAATCATCAGACGCTAACAGCATGCAGGATCACATGATAACGGCAAGGACGAGAACACATGACCGCGTCGCATCTGACCAGTGAATGGGATCGTGACGCTGCCCTGACCACTGCGCGTCTGCTGCTGGAGATCAAGGCCGTCAATTTCCGCCCGGATGAACCTTATACGCTGACATCCGGCTGGAAATCCCCCGTCTATATCGACTGTCGCCGGATCATCTATTTCCCCCGGGCCCGGCAGAAAATCACCCAGCTGGCCATTGAAAAGCTCAGCCGCCATATCGGCTATGAGACCATTCAGGCTGTTGCGGGTGGCGAGACAGCCGGTATTCCCTTTGCCGCCTGGATTGCGGATGGCATGAACCTGCCGATGGCCTATGTCCGCAAGAAGCCGAAAGGCTTCGGCCGTAACGCTCTGATCGAGGGCGATACTCCGGAAGGGCTGAACACTCTGCTGGTCGAGGATCTGACCACCGATGGCGGTTCCAAGATCCAGTTCGCCCGCGCGCTGCGCGATGCCGGGGCACTGTGCAACCATGCCTTCGTGGTGTTTTTCTACGGTGTCTTCCCAGGCAGCTTTGAAACCCTGTCGGCCATGGATCTGACGCTGCATCACCTCTGCACCTGGTGGGATGTGCTGGAAGCCTGCAAGGACAAAAGCTATTTCAACAGTGATGTACTGGCCGGCGTGCGGCGCTTTCTCGACGATCCGATGGGCTGGTCCGCCGCCCATGGCGGTGTTGCCAGCGCCGAGGAAGCTGCTGCACGCAAAGCTGCCTCCGCCCAAAAGGGTTAAAATTCTGAAGGCCTGAATCACGAAACGGCATCAGGCATGGCCGGTTATGCAACCTGCCTGATGCCGCAAACGTCTTCCCGATCACGGCATCGTGGCAGGACAGAACCGTATCGAGACACCACCCTGCCCTTGCAAAAGGGGATCAGTATGCGACTCGATGATCAGCGTGAAAGTAACAATATTCAGGATGATCGGGGTACTGGCGGCCCCTCTATTCCGGGCGGGATCAAAATTGGTGGTCTCGGCACAATCGCCATTGTGCTGGTCGGGCTTTATTTCGGCATTGACCCGCGCCTCCTGCTCAGCCTGACCGGAAATGGCGGCCCGGTTTCATCCCCTGCCCCCTCCTCCCTTTCCCCACCCCGGCAAACACAGGGCGATCCATCCGGATCGGATCCACAGCGTCGGTTCGTCAGTCGTATACTGGCCTCGACAGAAGACGTGTGGAGCAGCATTTTCAAAGCGCACGGAAAAATCTATCAGCCGCCGATTCTGGTGCTGTTTGACGGCGCAACACGCTCGGCCTGCGGCACGGCACAGTCGGCGATGGGACCATTTTATTGCCCGGTAGACCAAAAAGTTTACCTCGACACATCCTTCTTTCGTGAATTGCAGGAACGGCTGGGAGCAGGGGGAGATTTCGCCCGTGCCTACGTCATTGCACACGAGGTCGGACATCATGTGCAAAACCAGCTGGGCATTCTGGGAAAAATCACCCGCAGACGAGAGGAAGCCGATCAGGGCACGGCCAATGCATTGTCCGTGCGGCTGGAATTACAGGCTGACTGCTTCGCCGGGGTCTGGGCAAAGCAGGCCAACGATGCCCGGGCTATCCTGGAAAAAGGCGATATCGAACAGGGCCTGAACGCTGCTGACGCGATCGGCGATGACCGGCTGCAAAAGCGTGCACGCGGCTATGTCGTGCCGGATTCCTTCACGCATGGAAGCTCGGCCCAGCGCGTAGCCTGGTTCCGCAAAGGGCTACAAACCGGAGAGGTGGAAGCCTGCAACACTTTCACCAGCCCGGCGCTCTGACGCCGTCTGACAGTTTTACCGCGCACGCCAGACCGTATAATCCGCCACTGCACACAGGCTGCGACGAAGCGGAGTATCCGGAAAAATATCCAGTGCCCGCTTGGCTTTCTCCGCCATCAGACTGGCCCGTTCGAGGGTAAGGCCAATAGTGTCATGTCTGGCGATAAGGCGCAGAGCTTCCTCCAGATCATCCTCGGTCTGGTCGCTCTCGCCAATGGTGCGCTGCCAGAAGCGCTTTTCCTCCGCATCACCCGCATGGAAAGCCGCAAGCACGGGCAGCGTGATCTTGCCCTCACGAAAATCATCACCGACGGTCTTGCCCAGTTTACGCTGATCCGCCGCATAATCGAGCGCATCGTCAGTCAACTGGAACGCAATTCCCAGGCTCATACCGTAATCATACAGCGCCTGCTCCACTTCGGTCGGACGCCCGGCGACCACGGCACCAACCTGACAGGCCGCTGCGAACAGGGAAGCCGTCTTGCCCTCAATCACTTCCAGATAGCGTGATTCCGGCGTCTCCAGATCATTCTGCGTGGCGAGCTGGAGGACTTCGCCCTCCGCAATGGTTGCCGCAGCCTTGGAAAGGATCGCCAGAACCTGAAGCGATCCGTCCTCCACCATCAACTGAAACGCACGCGCGAAGAGGAAATCGCCGACCAGCACGGAAGCATTATTGCCGAAAACCGCATTGGCACTGGCCATACCGCGCCGCATGCGGCTTTCATCGACAACATCATCATGCAGCAGCGTCGCGGTATGGATGAACTCCACGCAGGCTGCCAGATGGACATGCCGCGGCACCCCACCCGCCAAGGCGGGATCAAATCCACAGAGCCTGGCACTGGCCAGCGTCAACAGGGGCCGAAGACGTTTCCCCCCCGCTGCTACGATATGGGCCGCCAGTTGCGGGATCAGCGGCACCTGACTGTCCATACGATCAATAATAGCCTGATTGCACAGGGTCAGGTCGTCCTGCACCAGTGCGATCAGGCCTGACAGGGCATCTTCTACCCCTTCTGCATCACGCGGCGGCAGGATCATATCTGTATCCGGTGAACTGGCGACGACGCCCAAAGCTGTCTCCTGGACTTGATAAAGCGGTAATCTGATCAGCAACAGCCTGATAACCCCAAAGATTACCTCAGCTTGGCATCTCCCCGGGATCGCTCACGCACTCTGCTGGATAGGATGTCATAAAAGCTTTTGCGCAGCCACGCACCCTATCGACAGGGATAAAACAGGGTCAAGGCATCATGATCGACCGATCCAGTCAGGAAACAAGCCTTGCCAAGCTACCCCACAGGCTCAAAAACCTCATCTTATGACCGAAAACAGCGATGTCACCGAAGGCAGTCTGCTCAACGGTGCGATTGCCTACCGCCAGTTGCGGACGGGTTTCCGCACCGGACTTGAACCGGTTCTGCTGGCAGCCACGATTCCCGCCCGGGCCGGAGAGCACGTTCTGGAAGCCGGCACTGGTCCGGGAGCCGGGCTTTTATGCCTTGCCCATCGTGTGCCTGGCATTCAGGGCACGGGAGTGGAGAAATCCAGCGAAATTGCGACGCTGGCCCGTCAGAATATCCGGATCAACCATCTGGAAGACCACCTGTCGATTATCGCGCAGGATATTCTGGCCTTTGCACCGGAGATACCAGGGGCCCCACCAAATTGTGATCACGTCTTTGCCAATCCGCCATGGCATGAGGAAGCATCTTCCCCTTCCCCCCTGCCGCTTCGCGATCAGGCCAAACGTCGCCACGCCGGGCTCGTCAGTCAGTGGGTGCAGGCGCTGGGTCGCATGGTCCGGCCACGCGGCTCGATCAGCCTGATCCTGCCTGCTTCACTCATCAGTGAGGCCATGAGCAGCCTGCGTGAGGCCAAGGCCGGAGAGATCACCCTCTATCCGCTATGGCCAAAAGCGGGACGGCGCGCCAAAATCATTATCATACGGGGCATCAAGGCTGCCCGTGGACCTGACAGGGTGGAACCCGGTCTGATCCTGCATCAGGAGGATGGCAGCTTTACCCCTCAGGCTCATGACATCCTGCGATTTGGAAAAGCGCTGGATTTTTAACAGCCACAACAGGAGGGATCGAGAAAAGCCACTCTCAGAACTGCTTCCCGCCCGGATGACGGAGATGCCAAAGCCGCTCATGGGCAGCAACAAGAGCCTCGATCGAGCGGCGGCGCGTTACATCCATTCTGGAGGCGCGGCGGCTCATCATCATCTCCAGCACCTTGAGAAGACGATCTGCCACATCCAGCTCATTCTGATCACAGGCCTGATGAAAAGCTGACAGGATCTTGTCGGCAAGCCGCCGACTGAAACGCGGCCCACCCGGCACCTCGATCTGCGGAGAAGAAGACAGGAACTCGCTCATGGATGAGGAGCTTCTGACAGAAGGGGACGCAATGCGGCAGCCAAATCATTCGGGCTCATTCCTCCAGGGAACAACCGATCAAACGATCCATCGGGACGCATTAGATAAAGATAGGAAGAATGATCCATGCTGTAGTCTTTTCCCTCACCTTTCCTAGCATAATATACATGATATTTTCTCGCAAAAGTTGAAATTTGCGCTTCTGTTCCGGTCAGGCCGGTAATGGCAGGGTCAAAATGCGCCAGATAGGCCGCAAGTTCTGCCGGTCTGTCCCGGGCAGGGTCAATCGTAACGAAAACCGGTGCCAACCGACCTGAAAGCGCTCCCAGAGCCTTGATAGTTGCAGACATGGTCTGCAGCTCGGTAGGGCATATATCCGGGCAAAAGGTATAACCGAAATAGACCAGCATCCAGCGACCCCTGAGAGTCTGGTCTGTCACTGTCCGGCCATTCTGATCGGTCAATGAGAAAGAACCGCCGATACCTGCATGGCCATCAACCTCCTGACCGCGTGAGAAATTGGCCTCCTGACCGGTTCCGCTCCCTTCCCCGAACAGGCCGGCATGCCATGCTCCGATCACCGCCACGGCCGCAATCACCAGAATAAGTGCACCACGGCGGAAAAAGCGGCTGGCATACAGATTGGTCTTCATAAGGTGCTCTTCCAGAAAGAATGACAGCGATGTACTGATTTTCAGGACATTGTTGCGGCAAATAAATAAAGAGGGGCCTTAAACAAGGCCCCTCTTTATTTTATTTCGTTCATTAGATGCTATTGCGTTATAATATTCTGGTTTTGTTTGCAAAATGAGCCTTATGCAAAGGCCTCTTCCCACGTCCCGACGGTCGAGGCACGGCTGTATTCTGTGGCACGATTTTCGAAGAAATTCGCATGCTCTACCGCATTGAGCATATCGTCGATCCATGGCAACGGATTACGCTCGACATGGAACAGCGGCTCCAGCCCCAGCTGAACCAGCCTGCGATCAGCGATATACCGAATATAGGATTTCACCTGAGCAGCATCCAGCCCCTCGACCGAGCCGAGTTCGAAGGCCAGATCGATAAAGGCATCCTCATGCTCGACGATGGTGGCGCATATCTGACGGATCTCCTGCCGTAGATCCTCAGTCCAGATTTCCCTGTTTTCGTCGATAAAAACGTGAAACAGCTTGATGATCGACAGGCAGTGCAAGGTTTCATCACGCACCGACCAACTGACAATCTGACCCATGCCCTTCAGCTTGCCGAAGCGGGGGAAATTCAACAAAATTGCGAAAGAGGCAAAAAGCTGAAGCCCTTCCGTGAACGCCCCGAATGCCGCCAGCGTCTTCGCGATCTCACGCTTGCTGTCGACTGAGAAGCTATGCATGTAATCGTACTTGTCCTTCATCTCCTTGTATTTGAGGAAGGCTGAGTATTCGACTTCAGGCATGCCGATCGTGTCCAGCAGGTGGCTGTACGCGGCAATGTGAATTGTTTCGATATTCGAAAATGCCGAGAGCATCATCAGCACTTCAGTCGGTTTGAACACCTGACTGTAATGCTTCATATAACAGTTATTCACTTCGACATCGGACTGGGTGAAGAAGCGGAAAATCTGGGTGACCAGATGCTGCTCCACCTCATTCAGATTGCGGTGCCAGTCCTTCACGTCATCGGCCAGCGGCACTTCTTCCGGCAGCCAGTGCACCTGTTGCTGCACCAGCCAGGCCTCATACGCCCATGGGTAGCGGAACGGCTTGTAAACTGGATTTTCGGTCAGCAGATCAAAGTGGACAGGCACATCCTGTTCCGCCCGGGGCGCCGCCCCCTGAATAGTCTCATCCGTCATGCCGAAAGCCTTTTATTTTTCGCCGTCATGAAGCGATCACACCCTCATGCCATTTTTACTGGCAGGACAGGCATTCCTCATAATTCGTGGTGCTGGCCGCCACCGCCGGATTGTCCCTGGTCTGATGATCCAGACTGACCGCCTTTTCACTCACGGCATCAGCCCGCTGGATGGACAGGCTGCGGCAGTAATACAGGGATTTCAGACCACGCTTCCAGGCCAGCATATGCACCTGATGCAGATCCCGCTTATGCACATTGGCCGGCAGGAACAGGTTCACCGACTGGCTCTGGCAGATATAGGGCGTGCGGTCGGCTGCATGTTCAATGATCCAGCGCTGATCCAGTTCAAACGCGGTCTTGAACACGGCTTTTTCCGCATCGGTCAGGAAGTCCAGATGCTGCACGCTGCCCTTGTTGAGGGTAATGCTGCTCCAGACATCCTCGTTATCCTGTCCACGCTCGGCCAGCAGTTGCTGGAGATGGCGATTACGGACCGTGAAGCTGCCAGACAGGGTTTTCTGCAGAAACACATTGGCGGCAATCGGCTCGATCCCCGGGCTGGCATTGCCTGCGATGATGGAGATCGAGGCCGTGGGCGCAATCGCCATCTTGTTGGAGAAGCGCTCGTTCAACCCGTAATCCGCCGCATCCGGGCAAGCCCCACGCTCGGCAGCCAGCCTGCGGGAGGCTTTGTCCGCCTGCGCACGGATATGCTTGAACATGCGCAGGTTCCAAACCTTGGCGACCACGCTTTCAAACGGTACCCGCTCGGCCTGCAGGAAGGAGTGAAAACCCATGACGCCCAGCCCGACCGAGCGTTCACGCATAGCGGAATATCGCGCCCGCTCCATCGTATCCGGCGCACGGTCGATGAAGTCCTGCAATACATTGTCCAGAAAGAGCATCACGTCCTCGATAAAGGTCGGATGATCCTTCCAGGCATGCCAGGTTTCCAGATTCAGGCTGGAAAGGCAGCAGACCGCCGTGCGCTGCTTGCCATGCTGATCGATTCCGGTCGGCAGGGTAATCTCACTGCACAGATTGGAGGTCTTGACCTCCAGACCGGCCAGTTTCTGATGCTCCGGCAAAGCGCGGTTCACATGGTCGGAGAAGACAATATACGGCTCGCCCTGTTCCATGCGGGCGGTCAGGATACGAATCCAGAGCGCCCGGGCCGAGATCTTGCGGATGACGCTCTTGTCCTTGGGGGAGAGCAGCGCCCATTCCTCATCGTGATCAACCGCACGCATGAAGGCATCGGATAGCAGCACACCGTGGTGCAGGTTCAACGCCTTGCGGTTGGGATCACCACCGGTGGGGCGGCGCAATTCCACGAATTCCTCGATTTCCGGGTGCCAGACCGGCAGATACACCGCCGCCGAGCCGCGACGCAGAGACCCCTGGCTGATGGCCAGGGTCAGGCTGTCCATCACGCGAATAAACGGGATCACACCAGAGGTCTTGCCGTTCTGGCCGACTTTCTCACCAATCGAGCGCAGATTGCCCCAGTAGGAGCCGATGCCGCCGCCCTTGGAAGCCAGCCAGACATTCTCGTTCCAGAGGCCGACAATACCCTCAAGACTATCGGAGGCCTCGTTGAGGAAGCAGGAGATTGGCAGGCCGCGCTTGGTACCGCCATTGGACAGGACAGGCGTCGCAGGCATGAACCACAGGCGGCTCATATAATCGTAGATACGCTGCGCATGCTCCGCATTGTCACCGTAATAGCTGGACACACGGGCGAACAGATCCTGATACGATTCGCCGGGCAGCAGGTAACGGTCGTTCAGCGTTGCTTTGCCGAAATCGGTCAGCAGAGCATCACGGCTGTCATCCTTGATGATCTGGCCACGGTCTTTCATCTGAACACCGGCATCGATCAGGGCAGGTGCGGGCGCGTCCGTGCTGACCGGGAGAAGGCCGCCGGAAAGACTGCCATCAGCTGCCATAGCCAGCATCGTCGTGGCATGCCTGAATGGTGCCATGCGGCAACTCCCTGAGCTCATTCAATCGCGGATAACGGATCATGGCGTGGCATGTCTCAAGCCCGCGCCGGAACAGGTATGGATGCTCTACATTTGATCCCTTGCCGTCAACTCATTTTCCCGGCCTACCCCCACATATATTGGCAAGCGAGACCTCCAACACACCATATAGAGTGTTATATCAGCCCTTAATCTCCTCTTGTTTCAACGATTCGCGGCACAAATTCCCGTCCTGTCACAAGCAGGGACAGACACCTGAATGACACGGTTGCGCAAAAACATCCTCCCTCGAAACTCCACCTGAAGTCATGGAGAAACAGGGGGCAGAGTCGGTGCGATTCTGTTGATTGGGAGAGAGTGAGCCGCTCAGCTTGCTGTAGCGGATGCAGCGCGCCGGGCCCGCATGCTCCGGACCACCTCCGGCTCCGGCCCTCCCGCACGCCAGTCGAGCAGTTCCACCGTATGCAGGACCGGCAGGGAGTCACCACCGATCTGCTTGATGCAGCCGATATTGCCTGCCGCGACCAGATCCGGCTGAAGCGCCCGTAGATTGTCGCGCTTGCGGTCCCGCAGCCGGGTCGCGATCTCGGGCTGCATGATATTATATGTTCCGGCTGATCCGCAGCAGAGATGAGGCTCTGCCGGTTCCACCACCCGAAACCCGGCCTGACCCAGCAGGTTTTTAGGCTCGGCACGAATCTGCTGGCCATGCTGAAGACTGCATGCGGCATGATAGGCTACGGTCAGGGGTTCCTCCCCTTCCGGCAACGGAGCAGGAGTGTAACCGATACGGCCGAGATATTCAGAGATATCCAGCGCCAGAGACGCCACTTGCTCCGCCTGAGCCGCCTCCGCCTCATTCCGGAACATGAAGCCGTAATCCTTCACGGTGGTGCCGCAGCCGGATGTGTTCACGATGATTGCATCCAGCCCTTCTCCCTCAATTTCCCGGCTCCAGGCGAGGATGTTGGCCCGAGCCGCCGCCATGGCACGGTCATGCTGGCCCATATGCTGGGTCAACGCGCCGCAGCACCCCTGCTCCGCGGTCACGACCACCTCAACCCCCAACCGGTTCAACAGACGGATGGTCGCCTCATTGATGGAGGGAGATAACACCTGCTGCGCGCAGCCGGTCAGCAGGACAACGCGCCGCTTCACAGTCTGCGTTCCGGCCTGCCCTCGGTACAGACCCGGCGCAATGGCATGACCGGACGGGCGCACCTTCGGAGCCAGATACAGCAAGGCGCGCAGACGCTGACCCAGCACATGGCCTTTCGGCAGAAGGGCCGGAATCACGCCCGCCAACGGGCGGGTGATCCGTGCCATGGCCAGAGCGCCCCGCAGCAGAGAAACACTGGGCAGAACCCGTGCCAGCACCGCCCTCAGCAGCCGGTCATGCCATGGCCGGTGATAGGTTTTCTCCACATGGCTCCGCGCATGGTCGATCAGATGCATATAATTCACGCCAGAAGGACACGTGCTCATGCAGGAGAGGCAGGAAAGGCAACGATCGAGATGTTTCACCACCTCCTGCGTGGCTGCACGGCCATTTTCCAGCATGTCCTTGATCAGATAGATCCGCCCGCGCGGGCTATCCAGCTCGTCACCCAGCAGCACGAAGGTGGGACAGGTGGCGGTGCAGAAGCCACAATGCACGCAGGTGCGCAGAACCTGATTGGAGGCTGCCATATCAGGATCGCGCAGTTGCTCCGGCGTAAAACTGGTTTGCATGATTCTGCTTTTCTCCGCGCCTCACACTGCCGCCAGCCCGATGACCATCGAAGATGACGGCCCTTTCTTGCCGAGGATTCCCCCCTCCTGTCTATGACCTTGTTCCAGCCCCCGAAAGCCGGATTACAAAGCTGTCAGGCCGTCACTCTCCCTTGCGAAGGGCCGCACAATGGTTCAACCCTGTCCGCCATGACAGAGCGCCCGCACTCCCCCTCCACCAGAATCAAGGTCAGCCCCCAGGCCATTGATGCCGAGATAATACGACTGACCACAGAACGCGGTTCTACTTCCTCCATCTGTCCCACCGAAGTGGCACGGGCACTGGCCCCGACGGAGGAATGGCGACGCCTGCTAAGCCAGGTCCGACGGCAGGCAGCCAGACTGGCCAATGCCGGGCTGATCGACGTGTTGCGCAAGGGGAAACCTCTGCCACAACCGGTTACGCCCGATACCATGCGTGGGGTGCTGCGCCTGCGCGTCCGTCCGAATCTCCCGGCTGAACCGGACTCTTTGACGGATTATTCAACGCAGGATCAGGAACCGGCTCAGGATCACTGACCGCACCGAGGGTCAGAGCACCATGGTTACAATATTGATAACCATGGTCCAGTATCACGCCATTCCGGCAAGCCCATGATGAGATGCTCCCCCTTTCTAATACTCCATCTGCTTTCCGACCATCCGCTTTCAGGGCAGGTTTCAACGCATGCATGATTTCGGCAAAATTCTACGGGGCGCCTGGCGGCTGACCGTTCCCTATTTCCTGTCAGAGGAAAAATGGGTTGCGCTGGGCCTGTTGGCGACTGTGTTATCCCTCAATCTGGCCCAGAACGGGCTGGATCTGGTCATGAATTACTGGCATGGCGCTTTTTTTAACGCCCTGCAGGAAAAAGACGCCTCCGCCTTCGTGCAGCTTTTCCTGTTCTGGTACAAGGGACAGGCCGGTTTCATTACACTGGCGATCCCTTCGATCATCTTTGGCGTAGCTTCTATCTATCTCCAGCAGAGCCTGCAGATTCGCTGGCGGCGCTGGCTGACCAAGCGCATGATTGATGAGTGGATCGATGACCGGATCTATTACCGGCTGGGTCTTCTGCATCAGGAAAACGATACCGCGACCGACAACCCCGATCAGCGTATCAGCGACGATATCCGCGACTTTACCTCCGACACATTGTCGATCGGCTTCAGCTTCATCTCCAACGCGGTCACGCTGGTCATGTTTCTGGGGGTGCTGTGGTCACTCTCCGGCGCAATGACGATCTTCGGCTTCCATATTCCGGGTTATATGCTGTGGGGAGCCCTTATCTACTCCATCGTCGGCACGGTGCTGACGCATCTGATCGGGCGGAAGCTGATCTATCTGCGCTTCGTGCAGCAACGTTACGAAGCCAATCTGCGTTTCGCACTGGTGCGTGTGCGGGAAAACAGCGAAGGCATCGCCCTGTATCACGGTGAGGCGGAAGAGCGGGCCACCGCGAAATCACGTTTCGGAGATATCGTCACCAACTGGTATGCGATGCTGCGGCGCTATCTGGGGCTGAATTCCTTTTCCAGCGGCTATGATCTGATCGCGTCGGTTTTTCCTTATGTCATGGCGGCCCCGCATTATTTCAGCGGCCAGATTACGCTTGGTGGGCTGCAGCGTACGTCGCAAGCTTTTTCGCGCGTGCAGGGGTCGCTCTCCTGGTTCGTCAGCAGCTATACAATGCTGGCAAGCTGGGCAGCGGTTGTCAGTCGTCTTGCCACTTTCCAGGACGCCCTCAATCAGGCACGCGCTGCGGAACGCAACCGTATGGCCACCTTGTCGGGCGCGTCAGATACCACAGTATCCAGCCCTGTTTCCGCCCATCCGAACGATGTCGTCGTCAAAGGACTGAACCTTTCCCTGCCAACTGGCGAGGTTCTGTTGCATCAGGATGAGCTTGTTCTGTCAGCGGGCCAGAATATCCGCATCAAAGGCCGGTCCGGTTCAGGGAAATCGACCCTGTTCCGTGCCCTGGCAGGCATCTGGCCGTTCGGCTCCGTGCAGTCCATCCATATTCCTGGACGCTTCCTGTTTTTGCCACAGCGCCCCTACCTGCCGCTTGGCTCCCTGCGCAGGGCAGTGACCTATCCACTCAACCCGTCTTCAGTGTCGGATGAGCAGATTGCCGATGCCATGCATGCCATGAGACTGGATCATCTGATTCCCCGTCTGGACCAGACCGATCAATGGTCGCATCGCCTGTCCGGCGGTGAGCAACAACGTATCGCTCTGGCCCGCGCCCTGCTGGTGCGACCGGACTGGCTGTTCATGGACGAAGCCACCGCCAATCTTGATTCCGAATCCGAACAGGAAGCCTATCAGGCGCTGCGGCAGAAACTGCCAGAGACCACTATCGTCTCCATTGCCCATGGTGAAGCGACCTCCGCTTACCACGACCGGACCGTGATTCTGTATCGACCGGAACCCGATCAGGCAGGGATGCTGCGCCCGGCCTGAAACAGCATCGCCTAGAGTCTCCCTGTCCATCATGACCAGCGGACAGGGAGGACCGGCTCTGCTATGATACCGGCATGAATGCCGAAATTCCCCGGCCCATCCGGCCTGTCCTGTCCGGAATCCCGGAAACGACGCTCTGGACCCTGCATGACCGTGCTGCCGAAGCAGCGCGGCCTGATGGCATTCTGCGTGATCCTCACGCAATCCGGATGCGCAATGCCCTGATGATCGACTGGATGGCCCGTTTCGGAGCGGCTGACGGATCTTTTGCCGGACGCAGTCGGGCGATCGACATTCTGCTGACCGACTGGCTGGGCAGGCATCCTGATGGCATGATCATCTCCATCGGAGAAGGGCTGGAAACCCAGTCACGCCGGGTCGACAACGGCACCTGCACCTGGCTTTCAATCGATCTGCCCGAGGTCATCACG
The DNA here is from genome assembly GCF_001889545.1 of Granulibacter bethesdensis. Lineage (NCBI taxonomy): Bacteria > Pseudomonadati > Pseudomonadota > Alphaproteobacteria > Acetobacterales > Acetobacteraceae > Granulibacter > Granulibacter bethesdensis. The sequence goes on along the minus strand of NZ_CP018194.1, from coordinate 1,023,355 downwards.
CTGCGTCGACAGATGCTGCCGGATACAGAACGGTTCCGCAGCCTTGGCGTGGATGCTCTGGATACGGGCTGGCTGGAGGCCGTTGATCCTTCTCGCCCCTGCCTGTTCCTGATGCAGGGGCTGCTGATGTATTTCCCGCCGGATCGTGTCGCCCCCTTGCTGCGGCATATGACGAAGCGTTTTCCTGCCTCCATGTTGATATTCGATACTGTGCCGGTCTGGTTTGCCACGCTGACCGCCCATGGGCTTCATAAAACGCCCCTCTTCACCGTGCCGCGCATGCGCTGGGGTATTGATCGCGACCGGATTGGTCCTACGCTCGCCTGCTGGTCCCTGAGCAGACCGCTTCGCCTGCTTCCCTATGGCGCTGCCCGGGGACGGTCATGGATGGCATCGCTCGCACTCTCTCCTCAGAACAGACTGATCCCATCGCAGGGGCGCCGTTTTCCTCGGGATCGGCTGCCGGTGATTGTCACACTGCCGCCCGCCTGATCATTGCAACCTGCCGGATAATCCGGCCAGCCGATAAAGTGATCTGTACCTATGCTTTCTCATTCCCGCTTCATGGCCGTGCTGGCTGCCTCTCTCCTTCTGGCCGGATGCCAGCCTTCCTCGGACAAAACCGCTTCTGTGACGCCTGCCTACACGCTGGACCAGTTGACCGCCGATCTCGCAGCGGAACCCAGTGCCACAAAAGTGTTGCAGCGCTGGTGCATCGGACGCGGGCTGATGCCACTGGCCAGCCATGTGACGGCCCAGAAACAACCAGCCGGAAAAGTTCCGTCAGAAACGCTCGACTATCTGCATCCCTCAGCAGGATACGATATCGTCGTCCGCCATGTTCATCTGATGTGCGGGCCGCATGTGGTCTCGATTGCGACACTCGCCTACCTGCCGGAGAAACTGACGCCTGATATGAACCGGCAGTTGCTGCTGACCGATCAACCTTTTGGTAAAATCGTTTTGCCGCTGCACTTTGAACGCCGACGTCTGGCAGGTGACTCCAAAATTCCTCAATCAAAAATGGGTGAAACACCCATTGAGGCTGACAGCCCTCCCAAACAGGCCATTCTGATCAATCGCGCTCTGCTGACCACCCATGGCGGTCAACCCTTCGCCTATGTCGAGGAACAGTATCAGCGTGTCCTGCTGAATGACCCGCTTCAATCATTCAGCCACGGCACAGGTGACCGCACTCAAAATTGAAGGTGAAATCCCCGCATACTCTAGGCATAGTAATGCTTTGTACGGCCACGCAACAGGGATGGAGATTCCCATGTTTTCTCGTTACCGTGCCGTTCCGTGCTTTTTCACTGTGTGCGCCACTGCACTGCTTTGCCTGACTGCCCCATGCCCGGCCCATGCCACACCGGATACGTGCAGGCAGACCATCAAGGATATCGATATCGGCGATTCCAGACAGGCGCTGAAAAACGTCGACAATGCGCTGATGGAGGCTGACAACCGCGTTCTATGGGATGGGGGAGCGCCTTTTTATTCCAATCTCGACCATGTCTCGAAGCAGGTATTGCAGGACGAGGTGATTTCTCTTTGCCGCCGCTATCCTTATCTTACTCTGGAGAAAGCAGCTGATCGGGGAATCTCCCACAAGACACGCAGCAAGGGATATGGGCAGCCACCAGGCACACCGCTTTAAATTTTCTATTCCTGATTTCACCTTTTTAAAGAAAGCCGATCATGAAAAAGCATATGTTTTCTTCATTCCATTCTCTCCGTTTCGTATGGGCGGTCGGTCTGTTTTCCCTACCGGTTGCGGCCCTCCTCAACCCTGCTCAGGCAGCGGAGACCGATCAGTCATTCTGGCCGTCAGGAGCCAGACCATACATCATCAGCCCGGCCAATGGTGCAGTGGTCTCAAGCCCCTTTACAGTCGTCACCGGGCTGAAAGGACTTGGAATTGCACCAGCCGGTGACGATCAACCGCACACCGGCCATCATCATCTGCTGATCGACACACCTGCCCCCCAGGGTGCGGCATTGGAGGAATCCATCCCGAAAGATGCCCACCATGTTCACCTTGGCGGCGGACAGACGCAGGTCGATATCAAACTGCCGCCAGGTAAACATACGCTGCAACTGATTATGGGCGATGCCGGACATGTGCCGCACAGCCATCCCCTGCTGTCGGACCCCGTGACCATTACGGTCAAATAACCGATTACGGTCAAATAACCGGGACCCAGCTTCCTCGCTCAAACTCCGGCCAGGACAGCAAGAACGTGCCGTCCATAGCGGTCCAGCTTTGATGCCCCCACTCCCTTGATACGACCAAGCGTTTCAAGATCAGTGGGGGCAGAAGTGGCAATGTCGCGCAGCACGCTGTCGTGGAAAATCACATAAGGGGGCACACCCTGCTCCTTTGCCTCCTTCATGCGCCAGGCCCTCAGCGCATCGAACTCAGCACGGATCGCGTCCGGAATATTGTCAGAAACCGGATTGTTGGCTCTTCTCTCCTCACGCGTACGACGTGTCGGCAGGCGGGAAGCGGTCTCCTGTCGCAGAAAGACTTTCTCCGTACCGCGCAGGACAGTTCGGGCGCGATCCGGCACCAGCTGTAATCCACCATGGCCTTCCACATCCATATCCAGCATGCCTCTGGCAATCAGCTGCCGGATCACACTGCGCCAGAAGGTGGCGGGGCGATCCTGGCCGACACCGTAAGTCGGCAAACGGTCATGCTGATGGCGCTGGATTCCCTCCGTCAATTCCCCCCGCAACAAGGCAACAATATGCAAGGCGCCGAATGCCATGCCGGGACGCGTATCTCCGGGCCTTGGCTGGCTGGTACGATAAACCGCAGACAGAACTTTCTGCGCTTCCACCGTACCATCAAAAGTTTCCGGCGGTGCCGCGCATAAATCGCAATGACCACATGGCTGCTCCATAATCTCACCAAAACAGGAGAGCAGCGCCCGCGTTCTGCAATCGGCAGCTTCCGCCAGGCCAATCATCGCATCCAGACGTTGCCGCATCACCCGCTTTTGACTGTCAGGTGCCACCGAAACGGACAGGAAATGTCGGGCACGGGCAATATCCTCGCCCCCATACAGCAGAAGTGTCTCACTCTCCTCACCATCGCGACCTGCACGACCAATCTGCTGATAGTAGCTTTCCGGACTGTCCGGCATATCCAGATGCACCACAAACCGCACATCAGGACGATCAATGCCCATGCCGAAGGCGATGGTCGCCACCATCACCACCGGCTCCCCGCCCCGGAAACGGGCCAGGGCCGCCTGTTTTTCCGCTGGCGGCAATCCGGCGTGATAGGCGATCGCATCAATCCCTTTTTCGCGCAGACGCTGCGCAGCACGCTCGGTCTTGGCACGGCTCCCGCAATAAATGATTCCCGCCTGGTGACGATGCCTGGCCAGAAACCCCATCATCTGCGATGTTTCAGCGATCTTCTCGGCTGCCGCGATGCGCAGATTAGGGCGGTGGAACGACGCAGCATAAACGCGCGCATGCTCCATCCCGAGCGCACGCAGAATATCGTCACGCGTGCGGGCATCGGCCGTTGCCGTCAGAGCGATACGCGGAACACCGGGGAATCGCTCCGGCAGACGGGCCAGAGCGCGATATTCGGGGCGGAACTCATGCCCCCATTGAGAGACGCAATGGGCTTCATCAATCGCAATCAGGGCGATACGCGATTCCGGCAACCGATCCATCAAACCGTTCAGCAACCGTTCCGGCGAGACATACAGCAGATCAAGTCTGGCATCCATCGCCGCCCGGAACACGGCCCGGCCCTGATCGGCTTCCAGCTCTGAATGGAGGGCAGCAGCATTGATGCCCAGCTGACGCAAAGCCGCCACCTGATCGTCCATCAGCGCGATCAGCGGAGACACCACAATCGCCATACCATCCCGACAGAGCGCCGGAACCTGATAACACAGGCTCTTGCCGCCACCGGTCGGCATCAGAACCAAGGCATCGCCACCCTCAATCACATGAGCGATGGCGTCTTCCTGTAATCCTCGAAAAGCCGGATAGCCGAAAACCCGGCGCAAAACATCCAGCGCCGGGTTTTCCTGTGAGCGACCCGCAAAGGGGTGGAGCAGCCTGTCAAGCAAAGCCAATACCGAATATACCGGTCATCGGATTACTTGCTGCTGACATCTCCAATATCAATATCCACGCGACGCTCCGCCACGGCCAGATTGGATGCATCAACCGTGTGCACCGAGCGTTCGATCCTGCTTTTGGCAATCCCATCCGCCACCAGCTGATCCCGCACCGCGTTGGCGCGCAGCTTGGCCAGCGGTGTTTCCGTGACCATGGAAGCCTGATCAGAGGCTTTACCGCCATAACCGGACACGGTCACATTGAGCCCCGGATACTCCTTTGCCAGCTCCGCCGCATAGCTGACCACCTGAGTGGCCGCCGGATCGAGCACAGCAGAATCCTGCAGGAAGTAAACATTATAGGAACGCTGAAGCGCGGCTGGCTGAGAGCATGCAGCGGCGATCAGGGGCAAGCAAAGCAGGCTTAGGCGGCGCATGGCCGACTCCCTTGTTAAAAAGCTGTACCGTCTTACGACAAGGTGTGCCTCCGAAGGCGGTAAGCGTCAACCGGGCTGATGAAAACCGTTGCGTTTCTGTCTACGGTCAGCGTTGCGGCCTGCGGCCTGTGTGAAGCCTTTCCTCGGTCCAGCGGGCCAGACGCACGAAAGGCAGACCGATCAGAAGATAGGCCGCTCCGATCATCAGACCGGTACCAAAATAATCATAATAAGTGGTGGAAAGACGCACATAGGTCTGACTGAGTTCAGACAGGGTGATGACAGACAGCAACGACGAATCCTTCAGCGCCGAGATGAAATCATTGGTCATCACCGGAATCACCAACCGGAATGCCTGCGGAATCACCACATGACGCAGGGCCTGGGAGGACGTCATATTCAGGGCAATGGCAGCCTCGTACTGACCATGCGGGATCGCACCCAGACCGGCGCGGTAATTTTCCGCCTCATACGCCGCGTAGTTCAGGCCCAGCGCCAGTACACCAGCAAAAAACGGATCCAGCCTGACCCCCAGATTCGGCAGCCCGTAAAATACGAACAGTATCTGGATCAGCAACGGCGTGCCGCGCATGATTTCGATATACACCACTGACAGCATACGCAGCGGAGCCGGGCCGTACAATCGTGAGACAGCCAGCAACAATCCCATCGCCACCGCCAGAATCATGGCCAGAAGGGAGACTTCCAGTGTTGTGATGGCTGCATGAACGATCAGCGGGATAAAACCGATATAGCGTTTGAACTTGATCCGCCATCCCGTGGCCGGTGAGTGTGCCTTTACAAATTCATCATAATAAATCGCCGGCTGGGTCACAGAGGTGTGATCCCCGGTGAATGCCGCCATATCTGGCGTCCAGAGGTTCCACCGCTCCAGAATACGGCGGAGCGTCCCATCGGCGCGCATCTGGTCAAGAGCAGTATTGATCTGATCAAGCAACGCCTGATTGCCCTTGCGCACGGCAATGCCATATTCCAGATGACCGATTGGTTCACCAACCAGTTTCAGACTGGGATCCGTCGCTGAATAATACAGCGCAATCGGCCAATCGAGCAGAACTGCATCGGTCCGCCCATTATGGAGATCGTTATAGGCGTCGATCTCCTCCTCATACACACGCAGCTTGATATCGGGGTGTTTCTCCAGAATCCGCTCGCCCACGCTGGCCTTGAGTGTGCCGACCGCATGGCCGTGGAGTGCCTCCAGCCTCTCCAATCCCTTGCTGTCCTTACGAACGACAAGTTGTTCCGACGTTACATAATAGGGCTTTGAAAAATCAACGACCTCACGATGGGCAGGCGTAATTTCCAGACCGTCGATCGAGAAATCATACAGCCCCCGATCCAGACCGGGGATAAGACTGTCCCAGCCATTCTGTACGAAGATCAGATTGCGATTCAAATGACGTCCGATCTCGTCCACAATGTCTTTTTCATAACCGATCAGACGATCCTCATTATCCGGATCATGAAAAATATAAGGTGCATCAGACTGTGCGTCAGCACCCCAGCGGAGATCATCCCCAGCCCGCACCGCTCCGGAATGCAGACTGAGCAACAGGACCATCAGGACAGCCAGCATAAAACGCATCATGAGAAACGCTTCAGGAAGCGGCGCGTCCGGGGATCACGCGGGTTTTCAAAGATCTCATCCTCGTCCGACACTTCGACGATTTCGCCACCTTCCATAAATACGATGTAATCGGAGGCATCACGCGCGAAGCGCATCTCATGCGTCACAATCAGCTGGGTCATGCCATCCGCATCCAGATCGCGCATGACCTGAAGCACCTCATCAACCAGTTCGGGATCAAGTGCGGAGGTCGGCTCATCATACAGCATCACTTTCGGTGACATGGCCAGGGCGCGCGCAATGGCAGCACGCTGCTGCTGGCCGCCAGACAGCGTGCCGGGATAGCGATTGGCGAATTTGGCCAGACCGACACGGGAGAGCTGGTGCATGGCCAGATCGCGCGCCGCAGCCTTTTTCAGACCTTTCACGATCATTGGTGCCATCATCACATTTTCCGCCACTGTACGATGCGCAAACAGATGAAAGCCCTGGAACACCATGCCGACCTGCTCGCGCAGCGCATGGGCACGCTCCTCCATCGCAGTGGTCCAGCGCTCATTGGCACCGGACCGTTCCAGCGCGATCCCGTCAACGGAAATTCGTCCCGAATCAGGGATTTCCAGAAAGTTGATACATCTCAGGAATGTTGATTTACCGCAGCCTGACGGCCCAATGATCGACACAAGATCTCCCTGCTCTATCTGCAAGGAGACGCCCCTGAGAATCTCGGTGCCGTCGAAACTCTTGCACAGACTTTCGATCTGGACGATCGCATCTTCAACAGGAGAATCCGTCACGCTTTCATGCCTTTTCAACCCATAAGGTCAGAAAAGCGGGCCAGCTCCCTCATGTCACGCAAGAAATGATGACGCTCTGTTAATTATTTCAGCGCTTCAGCTCATTGCCGGAACTGCCTGACCGCCAGACAGTCTATAGATACGGTCCAGCTTCTCCACCCCTGTCAGACGATGGGCGATCAGCAGAACGGTGCGATCGCCGGCTACTTCGTTCAGGGTCAGGAACAGTTCACGCTCGGTCTGTGCATCAAGACCGGCCGCCGGCTCATCCAGAATCAGGATCGGAGCACGGGATAACAGCGCCCGCGCCAGAGCCAGACGCCGTCCCTGCCCTCCGGACAGGCGGAATCCGCCCTCACCGACCCAGCTTTCCAGGCCATCTGGCAGGCCGCGAACCACATCGCCCAACTGCGCCGCATCCAGCGCCGCCCAGAGGTCGACCTCCTGCGCATCCGGCCGACCCAGCAGCAGATTAGCCCGGATCGTGTCGTCAAACAGATGCGTTGTCTGGGACAGCCATGCAAAATGGCCCCGCACCATATCGACCGGCAAGGTCGCCATATCGGTACCTGACAGAAAAATATGTCCTGCCTCCGGCACAGCGAGCCGCATCGCAAGAGCGGCAATGGTCGACTTTCCGGCTCCTGAAGGGCCGAGCAGCGCAACCCGCGCACCCGCCGGCAAATCAAGAGTAAGGTCATCCAGCACCAGCGGCCCATCCTGCCGCCAGCGGAACGAGACATGTCTGAAAGACAGAGCCGCCGTTTTGCCGCGTCCCGGCCGAAGCATTTCCTCAGCTTCCGCCACAGCATGAGGCACATTGCTTTCGGGTCCGGAGGCCGCTTCCAGCACGCGCTCCGCGGCGGCAGAGGCGTGTCCGGCGAGTACACCGGCACGCGGCAGGCCCCCAATCGCCTCAAACGCAGCAATCGTCAGAAATGCACATCCGATCAAGGCTGCCGGACCAGTCGTCACGACATTCAGCGCAACCGCAAACAGCACCGCCGCCACGCCTGCCTGCCCAAACAGAAACGATGCCGCCGATGCCCATGCGGCACGGGCCGCCCCCTCACGCTGGGCGGTCAGCAGCAATGCCTGACGGGCCTGAATATCCGCCAGCATGCGGTCTTCCGCACCACAGGCCCGTACCTCCCTGAGACCCGTCAGGGTATCGAGGGTTGCAATCCGCAACCGGCTCATGGAAGTGGTCAGCCTTGCACCCTGTCCCGCTGCATTGCGGGCAGAGATGACCGGCAGCACAAAAGCAGCCAGCACGAACAACACACCAACCACCGCCGCCAGCACCACATCCAGCCGGCCCAGCGCGTAGAGCAGCACCGGCAACAGCACCACCGCCCCGGCAACAGGAACGACAATACGCAGATAAAGCCCGTCCAGCGCCTCCACATCATTGACCAGACGGGACAGCACATCCCCGGCACGGCGGAAGCCCAGCCCACCTGCGGCATTACGGGCAACACCACGGAAAAACCAGACCCGCAGATCAGCCAATGCCCGGAACATGGCATCATGTGTGACGACGCGCTCCAGATAGCGCAACACCACCCGGGCCACACCGGTCCAGCGCAGCAGCATGGGGGCGGCCAGCACACCGAGCATCATGGCAACCGCCACGGTCCTGCCTGCCAGCATCATCAGGAGCGCCGCAGACAAGACGGCCAGAACCGAAACCACGACCCCGGCCAGCAACCAGGACACACGGCTGCCCCACAGCGCGGCAATACCCAGCAGCGGGCGAAGAAGCGCGGTCATGCCATCACCTTTCCATACATGGTCGGGAATGGTGCGGAAACGACACTGCCATCCCGCAGGTCAATCCGGTGACCCGGAAAAGCATGAGCTGCCGCGCTATGGCTGGCCAGCAACACGGTGCGGCCAGCCGCCAGACGTTTCAGGCTGTCCAGAATATCGGCCTCGGTGACCGGATCGAGATGGGAAGTCGGCTCATCCAGCAGCAGCAGGGGGGCATTGCGAAGATAGGCACGCGCAATCGCCACGCGCTGCGCCTGACCACCAGACAGGCCATAACCTCCCTCGCCTATCATCGTCTCCAGCCCGTCCGGCAGGGCACGGGCAAAATCGTCCACATGGGCATGACGGATGGCGTCCAGCAGATCCTGCTCCGATGCTTCCGGACGGGCGAACAGGATATTGTCGCGGATGGTCCCGGCAAACAGCATTGGCTTCTGCCCGACCCAGGCCGTCAGCCGGGAGAGAGCGGCCGGAACAATATCCGTGATGTCCATGCCGTTCAGGGCTACACGTCCGCTTGTCGGACGGGCAAAGCCCAGCAAAATCTCCATGATGCTCGACTTGCCCGATCCGGAAGGACCGGCCAGCACCACTGTCTCTCCCGCGGGAATACGGAAACTGACATCATGCAGGGCCGGACCACGTGTCTCATCCCACACCAGCGAGACATGATCGAACGTGACCGTGACACCACGCGCTTCAATGGTACGAACCTGAAGCACAGGCCTTTCCGGCGGCTCAGGCAGGGCTGCGATGGCTTCGGCAGCGCCGGTTGCGTGCATCTTGTCCTGATAGGCCAGTGAAAAGGCCCGCAGCGGCGCAAAAAACTCCGGCACCAGCAGCAGCACGAACAGCGCACGCGCCGGATGGCCTGCCTGACCGGACAGGATCGCCTGCCCGTAATGCAGCGCCAGACCGACCAGAGCTGCCGCCATCGCCAGATCCAGCACGGCGGAGGACAGGAACGCCACCCGCAGCACCCGCATGGTACGTCGTCTCAGCTCATCAGCGGCACGTCCCAGAGCAATGGCTTCATCTTCGGTCCGTCCGCTCAGAACGATGGTGGCGATGCCGCGCACCCGGTCCAGAAAACGGGCCTGCAGGCGGCTCATCGCCACAAACTGACGGCGGGAGGCTACGGCCGCGCCGATCCCGGAAAGCGCCATACCGAACGGCACCAGCAGACCCGCAGCCAGCAAGGCCAGAGCCGCCCGCCAGTCCAGTGGCAGGACGGCCAGCAGGATAATGGCCGGCGACAGGATCGCCAGAGAAGCGGCAGGAACCCAGCGGGAGAAAAATCCGTCCAGCGCTTCGATCCGATCCACGGCAATCGCCGCCAGCTCGGCAGAATGATATCCGCGCAACAGAGAGGGACCAATCGCCAGCAGCCTTGCCATCACCTGATCCCGCAACCGCCGCCGAGCCGCCGCACCTGCCGCCGCCGCATAACGTTCAGTCATGGCCCCCAGAAAGGCGCGGATTGCGGCAATCCCCAGAAAAGCCGTGGCGTAAGGCAATCCCCCGACCATGGCATGGCCGAGAGTGCCACCGAAAACCGCTGCCAGACACCATGCCTGCCCCACGGCCAGAATAGTGCCGGTCAGGCTCAACAGGATGACATGGCGCGCATTCCGGCGGGCCAGCCCCCCTTGCTGCTTCAGCCACGCACGGGCAGGAGAATGACGCCTGCCCCCTGCACGCGCAGAGGAAGCGTCTGTCGTCGGAGCGGAACCGGGGGAAGAACGGGTTTTGTCACGCATTGTGGGCCGCTTCTTAACCTCTCGGCTCTGTCTTTGACAGGGGAATTCCTTAAATCCGACTTTATGCTCGCGACACACTTATCGACCGGATCGAACGGGTTCCCGTTCAGAGCGTTTGAAAAGAGGATTTGCCGCATCAGGCGGGAAACCGGCATTGGGCTTTTTGTCCCCCTTCCCATAGCAGGGAAAAGGACACAGCCTGATGAACAAAAGCTTTTCTCTGGTCGTTAAGGGACACCATGATCACTCTGGAAGATGCTGTCAGGATCGCCACCGCCGCCGAAAAACACGCTCAGAAAATCGGGCAGCCGATGAACATAGCCATCGTTGATGGAGGCGGAAATCTGAAGCTGCACCATCGGATGGATGATGCCTGGCTTGGCAGCATCGATATCAGCATCAACAAGGCGTTCACCGCGCGCGCTTTCGATATTTCGACCAAGGATCTGGCGGGCAATGCCCAGCCTGGCCAGCAGTTCTATGGTATCCAGCAATCCAATCACGGGCGTGTCATGATTTTCGCAGGTGGCGTCCCGTTGCGGCGGGATGGCAAAGTGGTCGGGGCAGTCGGGATCAGCGGAGGCTCCGGCGAGCAGGATCAGAGTGTTGCCGAAGCCGCAGCAGCCGCCTTCGAACAGACAGTCACCAAAGCTTCGGCTGCCAAAACGAAAGCCTGATCATGTGGCTCAGGCGGAGGCGATATCCAGAGGCTGCCACTTCGGAAATCCCTCCGCCGCCCATGATTGCCGTGTGCCCTCATCGGGGGCAGCACCAGTCATAAAGACTGTCTGTGCCCAGCAGGGCACAGGCCGGGGCAGACTGTCAGGCGCGGCAGTAGCCCCGGTTGTGATGGCTATTCTGGCCGTCTGCCGCGCCACCGCCTCGGCCGGATCGAGCCAGGCGACCGAACGCGACATGGCCTGCCGCAGCCATGGAAGCAACCGTCCATAATGCGTGCATCCCAGCGCCACCGCATCAATGTCAGGAGTCGTGGCAAGAATACCAAGCTCGGCCCTGACGGCCTCAACCAGCACCGTTTCGCCCCGGAACACGGCCTCCGCATAACCGGCCAGATGACGTGCACCATGGGCATGAAGCGTACAGCCCTGCCCGTGTTCCTGCATCAGGGCAGTCAGATAGGGGCGGTCAACCGTCGCCGGAGTTGCCAGCAGACCGATCTGGCGGGTGGCACTGACCGAAGCTGCCCATTTCAGGGGCGGCACACAGCCAATAAATGGCAGATCATGCCGCGACCGCAGCGCAGACAATGCCAGCGTGCTGGCGGTGTTGCAGGCGATCACGACCATATCGGGCCTCAACCGGCCAATTGCATGCTCCAGCACCGTCAGCACGCGGGTGACCAGAGCCTCGTCACTCATCGCGCCATAGGGAAATCCCGCGGTATCAGCGACATAGCCAAGTGTCGCCGCAGGCAGCATGCGCCGGATACAATCGGCAACACCCAGGCCGCCAATGCCGGAGTCGAAAACCAGAATATGTGCGTCCGTCTTTCTCACCCGGGTGGGGTGCCTCCTTCATGATCGCCGGTCAAGAGCATATGCCGGGAACTGCCCGGGGATGCTTGCCAGAGCCTCCGGTTTCCGCCACTCAATCGGAAAGGATGACCGGTTTAGGATGGAACCCATGAACGCGATCCAGGCCATCGCCATTGCTATCCTGCAAGGCGCAACCGAGCTTTTCCCGGTCAGTTCACTGGGGCATGCCGTCGTCCTTCCGGCGCTGCTGGGCTGGAGCCTGCCGCAACATAGCCAGACCTTCCTGCCATTTCTGGTGTTTCTGCATCTGGGCACCGCCGCGGCACTGCTGCTGTATTTCTGGCGTGACTGGTGGGCACTCTTCAGTGGCGTCATCGGCTTTGCCCCGGCCCATCATGTGCCGCAGGCGAGACGGATTTTCATGCTGCTGGTGGTCGCAACGCTGCCAGCAATCGTGGTCGGAGGATTGCTGGAACACATGTTGCGGGCGCTGTTCGAATCGGCTCCGATTGCCGCGTTTTTTCTGGTGGTGAATGGCGGACTTCTTCTGTTCGGGGAGAAATTGCGGGGGGCCGCCAGCCCTTATCCCCAGACCAGTGATCACGAGGTTACAGAACGCCGCGCTCTGTCTACCCTCACTGTCATGGATGCATTCACCATCGGCTGCTGGCAGTGCGCCGCGCTGATCCCCGGTATTTCCCGCTCTGGTACGACCATCGTCGGCGGCTTACTGCGCGGAATCGATCATGAAGCATCCGCGCATTTCTCGTTTCTGATCGCACTGCCGATCATTCTGGGCGCTACCGTGCTGGAAGTGCCAAAACTACTGCATGCCGATATTGCACCGGGCGTATTCCAGACCGCCGCGCTGGCTGCCGTGGCAGCCGGCATCACTGCGTGGCTCAGCACGGCCTTTCTGATGCGCTATTTCCGGGATCATGACAGTTGGGCGCTCAAGCCTTTCGCTTTTTACTGCATCGTCGCGGGCCTTGGTGCGCTGGCGTGGCTGCATTTCGCCTGACACAAGACCGAATACTCGACAAGGACGTTTTGGATGAACGCTTCTTCTGCATGGACAAGGCGGACGATGCTGTCTGCAGCCCTTGGCTCCGGTCTGGCCATGTCGCTGCCGCCCCGCATGGGCCTTGCCCATAACAGCAAACCGCTGGCAGCAACCCCGCTTTCCCGTCTTGATCTGCCCTGGTGGAAACATCGCTGGGAAGAAAAACAACATGAACTGCGCCAAAAGCCAGTCGATCTGGTGTTCTATGGCGACAGCATCACCCAGAACTGGGAGAAAACCGGGCCCGAGCCCTGGCAGAATTTTGCTCCGGTCTGGAACCACTATTACGGCCATCGCCACGCCATCAATCTGGGCTACAAAGGTGATACCACTGCCCATCTGCTCTGGCGGGCTGAAAACGGGGAAGCCAGCGGGATCAATCCCCGGGCCGCCGTGGTGCTGATTGGTGCCAATAATTTCGGCAAGCTCCGCTGGCCTGCCGAACCGACCCTGCAAGGGATCGACGCCATCATAGAGTCCCTGCATCGCCGCCTGCCAAAGATGCAGATTCTGCTGCTGGGTGTGCTGCCCTCCATTCGTAATGAATGGGTCGACGCGCAGACCGCGGCCCTCAACCGAGCCCTGCCCGGCCGCTATGACCAGCGTGTGACCTTTCTTGATCTCCGCGCCCTGTTCATGAGCGGGGGAAAGGTGGATCGCACCCGCTTTCTGGACATCCATCTGACGCCGCCGGACCCGCCCCTTCATCCGAATGCAGCCACACAGGCCGCCATGGCACAGGCGATGGAGCCATATATAGCACGTATGCTCGGGGATACGCCGGTGCGCTGAGCAGCGTGGTGGTTCAGCGTTTCATGATGGATCCGAGAATACCACGCAGAACTTCGCCGCCAACTTTGGTGCCGACCTGACTCCCGAGGCTGCGGATGACGGATTTGGCAAACGCCTCGCCCAGCCCCTGACGCCCGCCATGGCCGCCGAGCACATCGCCAAGCCACCCACCGCCTTCCTCTTTCCGGGACGGGGTCCGGGCTTCACGAGGCGCGGGACGGGAAACCGGCTTTTGCTGAGGATAAGGAGCTGAATCGGCCAGCCCACCCTGCCAGCCATCGCTGTTCCAGACCGATCCCTGTCCGGATGATGGCGGCAATGGCGGTGCCCCTCTCGGCATGCCCCACGGATCGCTCCCCGGCTCGACCGGCGCAGGCGAAACAGGGCCAGTCTCTTGCTGGCCGGAAGTCGCGCGCCCGGAAAGGCGTTCATAAGCACTGATCCGGTCAATCAATGTATCGTATTTCGTACCGACCGGACTTTTGCGGATGATCTCCGCCCGTTCCTCCGCCGTAATGGCCCCTATACGGGAGCGGGGTGGCACGATCTGAACCTTCTGCACGACAGAGGGTGATCCGCTCTCATCAAGGAAAGAAACCAGCGCTTCACCAACTGCAAGCGATCCGATCGCCTCCTCGGTATTCAGCCTCGGATTCTGGCGGAATGTGTCCGCCGCCGCCCGGACTGCTTTCTGGTCCGCCGGCGTAAAGGCACGCAGCGCATGCTGCACACGATTACCAAGCTGCCCCAGCACAGACGCAGGAATATCCAGCGGATTTTGCGTCACAAAATAAACGCCGACCCCTTTGGAGCGGATCAGACGCGCCACCTGGGTCACCTTGTCCACCAGAGCCTTTGGCGCATCATCAAACAGCAGATGTGCCTCATCGAAGAAAAACACCAGTTTGGGGCGCTCCAGATCACCCACTTCCGGCAAGGTCTCGTATAAAGTGGACAACAGCCAGAGCAGCACAGTCGCATACAGGCGCGGACTGTGAATCAGCCGGTCCGCCGCCAGAATGTTCACTGCCCCTCGTCCATCCGGCGTGATCAGCAGTAAATCAGCCAGTTCCAGTGCCGGTTCACCGAAAAAAGCTTCTCCGCCTTCCTGTTCCAGCCTCAGCAGGCGGCGCTGGATCGTACCGATCGTAGCCTTGCTGACATTGCCGTAGTCCGTGCCCAGCTCTCCAGCCCGCTCGGCCACGTGGGAGAGGACAGCCCGCAGATCCTTGTAATCAAGCAGCAGGAGACCTTCATCGTCCGCGACCGCAAAGGCGATGGAGAGAACACCTTCCTGTGTGTCATTCAGCTCCAGCATGCGGGAGAGCAGGATCGGCCCCATCTCCGCCACCGTAGCCCGCACCTTGTGACCGGAAACCCCGAATACGTCCCAAAATATGACAGGCGCAGCACGATAGCTGTAATCATGAACGCCCAGCCGCGCCGCCCGTTGTTCCAGTTTCGGATTAGGAGCGCCCGGCTGCGATAGTCCCGCGAGATCACCTTTTACATCCGCACACAAAACCGGCACCCCGGCGGCAGACAGGGATTCCGCCAGCACCTGAAGGGTGATGGTCTTGCCGGTACCGGTCGCCCCTGCAATCAGCCCATGCCGGTTGGCAAAACCGGGCAGCAGACATACTTCGTGCTCACCAGCGCCGACCAGAATGGGGGTTCCTGTCATGAGTTCTGCTCCGTACCGTTTTAAAAACCGGTCGTCGGAATCCTAGGATGGCACCTGCGCTGTGTCACCCACTCAACACATCACAATCAGGTAAGCGTTTTCCAGAGCATATAAGCAGCAACAACAAAAATCAGACCGGCAAACACTGTTCCCAGCATGCCGCTGCGCCCGGCAAGATAGCGGCCAACTGCAATCCCGACCATGGATCCTGCAATACCACCGAGAATGAACATAATAGCCAACGGCCAGTCCACCAGCCCGCTGAACGCGTAACTTGCTGCTGTCGTCAGCCCAAAAGCCGTGACCGCAACCAGCGATGATCCCACCGCATTCAGCAGCGGCATGCCGGTGGAGGCCACAAGGCCGGGCACAATCAGAAAACCACCACCGATCCCGAAAAAGCCGGAAAACAGGCCGGTTCCCAATCCGTATGCAAGCACTTTAGGAGCTTTTTCGCGGTTGCATTCCGCACCCGGATTACCTTCCCGCTTACGGCCCCTGAGCATCTGTACGGCAATGGCAATCATCAGCAGGGCGAACAGAAACAGTAATTTCTGTCCGTTCATCATTTTACCAAGCACAGATCCACCCAGCGCACCAAGAACGCCAGAAGCCGCATACATGCCACCACAGCGCCATTTTACGGTATGCGCGCACGCATGGCCGACCAATCCTGAAAAAGCATTGGCTGCAACAGCAAGAGCGCTGGTGCCTATCGCCATATGCGGCGACGGCACCCCCACCAGATACACCATCAGCGGGACAGCCAGTATCGAACCGCCACCGCCCACGACACCAAGTGTCAGCCCGACCAGACTGCCGGACATCGCACCGAGCAGATATTGGGTGGTGCTCAGGATCATCCGACCCGCCCGCTCTATGCGATCAGGCGTCGTTACGTCGGGCAGGCTTCGCAAAAACCTCTTTGCCCTTCAGCATACCGTTCCAGTAAAGTGAAGGCAGGACACGTGCTTTCAGAAACCATGCCAGACGTGTCGGGCGGAGACCGTCCAGCAACCATTTCGGGAAAGTCGGCAGCAGCTTGCCGCCATAGCCGAATTCCGCCAGCACGATACGGCCACGCTCGACCGTCAGCGGGCAGGAACCATAGCCGTCATAGACATAATCCGGCTCCTTGTCCTGCAACGTCGCCAGCACGTTGCCTGCCACGACCGGCGCCTGTTTGCGCGCAGCGGCGGCGGTTTTTGCGTTGGATGTGCCAGCGACATCACCCAGCGCATAGATATTTGAAAACCGCACATGACGCATGGTGGCCGGGTCGACCTCCACGAAACCATCTTTTCCGGCCAGTTCGCTGCAGGCTACGACATCCGGCGCGACCTGTGGCGGCACGACATGCAGCATATCGAAACTCTGCTCGATACGCTCGCCATCTTTCTCGAAGGTTGCGGTGCGGGCAGGGCCATCAACTGCCACCAGCCTTGATCCGAACTGAAGAGAAATTCCGTAGCGTTCAACATATTTCATCAGCGCAGGCACATAAGCCGCCACACCGAACAGAACACCGCCCGCATTGTGGAACTGGACATTTATATTACGGAGTACACCCGCGCTCTGCCAGATATCGCAGGACAGGTACATTGCTTTCTGTGGCGCACCGGCACATTTGATCGGCATTGGCGGCTGGGTAAAAAGTGCACGGCCGCCACGCAATTCTTTTGCCAGACGATAGGTATAGGGTGCCAGATCGTAGCGATAGTTGGAGGTGACACCGTTTTTGCCGAGCGTTTCCGTCAGGCCCGGAATGGCATCCCAGTCAAGCTTGATCCCAGCGGCGACGATCAGCACGCTGTATTCAACCACCGTACCATCCACCAGAACAACCTCGTTACTGGCAGGCGAAAAAGAATGCACGAAAGAGCGCACCCATTGCGCACCGGCAGGAATGACTGACGATTCCGTGCGACGTGTAAAATCGGCACTGAAAATACCCGCACCGACCATCGTCCAGCCGGGCTGGTAATAATGCTCGGTGGCGCCATCAATAATCGCGACGGACAAATTTTTCTGACGCTTCAACAAGCTGGCCGCCACCGAAATTCCGGCAGCGCCACCACCGACAATCACCACGCTGAAGGTTTTGCGTCCACCGACCGGCGCAAGCGGCAGAAACTGGGGGCGCAGCGGTTCAACATTGAAACCTCCACTCTGCGCCAGAGCAACGATTTCATCAGGATCCAGAATGCCTGACTGCGACAGGGCCCAGATCGAAACCGCGCGTTGTCCGGTGCGGCAATATCCGAGAACAGGATGAGGCATCCTGCCGAACGCTTCCGCCATTCTGGCCACCGTCGCACTATCTGCCACCTGCCCTGCGGCCACCGGGAAAGAGGCGAACTCCATGCCATGACGTGCAGCGGCTTCGGCGATCAGAGTGGATGAAGGCTGGCCTGCTTCCTCACTATCCGGGCGCATACAGAAAATGCTCCGATATCCCTCGGCCGCCGCCTTTGCCACCGCCTCTTCCGTCAGTTGCGGAGCAGCCGAAAAACTGGAAGTGATTTTATGGAAGGACATCGTGCCATTTCCTGCTGATACAGACTTCTGAAGACAAACACACAATCATACGCCAGATCAGCCATTACAGCAGATTGACCGGCACTTTCAGGTAGCGAACCCCGTTCTTTTCAGGCTCGGGCAGACGTCCCCCCCGCATATTCACCTGCACGGAGGGAATAATGAGATCCGGCAAATCAAGCGTCGCATCACGGGCTTCCCTCATGGCGACGAAACTGTCCTCATCAACGCCGTCATGAACATGGATATTATGCGCCCGCTGCGCGGCCACCGTCGTTTCCCAGGCGAAGTGATCGCGATCTGACGGCTTGTAGTCGTGACACAGAAACAGGCGTGACTCTGCCGGCAGGGAAAGCAGACGGCGAATGGAGCGGTAGAGCGTCCGTGCATCGCCACCCGGAAAATCTGCCCGTGCCGTGCCGTAATCCGGCATGAACAGCGTATCCCCGATAAAGACTGTATTGCCAATGATGAACGCCATATCCGCAGGTGTGTGTCCCGGCACATGGAGCGCCATGGCAGGAATGCGACCCAGCGCAAAGCCTTCGCCATCCCTGATCAAACAACCGAACTGCGATCCATCTCGGGCAAAGCTGTCGCCTTCATTGAAAATATCGCCGAACGTGTTCTGCACCGTCCGGATATGCTCGCCAATCATCAGCGTACCGCCAAGCTGGCCATGCACCCATGGCGCTGCCGAAAGGTGATCGGCATGCACATGCGTTTCGATCAGCCACTGCACGCTCAGCCCGTTCTGCCGGACCCATTCCACCATCATGGCGGCATGACCGGTGGAGGTACGCCCTGACGCTGCATCATAATCCAGCACGCTGTCGATAATGGCGGCCTGCTTGCTGTCAGGATCGAACGCCACATGGCTGACAGTATGCGTCTGAGGATCGAAAAAACTCTGCACCACAGGACAAAGCCCATCCTGAGCAGCCTGCACCACCTGCCTGCATGCAGCCCCAATCACCGGGTCAGGCGGGGCTGTCGGCATAGAGGAATGAGAAATCTCCATCACGGCATCGGCATCCTGTGCTGAGGCAGCATCTGACAGCGCCACCGCATTGATATAGGACAAACATACATTCTTTCAGAAAGAATGAAAGTTTAAATTGACCTTCTCTGCCTGCTGCGTGCATGAAAGACCATCCTGTTCATGAAAGACAGCTCCGGCCGGATGACATCCATCGTTTCCCCTGCGACACCGATCGAGGAAAAATCTACGGGCGCTGCCTCCCCACCCAGACTGGGCGACATCGTTCCCGGCTTCTATGCCCGCACAACTCACGGGCAGGTCTCACTGGCTGATTATCGTGGGCAATGGCTGATTTTCTTTTCCCATCCTGCCGATTTTACGCCCGTCTGCACCAGTGAATTCCTGGCCATCGCCCGCTCTGCTGATCGCTTCGCGGAACGCCATTGCGCTCTACTGGGCCTGTCCGTTGACAGCCTGCATGCACATCTTGCCTGGATTCGTGTCATCAAGGCGCAGTTCGGCATCACCATTCCGTTTCCGATTGTCGAAGATCCCTCCATGGTGATCGGCCGCGCCTACGGCATGATCGATCCATCCGCACCCGATTCTTCTGCTGTCCGAGGCACGTTCTTCATTGATCCGCATGGCGTGCTGCGCGCTGCAATCTACTACCCGATGCAGGTGGGACGTTCGGTCGAGGAGATGCTGCGTCTGTTGATCGCTTTGCAGGAGACCAGCCGGACCGGCACCCTGACCCCCGAAGGCTGGCAACCAGGTGAGGAGACGTTGCTGCCCGCCCCCGTCACGCAGGCCGAAATAGCGGACGATACGGATCGCTGGCTCTGCCGCTTTCAATCCTCGACGCCCTGATGGACATGTTCACTCTTTCCCCTGAACAAGCCATCCATGCTGCCGGGCAGATGCGGCTTTATGCACAGCCGCAACGCCTGCTGATCCTGTCGATGCTGCTGCAGGGTGAGCACAATGTGGGAGAGATCGAAACCGCAACCGCTATCGCCCAGCCCGGGCTGAGCCAGCAGCTGAGCGCCCTGCGGCAGGCCGGTATCGTCTCCACAAGGCGGGAGGCAAGGCAGGTTTTCTATCGCCTGACCGACGAAACCTGTGCAGCACGGGTACGCGCGGCCCTCACCCTGTTCGGCGAGGCAACGCTGCCCGACATCGTGACATCCGCCCCCGCATCCCCCCGTGCGGCGTCTGCGCCTGCATCCGGGGGCGCGATATTCGCCCGGATTGTGTGAGACAATCCTCTATCGACTGACAAGAGACGCAGAAAGATCCCGCAGCATACGCGGAAACAGCGTGGCATCATCCAGCGCCCGTGCGGCAACAAGAGCGCCCTGAATCAAGGCCACCATTTCTTCCGCCCGTTTACGAGCGATATGCTCCGCCATGCCGCCCCGCATCAGGGCATCCGCCAGCGCATCCCGCCACGCGCTGAAATAGGTCATGATCTGCGTCCGGAACCTGTCGCGCGTATCCGACAACGCCCAAGCCCCCACCAGACAGACCCGGCCACCCCCACGGAAATAGGCAATGCAGGCCTCGATCATGGCGGTTAGGGCAGCCTTCGTATCGGCCTGTTCCCGCAAGGGGCGGAATACCTCCTCCTCGAACCAGCGGGTTACATCCGCCAGCACTTCCTCCGCCATATCCTGCTTACCACCGGGGAAGAGATGATACAGGCTGCTCTTTCCAAGGCCGGTCCGTGCAGTGATCAGACTGAGACTGGCCCCTTCATAGCCATGCTCCCTGAACACCTCGCCCAGCGCGGCAATCACCGCCGCACGATCCTGCTGTTCCATAGGGGGGTTACAGCCCCAATTCGGTCAGGCCGGGATGATCCAGCGGGCGCGGTCCCGAACGGTCCCAGAAAAACAGGCGTTGCTCCTCCGTAATCGGAACATCATTGATGCTCGCATGACGCGCCTGCATCAGGCCGTTCGCCGCAAATTCCCAGTTCTCGTTGCCATGCGAACGAAACCACTGGCCGTGTTCATTCCGCCATTCATAGACGAAGCGCACGGCAATGCGGTTATCGCCATGGGCCCAAATCTCCTTGATCAGGCGATATTCGTGCTCCCTCTCCCATTTCCGGGTCAGAAATGCCTCGATCTCCTCCCGTCCGTGCAGAAACTCGGAGCGGTTGCGCCAGACGCTGCCCGATGTGTAGGCCAGAGCGATGCGTGCCGGATTGCGCCCGTTCCACGCATCCTCCGCAGCA
Organism: Granulibacter bethesdensis; assembly: GCF_001889545.1. Taxonomy (NCBI): domain Bacteria; kingdom Pseudomonadati; phylum Pseudomonadota; class Alphaproteobacteria; order Acetobacterales; family Acetobacteraceae; genus Granulibacter; species Granulibacter bethesdensis. The sequence continues at coordinate 1,002,112 of NZ_CP018194.1, read as the reverse complement.
CGCACCTTCTTCACCGCTTCTTCCCACGAAAAAGGCGGCAAGGGAGGACGGGGCTGATCCTGAACCGAAGCAGACATGATGGATTCCTTTGTACCGATCGGTACAAAGGAATCACGCCAGACAGAACATTGCAAGCAGCCTCGCCGTCAGGAATGACGCCCGAGTACGATTACCAGCGTGCCGGCCAGTATCAGGCCCGCTCCCGCCCAGTCTCTGCTATCCGGCATGACGTGCTCGACCATCGCCATCCAGGCAAGGGCGATGAGCACGTAAATCCCACCATAGACGGCATAAATCCGCCCGGCGGCCGCGCTATCTGGTATTGTCAGGAGGTATGCGAAGAGACTCAAGAATACCAGACCGGTCGGCAGCATCCAAAGAGCCCGACTGAGCCTCATCCAGGCCCAGAAGCAGTAACATCCGGCTATTTCAGACACTGCCGCCAACACAAAAATCAGCCCTGTCGGCATTGACTTATTCCATAAGCAATCCGGCCACAGCCCCACTCATGCAGGTCGCCAAGGTTCCGGACAGCACGGATCTCAGTCCAAGTGCTGCGATCTCGGCACGCCGCTCCGGCACCATGGCCCCCATACCGCCAATCAGAATGCCGGCAGAGCCAAGATTGGCAAAACCACACAGCGCATAGGTTACGATCAGCCGCGCATGCGCATCCAGCGTTCCAGCAGGCAGATGGGCCAGCCCATTATAGGCCACAAACTCATTGATGATGGTTTTCTGTCCCATAAGCCCCGCCGCCGGCCCGACCTGATCGGATGGAATCCCCGCCAACCACATCAACGGGCGAAAAGGCCACGCAGCCAGTTCCTGCAAACTGGGCGAGCCCGGCATGAGGAACAGGGCGTCGTTGACCAGATGCACCAGAGCCACCGCAACGATCAGCACGGTCAGAATACCGATCAGGGGCGCGATACCATCCCGCGTTCCCTTGACCAGCGCATCGAGTGCACCAGCGGGCGCCTGCTCAACAGAGAGTGCCGCCCCCAACCCTTTTTCCCTGCCACGATCATCAGCCGCATCGAAGGGAACCATCAGCGCGGCCATCCCCAGAGCAGCCGGCGTGCTGATCACCGACGCCACGAGAATATGTCCCAGCGCGCCCGGCAGAACAGGCCCGATCAGGCTGGCATACAGCACCATCATTGTGCCGGCGATTCCTGCCATGCCGCAGGTCATCACGGCGAACAGCTCTCCACGCTGCATTCCGGCCAGATAAGGGCGGATCAGCAACGGAGCCTCGATCATTCCGACATAGATATGGGTCGCCGCCGCCAACGCCAGCGCACCTGAAATCCCCATCACCCGGCGCAGCAGCAGAGCCAGCACACGGGCAACAAGCTGCAACACGCCCCAGTAATACAGCAGAGCGGACAGAGCGCTGATCACCAGCACCAGCGGCAGCACCTTGAAAGCCAGAATGAAGCTGGCTCCTGGCGTTGTTTCCGCAAACGGCAACGGACCACCACCCAGATAACCGAACATGAAACCGGTTCCGGCGTCAGTCGCCTCCTGCAAGGTCAGGGCCACCCTGTTCAATCCCAGCAGCAGGGTCGCACTACCGGGAATACGCAGCAGAAGCAGCGCAAACACCCCCTGTAGTACAAATGCCGATACCACGATACGCCATGGTACACGCATGTGCCGATGTTCTCCCAGCAACCATGCAATCAGAGGAAATGCCGCCAGACCCAGCAGCCCCTGCCATGTCGCCATCAGCATCACCCTTGTCTAATGGTGATCTTTGGCGTGCTGATCATGGGCACCATTACCACCGGTCGCGACGACAGCATCGACCGTCTGCTCGCCTGCGTGCTGGAATGTCAGGGTCAGCGGAAAATGGTCACCGACTTTCAACCCCTGTTTCAGCCCCATCAGCATGATGTGATTGCCACCGGGTGCCAGACGCACCGTGCCACTGGCGGGAATATCGAGGCCGGAAACCTGGTCCATATGCATGATGCCATGCTCCATCGTGGTCCGGTGCAACTCCGCCGAACTCGCCACGGGAGTGGAGAAAGACACCACCCTGTCCCCCTCTCCGCGCCCTCTGATGGTCAGATAGGCAACACCCGGACGTCCAGCCCCCATGGAAGGACGCGCCCATACTTCACTGACGAGAGGAGGCTCGGCCTGCGCCGACACAGCCCCCAGCCCGCAGGCCCCGATAGCCAGCAATGACAACACGCAATACTGTCGGTGCTTCATAAGCCCCCCTCCTTCATGGATCCGTTTAAATATCCAATGTGTCAGAACAGGTTTAACGACTCTGCGGGGCAACATCGCCCCCGCCCTTCTGTTACAGCCGGCGTATGATCTCCGCCACAACGGCTTCAGGAGCCTGACCGGCATCCACCGTCAGCGCATGCTCCGTGTCGGCCGGTTCCTCCAGTGTCGCAAGCTGGCTGTCCAACAGGCTCGCGGGCATGAAATGTCCGGACCGATGCTCCAGACGCGCCCTCACAATATCCGGTTTCACCCGCAGATAGATGAGTCGTTGATCCGGCACGCCTGACAGAACCTGCTCGCGATAGGACCGACGCAGCAGGGAGCAGGCCAGCACACCCCCTTGCCCGGATTCAGCCTGATTCCTGGCCCAGGCAGCGATAGCGGCAAGCCATGGCGCACGATCAGCCTCTGTCAGGGCAATGCCCGCTTTCATGCGGGCAATGTTGGCTGCAGAATGGAAAGCGTCAGCATCCTGAAACACCAGACCGAGCCGGCCTGCCAGCACCTGCGCAATAGTGGTTTTGCCAGAGCCGGAAACACCCATCACCGCCAGCAGCATGGATCGACAGACTGCCATGAAAATTCAGGCCGAACGCTGCCAGCGTGTGACGCCCCCTTCACCGGCGATAATGACGGTTTCCGCACGGTGGATGAAAAATCCGGTCTCGACGACGCCGACAATCTCCCGCAACGCCGCATCCAGTGCCTCTGGTGTACGGGAGGGGTCGGAACCGCCCATCACTCCGAAATCCACATCAAGGATGTAGTTGTGATTATCCGTGACATAAGGAGTGCCATCCGCACCACCCCGCAATACGGTACGGCCACCGAGCGCCTGAATACGCAGATCAGTCGCCTGCCAGCCGAACGGAACCACCTCAACCGGAACCGGCAGCGACAGGTTTTCGGATAATTTGCGGTCATCAACAATAATGACCAGCCGATCACTGGCAGCAGCCACCAGCTTTTCCCTTAACAGGGCGCCACCCATACCCTTGATGAGATTCAAGGTACCACGCTCTACCTGATCCGCTCCGTCAATCGTGAGGTCGATCCGCGGATGCGCCCCCAGATCGGTCAAAGGAATGCCCCCAGCCTGCGCCTGCTCCGCCGTGCGGATCGAGGTCGGAACTCCCACGATCTTCAGCCCCTGCGCCACGCGCCGGATCAGAGCATCCACCATGCAGGCAGCGGTCGATCCGGTTCCAAGCCCGACCACCATGCCATCCTGAACAAGAGCTGCCGCCTCTTCTCCCGCCAGGCGCTTCAGCGCATCCGTATCCATCGTTCAGGCTCCCTCGACCGTTTTACCAGATGCAACGCCTTTGATGCTCAGCCGCTGCCAATGCACAGAATAAACAAGGTTTTATAAACAAGGTTTTAAGGCAAAACCCCCGATTCAGGGGATGCATGATCTGTCTGATGCCCCAATATCGCGGTGGTGTCATCAGTATGGTTGCCCTGATCATAGGCCCGAATCGAGCTCTATCCGAATGAGATCTCACGCCATGAAAGAATCACGGAATTCAACATCACAGCTTTGTTGTCAGGAGGGCGGTTACAGATGGCGTATCAGGTGATAGTCTCAAGCCTCGGAGACTGGAGGGCATCAATAACATGGTTTTCAACTAGCGGATAATGGTCCTGGCTGACACGCTCCCAGACACACGACATGCCCTGCATGAAAGCCTCCCGGCGATCATGGGCCGGGAGGGCAAACTTCCATGCGCCTGACCGTTTACAGAGATATCCGCCAGACCATCCCGGAGCCAAGGATCGATAACCTGCGACCTTCCCGGTCGCATTACTCTGCTCTATTGGCCTGACATCTCTATTGGCCTGACATCGACATATCACGCGGAAGAGGATTGCCTTGATGGACACGCACCACCCCGACGATCGCGATACGGTTGCAATCAATACCATCCGCACTTTGGCGATGGACGCGGTGCAAAAAGCCAATTCCGGGCATCCGGGGACGCCAATGTCCATGGCTCCCGTCGCCTACACGCTGTGGCAGAATCACCTGAATTTTGATCCGGCGGACCCGATCTGGCCGAATCGCGACCGTTTTGTACTGTCCATCGGTCATGCATCGATGCTGCTGTATGCGCTGCTGCACCTCACTGGCACCGAGGCTGTTGATAATAAATACAATAAATCCGGTCAGAAAGCGGTGACGCTCCAGGATATCGAGCAGTTCCGTCAGATGAGCAGCAAGACACCGGGTCACCCCGAATATCACCATACCAGCGGCGTGGAGACCACCACCGGCCCGCTGGGTCAGGGTGTCGCCAACAGCGTCGGCATGGCCATTGCCGAGAAATATCTCGCCGCCCGCTATAATCGCCCCGGCTATACCCTGTTCGACTACAACATCTATGCCCTGTGCGGCGATGGCGACATGATGGAGGGTGTCTCGGGCGAGGCAGCTTCACTGGCCGGTCATCTCAAGCTCGACAATCTGGTGTGGATTTATGACAGCAACCACATCACGATCGAGGGACGCACCAATCTGGCTTTCGGTGAAGATGTCGCCGCCCGGTTCGCCGCTTACGGATGGGATGTCCACACTCTGGACGATGCCAATGACACCGCGAAACTTGATGCGCTGCTCAGCCATATCCGGAACGCCAAAACCGGCAAGCCGGCCTTTATTCTGGTTCACAGCATCATTGGCTGGGGCGCGCCGCACAAGCAGGATACGCATGAGGCTCACGGCTCCCCGCTTGGTGATGAAGAAATCAAGCTGACAAAGAAATTTTACGGCTGGCCGGAAGATGCCAAATTCCTGGTGCCGGACGGCGTTTACGAAACCTTCGCCAAGGGAATCGGTGCACGCTCCGCCCGTCTGAACAAGGAATGGCAGGCTCTGTTTGCCCGCTACCGCTCCGAATATCCCGACCTCGCCACCGAAATCGACCAGATCGAGAAACGCACCCTGCCGGAAGGATGGGATAAGGACATCCCCGTTTTCGAAGCCGACGCAAAAGGCATCGCCACCCGTCAGTCCAGCGGCAAGGTGCTGAATGCCGTTGCCAAACATATTCCGTGGCTGCTGGGTGGTTCGGCGGACCTCGCCCCTTCCACCAACACGCTGCTGACTTTTGCGGATACAGCCGGTGATAATGCGGGAGGAAGCTTCTCGGCTGAAAATCGCCTCGGTCGTAACTTCCACTGGGGTATCCGCGAGCACGCGATGGGTTCCGCGATCAATGGCATGGCGCTGTCCAAGCTGCGACCTTACGGCTCCGGCTTCCTGATCTTCAGTGACTATATGCGTGCGCCGATCCGCCTGGCATCACTGATGGAAATCCCGGCGATCTGGATTTTCACCCATGACAGCATCGGCGTGGGCGAAGATGGCCCGACCCATCAGCCGGTTGAGCAACTGATCAGCCTGCGCTCCATTCCTGGCAACATCGTGATCCGCCCCGCCGATGCGAATGAAGTCGCAGAAGCATGGCGCACTCTGATCCCGTTCCAGCATCAGCCCGTCTGTCTGATCCTGTCACGTCAGGCCCTGCCGACTGTGGATCGCAGCAAATATGCGCCTGCCAGCGGCGTGGCCCGTGGCGGCTATATTCTGGCAGACACGGATGGCACCCCCGACGTGATCCTGATCGGGACCGGCAGCGAGGTCCAGCACTGCATCGCCGCGCATGAAACGCTGGCTCAGGAAGGCATCAAAGCCCGCGTCGTCTCCCTGCCAAGCTGGGAACTGTTTGAGCGTCAGGATCAGTCTTATCGCGACAGTGTCCTGCCTCCCTCAATCAAGGCCCGCGTTACCATCGAACAGGGTGCCACATTCGGATGGGAGCGCTACGCCGGTTCCGAAGGTACGGTGATCGGCATGCACACGTTCGGGGCTTCTGCCCCGCTGGCAGAGCTGCTGAAACATTTCGGCTTCACCCCGCACGCCGTGGCCGAAGCCGCACGCGAGCAGGTCAAAAAACACGCGAAAGCACGGTGATATCATGAGCGAAACCAAGAATCCCCTCGCACAGCTCAACGATCACGGGCAATCGCCATGGCTGGATTTCGTCAGCCGCTCCCTGCTGGAAAGCGGGGAGCTGGTGAAGCTGATCGAGCGTGACGGTGTACGTGGCGTCACTTCCAACCCCAGCATTTTCGAAAAAGCCATCGGCCAGAGCAAGGAATACGATCCTCAATTGAAGGAAACGCTTGAGCGCGGCGATCTGGAAATTTCCACACTTTATGAAACGCTGGCGATCACCGATATCAGCCATGCCGCCGATCAGCTGTATCCGGTGTGGGAGCAGACGAAAGGCCAGGACGGCTATATCAGCCTCGAAGTATCACCCTATCTGGCCCTGCGGACCCAGGATACGATCGATGAGGCCCGCCGCCTGTGGCAGACCGTCGACAAGCCGAATCTGATGATCAAGGTGCCGGGCACGGAGGCAGGCGTACCCGCCATTGAAACGCTGATCGCCGATGGCATTAATATCAATGTCACGCTGCTATTCTCACTACAGGCTTATGATGCGGTCGCATGGGCCTACATCAAGGGTCTGGAAGCACGCGCCGCAAAGGGAAAAGACATCTCTCACATTGCCAGCGTCGCCAGCTTCTTCGTCAGCCGCATCGACGCATCTGTCGACAAAGAAGTCGAGCGCAAGCTGAAAGCCGGAGAAGGCGATGCCGATGTGCTGCGCAGCCTGCAAGGCAAGGTGGCCATTGCCAACGCAAAAATGGCTTATCAGCACTATAAGAAACTGATCGCCGATCCGCGCTGGAAGGCACTGGAAGCCAAAGGTGCCAACCCTCAGCGTCTGCTCTGGGCCTCCACCGGCGTCAAGAGCAAGGATCTGCCGGATACGCTCTATGTCGAGACCCTGATCGGGGCCAACACGGTGAATACCATGCCGCCGGCGACCATGGACGCCACCCGCGATCACGGCAAAATTGCAACCACGATCGAGGACAATCTGGAAGCTGCGCAGAAAACCCTGCATGACCTTGCCGCACAGGGTATTTCCCTCGATCAGATCACCACTGATCTGGTGGTCGATGGCGTGCAGCGTTTCGCCGATGATGCCGACAAGCTCTACGGTGCCGTGGCCCAGCGTCGCGCCCAGTTTTTCGATGGTGAGGCAACACGCAGCGTCATCTCTTTCGGCTCTGACACGCTGAAAAAGGATGTCGAGACCGAAACCGAAACCTGGCGTCACGATGGTCTGATCCGCGCCCTGTGGCGTGGTGAAAAGACCTTGTGGACCAATGCTGATGAAGACAAATGGGTCGGCTGGCTGCACATCGTCGAACAGGAACTGGCTGATGCCGATACGCTGACCCGCTTTGCCCAGCATGTTCAGGAAGGTGGCTATACCGATGTCGTGCTGCTTGGCATGGGCGGTTCAAGCCTTGGTCCGGAAGTGCTGAGCAAGACTTTCGGGCAGCGCAGTGGCTGGCCGACCTTCCATATGCTGGACAGCACCGATCCGGCACAGGTGAAGGCAATCCGCGATGCGGTGACATTGCCGACGACACTGTTCATCGTCTCCAGCAAATCCGGCAGCACGCTGGAGCCGAATATCTTCAAGCAGTATTTCTATGAAGCGGCCGGTAAGAACGGCAGCCATTTCGTCGCAGTGACCGATCCCGGCTCCCATATGGAAGAGGTTGCCCGTCAGGATGGGTTTGCCCATATTTTCCATGGTGTGAAGAGCATTGGCGGACGCTACTCCGTACTCTCGAAGTTCGGTCTGGTTCCGGCGGCAGCGATCGGCATCGACATTCCGGCGTTCCTGTCGACGACGCTTCAGATGGTCCATGCCTGCGGGCCCTATGCTCCGCCGGCGCAAAATCCCGGCCTGCAACTCGGCATTGCTCTCGGCGTCGCAGCGACCAAACACAAGCGGGACAAGGTGACGCTGATCGCCTCCCCCGGCATTGCCGATATCGGCGCATGGCTGGAACAGCTTCTGGCGGAATCGACCGGCAAGCAGGGCAAGGGGCTGATCCCCGTTGCCGACGAACCGCGGATCGACCCCGGCGCTTACAGCAATGATCGCTTCTTCGCCTATATCGCACTGAAAGACGGTGAAGATGCTGAACAGGCTGCCTTCGTGGCGGCTCTGGAAAAAGCCGGGCATCCGGTGGCGCGTCTGACCGTTCCCAGCACGCTTCATATCGGGCAGGAATTCTTCCGCTGGGAAATTGCAACAGCCGTTGCCGGAGCCATCCTCGACATCAACCCGTTCGATCAGCCAGATGTCGAAGCCAGCAAGATCAAGACCCGCGAACTGACCGCCTCGGTTGAAAAAACTGGCTCTTTGCCTGAAGAAAAGCCGTTCTTCACCGGTGATGGCGTTGCACTCTATGCTGATCCGCGCAATGCGGCAGCATTCGGCACTCCTGCCAACCTGGCAGAAGCGCTGAAGATCCATTTCGACCGGATCAGCAGCGGTGATTATGCCGCCCTGCTTGCTTATATCGAGCATACCGAGGCCCATGAAGCCGCAATGCAGGCTATCCGGGCGCAGATCCTGAACGCGAAGCATGTGGCAACCTGCCTCGGCTTCGGTCCGCGTTTCCTGCACTCTACCGGACAGGCTTATAAAGGCGGCCCTAACAGCGGTGTGTTCCTGCAAATCACCACCGAAGATGCGCAGGATCAGCCTGTTCCCGGCCAGAGCTACGGATTCAGCATTGTCAAAGCAGCGCAAGCGCGTGGGGATTTTGATGTGCTGGCCGAACGTGGACGCCGCGCCTTGCGGGTTCATTTCACCAGCGGGGTCGAAAACGGTCTCAAAACATTGGCGAAGGCGGTTGCTCAGGCTCTGTCCTGATCTCCGCCCGCACTCAAACGACTGCTCAGGCCAAGCCTTATTGATCCTCTGTCCCGGCCATCATCTGCCGGGACAGACCAAAGCCAGAAGGACTGATGAACCATGCAGATCGGCGTTATCGGACTGGGCCGCATGGGCGGCAATATCGTGCGTCGCCTGATGCGGGACGGGCATAGCACTGTCGTCTATGATCGTGCCGCAGATGTCGTGTCAAAATTGTCGGGTGAAGGTGCAACCGGAGCATCCTCCCTGTCCGATCTCGTCTCCAAGCTGGAGGCACCTCGTACAGTGTGGGTCATGCTGCCGGCGGGGGAGATTACGGAAGCCACCATCACCGAACTCTCCTCCCTGCTCCGCAGTGATGATGTCATCATTGATGGCGGCAACACTTTCTATAAAGACGATATCCGCCGCGCCAAATCCCTGCGTGCAAAAGGCATTCACTATGTCGATGTCGGCACATCCGGCGGCGTTTGGGGACTGGAGCGCGGCTACTGCATGATGATCGGCGGCGATAAGCCTGTTGTCGATCGGATTGATCCTATTCTGAAAACGCTGGCCCCCGGCATCGGAACGATCGAACGCACACCGCATCGTGAAGGATTCGATGCCCGTGCCGAGGAAGGCTATCTGCATTGCGGCCCGGCCGGGGCAGGCCATTTCGTCAAGATGGTGCATAATGGTATCGAATACGGAATTATGCAGGCCTATGCAGAAGGATTCGATATTCTGCATAACAAGAATTCCTCCGAACTGCCGGAAGATGAGCGGTTCGACCTTAATACCACCGATATTGCCGAGGTCTGGCGGCGGGGCAGCGTGATTTCCTCCTGGCTGCTGGACCTGACCGCCATGTCACTGGCCCAGCATCCGGCGCTGGATAACTTCTCCGGTGCTGTCTCCGATTCCGGCGAAGGTCGTTGGACCATCAATGCCGCCATCGAGGAAGCCGTTCCGGCTCCCGTGCTCAGTGCCGCGCTGTATACCCGCTTCCGCTCCCGCGAGGAGCATAGCTTTGCGGAGAAGATGCTCTCCGCCATGCGCTTTGGCTTCGGGGGACATGTCGAGCAGAAAGGCTGATCTTCATGTCCTCCATTCCAAAACTGGGCTGCACGCGTGAACAGGCAGAAACCAACAGCACGGTGTTCCAGACCGCCCCTGCCTGCGACATGGTTATTTTCGGGGCTGGTGGTGATCTGACGAAACGTCTGGTCACCCCTTCCCTCTACAGTCTGGCGGCATCAAAAATGTTGCCGGATGATTTTAGGGTCGTTGGCGTCGATATCGCCGATCTGGATACGGAAAGCTGGCGCAAACAGCTGACCGACATGATCCATTCCTTTATCGGCAAAAAAGGTGTCGAGTTCGAAACAGACTCTATCGACGAAGATGCCTGGAAATGGCTGATGGATCGCTTCACCTATGTCAAAGGTGATTTTTCCGACAGTCAGACATTTAAAAATTTGGGCCAGTCACTGCGTGATGGCAACCGTCTGTTCTACCTTGCTGTCGCAGACAGATTTTTTGCGCAGGTCATCGAACAACTTGGCTCCGCCGGACTGACAGAACAGAAAGAGGAAGGCCCGTGGCGTCGGGTCATCGTAGAGAAGCCTTTCGGCCATGATCTTGAATCAGCGCAGGATCTGAATAAGAAAATCCTTGGTATTCTGAAGGAAAATCAGGTTTACCGGATCGATCATTTTCTGGGCAAGGAAACTGTCCAGAACATCATGATGATACGCTTCGGAAATGGCGTGTTTGAAAATCTGTGGAACAACCATTTCATTGAACATGTCCAAATCACCGCCGCGGAAACCGTCGGCGTGGAAAAACGCGGCGGTTTCTACGACCATGCCGGTGCCTTACGGGATATGGTGCCCAACCATCTGTTCCAGCTTCTGGCCGTGACGGCGATGGAGCCTCCCGTTTCATTCGATGCGGATGCAGTGCGGTCCGAAAAAGCCAAAGTCTTGCAGGCTGTTCGTCTGATGACCGAGGAAGATGTGGCCGACAATGCCGTGCGAGGGCAGTACGGTCCCGGCACGGTGAAAGGCACAGACGTTCAGGGCTATCGTTCCGAACTGAATGTCGATCCGCAGTCAGCCACTGAAACATTCGTCGCCATCAAGTTGATGATCGACAACTGGCGCTGGGGCAAGACGCCTTTCTATCTGCGCACCGGAAAGCATATGAGCCAACGCTGCACTGAAATTGTGCTGCAATTGCGGCGTCCTCCCTTCACGCTGTTTCGTGACACCGGCATTGAAAATCTGCCACCCAACCAGATTGTCATTCGCATCAGCCCGAATGATGGCATGTCGATTGATTTCAACGCCAAGGTTCCCGGACCGACCGTGCGGGTGAAACAGGTATCGAGTGATTTCCGGTATTCTGATTACTTCGAGCGTCGCCCGACCACCGGCTATGAAACGCTGATCTATGACTGCATGATCGGCGATGCCACGCTGTTCCAGCGCGCTGATTTCGTCGAGGCTGGCTGGAAGATCGTGCAGCCCATTCTGGATGCATGGGCCAGGCAGACACCTGATTTCCCGAATTACGCATCCGGCAGCAATGGCCCTGAAGAAGCCGATGAATTGCTGGCAAAAGACGGGTTCCAGTGGAGGGATCTCAATTCATGAGCCAGAATATCCGGCTTGTCCTGAGCGACGTCGATAATACCCTCGTCACCAAACAGAAAGTCCTGACACCGCGAGCAGTCAAGGCGGTGCAGGCTTTGCGGGACAAGGGGATCAAATTCGCCGTGACCAGTGGCCGTCCCCCGGTCGGGATGCGGATGCTGTTTGAGCCCCTCGCCCTTGATACGCCGATTTCAGGCTTCAATGGCGGCGTCATCACCGATACCGCGCTTCATCCCATTCTGGCCCGCACCCTCAACCCGAATGCTGCGAAGCAGGCCGTCGAGATGCTGGAAGAGGCCGGTCTGGATATCTGGGTGTATACGGAAAAGCAGTGGTATCTGCGCAATCCCGACGCCCCGCATGTGGAACGGGAAGCCTGGACCATAAAATCCGATCCAGCCGTGACCGATGATCTGTTTTCACTTCTGAACGACACTGTGAAAATCGTGGGTGTCAGCGATGATGGCGAGCGCGTCAAAAGCGCCGAACGCCATATCAAGGCGACACTGGGCGATCAGGCCTCAGTCAATCGGTCTCAACCCTATTACCTCGATATCACGCATCCCGATGCCAACAAGGGGGGCGTGGTGCGTTATCTCGCTGACTTTTATGGCATGGAGCCTGAGCATATTGCGGTGATTGGCGATTCCGCCAATGACGTCGAAATGTTCCGGGTCGCCGGATTCAGCATTGCCATGGGTCAGGCAGATGACGAGGTCAAGGCGGAGGCCAGCGCCGTTAGCAGTTCCGTCGAGGATGAAGGGTTCGCGAAAGCGATAGAGGAGCATTTTCTCTCATGACCAATCCCGATGCGGCTGCATTGCCAGGACAACTCGTCATTCTGGATACGGCACAGGCTCTTGCTGACCATGTTGCCGCATGGCTGGCCGAGCGCATTCAGAAAGCTCAGGCCCCGGTGCGTATCGCGCTGTCTGGCGGATCAACCCCGAAGAAACTGTATCAGACTCTTGCACAGGCCCCGTGGAACAGCCAGATCGACTGGAGCAGGGTGCATCTTTATTGGGGCGATGAGCGCTTCGTTCCGCATGATGATCCTGACAGCAATTTCCACATGACGAACGAAGCTTTGCTGGCCCATATCGACATTCCGCCCAGCAATGTTTTTCCAATTCCGGGAGAAGGCGATCCTGTCACCGTCGCTCAGCGCTATGAAGCGAGGATGAAGGCGGATTACGGGACCAACACTCTCGACCCGGAAAAGCCATTCTTTGATGTGGTTTTTCTAGGCCTTGGCGAGGATGGCCATACGGCCTCTCTCATTCCCGGTCAGCCTATTTTGAAAGAGCGCGAAAAATGGGTTGCCGCCGTCTCGGAAGGCCGCCCGGAAGTCAGGATCAGCCTCACTTATCCCGCTTTGGAAAGTGCATCCGTGATCGCTTTTCTGGTGACGGGCAAGGGGAAAGCGGAGATTGTCAAAGCCGTTCGTGAAGGCACCGCCGACGTCCCCGCCGCGCATCTACACCCGCATGGTCAGGTGATCTGGTTTACCGCTGACGGAGCTGCCAGTCCCGAATAGGGGCTGGTTTCTTCTTCGTCTTTGAAAAGAAGCCCAACATCCATGCGAGGCATTTTTAGATGGTCAAACCACCATCTAAGCCATGTGTGGACAACTCAAAATATTCAATGATTTCAATGGCGTCCCATAGGGGATTCGAACCCCTGTTGCCGCCGTGAGAGGGCGGTGTCCTGGGCCTCTAGACGAATGGGACGAGGCATTGGAGGGGCGCTCTATACATGCGGCCTCCTGCCGACGCAAGAGGCCGCCGCCCTTTATCTGGCTGTCTCAGGAATCTGTGGGGCCAGAACGACCTGCGCACGCACGGCGCCGGTCGCTATATCGACGATCACCACGCGATCAGGACCACCCCCTTGCAGATGGAGCGCCAGCGCCTTGTCACTCAGCCCGACACTGGCAATGCGGGAACCGGACGGGGCCGGAACGGAGATGGACTGCGCGCCCTGATGAAACCAGCCAGCACCGCCCATACGCTGCGGAATCAGGATGGCCAGAGCGACCACACCCGCCACGATCAGAACACCCATCAGAATAACGGCGGCCTTCAGAAGCTGCTGCATGAATGTCCTTGTCTTTCCTAACCGAGCAAAATTGCGCTATCCGCGCCCCATGCCTGCCACTCCGCCCGATCCAAGCCAAGCAGAAATAACGGTCTCCGCCGCCCCCGACGCGGTACCGGAGCGGATCGACCGTTTTCTGGCCACCCATCTGCCGGATATGAGCCGCTCCCGGCTGAAATCACTGATCGAGAGCGGCGCGGTCCATCGTGATGGGCACAGTGTCCGTGAACCGGCGGAGATGGTTCGTCCCGGCAGCCTATACCGGCTGCGTCTGCCCGTCCCTGCTCCGGCCGTCCCTGTTGCTCAGCACATCGCCTTCCCAATCCTGTTCGAGGATGACGATCTGATCGTGCTCGATAAACCGGCTGGCATGGTCGTACATCCGGCCCCCGGCAGTCCAGACGGCACGCTGGTCAATGCGCTGCTGGCCTATTGCGGGGAGAACCTGCCCGGAATCGGTGGAGAAAAGCGCCCCGGCATTGTGCATCGTCTGGATAAGGATACGTCAGGCGTCATGGTCGTTGCCAAGACGGAGTTTGCTCTGGCAGCCCTTTCCGCGCTGTTTGCGGCGCGTGATCTGGAACGGCTGTATACCGCGCTCGCATGGGGTGTCCCTTCGCCCCGAGAAGGCGATATTGAAGGCGCCATCGGACGCGACCCCAGAGATCGCAAACGCATGGCCATTGTCCGTCATGGCGGCAAACCCGCACTGACCCATTACCGCACCATGGCGACATGGCATGGCGCTGTCACACGGCTGGAATGCAAGCTGGCAACCGGGCGCACGCATCAAATCCGCGTACATCTCTCGGCGAACGGATATCCAATCATCGGTGATCCGGTCTATCTGCGCCGCATTCCAGCCGCTGCGAAGGGGCTGGATCAGGATATCAAAACCGCCCTGCTCGACTTTCCCCGCCAGGCTCTCCATGCCGGCGTACTGGGGTTCAGGCACCCACGAACCAGTGAAAACCTGCGTTTCGAGACGCCTTTGCCGGAAGATATGATGAGTCTTATCGATTTACTCGATCATAATTCATAGTTTATCATAATTTTAATGTTGACCGGACCAGATTGGTCCTTTATCTTTTTTGCATAGACACGGTGCTATGGGGTGCCCCACCGTGTCGGCCTGTCGTCTTTATCATTGCCTCATGCAGGGATGGCGAAGCGACCATAAGGTCTTCTGGACACCCTTTCCGGCTTATCCTCCGGAACCGATGTGCCTTCTGCGCCTTATCATGGGCAGGACACAGCACATCGCCAGACGAAAGGAGCCTGTCCGTGGCCTCTGCCGTCATTAAAATCGCGCCTGAGGGCAACCTTTCCCGTTACCTTCAGGAAATTCGTAAATATCCCATGCTCACCGCAGAGGAGGAGCTGGACCTGTCCCGCCGTTGGCGCGACACGGAAGATATGGGTGCGGCCCATCGGCTTGTCACCTCCCATCTTCGTCTCGTCGCGAAAATTGCCATGGGTTATCGCGGCTATGGCCTTCCTGTTGGTGAACTCATCAGCGAAGGCAATGTCGGGATGATGCAGGCGGTCCGCCGGTTCGATCCGGATCGCGGCTTCCGTCTGGCAACCTATGCCATGTGGTGGATCAGAGCCGCCATTCAGGAATATATCCTGCATAGCTGGTCTCTGGTGAAAATGGGCACAACTGCGGCTCAGAAAAAACTGTTCTTCAACCTTCGTCGTCTGAAGGGCCAGATGCAGGCCATTGATGATGGCGATCTGAAGCCGGAGCAGGTGTCCAAAATCGCTACCTCGCTGAATGTGCCGGAGCAGGATGTGGTGCAGATGAACCGCCGCATGTCCGCCCCGGATCACAGCCTGAATGCACCCCTGCGTCAGGAAGGCGAAGGAGAGTGGCAGGACTGGCTGGTTGATGATGCCGAGACACAGGAAACCGTGCTCGCGGATACCGAGGAGCTGGGCGGCCGCAGAACCCTGCTGGCCAATGCCCTGAAAACCCTGAACGATCGCGAACGCCATATCCTGACCGAACGGCGTCTGAAAGATGAGCCGACCACGCTCGAAGATCTGTCGCAGCACTACAATATCTCGCGCGAGCGGGTGCGCCAGATTGAAGTGCGCGCTTTCGAGAAGCTTCAGAAGGCGATGAAGGCTGAAGTCATCGAACAGCGTCGCATAGCGGATCAGAAGGTCGAGGACTATCAACGCGCCAGCGCGGCCTGATCATCTTTCTTCTGCTTTCCACCTGAACAGACAAACGGCCCGGTTTTGCAACCGGGCCGTTTTTACAGGCGCTCAGCCCTCGAACGGGTCCTTTACCAGAATGGTGTCATCCCGATCCGGGCTGGTGGAAAGCAGTGTGACCGGAACCTCGGTCAGTTCCTCAATCCGGCGAACATATTTGATGGCCTGTGCGGGAAGATCGGCCCAGGAACGCGCGCCCTGCGTGGAGCCGGACCAGCCTTCCATCGACTCATAAACCGGCTTGGCTGCCGCCTGAGCCGCCGGAGAAGCAGGCAGACGACGGAACATCTCACCATTGATCTGATAGCCGGTGCAGATTTTCAGCTCCGGCAGACCGTCCAGAACATCCAGCTTGGTCAGGGCCAGACCCTGAATACCGCCAACCTTCACCGCCTGCCGTACCAGCACCGCATCGAACCAGCCGCAGCGGCGGCGACGTCCGGTGACAGTGCCGAATTCATGACCGCGATCACCGAGCAGTTCACCGGTTTCATCGAACAATTCGGTCGGGAACGGGCCGGAGCCAACACGGGTGGAATAGGCCTTGGCAATGCCGAGCACAAAATCAACCGCACTCGGCCCCATGCCAGAACCACCTGCCGCTGTCGCCGCAATGGTGTTGCTGCTGGTCACGAAGGGATAGGTGCCGTGATCGACATCCAGCATGACCGCCTGCGCCCCTTCGAACAGGATGCGCTGTCCGGCCCGCTTGATTTCATCCAGACGTTCCCAGACCGGTTCCGCATAAGGCAGAATTTTCGGCGCCAGCGCCAGAAGCTGATCGAGCAGCAGCTGCTTCTCGAAAGTGTCAGCGCCCAACCCGGCCAGCAGGGTGTTGTGATGCAGCAGCAGCTCGTCCAGCTTGGCGGACAGGGTTTCCGGCTCGGCCAGATCGGCGATACGGATCGCGCGGCGGGCAACCTTGTCCTCATAAGCAGGACCAATGCCGCGGCCAGTGGTGCCGATCTTGCTGTCACCCCTCGCATGCTCCCGCGCACGGTCAATAGCACCGTGCAAAGGCAGGATCAGCGTCGCATTATCGGCGATCCGCAGAGTCTCCGGCCCTACGGCCAGCCCCTGAGCGGAAACGCGCGCGATTTCAGACAGCAGTGCCTCCGGATCGACCACCACGCCATTGCCAATGATGCCGAGCTTGCCGCGCACCAGCCCGCTGGGCAGCAGGGACAGCTTGTAAGTCTGATCACCGACCACCAGCGTATGGCCCGCATTATGGCCGCCCTGGAAACGAACCACGACATCGGCGCGGCTGGCTAGCCAGTCCACGACCTTGCCTTTTCCTTCGTCACCCCACTGGGCGCCGATCACGGCAACATTGGCCATGTGCGTTACTCCATGAAATCAGGCGGGCTTGCTCTATAACCTGCCATCCACAATGCGCTTGCGCGCAGAAAACACCACTCCGGCACGATCCTGACATATCATCGGGAATCAGACCGGCAGGCAAAGAAGCAAAATCAGCTATCCCCTGCATCCGGCACAGCCACCAACGCACTGTCAGCAAGGACATGCACACAGCCCTGCTGCCGTGCCGCTACGAAGTGATCCGATGCATGAGCGCCGGCAACACCATCCAGCGCCGCCACCGTCACAAAGCCCTGACGCCGCAATGCCGCAGCGCGATCCGCATTGGCACCAACCGGAACATATACACGGACAGGGCGATGCTTGGAGGCGACTGCCATCAGAATGGCTTCCGGATACAGGGTCAGGCCTGATGCAGATTCCGGACCGGCTTCCCCCTGACACATATAGCGGCCACCGCCACCCAGCTCCTGACCCACACCGGGTGCACCGCCTCCGGGGGCATAAACCGTCATGCAGATACCTGTGTGATAGCGGAAACCACGGAATTCGACAGGATCGACCGTAAGGCGGAGATCAGGTGCGCTGGCGCGGATTTCGCCCACCGTTGCCGCCAGACGTTCGGCCAGAGCCTGTGCCTCATCCGGCAACGCGGCCCGTTGCAGGGCGGCGAGCGCACCGTCTACGGGACCGGCAGATAACAGCAGATCACCCAGAATATCGGCGATAGCAGGCCCGACAATGCGATCGGCCTGTTTCTTCACCTCGGCCGCATCCTTGCGATCCAACGCATGCAGCAGGGGTTTCAGGCTGCTATCTTCCTGCCCGGCCTGACCCAGCAGCACCGGCACCAGAGCAGGCAGCGTCAGATCGAAACTGACCCGCGTAAGGCCAGTTGCCGCCAGAGCCTCCCGCGCGACCAGAATAAGCTCCGCATCGGCAGAGGGAGTATCAACCCCGATCAATTCTATCCCGGCCTGAGAAACCTGACGGTCGGCGGAAAGGGAACCGGGGCTGACCCGCACACATTCCCCGGCATAGCACAGCCGCAACGGGCGAGCAGCCTCGGCCAGCCTTGTGGTAGCGATGCGCGCAATCTGGGGTGTGATATCGGGTCTGACAGCCATCATCCGGTGGCTGTCCGGATCCATCAGCCGGAAAGACTGATCTGATACAGCCCCCCCCGCTCCGGCGAACAGGGTTTCTTCGAACTCTATCAGGGGCGGTTTGACCCGGCGATAACCATGCGCCGAGAAAACCCCCATCAGGGATTCTACGCAAACGGCCTCTGCCTCCGCCTCGGGAGGCAGCAGATCGCGCAGTCCCGACGGGAGCAGCGCCTTATTGGATGTGATGTCGCTCATGCCGCCCGGGGCTATAGCATCCGTCCAGCACCATCAGGAAGGCAGGAGTTTGGCAATTCTCCCCTGTCAGGCAGAATTATATGGTCCAACAGATCGCTTCACGCCCGGTGACAGCCCTCACCACGCCCGTTGCCACAGCCATTGACCCTGACACCTGACAGCCCGACGCAGCAACCTGCTGGTTCCAGAACCGTTTCAGACTATGGAACCCCTTTCCGGTCTCGTTACGACCCTTCACAGAAAGACCCGTTTTCATCGTGTCGCCATCGTCAGCCACGTCACCGCCATCTGGGCCTTCATCTGGGCCGCCATCCCGTCAGAGCAATCTCGTGAAAAACCTCTATGGCATCGTTGATGGCAGTGCCGATCCCGCCAGCAGCCGGATCGGGCTGGGCGCCCTGTCCGATCATGCGGGCAGCAGCGGGCCGGGGCTGATCCTGTTGCTGCTCGGGCTGGCCATGCTGATACCGGGGCCAGCACCCGTTTTCGGGGCCGCTACCTGTATCATCTCCATCAGCCTGATTATACGCGGCGATCATCTCTGGATGCCGGATTTTCTCCGTCGCAGAAGCATGGCAAGACACGATATCAATGCCGTCCTTAAACGCCTGGAGCGGCCTTTGAACTGGCTGGGCCGTCACAGCAGACCGGGCTGGCTCTGGGCCATGGACGGGATATGGCAGAAGCTGACCGGGCTGGCCTGCCTGAGCAATGCAATTCTGATTATCCTGCCCATTCCACTGGGCAATATGCTCCCCGCGGCCGCCATGCTGGTCTCTGCTACCGGTGTCTTCGTCCAGGATGGGCGTTGGATCGCAGTAGGCTGGTTCATGACTCTGGTAGCGCTGGTGGCCGATATTGCGCTGGTGATGCTCGGCTACACCGCCATCCTCCATCTGATCGGACTGGCATCATGAGTGATAAGGCCGCGTTTTCACCACCACGGCGCGCCGCCCTGTTCATCAATCAGAAAAGCCGCAAGGGGCGAAATGCTGCTGATCGCGTGATCACCGCACTGGAAACCCACGGGATACAGGTCGAAATACCGTCCTGGCATGATCCCGACGACATCCACCACACACTGCGCAGGCTGCACGGTTCCATCGATTGTGCCGTGATCGGCGGTGGCGATGGCACACTGAATGCCGCCGCCCCCGCTCTGATGGAGACACAGCTCCCTTTCGGCATTATCCCTCTGGGCACTGCGAATGATCTGGCCCGCACGCTGGACATCCCTGCCAATCCGGAGCAGGCGGCCCGCATCATAGCGCAGGGCAAACGGCGTCTGATCGATCTGGGCGAAGTCAATGGAGTACCATTTTTCAATGTTGCCAGTATCGGGTTCGGCGTTGCCCTGACCCGTGCGCTGACCAGCGACTCGAAAAAACGGTTTGGAATATTCGGCTATCCGATCGCGGCCCTGCGTGTCGCACGGCGTCTGCGTCCTTTCCACGCTGAAATCCGGCATGGTGGAACGACGACAGTCACTAAAACACTTCATCTGGCTATCGGTAATGGGCGCCATTATGGCGGAGGAATGACGGTCAGCGCAGATGCCTCCATCGATGACGGCAAGCTGGATGTCTGGAGTCTGGAAGTTGACAGCGCATGGGGGCTGATCCGCCTGTTACCGGCCCTGTGGCGTGGAACACAGGGGCGCTGGCGTGAAGTCATCACCCTGTCAGAAGAGGCGCTGGAGGTACACACCAGACATCCTCGCAGCATCAATACGGATGGTGAGATCACGACACGCACGCCCGCTGATTTTATTGTCAGGCGTCAGGCAGTGTGCGTGTTCGTCCCGTAAATAGCATGGACCGGCATTAAGACCGGGCCGGTCCTGCTGCTATCCTGAAAAAGATTACTTTTTTGTCTTGCTTTCGGCTTCCTTGAAAGCCGCATTGTATTTGCTGAAGTTGTCCCAGATGCCTTTCTGAATGGCGCTGGCGGATTTGCTGATGGCATCCATTTCCGTCTTCGCCTCATTGCGGACGCAGGTATTATAGGCCTGCGCATCCTTCTGGTACTGGTTCACCTTTTTCACGCTCTCGCCGTATTTGGCATAGTTGCTGAGGTCGATGGTCGGGGCCGACGGCTCTGCCCCGCATTTCGACGGTTTCCAGCCGGTATCGGCAGCCTGCGCCATAGCAGGCAGAACGGAGGCAGTGAGCAGAGCAAAAACGAATAGACGCATCATAACCTTACCTTTTCATGCCAGTAACGTTCCCGGCCGGGGGAAACGCCGTCCACAGAGAATGCAAGCCGCAAACCGGGCGTCATAGATAAAACGCGAAAGAGGTTTTAGCGCCAGCCCTTACCCCGCATTCAAAGCCGGTATCTTCAAGGCAATTTCCGTTCCCAACCGGCGGAAACCTTCCTCAATTCCATGTGAGAAGCCAGCAGAATACGTCTTGTCATGGTCAGGGCCCCTGCTCCGCTCAGCAGGCAGGCGGCACCCCAGTATCCTCCATTATCCGGCACGCCCCATCCGCCGGGAAATCCAACCAACATGAAAAAGACCCCTGATACCACCAGGAGGGCAGCCTTCGCCTTCACTCCGGAGCGCAGAGCCAGAACGCCGAGAACAACAAAAACAAAATACAGGGCAATCGCTAATGCCCGTATCAGATTCTCCAGCCGGACCCCCAGCATAGCCAACAGATCCATGATGCGGGATTGAACATTCTCCACCAGTTCCGCCAGCATCACGAACAAGTTGCCAGGATCAAGCACGTAAATCGTCAGGGCAATCAAAGCCCCGACAAACCACACGATCATCAAAGAACGGTTATCCATCGTCCAATCTACCCGCTTGTGAGCCAGCTTCATCAGGCATTGCCACCGGACCGGACCAGGCCATTCCCTAAAGGCGGGGATCATAGCCGTCATCACGCCCCCATGTGAACCGTCAGTGTTCCCTGACCTGTTCCTCATGTCCTGAGGGGTGAGACTGCCATTGCTGCAAGGCATTCAGGGTATTGGAAACATGTTTCTCCGGATTATCATCCGTGTAGACATAGATGATCCGCCCGGGCTGGCCAGCAGCAGCCGGCACGATCACATATGATGTGCGGGTAGCATGCGTGCTGAGCGCATCGGGAAGCACCCGGTACTGCCTCAGCACAGTACGATCCGGGTCCGCTGCCACTGCAAACTTCCCCCCACACGCGGAGTCAGAGAATTTTTCCAGGGTCGTCATCGTATCCCCTGATACCCCGATGACCGTGGCATGCTGAGACTTGAAACGGGGCATGGCCTCCGCGAAGTCATGGGCCTCCCGCGTACAGCCGGAGGTAAAGGCAGCCGGGTAGAAATAAACCACCACCGGCCCGCTCCTGAGTGCCTCGGCCAGAGAAAAGCGGAAGGTCTTTCCGGCCAGCGCAGCCTCCAGAGAAAAATCGGGGGCCTGCTGTCCTTCCGCCAGTTCCGCCTGTGCCGAGCCGGGCAAAAAGCCGGTTGCCAACCCCGTCAGAGCAACCCATCCCGCGAGAAAACCGGGAGCCAACCAGGCTGGAAGCTTCATACTGCCCTCACTCCTCAATCACGTGGCTCCACGGGAACGCAGCAGGAAGCGGGCCGGATGCATACCCGCACAGAGTTACATCCGGCCCATTTGTTCAGATCCCTGAACCGGCTGCGATCACGCAGCCTTTTGCACGTATTCAGACTGCACCTGAGCATAGGCCCAGTCGATCCAGCCCAGCAGACATTCGATATCAGCCGTTTCAACTGTGGCGCCACCCCAGATGCGGAACCCGGCAGGGGCATCACGATAATTGGCGAAGTCGAACCCGGCCCCTTCCGCCTCGATCAACGACACCATCTGCTTTGTCGCCGCAGCCTGTTCCGCTGCATCCAGCGCGGTAAACCATGGTGACACAGGACGAAGGGTAATGGAGGTCGTGGCGCGTGTGGCCGGGTTTTTCGCAAGGAAATCAATCCACGGAGTGCGGGCAACCCAGCGTTCCACCGCCGCGAAATTCGCCCGGCTGCGTGCGATCAGTGCCTTCACGCCACCAAGTTGCTCCGCCCATGCGATGGCTGACATCGCATCCTCGACGCAAAGCATGGAGGGGGTATTAATGGTCTCACCCTGGAAAATACTATCAATCAAGCGGGGTTTACCATCCGGACCGGGCTCGGTCAGACGGAAAATCTTCGGCAGGGGGCGCGGAGCATGGAAGGTCAGCAAACGCTCGACCGCGCGAGGCGACAGCGCGATCATGCCATGCGCAGCTTCTCCACCCAGCACTTTCTGCCAGGACCATGTGACGACATCGAGCTTGTCCCATGGCAATTCCATCGCAAATGCAGCCGAGGTCGCATCGCAGATCGTCAGGCCCTTGCGGTCAGCCGGGATCCAGTTCGCATTGGGCATTTTTACCCCGGCAGCAGTGCCGTTCCAGGCGAAGACGATATCACGGTTAAGGGCATCGACTGCCGACAGATCAGGCAATTCACCCCATGGAGCGCGGAACAGCCGATAATCGGTCAGATTAAGCTGTGTGGCGACATCCACAGCCCACATTTCGGTAAAGGTTTCCCAGGCCAGC
Organism: Granulibacter bethesdensis; assembly: GCF_001889545.1. Taxonomy (NCBI): domain Bacteria; kingdom Pseudomonadati; phylum Pseudomonadota; class Alphaproteobacteria; order Acetobacterales; family Acetobacteraceae; genus Granulibacter; species Granulibacter bethesdensis. The sequence continues at coordinate 978,848 of NZ_CP018194.1, read as the reverse complement.
ACATCCACACCACGCGTCCCGAGCATCGACCAGAGCGCCATTTCCACCGCCCCGGTATCGGAGGCAGGAACCAACCCGACGATCCAGTCGGCGGGAAGCTCAAGCAGGGCGTGGCTGCGGCGGATTACCTCGTTCAGACGGGCCTTCGGCGCGACCATACGGTGGTTACGACCCAATAGGGATACATCCAGCGCCGCGAGCGACCAACCCGGATGCTTGGTGCATGGGCCGGAGGAAAATTGCGGATTGGCCGGACGCTGGACCGGCTTCGCTGAGAGAACCATGAGAGGAAACGCTCCTTGTTACCGTACCGGGTCACCATGCCAGCGCTTTTTGACCATAGCGGTCATTGGCATTGAACACAGGCGACCTGCACGAAACAGGCTCTACTCTTCGTCACAAAGGCATGGTTATGCCAAAACCGAACGGCTGGGCTGCCGGAGCAAGGGTGCTGTATGACCCCTGCCCGGATTTCTCAGTGATCAATGCTCAGACATCGGTCGGGGCAACCGCCGAAAAGCCGAGGCTTGGAGATGCCTCGTCGGGGTTTTCATCGTGCCGGACCTCAACCGTTTCAGCCCTGTTCAGCATGGCGAGCGCAATTTCACGTTCCCCCATCACCACAAAATCAGCACCGTATTCCTGCAGATGGCGGACTTCATCATCGAAATGCGCCCGGCAGACGATCTCCAGATTCGGATTTCGCTGGCGGGCCTGCTCGACGATCTGCCCAGCCTCGAATGCGTTGGGGATCGCAATCAGCAGCAGCCTCGCTTCAGTCACATTGGCGAGATCAAGAACATTCCCACTGGCGGCATTGCCGAGGAACACATCCGCCCCATGATCGCGCAGGTTACGGGCAAGTTCGTTATTTTCCTCAATGACAACCAGCGGCTTGCCACCTTCCAGCAGGGCGGCGGCAATCAGGCCACCGACACGGCCTGCCCCAACCAGAACAGCATGCTGCCGGAGCGTGGTCGGAACCGGTGTATCGTCCGGCTCTTCACTCTCGGGCTGGGCGGGGATCCTGTCTTCTGTGGGCGTGGTCAACGCGCTCACTGTCTCCTGCTGAGCGGCTGCCAAGGCCTGACGCCTCCGCTCATAGAAGGAAAACAGCAGGGGATTGAGGAAAATCGAGATGATGGAGGCACCCAGGATCATATCCTGTCCCTCCTTTGGCATCAGCCCGAGAGAAACACCAAGCGACGCCAGAATGAAGGAGAATTCGCCAATCTGTCCCAACCCGGCAGCAATCATCATCGATGCGCTCATGGACTGGCGGAGGGCGCGCAGGATCATAAATGTCACCAGCGGCGTACCGATCACCACCACCGCAACCGTCACCATCACCTGCACCGGCTGACGGATCAGAATCGACGGATTGACCAACATGCCGACGGAAACAAAAAACAGCACTGCAAACGCATCACGCAGCGGCAGGCTTTCCTCGGCCGCTCGCTGGCTGAGTTGGCTCTCACTCAGCACTACGCCTGCAAAAAATGCTCCCAGCGCAAAAGAAACGCCGAACAGTTCAGAAGCCGTGAACGCAACGGTCAAGGCAATCGCCAGCACCGCCAGACGGAAAATCTCGCGTGAACCGGTATGCGCGGCATAGTGCAGCACCATGGGGATCACGCGCTTGCCGATCACCATCATCAGCACGATGAAAGCGATGACTTTGCCAAGTGTCAGACCAATGGTTTCCAGCAATGGAAAAACATCAATCTGCCCACCCTTCAGCACTCCGGTCAGCGCAGGCAGCAGCACCAGAATAAGGACAGTGACCAGATCCTGGATAATCAGCCAGCCAATGGCATGACGCCCCTTGGCTGTTTCCATCAGGTGACGGTCCTGCAGAGCACGCATCAGCACGACGGTGCTGGCAACAGAAAGGCAGAAGCCAAAGACGATCGCCGCCCCCAACGACCAGCCGAACAACAATGCGGCACCAAACCCCAGCAGGCTGGTACAGGAAACCTGTAACAAGGCGCCTGGCACAGCGATATTTTTGACGGCCTGCAAATCCTTGACGGAAAAATGCAGGCCCGTGCCGAACATCAACAGAATCACACCGATCTCTGCCAGCTGCGAACTGAGTGTCTGATCCGCGACGAAGCCCGGCGTAAAAGGCCCCAGCGCCACCCCAGCCAACAGATACCCGACCAGCGGAGGCAGACGCAGCCGATGCGCCGCCGTTCCAAACAGAAAGGCCAGACCGAAGCCGATCACGATCATGGCAATCAGATTATTATCATGTGCCATGATACGGCCCCCTGTTCTCGTTGCATCCGGAGTGTAACGTGCCAGATCGCAATGGGGCGAGATTTTACTTTGTCTTTTTTCCTTAACGGCCGTGATGAAAAATATGATCCGAACCGAACATCCGCCAGAAAGCATGACAGGACAGGATATGCAGCCTTCCGCTTCGGCCAGCACCCGTCAGACCGTATTTTCTCCGGCTACGGAGGCCGCCCAGAAACGATTCGGCTCCTACCAGGCGCTCAGCCAGAAAACATTCCGATCCAGCATTGACCAGCCTCTTGCCGATTTCATTGCCGAACGGGACAGCTTTTACCTCGCGACCTCCAGCGCCAGTGGGCAGCCTTACATACAGCACCGTGGGGGAGCAGTCGGTTTTCTGCGGGTTCTGGACAGTTCAACTTTGGGTTTTGCCGATCTGAAAGGAAACCGGCAGTACATCACCACCGGCAATCTGTCGGAAAATCCAAAATGCTGCCTGTTTCTGATGGATTACGAGGAACGCCACAGAGTCAAGATATGGGGTGAGGCCCGTATGGTGGATAACGACCCGGCTTTGCTGGACAGGCTGCGCGTCGATTCCTATGCCGGGCAGCCGCTTCAGGCCTTTATCATGCATATCACCGCCTGGGATTCAAACTGCGCGGCGCATATCCCGATCAAAATTCCCGTGCAGGCAATGGCCGCCCGTATTGCAGCGCTGGAAGCAAGAATCGCCGGGCTGGAGAAGGAAAATTTCGATCTCTACGCGCGATGCCGCGCGCTTGAAAACGGAGGCTGAGGATAAACCCTTCATCCATTCAGGCGGGATGACCAGTCCTCAACCGCCCCGACTTCCAGACGGCGCAGCACGGCGCGCCGCCAGCCTTCCGGCAGATGCGGCAGCGCGGCCATTTCGGACAATTCATCCCGGTTCAGCGAATCGACATACAGCACGTTCCATACGCGCCGCAGCGTCCATGCGGGAGAGCGGCGTTCAAGAAGCTGGAACTGATCCCCGGCACGGATCACCCCTTCTTCCAACACCCGATAATACCAGCCGGTACGCCCGGTTTCCTGCACACGCAGCGCCATTTTTCTGAGGCCGAAGCGCGCATTCAGCTTCCAGCACGGCTGACGCGACTGCGAGACTTCAAGCACAGCGTCGCCAAGGCGAAACACATCCCCCAGCGCCACATTCTCCTCCATGATACCGAGGGAGGATAAGTTCTCGCCGAAGCCGCCGGGACGCAGCAGAGGATGCTCCCCCTCCTCCTGCCGCCAGAGTGCATAATGCTCGACCGGATAGTGATGCAGCGCCTTGTCCGGGCCGCCATGAACGCGACGATCCGCCTGCTCGTCCTCGGCGAACCCGTTCCGATATGCATGCAGGGCACCGGCAACCGGGCGCTTGTCGATCGCGCTCGGCATCTGCCGCTCACCAAGTGGCGCGGACTTGCCGACCAGAACATGCAGCAGGGAGCCGAGCGGTTGTTTCATATTTTGATCATGCCGCCTGCGCCTGTTGCGTCAAGCGAACAAGATTGCCCAGCAGGGTTTTCGCAACCTGCACACGCTCTGCCACAGTCATGTCATAGACCAGCGCCAGCTTGTGATCAGGCCGCAATTTGAGACCCTGCCCCGACACGCCCCCGGTCCCCTGAACACTGGCAAGCCAGGCAATCAGACCGGCCGGGTTGGCAAAATGATTGCCCCGGAACTGTACCACCATACCTTTCGGCCCGGCTTCCAGCTTCTCCACCCCGGCGAGGCGGCACTGCCGTTTAAGCGACACCACCTGAAGCAGGTTTTCGACCTCTTCCGGCATGGGGCCGAACCGGTCCACCAGTTCCGCCGCCATGGCTTCGGTCTCCGCATCAGAGGCCAGAGCACCAATGCGACGATACAGGCCAAGACGGACCGGCAGATCACGCACATAAGTCTCCGGGATCAGCACCGGCAGACCCAGACCGATATTCGGTGTCCAGTCGCGCGCCGACTCCCGATGGCTGGCATGGCGCATATCGGCCACCGCATCTTCCAGCATCTGCTGATAAAGCTCGATCCCGACCTCGCGGATATGGCCGGATTGTTCGTCACCCAGCAGATTACCCGCGCCGCGAATATCCAGATCGTGACTGGCAAGCGTAAAGCCCGCCCCCAGCGTATCCAGCGTCTGCATGACCTCCAGCCGCTTTTCCGCCGCGACCGACAGACGATGCGCCTGCGGCCAGGTCAGATAGGCATAGCCGCGCTGTTTGCCGCGCCCGACCCGTCCACGCAGCTGATAAAGCTGTCCCAGACCGAACATATCGGCGCGATGGATGATGATCGTGTTCACCGCCGGCATATCCAGCCCGCTTTCGACGATATTCGTCGCCAGCAGAATATCGTGCTTGCCGTCACCAAATTCGGTCATCACCCGCTCAAGCTCGGTGGGGGCCAACTGGCCATGCGCGGTGATCAGCTTCGCCTCCGGCACGATCTCGGCCAGACGTTCCGCCATGCGGCCCAGATCTTCCAGACGCGGGCAGACACAGAAAACCTGACCACCCCGGAAACGCTCGCGCTGGATCGCCTCCCTGATTACCACACTGTCGAACGGCATGATGAAGGTGCGCACCGCCAGCCGATCCACGGGAGGGGTGGCGATCAGGCTCATCTCCCGCACCCCGGACAGGCTGAGCTGAAGCGTGCGCGGGATCGGCGTTGCCGTCAGCGTCAGCACATGCACATCGGCCCGCAACGCCTTCAGCTTCTCCTTGTGGGAGACCCCGAAATGCTGCTCCTCATCCACGATCACCAGGCCGAGATCGGCAAACTGCACCGTCTTGGCCAGCAGCGCATGCGTGCCAACCACAATATTCACCGAGCCATCCGCCAACCCCGCCCGCACCCGGCTGGCTTCCTTGGCCGTGACCATGCGGGAAAGCTGGGCAACCGTCACCGGCAGCCCTTCGAACCGTTTGGCGAAGGTGCGATAATGCTGCCGCGCCAGCAGGGTCGTGGGCACCACCACCGCCACCTGCGCGCCGGTCATCGCCGCCACGAAAGCGGCCCGCAAGGCGACCTCGGTCTTGCCGAACCCGACATCGCCGCAGATCAGGCGATCCATCGGGCGACCGGAGGCCATGTCCTCCAGTACATCGGCAATGGCACGTGCCTGATCCTCCGTCTCCGCGAAGGGGAAACGGGCGCAGAACTCGTCCCACGCGCCTTCCTGCGGGGTCAGCATCGGCGCTTCACGCACCTTGCGCTCCGCGGCGATCCTGATCAGTTCACCCGCCATGTCGCGGATGCGCTGCTTCATCTTCGCCTTGCGGCTCTGCCAACTGACGCCACCGAGCTTGTCCAGCGCCACACCCGCCGTTTCCGCACCGAAGCGGGACAGCATCTCGATATTCTCGACCGGCAGGAACAGCTTGTCATTGCCGTCATACAGCAGGCGCAGACAGTCATGCGGCGCACCACTGACCGTCAGCGTCACCAGCCCGTCATAGCGACCAATGCCGTGATCCTGATGCACCACCAGATCGCCCTCAGCGATTTCAGTGGCCTCGGCGATGAACTGGTCGGCTCTTTTGCGCTTGCGCGGCGGACGGGCGATACGCTCGCCCAACAGATCCTGTTCGCTGACAACACCGATTTTCTCGGCGAGAAATCCACGCTCCAGCCCCAGCACCACCGTCGCCGCCGTATCGAAGGGCAGGTTGCGCGCTCCCTCGAAAGTTCCGGCAGTCTCGGCCTTTATGCCGTTCTCACGCAGCAGATGCATCAACCGCTCGCGCGAGCCGCGCGACCATGCCGCCACGATCAGCCTCCGGCCATCCTTGGCCCATTGCTGAGAAGCATCCCGCAATTGTTGAAAGGAGTTGCCCCCTTCCGTCGCCGCAGTTTTCGCGAACAACGCACCGGGGCGACCGCCGCCATCCACACCCTGCGCTCCATCCGGGCGGTCGAACGGAGAGAAAATCACCGGCTGGCGTGGGGTGATCGCTGCATCCCACTCCGTTCGGGTCAGATAAAGACGCTCCGGCGACAGGGCGCGGTAGGGGGTTTCCCCTTCCCGCACCGGGGCGCGCCGTGCCTGATAATGATCCTCGATCATCTCCAGACGGGATTGCAGAACGTCCTCGCCCTGATGGTCCAGACCCACCACCGCGTTAGGCACGTAGTCCAGCAGGGTTTCCATGCTCTCCTGAAACAGGGGTGCCCAATGCTCCATCCCGGCATGGCGCCGCCCGTCGGAAATACTCAGATAGATCGGATCCTGCGCTGCGTCCTGACCGAATACCTCCCGCCAGGCGGTACGAAAACGGGTGATGCTGTCCTTGTCGAGCGGAATTTCGCTGACAGGGCGTAACACCAGCCGCTCCACCGCCTCACCGCTGCGCTGGGTGGTTGGGTCAAAGCGGCGGATGCTTTCAATCTGATCACCGAACAGGTCAAGCCTGATCGGCTCCGCCTCACCGGAGGGGAAAATATCGACGATCCCGCCCCGCAGCGCGTATTCCCCGGCCTCCATCACCGTGCCGGCGCGCACATAGCCGTGCTGATCAAGAAACCTGGCCATATCGTCCGGGTCAGCCAGATCGCCCACCCCGAGATCAAGCCCGGTGCCGCGAAACTGGGTCCGTGGCGGCACACGCTGCACCAGCGCATTGAATGTCGTCAGCACGATTCGCGGAGAATCAGGTGTCTCCGCCAGCCGCGCCAACGTGGCCACACGTTCACTGACCAACTCCGGATTGGGGGAAACCCGGTCATACGGCAGACAATCCCAGGCGGGAAAAGTCAGCACCTCAATCTTGGGCGCAAAAAACCGCAGAGCCTCGGCCAGACGCGCCACACGGGCATCGTCCCGCGCCACATGCACGATCGTGCCGCCCGTCTCCTGACGACGACGATTGATCAGAACCGCATCCCAACCCTCGGGAGCACCGTAAACTGTCAGCATCGCGGGTCTCCGTTCAACGTCCGGCGGCGTCCTTCATCGCACGGAGCAAGGGGGTGTCATGATCCGGCGGGATCGGCCTGCGCCCGGTCAGCCAGTCCGCGAGGTCGGGATCGGGCAGATCCATGATCGCCTCCAGCGCCTCCAGCTCCACTTCGGAAAACTGTTCCAGACGGGCCGCGACATAGCCGCCAATCAGGATGTCATTCTCATGCGTGCCACGATGCGTGGCCCGGAACAGCAAACGACGGCGTCGTGATTCCAGAGCGGGATCAGGAACAGGGGAAAGATCAGAAGGGGGGGTTTCATGGACCATCAGGCCGGTTCATATAGCCGCATGGGCCGTTTTGTCAGCCCGCCATATCCACGATCCGGTCACGATCTGCGATTCAGCTCAAAATACCGGTTCACATCAGGGAGATCACGCACCGGTGGAGAGCGATCCTTTTTCCACCCTGTTCGCTCCACTGACCTCCCTGCCCGGCATCGGCCCGGCTCTTGCCCCGTTGCTGGAGAAAGCCTGCGGTGGCACGCGGGTGCTGGATCTGCTGTTTCACCTGCCGGACGGCTTTACCCGCCGCACGGCCATCAGCGCTCTGCGGGAAGCTCAGCCCGGCACGGTGGTGACAATCGCGCTGGAAGTCATGGCGCATCATGCTCCGACCACCAGACGCCAGCCATGGCGTGTAAAAGTAATGGACCGGGAGGGACATGAGGCAGATATCGTGTTCTTCAGCCGCGCCCGGCTGGATCGCCTGCCGATCGGTACCCAGGTCGCGGTTTCCGGAAAGACCGACAGGTTCGGTGAAAAAATTACCTTTCCCCATCCTGACCATATCGTCCCCATCACCCAGATGGACACCATTCCGGCCATCGAGCCGATCTGGCCACTCACCGCCGGACTGTTTCCGGGCCAGATCCGTCGTGCGCTGAAAGAAGCACTAGGCTGCCTGCCCGATTTTCCGGAATGGATTGATCCGCATCTGCTGGCGAAGAAATCCTGGCCCTGTTTCGGTGCCGCGCTGCATGCGCTGCATCAGCCGGAGCAAATACCGGATCAATCCCCGCATGAACGGCTGGCCTATGACGAGCTGTTCGCCCATCAACTGGCCATGGCATGGATGAAACGCCGCGAACGGCAGCGTCCGGGCCGGTCTCTCTCCGGCGACAATACCTTGCGGGAGGAAGCTCTGGCCCGGTTCGGCAAGCCGATGACCGGCTCCCAGCTTCAGGCCCTGTCCGAAATAGATGGGGATATGGCGGCCCCAAGGCGCATGCTGCGGCTGTTGCAGGGCGATGTCGGGGCCGGCAAAACGCTGGTGGCGCTGATGGCAATGCTGCGTGCGGTGGAGGCGGGTACGCAGGCGGCCCTGATGGCCCCCACGGAATTACTGGCGCAACAGCATTACCGCACCCTGTCGAAACTTTCCCCGGTGCAGGTCGGGTTGCTGACCGGCTCGGTCAAAGGGGTGGCGAGACGCAATCTGTTGCTGGGTATTCAGGCCGGGCGGATCAGGATCATCGTCGGCACCCATGCGCTGTTTCAGGACAGTGTGCAGTATCGTGATCTCGGCCTCGCGGTGATTGACGAGCAACATCGCTTCGGAGTCGAGCAACGCGGCATGCTGGGCAGCAAAGGCAGCCGGACCGATGTGCTGGTCATGACCGCCACCCCGATCCCCCGCACCTTGCTGCTGACGCAATGGGGCGAGATGGATGTCAGCCGCCTGACCGAAAAACCGGCTGGACGCCAACCCATCCGCACCACCTTGCACCCTCTGGGCAAGCTGGACGCCGTGATCGATGGTATCGGCCGGGCGCTGGACAAGGGTGATCGTGTCTACTGGGTCTGTCCACTGGTCAGCGAAAGCGCCGTCAGCGATCTGGCAGCGGCAGAGGAGCGTTTTGCCGCGCTGCGTGCCCGGTTCGGTGATAAGGTCGGGCTGGCACATGGTCAGCAGGACAGCGCCGAACGCGAGGCCGCCCTTGCCGAGTTCGCCGCGGGCCGCACCAGCCTGCTGGTGGCAACGACCGTGGTGGAAGTCGGCGTCGACGTGCCGGAAGCCAGTATCATGGTGGTGGAGCATGCCGAGCGATTCGGACTGGCCCAGTTGCATCAGTTGCGCGGGCGGGTCGGCCGTGGTGCTGCGGCCAGTTTCTGCCTGCTGTTGCATGAAGACGGCATGAACGAAACCGCGCGTCGCCGTCTGACATTACTGCGGGATACGGAAGATGGCTTCCTGATCGCCGATGAGGATTTCCGGCTGCGGGGAGGTGGCGATCTGCTCGGGAAGCGACAATCGGGCCTGCCCTCCTGGCGACTGGCGGATACGGACCGGCATGCGGGGCTCCTGCGCATCGCCAGCCGGGATGCCGCCTATCTGCTGGATCAGGATCCCGGCCTGACAGGCCCCCGTGGACTGGCAGCACGCTCCCTGCTGCGGCTGTTCGGTCGGGGAGATGCCCTGCGCAATCTGGATGCCGGTTGAACCGTTCTTTTCATGGCCCATGTGAAATAGCCCATGTAAAACAGGGAGGCAGGTTATGAGCAGACTGAAACAGCATCCCCGCTGTCGGCGGATCAGCACCGACCTGTTTATTTTCATTTCGGCTTTCCTGGCAGGCAGCCTTCTGTCCTTCCCCTGTCCGGCCCAGACCTCATCCCCCCAAGCCTCATCCCCCCAGACTGCAGCACAAACCACTGTGCAGCAGAGCAGCCCGACCACTGAAACAGCCAGCCGCCCCGCCACCGGCGCCGTCAATCGCGCCACCGACGATACCGCTGCACGGCCGGCAGAAGGCAGCGCCGTGCTGACGAATACAAACCCGGCCGCCTATCCTGCCTCCATGAATAATGGCGGCAGCACGGCAAACAGCCAGTCTGCCATGCTCCCCTCTTCTTCAGTCGCATCGGCCGGAGGCAATTCCTCAGCCTCGATCAACTCTGGAAAAAGCAATGCCACGACCGGTTGCAGATCACAGAGCAACGGACTTGGCCCCGTCGTCATAGGGGCAGGCATAGAAGACTGTGAAAGCGCCCCTTAGCCGGATGGCGTATTCCGTTCCCGCAAAAGCCGCACCGCCAGACCAGACGCACCTGCCGATACATCGGTCCAGGTCATCTCGAAATCTTTCAAGTCGCCATAATAAGGGTCGGCGACAGACTGGCCCTCTCTTCCAGACACTTCATCCAGAAGCAGACTGAGGGAAGCCCTGGAATCTTTCGGACGCAAACGGCGCAAGGCAGCCAGATTATCGCGGTCCAGTGCAATGATATGGGTAAAACGACTAAAGTCATCCGCGCTGAGCTGTCTCGCCCGATAGCCTGAAATATCCACTCCATGACGCCGCGCTATGGTCTGGGCACGAGGATCAGGGGGCTCGCCTGCGTGCCAGCCTCCAGTCCCGGCAGAATCAATCTCCACAGTCAGGCCGGCACGCTGAGCCTCCCTCCGAAAAGCAGCCTCTGCCAATGGAGAACGGCATATATTACCCAGACAGACAAACAGAACCGCACCGGGAGACGGCTGCATAATCCCGTCTCCTGATCAGGGGTGCTCGAATCTGATCTCGACCCGGCGGCTTTCCTGATTGTTCCATTCCGGCTGGGTCTGTCCATGACCCCGCGCCGTGATCCGGGCCTGCGGAATGCCGGCCTTGATCAGATCCTTGCGAATAGTGTCGGCACGCTCTTCTGACAGATCATGATTATCCTTGGCCGAGCCGACAGGGTCCGTATAGCCGACCACAATAATATTCTGATCGGGATGATCCTTGGCGTAGGTCACCGCCACTTTCAAAATTGGCAGGCTGTCAGCTTTCGGTTGAGACGCATCCGGGGCAAAGAATATGAAGTAATTCTGCGCCGGATGATGAAAACAGGCTGTCAGCAACAGCAATCCCGCCACACTCAGAATGCCTGCCATGCGCTGGCCGAAGCTCCTGAATCGGCCCGTCCTATCGAAGCCGTTCCTGTCAACCCGCGTCATCGTCTGCATCCTGTCCTGATGGTGTCGCCCCGGTAAGGCCGATCCGGGTTACAACATCCTGTCCCGGATTTCGTTTCACTGCCGTTTTACAAGCGATGAATCAATCGCTTCCTGCAACCGGGCCAGATCGAATTTTTCAATCTCATGCAGCAGGCTGACAAACTGGCTGGCCAGATGCTCGGCCAGAATACGCCCCTTCTCTGGACTGGCCGCTCTGGCATCCCCGCATGCTCCGCCGGGATTCAGATCCTGTGCTGTCCACGCATAGGGAATCCGTCCTGTCGCCGACAGATGCCGATGAGAATCATCCCGATGCGCCGGCACGAAATCATCAATCCGTGACAGACGCAATTGATCGGGCCGCAGATGCATCATCAGGGATGTTTCCAGCGCCCCCCCATGAATGCCCGTCGACCGTTCCAGCGGCGAGAACAGGCCGTCCGGCACCCCGAGCCTGGTCCAGCCACACACCGTGACGAACATGCCAAAACGGATACGAAGCTCCCGCGCCACGATATCGAGAATCTGCGGCTGCCCGCCATGGGAATTCAGAAACACCAGACGCCGGAACCCGGCACGCGCCACACTGGCCCCCAGATCCCGCAGTACAGCCAAAAGCGTATCCGCAGAGAGGGTCAGCGTACCGGGAAAGGCGATATGCTCCTCGCTCCATCCCACTGCCTGCATCGGCAGTGCGAGCACCTGCATATCATCGGGCACACGATCGAGAGCAAGCTTCAGAAGCCCCTCATTAATGGCTGCATCGACCCATAATGGCAGATGCGGTCCGTGCTGTTCCACCGCCGCAACAGGCAGAACAGCAATGGCGGCCTCCTTATCAAGGGCGGCGATCTCGGGCCAGCTCATATCCTGCCAGTAACGGAGGGGTTTATCGGCTGTCATGCTGTTTCCCCTCCCGTGACGTGATCATGCGCTCTGACGTCAGCCAGCCTTACCGAGCACATCGAACTGCTTCAACCGGCGGAGGGTTTCCTCCATCTGGTCGAGCGGAATCATATTCGGACCATCGCTCGGTGCCCGATCCGGATCGGGATGGCATTCGATGAACACGGAGGCAACGCCGACGGCCAAGGCCGCGCGTGCCAGAATCGGGGCAAAGGTACGGTCTCCCCCCGATGCCGTGCCCTGACCACCCGGCTGCTGCACCGAATGCGTGGCGTCGAACACCACCGGATAGCCGGTCTGCGCCATGATCGGCAGCGCCCGAAAATCCGTGACCAGCGTGTTATAGCCGAAACTGGCACCACGCTCCGTCAACAGCAGATTGTGATTGCCGGTCGAAGCAATTTTCGCGGCCACGTTCCGCATGTCCCAGGGGGCCAGAAACTGCCCTTTCTTGACATTGATCGTGCGACCGGTTTCCCCGGCTGCCAGCAGAAGATCAGTCTGGCGACACAGAAAAGCCGGGATTTGCAGAATATCGACGGCTTCTGCCGCCGGTTTGCACTGCCCGATATCATGAATATCGGTCAGCACCGGAATGTCGAACCGTTCCCTGATCCCGGCCAGAATATCAAGGCCGCGCTCCATCCCGACCCCGCGCGCACCACCGACACTGGTTCGGTTGGCCTTGTCGTAGCTGGCCTTGAACACCAGCGGGATGTCCAGCCGCGCACAGATCGCATGCAGTTCCGCCGCCACATCTTCCGCATGCGCGCGGCTTTCAATCTGGCATGGCCCCGCGATCAGGACGAAAGGCAGATCATTGCCGAAACGCACATTGCCAACCGTGACAATCCGCGCCTGCCCGCTATCCTCGCGATCAGACAAGACGCGCCTGCCGGACCGCAGCGGCCACAAAACCGGAGAATAACGGATGCGGATCAAACGGCTTGGATTTCAGTTCCGGATGATACTGCACGCCAATGAACCATGGATGATCGGCATATTCCACGATCTCCGGCAGCACCCCATCCGGAGAGAGGCCGGAGAAGCGCAGACCGGCAGCTTCCAGTTGCTCCCGGTAATGGATGTTCACCTCATAGCGATGGCGATGACGCTCCTGCACCACCGGCACGCCACCATAGGTTTCGCGAGCCAGCGATCCCTCGATCAGCGCCGCCGGATAGGAACCCAGCCGCATTGTGCCACCCAGATCACCGGAGGCCGAGCGACGCTCAAGGTCATTCCCACGCGCCCATTCGGTCATCAGCCCGACAATTGGCACCTCACACGGTCCAAATTCGGTGGAGGACGCATCGGGCAATCCGGCGAGATTTCGCGCCGCCTCGATCACCGCCATCTGCATGCCGAAACAGATTCCCAGGAACGGAACCTTGTGTTCACGGGCAAAGCGCACCGCCTCAATCTTGCCTTCGGCTCCACGCTCACCGAAGCCGCCCGGCACCAGAATACCGTGCACTCCTTCCAGACGCTGCACAGAGTCGGATTGCTCGAAAATCTGGCTGTCCACCCAGTCAATCTCGACCTTCACACGATTGGCGATACCGCCATGGACCAGCGCCTCGGCCAGGCTCTTATAGCTGTCAAGCAGGGTGATGTATTTACCGACGATTGCGATCTTCACCACGCCATCAGGGGCGCGTACCACATCGGCAATCTGACGCCAGCGGGTCAGATCCGGCTCTCTCTCAATCGGGAGATTGAAGTGCCGCAGAACCTCCCGGTCCATGCCTTCCTCGTGGTAGCGGATCGGCACGGAGTAGATAGTATCGACATCCAGCGCCGAGACGACCGCTTCCTGACGCACATTACAGAAATTGGCGATCTTGCGACGCTCGTTTTCCGGGATCAGACGGTCACAGCGGCACAGCAGCATGTTCGGCTGGATACCGACATTCTGAAGTTCCTTCACCGAATGCTGCGTCGGCTTCGTCTTCAGTTCCCCCGCGGAAGGAATGTAGGGCACCAGCGTCAGATGCACGAACATGGTGCGTGACGGGCCAAGCTCGTTGCCCAGCTGGCGGATCGCCTCAAGAAAAGGAAGGCTTTCGATGTCGCCGACAGTTCCACCGATTTCGATCAGGGCGAAATCGAGGTCCGGGTTCAGATCACGTGTCACCGCATCCTTGATCGCGTCGGTGATGTGCGGGATCACCTGTACCGTGGCGCCCAGATAATCGCCGCGCCGCTCCCGCGCGATCACGTCGGAATAGATGCGGCCGGTGGTCGCATTATCGGATTTGCGGGCATGCACACCGGTAAAACGCTCGTAATGGCCGAGATCAAGGTCGGTTTCCGCCCCGTCATCGGTCACAAACACCTCACCATGCTGATACGGGCTCATCGTGCCCGGATCGACATTGAGATAAGGATCAAGCTTCCGCAGACGGACGGAATAACCACGCGCCTGCAACAGCGCACCGAGGGCCGCCGAAGCGATTCCTTTCCCGAGGGAAGAAACCACGCCGCCGGTGATAAATACGAACCGCGTCATGAGATCTCAATCTTCCGTGGCAAAGGAACAGGACAAATACAGTGCGTGAGGAGACGCGCTCATCATTAATTGGCCGGCACCTGCGGCGCCGAAGGCGTTTGGGGAGCAGCTGTTTTTGTATCAGGCGCGGCAGGCTGGCTGCCGGCCGCCGGATGCGCAGGCGGGGCAGCGGGCAATGACGGGCTGGAAGGTGCAGCAGGCGTGCCCTGACCAAACAGCACGGAATGGCCGACACCCGCCGTACCGCGATTGAGCAGCGCAAGCGCCAGGGAAAGCAGCATGAACAGCGTCGCCAGAATCGCCGTGGTGCGCGTCAGCAGATTGGCGGTGCCGCGACCGCTCATGAACGATCCCATTCCCTGAGAGCCGCCAATGCCCAGACCGCCCCCTTCGCTGCGCTGGATCAGAACCACGCCAATCAGCGCCAGAGTCACGAACAGGTGGATTATCAGCAGCACGGTATTCATAAGCAGCCTTTCGCGGCCGGAGGCCGGTTATTCCAGATGATCGTTCCAACCATATAGCACGGTCAGAGCCGAGGATCGTCTTTCAAAGCCATCATGCCGACATGACAAAGGCCCTGTGACCGTAATGGGGTGACCATAACGGGGTGACCGCAGCGGGTAACCGGCGCGGTTTCTACAGATATGCCCGGACTCTGCAAAGCATTCCGTTACGCAAAATGCGGACATCCCCCATGCCGGTATGCCCGGCCCTCCCTGCATGCCGGCTTCCGGTCAGGCAGAAGCCGCGGCAATGGCCAGAAAATCCTGTGCCGACAGGCTCGCGCCACCGACCAGCGCACCACCAACCTCCGGCACGCGCAGCAGGCTGGCCGCATTCTCCGGCTTGACCGAGCCGCCATATAAAATCCGGATGCCCCGCCCGGCTTCTCCGAACTGACGGACCAGCTCCTCGCGGATAAAGGCATGCATCATGGCCACATCCTCTACCGTCGCCGTGCGCCCGGTACCGATGGCCCAGACCGGCTCGTAAGCAATAACACTGTTCGACTCCGCTGCAAAACCGTCCGGCAGGCTGCCCTTGATCTGCCAGCCAACAATCTCCGTCTCCCGGCCGGAGGCGCGCTCATCCTCTGTTTCGCCGACGCAGACGATCGGGGTCAGACCGAACTGGCGGGCTGCCAGCACTTTCTCACGCACTGTTTCACTCAATTCACCATGATCGCGGCGGCGCTCCGAATGCCCCAGAATCACCCAGCGCGCCCCTGCCTCGACCAGCATTTCCGCAGACAGATCGCCCGTATGCGCGCCGGAACAGGCCATATGACAATCCTGTGCCCCGACCTCAATCCCGCTACCGGCCAGAACCGACGCCGCATGCGCAATCAGTGTCGCAGGCGGGCAGATCAGCATGTCGCAACTTTGGAGAGCCTGAGGAGCCGCATCACGCAGGGCCTGCAACAACGGCTCCGACGTACTGCGCAGTCCGTTCATTTTCCAGTTTCCGGCAATCAGCTGGCGCATGGCGTATCGGGACCCTTCCGAAATCTAAAAACCGCCTTTCTGCGGCATGGACGGTCTCTCAGTAAGGCGGTTCCGGGCAAGACGCAAAATACAGCCCGGCTCTATCAGCACCAGCGAGACCATTTCCCTGACGGTCAAGCCGCATTATGGTGCCCGCCCTTATACGCTCCATGGATATCTGCCCCATGCTCGCTGTCTTTCGAAACTCTCTCAATGCGTGGCCAGTGCGCCTGTTGTTCGGCCTTCTGGTGCTGGCCTTCGTGGGATGGGGATTCTCTGACGTCTGGACCCAGGCCACCGGGGGCGGCGCACTCGCCACCGTCAATGGCAGCCGGATCGAACCTCAGGCTTTTCAGGCCACCTATCAGAGAGAGCTGAATCGCGTGCGCCAGCAGATGGGCGGGGGAAGGCAGGATGTGCCACCCGACATGCGCAAAATGGTGGCTCAGCAGGCGTTGCAGCAGATGGTGACGGAAACAGTGCTGGATGACCTGACCAGAAAAATGGGGCTGACCACACCGGATGCCGATATCCGGCAGGCGACCTACGCTATTCCTGCCTTTAAAAACGATCAGGGCCAGTTTGATCAGGCACGCTTTAATGCCGTTCTGAACAGTGTTGGTCTGACGGAAGACAGCTATGTCGCCTATTTGCGGCGTACTATGACGGAACGCCAGCTTCTGGACGCGATCCGCGCCGGAGCCAGCGCCCCCAAAATTCTGGTGGCTCCGCTCTTCGCCTGGCAGAAGGAGCAACGCAGCGGTGACATGATCGAAATTCCGGTCTCCGCAGCACCTGCCCCGCCCCAGCCGACTGACAAGCAACTGGAGCGTTACTGGGCCAACCATCCCGCACGC
The DNA here is from genome assembly GCF_001889545.1 of Granulibacter bethesdensis. Classification (NCBI taxonomy): domain Bacteria; kingdom Pseudomonadati; phylum Pseudomonadota; class Alphaproteobacteria; order Acetobacterales; family Acetobacteraceae; genus Granulibacter; species Granulibacter bethesdensis. The sequence continues at coordinate 961,905 of NZ_CP018194.1, read as the reverse complement.
TATACCGCCCCGGAATACCGCCGGATCAAGGCCATCGTCCTGACCCCGGAAACGGTCGCCAAAGCCATAGAGGTACCGGAAAAAGACCTCCATGCCTGGTACGACACGAATGGCAGCCATTTCGACACACCGGAAAAGCGGGATGTCAGCATCGTTCTGGTGCCGGATGAAGCAAAGGCCAAAGCGCTGGCCGAGCAATGGAAAAATGGGGCTGACTGGACAAAAATCAGCGCTCTGGCCAATGCCGATGGCGGCAGCGCGGTGGAACTGGCCGGCATCACAAGACAACAGCTGCCGCTTCCTGATCTTATGCCTCTGGCTTTCGAGACCACGAAAACCGATCAGATTGCCGGGCCGGTTCACGATTCGCTCGGCTGGCATATCGTGCGTGTCGGCAAAATCCAGCCTGCCACCCATCGTAGCTTTGAGGAGATGAAGGAGGAGATCAGACAGATCCTCTCCACCCAGCGCGCCATGGAGCAGATTTATGACCGCTCCGCACATCTGGATGAAGCGTTCGCTCAGGGATCGACCCTTGATGACAAGCTTCCGGACGCGGACGCAGTGGCAGCGATTTCAGGGCAGCTGGACATGCAGGGCAATACCCGTGAAGGCACCCCGGCCCCCATCCCCGGCTCTGACCAGTTGAAGCAGGCGCTCATCACCGCTGCGTTCTCCATGAAAAAAGGCGATGCGCCGCATCTGGTGCCCGTGACGCCGCAGAGCCAGCCGGGTGCGCCCGCCGGACCAACCACCTATTTCGCCGTGCAGGTGGAGGACATTATTCCCGGCGCCCTGCGCCCCTTCTCCGAAGTCAAGGCCGAAGTGACCGCGGACTGGATACAGGACAAACGCCACCACAGCCAGGAAGAGGCCGCCACCCGCGCCATGCTCGCCCTGCAGGAAGGAAAGTCCGTGGCTGATGCCGTCACCCTCTCCGGCGGCACGCTGAAGCAGATTCCCCTGCTGACACGTCAAGGCAAAACCGGCGATGTCAGCGCCGATATAAGACGCGCGTTGTTTGCCCTGAAGCTCAATGACAGCACCATGGTGAACACGCCGGATGGCTTCGCTGTCATCCGCCTGACCCGTATTCTCAGCCCGACCGAAAAGGACGACCCGGCTGCCTTCTCACAGGCGCAGGAACAGATCACGCAAGGGCTGGCCGAGGATCTGGAAAATACATTCCTCGCATCGCTGCGGTCCAAAGCCGATGCGCGGGTCAACAACGCTCTGCTGCAACGGATACTGCAACAATGACGCCCCCGCCTTTTTTCCCGGATTTCGAAACAGTCAACGCCGCCTATGAGCGGGGTGAGGGCGTGCTGGTCTGGGCACAGGCGGTGGCTGATCTGGAAACGCCGGTCTCCGCCTATCTGAAGCTGGCCAACGGGGAGCCGAACTCCTTCCTGCTGGAAAGTGTCGAGGGAGGCGCCACACGCGGGCGGTATTCCATTATCGGCCTTCGCCCCGATCTGCTGTGGCGGTGCCGGAATGGTCAGGCTGAAATCAACCGGGCCGCCCTGACCGACGCCAGAGCATTCACGCCCGAACCCGGCACACCGCTGGACAGTCTGCGCCGCCTGATCGCCGAGACCAGGCTGGATATCCCGGATGGTCTGCCCGCTATGGCAGCCGGGCTGGTCGGCTATCTCGGCTATGACATGGTGCGGCAGATGGAAGTGCTGCCCACCAAAAATCAGACCGTGCTGGACGTGCCGGAAGCCATTCTGGGCCGCCCTTCCCTGATGGCGATTTTCGATACGGTCAAGGATGGCCTGACCCTCGCGGCACCTCTCTTCCCGCGCTCCGATATCAGCGCCAGGGATGCTTATGAGCGGGCCTGCGCAACAATTACGGCTGCCCTCACCCGTCTGGCTGGTCCCCTGCCCGCCTGTGCCATGGTGACGGGCCTGCCCCAGGATGGCGGCAGCGATGGCGTCGGCACGATCGAGCCTTCATCCAATATCAGCCGCGAGGATTTCGAGGCCGGTGTCGTGCGGGCTATCGACTACATCCGTGCCGGAGACGTGTTTCAGGTGGTGCCGAGCCAGCGCTTCTCTGCACCGTTCTCCCTGCCACCCCTCGCCCTGTATCGGGCACTGCGCCGGATCAACCCCGCTCCGTTCCTGTATCATCTGGCTTTCGACGGCTTTGCCGTGGTGGGCAGCAGCCCGGAAATCATGGTCCGTCTGCGCGATGGAGAAGTCACGATCCGTCCCCTCGCCGGCACCAGACGGCGCGGAGCGACCCCGCAGGAAGATCAGGCGCTGGAGCAGGAGCTCCTTGCCGACCCCAAGGAACGGGCCGAGCATCTGATGCTGATTGATCTCGGTCGCAATGATGTGGGCCGCGTGTCCGAACTCGGCAGCGTACGGGTGACGGAGAGCTTCGTGATCGAGCGGTTCAGCCATGTGATGCACATTTCCTCCGAAGTGCGCGGCACGCTGAAAGCGGGTCTGGATGCGGTAGATGCGCTCTGTGCCGGATTCCCGGCCGGCACGCTGAGCGGGGCACCAAAAGTCCGGGCGATGGAAATCATCGAGGAACTGGAACCAGACCGGCGCGGGATATACGCTGGCTGCATCGGTTATTTCGCGGCTGATGGCACCATGGATACCTGCATTGGCCTGCGCACCGCGGTGGTAAAGGATGGCATGATGCATGTGCAGGCGGGCTGCGGGGTGGTGGCCGACAGCGATCCCGCTGCCGAATACGAGGAAACCCGGCAGAAAGCCCGCGCCCTGTTCCGTGCCGCGGAAGAAGCCATCCGCTTTGCCGCTGCGACCCGAGACGCACAGGAATAACCACGTCATGTCCCCTGCGCCACTTTATACCATTGGCTATGAGAAAACGGCTCAGCGGGACGTCATTGAGGCTCTGCTTCAGGCCGGGGTCAAAACACTGATTGATGTCCGGGATCGCCCGTTATCCAGACGGGCTGGATTTTCAAAAACCGTCCTTGCCAACAGTCTGGCGGAGCACGGAATTTCTTATGTCCATCTCCGCCCGCTTGGCACCCCACCTGAAGGACGGGAAGCTAACAAGAGACGTGACTGGCCTCGCTTCTGGTCCATCGTGGACGAAAAACTGACCACACCGGAAGCAGAGATGGCCCTTCAGCAAGCTGCAACACTGGCTGGTCAGGCACCGTGCTGCCTGCTTTGTTACGAAACCGATCCTCATATCTGTCACCGGCTGCGCGTTGGTGAAGTCCTGCAAAAGCGGCATGGTTTTCAGATGCATCACCTTTTCGCCACCGGGGTTGTTTCGTGAGCATGTTTGAACAGTCCTGGTTCGAACGCGCCCGCGCTGCCCACCGGGAGGACAGGCTCGAAGACGCCGAAAATGCATACCGACAGGCATGGCGGGAAAATCAGTCTGATCCTGCGCCTGCCCATCTTCTGGGCTTGCTGCTGATCAAACGGCAGGACTACAGCGCTGCCGCTGCCATTCTGCGGCAGGCGGCAAAACTGGCCCCTCAGGATGGCCAGATCCAGAATACGCTGGCTCATGCCTGTCTGCAGGACTCGCGGCATGAAGAGGCGGAAACCGCGTTCCGCAACGCCCTGCATCTGGAGCCGAACCGCCCGGACTATGCGGTTGGTCTGGCCTCCCTGCTGCACGATCTGGGACGCAGTGAGGAAGCCGTCACCCTGATGCGCGGCGTGGTGGCCGCCAGCCCGGACAATGAAGCGGCAGAGGAAGCACTTGGCACACTCTGCGCCGCGACGGGCGCACTCGAAGAAGCCGTTCCCTATCTGACCCGAGCCGTCTTAAGGCAGCCTGACAACCCCGATCTGCTGCTGTCTCTGGCCGGCGCCTGCAAGGATCTTGGCCGACCGGAGGAAGCAGAACCGCTGCTGCGCCGGGCACTGGCGCTCAGGCCCGGTCATCCGGCAACGGAATTCAATCTTGGCTATGTGCTGATGCTGCTCAGCACGATGCAGGAAGGGTACGCGCTTTATGAGGCGCGATGGCACCGTGACGGGCGGCAACCACGTCCTTTCCCCTGCCCCCGCTGGGAAGGACAGGACACACAGGGCCAGACCATCCTGCTATGGGCCGAACAGGGTATGGGGGATACGCTGCAATTCGCTCGCTACCTGCCTGTTCTGGCCAGGCAGCACAGGATCGTAGTGGAGGTGGATCAACCTCTGGTCAGGCTGATCAGGCATATTCCCGGCATTATGTCAGTCGTGCCGCGCGGTGCGACCCTGCCGCATTACGATCTGCATTGCCCGCTGCTCAGCCTGCCGCATGTGATGAATGATCCCTATATTCGCAATGCAGAGCCGGTCCCTTATCTGTCTGCATCCTCAGCGTATGAAGCGCAGTGGAAAAGCACATTCCGGCAAATACTTGGCCCCCGGCCAGGCGATGCCCTGATCGGCCTCTGCTGGGCTGGCAGCATCCGGGATGATGATGCCGGGCACAAGCATTGGAATGCCCAGCGCTCCCTGCCTTTGTCTGCTTTCGCGGCATTTTCCCAACTTCCCGGCGCTCATTTCGTCTCGCTCCAGAAAGGGCCACCGGCACAGGAAGCCAAATACCCTCCCGCCGGGATGAACCTGCTTGATCCAACCATGCATCTTTCCGACTTTGAGGACACGGCAGCACTGATTATGGCGCTGGATCTGGTGATTACGGTGGATACATCCGTTGCCCATCTGGCCGGTGCTCTTGGTAAACCTGTGCTGATGCTGAACCGTTTCACCACGGACTGGCGCTGGCGCATGCATGGCACCCGCACCGCATGGTATCCTTCCATGCGGATCGTCCGGCAGCCAACACCCGGTGACTGGGAGACGGCACTGGGAGAAGCTCGTTCCATCCTCACCCGTTTTCTGTGCGCTTTCCGGAATGGAGATGCTGATCCCCTTCATGGCTCAATGGAAAGCGGCTCAGCGCCAGAAACATTTCCGGCATGACAACAACGGTCTGGGCGCGGGGATTGAAACGCGCCACGATGAGAACAACAAAGGCAGAGATGCAGAGGATAAACACTCTGTGTTCAGAGCAGACAACCAAGCGGAACGCCGGGTGCGGTGACGATGATCCTTCTGATCGACAATTACGACAGCTTTACCTTCAACCTGGTACAGTTTCTGGGCGATCTGGGCGTGACCTGCGATGTGCGGCGCAACGATCACATTACCGTGGAACAGGCCATCGCCCTGCGCCCGGAGGCGATCGTGTTGTCCCCCGGCCCCCGCGCACCGGAGCAGGCAGGAATTTGTCTGCCGCTGGTGCAGGCCGCGGCTGAACACACCATCCCGCTATTCGGGGTATGCCTTGGTCATCAGACGATCGGTCAGGCCTTTGGTGGCGTTGTCTGCCGTGCGCCCTATCCGCTTCATGGCAAGACCTCCCCCATTCATCATAGGGGGCAGGATGTATTCTCCGGCCTTCCTGACCCGTTTGAAGCCACCCGCTATCACAGCCTGATCGTCGAGCGGGAGACCCTGCCGGACGTGCTGGAAATTACCGCCGAGACGGAAGATGGTCTCATCATGGGGCTGCGCCATCGCTCCCTGCCGATTTGCGGCGTGCAGTTCCATCCGGAGAGCATCGCCAGCCGCCATGGCCATGCCATTCTGGCCAATTTTCTTGCCGCCGCTCGGGGGGAAGCTGTTCCAGCCATCCTGCCGCCGCGTCTTGCCGCCTGATTTTTCTGATGACCCCCTCCCCTGTTCCGGCGCAGACCGATCTGCGCCCCGTTCTGTCACGCCTCGCCAAAGGTGAGCATCTGAACGAAGAAGATGCCTTCGCAGCCTTTGATCTGATCATGCGTGGTCAGGCTACATCCTCCCAGATTGCCGCGCTGGTTATGGCCTTACGTCTCCGTGGAGAAACAGAAGCTGAAATGGGCGGAGCCGTGCGGGCATTGCGGTCACATATGATCCCCATCAAAGCGCCGGATGGCACCATTGATGTCTGTGGCACGGGCGGTGACGGTGCGGGAACACTCAACATATCCACTGCCGTCACCTTCGTAGTGGCCGGATGCGGCGTTCCAATCGCCAAGCACGGCAACCGCGCCCTCAGCTCCCGCTCCGGTGCCGCCGACGTCCTGACAGCGCTGGGCGTGAAGATCGACCTGAGCACGGAGCGTCAGGAAGCCATCCTTCATGATGAGCACTGTGCATTTCTGTTCGCACCCCATTTTCATCCAGCCCTGCGTCATGCCGCGGAAGCACGTTCACAGCTTGGCATCCGCACCCTGTTCAACCTGATCGGGCCGATGGGGAACCCTGCTGGCGTCAAGCGCCAGTTGACCGGTGTTTTCGATCCGATCTGGGCCGTGCCAATGGCCCGGGTCCTGGGAGAGCTTGGCACGGAGACATGCTGGATAGTCCATGGTCTCGGCCTGGATGAACTGACGCTGGCAGGCGAAAGCCAGGTCACTGCGCTGGAAAACGGCATCTTGCGCCAGTTCAGTGTGACCCCGGAAGAGGCCGGCCTGCCCCGCGCACCACTGGATGCCATTCAGGGTGGGGATGCGGACCATAATGCCCGCGTCCTGCAGGCCTTGCTTGATGGAGCCGACGGACCATATCGTGATACTGTCTGTCTGAACGCGGCGGCTGCCCTGATCGTCGCCGGACAGACCGACACGCTGAAAGAAGGGGTGACCCTTGCCCGCCGATCCATTGATGATGGATCAGCATTATCGGCCCTGAACAGGCTTCGGGCAGCAACAAATGCAACCCCTTGATCCCTTTGACTTTATCGGGACACTGAAGAAGCCCGTTTTTGCCATCGCCATGACGGTGGTATAGGCCTGTTGCTTCTTCATTCGTGCCTGTGACTGCTTTCGGAGCCATGATGACAACACTTCCCGCCTCACAGCCGGATCAGACCACGCCAACCGAAACCGGGGCCGCCACGTCCACCGGTTACGATGTGCTGGCGCGTATCTGCGCCGATACCCGCAAGGAAGTGACGCAACGCAAAGCGTTGCTTTCCAAAGAAACGTTGATCAACCGTATTCGTGATCTGCCGGCCCCCCGTGGCTTTGGGCAGGCGCTGAAAGATGCCGTACTTCAGGGTGGCTATGGTCTGATCACCGAGATCAAGAAAGCATCGCCGTCCGGCGGGTTAATCCGCCCTCATTTCAATCCGGCCGAGCTGGCAAAAGCCTATCAGGCCGGGGGCGCGACCTGTCTGTCCGTGCTGACCGATGAGCCATATTTCCAGGGTGACCCGGAGCATCTGGTCTCTGCGCGTGCCGCGGTATCCCTGCCGGTGCTGCGCAAGGATTTCATTCTCGATCCTTGGCAGGTCTATGAAAGCCGCGCCATGGGGGCAGACTGCATCCTGCTGATCATGGCCGCCCTGACCGATGACGAAGCACGGGAACTGGAAGAGACCGCCCGTCATCTTGATCTGGACGTGCTGGCTGAAGTCCATGACGAAGGCGAACTCGATCGTGCACTGGCCCTTCAGACGGGACTGATCGGCATCAATAATCGCAATCTGAAAACCCTGAAAACAGATCTCTCTACTACCCTGAACATCGCGCCATTGCTTCCGCCCGACCGGTTTCTGGTCGCGGAAAGCGGCATCCGCACGCATGAAGACATACAGCGTCTGGCAGCAACGGGCGTACGCAGCTTTCTGATCGGCGAAAGCCTGATGAGGCAGCATGATGTCACCAAGGCCGTGCGTGAGTTGATAGGCATCGATTCTTTACCTCCTGTCCCACCCATTGCCTGACATGCAGGACACGCCTTCTCCCCGCCTGACCCATTTCAATGCCGCCGGGGAAGCAGCCATGGTGGATATTGCCGGCAAACCGGTCACGGACCGGCTGGGTGTCGCCCGTGGACGGATCACGATGCAGCCATCCACATGGGCGATGATTCAGGAAGGCAGTGCCAAAAAAGGCGATGTGCTGGGCGTTGCACGTCTGGCAGGGATTATGGCGGTCAAGCGGACGGCTGATCTGATCCCGCTTTGCCATCCGTTGCCAGTCACGGCAATCACGGTTGATTTCCGCAATGATAGACCGGGAGAAGTCGAGATTGAGGTGCGGGTGCGGACGTCCGGGCGCACAGGCGTTGAAATGGAGGCCCTGACCGGGGTTAGCATCGCCGCCCTGACCATCTATGATATGTGCAAAGCCGTTGATCGCGGCATGATTATCAGCGACATCCGTGTGGTTGAAAAATCCGGCGGCAAGTCAGGTGATTTCCGGCAGGACTGAACAAAGAATCATGATCCCGGTCGAAGAAGCCCGCGCCCGTATTCTGGCCTCCGTCTCCCCCACCATGGCCGAGACGGTCTCAATCGCTGAGGCTCATGGTCGGGTACTGGCTGTCAATGTGCAGGCGCGGGTGACCCAGCCTCCTCATGATGTTTCAGCCATGGATGGCTATGCGGTGCGGTGCGCCGATGCAATTGCGGATGCCAGACTGACCGTCATCGGCGCGGCCCCAGCCGGACATCCGTTCAGCGGCAAAGTGGAAACCGGTCAGGCAGTTCGCCTTTTCACCGGCAGCGTCGTTCCACAAGGCGCAGATACCATCCTGTTGCAGGAAGAAGCGCAGCGACAGGATGACATCGTTATTCCTGCCGAGACCGTGCGGCCTGATCGCCACATCAGACGGCAGGGACAGGATTTCACCGTCGATCAAACCGTGCTGGAATCAGGCCGTATCCTGACAGCGCGGGATATCGGTCTTGCCGCTGCCGCCAATATTCCCTGGCTGGCGGTTCATCGCCGCCCTCGCGTTGCGGTACTGGCAACCGGCGATGAAATCGCACTGCCCGGGGAGCCATTACCGCCGGGTGGGATTGTCAGCTCCAATTCCCACATGCTGGCCGCCATGATCCGTGCGGCTGGCGGCGACCCAATCCTGCTTCCGCTCAGCGGTGATGACAGCGATACCATCCGTGTCCGTGCGGAAGCCGCCACAAAATCCGATCTTCTGATCACCATCGGCGGCGCCAGCGTGGGCGATCATGACCTGGTACGCTCTGCGCTGGGAGAGCACGGGGGGCTGACGCTGGATTTCTGGAAAATTGCCATGCGACCGGGCAAACCGCTGATGCACGGACAGCTGGCCGGAACACCTTTGATTGGACTGCCGGGCAACCCTGTCTCGGCCTATGTCTGCGCCCTGCTGTTCGTGCTGCCTGCATTGGAGGTGTTACGCGGTCTGCCTGCCTCTTCCTTGCGGACACAGCCGGCACGACTGGCGGCCCCCTTGCGGGCCAATGATCATCGCACCGACTTCATGCGCGGAATCGTAACGCAGACGGAGTCCGGTCCGGTTGTCGAAGCCTTTCCTGTGCAGGATTCTTCAATGCTGAGCACACTGGCACGGGCCAACGCATTGATCATGCGTCCGCCCCATGCGCCACAGGCCGCAACGGGAGAGATCGTGTCAGTCCTGCCCCTTGATAGTGCCGGATTATAAAGGACGCTTGACGCGACAGAACGAACTTATGTAGAACATATTTGTTGCTTGTTTGTTCTTTTGTGCGCTTTTTCCTTCCGGGACGGTCTTGAAAGGCCTTCTGCATGCTGACACGCAAACAGTATGAGCTGTTACTACTCATTGACGGCCATCTGCGTAAAACAGGCTTTTCCCCCAGTTTTGAGGAAATGAAGGCGGCCTTGAACCTGAAATCCAAATCAGGGATTCACCGCCTTATTTCAGCACTGGAAGAACGCGGCTTTCTGCGCCGCCGCCATCATCGCGCCCGGGCGCTGGAGGTGATCCGCATGCCGGAAGCCGCCAGCATGCCGATACCGAAAACAGCGCCACCCTCTATACCTCCCGCCTCCCCTCCTCCCGCTTTTACCCCGAATGTCATTCAGGGGGGATTTTCCAATCGGATTGCAGGGGTATGGGCGGCTCAGGATGCTTCTGCGGTGCAGCTTCCTCTTTATGGGCGGATTGCCGCCGGTATGCCGATTGAAGCATTGCGGGACACCAGCGCCTATCTCAGCGTGCCGATCGATATGCTTGGCAACGGGGAACACTACGCACTGGAAGTTGCTGGCGATTCCATGATCGATGCCGGTATTTTCGATGGCGATACAGTGATTATCCAGCAATCGGATCTTGCCGAAAACGGGCAGATTGTCGTCGCCCTGATCGATGACGCCGAAGTCACACTCAAGCGCCTGCGGCGACGCGGCAAGTCGGTGGCACTGGAACCAGCGAATGAACGCCATGAAACCAGAATTTTCCCTGCTGATCGCGTACGGGTGCAGGGAAGGCTGATCGGCTTGCTTCGCCGTTACTGAGGGATTGTCTCATCCGTCCGGGCCAGCGGCGCTTTCCACTGGCCCGGGCTGGTATCAGGTGGTGACGGCACCCATGGTCGGTCCCCACGCCATGCCCGGTCTGTCAGCACGGAAATCCTTCCGGGCCTGAACCATACCGCAATGCTGCCCTCATCGCGTATCTGCGACAGGGATATCACGGGCTGATTCCGACACTGGCTGCTCCAGCCATCCAGAATGACGGCAAGCGCTCCGGGCTGACATATCTCCCCGCCCTCCCCCGTTTTCAGAAAGACCGCCGGGGCACCTGACAGCGGCGTGACGAGACAGCCGCTCTCACCACATCGCGCCATGTGCGGGGCGAGACGCCCGGCCACGGAAAGCGGCGTAAAATCTCTAACACCCCAATAAGCCTGCCATGCCTCCGTCAGCAGGGGCGAACTTCCCTTGTCGAAAGCAAAAACACGTGGACCGGCTCTGACCGCGACCATACGTGCATCCGCTGATATCAGAAGGTCGGCAGGCACAGTCAGCCAGACAGACGCCATCCCCGCCACCATGACCGGCACACCGCACAGCCGGACACGACCACGCCAGAGGCAAAGCCAGATCAGGCCGGCACTGATCATGAACAGTCCCCAGCCTGGCATTGGCGGCACAGCAAGGACGGCAGCCGGCAAGGCTGCGACCAGTTTCGCAACGGTCAGGATCAGCCTGATCCCGATTCCCATAACAGCAAAAACGGGTTGATCAAGGCCAAGGGGCAACAGGGTCATAGCCAGCAGACCGGCCGGCATGACCCAGAATGCCATCAGCGGCACCGCGATCATATTGGTCACCACGAAATAAAGCTGGAGCTGCCCGAAATGATAAATTCCGTACGGTGCCGATGCAGTGCCCGCCAGCAGGCTGGTCAACGCCACCGCCGCCAGATGATGGAGCATACGCCGCCCGGCCAGACCGGCCAGCCATGGTCCCAGCGCCTCATATCCGGCGGCCAGAGCCATCACGGCAGCAAAACTCATCTGGAAGCTGACACCGGTGACTTCATACGGCCAGATCAGGACAATCAGAGCTGCAGCAATCGCCAGCCCTCGCATGGACAATGCCCTGCGCCCCAGAAACAGGGCGAGACAGGCAATCATCGCCATGACTGCGCTGCGTATGATTGGCACATGTAACCCGGTCATTACCGCATAGGCGATTCCTGACAGCAATGCAGTCACGGCGGCAATCTGTCGGCACGGCCAGAACAGCGCCATATATTCGCTCCGGGTCAGCAGCCAGCGCGTCACGGCAAAGATGGTCCCCATGACAATCGCGATATGCAGACCCGCAATGGCCAGCAGATGAGCCAACCCCGTATCCCGAAACAGAAGACGGATAGATTGCGGAATGGAAGCAGTATCTCCGGTCAACAAAGCCGTTGCCACCGCTCCCTCACTCCCGGGCAAGGCTGTGCGAACGTGATCGGCGATCATTTCCCGCATTCTGGCCAAACGGATCGAGGCCGCATCCTGCCGCGATGTGAGATGCGAAACCGGGGCCAGGGCAAAACCGAAAGCTCCAATCCCGGAGAAGAATGCGTCTCTCTGCCGATCCAGCGCCCCCGGATAAGCAGGCCATGGCGGCGGTCTGATCAGCGCCCGCACCGATATCCTGTCACCTGATTGAAGGTGTGCATGGTCTCCATCCCGCACTCTCAGCCGTACCGAACGCTGCCAATGTGTCACCCCATCCAGCAAGGGAGCGGCAACAACAATTCTGCGCCAGTCTGGTCCGGTCTCAACCGCGGTCACAATCCCTTCCACGATCACGGCCCTGTTTGGAACAGGCTCCAGCGGCAGAGCGGTCAGAACGGCGTATTGCCCTGCGCTCCATCCCACCGCCACCGCCACCCCCATACCAGTCACTGCACGCAGGATCGGGCTTAACCAGCCTGCCACGAGCAGGCAGATCATCAGCCCGAGAGCAGATAACCCCACCCATATCGGCGGCTCCGTTGGAGCCAGAAAATACAGATAATCCCCGGCCACCATGCCGACCGGCAGCCACAGGGAAAAGCGCCCGAACTGCTGACCGGCCAACGCCCCGGCAGCATCCCGCGCACTCTGACTGGCCCGGCGGAGATAGATCAGTGGCTGCACTGCAATCGGCTATGAAATATACGAATGGAAAGGCTACGCGGGTTTGTACTCCCTGACCACGCACAAGCATGTTAGAGGCGGTGGCATGACCATTCGCACCCGTTTCGCGCCCAGCCCGACCGGCCTTCTGCACGTCGGCGGCGCCCGCACCGCTCTGTTCAACTATCTGTTCGCCCGCCACCATGGCGGTGAATACCTGCTGCGGATCGAGGATACTGATCGCGCCCGCTCCACTCCGGAAGCGGTGCAGGTGATTCTGGACGGGCTGGCCTGGCTTGGTCTGTCACCGGATCAGGAACCGGTTTTCCAGTCCACCCGTGAGGCACGCCATACCGAAGTCGCTCACAGCCTGCTGGAACGCGGGATGGCCTATCGCTGCTTTCTCTCACCAGAGGAATTGCAGGCTCAGCGTGACCAGGCCACCGCCGAAAAGCGCCCACTGCGGATCGTCAGCCCATGGCGCAACCGCGACCTGTCCGAAGCCCCGTCAGGGATTGCGCCGGTTATTCGTCTCCGCGTGCCGCAGGAAGGCGAAACCGTGGTCGATGATCTGGTGCAGGGACCGGTTCGTGTCGCCAATGCCGAGCTGGATGACATGATCATCCTGCGCAGTGACGGCACGCCCACCTATCTGCATGCGGTCGTTGTTGATGATCACGATATGGCCATCACGCATGTCATCCGTGGTGACGACCATTTGACCAATACATTCCGGCAGGTGCAGATTTTCAAGGCCCTCGGCTGGGATCTGCCGCGTTTCGCCCATATCCCCCTGATCCATGGTGCCGACGGAGCCAAACTGTCGAAGCGCCACGGCGCCGTCAGCGTGCTGGAATTCGAGCGCGAAGGTTTCCTGCCGGAAGCCCTGTGCAATTATCTGCTGCGTCTGGGCTGGGGACACGGAGATGCGGAAATCCTCTCCCGCGATGAACAGATTGCCCTGTTCGATCTGGACGGGGTTGGCCGTGCCGCCAGCCGGATGGATTATGCCAAGCTGACCCATCTGAACGGCGTTTATCTGCGGGAAGCCGATGACCAGCGTCTGACCACCGATCTCTGCCGCCGTCTGGAACTCTCACCTGACAGCGATGCCGCCAACCGGATTATGCGGCTGATGCCGAAGCTCAAGGAGCGGGCGAGGACATTGGTGGATCTCGCGGAAAGCGCCCGCTTTGTCATCGAACGCCCCTCCGGCCCCAAAGACGCGAAAGCAGCGGCTCTGCTCTCCGATGAAGCACGGGGCTGGCTGCGCGCCCTGTTGCCGCAATTGCAGGCCACTGATTTTTCAGCCGCCGCTGTGGATCAGGCCCTGCGCATGTTCGCCGAGGAGCATGGGCTGAAGCTCGGCCAGATCGCCCAGCCGCTGCGAGTTGCCCTGACCGGTGGCACCACCAGCCCGCCCATCGATGCAACGCTGGAAGCTCTTGGCGCCAGTGAAGTCACGTCCCGGATAGAAGCCGTATAACAAGCCAGACGACAGGCTCATCAAAACAAAAACCGCTTTCACCCGATCAAGGTGGAAGCGGTTTTTTTTGTAGTGATAAGCAGAGAATTTCTTATTCTGCCGCCACAGCCATCACGTGTGTCTGCACGGAAGCCAACTCAGGATTGGGGCGGTCATCCCATTCCCCATTCCATGCCTCGAATACCACCGGGACAGATTTCGATGTGGGTGTGTTACTGCGCAAAGCACGACGCTTTGCGGGGATCAGCGGGTTGGTCTCCGGATAGTAAGCCGCACAGCATCCGGCCGGAATATCGTAATCTACCAGACGAAAACCGCCGACACGCCGTTCCAGCCCGTCTTCGCTGACGGTGCGCATCGCAACGATGGCCCCTTCCTCGAAACCCAGCCGCTCACGATCGACCGCATTGATGAACACCACCATGCGCTGGCCGAATACACCGCGATAACGATCATCCAGACCATAAACCGTGGTGTTATACTGATCGTGGCTGCGGATCGTCGCCAGTTCCAGCACATCCGCCCGATCCTGCGGCATCTCGTTTTCATCGATGCCTTCATGCACCAGGAAATTCGCCTTGCCGTTCGGCGTATTCCACTGACGGTAATCGACCGGAGAATACAGACGGAAACCGCCCGGTTGACGGATCTTCTGGTTAAACCCGGTGAACAGCTCCGGCATCACCGCCTCGATCGCATCACGAATACGGTCGTAATCCTCACTGTAGGATTGCCACGGAATATTGTAACGCCCCTTCAGCGTTGCCTGTGCAATGCCGCAGATAATAGCAACTTCCGAGCGCAGATGCTCCGAGGCCGGCATGTTCAGGCCACCCGAAGCGTGGACGTTGGACATCGAATCCTCCACCGTCACCATCTGCGGACCTGAACTCTGGAAATCGATTTCGGTACGGCCAAGGCAAGGCAGCAGCAGCGACGTATCGCAAACCACCAGATGGCCGCGATTGAGTTTTGTGGCGATCTGCACGTTCAGATCAAGGCGACGCATCGCCTCCGCCACACGCTCCGTGTCTGGAACAGCGAGGCTGAAATTGCCGCCAAGGCCGATGAAGGCCCGTGCATGGCCCTCGAACATCGCGTCGATCGCCTCTCCGACATCGTGGCCATGCTCACGCGGCGGGTTAAAGCCGAATGCGCGCTGCAACCCATCCAGAAAAGCGGGTTTGGGTTTTTCGTAGATTCCAACCGTGCGATCACCTTGCACGTTGGAATGGCCCCGCACCGGGCAGGCACCCGCTCCGGGCCGCCCCATATTCCCGCGCATCAGCAGCAGATTGATGATCTGCTGAATATTGGCGACGCCGGTGCGATGTTGGGTGATGCCCATCCCCCACACGGCAATGCAGCTTTTCGCCTGAATATAAATGGAAGCGGCTTCTTCGATCTGCGCCCGGCTCAGACCGCTGGCGCGCTCGATCTCTTTCCAGTCTGTCGCACGGATATCAGCCTCGACCGCTTCAAAACCATGCGTGTGGGTCTCAATGAACTCTACATCCAGCACACGTGGCTGACCCGCGGCGCGGGCGGCATCATCGGCCTCCAGCACCACTTTCATCATGCCCTTGACGGCGGCCATGTCACCGCCGATGCGCACCTGATAATAATGCGAGCTGATCGACACCGGTTTGATCAGATCACCCAGATGCTGCGGAGACGCAAAACGCTCCAGCGACCGCTCCCGGATGGGGTTGAAGGAGACAATCTTCGCCCCTCTCTTCGCGGCGGCCCGCAGATCATTCAGCATGCGCGGGCTGTTGGTGCCGGGATTCTGGCCGAAGATAAAAATTGCCTCGGCTTTTTCAAAATCGTCGAGCTGCACAGTGCCTTTTGCTACGCCGATACTGTCTGGCAGCGCCACGCTGGTGCTTTCGTGGCACATATTGGAGCAATCGGGGAAGTTATTGGTGCCGTATGCCCGCACGAAAAGCTGAAACAGGAACGCGGCTTCGTTGGAAGCCCGGCCCGACGTGTAAAACTCGGCCTGATTGGGGTCGGGCAGACGGTTCAGAGCATCCCCGATGGTCCGGAATGCATCATCCCAGGAGATCGGCGTATATTTATCAGTGGCCCGGTCATAGATCATCGGGTGGGTGAGACGACCGGCATCTTCCAGCTCGTAATCGCTCCAGCCGAGCAATTCCGTCACAGTATGCCGTGCAAAGAAATCCAGCGTCACACGCTTTTTGGTGGCTTCCCAGGCAACCGCCTTGGCGCCGTTCTCACAATATTCGAAGGAGCTGGTATGCTTCGGATCCGGCCAGCCACAACCGGGGCAGTCGAAGCCTTCCGGCTTGTTCATCGACAGCAGCGCCTTGTTGCCGCTGAGGAAAATCTTCTGGCGGCAGAGATGCTTCTCGACCGCCTCCAGCGCGCCAATGCCTCCGGCTGGGCCGTGATACGGTTTGATCTTTGGCTTGGCGGCCATGCTCAATTCTCCTCACGATGCCGCAGCGGACGAATGATGGCGGCTTTTAAGGCCAGACAGGATGTGGCGAGGCGCATGCTGCACTGCACCAATGCTGATCTAATCCTGCTGACCATTGAGAAGTAGACAGCAATCAGGCATATGATTTTTGCGGATTATGCAACAATCCCGGACAAAATAGCCTAAACTCCGGAGAGGCCCCGCCATGGATATGCTGGCAACCATGCAGATGTTCGTCCGGGTCGTGGAATTCGGCAGCTTCTCCCGCGCTGCTGGTGTCACGGGTGTACGCACCTCTGCCATTTCACGCGGGATTGCGTCACTGGAGGAAAATCTCGGGATCGATCTGTTTCATCGCAGCACCAGACGGGTTCATCTGACCGAGCCTGGGCGTATTTTCTACCAGCATGCCCGCAGCGTGCTGCGGGAGGTGGAGGAAGCCCGCGCTGCCGCCTCGGCCCAGCAGGGACATCCGCAGGGCCTGCTGCGTCTCGCGCTGCCCGATGCGTTTGCCCGGCTGCATATCATGCCTCATATCCCTGAGTTTCTGGCTACCTACCCGGATATAAGGCTGGACATGTCCTTCAGCGATGTGCGGGTTGATCTGATCGCGACCGGTGCCGATGCGGCCATCCGGATCGGGCCATTGCTGGACTCCTCTTTGATTGCCCGCAAACTGGCACCGCACCGACGGGTTATCTGTGCCTCCCCGGATTATCTCGACAACCGCCCTCCGATCCGCCACCCCGAAGATCTGGTGCAGCACAACTGCCTGATCTACTCGCTCCAACCTTCCGGGAACTGGTTTTTCCATCATCCGATCAGCGGGGAAGAAGTCGCCGTTCCGGTGCGTGGCTCCATCCGTGCGGATGATTCCGAGCCTCTACGCGGCTGTGCTCTGGCCGGGCTGGGTGTTGTTCTGCTGCCGACATGGCTGGTTAGCAGTGATCTGCGCTCCGGGCGGCTAGCACCCGTGCTGCCGGACTGGAATGCCATGATCGCGACCCAGCCCAGCGGAATTTTCGGCCTTTATCCTCCGCATCGGCAGGTGCCCCCGAAAATCCGGGCGTTTCTGGATTTTCTGCAAACCCGTTTCGGGCGGCCACCCTACTGGGAACAGGAACTGGACGAACCTGACATCTATGCACCTTCCTGAGCAGCCCTGGCTCCCCCCACTAGCCCCGCTGCGCTGTGGGAGATAATCTGCGCCGTTCTCAACCGACCGGATTCCCGGAATTGGATTTCGCCAGACCTCATCTCCTCGCTATCGAGGGACTGCACCCGCCCGAGATTCATGCTTTGCTGGATCTGGCGGAGAGCTATGCGCTGCTCAACCGGTCCGGCAAGACGCAGCGGGATCTGCTGCGTGGCCGCACATTGATCAACCTGTTCTTCGAGGACAGCACCCGCACCCGAACCAGTTTCGAACTGGCCGGCAAGCGGCTGGGGGCGGACGTCATCAACATGACGGTCTCCACCAGCAGCGTGAACAAGGGGGAGACGCTGCTCGATACGGCCTCCACCCTGAATGCGATGCACTGCGATCTTCTGGTCGTGCGACACAGCCAGTCCGGCGCGCCTAACCTGCTGGCGCAGAAAGTGGATGCCGCCGTGATCAATGCCGGGGACGGCACGCATGAGCATCCAACGCAAGCCTTGCTGGATGCACTGACCATCCGCCGTCACAAGAGCCGCCTGGAAGGACTGACCGTGGCGATCTGCGGCGATGTGCTGCATTCCCGTGTGGCGCGCTCCAACATCTATCTGCTGGCATCGCTGGGCAGCCAGGTGCGTCTGATCGGACCCCCTACCCTGATACCGGGTGCCGCTGATCGTCTGGGGGTCGAGGTCTTTCACGATATGGATCGCGGACTGGATGGCGCGGATGTAGTCATGATGCTGCGGCTGCAGCGGGAGCGCATGAAAAGCGGGCTGGTGCCCAGCGAGCGGGAGTATTTCCGCTTCTTCGGCCTCAACGAAGCCCGGCTGGCGAAAGCAAAGCCGGATGCCATCATCATGCATCCCGGCCCGATGAATCGCGGTGTCGAAATCGAAAGCCGCGTTGCCGATGATCCGGTGCGGAGCGTCATCAAGGAACAGGTGGAAATGGGCGTCGCCGTGCGCATGGCCGTGCTGGACGCACTGGCACGGCAGAGGAGCCGCCTGCCTTCCTCCCGCCCGGTCTGATGTCCACCTCGCCCTGGTCCCTGCCCGGCCTGCCGCCATTGCCGGATGATGGCGCGTGCGATCATCTGCCCGGTCGCATTCTGCCACCGTTACAACTGCCCGCCCATGACGGAACGATGCTCGATCTGGCCGGTCTGCGCGGCCTGACGATTCTGTTCGTGCATACGCTGATTGGCCGCCCCGACCGCCCCAACCCGCCGGACTGGGATCAGATTCCCGGTGCTCATGGCTCCACACCACAGGCGCTGGGCTACCGTAATCTGCATGGAACATTTCAGCGGGAAGGGATCGCTATTCTCGGCCTCAGCGCACAGGATAGCGAGGCCCAGCTTGAAGCCGCCACCCGGCTTGATCTGCCATTTCCACTGCTCAGCGATACAGAGAGGTCGTTTGGCAATGCGCTGGGACTGCCCCGCTTTACCTCCGCCGGAAAATCCCTGACGCAGCGCGCCACCCTGATCCTGCGCGATACGCTTATTCTCACCGTGCTATATCCCGTGCCCGATCCGGCAGAAGATGCTGGCACGGCGCTTTCCTGGCTGCGGAGCCATCGCTCATGACCAACCTGCCCTCCTCCGATCTTCTTTTGACCCATGTCCGGCTGCTGGATCCGCAAAGCGGGCTCGATCAGCCCGGTTCCCTGCTGGTGCGGGATGGCCTGATTGCCGATTTCGGCCCGTCCCTCGGCCGTCCGGATGGGGTAGAAGAAATCGAGGGCGATGACTGCGTGCTGTGTCCCGGACTGGTCGATATCCGCGTCGGTCTCGGCGAGCCGGGATATGAATATCGGGAGACCATCGCCAGCACCGCACAAGCCGCAGCGGCAGGCGGCATCACCACCATCATCACCCTTCCGGATACCAGACCCTCGATCGACGATCCGGCGCTGGTCCATCTGCTGCGCAGCCGGGGTGAAGAAACCGGTAGCCTGAGCATTCTGCCCTACGGCGCGGTCACCCGTGGCTGCCGGGGGGAGGAACTGGCCGAGCTGGGCCTGTTGCACGAGGCCGGAGCCGTGGCCTTTACCGACGGCACCTCCGCCATTGCCTCCGCCCGGATGATGCGGCTGGCCCTGTCCTACGCACGCGGTTTCGGCGCCAGGATCGTGCAGCACCCGGAAGACCCCAGCCTCGCCGCGGGCGGGGCTGCAACCGAAGGAGAACTGGCCACCCGTCTCGGCCTGCCCGGCATCTCTCCGGCAGCCGAAGCGATCATGATTGCCCGTGATATCAGGCTGGCGGCACTGACGGGCGGCAGTATCCATTTCGCCCATGTCTCGACCGCAGAGGCCGTCTCCCTGATCCGGCGGGCCAGGGATGAGGGCATCAATGTCACCTGCGACACTGCGCCGCCCTATTTCGATCTCAACGAGACGGCCATCGGCGAGTGGCGCAGCTATGCCAAGCTGTCACCGCCGCTGCGGTCCGAGCAGGACCGGCTGGCCATCGCGGCAGCGCTGAAAGACGGCACCATCGACGCGATCGCCTCCGATCACCAACCGCGTGATGCCGATGACAAGCGGGTGCCCTTCGCGCAGGCCTCCCCCGGCGGAGTGGGACTGGTCACGTTGCTCGGCATCACGCTGGCGCAGGTTCACGGTAACGGATTGCCGCTGTCGCAGGCCATTGCCATGCTGACCAGCCGCCCGGCCAGCCTGTTCGGGCTGGAAGCAGGAATGCTGCGGCGCGGTGCTGCGGCTGATCTGTGCCTGTTCCACCCGGAGAGGGCATGGCAGGTCGAAGCCGGAAAAATGCCCGGCAAAGCACAGAATACCCCCTTCGACGGCAGACCGCTGGAAGGCCGGGTCATCGGCACCTGGAAAGCAGGCAGACGGGTCTTCGGATGAACGGCATGATGACCAGCCATTTTTTTGCCCTGCTGGGTGGTTATCTGCTCGGCAGCATCCCGTTCGGGCTGATCCTGACCAGACTGAGCGGGGCTGGAGACATCCGAAAGATCGGGTCCGGCAATATCGGAGCCACCAATGTTCTGCGTACCGGTCGCAAGGGGCTGGCGGCCGCGACCCTGCTGCTGGATGGCGGCAAAGGCGCTGCGGCAGCGCTGCTGGCTGCGTATCTGGGTGGCTGGGCGCTGGCTCTGCCAGCCGGGATCGCTGCCGTGATCGGGCATCTCTTTCCCGTATGGCTCGGGTTTCGCGGTGGGAAAGGGGTCGCAACCGGGCTTGGCGTGCTGCTGGCAACTGCGTGGCCGGTTGGCCTCATCTGCTGTGCTTTATGGTTTGCGGTGGCACGGACGATCAAAATATCCTCTGCCGCTGCGCTCTGCGCCTTTGCCTTCGCGCCGCTGCTGGCGCTGGCCGTCGGCGGGATGGGCCTGGGACCGCCGCCTCTTGCCCAATCCCATTGGCAGGCAGCCGCTGCTTTCATGCTGATCGCCGTTCTGGTCTTTATCCGGCATGCCGACAATATCGCACGTCTGCGAGCTGGTACGGAATCCAGAATCGGAACCAGATCCTGAACCCTCCATCATGATGCCCCACGATGCCCTCGACCGTCTGCGCCTTGCCCGCACCGAGGGAATCGGCCCAACCGCCTATGGCAGGTTGATCACCCGTTTCCACTCTGCCGGAGCAGCTTTGCGCGCCCTGCCCGGCCTGCCCCGTGCGGCCTCCCTGATCATCCCGTCGGAAGAGGCCATCCGGGCGGAAATGGAGGCTCTGCAACGCTTTGGTGGCCAGATGATCTTCCTGGGCACACCTGATTACCCCGCTGCACTGGCCGCAACGGCGGACCCTCCACCCGTCTTGTCGGTGCTGGGGGATCGTGGCCTGCTATCGCGGCGGTGCATTGCTATGGTGGGTGGGCGCAATGCCTCCATCAATGGCCGAACCATTGCGGGTGATCTGTCACGGACATTGGCCTCCGCCGGGCTGGTCATCGTCTCCGGCCTGGCACGGGGAATCGATACCGCCGCCCATATCGGAGCCATGGAAACCGGTTTGACCATCGCGGTCGTCGCGGGCGGACTCGATTGTCCGTATCCACGCGAAAACATCCGCCTGCAATCGGTCATCGCCAAACAAGGGGCCGTCATCAGTGAACTACCACTCGGCACAGCCCCGATTGCCCGGCATTTTCCGCGCCGCAACCGGATTATCGCCGGGCTGTCGGAAGGCGTCATTCTGATAGAGGCAGCCCTTCAATCCGGCAGCCTGATCACGGCACGCTGCGCACTGGAAGCCGGGCGGGAAATTTTTGCTGTTCCCGGCTCCCCGCTCGATCCTCGGTGCCGGGGATCGAATGACCTGCTGCGTCAGGGCGCATGGGTGACGGAAACTGCCGAGGACGTGCTGAACAACCTGCCCGTCACCCCAGCAACCACCAGAGCCGCAACACCGACACCGGATCTGTTTCTTTCTTCCCCTGCGCCCGCCCCGTCTGCGAAACAAAACCCGGCCGGTGCGTTTAGCGTGTCAGAAACGAACGGGGTGAAAGAAAAAATCCTTTTGCTGCTTGGACCTGAACCTGTCGCAGTTGACGATCTGATACGCCGCTGCCAGTTGTCTCCATCCGAGGTCGTGGCAGCGTTGCTCGAAATGGAACTTTCTGCTCACGTCGTATCGCTCCCGGGGAACCGCGTCGCCCGCTTGGCCGGTGCCTCATGACGTTGCCATAATTGGGATACTCATGACGGACGTTGTTGTCGTCGAATCGCCTGCCAAGGCCAAAACGATCAATAAGTATCTGGGTGGGAACTATACTGTTCTGGCCAGTTTCGGTCACGTGCGCGATCTGCCGCCAAAAGATGGCAGCGTGCGCCCGGATCAGGACTTCGCCATGGACTGGGAGGCCGATGAACGCGGCCGCAAACAGGTCGCGGCCATTGCCAAAGCCCTGAAAGGAGCGGAGACGCTCTATCTCGCCACTGACCCGGATCGTGAGGGAGAGGCGATTTCATGGCATGTCCGCGCCATGCTGGAGGAAGCCCGCGCCCTGAAAGGCGTCGAGGTGCGCCGCATCACCTTCAACGAGATCACCCGCAACGCGATCCGCCATGCCATCGAGCATCCGCGTGATCTGGATCAGCCGCTGATCGAAGCCTATCTGGCGCGCCGGGCGCTGGATTATCTGGTGGGCTTCACCCTGTCTCCGGTGTTGTGGCGGAAACTGCCGGGCAGCCGCAGTGCCGGGCGGGTGCAATCGGTGGCGCTGCGCCTGATCTGTGAGCGGGAAGCCGAGATCGAGGTTTTCCGTCCGCGCGAATACTGGACCGTCGAGACCCATTTCTTCACCCCCGCCGGCGCGCCTTTCACGGCGCGGCTGACCCATCTGGACGGCAAGAAGCTCGATCAGTTCGATCTGAACACCGAAGCTCTGGCCATGCGCGCCCGCGCCCTGGTGGAACAGGGGCAGTTCCATGTCGGCACGATCGAGCGCAAGAAGGTCAAGCGCAACCCGCCGCCGCCCTTCACCACCTCCACCCTCCAGCAGGAAAGCAGCCGCAAGCTCGGCTTTGGCGCACAGGCGACGATGCGGCTGGCGCAGCAGCTTTACGAAGGGGTGGAGATCGGTGGCGAGACGGTCGGCCTGATCACATATATGCGAACTGACGGCGTGCAGATGGCGCGGGAGGCGATGTTCTCGATCCGCGACCATGTGAAGGAGTCGTATGGCCTCGACTACCTGCCCGCCGCGCCGCGTGAATATTCCAGCAAGGCGAAAAACGCTCAGGAAGCGCATGAAGCCATCCGCCCCACCGATGTCGAGCGCACACCGGACAGTGTCGCCCGCTATCTGAACCCCGAACAGCGCCGACTCTACGAGCTGGTGTGGAAGCGGGCCGTCGCCAGCCAGATGCAATCGGCAGAACTTGATCAGGTGACGGTCGATATCTTCCCCCAGACCGGTGACGCGAAATCAGTGCAGTTGCGCGCCACTGGCTCCATCATCGCCTTTGACGGCTTCCTGAAACTGTATCGGGAGGGTCAGGACGATACCGAGGAAGAAGAAGGCCGCATGCTGCCCCCGATGGCGGAGCGTGATCCGCTGCGTCAGGATCGGGTTGATGCCAGCCAGCATTTCACCCAGCCGCCGCCGCGCTACAGCGAAGCCTCGCTGGTCAAGCGTATGGAGGAGCTGGGGATTGGCCGCCCCTCCACCTATGCCTCGATCCTGTCCGTGTTGCAGGACCGGAATTACGTCCGGCTCGACAAGCGGCGCTTCCATCCGGAGGATCGCGGGCGGCTGGTGACGGCGTTCCTGACCAGCTTCTTCGAACGCTATGTAGACACCAACTTCACCGCCTCGCTGGAGACTCAGCTTGACGAGATTTCCGACGGCCGCGCCGACTGGCGTCAGGTCATGCAGGCATTCTGGCAGGATTTTTATCAGGCCGTCGAACAGACCAAAGACCTCAAGATCAGCGATGTGATCGATGCGCTTGATCGTGATCTCGGACCGCATTTCTTCCCGACGCGGGAGGACGGCACCGATCCCCGCACCTGCCCGGCCTGCGGTGACGGGCGGCTGGGGCTGCGGCTGGGACGGCATGGCAGCTTTATCGGCTGCTCCAACTATCCCGGCTGCTCCTATACGCGGCGTCTGGGCATCGATGGGGCGGAAGGCGAGGCCGAGACCCTCAAGGAAGGCATGCGGGTGCTGGGGCAACACCCGGAAACCGGAGAGGACATCACCGTCAAGCGCGGCCCATACGGCCTGTATGTGCAACAGGGAGAGGCCGAGGAAGGCTCCAAAAAGAAACCGCGCCGTGCCTCCCTGCCGCGTGGGGTGGATGGCGAGACCATCCTGCTGGATCAGGCGCTTGGCCTGCTCTCCCTGCCCCGTCTGGTTGGTATCCACCCGGAAACCGGGGAGCCCATTGAGGCCAATCTCGGCCGGTTCGGCCCCTATGTGAAAATGGGCGGGATCTACGGCAATCTGGACAAGGATGATGACGTGCTGACGGTGGGGCTGAACCGTGCCGTCGATGTGCTGGCCAAAAAGATGGCCAGTATCCGCACGCTCGGCACCCACCCGAAAGACAAGGAACCGGTGGTGGTGCGCAAGGGCCGTTTCGGCCCCTATGTCCAGCATGGGCAGGTGGTCGCCAATGTGCCGCGTGAAATCGAGATGGATGATGTCACGCTGGATGACGCGCTGGGCTGGCTCACTGAAAAAGGCAAACCCCTCAAGGCGAAAGGCGGTCGCAAGGTCGCGGCCAAATCTTCCGGGAAAAAAGCTGCCTCTGCTGATGGCAATGAGGCGCAGCCACTGAAAAAAGCCACGGCGAAAAAAACGACCAGGGCAGCAGGTACGGGCAAGGCAGCGGCCAAAAAAACAGCCACGCGCAGCGTTACGGCCAAAACGGCGAAAGCGGAGCGCTAGGTGGCGCGGCGTCTGAAACCGGCCAAAGGGTCATCCGCCAAGGGACCAGCCGGGGGAAAGGCGGCCAGGAAGTCCTCCCGCCCGTCCTCGCAGGTGGTCCGACCAGTCCCTGGCCATGAACCCGGCACAATGCCGAGCCGGGAGGCCATTCGCCGCTTCGTGGCGGAAGCCTCCGGCCGGGTTGGCAAGCGGGAGATTGCCAAGGCATTCGGGCTGGGAGCCGCCGATAAGCTGCAACTGCGTGATCTGCTGAAAGACATGGCATCAGAGGGCAATCTCGCCCCTGCCGGGCATAAGCGCTTCATGCCTGCCGGGGGCAGTGTGCTTCCTCATGCCAAAGGACATGCTCATCTGCCGGAAGTCGCCGTGATCCTTATCACCGGCACTGATCGGGATGGCGATGCAGTGGGCCGTCCGGCAGAGTGGCCTCGGGAAGCCGGACCTCCTCCCTCCATCCTGATGAACCCGGAGCCTCGGGGCCGTCCGGCGCTCGCACCTGGGGAAAAAGTGCTGGCCCGGCTGCGCCCGATCGGCCATGGCCGCTATGAAGGCCGTACCATCAAGCGGCTGGGCGGCGAGACCCCGCGCCCCATTCTGGGAGTCTACCGGTTGTCGGAGCCGGCCAAGCTGATCCCGCGTCAGGCCCGGACCTCCCATGCCGCAAGACAGATGCTGGCGCGTCAGAATGCCTCCCCCTCACAGCCTGAAGGCAGGGTGGTGCCGACAGATCGCCGCTCCAAGGCCGAATGGCTGGTTCCGACCGGAGAGGAAGGTGGTGCGGAACCGGGCGACATTGTGCGCGCCATGCCTCTGCCGCATACCGGTTACGGGCTGAAACCCGCACGTATCATAGAGAGACTGGGCAAGATCGGAGATGCCCGCTCGGTCAGCCTGATCTGCATCGAAACCCACGATATTCCCCAGATTTTCCCCGACGAGGCTTTGTCCGAAGCCCAAAAGGCCCGTGCCGTTCCCCTGGGAAAGCGGGAGGATTTGCGGGACATTCCTCTCATCACTATCGATGGCGAGGACGCACGGGATTTTGACGATGCCGTTTTTGCCGAACCGGCAGAGAATGGCGGATTCCGTCTGATCGTGGCCATTGCCGATGTGGCGCATTATGTACGCCCCGGCTCGGCACTGGATCGGGAAGCGTTCAAACGCGGCAATTCCTGTTACTTCCCGGATCGCGTCGTACCGATGCTGCCGGAAGCCCTCTCCAATGGCTGGTGCAGCCTGCGCCCCAATGAGGATCGCGGCTGCCTGTTCGTGGAGATGATGATTGACGCCGGAGGGGGCAAGATCCGCCACCGCTTCGGACGCGGACTGATGCGCAGTGCCGCTCGCCGCACCTATGAGGAGGTGCAGCAGGCCCATGAGGCAGGCGATGAGACACTGGATGCGCTGTACGGCGCCTACCGTGCCCTGATCAGCGCCCGCATTGCGCGCGGCACGCTCGACCTCGATCTGCCAGAGCGCAAGGTGATCCTCAACGAGGCCGGATCGGTGGAGGCCATCATTCCGCGCCCCCGTCTCGACAGCCACCGGCTGATCGAGGAATTCATGGTGCTGGCCAATGTCGCCGCGGCGGAGGAGCTGGAGCGGCTGCACCGCCCCTGCATGTATCGCGTCCATGCACCGCCAAGCGATGAAAAGACCGAGGCGCTGCGCGGCTTTCTGGACAGTTTCAGCATTTCCCTGCCCCCCGCCGGGCAGATTCACCCTCGCGATCTGGACCATATCCTGAAGCAGGTGGCCGGGACAGAACATGCCGCACTGATCAACGAGACCATGCTGCGCAGCCAGTCTCAGGCGGAATACAATCCTGACAATATCGGCCATTTCGGGCTGGCCCTCAGCCGCTATGCCCATTTCACCAGCCCGATCCGCCGCTATGCCGATCTTCTGGTGCACCGTGCCCTGATCGCGGGGTTGAAGCTGGGTGTTGGCAGTCTGGAGGCCGATGAAGCCAGCCGCTTCGTCGACATTGCCGAGCATATCACCGCCACCGAACGCCGTGCAGCCATGGCGGAGCGCGATGCCATCGACCGGTACCTGGCCGCCTTCATGGCCGACAGGGTGGGCGCCCGCTTTGCCGCCCGTATTTCCGGTGTCACCCGCTTCGGCCTGTTCATCACGGTCGAAGAAAACGGTGCCAGCGGGATTGTTCCGATTTCATCCCTGCCCGACGATTTCTGGATTCATGACGAGCGTGAACAGGCCTTGATCGGACGCAACAGCCGTACCGTGTGGCGTCTGGCGCAGAGCGTCACGGTACGCCTTGCGGAAGCCACGCCGATTACCGGGGGGCTGGTGTTCAACCTGCTGCCGGGTGCTTCATCTTCTGCATCCTCCCACCCAAACAGCACAGACCGGGCAAACACTCAGGACCGATCAAACAGCCGCAAGCGCGGCAGTCCGGGACGGTCGCGACGGTGAAGAAAGCAGGCAGCATCAGAACTGATCTGCGACGCAGGCTGGCCCTGAGGCTGGCACTGGCCATGCTGTTGATGTGGCCTGCCATGGCACAGGCCCAGATGGATGCCGCCCCGCCCCAGGCTGCCGCTGCCGCCAGGGATCAGGAAACCGAGTTCGCCCGAACACTGGCTGCCGATGTTTTCAGCAGCGCCTTCACTTTCATGGCCCCCCGTACTCTGGAGACAGTGCCAGCCCCCACGCTTGCTTTATGGGGACTGCGTGGCCTGACCGCGATTGATCCATCCCTGTCCGCATCGATGGATGAACACAACGTGATTCTGACACAGAGCAGCAGAATCGTGACAGGGATCGAACGCCCCCCCTTTACCAACTATGCGGCCTGGGGAAAGCTGGTCGCCCGTATGGCGGCCTCTGCCTGGACCGTTTCGTCCCCGGTGCGTCATGCACAGACCCAGGGCATCATCAACAGCGTGTTCGATGAGGTGTTCAATCACCTTGACCCTTACTCCCGCTATGAACCACCGCGCGATGACGATACATCTGTGACGGCTCAGGCCGGGATCGGCGTGACATTGGCACGACGGGGGCATAGCTTCATCATCCGTACCGTGGCCACCGGAACCGCCGCCGAAGCAATCGGACTTAAGCCGGGGCAGAGCATCATCGGGCTCAACGGACATCCTCTGGAGGCTGAAACCGTCTCCGCCGCCGAAGCGCAGTTGCAGGGGCCGGAAGGATCAACGGTCCGGCTGACCGTATCAGGCGGCCCGAGCCATCAACTGGCCCGCGACATCGAGTTGCGCCGGGCGGAGCCACAGCAGAATACGGTTACAGCCAGCCAGTCCGGCAATCTGCTTGTACTGCACATTACCAGTTTCAGTCATTCCACCGGACAGGACATCGCCAACGTGCTGAGCCAGTTTCTGGTCCAGCGAAAAAGCAGGCACAGTATACGGGGCATCATCCTGGATCTGCGCGGCAATCGCGGCGGTCTGGTCAAGGAGGCCGCCGCCGCCGCCAGTGCCTTTCTGGGTGATGATTCGCTGATCGCCACAATGAGCGGCCGCGATCCTCAGGCCAACCGAATCTGGCAGGCAACCGGGGATGATCTGACCGGCACGCTCCCCGTCATCATCATTGTGGATGGGCGCTCGGCCAGCGCCTCGGAAATTCTGGCGGCTGCTCTCGCCGATGACCGCAGGGGCGTCGTCATCGGCAGCACGACCCTCGGCAAGGGTCTGGTCCAGACGGTCTCCCCCCTGCCGGATGGCGGCACGCTGTTCATTACATGGAGCCGGGTTCTGGCGCCGCTCGGCTGGCCCATCCAGGGGCTGGGAGTCATGCCGCAGGTCTGTACCAGCACTGGCCATGTCGCGCTGGAGGCTCAATTAATGGCCCTTCAAAATGGTCAATTGCCGATGATGACGGCCCTGACACGCAACCGGATGGCCCGCGCGCCGATGCCCGCCGCGGAAATGATGGATATCCGCAACAGTTGCCCGGCCTCCGAGGGCAACGATTCCGATATGGAAGCGGCCCGTTTCCTGATGGATCATCCGGCCGCCTATGCCGCCGCGCTGATTCCGGCCACGCTGGGGCTGAATCTGCCCCGATAATCGGCTGTCAAGGCAGCTATTACCTGTGCTCGGACCTGAATTATCATGGAAACGATGCGAAAAGCTTGACCTGAGGCCCCGGTATGAGCATCTTCCGGCGCTTCGAGAGGTAGCGAGTCATGGCCAAAAGCAACACTGTTCAGATCAAACTGGTTTCCACTGCCGATACCGGCTTCTTCTATGTGACCAAGAAGAATGCCCGCGCTCAGACCGGCAAGCTTGAGTTCCGCAAATACGACCCGGTCGTGCGGAAGCATGTGACCTTCAAGGAAGCCAAAATCAAATAATTCCGGTCGCAGTTTTCTGCGGCACTCCGGGACCTCCCGGGCTGACCTCTGATCAGTCCGCGTCGTTCTGTTAGCCTGACCTGCCTTTACCCCGCGTGCCCATGGTACGCGGGGTTTTGCGCGTTCATCTCCTCTTCATGACGATGTAACGGTTTTTTATCAGACACTCTGATCGGCAAACCTATTTCATCTCTTTGCGACAAGAATTTTATGGAGTATTCACTAATAGTCTGCCAACAAAGCGGAAATATTGCAGTATTATGACAGTAAAAGTCGAGGCTACTGCCACAAATCTGAAACAATCAACTGAGAGAAAATCCAGCAATGTTTCAAACACCGCGCTTTTCCTGAAACGTTGGCTGGCCAATCCCTTGCAAATGGGATCGGTTATTCCTTCATCTCCGGCACTTTGTCGCAGGGTAGCCGCTCAGGTTCGCCGTAACCATGACCAGATTGTGCTGGAACTTGGCGCCGGAACAGGCGTGATTTCCAAGGCCCTGCTGGAAAGCGGTATCCCTCCGGAGCGGCTGTTTGTGGTCGAGATCGTGCCGGACATGGCCGTTCATCTGCGCAAAGCGCTGCCAGGTGTTCAGGTGATCGAAGGGGACGCACGGGAACTGCCAGCCCTGCTGCCTGCGCAATGGCACGGTCGGGTTGGCAGCATCGTATGCGGTATTCCGCTGGTTCTGCTGCCACTGGCGGCCCAGAAACGGTTCATAGATGCGATGGAAGCCGTCGCGCCGGGGATAGGGTTCCTGCATTACAGCTACTGCGCGACCTCCCCCCTGCCAGCCCGCAAACACGGACTGACGGGAAAGCGGGAAGCTTGGACACCCCTGAACTTCCCCCCGGCCAGCGTCTGGCGTTACCGGCCGCAAAAAGGCTGATCCGATGCCTGACCATCGGGCCGCCATAGGCTGATGATCAGGCAAGAGGCGCAGCAACGGGCGGATCAGGCTCCGGGCAGTGTCGTCTGGCTGGAGCCGAACAACACTTCACGTTCAGCATCAGTGATCGGCGTGGTCTGGCGGCGATCCTGAAGAACGGACATCCCCCGTTGCACGGCATCACGCGATGCGATGCAGTCGTGCCATCGCCGCACCGCAGGATAATCATCCAGAACAGGCAGTTTCGCGGTTAAGGCCGTGATCCATGGAAAGGTCGCGATATCAGCGATGGAATACTCCGTCCCGGCCAGATAATCAGCCTCCTTCAATCGTGTCTCCAGAACGCGATGCAGCCGCAAAACCTCGTTCTGATAGCGTTCCACGGCATAAGGGATAGTCTCCGGCGCGTAGGCCGAAAAATGGTTCCACTGGCCGAACATCGGTCCAACACCGCCCATCTGAAACATCAGCCACTGGATCGCCTTCAGCCGCCCAACCGGATCAGCAGGCAGCAGACGCCCGGTTTTCTCCGCCAGATAAATCAGGATCGCACCGGATTCCCATAAGGTCAGCGCCTGTCCACCCGGCCCATCAGGATCAATGATCGCCGGAATTCGATGGTTCGGCGTGATGCCCAGAAATTCGGGAGAAAACTGTTCACCCTTCCGTATATCGACAGGAATGACGCGATAGGGCAAACCCAGCTCCTCAAGAGCAATATGAATTTTCTGACCGTTCGGCGTAGGCCATGTCCATAATTTGATCATGCTTGGCAGCCTTGCACTGTCTGTAGCAGATTGCTTGTCTGACATGGTTCATCCTCTTCGAGATGGTAACGCATCCGCGTCCAGCAGCGGACAGCACGCGCCATCAACGATAAGATGCCAAACTGATCACGATGCAACACTTTGACCCGACAGATCCGAAAGAAGGCTTCGATGGCCCAGATCATTCCTGTCAGTACTTTTGATGGTGTCGTATTCGGCGCCACAGGCGATCTCACCCTTCGCAAACTGATGCCGGCGTTGTATCGGCGGCTGCGTGACGGGCAAATTCCACCTGACAGCCGCCTGATTGGAGCTGCACGCTCCGATCTCAGCAGCGAAGACTATGCTAATATGGTGCTGGAACATCTGCGCAAACACATCAAGGCGGATGAATGGCAGGAGGAAACGGTCAACCAGTTTCGCTCGATGCTGCATTACCGGCATGTGGATGGCAAAAGCGGTGACGGATTCGATACTCTGGCGACATTGCTGGATGAGCAACCCGATCGTATCCGTGTCTATTATATGGCCACCGCCCCCGCCCTGTATGGCGACACATGCGAAAATCTTGAGAAAGCCGGACTGGTCAGCGAGCAATCACGCGTTGTTCTGGAAAAGCCGATCGGGCAGGATCTGGACTCATCCCGCGCGATCAACGACGCCGTTGGCAAGATCTTTGCCGAGCGGCAGATTTATCGCATTGACCATTTTCTTGGTAAGGAAACAGTTCAGAACCTGATCGCGCTCCGCTTTGCCAATTCGATTTTTGAGCGGTTGTGGAACGCCGATAATATTGATCACGTTCAGATTACGGTCTCGGAAACGGTCGGTGTGGAAGAGCGCGCCGGATATTATGACAGCTCCGGCGCCATGCGGGACATGATCCAGAATCACCTGCTGCAGCTTCTCTGTGTGCTGGCGATGGAACCACCGGTTTCTCTGGAAGCAGACGGGCTGCGTGATGAAAAGCTGAAGGTTCTGCGTGCCCTGAAACCACTGGCTGAGCATGAGGTCGCGTTGTCTACCGTGCGTGGCCAGTACGGAAAAGGGGCGATTCAGGGTCGCGCGGTCAACAGCTATGTCGATGAGGTTGGACATCCAACGGTAACCGAAACCTTTGTAGCCCTGAAAGCGGAAGTCAGATCATGGCGCTGGGCGGGCGTGCCGTTCTACATGCGCACCGGCAAACGCCTGCCGCAGAAAGTCAGCGAAGTCGTCATCCAGTTCAAACATGTCCCGTACTCGATTTTCCCTTCAGACAGCACGGAGTTACAGGCGAACCGGCTGGTCATCCGTCTGCAGCCGGATGAAGGCATGCGACTGGTGACAATGCAGAAAGATCCCGGTCCGGGTGGGCTGAGGCTGCGGCCGGCACGGCTGAACATCAGTTTTGAGGAAGCGTTCGGCATGCGCTACCCGGATGCGTATGAGCGCCTGCTGATGGATACGGTGCGCGGCAACCCCTCCCTGTTCATGCGGCGGGATGAAGTGGAAGCCGCCTGGATATGGAGCGATCCAATTCTGGAAGCCTGGCGCAACAGTACCGAAGGCCCACGCATGTATCCGGCCGGAAGCTGGGGGCCGACTGCCTCCATTGCCCTGATAGAACGTGATGGGCGCACATGGCATGAGGATTGGCAGGATCCCTGATAAAAAGCAGGGTTTCCTGCCTTCTTTCCTGCTGGCGCAACCCGGCGTTTATCCCGCCGTTAGCAAAGGATGGCACCCTCCGCACGCAAGAAAAAATGGTTGATCAGCACAGCTTTTGTGGGCGGAGGTATAGTTGCGCTGATCCTGTTATGGGACTGGAACTGGTTCAGGCCCCTTGTGGCATCGCAACTCAGTCAGGTGCTGGGTCGGAACGTCAGCCTGACACATTTCAATCTCCATCCCGGGCGGATCACCAGCGTTGAATTGGAGGGGGTGCATATCGCCCAGCCTGATGGATTTCCTGTTCCTCCCTCTTCCGATGGAAAACAGTCAGGCCAACAGGACGGCAAAAACGAGTTTGCCCATATAGAACGACTGGAAATAGAGGTTGATGTCCTGCGCTATGTGCGGGAGCACCTCATTGCCATTCCTCGCATCGCCCTGACGAAACCAGCGCTTCACCTGATCAGGACGGAAGACAATCGCAATAACTGGACATTTCCATCAGGCAAAAGCGAAGACAAGTCAGAAGCTGCCGCCGATAAGCGTGATAGCCCTGAAATCGGAACCTTGCAGATAGAGGGCGGCACCATCCTGTTTCAGGATGCACCGTTAAAAGCCGATGTTTCGATCACCCTGGCAACAGGCCCTGACAGCACCGGCAAAAATGCCCTGATCGCAGATGCCAAAGGCAGCTATGCCGGACAGCCGATGACGGGTGGGCTGGTCGCCGGAGACGTACTGACCTTGCGGCAGGATCATACAGTCTATCCTTTGTCACTCCATCTGGAGAATGGCCCGACCAAAGGCTCCTTGCGTGGCACTATTGCCGATCCGCTGCATTTCGCCGGGGCCGATCTGACATTGACGCTGAAAGGGGCCGATATGGCGGCCCTGTATCCGCTGACCGGAATCCCCATTCCCCAGACTCCGCCTTACGATATTAAAGGGCATATGACCTATGCAGAGCACCGGGTCAAAGTCGAGAATTTTACCGGCCATGTAGGGTCCAGCGACCTGAACGGCTCCATCATAGTCGACCCTTCCAGCACCCGGCCTGTTGTAACAGCCGATCTTTACAGCCGTAAGGTTGATCTTGATGATCTGGGCGGTTTTATCGGTTCCACACCCGGAAAAACAACTACACCGGGACAAACCGCCGAACAAAAAAAAGCAGTCGCCAAAGCAGAAGCCAGCCCTCAATTTTTTCCGACCCGCCCGATCAGTATTCCAAAGCTCAAAGCGGCCGATATTCACCTGCGTTATAAAAGCCAATCGATCCTGGGCCGATCCATGCCATTGGATAATGTGGCGGTGGTGATGGATATCGTTGATGGTCATATCCAGCTTCATCCCCTTTCCTTCGGGATTGGCAAGGGTGATGTCAGCAGCACCATCGATTTGGCACCGGATGGCAACACCATTCTTGCAGATGCCAGCATTTCTTTTCACAAAATTGAATTACAGCGCCTGCTGAAATCTGTTTCCGGCTTCACAGGAGGCGGCCTGATTGGTGGAGAGGCCAGCATCAAGACAAAGGGGAACTCTGTTGCCCAGATGCTTGGTCATGGCGATGGATATCTGCGCCTGACCATGGGCCACGGAGGTAATATCAGTGCGCTTCTGGTCAGCCTGTCTGGACTTCAGTTCGGCAACGCGGTTCTGTCCGCGCTGGGTATCCCCTCCAAAGCACAGATCCGCTGTATGATCGCCGATTATACGCTGAAGCAAGGCGTGATGAATACACAGCTATTTGCCATCGATACAACGGAATCCGACATACGTGGCACAGGGATAATCAACCTTCGTACAGAAACACTGGATTATGCCATCCGTACGGAGGCAAACCATTTTACGATTGGCTCCCTTCCGACGCCAATCAATATCGGCGGGACATTCAAAAATCCTTCCATTACGCCGGGGGCAGAACTGGGGATCAGGGCGGGAGCTGCAATTGGTCTTGGGATTCTGTTCCCTCCGCTCGCCTTATTACCGACCATCCAGACGGGAATTGGTTCCGTGGATGACTGCAAAGGGCTTGTCGCACGCCATACAAAGCGGAAATAATCGCCTCGTTACAAAAAGGCGATATCAATGGAGCACTTCCCTTTCGGGAACACAGCAGACGGCCAGAAAGCCTCCCTTTTCCGGGCCAGTAATGAGCATCTGCAGGTTGCTTTTACCGATGACGGTGCGCGGATGGTCTCCATCATGAGCAGAGACCGTGATGGAGCATGGGGCCATGTGTTGCTTGGTCATGACAGTGCTGAAGCGTACGCGGCGGAAGGTGGATCGCTGGGTGTCGTGCTAGGCCGCTATGCCAACCGGATAGCAGGAGGGGATTTACGGATTGATGGTGCTCGCCATCGTCTGGCCACCAACGAAAATGGCAATACACGCCATGGCGGGCCGAATGGTTTTGGCAAAAGACTCTGGGGCGTTGTGCGGCACGACGCGGAAAGTATTACCTTCGGTCTGAACAGTCCTGATGGCGATCAGGGCTTCCCCGGAGAAGTCTATGCAGAAGCAGAGTACAGGCTGGTGGGGGATACACTCTGGCTGACATTGACCGCACAGACTGACAAACCGACTGCGATCAATCTCAGCGCACATCCGTATTTCAATCTGGGGGCTGCGGGCACAATCCACGATCATGTAATCCAGATTGCTGCCACACAGTATCTGGCGACGGATTCTGCCCAGATTCCGTTTTCTCCGCCCCGTTTCGTCGCAAATACCCCATTTGATTGCCAGCAGCCTGCCATGCTGGGCACAATCCTGTTATCAGATCATCCGCAACTGAAAATCGCAGGCGGGCTTGATCACTGTTTCTGCCTTGAAGGTCGGGTGACCGAGCATCCGCGTAACGTGGCGGGGCTGTATCATCCCGATAATGGTCGCCTTTTGCGCGTCATGACAACTCAGGCAGGTTTGCAGGTCTATACAGGCAATAATCTGACCGGCCAGTTTAAAGGGCTGAACGGTCTGCTTCATCAGCGCTATGCGGGGGTTGCACTGGAAGCGCAGAATTATCCGGATGCCCCGCATCACAGCAGCTTTCCCTACTCGATAATCAAGCCAGGTGAACTCTACCGTCATCAAATCGGGTTTCAGTTTACCACCGTCTGAACCACCTCATTGTGCAGTGCGTGCATCCTTCACCTGATCTGCCGTGACAGTTCCACGCACGCCACTGAAATGGCCAAGCACATAGTTGGAGAGCACGGCCAGTTCCGCATCGGTATGTGACAGGCCAAAGGAAGGCATGAACGCATGCACGGTAGGGAGGCCGTTTTTCTCTATATCAAGCACCGAACCATCAAGCAGAATGCGAACGAGATTAGTACCCTCCGGATCGGAGACGGTGGCTGCTCCGGCAATGCCGGCATAGATCGTCTGCCTCCCGGCTCCGCTGAGTGTGTGACAGCCTTTGCATGCACCGGCAAAGAGGCGGCCACCCTCGCTGTTTGCGGAAGTAGCGGAATCTGACGTCTTCGCCTGCTCTGGAGCAGGTGCAACACCGACACCATCTGCAATCGGTGGCACGGCTTTCAGATAAACCGCCATAGCGTGAATATCATCATGGGTCAGACGGCTCAGGCTGTAACTGACCGCTTCTGCCATGGGTCCGGAGGCGCTGCCCCGACCATCGCTATGACCTGTAGCCAGATAGGCTTCAAGCTCACTCTCGGACCAGTCACCAATTCCCTGCTTGGGATCACTGGTAATATTGTAGGCTTTCCAACCCTGCATCGTCTCACCTGACAGGGCACGGCTGTTTTTCATGCCATAGGTCCATCCGCGCGGCGTGTGACATTCACCGCAATGGCCAAGCGCCTCCACCAGATAGGCGCCGCGGTTCCATTCCGCAGACCTGGAAGAATCAGGTTCAAACCGTCTGTTCGGATTGTTCAGCATGTTCCATCCCACCATCAGCCAACGCTGGCTGAAAGGAAAACTCATGCTGTTTGAAGGAGAGACGGCATGAACAGGCTTGAGACTGAACAGATACGCCTTGATTGCCAGCACATCATCCCGTGACAGTTTCGTATACGACGTATAAGGAAAAGCCGGATATAAATGTCGACCGCCGCGCCCTATTCCATCCCACATGGCTGAAACAAATTCGTCATCCGTATAGTCGCCGATTCCTGTCTCCTTATCCGGCGTGATATTCGGCGCATATAAAACGCCCATCGGCAGCTTGAACTCCCGACCGCCGGCGAAAGGAACACCCCCTTTTGCGGTATGGCATGATTCACAATCCGCTGCCGTCGTCAGATATTTTCCTTTTTCAACCAGTGCATCATGAGCACTCTCCCCGGCATGGGCCATATCACTGCCCGCCACACAGGTCGCTATTGCAAAAGTTGCCAATCCCGTCGTGATGGCGCGTCCAAGCCCTGACAGTGTACCAGAGGAAAATGTGGAACAGGAATCCTGATGAGCAATTTCTGTAAGATCAGACATTGAAATGCATCCCTTCCTGCCACGCTCACGCATCTGCCAGCTGTCCCAGACCAAGCGGTAAACGCCGGATACGCTTTCCAGTCGCCGCAAAAACAGCATTCGCAATGGCAGGGAATGCTGCCGCAGTACCGGTTTCTCCCAAACCACCTGGATCTTCGGTACTATCGATCAGCACAATATCGATCGGAGGAACCTCATTCATCCGCAGCATACGGTAATCATTGAAATTTGATTGCTGAACACGGCCTTTTTCAAGCGTGATCTCGCCATAAAGCGCAGCCGTCAAGCCGAATACCAGCCCACCCTCGATTTGCGCCCGAACAGAATCCGGATTGATTGCTCGTCCACAATCCATCGCTGCAACCAGCCTGTGCAGACGGACCGTCCCATCCGGCTTTACTTCGGCATCGCACACGACTGAGAGATAACTACCGAAGGCGTTTTGTACCATGATGCCACGCCCGTGGCGCGGCGGAAGGGACGTTCCCCAGCCTGCCTTTTCAGCGGCTGCGTTCAGCACACCCAATGCGCGGGGGTTTTTATGCAACAATGTGCGGCGGAAGGTCAGCGGATCCTGTCTGGCTGCAGCGGCAAGCTCATCCACAAAGCTTTCCACCACAAAAATATTATGTGCCGGCCCAACACCCCGCCACCATGCAACAACGACACCGGGCGGCTCGTGACGCACCCATGAATTACGCATGTTTGGAATGTCATAGGGTGTTTCAGCACATTCTATCAGATCGGGATCAATGCCTGTTTTCGGCATTGCCACCGGTGCCCAGCGAGCCAACACACTGGCACCCGTGGTTTTGTGCGTCCATGCGATAACCTTGCCATCCGCATCCAACCCACCGGACAAGGTATCATAATAGTAAGGCCGAAGCCGATCGTGACGAATATCGGTCTCCCGCGTCCAGATCAGCTTTAACGGGTAAGAAACCTGACGACCGAAAGCAGCAGCCTGACGGACATATTCAGACTCCAGCCGACGCCCGAACCCACCCCCGATCATATGATTATGGACCTGAACCCTGTCTTTGGGCAGACCGGTCACCTGCACGACCTCATCCTGCGCACGCGCCGGAACCTGAGTGCCACACCAGACTTCGGCACTGTCCTTACGCACATGTACTGTGCAATTGATCGGCTCCATGGGCGCATGAGCCAGAAAAGGCAATTGGTACACCGCCTCAATCCTGCTGGCTGCCCTGGACAATGCGCCTTCCGGATCACCCACCTTGCGCGCCGTCAGGCCATCCGTTCGGGAGGCAGCCTTATGGCCCTCCACGATCCCGGCCTGTGAGACCTGCGCATTTGGTCCCTCGTCCCAGACGATATGGAGTGCTTCCACACCCTGCTTTGCAGCCCAGAAATGGTCGCCCACCACAGCCACAGCGTGATCCAGCTTAAGAACATCCCGCACGCCGGGAATGGCCCGCGCAGCCTTCTCATCCATCGAAACCAGCTTCCCGCCGAGGACGGGGCATGTCTCGACTGTCGCGACCTTCAAACCGGGCAGTTTAACGTCAATCCCATATATGGCCGTGCCATTAACCTTTGGGGGGGTGTCCAGACGCCGTTGCGAATGACCGATCAATGTCCAGTCTTTCGGATCCTTGAGCGGTACGTCTTTCGGCACCGGCAATGTCACGGCAACAGCCACAAAATCCTTGTATGGTGCACTGCGGCCAGAAGCCTGGTGGCTGACAACGCCACGCTTCACGACGCATTCATTGGGCGACACGCCCCACTCGCGGGCGGCAGCCTGCACCAGCACGCTGCGTGCCGTAGCAGCGGCCATACGAAATTCCTTGTAGTCGCCGCGGATAGACGTCGAACCACCAGTGGCCTGAATCTGAAGAATGGGAGAAGCATATAATTCGTCATTCGGCGGCGCAAATTGAGGGGTGATCTGATCGAGCCCAACCTCCAGTTCCTCAGCCAGCAGCATGGACGCTCCGGTCCAGATGCCCTGCCCCATTTCTACATCACGCATGATCAACGTGATGCCGCCATCCTGTGCCACACGAATAAAGGCATTGGGCGCAAATGAGCGGTCGGTCTGTTCTGTAGCCCCTTCTGCCTTTGCGTAGCGGCTGCGCGGCAGCCATGTGCCGATAACCAGAGCGGCCCCTCCGGCCAGAAGGCCGCGACGGGAAAGAGTGGTATGGTTCATGGCTTCCCCCTTATGCCTGCGCTGCCTGCTTGATGGCGCGCCTGATGCGGGGATAAGTGCCGCAACGGCAGATATTGCCGCTCATGGCCGCATCGATATCGTCATCTGTTGGGTGGGGATGTGCATTCAACAGGGCGGTTGCCGCCATGATCTGCCCCGACTGGCAGTACCCGCACTGGACGACCTCGATATCAAGCCAGGCTTTCTGAACTTTCGCCCCTGCCGGGGTATCCCCGACCGCCTCAATAGTCACGATCTTGTGACCGGCGGCTTCTCCCAACGGAAGGGTGCAGGAGCGAACTGCTTCCCCGTCCATATGAACAGTGCACGCCCCGCACAGGGCAATACCGCAACCGAATTTCGTACCGGTAAGCCCGGCCACATCCCTTAATGCCCACAACAGAGGCATGTCCTCCGGCAGATCGAACTGGTGATCGGCGCCGTTGATATTCAACGTAATCATGAGGAACTCCTCCCCGCAGGCATAAAGGTCACGCGCGACAAACGGCCTGTCATGAGCCTGACAGGTGTAGAATCGCAGATTATCCTTATAGAACGTCCGTTATGATAAGGGGACTGTTTTATAAGGATACAAATCAATCGGACAGGCCAAAAAAGACCTGCCCTCATGATACGCCTCAAACGCAGAGGATTTGAGGAGGTTCCAGGGGGGGAGAGGGAAAGCCCAGTCAGAGGAGCTTCAAGAGGACAAAGCCGCCAACCACTGCCAGCGCGAACAAAGTCGTCACCAGTGTCAGCCTCTTTTCCACAAAATGACTGACCGGGGCACCGAAGCGGCGCAGTAACGCCGCTTCCAGAAAAAAACGCAGCCCACGGGTCGCCAGACTGGCGAGCATGAAGATACCAAAATTGAAATGCGCTGCGCCGGAGCCGATCGTAACGATCTTATAAGGGATTGGGGTCAGCCCCTTCAGAAGGATCACCCACAGCCCGTACTGCGCATAGGTTTCCTGAAAACGCGTAATGGCGTGTTCATAATGATACAGTTCCAGAATAGGTCTTGCCACGGCATCGAGCAGGGCAAAGCCAATCCAGTATCCCAACGCTCCCCCAGCAACACTGGCCAACGTACAGATCAGGCCGAAACGCCAGGCGCGTTCCGGTCGTGCCACGCACATGGGAATCAGCAATGCATCGGGAGGGATGGGGAAAAAGCTGCTTTCGGCGAATGCAATCAGCCCAAGCCACCATAGTGCGCGCGGGGAAGAGGCCAGAGACAGGATACGATCATACAGACGGCGCAGCATTCGTCAGGGCCAGTTCCACGGTTCAAAGGCTGCCAATGCCACGCGATCCCCCTCTCCCTCAAGAGGACGATCAATTATAAAGCCAAATAGATATATTTTGTTTGAAAATTTCTTCTTATCCTGTCATAAAAGCATAAAATTTCGCCCCCGCAACACTTAACAAGCTGTCGGGGGTTTTGTAGAAAGAAAATCAATGTGGGGATGAGTTTCCCGCAATGTTAGGGAGCCTAAGCATTATGAGTGGAACCGCCCTCCAGCCACCGGGATCCCGTTGGCTGCAGCTGGCGCTTGGCGTCGTCTGCATGGTGATGATTGCGAACCTGCAGTACGGCTGGACCCTGTTCGTCCTGCCGATCGACAAGGCGCATCATTGGGGACGCGCCGCCATCCAGGTGGCCTTTACGGTTTTCGTTCTGACCGAAACATGGCTGGTGCCGATCGAAGGCTGGCTGGTTGACCGTTATGGTCCCAGACTGGCCGTTCTGGCGGGTGGGGTGCTGATCGCTGCCTCCTGGACCATCGACAGCATGGCCGATTCGTTGATCGTGCTCTACACCGCTGCCGCCGTCGGTGGTGTCGGGTGCGGTCTGGTCTATGGTGCCACCGTCGGCAATGCGCTGAAATGGTTCCCGGACAAGCGCGGTCTCGCCTCCGGCATCACCGCAGCAGGGTTCGGCGCTGGCTCGGCCGTTACCATCGTGCCGATTTCATCCTGGATTGCCTCTCACGGTTATGAATCAGCCTTCCTGACCTTTGGTCTCGGGCAGGGTGTGATCGTGATGATTGCCTCCATGTTCCTGGTTGCCCCGAAAAAGGCACCCTCCGCCATCGATTCCAGTAGCGCCACAGGAGAGCTGGAAGGCAAGACGCCGGCCCAGACCCTGCGTCATCCGGTTTTCTGGCTGCTGTATCTGATGTTCGTTCTGGTCTGCACCGGCGGGCTGATGGCAACGGCGCAGATCGCGGTCATCGCCAGAGATTATGGTGTCGATCAGATGCCGGTAACCCTGCTGGGCCTGACACTACCTGCGCTGACTTTCGCCCTGTCCCTTGATCGTGTTCTGAATGGTCTGACACGCCCGTTCTTCGGCTGGGTCTCTGACCGTATCGGTCGTGAACTGACCATGTTCATCGCGTTCGGGATCGAGGCACTGGGTATTTTCGCCCTGCTGCACTATGCGCACAGCCCGGTTGCCTTCGTGATCGTCACCGGCCTGGTGTTTTTCGCCTGGGGTGAAATCTACAGCCTGTTCCCGGCCACCTGCACCGATACATTTGGCCGCCGATATGCCACTACCAATTACGGTATGCTGTATACGGCGAAGGGCACCTCCGCCCTGCTGGTTCCGGTCAGCTCCATCATCACGGCCCATACCGGAAGCTGGGAGGCCGTGTTCTATGTCGCCGCCGCCAGCAATGCTCTGGCCGCCATTCTGGCCCTGTTCGTGCTGAAGCCACTGCGGCACGCCAATATCCGGGCCATGGAAGAAAACGGACTTTCTCTGTCTCCGGTGTCTTACGACTGAGACGGACCTGTCAGGGCCGGGCGGCCATCATTGCGTCCGGCCCTGATAACAACCTTACGAAGATTTCCTGCCTTGCGCCTGCTCCGGCGCACGATCCGCCTCTACCGGGGTGGCAGAGCCTGCGGATCGTCCCACGCATAACCGCTCATGACATCGAGGGGATACGATGACCGAGTATTTCGCTGACACGATTCAGGGCCTGCTGACACGCGGCGCCGCCGATGCGCCCGCCATCGGCGCGCCCGGTCGCACCGCACTGACCTATGCAGGGCTGCGCGCCCTGGCCGCCCGTACGGCCGAAACGCTGGGTAAGGCCGGGATTGGCCGCGGTGACCGCGTGGCCATCGTGCTGCCCAACGGACCTGAAATGGCTGCCAGCTTCATCGCCGTTGCCCATGCCGCCACGACCGCACCACTGAATCCCGCCTACAAGGAAGAAGAATTCGACTTCTACCTGTCCGATCTCAACGCCAAGGCGCTGGTGATCCAGCGCGGCATGGAAAGCCCGGCCCGCATCGTCGCGGCACGCCGCTCCATCCCGGTGATCGAGCTGGACCCGATCGAAACCTCCGGCGCGGGAGATTTCTCACTGGCGCTGCCGGAAGGGCTGAGCGGTCAGCCGCGCGAGGCGGGCACTCCGCAGGCCGAGGATATCGCGCTGGTCCTGCATACATCCGGCACCACCTCCCGCCCGAAGATCGTGCCGCTGCGTCAGATCAATGTCTCTGCTTCCGCGATTCATATTGCTGAAACGCTGGCGCTGACCCCGATCGATGTGTGCCTGAACATCATGCCGCTGTTCCACATTCACGGGCTGATCGCCGCCACCCTGTCTTCTCTGGCGGCGGGTGCATCCGTGGTGGCAACGCCTGGCTTCAATGCGTTCAAATTCTTCTCCTGGTTCTCTGAAGCGAACCCGAGCTGGTATACGGCAGTGCCGACCATGCATCAGGCCATTCTTGGTCTGGCCGGACGCAATAAGGACACCATCGCCAAAAGCCGACTGCGCTTTATCCGTTCCTCCTCCTCCTCCCTGCCGCCGCAGGTGATGAAGGATCTGGAGGATGCGTTCTCCGTACCCGTGCTGGAAGCCTACGGCATGACGGAAGCCGCCCATCAGATGTGCTCCAATCCGCTGCCCCCGCGTCCGCATTATGCCGGCAGCGTCGGCATTGCGGCCGGTCCTGAAGTCGGAATCATGGATGACGATGGTACCATTCTCGGCCCGAACCAGCTGGGTGAGGTCGTGATCCGTGGCCGTAACGTGACGGCAGGGTATGAGAACAACCCGGATGCCAATCTGAAGGGTTTCCATGATGGCTGGTTCCGCACCGGCGATCAGGGCAAGATCGACGAGGCCGGGTATCTGTGGCTGACCGGGCGTATCAAGGAAATCATCAATCGTGGCGGGGAAAAATTCAGCCCGCTTGAAGTCGATAACGTCGTGATGGAACACCCGGCGGTACAGCAATGCCTGACCTTCGCCATTCCGCATGACAAGCTGGGGGAAGAAGCCGGCCTCGCCATTGTGCTGCATGAGGGCCAGACCGCCGACGAGCACCAGATTCGTGACTATCTCAGCCAGCGTCTGGCAGCCTTCAAGGTGCCCCGCAAGATTGTGTTCCTGACGGAAATTCCGAAAGGCGCCACCGGCAAGCTGCAGCGCATCGGTCTGGCGGAAAAGCTGGGACTGACAGCGTAAGCGCCGTCTTTTCCAACGCATGAAACAAGGCGGTGCAGATGGTTTTCCTGCTGCGTCGCCTGACCCGCCATGATGAACACGGCCAGCTATACAAGGCCGTCCTACGCAAGGATCGAGACGATGAAAGTCGCCATTTTCGGCGCCGGTGCCATCGGTGGATTGCTTGGCTTCAAGCTTGCGAAAGCCGGGGTGGATGTCACCCTCGTGGCACGCGGGCCACAACTTGCCGCCCTGCAACAGAATGGGCTGACCCTGATCAGGGATGGTGAGCGTGACACCGTCGCCGTGCGCGCTGTCGGCAGTGCGGCAGAGGCCGGCATTCAGGATTATGTGTTCGTGACGCTGAAGGCGCATTCCCTGCCCGGCGCCGCCCCGTCCATCGCACAGATGATGGGACCGGACAGCGCACTCGTCACCGGTATCAATGGCGTGCCCTACTGGTATTTTTACGGTCTGGAAGGCGAACACGCCAACCGTCGGGTGGAAAGCGTCGATCCGGGTGGAAAATTGTGGGACATCATCCCTCCCAGCCAGGCCATCGGCTGCGTGGTCTATCCGGCCTCCGAAGTGGTGGAGCCGGGGGTGATTGAACACACTTATGGCGATCGCTTCTCACTCGGCGAACCCGATGGCAGCCGTTCTCCGCGTATCGACGCGCTGAGCAAGGCCATGATCGCTGCCGGTCTGAAAGCGCCGGTGCGTCCGCGCATCCGTGATGAAATCTGGGTCAAGCTTTGGGGCAATCTCTGCTTCAACCCGATCAGCGCCCTGACCGGTGCCACGCTCGACATCATCACCACCCGTCCCGACCTGCGCCAGACCTGCCGGGGCATGATGGGCGAGGCCCAGATCGTGGCCGAAAAGCTCGGCGTGCGCTTCGGCATCGATCTGGAAAAGCGCATCGATGGCGCGGCCGAGGTCGGCGTGCACAAGACGTCCATGTTGCAGGATCTGGAACGTGGCCGCCCGATGGAAATCGACGCACTGCTGGGTGCGGTGGTGGAACTGGGTCATGTCACCGGGACACCGATGCCGTCCTGCGAGCTGGTGCTGGCTCTGGTGCGGGAACGCGCCCGCCAGTCCGGCTGCTACGAAGACCCGCAGCCTGCCGCCTGAGTCAAACGCGATCCAATCAGTAACGAACAAGGGGGCAGTCAGCCCCCTTGTTCTGTTTCACGGCCCCGGAAAGGCAACATAAGCGGCCAGCATCAGCACGCCCCCCATTGCCAGCGTCGCATGCAGCCCGGCCAGCAGAATGGGCGGCCTCCGCCCGACCGAGCGGAACACCAGCATCCCCATAGCGATCATAACAGCCGCCGCAATCAGCCAGAATGCCATGAGACCGAATTGCGCCACGC
Source organism: Granulibacter bethesdensis (assembly GCF_001889545.1). NCBI lineage: Bacteria > Pseudomonadati > Pseudomonadota > Alphaproteobacteria > Acetobacterales > Acetobacteraceae > Granulibacter > Granulibacter bethesdensis. The sequence continues at coordinate 916,927 of NZ_CP018194.1, read as the reverse complement.
CAAACGAGGCTCCCCTCACCGGCTCATTCTGCCCACGCCACAGCAGGAACAGGCTGTACGTTCCCGCAATAGCATGCATGCAGGCAGGCGTAACACGCAGCCAAAGCGATTTGACCGGACGCGCCAGCATCCAGGCGGCCACAATTCCGAGTGCGCCCGTCAAGACGAGCATCTGGAAAGCCGCTATCATCTCGCCGTCATGTCCTGCACGAATCCTGTCCTGCCACGTTGTCTGCTGCGGCCTGCCCTCCGATGAGCGGTATCGCGATCATCGGTGCGGGGCCAGCCGGATTATTCGCCGCCGAGCATCTTTCTGCCCTCGGCCATACAGTCCATGTCTATGAGAAAATGCCGTCCCCCGCCCGCCGCCTTCTGATGGCCGGACGCGGTGGCCTCAATCTGACCCATTCCGAACCGCTGACCGATTTTTTGACACGCTATGGCTCCGCGCGTCCGTCACTGGAAGCAGCGCTCCGCGCTTTTCCACCTGATGCCCTGCGTCACTGGGCCGAGGGGCTGGGCCAATCCCTGTTCGTGGGCAGCAGCGGGCGCGTGTTTCCGCGGGCGATGAAAGCCTCTCCCCTGCTTCGCGCCTGGCTGGAGCGGCTGACCGCACAGGGCGTCACCATCCATACCAGACATGAATGGCACGGATGGCAGCCGGATGGCTCCCTCCTGCTCAGCGGCCCGGATGGCGGCACTCTCCAGCCTCCTCCTGTTGCGGCCACTCTGCTGGCCCTCGGAGGAGCCTCCTGGCCCCGGCTGGGCAGCAATGGTGACTGGGTGACGCCTCTGACAAAGGCCGGGCTGCCGGTCGCACCGCTGAAACCCGCGAATTGCGGATTTTCCAGACCATGGACACCGTTTTTCCTCATGCGGCATGAAGGAACGGCCCTCAAAAACATCGCCCTGTCCATTGCCGGAGAACCCGATCAGACTGCGCGAGGCGATCTGATCATCACCACTTACGGGCTGGAAGGTGGCCCGATTTATGCCCTTTCCGCCCGCCTGCGCGACCTGATCGAACGGAACGGCCATGCCGATCTCTGTCTCGATCTGCGCCCGGATATGGCGGAAGACATTATGGCAGCCAAACTCGCACGCGCCCGCAGCAGGGAATCTCTCTCGAACACGTTGCGCAAAGCCCTGACCCTGTCCTCTGCCGCAAGCCATCTGTTGAGGGAAAGCACGGTCTCTCCACCAGCCGATCCGGGACGCCTCGCCGCTCTGATCAAGTCCGTGCCCCTGCGTCTGACGGGGATACAGCCTCTGGAACGTGCCATCTCCACCGCTGGTGGTGTGAAATGGGAAGCCGTGGATAAGCAATTTATGATCCGCAGCAGACCCGGCCTGTTCGTGGCGGGTGAAATGCTGGACTGGGAGGCTCCAACCGGCGGATATCTGCTTCAGGCATGCTTTGCCACCGGACGAGCAGCCGCCGCCGGTATGGCTCACTGGCTGGAAAAACCGCCATCGCTTTGACAAAAACCTGTCAGAAAGGAGACTTCCCAATGGCCTCCATCGCGTCATCGCAGGTTCCGCTGCTGTCCCTGAATGATGGGCATGCCATTCCCCAGATCGGGCTTGGCGTCTACAAAATAACCGGCAATCAGGTTGAACCGGCCATTCATACCGCGATTGAAGCCGGATACCGGCTGATTGATACCGCCTCTTTCTATGGCAATGAGGAGCAGGTAGGAGCTGCCATTGCTTCAGCCGCCGTTCCTCGCAGCGAACTGTTCATCACTACCAAGCTCTGGAATGACGATCAGGGCTATGACCAGACCCTGCGCGCCTTCGATCTTAGCATGGGAAGGCTGAGGCTTGAATATCTGGATCTCTATCTGATCCATTGGCCTGTACCTGCGCGTGATCGTTATGTAGACACATGGCGTGCGTTGATCCGCCTACAAAGAGAAGGCCGGGTAAGGTCGATTGGCGTTTCCAATTTTCAGCCAGCCCATCTGCGCCGGCTGATTGATGAAACGGGTGTGATCCCCTGTCTCAATCAGGTGGAGTTGCATCCGGCTCTGCCTCAACCCGCCTTGCGTGCCTTTCATGCCTCACTAGGCATCGTGACGCAGGCCTGGAGCCCTTTGGCACGCGGAAGCATGCTGCATGACGAAAAGCTTGCGACTATTGCAGCCAGACATCAACGCAGTCCCGCGCAGATCGTATTGCGATGGCATCTTCAGAATGGCAGCGCGGTCATTCCGAAATCAGCCACGTCAGCCCGCATCAAAGACAATATCGCTCTGTTCGATTTCAGTCTGGATGCCACAGACATGCGGATGATCGATGCCTTGCGCACAGATTGCCGGACCGGAGCTGACCCGGATGCAACGCACTGAACCAGTCTCTGTCCAAATTCTCTCCTGCCAGAGACTGAATGGCCCTTGTCCTGTACCAGAAATACCATGATACCGAAATTCGGTTTTTTTCCGTGCCGTTCCACACGCAACCCATCCACTGAAGCCCATCCTTCAGCACAGGACCGGACAATTCCTTATCATGTTTCAGCAAATTCTCAGACCCATTGCGGATAGCCTGCCATTGTCTTTTCTGGGGGCGATCCTCCCCATTGCCACCGTTCTCATCCTGCTTGGTATCGTGCGGCGGCCAGCCTGGCAGGCTTCTCTGGCGGGACTGGTGGTGGGCCTGCTCTGCGCCGTTCTGATATGGCAATGCCCGCCTGCCATCGCGTTCAACAGCATTGCCGCCGGCGTAACATTCGCGCTCTGGCCGGTCATGTGGATCGTGTTCAACGCGCTGGTACTCTACAATGTCGCTGTTCAATCACGACGCTTCGACGCATTCCGCGACTGGGTGATCGACCATCTGCCGGATGATCGGCGGGTGGTTCTGATCGTGATCGGTTTCTGCTTCGGGGCGCTGATGGAAGGGGTTTCCGGTTTCGGCACCCCCATCGCCATTACCAGCGCCCTGCTGGTGCTGGTCGGCTTCCCGCCGATCGAAGCGCTGACCTACACCCTGATCTTCAATACCGCACCCGTCGCTTTCGGTGCGCTGGGGGCACCGGTGACCGTATTGGGGCAAGTCACCAGCCTGCCTGACACCGTGCTGGCTTCCATGGTCGGGCGGCAGCTGCCACTGCTGGCCCTGCTGCTGCCTTTCTATGTAATGGCCGTTTATGGCGGCCTGCGCTCGGTTCGTGCGCTCTGGCCGGTTTTGCTTGTATCCGGCAGCAGCTTTGCGCTGGGACAGTTCATTTCTTCCAACTTCATCGACTACAAGCTGACCGACGTTCTTTCATCTTTGTCCGCTCTTGCCGCCACTATCGGCTTCCTGCGGATATGGCAGCCTGAACCTGATCCTGCTTTCCGTATTGATCGCAGCCAGACCGCGGCAAAACTGCAATCCGATCGTGCGCCAATACCATCATGGCAGGGCTGGCTGCCCTGGCTCACGGTCTCCGCCGTGGTGATCATCTGGACGTCATTACGCGTCTTCGAGATCGGGGCCCATAAAATTCCCTGGCCAGGACTGGATCATGCCGTGTTCATAACCCTGTATGGCAAACCTTATGCCGCCAGCTGGGTGTTCCAGCCGCTGGCCAGTGGTACGGCCATTCTGCTGGCCGCCATCCTGACCTCGCTGATGGTTGGCATCGGACCACGCGGCTTCCTCGGTGCCATGGTGGCAACATGGCGGCAGACACGCATTGCCATTCTGACCGTCGCGCTGATCATCGGCCTCGCCTATCTGATGAATTACTCAGGCATGACCTATACACTTGGTCTGGCCGTTGCGTCGGTAGGACCGGCCTTTCCAATCCTTTCCGCCTTTCTGGGCTGGATCGCCGTGTTTTTGTCCGGAAGCGATACATCCGGCAATGCCCTGTTCGGGAATTTACAGGTCGTGGCCGCCAATCAGCTTCATCTGAATCCGGTTCTGTTCGCTGCGACCAATTCTTCCGGGGGTGTGATGGGAAAGATGATCTCCCCACAGAATATCGCCACCGGTATTGCCACCACCAATCTGAAAGGTCAGGAAGGCGCGGTTCTGGCCCGCACTTTCTGGCACAGCATCATCCTGACTCTGGTGCTCGGCATACTCGTTGTCGTCATGCAGTATGTGACGCCCTGGATCATTCCGGAATAATACCATCACCGTTATCATGGTCAGTGGCATCATCAATGGCGAGAAACAGCCTTGTGATGCCGCTGCCCGCGACAGGCGGAGACCGATGCAGCAAGGCTGGTTTCTGCGCCGTTTCCGCCCGGCGGCCCCGCATGATGGTCACAGTACCAGTCTGTGCCTGACGAATAGCAGAAGCAGGCCATGCCTTACCCTGCTCCCATTCTGTGGCCATATCCGGCTGAATCCACTGTGTGCCCGGACCACGATACGTACAGGTCAGGCGATGGTGGACATGATCTGCATGAAAGCGGCGGCAGGCATCGGTGCGGATGGCTTCCAGCCGCACCAGAAGTTCCTTTGCGCCAGTAATGGCCTGAAACAGACGCCCGAGCGCCATTATATCCTGCGCCAGCCAGACACGCAGCCAGGCCGGACCAAAAGCAGCCTCCCGACCAACCTCCTCCACCGCAGCTGCCATTCCTGACGAAGGCCCGATCACACGCATCTCCGGCAGGCTGCCATCAGGTGTGCATTCCAGCGCATGCGCCACCACCTTATCCAGTTGGCGAGGGAAAAAACCAGCCGCCCCCTTCTCTAACCCGGCAGCTATGATGCGATGCGCTGTTTTCTCACAGAACGGGCTGATGTCCGGCACTGGCTCATCACAAAGGAAACGCGGGTAGGCGAGAGACGTGGAAGAAAGGCACAAACTTGTCATGGGCAAACCCTCACACCAGCCACGAATCCCGACGGCAATAAAGTTATGTTATAACATAACAATAACGCCATCAATCCGGTCCGCGCCAAAATTTACATAAAGATATATTTATATCCGCATTGACTGATGAGATTCTTTTTTCTATGTACGCCTGGTCGTGGTTCTGCGGGTCCGTCAAAGACGAACGCCGGAGCCAAGAGGGAATCCGGTGCGCATCAGCAAGGCCGGAGCTGCCCCCGCAACTGTAAGCGGCGAGCCTGCATCCACCCACGTCACTGAGGCTTTCCCCTCGGGAAGACAGGATCGCAGGCGATGACCCGTGAGCCAGGAGACCTGCCACGACACCATAGTCGTCCCTGGGCGGGGTGTCCCGGTGGTGCGCCTGCACGCCCGTTTCCTGCATTGCGGTGGTTCTGCATTGCGGTGGCGGGTGTTCCTGCATGCGTCCGCTCGGCCTTTGCTTCCATTCTCTGGAGTAAGCCGATGTCTTTTTCTTCTCTGCCAGTCAGTACGCTCGGCGTGCCGCGGATCGGTCCGCGTCGTGAACTGAAATCTGCGCTGGAATCCTACTGGTCAGGCGTATCCGATGCCGATGCGCTTCAAAAAACCGCCGCTGCTTTACGGGCGGCAAACTGGGCCCGACAATACGGTCTGGGCGTAACCGTTATACCGTCGAACGATTTTTCGCTTTATGATCATGTGCTCGATACCACCGTGATGGTCGGAGCCATCCCAGAGCATTATGGATGGACCGGCGGCAAGGTCTCGCTCGACACTTACTTTGCCATGGCGCGTGGAAATGCTTCTGTCCCCGCGCTGGAAATGACCAAATGGTTCGACACCAACTATCATTTCATGGTGCCGGAACTGCATCATGATCAGCAATTTTCCCTGAGTTCCTCCAAACCACTTGATGAATATCTGGAGGCAAAAGCACTCGGTCTCGAAACACGCCCCGTGCTGTTGGGACCGGTTACGTTTCTGACACTCAGCAAAAGCAGGGATGGCAATTTCGATCCGATCTCGCTGATCGACAGACTGCTTCCCGTCTATATCGAGATTTTGTCACAGCTTCACGATGCCGGTGCGGAATGGGTTCAGATAGATGAACCATGCCTCGTACTCGATCTGGACACCGTGGCCAAAGCCGCGCTGCGTCATGCGTATTATACGCTGCATCAGGCGCTGCCCTCGCTCAACATCATGCTCACCACCTATTTCGGCAGCATTGTTGATGCGCTGGATACGGTTCGCATGCTGCCTGTCGCGGGTCTGCATCTCGACCTGGTGCGCGCACCGGAACAGCTTGATCATGTTCTGGCCACAATGCCGCGGCATCAGGTGCTTTCGCTGGGCGTCATCGACGGAAGGAATGTCTGGCGCACTGATCTGACGGCAAAGCTCGATCAGCTGGAACCCGTGATAGCAAAACTCGGCCAGGATCGGGTGCAGATCGCTCCATCCTGCTCGATGCTGCATGTGCCGGTTGATTTACAGGCTGAAACCGGTCTTGATCCGGAGATCAGACAGTGGCTCGCTTTCTCAGTGCAGAAAATGGAGGAGCTGACCACGCTCGGTCTGGCGCTTGCCAATGGGCGCGATGCCGTTTCCCACGCCCTGGCAGCATCATCAGAGGCAGCATCACATCGCAGATCATCCAGCAAGGTTCACGATCAATCCGTTCGGAGCCGAATTGCATCCCTTTCACCTGAGATGGCGAAACGGCAGGCTCCGTTCTCCATACGGGCACAGGAACAGCGCGAAGCGTTGAAACTCAACCTGTTTCCGACAACAACGATCGGCTCCTTTCCACAAACGGATACTGTGCGCAAGGCACGAGCTGATCATGCGAAAAAGCGTATCAGCACAGAGGAATACACCGCTTTCCTGCGTCAGGAAACTGAACAGGCGATACGGTGGCAGGAAGAAACCGGCATTGACGTGCTGGTGCATGGAGAATTCGAACGCAATGACATGGTGCAGTATTTCGGTGAACAACTGAACGGCTATGCCTTTACCACACATGGCTGGGTGCAGAGCTATGGATCACGCTATGTGCGGCCGCCGATCATCTTCGGTGATGTCTCCCGTCCCCATGCCATGACGGTTGACTGGGCCTGCTACGCGCAGTCCCTGACAGAGCGGCCCGTCAAAGGCATGCTGACCGGACCGGTGACAATGCTGCAATGGTCGTTCGTGCGTGACGACATTCCGCGTAAGGAGGTCTGCCAGCAGATTGCCCTGGCGCTTCGGGATGAGGTGTCTGATCTGGAAGCAGCAGGAATCAACATCATCCAGATTGATGAGCCTGCTTTTCGGGAAGGATTGCCGCTCAAAAATTCCGACTGGCAGCATTATCTGGAGTGGGCTGTTTCCTGCTTCCGCCTGTCATCTGGCAGTGTCCGCAACACGACGCAGATCCATACCCATATGTGCTACTCTGAATTCAATGATATCATCGATGCCATTGCCGCGATGGATGCCGATGTGATCTCTATTGAAACATCCCGCTCCAAAATGGAACTGCTCGATGTATTCACGGATTTTCGCTATCCAAACGAAATCGGGCCGGGTGTCTATGATATCCACTCACCCCGTGTCCCGAGTGTCACTGAAATGACAGACCTTCTGCAAAAGGCGCTCCATCATCTCTCGCCGGAACAGATATGGGTTAATCCGGATTGCGGACTGAAAACCCGCCATTGGAAAGAGGTCAGGCCGGCACTGATCAATATGGTTTCTGCCGCACAGATGCTCCGTAATACTCTTACGCAGCCGGCAGAATAAGATAAAAGCGGACGACCAACTCATGGCCGTCCGCTTTTTCGCTTAGACGCTGTGGAAATAACGCTGGTATTCAAACCCGGTCACATGTGCCATCAGCCACTGTTCGAAGGCTTTGACTTCCGCATGCCCTCTTGCCGCGATATGTGTGCGGAATTCAGTTCCAAACCAGCGTGTTACGCGCTCTGATTCTTCCCATGCAGTCAAAGATTCCCTGATCGTAGCCGGCAGCCCACCCACATCATCAGACAACACGGCCGCGGTCTGAATGCCATCCAGCCCGGCAGCCAACATGGCGGCGATCGTCAGATAAGGATTGACGTCAGCACCCGGCACACGGTGTTCCAGCCTCATCATCCCGGAAGTGGCGCCGGGGATGACACGCACAGCGCTCATGCGGCTTTCGATGCCCCAATCGGCCCGATCAGGTGACCATGCCTCCCGATCCATGCGTCGATAGGCATTGATCGTCGGGCGGAACAGCAGATGCGCATCCCGCATGCCCGCCAGTAATCCCGCCAGATAGGAGCGGCCCAGTGCGGACAGATCACCTCCATCCGCGAACACATTCTGTCCGTCCTGCCACAGGCTTTGATGATGATGCAAACCGCATCCGCTTTCAGAGCCCGGCGGACGGGAGCGCGCCATGAACGTCACCAGCAATCCGTTCTCCGCACAGAGCTGGCGCAGCAGCGATTTCATCCGCATGGCATTATCCGCCGCCAGCAATGGTGTTTCAGCACCAAGCGCGATCTCGTAAATGCCCTGCCCGTATTCACTGACGATGCTGGCCACACGGATGCCCAATACATCGAGCCGCGCCATCAAGGCCGCAGCAAGACCAGGAAAAAGCCTGTCCCGGTGCAGATCATAATTGACAGCCCCACCGCCGTACGGAGTCAGGGCATCAAACCGGCCTGCCTGAACCAGCGCATCATCCGCATGGAAAAGCGTACATTCATATTCCAGCCCAAACCGCGCCTCGAACCCCATTTCCTCTGCTCTCCGTTGCTGGGAGCGCAGCAGGTAACGTGGATCGACCGGACATGGAGAGCCATCAGGCAGATAGGTATTCAGAAAAACCGAGGCGAAATCCTGATCCCACCGGTGCCATCGCACCGTATCAGGATCAGGAAGCGCCAGAATATTGGCGAAGCCATCCTCCCGCCGCCCCACAACCCCGTCATAAAGCGGCTCATGGACAGGGGCGCCGTCCGCCGGGCTGGAGGCATACAACATCGCGTTGAATGCCTCCCCCTCGGTCGAGAAGCGGAGCGGCGTGATCTTGGTACGCAGGCTGCCATTGATATCAGGCGCCTGCACCAGCAACGCAACAACCCCTTCATCCCGCAATGCCTGTTCCGCTGTCAGCAGAGCCTGACGCCGGTCAGACGCGTCGCGGGATAAAGATGTTTCTGTCACGCTTCGAGCAGGAACAGCTCACCCCGGCCGATCACGGCACCATCGCCGGCATAGCGGGATGCCGCACGACTGGTCAGACGAGCCGCTTTCCGGCTGACGGGATCAAGCGTGCGCCCCAGCAGACGGGTGAATACCAGATCCGGCGCATGCACCGGGATGAAGGTTGGCAGAACGTCTGCCGTCGTCCCCAGCACCAGCGTGCCACGACGCATCAGATAGCCGGGCAGACCATAAGCCTCGCCACAGACAACAATCGTGCCAGCGGCCATGCGGCTGCCAACGGCTTCCCCGGCATCGCCCTCGATCACGATCACACCGCGCCGCAGCCGATCCCCGGCACGCGGCCCGGCATCACCCCGGACGACAACCATGCCGCCTGCCATGCCATACTGTTCGCCCGCCGCCGGAGCGCCGAGGCGTTCCGCCACATCGCCGGAAATCTCGATCAGACCATTTTTCAGCCCGGAGGCAGCATAAGAACCGGCGCTGCCGAGAATCTGCAACACCCCGCCCTTCATGCCGCGACCGGCATAGGCCCCTGCATCACCATCCAGCAGCACGGACCCGCTGGCCATGCCTGCGCCGACGTAATCCAGCCGGTCGGAACCACCCTCGATCACGATCTGCTCACTACCGGTTCCACGCAGTTTAAATGCGTCACCGACAGTCACCACATCACGGGTGGTGTTGATGGCCAGTTTTTCGATGGCGGCCTTGTTGAGGCCATCCAGCTTTTCCGGCGTCAGGGCGGACAGATCGAGGCGCTGCTCCGGGTCCGCCTTCAGAGTGAGACGAATGGTCACCGCAGCAACTCCCGCAGCTTGAAATGATGCCTGCCCAGCTTGCCGCCGTAATTACCGGCGGAAATACGTGAGGCCCCTTTATCAGGCCCCAGCTTCATGATCGCTTCCATACCGGCCCGCATGGCATCCGCCACCGCCTCCGCCGTCAGACCATCGATCACGATTTCCAGCACGCTGCGGGTATCGTCATCCAGATCGGTCTCCACCTGGCCATGCAGGGTCGGGCAGAAACGATGATTGGTGGAAGCCGGAAGCATCTTGTATTTCGATCCGACCTTGGAGCCGGAACGGACGATCCCGCCAGGGAAAGGCATGATCACATCCGGCACCGCCTTCATGGCCTCAACGGCGGTTTCCGCCGCCAGCAGCGTCGCGGCAGGGGAGCGACCAAGCAGGATCAGGTTGCCGCCGCCCACTGCGCTTTTCGTATATCCGGTCGTGCCTTCGCACACGAATTCGCCATCCATCACCGGAATACGCCAGAAGCGCCGTCCATCCAGCTTCTTCGCGATCTGCCAGCCATCGCCGAAATAGCGCAGCAGGCTGCCGATCTTCATCTTCTCCGGCCCCGGAATGCCGACATCATAGCAGGCCGCGCCGGGACAGGTCAGAACGCACTGGCCGACACGATTTTGCAGTTGCTTCTGCATTTCGTTCCAGCCCATGCCGAACATCAGCACCCGCACGCCGGGGCGTCCATCCGGCGTCTCATCCGGGCGGAGTTCGCGGTCGATCCCTGCCTCGATACCGCAGGCGATCACCGAGGTTGCGAAGCCGGTCATCGTCTCCGCCGCCTGACGTGCCCATTTGCGGTTGGGACCGGTCACGATCACGCCGGTCGCGCGCATGTCGAACGCTTCTGCGAAGGTATCGTCCACCACCACTTTTGCAACGCGCGCAACACGCGTTGCCTTGACCGCCGCCGCCTTTGCTGATGCGACCGGAGTTTTTGCCTTTGCAGCCTGTTCTACACGCTTTGGCCGTGCAGTACGGCCAGCATTGGGCGCTTTGGTAAGCGCCTTGCTCCCTTTGCCCGGGCTTTTACTCATTGGGCGCATTCCACTGTTTCAAAGCTCTTGAGATGACCCGGCACATCGAACAGCGTATGCGGCACGCCATACACCTGCTCGTAGTACCCTTTCAGACGCCGGTCGACACCCCTGTCGAATTCCGGCTGCAATGTGAAGCAGGTACCAAACACCGTGCGCTGTGTCCTGCCATCCCTCACCACCAGTTCTCCGTTACGGAAAACATAGGCTGCCTCACGGAACATGGCGGCCTTGTCTTCCTGCGGACGATACACCGAGACATCCGCCTTCGATCCGATGGAGAGGTTACCGCGATCAGACAGGCCCAGCAAACGCGCCGGAGCCGCGCGGGTCATGATCGCGATCTCACGCCAGTCATATTCACGGTTCAGAGAGGGCAGCGTGGTGGCGTCCAGCGCGTCTTTCGGCAGTGTCTCCATCCACTGCGCACGCAGATCGCGGCTCATCAGCAGGGCCATGAGATCCGGGTAAGCCGTGAACGGTGCACCGTTCGGATGATCAGTCGTGAAGAACAAACGCCACGGATCATTGACCAGCAGGAACAACTCCAGCCCTGCCGCCCATTGCAGCGCATTGACGAAGCTGGTGCGCTTGTAGCGATAAGGCACCACGCCGCCGCCATTGCCGTCCCCGTCCAGGATCGACCATTTACGCGGGAAAGCGGCCACACGGCCATCGAACTGACGCAGCACGTCGGAAGAAATGGTCACTGTCTGACCGAACATGACCTGCCCGACATCGGCGGTGACGTTCGGGCGGCTGTTCATTTCCTCCGCCAGCCGAGCCGCAGCCGAGGAGAATTTGCGCGGACCTTCGGTGCCATAGGAATAGAACTGGAGATGCGCGAAATGGACCGGCAGCCCCTCCGCCGCATCCATCGTTGCGATCGCGGTTTCCACATTCCCGGCCATGCCGAGATTGTTGCAGTGCAGATGCACCGGATGCGGAATACCAAGTACGTCCCGCGCCCGTTGCGCTGCCTTGAAAATCTGGCGGGAGGAAACGCCGTAGCTCGGCACTTCATCATCCAGCGAGAAGCTGCGCAGGTTTTCCTTGAACGCCGCCGCACCGCCCGGATTGATGACCTTCAGACCCAGCCCGCGGGCAGCCGTGATGTTGCGGGCAACATAATCGGCCAGCGCCGCATCACTCTCCCCGTCACGCACCAGCCGCAGGAAGTAGTCATCATTCCCCAGCACCGTCAGCGTCGCGGTATCAATGAAGGGAATGCGTGACAGCTCGGCATGGGCCTGCACCGCCACATGCGGGGAAATGGCCGGTTCCACCACGGTGGTGAAGCCCATCTGCACATACAGACGCCCGACCTCATGCGGGATTGGCGTGCCATCGAAGCCGCCTTCCTGTCCGATCAGCTCGGGCAGGAGCAACTTGGCCGTATTCACATTGGTGCCGGCGATGTGGGAGTGGATATCGATACCCCCCGCCATCACCACGCAGCCGCTGACATCCACCACCTCATCGGCCCGACCATTGGCCGGAGCATCGACAATCCGGCCATCCTGAAGCCACAGATCGGCCACTTCATCACGATCACGCGCCGGATCGACGATCCGTCCGCCTTTCAGAACTGTCAGCATCAGCCTGCCTCATATGCCGCGCGCAGGCGGCCCAGAATAGTGGCTACATCCGGACGCGCGCTCCGCGTTGCAGCGGAAGAAGCCGGATGGTCGATCTGCCCGCCCACAGCCCCGGCGAACAGGATCGCATCATGATCCACACCGGGCCGTCCGACGGCAAAGGCAACCGCCGCCTGTTCCGGCGCTTCGTCACCGCTGGTGAGGGCGATGACCGGAACGGGGGTATCGGGCGGCAATTCATAATCGAGCGCGTCGATCCAGAGGAGGCAATCCGTCTCATCCTCGTCGATCAGCCGCAGCAGGTCGAAGCGCCATGGATCATGCTCAGGCCGCCCGCGACCGAAACCGAGACGCGGCGGCAGTCCGGTGATCCCGGCCACGGTCTGGATGGCGCCCTGCACATTACCGGGGCCCGCCACCGGCAGAGCGGCAAAACGCGTCGCAGCATTCAGATCGTTGACAAGGCCACCCAGCATCTCCACCGACAGCGCATCGAGTGTCTCGGAAGACCACAGGATCACACCATAGGACGACCCCTTCAGCGTTTCCGCCAGCGCCTGCACGGCTTTCAGCCGCGCTGCCGGCAGACGCACGGTCCGTCCCGCCACTGCGGCACGCAGCGCGCCGAGAATGACGGGAAGCTCTTCCTCATCCACTTTCAGGTCGCTGCCGGAAGCTGCCCCGATACGGATGATCTGGCGCTCCCCGCGATGAGTGGCGATGGTTGGCACCTTGTCCAGAGCCAGATCAGCGGCGAAATTCGGCCAGATGGCCTCCACCCCGTCCCCGACCAGCACCACAGTCTGCGCCTGAGCGCGGACCTGCAACGGCGTGACCGTCACCAGCCCGGTTTCCCGCAGCAGGTCGAGATCCCTCAAAGCGGCTTCCGACGCAGCATGGTCAAGCGTGCCGCCGACAGCCTCCGCCAGCGCCACCGCAGCTTCCAGCCCTTTCAGGTCGGTCGCCAGCCCTCCAATCGCCGGGCTGCGCCCTTCGCGCAGCAATTCGACGGCAGCGTCCACCGCGTCATCCAAACTGGCCTCGCGGCCGTCAATCCAGGCCAGGGCGCCCGCAGCGTCCCCCGTGTCACGTATCGCCATCGCGCTCACAACGGTTCAGGTATCGTATTTCACATAAGCAAAACGCTGGTCACCGGATGGTGTCCCTTCCAGCGGGCCGCCATCCTTGCCCGGCTGCCATTGCACAACCTGTTCGATCATGCGAGCCAGAGCGAAGTCTTTTTCAGTGATGCCCTTTGCAGTGTGGGTCTGCAAGCGCACCTCGACCCAGGCGTAGGATGCCGTGATATCAGGATGATGCCACGCCGCTTCCGCCAGATGGCCGACCGTGTTGATAACCATCAGGGTCGCTTTCCAGCTTGCCGTCCGGTAGGTCCTGCGAATCCAGCCATTCTCGTATCGCCAGTGGGAGAGGCCATCCTGCAGGCGCTGCTGTATTTCGGCCTCTGTCAAGGCGGTTTCACGCGCCGTCATCGGCATCTCCTTCCGGTTAGCCTCCCCGCCCCATCAGACAGGCGCAGGAAAAGCGGGCGTGGTCTTGCCCCCCGCCCGGTGAAAGTGGAACATGCGTCATGCACGCTGTTCCGTCCATCCCATCCGATCCACGTCTTCGCTGCAAGACCGGTTTTACTAATTCCGATTATCACTCTTACGCCACTGCGAAACGATGACACGTTCAGTACGCGTTCGATGCGCGGCCAGACTGCATCTCGGTTTTCTCGATCTGCACGGCGGTCTTGGCAGACAGTTCGGCAGTATTGGACTGGCGCTGGATTCGCCCATAACAACGCTCAGCATTCAACATGCCGATACAATGCATGTCGAAGGTCCGGAGCGGGATCGCATCATTCGATATCTCGATCGGATGAATGTCAAAACCTCTTATACCATCAGGATCGAAAGCGCGATTCCATCCCATTCGGGTCTCGGCTCCGGCACGCAGCTTGCGCTTGCCCTGAGTGCAGCCCTGCGCAAAATCGAAAACCGTCCCGCCAATCCACGGGAAGATGCAGCGCTGCTGGATCGTGGTGCACGCTCCGGCATTGGCGTGGCCCTGTTCGAACAGGGCGGTTTCGTCATGGATGGTGGACGTGGTTCCACTACCGATGTGCCGCCAATGCTGTTGCGCATGCCAGTACCGGATGATTGGCGCTTCATCCTGATTCTGGATGACGATCAGTCCGGCCTCGCCGGATCGGCTGAACTGGCGGCGTTTGCCGACCTGCCCCCGATGACAGAAGAAATCTCCGGACAGATATGCCGCCAGGTCGCCATGGGGGTGCTGCCCGCGCTGGCGGAAGGCGCCATCACACCCTTCGGAGCCGCCATCACTCAGGTACAGCGCCTGATCGGCGATTATTTCGCCCCCGCGCAGGGAGGACGCTTTGCGAGCCCGCACGTGGCCAAGGCGCTTGATCTGTTGCAGGGCTGGGGGGCTGCCGGGGTCGGGCAAAGCTCCTGGGGGCCTGCCGGTTTCGGCATCATGCCGAATGCACAGGAAGCAGAGCGTCTGGCCAGCCTGCTGCGCCAGCGGATGCCGTCGCTGAAAGTCTCGGTGCAACGGGCGCTCAATCAGGGCGCTCAAGTGGAAGCCGGGTGACGCACTGCCACGGAAATGTCTCTGAATCGGAGACACCAATCTGCATTATTGACCATACCGATTTGCAGGACGATGCGGATCGGATAGAGAAACAACACCATCATCATCGCGCGCGGCTGGATAGGTCTGTCCTCTGGTCCGTCACCATGATGCCGATCATGGTCCGCGCGATCCGGGCGGATTGATCAAGACCCACGACACAGGAGAGCAGCTCTCATGGCTGACAAGACCATCCTGCACATGCTCACGCCACTGAAGCAGATGAGCCCGTTCGACGTGAACATGGCGCTGGATGCGGGATTTGACGCCGTCATCCCGTATGTGGACGTCACCAACGATCAGGTGAACGGTCTGGTTCAGGATGCAATTTTTTCCCGCCCGCCGCGGCTCGGCCCGAAAACCGGGATTTTCATCGCCGGGCGCAATGCCGGTCAGGCGCTGGACTGGATCGACGAAGCCCAAAAGGCATTGGTGCCCCCCTTCGGCTGTTCGGTTTATGCCGATCCGGCCGGTTCCTTCACCACCGCCGCCGCGATGGTCGCCCATGTGGACACCATGCTGCGCAAGGAGTTCAACCAGAGTCTGAAGGGGCTGAAAGTTGCCGTGTTCGGTGCGACGGGGGTGGTTGGCTATGCATCCGGCGTCATCGCCGCACTGGAAGGCGCGCATGTGATTCTCGCCGGGCATAACGGCGCCAAGCAGGTCAGCGAATCGGCCAGGGAAATGCAGGAACGCTTCGGCGTCACCGTCGAGGCCGTGGATGCCAGCACCGAGGAGCTGAAAGGCGATCTGCTGAAGCGGGTCGATGTCGCGATGACCGCCGCCAAGGCTGGTGTGCAGGTCATCAGCTCCCTGCTGCTGAAAGACGCGCCGCATCTGCTGGTCGTGGCGGACGTCAATGCCGTGCCGCCGCTGGGCGTGGCCGGGCTGGATGTGAATTCCGGCCGGGTCCAGCTGGGCGGAAAAACCATCGGCATCGGCGCACTGGCCATCGGTCATACCAAGTATCGGGCACAGTTCGAACTGTTCAAAAAAATGCTGGAGAGCGACAAGCTCGTCTCCTTCGACTTCCGCGACGCGTTCCATCTGGCGCGTGAGATCACTTCAGCCGGCTGAGCCACACAGAACAGGGACTGACCGGCATCGCTGATCATGGCGGCAGAAGCAGTAAAGCCGGGCAGTCCCATTCTGATTGTCGCCCTGTCCGGGCGCGCGCTCGCCTCTGCCGCCCGGCGGGAGGGATTTGTGCCGCTGGTGTGCGATCTGTTCGGTGACAGCGACACCATCGCTCTTGCCGAACGGCACAGCTTGCTCCCTTGCCGTCCGGATCACGGTATCGATGCGCAGACACTGCATTGCGTGCTCAATACACTTTGTGCCGGAAAGCGCCCTCCACTGATCTGGGGAAGCGGGTTCGAGGATCAGACCGACATTCTGGCGCGTTTGCAAAAGCACCATGCCTTGCAGGGGACGCCTCCCCACCGCATCACGGATCTGAAAAATCCGCTTTTTCTGGCCACTCTATGCCGGGAATGCGCCATTCCATTCCCTGCCATCAGCCTGTCTCCGCCACCGCGAGAAGCATTTGTCGACCAGCCCTGGCTGACCAGGCGAATCGGTGGTTCCGGCGGCAGCCATATCCACCCGGTGCGCGGCCCCGGCTCTGCAAAGCCCGGTCGCTACTACCAGCAACGCATCGAGGGCATATCCATCTCGGCTCTGGTGCTGGGGCGTCCCTTGCAGACGCCTCTGCTGATCGGGTGGAGCCGGCAATGGACCGCACCCTCTCCCTGTACACCGTTCCGTTTCGGCGGCGCTGCACGTCTGACGGAACGGGAGAATGGCCTCCTCTCTCCTGCTCTCCAGCACGCGGCGCTCGATCTGACGCGGGCCAGTGGCCTGGTCGGGCTGGGGAGTCTGGACTTTCTGGTTCAGGAGGACGGTTTTCACCTGCTGGAAATCAATCCCCGCCCCGGAGCCACGCTGGACGTGTTTCCGGAGCAGCCACTCATTACCCTGCACCTGCAGACAAGTGGTGAGGCGGTCGCGGAGCCGGTCGAGCCAGTCATTCCGCTCGCTCCGATGGCCGGATCAAGGGCCTGTGCGGTGGTCTATGCCCCGCATCCGATCAAAATTCCCGAGGATTTTGTCTGGCCGGACTGGACGGCGGATCGCTCGTGGACGCATACCCTTATTCCACGCGGCGCGCCTGTCTGCACGGTCCTGACCGAAGCGGCAGATGCCACCTCCGCCAAAGCACTGGCAGAGGATCGCACAAACGAGATTCTTCAGCGCCTGGAGACGTCATCATGAGCAACGCTTCCCCCGTCAGCGTCAATGCCCGCGCATGGGCCTTGCTGCAGGACATGATCAACAATGCCGAGGAACTGAAAATCGGCGTGTCCACCGGTTCTCTGGGCGAGACGCTGATTGACGCCGGCTCTGCCGTGCCGGGCAGCATCGCCGCCGGCCTGCAACTGGCCCGCATCTGCATGGGCGGTCTCGGCACCGTCACGCTGCTGCCGGATCAGACTCTGGAGAACTGGCCGTTCAGCGTCTCCGTCGCGTCCTCCAACCCGGTCACCTCCTGCCTTGCCAGCCAGTATGCAGGCTGGAGCCTGCACCATAAGGACGAGAACGGCTCCTTCTTCGCGCTCGGCTCCGGCCCGGCCCGTGCGCTGGCACGGGGTGAAAAGCTGTTCGAGGAATTGACCTACCGCGATGAAAGCACCCATGCCGTGCTGGTGCTGGAAGCCGCCAAACCGCCGCCGGCCGCCATTGTCGAGCGCGTGGCGCGGGAATGCCGCGTCGTCCCGGAAAATCTCGGCATCATCTATGCCCCGACCCAGAGCCTGGCCGGATCCGTGCAGGTGGTGGGACGCGTGCTGGAAGTCGCCCTGCACAAGACGCATGAGCTGCATTTCCCGCTGGAAAACGTCGTGGACGGCATTGCCTCCGCCCCGCTGCCGCCACCGCACCCGGATTTCGTGACCGCCATGGGCCGCACCAACGACGCCATCATCTTCGCGGGCCGGGTGCATCTGTTCGTCAAAGGCTCCGCCGAGGAAGCCCGCAAGCTGGCCGAACAGCTGCCTGCCTCGACCTCCCGCGATTACGGCAAGCCGTTCAAGGATATCTTCGCAGCGGTGAAAGGCGATTTCTACAAAATCGATCCGTCCCTGTTCAGCCCGGCGGAAGTGCTGGTGACGGCCATCGAGACCGGCGAGACCTTCCGCGCCGGCAAGCGCGATCAGGCCCTGCTGGACGCATCCTTCAACTGACCCCGAGCCTGCGACCGTGTCCCGGCCCGTGAACGGCTCCTCCCCCCTGATCGTCGTGTTCATCGACGATCAGGACTGGCATCTGCGTATGCTCCGCGCGGCTTTTTCCGTCGCGGGAGCCACGCTGCTGCCAGTGCGTCTGAGCGATTGCGGGCTGGACACCACCCGGCCTCACGGGCTGCTGATCCCCGGGCTGGACGGCAGATTGCCGGATGGCGTGCTGGTGCGCGCCGTCGCAGGGGGCAGCTTCGAATCCGTGACCATCCGGCTGGGTGTGCTGCATGCTCTGCACGCGATGGGGGTGCCGGTCTGGAATTCTGTCGGCGCGATCGAACGCTGCGTCGATAAATCCATGACCAGTTTCCTGCTGCACCATTCAGGGCTTCCGACTCCGTCAAGCTGGACCGTTCCCGGTCGCGATGCCGCCCTTGCCATTGCCCGTCGTGAGCTCGCTCAGGAAAGGCTGGTGCTGAAGCCCCTGTTCGGTTCTCAGGGCAAGGGCCTGACCATGATCACCCGGGCGGAGGATCTGCCACCGCCGGAGGAGGTCAACGACGTCTATTACCTGCAACGCTTTATCCCCGCGCATGGGCGAGGTTACGAGGATTACCGGCTGTTCGTCTGCGACGGCGAAGTGATTGCCGCCATGATCCGCCGGGCTGAGGACTGGATCACCAATATCCGTCAGGGGGCCGTCCCCTCTGCCCTCAACCCTGATGCGGAAATGTGCGATCTGGCCCGGCGTGCTGCTCAGGCTGTCGGGGCCGCTTATGCCGGGGTTGATCTGATCCGCGACCCGGACGGGCAATATCTGGTGCTGGAAGTCAACAGCATGCCCGGCTGGCGCGGTTTGCAGCAGGTTGTTTCCTATCCCATCGCCGAGCAACTGGTCTCCCGCATGCTGGCCAGCCTGCGCCGCTGACGGTTTTGACGCCATGAACGCCGCTTTTGCCGCCGAAGCCTTTATTGATGCCTGTCTGGCAGAGCTGGAAGCCCCCAAACCGGGCAATATCCATGCTTATGCGGATGGTCATGGCGCCACCATGGATGATTTCATCCGCAGCGCCCGTGCCGCCGCCCCTGCCCTTTGTCGCAGCGGCACCAGCCTCGGCCCCCGCATCCGCGATGCTGCTCAGGCGACGTGGGATGCGGTTCAGCGGAACACCAATATCGGCATCCTGCTGCTCTGCGCCCCTCTCGCCATGGCGTTCGAGTCAGGGGAGGTTTCGTCCTCCGCCCTGCACGACATCATCGCGCAGACCGGTCTGGAGGATACCAGCGCCATATTTCATGGAATCGTCATCCTCTCTCCCGGCGGGCTGGGGGAAGCCGCCGAGCACGATGTACGCGCCCCCGCAACCGTGCCAATCTTGACCGCCATGCAAGCCGCCGCCGGGCATGACATGATCGCCCGGCAATGGAGCAGCGGATTTCAGGACATCCTGGGGCAGGCCCTGCCAATCTATACCGAGGCCAGAAAACGCTGGCCGGACCGCCAGTGGGCGGCTCTGGCAGTGTTCCTGCATTTCCTTTCGACCGGGCCTGACAGCCATATCGTCCGCAATTTTGATGCGAAAACCGCCGAGACGACCCGCCAGCAGGCAGAGGCGCTGAGCAATCGAATCGCCACAGCCGGACATCCACAGGCGCTGTTGACCGAAATTCTGGCCTTCGATTCCGCACTGAAAGCCGCCGGGATCAACCCAGGCACCAGCGCAGACCTCACTGTGGCGACAATATTCGCCTATTCACTCTCTGCGCACCTTGCAGGATCGCGCCGATAATGGTTGATATTCGCGCGCTTGCCGTGGTCCTCAAGGCCTCGGCGTTGCGGGTTTTCCTGATACTGCACCCGCTGCGGTAATAGGAAAAGCCTATCCTGCCATTTTTTCGGAGGAACACACCATGGCGGTCATCACGAAGACCCTGGTTGGCGAGTCACTGGTTGGCGACGGTAACGAAGTCGCTCACATCGACCTGATCATTGGCCCGCGCGGCAGCGCTGCCGAAACCGCGTTTGCCAACGCCCTCACCAACAACAAGGACGGCTTCTCCACCCTGCTCGCGGTGGTTGCCCCGAACCTGATGGTGAAGCCGAACACAATCCTGTTCAACAAGGTCACCATCAAGGGCGCCAAGCAGGCCGTCCAGATGTTCGGCCCGGCCCAGCACGGCGTGGCTCTGGCAGTTGCCGAAGCCGTTGCCGAAGGCATCATCCCGGAAGCCGAAGCCGATGACCTGTTCATCTCCGTTGGCGTCTTCATCCACTGGCTGGCCGAAGACGACAAGAAGATCCAGGAATACAACTACAAGGCCACCAAGGAAGCCCTCGTCCGCGCCGTTCGCGGTGAGCCGAAGGCCTCTGAGGTCGTCTCTCAGTACAAGAGCGTGAAGCATCCGTTCGCCGCCAACTAATTGGCGCGCGCACTTTTGCGCACAGGGAAACGCCCGGCCTCTGGCCGGGCGTTTTTCGTTTCAGCCGTTCACCAGCACCCTCAGAAACCTCGCAGATCATCCTTCGTGATGGTTCCGCCATGCAAGGCAGTTGCAACCAGTACCCCGCTGGCCCCAGCCTGTTTCAGCCGCTCCAGATCGGCGATATTGCGTACTCCGCCCGCTGCATAGACCCGCCGCGCACGGCCCGCACGCGCCACGATCCCTTCCACACGGCTCAAATCCGGCCCCGTTTCCGATCCAACCCGCGCCAAGGTCATGGCAACCAGTCTGGTCGGCCAGAAAGCCACATCTTCCCACAACAGGTGCGGTCCCTGAAACGTATCCCCCCTGAAATCCAGCGACAGGCAGACACGCGACTCTCCGGTCAGGGACAACATGGCTTCCGCATCATTCTGCGACTCACTGCCCAGCACCAGACGGTCATGCGTATGACGATCCAGCCAGTCGCGCGCATCCTCAGCCCGCATGCCGGCATCAACCCAGACATCGAGATCCGGAAAATCCTGTCGCAGCGCCCGCAGGATCGGGGCAGCACTGCCCTGACCCTCGATTGCATCGAGATCAGCAATATAAAGAGAGCGGAACGGGTGCAGCTTCAGCAGCCCAGCCACCACATCTCGCGGCGCGCTGCCCGCGCAAAGTGGGGTCTGGATAGGCCGGTACAGGTCGCGCTGGCCGTGCCGGGCATGCACCACCTGTCCCTGCTTCAGATCAATGACGGGTATAATGTCCACACCCCGATTATAAAGGAATTTCTGTCGATGCACACACGGGATATGAATACCCAGACATGATGGAGAGCAACATGACGGTCATCGGGTGGGACATTGGCGGTGCCCATGTAAAGGCGGTGCTGCGTCAACAGGGGCAAATCGTGGCCGCCCATCAATATCCCTGTCCGCTCTGGCGTGGGCTGGAGCATCTGGATGCAGCCATTGCACAGGCTCTGGCCGATCTCGGCGATGCGCCCTGCCATGCCGCCACCATGACAGGGGAGCTGGCGGATATTTTTTCATCCCGTGCCGATGGTGTGACCACCCTGTCAGCCCGCCTGGCGCAGTCTCTGCCCCGTCTGAAACTGTATGGCGGGCGGGCGGGATGGGTTCTGCCGGAACATGCAGGGCAGCACACGGACGACATCGCCTCCGCCAACTGGCATGCAAGCGCAAGCCTTGCCGCACGCCATGTGCGGGACGGGCTGCTGGTCGATATGGGGTCTACCACCACCGATCTGATCCTGCTGCGTGATGGAAAGATCGCCGATATCGGCTACGCCGATGCGGGACGGCTGGAGAGCGGGGAGCTCGTCTATACTGGCATGGTGCGCACGCCGGTCATGGCCATCGCCACTCATGCTCCGTTGAATGGCCGAATCACTGCTCTGACTGCCGAATATTTCGCCACGGCCGCCGACATCTACCGCATTCTCGGATGGCTCGACGAGACCGCGGATCAATATCCCTCGGCGGATGGCGGAGCGAAAAACCGGGAAGGCTCGCATCGGCGGCTGGCACGAATGGCCGGGGCGGATGCCGGGGATTTTTCCGATACCGCCATACGTGGCTTTGCCGAATGGCTGCATGAATTACAACTGCGGCGGATTCAGGATGCAGCCATGCTGCTGTTATCCAACGGCCCCTTGCCTGAGGATGCTCCGGTCATAGGGGCCGGTATCGGGATCAGACCGCTGGAAAAGCTGGCGGCGCGGCTCGGGCGGCCTTTTCAGCGTTTCGGCAGCCTGCCCGGACTGGGCGGCGATGGCAGCTTCGCACCCGCCATTGCTGTTGCCATGCTGCTGCCCTGACGCAGAAACAGGAAAGCCGGACCATCATGCGCACCATCCTTCTCGCCAGTTGCCTGACGGGCCTGCTTGTTGTGTTCTGCCGGCCAGGTTTTGCCGCGGACTGCACCGATGGCAACCAGATGCAGCTTTCTCAATGCGCTGCACAAGCGGCTTCCAGCGCAGACAGGACGATGAATACGCTGTATCAGCAGCTTCTGAAAAAAATCGATCCGGACAGTCAGCAAAGGCTGCGAGCAGCGCAAAGAGCGTGGATTGCATATCGCGACCGGGAATGCTTGTTCCGCACTGGTGGAGGCCCCGATCAGGGAGGCAGCATCTGGCCGATGATCAATGCGCAATGCCTCCAGACCCTGACGGACAGCCGCAATCACGATCTGGCTGCACAATTGAAATGCCAGAGCTGGGATCTCAGTTGTCCCGCAAACTGACAGCGGGTTTGGAGACGCCGATGTCCGGGTGAACGACGCGTATTTTCTCCAGCAGCCATTCCCATGCTTCCTGCTCCCTCGGGCCAGCGGTCTTGATGATGGCGATGGTGAGGTAATCGACCTCCGCCCTCACCTTGTCCGCTGGCAGCATATGCAGGCGACTGGCGAGAATGGCAGCCTCGATCACCGCGGACTGAGCACGGTTGAAGCCCAGAAACGGCGCATGCGTTTGCACCGTCTTCACGCGGCAGCGAAAACGGGGGCGCAGATCGTCCTCCTCCACCGCGATCACCTCCAACTCCTCATGAGCCAGAGCCGATGCGAGACGGGGCGGTGCGACAGAGACGGACGGCGCCAGTTGCCAATCCCGTCGGCCGGTGAGACAGCCTGCGAAAACACGCACATCATCGGTATGGCTGGCCGTTGCCTGTCCCCGCGCGCGCAGATTGGCAAGTGTCGTGGATGGATGAAACGGCGCCACGATCCAGTCATTGCCATCACGGATCAGCCCGAGCGGAGCCAGATGCGGCACGCCATCCGCTGACAGAGTCGTCACAATCGTTTCACGAATCATGGAGTGTCATCCTGCGCGGTCGGCGGAGAGGCATCTGGTGTCGTGTCGGATGCACGTTTTCTCTCTTCCCGCTCCTGCTTCGATTTCAGCGTATGCCCGGCATCCGCAAGACGGGTGCGATCCGTCGCTGCCCCCGGACGCACGGCGCAGCCCCAATCCAGTGGCTCGTCCTGCGTATAGCGTTTGCCTAAAGCATAGGCGATTTCCGCCTTCATCAATTCCGCACCGAGATAAAATCCATGCGCCCCGTCCTGCTCCACCCCCAGATGCGGGAAGAACGGAAAGGCCGTGTCTGAAACCTGATGCAGTGAGCCGTTAAAAACGTGAATACCGTCTTCCGCCACGGCAATCCGAAAATTGGAATCGCGTATTTCGCTGGCAAGACCGGCAATGTCTTCCGATGACTGCGCATAAGGCCAACGATCATGAACATGCAGCAGCGCACTGGTATAATTGCGTGGCAGCTCCGCATGGGCACGGGCTGCGAACATCATACGGCGCGCGACATCATGTTCCGCCACCGTGCGACGCGTATGCGGACTGACATGCACGATCAGCACATTGCGGATACGCAGTTCGGTGCAGATACCGACCAGAGTGGCCGTGATGCCGGATGTATCGGCATCGGTCAGCTCGGTCAGATTGCCAGTGCCCATCATGATTTCAGCTTCCGGCAGCATTTCCCTGATCCGCACATAGCGCATCAGCGATTCTGTAAAGCCGAAATTGATCGGATCGAGCACCGGATCAAGCATATAGTCGATGCCCTTGGCATCCGCTTTTCTGGCCGCCCGCACCAGACTGTCCAGATCGCCATGTGGTTTGGACAGCAGCACCGGCACCGCCGCCGTGCCATCGACCACATCGAGCGTATCTTCATTCAGACTCAGCAGAAAATCCGCTCCCGCCAACGCGCCACGCCGCAATTCCTCCGGATCGCCACTATCCACGCTGACCTTGAAACCAGCCTGTTTCAAGGCACGGATCTGATCTTCCAGATGCGCAAAATGACGGCCCGGCTTGCAGCCGACATCAATGACATCCGCCCCATCCGCGGCAAGCCAGCGCGCACGCTCGACAATCGCATCGGGGGAAAGATCAATCGCTGTGACGATCTCTGCGAAAATTCTCAGATCATGCTTTGATAAATCAGGAGCACCACCTTTCCGCCCCAGGAAACGCGGAAGATCGGCCAACTCCTCCGGCCCGCGTTCGAAACGCACCCCGAAATGGGCCTGCATTTCATCCGGATCAATCCCGGCCCGACCAGGGAAGATAACCCGATCTGCCTTCACCGGTGTTTTCAGACGGCGCTGCACGATGGCTCCGGTCATCAACGCCGCAACCTTCACGCCGACATTGGCCACCTCCCAGGTAAAGGAGGTCTGTCCCAATCCTTGCAGTACATCGCGCAGTCTGGTTTCTGCCAGATGGCCGGTCAGAAAAACGATGTGTTCAGCAGAGGCATCGGCCATGGCGCTGATTTACCGGGCTTGAGCGAACGCGCTGCGGCGACCGTCAATCGCGGCCTGCAAATCCTCATATGTTTCGACAACGGTTGTCGCTTCGAAATCACGCAAACGCTCGGTGTTCTGAAGATCGATCCGCCGCGGATAGACTTTCACCATGCCGGACGGAGCCTCCGTATCCATTTCCGGTGCGGTATCACAGGCAAACACGATGGTTGGCACACGGCATTTTCCGGCCTGCGCAAACACGTTGGTGGCCAGATTATCCGAGATTCCAACCACGCATTTTGCAACCGTATTGGATGTTGCCGGCGCGACGACCAGCGTGTGATAAACGCCGAAATAGAAATTACCGACCGGCGCCGCACTGGCAGTCGTATCACGGAAAATGCGGATATTATCCGGCAGTTTCAGATCCTTGTGGTACATCCTGACCACTTCCGCCGCCGCTTTGCTGACGAACAGATCGACATGATCCAGACTGCGGATCAAATCCAGACATTCGGTGAAGTAATGCCCCGATCCGGTCAGGGCCCAACCCCAGCGCGGTTTGACGATATGGCGGCTTTCCTCGGCTAACGCGTCCATTTCTTCCTTGAGCGATCCGCTCATACCACGACCCTTTCATGTCCCGGCGGATGGGCTGCATCCAGTCCGGATACGGGAATATCCTCCGGCCCGGCGATCAGCACCCGCCCCTGGTAGCGCGCCCGCATGGCCTGAAAAGCGGCATCCACGCTCCCGGCTGAATCCCGCTTGATAATCAGCGCCGCCTCCGCCCCCAGCCGGTTTGCCAGCCAGATGGCAAGACTGTCCGAGGTCACATCCCATGTTTCCTCAATATCCGGAGCGCCCCGCAACATCGCCAACGGCATCCAGACTGGCACCAGAGCATCACCAAGCGCCGTTTCAATCTCCGCCACGGAAGCCGCCGGAACAAGGCGGGCTTCACGCCCGGCCTCGGTGCCACACAGGGCAAGACCGAACTGGGCCATCGCCAGCAGCGCCATTTCATGCGCCGCCGCATCGTGGAAGCCGATCACAGGTTGCATCACCCGCACAGTATCCGCAAAAGGCCCACCCCCGGGCACCAGCACAATCCGCCCGGCACCACGGCCAATCGCCAGCAACCAGTCCCGTAGCAAAGGCGTATCCGCATGGCTGCCGCCGAATTTGACGACCAGCGTCATCCGGCGGCACCACCATAGGCGAACAGCGTATCAGCCGCGGCGCTGTAAGCGGTTTCACGCGTGCGCTCAATGGTCACGCCAACGATGCCGGTCCCGACTTCCAGTTTTTCGACCGTGACGGTAGCCTTCATCACACGCGGGTGCACAATCACGAAAGCAGCGATACGCTCGGCCAGCGTTTCCACCAGCCCGACATGGCCGTGCTCCACCAGCATGGCGATGCCATCGGTGATGACGTCATAAGAAAACACATTCTGCATATCGTCGGTCTGGTAACGCGGATGCGCCACCAGAACCTCCACTGTGAAGCGGACTTTCTGCGGTTTCTCCCGCTCCCGCTCATAGGTACCAATCCGCACCGGCAGCACCAGATCGCGCACGAAAATACGATCCGCCAGCGACATGTCCCCTTGTGGATCAGGCGTGTAACCACGGGTCGCCAGCACGCGGTAATCGACCACTCCGGCCCCA
This sequence comes from Granulibacter bethesdensis, assembly GCF_001889545.1. Taxonomy (NCBI): domain Bacteria; kingdom Pseudomonadati; phylum Pseudomonadota; class Alphaproteobacteria; order Acetobacterales; family Acetobacteraceae; genus Granulibacter; species Granulibacter bethesdensis. The sequence goes on along the minus strand of NZ_CP018194.1, from coordinate 890,159 downwards.
TTCGGCTCGGCCACGCGCGGGATCAGCGCCCGCACCGTACGCACACGCTCCAGCGTCACCGCACCGGCGCGCACGCCCTCCGTCAAGGCCCGGCGGAAACCGAGAAAAGCAGGGGCCAACAGCAGCAGGCGTGGCACATCCGGTTCTTCCAGCGATCCGGCCAGCCCCGGCTCCAGCCCGAGCCGGCGGCAGGCACGGGTGAAATCCAGCAAGGCCGGCGCCTTCATATGGCCGAGCAAGCCCCCCGCGCCCTTATCGGCGGTATCGAGCATTGCGCCATAAAAACCGGCGTCTTTCAGGGCGGGCAGAATGGCCAGATCGGGCTTCCGGTCAGCAAACAGCACCGCGACCAGCCTCACACGGCTGGAGAGAGGAAGCAGCGCGTCCAGCACCTTCCGGGCATCGCCCTCGAAAAAGCCGATTTTGACATAGTGAACACCCGTCTCCACCATGGCTTCAACAGCCTGAACGATCAGGGCCGGATCCATCGGCAGATCGCCGGTCACGGCGCTGACCTTGTGACCAGAATGGTTATGCGCAGCATCCCAACGTGCCACGGCATCGACCGTACGCCGCACCACCTCCGGCGCAACAGCACCCAGCGCCCCGAAGGACGGGTCTTTCAGATCGATAATATCAGCACCGCCGGCAAGCGCGATTTCCGCCTCTTCTGGCCCGGTGACGCTGGTCAGCATGCGTGTCATCCGCGCCTCCCGCTCAATTCATGCATCGGTAAAGGAGGTCCGTATCGAAGGGAAGCTCCGTCGCCAAGAGGCTTTCACCGTTTCCATCCATTATGGAGGCCGCCATCGTGCATCCCAGACTGTTCACGATCAGCAGCCGGGACGCATGGCGAAGCGTCTCCACGGACACGATTTCCTCCCGTGCTTTCAGCAGCGGGATCAAACGGGCGCGAGTCAGACCGGGAAGGATTCCGCATTCCAGCGCGGGCGTGACCCATGCGCCATTCGCAAGCCCGATGAACACGTTCCCGGCCGAAGCACAGGCCACGTCTCCTCTGGTATTCAGCAGCACGGCATCCTGAGCGCCCCGACGCTCCGCTTCCTGCCGGGCCAGAATGGCATCACCATATGCAAGCGATTTGATGCGGGAGAGCGGTGAATCAGCGTTACGCCGGGTTGTGGCACACACCGCCACCCGGACGGAGGGCAGCACAAGCGTATCAGCAGCTTTGGCGGCAATGGTGGCATAGAGAACCGGACGAACCGGCTCCCCCGGCGGCCAGATGCCACGCTTTGCGGCCTCGCCCCGTGTCAGAGTCAGACGCAACGCGGCATCTGTCAGCCCGGCTGCTCCGGCCAGAGCGATCAGACCGGAGCGCATCACCTTCTCCTCCATCGGCACCGGGATGGACAGCACCTGCGCCCCTTCCCTCAGGCGGCGCAGGTGATCGCCGGCCCAGATCAGACGTCCATGCCTCATCAGAATGGTCTCGAACACGCCATCGCCCAGCATCGCGCCACGATCCATCGGCGAAAGTCTGGCTTCGGAGAGTGGCAGAACCTGCCCGTTGATCCAGCAGACGGGCTGTGTCATGGCATGCGCTCTTCCAGAATACAGCGTTCCTCGCTCCACCCGCCGGTTGCAGCAGTGACGATGGCCCGCATCGGGGCCTGCGCCTTCAGCAACATCTCCGCATATTCCCGCGCCGGCACGGATTGCGCGACGATCCCGCCCCCCACGCCAATAGACAGATGATCCCCCTGCATCACGATGGTACGGATGACGATGCTGAGATCAGCCGCTCCGTCATCGCCGATCCACCCCAGGGCACCGGAGTAAATCCCGCGCGGACGTTGCTCCAGACGGTCGATCAGGTCGAGCGTGCGATGTTTCGGACAACCGGTCATCGACCCGCCGGGGAAAGTCGCCCGGATCAGCCCGGCAATCCCTTCTCCCGGTCGCAGACGTCCCCGCACCGTACTGACCAGTTGATGCACCGTGGCATAAGTCTCGATCGCGCACAGCGCCGGTACCGTCACACTGCCCGGCAGACAGACGCGGGAAAGGTCGTTGCGCAGCAAATCCACGATCATGGTGTTTTCAGCGCGTTCCTTCACATTGTCACGCAATGCCTCGGCCAGCGCCGCATCATGGGCCGGGTTGGTGCCGCGGGGTGCCGTTCCCTTGATCGGTTTGGTCTCGACGCCACCATGACGGTCCACTTGCAGAAACCGCTCGGGGGAAGCACTGAGCACCGCGCCACCGGGCCATTTCAGATAGGCCGCATAAGGGGCCGCATTCTGCCGCCGCACGATCCGATACAGGGTCAGCGGATCAAGCTGAAGCTGGCAGCTGATCTCATTGGTCAGACAGACCTGATAGGTCTCGCCCTGCCTGATCCATTCCAGACACTGCGCCACATCCGCAAGATAAGTGGCACGTCCGCGATCCGCCGTGAAAACAACAGAAGACGCCTCCCCTGTCTCTGGCGGAGGCGGAGTGGGCAACTGCACCAGAGCCTGTCGGGTTTGTTCGATCCAGTCCTCCTCTCCGGCAGGGGCGATCAGCCAGGTCTGGCCAGTCTGGTGATCCACCGCGATCAGCCGCTCCGCCCGCATCAGCAGCGCGTCCGGTGTCGGAGAAGCACGATGCACCGGGCCTCCGACTGCCTGCGCGAATTCATAACCGAACCAGCCGACATAACCGCCGCCGAATGGCACCGGAGGCTCTGTTCCTCCCGTTCCCTCCGGAACCGAACGCGCCAGAGTGTAGAGAATATGCTCCGCATGATCGGGATGATGGAACGCATCGGAGGTGAGCGCATTTTCTGCTTCCCCCAGATAGGACCAGCGCGAACGGCTGCGCTCGCTCAAGGCTCCGTCAAGCCAGAAGGCATGGGGGGCAGCACCGAACAAGGTCAGAAATGCGGCCTCAGTATCGATTTCTACCGGCAGGCACTGGCTGATGATGCGCCGGTTATGGCTGGAGTCCAGTACCGGAGAAGCCACGCATTCCGGCCCCGCCGCCACAGGCGGCTGAAACACCGGACGAGACGACCGCGCCGCCAACGCAAGATCCCTGAAATTCGCGATCAGCCTCTCCCCATCCGGGGTCAGGATAGATTCAGGGTGAAACTGAACGCCCCAGACAGGCGCAGAGCGGGCGGCAAGCCCCATCACCAGATGATCCTGATCTGTCCAGGCGGTTTCCTCCAGCCCCTGCGGCAACGGGCGGCGCGCAACCAGAGAATGGTAGCGCCCGACCGGAAACGGGTTGGGCAGACCGGCAAACAGGCCACTCCCTGTATGATGAACCAGCGAGACTTTGCCATGCACCGGCTCCGGCCCGGCTGCCACCTGCGCCCCGGCAAGGGCGGCGATGCCCTGATGGCCCAGGCAGATACCCAGCAGAGGCCATTCCCCGCTGCGGATCACATCAGCGGAAACGCCGAAATCACCATCCCGGCCCGGATGGCCCGGCCCCGGCCCGATGACCACCGCATCGAAACCCTGCTGGCGCAGATCACGCCACAGCGCACCATCCCATGCGCCAGCATCGTTGCGTACGATCACGGGTTCCTGCCCGGTCACACGGGCAAACAGATGGAGAATATTATGGGTAAATGAGTCGTAATTATCGACGATGAGCGTCCTCATCGCGGGCCGCTCCAGTGCCAGACGGTCGCTTTGCGTGAAACTCAACCCTTCCGCGCGTCTCAGGCACTGCAGGGTCGGGTTGTCCCTATCATGACAGAATGCCGCCGTCACCCCGGAAGATAAGGCCGGTGATGAACTCCATCCCCGCGTCCCACGCCACCCTGCCCTGCCCCGATCCGGACGTAAGCCTGCCCCGCGTCATCCGGTCTGGCATTTCCCTCGGCGATCCGTAGCTTCAGGTTTCGGGTTTTCCGGATACCCCACACCGGAAACAGCAGGAGGGCCGAATGTACGCACACCAACAGGTCGGCACACTTCCGCGTCAGGTGAGCGTGGAAGCAGCCCATAATTTTCGTGATCTGGGAGGATGGTCGACCCGCCTGGGCGGGAAAGTCCGTTTCGGACGCGTCTTCCGCTCAGCCGCCATTCCCGCCGATCGGGACAATGTTGCCCCCCAGATCGCGGCGCTGAACCTGAAAGCTGTCTGCGACTTCCGCAGCGAGAAAGAAAGCGCGGTCTCCGATTCGGTTTTTACACACCTGCCAGGTGTTACCGTGCATCGCCTGCCCATCGAACCGGCCGTCGGAGGGTCGATTATCGAGCTTCTGACGCGCGGGGCACAGACAGGCGAGGATATCAGCCACCTTCTGCGCCGGGCCTATATCGCCTACGCGCTGGAATGGGGCCCCAGCTATCGCGGCATGTTCGACCTGCTGTTGCAGAATGATATTCCCCTGCTGCTTCATTGCAGCATCGGCAAGGACCGCACCGGCTTTGGCGCCGCGCTGATCCTCCGCGCTGTCGGGGTCCGCTGGGACGATATTCTGGAAGATTACCTCGCCACCAACCAGCTATGGGAGCCTGACCAGCAATTACTGGACCGTGTTCCACGTCATGCCCGCGCCACCCTTCTCAACGCCCATGAAGAGATGCTGCACGCCGCTTTCGAGGCCATTCGTCTGGAATATGGCTCTATCGAGCGATATTTCGAGCGTGCGCTGGGCCTGACCGCCCTCAGCCGCGAAAAACTCTGCGATCTTCTGGTTTCCTGACCGATCATAAGCACATGCATCTTGCCCGCACCCTGCCCGCCTTGCAGCAGGCTGTCCATGAGTTGCGCCATGCCGGAAAACGCATCGCTTTCGTGCCAACCATGGGGGCGCTCCATGAAGGCCATCAATCACTGGTCCGGGCCGCAATCGCGCAGAATTATGCGGTTGTCACCTCCGTCTTTGTAAATCCGACACAGTTCGGACCATCAGAGGATCTGGCACGCTATCCCCGCGATGAGGAAGGCGATGTGGCCATACTGGAGCGCACGGGCTGCTCGGTCGCATGGCTGCCGGATGTGGACACCATGTACCCGCCCGGAGATGCGACCGGTTTTGTCATGAGCGGCCCTGCTTTGGGATGGGAAGGTGCCAGACGCCCCGGCCATTTCAACGGGGTCGCGCAAGTTGTCACGAAGCTGTTCGGTCAGGTGCGCCCGGACGCCGCTTTTTTCGGCGAAAAAGACTGGCAGCAATTACAGGTGATCCGTCGCCTGACCGCTGATCTTCTGCTGCCGGTTGCGATCCATGGCGTACCGACACAGCGGGAAGATGATGGGCTGGCCATGTCATCGCGCAACCGCTTTCTTTCTCCTGCACAACGCGCACTTGCCCCCTTGCTGTTCAGGACATTGTTGCAGGCAGGCCATGACTTATCCTCCTTCCCTGAAGCAGAGAAAATCTGCCAGAAGGCCATTACGGCGCTGAACGGACAGGGCTTCGAGGTCGATTATTTTGCCCTGATTGAGGGAAGCACCCTCTCTTCCATCGCCACTTTGCCGGAGGGACATGACTGGCGGCTGATCACCGCTGCGCGTCTTGGCTCCGTCCGGCTGCTGGACAATCTCGGTCAGGCTGAACTGGAGCGCTTCAGGGCTTAGCCTTGGCTCTCATCATCCTCTACCGACAGATCAGCCTCTTCCGAGGCAGAGGGCCTGCGCCCGTGATTGCGTAGCCTGACCCGCAACTCGTAGCGTGTGCCGTTGTCTGCCGAGACATCCAGAGCAGCACCAAGCTGACGGGAAAAACCCTTTATCAACTGTCGTCCCAGCCCATCGCGCATGTCTGCCTCCGCTTTGATGGGTGCAGTGTTGAGGCCAACCCCATCATCCTGAATGACCAGACAGACATCGTCATTCTCGACTGTCAGACGCACCATCACGCTCCCTTTCCGCTGGTCAGGAAAAGCATATTTGACCGCATTGCTGACAACTTCAGTGACAATCAGGGCCAGAGGCACAGCCTGATCACTGGTCATACGCACTTCCGGCGCCTCGATATGCAGGATGATGCGCTCACCCGGCACTTCCCCGAATGCCTGAAACAGCTGCTCGCACAGCTCATTCAGGAAGCTGCGCATATTGATCGCCTGTAATTCTCCCTGCGTATAAAGATGCCGGTGTAATGTCGCGAGCGCCCTTACGCGATCACGCGCCGATTGAAACTCCGCCTTCGCCTGTGGCAGGCGAATGCGGGATGACTGGAGATTAAGCAGGGAGGCAATGATTTGCAGGTTATTTTTGACCCGATGATGAATTTCCATCATCAGCAATTCCTGCTGTTTATGAACTGTGGTCAGCTCATTTTCCCTTTGTCTGACGGCGATCACCGCCTGATCAAATGTGTCCGACAAGGCACGGAGCTCAGAAGGAAGCGAAACATCTTTGCTGGCATCCTCGATAGCCATGGTGCGCCATTGCATCACGCGATGTGTGAACCGTCGCAGGGGCCTGGTAACGCTCAGATCGGTGGCAATCCAGACAGCCAGCAGACCACACAGCACCAGCAGCAGAAATTCTCCTACTCGTGACATGAAAGCCCGATAGGCGGCCAATTCATTTTTTTCCTCTGACAGACCGAGCAGAAAACCGGTTTGATCTGCCAACGGAACATACCCGTATGCGAAATGTTCCCCGCTCCATGACACATCGGAAAAGACAGTGTTCTGTCTGTCATGCAACGATAGCAGCGGCACAGATCGGGGAAGACCATTTTCAGGGTCCCCCGCTGCCCATTTGCCTTTGTGGATCAACCAGACATGGGCATCTGCAAATCTGGGAGCAATGTGCAAATGCATATTGCTCAAAAGCCATGGACCACCATTCTGGCCGGCAAGAGCATATCGGATGATGACATGCCATTGGCGTGCATTCTGGGGGGAATTTTTTTCCTCATAAGCCGGCACAAACTCATTTTTGATCATGCCATCAAGCAGGCTCTGTGACGGAGGGGGCTGATCTTCTGTGACACTGTCACACAAATTACCCCGACCCGGCTGAAAAACAGCCAGCCAGAGAATGCTTCCTTTTTTCAGAGCTCTGACGGTCTCAAGTAAAGTAGAGCAGGCAATATCATGCTGCACGAACTCCAGCACGGCCGGAGACAAGGTTTTCAGAACCTCCTGCGTACCGTTTATCTGGCGAAGAAAAGAGTGCTGATATTCGGTGACATCATCCAGGGCAGCCAATTCCGCATGATAAGAAGAATGCCGGTAATTCGACCATTCAATAGAGACCGCACGCAAAAAAACAGGAGCAACCGCAAGCAGAACAAGCCCTATGAGACGGATTCTGAAAGAACCCCTCATTGACAGCCATAATCTTCGAAAAGAAAACAGATGAAGCTGGCCGTCTGCCGAACATGCCTTATTTTGCACGATCCTTCTCAATCAGACGCAGCAACTCCTCCGGTATTGGCTCTTTTGCGATATCGTCAAAAATCTGATGCAGACTACGCTGGAGCCAAAGATCAAAGGCACCATCGGTCTTCGCGGAACCGGATTCTGATGCAGGCCTGTCATCCTTCCGCTTTTTCATCGACACAATATTTCTTAGTTTATGCGGCTGGCAAATGATCACCGACCAGCCTATCGGCTGGGATGAGCATACTGCACCGACATGGACTTAGCCAATGGGCATCAACCTACAGGTTGATGCCCGGCCGTTCATTGTGCCTGTAAACCACGCAAATCATGTTGTGCCGCGGCCGTCTTTTTCGTCGCGATACGGGATACTTTCCCGTCGCGGGCGGCTTCGATGCGGTCTTCACCCATCAGCCAGGCTTCCAGCTGGCGGCGAGCCCGGAAAACGCGACTTTTAGCGGTGCCCACAGCGCAGCCGGTTGCCTCGGCGAGGTCTTCATAGCTCATGCCATGGATGACAACCATGACAAGCGCCTCCCGCTGATCAACCGGAAGGCGTTCCATTGCCTTACCAAGCTCCTTCAGCGCCAGACGGTCCTCATGGGCTGCGTCTGTTGCAAAAAATGACGCCGGCACATCATCAATATCAGTGATATCGCGGCGTTTGCGTAGATTGGAAATAAACCGGTTGCGCAGGATCCGGTGCATCCAGGCTGCAAAATTGGTTCCTGGAACGAAGCTCTCGCTGGCGGACAGTGCATTACAAACCGCATCCTGCACCAGATCCTCAGCCACTGCCCGATTCCTGGTCAGAAACAATGCCTGAACCCGCAGTTTCGGCAGAATAGCTATCACCTGATCGTGGAAGCTCTCGGTCGCCATAGGGTTTTTCCTTCTGTCTTCATAAGGACAATGAAGCAGGAGAAAAAAGGTTACATCGGCAGGTACAAAAAAATCCCGACCCTCCCTTTTTTATTTTTAAAGTATATTTTTCAAAGACTTAATTATCCTCACTACCCTCATATTCTGCCGCCTGGCTCAAAATCCGCCTAGCACGAGAGACACGCACCTTCATGGTCCCGGCCGAAACTCCACAGATTCTGGCGGCTTCCTCATACTCCATTCCATGGGCCCCGATCAGCATCAATGCTTCCCGCAGCAGTGGGGATAACGACCAGATCAGCTTTTCGATATCTTTCAGATCCTGACGCTGATCCTGTTCCGTTATATTAAAGGCATCTCCCATGCCCTCTCCAGCCTGCCCGACATCTTCCAGCACCCTGCGCTCTGTCCTGAGGTGGCGCGCCTGCTCGTAAAAAACATTCCGCAGAATAGTGAAAATCCATGCTCTCAGGCTGGTATCAGGCTGAAACTGATCAAGCGCACCCAGCGCCCGCAGGACAGCATCCTGCACCAGATCATCCGCGGCATGACGGTCCCTGGCCAGAAAACGCGCATAGCCACGCAGCTCCGGCAATAAGGTTGCGATTTGCACGCGGAGTTCAGCCGCGCCATGCTGTTGGCCAGCATCCGACAGCGACGCCTGATTCTCCTCCTCCCCCGGTTCTGGAGCAGGTTTCAAGGCAGGCGAATCAGAAGCGGATGATAAAGGAGAACCCGCGTGACGCGGTTGTCGTGTCATGGGGGCACAGTAACAGCGGCGCGCGCATGCGCAAGCGCAGAGCCAAGGAATGACACGGATGCAGAGCCTGTCCCGCGATGAACTGCTTCAAGCCCTGCCCTATGCACGCCGTTACGCCAGAGCACTGGCTGGAAATCAGGAAAAAGGCGATGCCCTGGTTGCCTCCAGCCTGCGGCAGGCACTGACCGCTACAGAGTCGCGTTATCCACAGGATAGTGCCCGTTTCGCGCTGTATCATTGGGTCACACAGCAGTTTTCTGTTGAAGCCCCATCAGATCATGGACCTCTTTCGATCCAGCAGCGGCAGAGTCTTCTTCTTTCCCATCTGGAAGAAGTCCCGGCGGAGGCGATCGGACCCATTATGGGCCTGAGCAAGGATCAGGCGGCCTCCCTGTTGGCGGATGCGCGCAGCAATCTACGTAATGCTGCTTCGGCCAATGTTCTGATTATCGAGGATGAGCCGATTATCGCGATGGATATTGAGGAGCTGGTGCAAAGCTGCGGCCATCATGTCGTCGGGCTGGCAGCCTCGGAGCAGGAAGCCGTGGAGATGGCCCTGAAACACCGCCCCGGCCTGATTCTGGCCGATATCAATCTTGGCAAGGGAGGAGACGGCATGCAGGCTGTCTCCCGTATTCTGGCGCACCATCAGGCACCGGTGATTTTCGTGACGGCCTATCCGGAGCGTCTGTTGACCGGAGAGCATACGGAACCGGCTTTTGTCATCACCAAGCCTTTCGAACCGATGACACTCGCCATTACGACCTATCAGGCGGTGACAGGTGGTGTATCATTGGGTTGAAGGCGTACCTCGGTCAATAAGCACGGCGCCTTCCCCCACACTGAGCTTCCGGTGAGGAACCCATTCCGCTGCGAGGCGCTTTCTGGGGAGAAGTGTCGACAGGATCGACGTCCCTCTTTTCGGAGCAGACACCGTATCCATGCAAGTTCTGGATCAGATCGCCAAGCCAGCCAGTCAATATATGACAGGGACAAAAGCCGTCACTCTTGCTCGCCTCCCAGCTCTGCCCGCGCTGGAGCGGGAGGAGGACTGGCAGACCATCCTGCACCGGATGACCCAATTCAGGCAGGATGGATTGACCCATGTCGTAGTGACCGCCCGCTTTGCGGCAGATGCGGGCGGGATCAGTGCTCCCCTGCTCAGTAGTCTGATACGACAGGCGCGTGCGGTGGAAATCGGCGTCATCCTTGGGATCGAGACTGTTGATCTGGATACTCTGCCATCCCTTGCTCCCATTCTGGACACGCTGGACGGCCTCCTGATTGGCGGATTGCAGAACACCTCACCGGCAGCAATCCGTCATTTCACCGACATGGCATCCCGGGAAGGCATCCTTCTGATCGGGGATATGGCCGGAACACCCATCCATCGTCTGCCGGATTTCGAGCAGACAGGCCTGACCCATGTTCTTTCATCCTATCCCTGGTGGGATGGAGCCGGGATATGGTTCTGGCGGGAACTGGCTGCCCTGCAACGGATTGCCGCGGTCATTCATCCGCTGCCGGAGCATGGCGATGACGCCCACTTTATTTTTCAGGCTGAACTGGCGGCCATCCTGGGCACCGGCCTGTCGGTTACGGCTTCATGGGGGCAGGCGGATCATCAGGCTTCTGCCCGAGCGACCGCCCTCCGTCATGCCAATGATCGGGCGCATTTTCTGGCCAGCTTCAGTCGCAGCGCCGTTCTGATGAATGCTCCCGGTGCGGAATTGATCGCGTGCCTGCGCATTGGAACCGATGGGTCGGGCCGTCTCATGCTGGCGAATACGAGCACAACATCCAGTGTCGCCCCTCCGGCTGATCTGCTGGCCGCATCCCGCACAGCGCTTTCCCTGCGCAATCCGGTTCCGATCATCATCAGCCCGCTCGGCACGGTGGAAATTGAGGTTTCGCCCGCTCCTCCAATTATCGAGGGTGCATCTCTTTCCATCACCGATTCAGCACTGAATGCCAGCCATTGGGCACGGATTGCCATTGAGAATGTCAGCCCGGCTGTGGATGACGGAGACTTTCCCGCCCGACGCATCGTCGGCGAAATCGTCACGGTGGAAGCGGATATTCTCTGCGAAGGCCATGACGTTCAGGCAGTCAGCGTATTGTGGCGCGCAAAGGACGAAACCGGCTGGCATGAAAGCCGGATGCAGCCGCTGGGCAATGACCGGTGGCAGGGTTCCTTTCCCCTGACCAGGCTGGGAGACCACGTCTTCTGTATCGAGGCATGGCGGGATGAATTCGGCACCTATCGCGAGGAACTGCGCAAAAAATACGAGGCCGGAAACGACATCACGCTGGAGCTTCAGGAAGGAAGATTGCTGGTCGAGCGTCTGATCAAGGGGCAGGATAATGTGCCGGATGGCCTGAAAGCCCTGACCTCTGCCGATGATCAAGCCACACGGGCTGCGCTGCTGGCGCCGGGAACAGCAGAACACCTGGCCTCCCTTGATCCTCGTCCATTCCGGACACGCTCAGCTTTTTATCCTGTCGAAGCAGAACGACAGGCGGCACGTTTTGCGAGCTGGTACGAAATATTCCCACGCTCCATGAGCGATGATCCGGAGCGCCATGGCACCTTCCGGGATGTAGAAAAACATCTGCCCCGTATCCGCGACATGGGCTTCGATGTGCTGTATTTCCCTCCGATCCATCCTATTGGTCGGCAAAATCGCAAAGGGCGCAACAATACCCTGACGCCTTCCGATACCGATCCGGGCAGCCCCTATGCCATCGGATCAGAGGTGGGCGGCCATGATGCCCTTCATCCCGAACTGGGAACGCTGGAGGATTTCCGGCATCTGCGCGACGAGGCCACACGGCACGGGCTGGAATTGGCGTTGGATTTCGCGGTGCAGTGCTCCCCCGATCATCCATGGCTGAAACAGCACCCCGGCTGGTTTGCATGGCGCCCGGATGGCACGATCAAATATGCTGAAAATCCACCCAAAAAATATCAGGACATCGTCAATGTCGATTTTTACAGCGACAAGGCGGTACCTGATTTATGGGTTGCCCTCTATAATGTGGTGATGATGTGGGTCACGGAGGGTGTGCGGATCTTCCGTGTGGATAATCCACACACGAAACCGTTCCCGTTCTGGCAATGGTTGATTGCCGAAATACGCAAGACCCACCCCGACACGCTGTTTCTGGCCGAGGCATTTACCCGGCCCAAAATCATGTATCGTCTGGCGAAAATCGGTTTCTCCCAGTCCTACACTTACTTTACCTGGCGCAATGGAAAAGCAGAGCTGACAGAGTATCTGCAGGAACTGACCGGCACATCAGCACGGGAATTTTTGAGGCCCAATTTTTTCGTCAATACGCCGGACATCAACCCCATTTTTCTCCAGACATCTGGGCGTCCGGGTTTTCGTATCCGCGCTGCACTGGCGGCAACATTGTCGGGATTGTGGGGCGTCTATAGTGGATTTGAACTCTGCGAGGGCCGTGCCCTGCCCGGCAAGGAAGAATATGCCGATTCCGAAAAATATGAGATCAAGGCATGGGACTGGGATCGCCCCGGCAATATCGTCGAGGATATTCGCCTGCTCAACCGTCTGCGACGCGACAATCCGGCCCTTCAATCCCATTTGACGGTGCGGTTTCTGACTGCATGGAATGATGCTGTCCTGTTCTACGAAAAGGCCACTCCCGACCGGAAAAACGTTCTGCTGATTGCGGTGACCGTTGATCCTTTCAATGCTCAGGAGACAGACATCGAATTACCCCTTTGGCTCTGGAATCTGCCAGATCACGGTTCACTTGCGATGGAGGATCTCATCTCCGGCGATGATTTCCTCTGGACCGGAAAAATCCAGCATATCCGGCTTGATCCATGGACACGCCCCTATGCCATCTGGCGTGCCAGACCCGCCACCTGACGACGCTGCTGGCGGATAAGCATGACCAGATTTTTTCTTGTGCTTTGACTGGCCTGAAGACCAAGTTGATTGGAGTTCACATGAGCAAAAACACGGCACTGTCACCGATTGAAGATCCGCTCTGGTATAAAGATGCCATTATCTACCAGCTGCATGTCAAATCATTCTTCGATGGTGACAATGACGGAATTGGTGACTTTAAAGGACTGCTCTCGAAACTCGACTATATTGCCGAGCTTGGTGTCACGGCCATATGGCTGCTGCCTTTCTACCCTTCCCCCCGGCGCGATGACGGATATGATATTGCTGATTATCGGGGCGTTCATAAAGATTACGGATCACTGGCGGATTTCCGCCGCTTTGTAGCCGAAGCCCATGCACGCGGGCTGAGGGTCATTACAGAGCTGGTGGTCAATCATACGTCCGACCAGCACCCATGGTTCAGGAAAGCCCGCGAAAGCAAGCCCGGATCAGCGGCACGCAATTTTTATGTCTGGTCTGATGACGACAAAAAATATAGCGGAACCAGAATTATCTTTCTGGATACCGAGAAATCCAACTGGACATGGGATGAAACGGCCAAAGCCTATTTCTGGCACCGTTTCTACTCCCACCAGCCGGACCTGAATTTCGACAATCCCCGCGTCTTGCAGGAAGTTCTGTCGGTGATGCGGTTCTGGCTGGATATCGGTGTTGATGGATTGCGCCTTGATGCCGTGCCTTATCTGGTGGAACGCGAGGGCACCAATAATGAAAACCTTCCTGAAACGCATGATATTCTGAAGCGCATTCGCGCTGAACTTGATGCGCATGCGCCAGGCAGAATGCTGCTGGCAGAGGCTAATCAATGGCCGGAAGACGCTCAGCAATATTTCGGCGATGGCGATGAATGCCACATGTCGTTCCATTTTCCGCTGATGCCACGGATGTATATGGCCATTGCCCGGGAAGACCGCTTCCCGGTCACCGACATCATGCGGCAGACACCTGAAATTCCAGCCATCTGCCAGTGGGCGGTGTTTCTCCGCAACCATGACGAGCTGACGCTGGAAATGGTCACGGATAGCGAACGAGATTATCTATGGAGCACTTACGCCGCTGATCGCAGGGCGCGCATCAATCTGGGCATTCGCCGCCGTCTGGCACCGCTGCTGGAACATGACCGCCGCCGTATCGAATTGATGAACGGGCTGCTGCTCTCCATGCCGGGAACACCGGTTATTTATTACGGCGATGAAATCGGCATGGGGGATAATATTCATCTCGGTGACCGTGACGGGGTACGCACACCGATGCAATGGTCCAGTGACCGGAATGGCGGTTTTTCCCGTGCCAATCCGGCAGCACTGGTTCTGCCGACGATCATGGACCCGGTTTATGGATTTCAGGCCGTCAATGTGGAAGCACAGGCAGCAGACCAGCATTCCCTGCTGAACTGGATGCGCCGCATGCTGGCAGTACGCAGGCAGTTCACGGCTTTTGGGCGCGGAACGCTGCGTTTCCTGTATCCGGAGAACCGTAAAGTTCTTGCCTATCTGCGTGAATATGAGGATGGCGGCAATGAGCAGACCATTCTCTGTATCTGCAATCTGTCGCGCTCGGCACAGGCAGTCGAGCTGGACATCAGCGCCTTCAGTGGGCGCGTCCCGGTGGACATGGTTGGTGGCTCTGCTTTCCCACCGGTCGGACAATTGCCGTATCTGTTGACGCTGCCCCCTTATGGTTTCTTCTGGTTCGTGCTGGCCCAGAGTGAGCATCTGCCACACTGGTATACGCCCCCTTCCGAATCCCTGCCGGATTATGCAACGGTGGTGATCCGTTCCGACATCAGCGAGGTTCTGGAAGCGCAGAACCGCAAGATGCTGGAAACTGAAAGCCTTCCCGCCTATCTGCCAAAACGGCGCTGGTTCGGCGCGAAAGGCGAAATGGTCAAAGCCGCACGCTTTGCCTACATGGCCCGTCTCGGAGGCCATGAGGGTGATCCGGTGCTGCTGGGTGAAGTCGAAGTTCAACTCGGCTCACGCACCGAACGTTATACGCTTCCACTCGGCATTGTGTGGGAGGATGACATCAGCAGTCCGCTGGTCGCACAGCTTGCACTGGCCCGTGTACGACGGGGGCGAAGGGTCGGCTATCTGACCGACGCATTCGCGGTGGACAGCCTGACGGCTGCGCTGATGACCAGCCTGCGCCGCGCCGCCAATAATCACAGCTCATTGAGGGTTGAGGATGGCACGATAGAATTCCGTCCGACCGCCCTTCTGGCGGAGGTTACATTGCCGCCAGAGCCGGAAATCCGACGGCTGTCAGCCGAACAGTCGAATTCTTCGCTGATCTTGGGTGAAACGATCGTATTTAAGCTGATCCGTCGTGTCAGCAGTGGCATCCATCCAGAAGGTGAGATGACACGTGTGCTGACTGAACGCGGCTTTGCCAACACAGCACCGCTTTATGGCGAGATGGTGCGGATCAGCCCCGATGGCACACCTCATACGCTGGCGCTGGCACAGGGCTTTGTGCGTAATCAGGGGGATGCGTGGCAATGGACACTGGATTTCCTCAGCCGCGCGGTGGAGGAATATGCTGTCACCGGCCGCAATGGCACCACGGAAAGCGATCTCTTCGGCGGCTATAACGTGCTGGCCGCTGCGATCGGGCGTCGTCTTGCGGAAATGCATGCGATCCTGACATGGCCTGACGATAACCCTGATTTCAGCCCTGTTCCCGCCAATGTCCATGACTTACAGGGCTGGGCCGAAAGCGCGCGTGAACAGTTGCGCGATGCGTTCCGTCTTCTGCATGACATGACGGAGTTCGCTTCTACTGAAACAGCTAATCAGGTCAGAGCACTCCTGGATCAGGAGGCCGAGATACTGGAACGCCTCAATGCCCTCGCGACAAAAGGAGCAGGCGCAATACAGACAAGGATTCACGGGGATTTCCATCTTGGACAAGTGCTGGTCGTGCAGGATGATGCCTATCTGATCGATTTCGAGGGCGAGCCTGCCCGTCCGCTGGAACAGCGTCGCGCCAAAGGCAATGGTTTACGGGACGTTGCAGGATTGCTGCGCAGTTTTGACTATGCAGCTTCTTCGGGCGGCATGTCCCTGACCATCGCCGGCGCTGCACAGATGACAGAACGGCGGGATCATTTGTTGCAACAGTTCCGGCAGAGCGCAACACGCAGTTTCCTTGATGCCTATCTGGAAGTTCTGCGTTCAGCGGATACGCCTTGGGTTCAGCCGGAAGGGATCGAACCGCTGCTGACGCTGTTCCTGATTGAAAAAGCTGCCTACGAAATACGCTACGAAGCTGCCAACAGGCCGGGCTGGATCGGCATTCCGGTGGCGGGGCTCTACCATCTCGTTTTCGGTGCATCCGCCTCCTCTCCTGCCACCGATGAAGGACATTCCTGAATGAACGCGCTGGACCCAGATACCCTCATCCATCCCGATGTAGCCGCCGCAATCATGCATGGCCGGCATGGTGATCCGTTCAGCGTACTGGGCGTCCATGCCACCCGTGACGGTGTAGTCCTGCGCAGTTTCCAACCTCACGCCACCAGCGTGGTGGCGATAAGCCCGGACAGTGGACAGGAGATCGCTACACTGAAACGTGTGCATGGCGACGGGCTTTTCGCCGCCCGTCTGCCAGGCAGGACAGGTTATCGCCTGAAAATCGTGACCGCGACCGGGACGGATATCATAGATGATCCCTATGTTTTTCCCAATCTTCTCGGCGATCTCGATGTCTATCTTCTGGCTGAAGGACGGCATGAAGATCTGGGACGCATTCTGGGGGCCCATGTCACCACCATGCGCAGTCCGGACGGGCGGGAGGTTGAAGGTGTCCGTTTCGCGGTATGGGCACCAAACGCCACCCGTGCCTCTGTAATTGGCAACTTCAACCATTGGGACGGCCGCTGCCACCCCATGCGCAAACGTGTGGAGGCAGGAGTGTGGGAATTGTTCATTCCCGGTCTGACAGCAGGAACACTTTATAAATACGAATTACTCGGCCCCAACGGGGAGCTTTTACCTTTGAAAGCCGATCCAGTGGCATGGTATGCGGAAATTCCTCCTGCCACGGCTTCGATCGTTGCCTCCCCTGCTCCGTTTCAGTGGACAGACGAACAGTGGATGCAGCAGCGCGGCAAATTACAGGCGGCTGACCAGCCGATTTCGATTTATGAAGTCCATCCAACCTCCTGGATGCCGGCGGAATGTGGGGACTGGAGCACTCTTGCCGATCGGCTGATCCCCTATGTGCAGTCGCTGGGCTTTACCCATGTCGAATTTCTGCCGGTCATGGAGCATCCGTTCGGCGGTTCATGGGGCTATCAACCGCTCGGGCAGTTTGCGCCGATGGCACGTCTCGGCACACCGGAATCCTTCGCTTCTCTGGTCAACCGACTGCATGAGGCGGGTATCGGCGTTATTCTTGATTGGGTGCCAGCCCATTTTCCCACCGATGAGCATGGCCTTGCCCGCTTTGACGGTACCGCGCTTTATGAACATGAAGACCCGCGCGAGGGATATCACTACGACTGGAATACCTACATCTATAATCTGGGCCGCAATGAAGTACGGGCCTTCCTGATTTCAAGCGCGGTTCACTGGCTCACTTATTTTCATGCCGATGCGCTGCGCGTCGATGCCGTCGCCTCCATGCTGTATCGGGATTACAGCCGCAAGCATGGTGAATGGATACCGAATATGCATGGTGGTCGGGAAAATCTGGAATCCGTCAGTTTTCTTCAACATCTCAGCACTGTTGTGAAATCCCGTGCACCGGGTGCCGTCCTGATCGCCGAGGAAAGTACTGCATGGCCTGGTGTCACCAGACCAGCCCATGAAGGTGGGTTGGGCTTTGACTATAAATGGAACATGGGGTGGATGCATGACACGCTGCATTACATGCAGGAAGACCCCGTCAATCGCAGCTGGCATCATGATCAGATGACGTTCGGGCTGGTCTATGCCTTCAGCGAAAAATTCATCCTTCCGCTTTCACATGATGAAGTCGTGCATGGGAAACGTTCCTTGCTTGGGCGTATGCCGGGCGATGAATGGCAGCGTTTTGCCAATCTGCGTGCCTATTACGGCTTCATGTGGACACATCCCGGCAAAAAGCTGCTGTTTATGGGCGGCGAGATCGCCCAGGAACAGGAATGGAGCGAAGGCCATGGTACCGACTGGTATCTTCTGGACCGCCCGAACCATCAGGGTGTTCAACGTCTGGTGGCCGATCTGAACACGCTGTATCGCGCGGAACCGGCGCTGTATCGCAAGGATTGCGTGTGGGATGGTTTTTCATGGGTCGTGATCGACGACAGGGCGCAGAGCGTTTTCGCCTATCTGCGGTACGGAACAGATTCCGATGCTCCGGTTCTGGTGGTCTGCAATCTGACGCCTGTACCACGTCATGATTACCGGATTGGCGTGCCACATGGTGGATATTGGCGGGAAATTCTTAACACGGATGCAGGGATTTATGGCGGCTCCAATACCGGGAATGGCGGTGGACGCATGGCGGATGCAACGCCCAGCCATCACCATCCCGTCTCACTGCAACTGACGCTGCCACCACTGGCAACCATCATTCTGAAACCGGAAAGCTGATTGCAATGGCGCTGTATGAATGGGCTACCAGACATGGCGTGACGCGAAAGGACAACATCACCCGTTTCCGCATCTGGGCACCGGATATCGCCCTCATGTCGCTCCAGATTCAGGGTGATGATCCTGTACCGATGCAGGCCCTTGATGGCGGCTGGCATGAACATGAGCAGAGTGTACCTGCCGGAACCCGATACAAATTCATCCTGCCTGATGGCCTGGCCGTTCCCGACCCTGCCTCTCGCTGTCAGGATGGAGATGTGCATGGCTGGAGCATCGTCACCGATCCCGGCACCTATGTCTGGAAGCATACCGAATGGAAAGGCCGGCCATGGCATGAAGCCATTCTCTACGAGCTTCATCCGGGCGCTTTCGGTGGATTCAAGGGCATCGTCGATTATCTGCCTTCCCTTAAAGCTATCGGGATCACCGCTGTTGAACTCATGCCGTTGGCTGATTTTCCGGGAGCAAGAAACTGGGGATATGACGGCGTTCTACCCTATGCACCCGATACGGCGTATGGCAGCCCGGACGATCTGAAAGCTTTGATCGATACTGCGCACGGGCTTGGCCTGATGGTCTATCTGGATGTGGTCTACAATCATTTCGGGCCTGATGGTGCCTATGCTCATGTTTATGCCAGAGATTTTTTTGACGAAAGCAAACATACACCTTGGGGCGCGGCCATCGATTTTACGCGGTCGGAGGTTCAGGATTATTTCGTCGACAATGCGCTTTACTGGCTGAACGAATTCCGTTTCGACGGACTTCGCTTCGATGCCACCCATGCCATAGAACCACAATCTTTTCTGCCGGATATGGCGCGCCTGATTCGGGAACAAATCACGCCATCAGACCGTCATGTGCATCTGATGCTGGAACATGAGGGCAATGTTTCCCCCCTGCTCCGCCCGGCCAGGAACGGCGCATATTACGACGCGCAATGGACTGACGATTTCCATCACTGTCTCCATGTGCTGCTGACCGGAGAAACCGAAGGATATTATGAAGATTTTGAGGATGCCACCAACCTGCTGGCACGTTGTCTGAGTGACGGCTTCGCCTATCAGGGAGAAGTATCACGCCACAGCGGCAAGCATCGTGGCCATCCCGCCGATGGGCTGCCTACCACCGCTTTCATCATCTGCCTGCAAAATCATGACCAGATCGGCAATCGTGCCATGGGGGAACGTCTGATCACCCTGACGGATCATGACGCCTTACGGGCGGCAACTGCGTTGCAGATTCTCATGCCGCAGATACCTCTGCTTTACATGGGCGAAGAATGGGAATCACGCACACCATTCCTGTTTTTTACTGACCATCACAACGAACTTGCCGACGCTGTCAGAGAAGGACGGCGGGCCGAGTTCAAACATTTCTCCGCCTTTCAGGATCCGGAAAAACGGGACCATATTCCCGACCCCAATGCCGAGACTACCTTTACCCGCTCGATCCCCGATTTTACCGCTGCTCAGACAGATCAAGGGCAGGATGCGCTGGCATTCCGTCAGATGCTGCTGTCGCTGCGTCATACGCTGTTGCTGCCCCGTCTGGTTGGAACACGCAGCGCAGGGGTGGATATTCTCGGTCAGGGCGCCCTGCTGGCACGCTGGACGCTGGGAGATGGTGCGCTGATGAGTATCGGCCTCAATCTCGGCACCGAACCGGTTCCCCTGCCTCCGATAGCCGGAAAAGCCGTTTTCAGTACGCGCGACCCATCCTCCAATCATACCCTGTTGCCGGTCGCCACCACCGCGCTATGGTTCAAGGAAGCCAGCACCGAGGATGTTCCGTGATCGATGAAGACCTCCATCGCCTTGCCGACCGTGCCGGAGTATCTACATGGTACAGAGATGCTTTTGGGCACGACAATGCTGTCTCCCTGGATACATTGCGGGCCGTATTGCGGGCAATCGGGCTGCCGGGCGACAGTCCAGCCCAGATTGCGGACAGCCTTGCCATTCTTCAGGCCCGGGAAGACGGATGGCATCTTCCTCCCCTGATCACCGCCGATGCGGGGCAGCCCATTTCGCTCGGGCGGCAGGAAGGGGCGTGGGAACTGACGCTGGAGAACGGCACACGCCGCAGCGGGACACTCAATCCTGGCGAAAGCCTGCCACCGATTGAAGAACCCGGTTATCACAGCCTGGAAATAGCCGGGCAGCGCATCACCATTGCCAATGCTCCAGCCGAGTGCAAACACCCCCGTCATGGAAGCTGGGGTGTGGCGGCACAGCTTTATGCACTGCGCCGCGAAGGAGATGGCGGCATTGGTGATTTTGCCGCTCTTGCCCGCTTTGCTCCTGCCGCCGCCCGGCATGGCGCGCAAGCGATCGGCATAAGCCCGGTTCATGCCCAGTTCAGCGCCGATCCGGACCGGTTCAGCCCGTATTCTCCCTCCAGCCGCATTGCGCTCAATGTGCTGCATGGCGACGATGCCGGCCTTCTGGACGGGTTTTCTTTCCCGGAAGGAGAAGCCGAGCGCCAGCATCTGGAAAGCCTCAGCCTGATCGACTGGGCCGCCGCCACGCGCCTGCGCCTGCGCCGCTATCGCGCTTTGTTCAATGCGCTGGGCGGCACACATCCCGACTTCACCGCATGGCGGGCCGGTCCGGGCAGGGTGGTAGAGGATCATGCCCGTTTTGAAGCCCTGCACGGGCATTTCTTCGGAACCGCCCCGTCCCGCTGGAACTGGCGGAGCTGGCCGGAGGAGTATCGGCATCCTGACTCCGTCAGCGTGCAGCGTTTTGCAGCCGAGCATGCCAAAGAAGTCGATTTCCATGCCTTCCTGCAATTTCTGGCCGAGCGCGGGCTGGCCCATGCCCAGCGCGCTGCGCTGGAAAGCGGGATGGAGATCGGCCTGATCACCGATCTTGCCGTCGGCACGGATGGAGGGGGCAGCCATTGCTGGAGCCGGCAGAAAGAAACGCTGATTGGCCTGTCTGTAGGCGCACCGCCCGATCTGCTCAGCCCGCAGGGGCAGGATTGGGGGCTGACGGCTTTCTCCCCCGTCGGTCTGATGGAGCATGGATTCAGCGCTTTCATTGAAATGTTGCGCGCCGCCCTGCGCCATGCAGGTGGGGTGCGGATCGATCATGTGATGGGCATCGCCCGGCTCTGGGTGTTGCCGGAAGGCGCGCGCGCGACCGAAGGCGCTTATCTGCGCTTTCCGTTGCAGGATATGCTGCGCCTGATCGCACTGGAAAGCCATGCGCATCAGGCACTGATCCTGGGCGAGGATCTGGGGACCGTGCCGGAAGGATTCGGCGATGCGCTTCAGGCCCGTGCCTTGCATGGACTGCGCGTTTTATACTTCGAACGCGGAGAACACAGCTTCAAAGCGCCCGGACATTACTCCCGCACCGCCGTCGCCATGACCAGCACGCACGACCTCGCCCCTGTCGCGGGATGGTGGAGCGGCCATGATCTGGAAACCAGGAAATCACTCGGGTTGCTGGGTGACGATACAGCTATCTGGCTCAGCTATGAAGAACGCGAGCGTGACAGGCAACGCCTGTGGGGCGCCATGCAGGCATCAGGAGCGGCACAGGGCGATGCGCCGGAGGCACATAATACCGGCCCTGCCGTAGATGCAGCGATCCGTCATATCGGCCGTGCGAACTCGACCCTCGTGCTGTTACCAATGGAAGATGCGCTCGGATTACGTGAACAGCCAAATCTTCCGGGGACTTACAGGGAACATCCGAACTGGCGCCGTCGTTTCAATGGAGCAGCGGAAGCATTGTTCGACTCCCCGGACGTGTCGCACCGCCTGCAGGAATTGGAAAAAAGCCGCCCCTCATGAGCATCAGCGCCACGGCCAGACTGCAATTCCACAAGAATTTCACCCTCGCCGATGGCACAAAACTGGTCCCCTATCTGGCCAGTCTGGGTATCAGCCATCTCTATGCCTCCCCTTTGCTGAAAGCCCGTCCCGGGTCAACTCACGGCTACGACATTGTCGATCACACTCAGCTAAACCCCGAAATCGGGGATGAGGCAGCGTTGCAAACGCTGGTCGCTGCCTTGCGACAACACGATATGGGTTTGATCCTCGATATCGTGCCCAACCATATGGGGGTCGGCGGCAGCGATAATCTCTGGTGGCTCGACGTGCTTGAATGGGGACGCTCCAGCCCCTACGCCGAGTTTTTCGACATTGACTGGGATCCACCGGATTCATCCCTGCGCGGTCGTATACTGGCACCGTTTCTCGGCAGCCCCTACGGCGATGCTCTCGATCAGGGCGACATTACTCTCCATTTCGATGATCAGGACGGGCGGCTGTTCATCAGTTGCTATGGATCGCACCGCTTTCCCGTGGCCCCGCGGGAATACGTCACGATTTTATCCGCCGAAGGTGGCCGGCTGGAGGAAATCACCCGCGACATCGCGGAGCTTCCTGCAGGCCGCGACAGCACCAGACGGCAGGTTGAAGCCTTGCGGCAGCAATTGTGCGAGCCTTCCGTGCGGGCCGGAATCGATCATGCCCTGAGCGCCTTCGATCCTCGTCAGCCGGAGGGGCGGGAACGCCTGCACCGCTTGCTGGAACGGCAGCATTACCGGCTGAGCTTCTGGCGGGCAGCCTCCGACGAGATCAATTGGAGGCGATTTTTTGATATCAACGGTCTTGCCGGTGTTCGCGTCGAAGTACCTCATGTGTTCGATGCGACCCATGCGTATACGCTTTCTCTTTACGCACGCGGGCTGATCGATGGGCTCCGGATCGACCATGTAGACGGGCTGGCAGATCCTCGCGGCTATTGCCGGAAGCTGCGCCGCAGGCTTGAAGCCGCAACAGGAAGCAGGCCGGTGGAGTTACGGCATATCAGGCCGGTAATCTGGGTTGAGAAAATCCTTGCCCCCCATGAGAGATTGCCTGTCGACTGGCTGACCGATGGTACCACCGGCTATGATTTCATGAGTCAGGTCTCTGCCCTGCTGCATGATCCGTCCGGAGAAGCGCCGCTGACGCATTTCTGGACCAGCTTTACCCATCGGCCCGGCGATTTCGAGGATGAGGCCAAGGCAGCCAGGCGGCAGATTCTGCGCGAAAGTCTGTCCAGCGAGACTTTTGCCACGGCTGCCGCCCTGCATCGCCTCGCCCGCCGTGACCCGCATACACGGGATTATACGCTGACCGCCATCAGACGGGTGCTGGTCGAAATTCTGGTCCATTTCCACGTTTATCGTATCTATGCCGGGCTTGGAGGAATGGCGGAACCTGATGAGCGGGAGTTGGACTGGGCGATTGCCGGGGCCCGGAAAACCGTACGCTCTGCCGATCTCGGCCTGCTTGATCTGGTCGGGAGATGGCTTGCAGGCAATGGGCTGCGACAGGTACCGGCAGGGGCGAGGCGTCAGGAATGGTTGCGCGCCATGGTACGATTCCAGCAGCTTTCCGCCCCGACCAATGCCAAATCAGTCGAGGATACGGCATTCTATCGTTATGGACGCCTGCTGTCGCGCAATGAAGTCGGGGCCGAACCCCAGCAATTCGCGCTGACGCCGGCCGCATTCCATGGCGCCAATACCGAGCGTCGTAAACGCTGGCCCCGCGGCCTGCTGGCCACCGCTACCCATGATCACAAACGCGGCGAGGATACCCGTGCCCGCATCGCGGTCCTGTCCGAACTTCCAGAACTCTGGGAGAATGCCGTCACGCGATGGAGCCGCCTGAACGCGCCCTTGCGACGGGAAATCGAGCATCATCCGGCACCTGACGCAGCCGATGAGGTCATGCTGTATCAGATGCTGATCGGCGCATGGCCCTTTGGCCTGTCACCTGACGACAAGGAAGGCATGGCCGTTTTCATCGAGCGTATCGCGGCATGGCAGGAAAAGGCATTGCGGGAGGCCAAGCGTCACTCCGAATGGGCTGCACCCAATGAGGCGTATGAATCCGCCTGCCACAGTTTTCTGTCTGATCTGCTCAATCCGGACCGCCCCGCGAAAGTAGCGCAGGACATGGCCGCTTTCGCATCCGGTATCATGGCGGCAGGTGCCTGCAACAGCCTGTCGCAGACTCTGCTGAAAGCAACATCCCCCGGCATCCCCGATCTTTATCAGGGGGCAGAATTCTGGGATCTCAGTCTGGTCGATCCGGATAACCGCCGACCGGTTGATTTTCCATCCCGCATTGCCGCCTTGCAGGAGGGAAATGAGGCAGAGGCAGCAAATCTGGCCAGGCACTGGCATGATGGACATATCAAGCAGGCCATTCTGGCGGCTGCTTTACGCTTGCGCCACCGGGCGCCGGGCCTGTTCGAAGAAGGAACCTATCTGCCGCTAAAGGTGGAAGGACCTCAATCCAGCCATATTCTTGCCTTTGTTCGGGCGCATGAGGGCCGTGCTGCTCTGACAGCCGTGACAAGGCTGACGGTGCGGCTGCGAAATGAAGATGATTTTTCCGTTTCCCTGGCTCAGCTTTCCTCTGACAGCAGCGCTCCCCTGCCCCTTGCGGCGCAGGCAGCGCCGGCACTGGCGGAATTGTGGACCGTTCCGGCAACGTCATGGAAAGGAACTTTCATCCACGTACCGCGTCAGTTTCAGGGCCGGAAGGTCAAAAATCTGCTGGATGGGATGGTAATGAACGCTTTGCCTGCCCGGATCAGGGCAGAGGATCTGTTCAATATCCTCCCTGTCGCTTTGCTGGAGGCAGGATGAGTCGTCTGGTCGTCATATCCAACCGCGTCCCGCTGCCAGGCAACGATTCGCATGCCGGTGGGCTTGCTGTCGCCTTGTCGGGCCTGCTGCAAAGCCGGGGAGGATTATGGTTCGGCTGGAGTGGCCGGATCAGTGACGATAGGGACGATATCATCCACCATCAGACTGACGGGCAGGTGGATTACGCGACCATCGACCTGCGCCGTCATGAGCATGACGGATTCTATAATCGCTTCGCTAACGGCACTCTCTGGCCGTTGCTGCACGGCATGCCCGATCTGGTTCGCTTCCGTCAGCAGGATGCAGCCACTTACCGGGCGGTCAACCAGCGTTTCGCCGACCTTGTATCCACACTTCTGAAACCCGACGATTTCATCTGGATTCACGATTATCATTTCCTGCCACTGGCCAGCATGCTGCGTCAGAAAGGGTTGCGTAATCCGATCGGCTTTTTCCTGCATATTCCGTTCTGCATGCATGAGACCCTTCAGACCGTGCCTGGCATGGACGGGCTGGTACAAGAGATGCTGCAAGCCGATCTGATCGGTTTCCAGAGCACCTCCGATATGGAACATTTCAGCCAGGCTGCCCATCAGGCCGGTCTTGTAAAAGGTTTGCCCCCCACCCTTGAAACCATGCAGGGGCACCGCATCAGACTGGGTGTCTTTCCTGCAGCCATTGATGCTCGCGGCTTTGCACAGACCGCCAGCATAGCGATGGAAGGGCCGGAATATCGCGCCCTTCAGGAAAGTCTGGGCACACAATCCCTGCTTCTGGGTGTTGACCGGCTCGATCCCACCAAAGGCCTGCGTCAGAAAATCGGGGCCTATCGCCAGTTTCTGCTCCGCCATCCGGAATGGCACGAACAGACCAGCCTGTTACAGATCGCCGCTGCCTCCCGTCAGGAAGTCGAGGCCTATCGTCGGCTGAAAGAAGATGTAACGCGGGAAGCGGGGGCCATTAATGCCGAGATGGGCACACCCCACTGGCAGCCTCTGCGCCTTGTCACGCAGGCTGGTCGGAGGGATGTCATCGCGGGTTATATGCGGCTGGCCAAGGTTGCGCTGGTGACGCCGGTGCGGGACGGCATGAATCTGGTTGCCAAGGAGTTTATCGCCGCCCAGCGTCCGGAAGACCCCGGCGTGCTGATTCTTTCCCGCTTCGCCGGTGCCGCGGATCATCTGGAGGAAGCACTCATCGTCAATCCTCACGATCATGATTCACTTGCCGAGACGATCGAACGGGCTCTCTCCATGCCCTTGCCCGAGCGCCGGGAGCGATGGGAGGCATTATGGCATAGATTGCAGCAGGAAGATCCCGTCAAATGGGGGCGGTCTTTCCTTGCCTCCCTCATGCGCTCTACGCACTATCCTGCCCCGCCTATATCAATGAATAGACTGCCCCATTCCCATGCCCCCATCATCCGGGCCGGATCCCGGTCAGCTGGCGTCCAGGAGCATGGTGCTTCCAAAAACATCTCCCATCATTAAATGACTGAATACGGTTGGCGGCCCCCTCTCGCCAACCGGCTGATACAGGGCGTAAAAGCGGGGCCATGGCCCCTCCCCTTCTTCTTCTGAGTGATATTCATCTGTCTCTGGGCAGCGCACCGCTGCTGACCGGGGCGGAACTCAATGTTTCTGCCGGCGACCGGTTGTGTCTGGTCGGGCGCAACGGCTCTGGCAAATCCACATTTCTGAAGGTCGCCGCCGGATTGCTGAAGCCGGATAGCGGAACCTGTTTCGTTCAGCCGGGCACGACTGTGCGCTATCTGCCGCAGGAACCCGACCTGAGCGGCCATGCTACGCTGCTGGATTATGTGACAGCCGGGCAAGGCCCTTCCGACGATCCGTATCGCGCCGCCTATCTGCTGGAGCAGCTGGGGCTGGATGGTGAGCGCGCGCCCGTCAACCTCTCCGGTGGGGAGGTACGCCGAGCCGCGTTGGCACGGGCGCTTGCCCCTGATCCCGACATTCTGCTGCTGGATGAGCCGACCAACCATCTTGATCTCCCCGCTATCGAATGGCTGGAAGCCGAGCTGAAATCCATGCGGGGTGCATTGGTATTGATCAGCCATGACCGGAAGCTGCTCACCGATCTCTCCCGTTCCATCGTCTGGATTGATGGCGGCATCACCCGCCGGCTGGATCAGGGCTTTTCCCATTTCGAGGAATGGCGTGATCAGGTGCTGGAGCAGGAAGAGCGCGATCACCACAAGCTCGGCCGCAAGATCGCCATGGAAGAAGACTGGCTTCGCTACGGTGTAACGGCCCGGCGCAAACGAAACCAGAAACGGCTGGGTGATCTGCACTCCCTGCGAGCGCGGTTCAGGGAGACCAGGCCTGGTCACTCCGCCCTCAAGATGAACGCCGCGGATGCTCAGCTTTCGGGGAAGATCGTGATCGATGCCGAGACAATCTCCAAAAGCTTCTCCGGCAAGCCTGTCATCGACCATCTGACCCTGCGCGTGCTGCGTGGGGACCGAATCGGCATCGTCGGGCGCAACGGGGCCGGCAAAACCACTCTCCTTTCCCTGCTGACCGGTACGCTCGAACCCGATACCGGCACGATCAAGCTGGGCACCAATCTGGTGGTCGAAACGCTCGACCAGCGCCGCGCCAGTCTGGATGATAGCCGCACCCTCGCCGATACGCTCACGGAAGGGCGCGGCGATCAGGTCATCGTCAACGGTCAAAACCGCCATGTCATCGGCTATATGAAGGATTTCCTGTTCAAACCGGAACAGGCCCGCACACCGGTCGGGGTGCTGTCAGGCGGAGAACGCGGGCGGCTCATGCTGGCCAGGGCGCTGGCAAAGCCCTGCAATTTGCTGGTGCTGGATGAACCCACCAACGATCTCGACCTGGAAACGCTGGAACTGCTGCAGGAGATCATCGCCGATCATCCCGGCACCGTCATCATCGTCAGCCATGACCGTGATTTTCTGGATCGTACCGTCGGCAGCGTCGTGGTCGCCGAAGGCAACGGCGTCTGGACAGAATATGCCGGTGGCTACAGCGATATGGTGGCGCAGCGCGGTCAGGGCGTTGGCGATGCCCCTATATCCGGCACGACCGGAAAACCGGCTGCTCCCCGCACCAAACCAGCGCAGGCTGCCGCCAGAGCGCCGTCACCAAAGGGCAGGCTATCCTATAAAGATCAGCATGCCTTCGATACGCTGCCCGCCAAAATTGCCGCGCTGGAGGAGGAGATCGCCCGGCTGCGAGGCAGGCTGGAGGATGCTGATCTGTTCCGGAAAGACCCGGCCACCTTCTCGAAAACATCTGAAGCACTGGCCACCGCCGAGGCAGCGCTGGCTGAGACGGAAGAGCGCTGGCTGAACATTGCCCTGCTCAAGGAACAGCTTGAGCAGGGCTGAGCCTCGCTTATTTGTAGCGATGCCAGGGCTTACGGATCCGGGGCGGATAAGACAGCGTGAACTCCGTCTGTAATGACAGATTGGGGTTGTAGGCGGGATCCTGCCCCAGCACATGCTCCCACTGCCGCAGCATATAGAGATACTCCCGATGCGCACGCTCGGCGTTGGATTGCTGTGTGTCCTCGCCACGGCTGATGGATTCCAGAT
This sequence comes from Granulibacter bethesdensis, assembly GCF_001889545.1. Taxonomy (NCBI): domain Bacteria; kingdom Pseudomonadati; phylum Pseudomonadota; class Alphaproteobacteria; order Acetobacterales; family Acetobacteraceae; genus Granulibacter; species Granulibacter bethesdensis. The sequence continues at coordinate 861,435 of NZ_CP018194.1, read as the reverse complement.
GATCCAGCACCGCATAAGGGGTCCACAGGATACGCCAGCCAGCCTGTTTCACACGCAGGCAGAAATCTACGTCATTGTAGGAAACAGGCAGGTTCTTCTCATCCAGCCCGCCCACAGTTTCGAACACATCGCGCCTGATGAGCATGCAGGCCGCCGTTACGCAGGACATATCCTGCACACGGACAAGCCGGCGATCATAGCCTTCGGCATCGGGGGGGCTTTGCCGGAAGACATGGGATGCCACACCGCCATGCAGGCCAGTGATCACGCCAGCATGCTGCACCGTGCCATTGCCATAGAGCAGCTTGGCCCCCACCACACCGACATTCGGTCGCAGCAGTTGTGACACCATCTCCCGCAGCCAGCCCGGCTCCCTCACCACGATGTCGTTATTGACCAGAGCGATTATCTCGCCTTTCGTCAGCCTGGCTGCCTTGTTGTTGAGGGCTGAATAATTGAAGGGGCCATCATCACGCAGAACCGAGACGCGATCATCATCGCTCTGAAGATCTTTCAGAACACGGGCCGTCGCAGGCTCAACACTGCCGTTATCGACGATGATCACCTCGATCGCAGGATAGTCCGTCCTGTAAAGCAGCCCTTCGACGCATTGTCGCACCAGTGCCGCCTGATCCTTGGTAGGAATAATGATACTCACCAGTGGCGGCTGAGCGGGCAGCGGATAGACAATACGCGGCCCATGCGGTGCGTCGACAATGTGTGCACCATCCGGGCATTGCGCCTGCAGGGTTTCGAGCCATTCCACCCGGTCAGGTGTCGCCCGAACCCTTCTCTGGATGGCGATATAGGCTATGTGGCGCACATCCGCCGGTTCAGAACCAGCCACAGCCTGTGTCCACACACGATGCCGCCACAGTGCCCCCGTCAGCAAATCGCCATCAGGAAGAAGATCACTTCTGATGGCCACCAGACCATCCAGCGCGCAGGGATCACGCAGGCTTTCCTCGGACCATTCCGGATAGAAATGCGGTTGAACCTCTGCCCCGGCAATCTCATCATCCGTGTAGAGCATGACGGCGCCCGGCGCCTGATCCGCTTCAGCCGCCAGCAGATACAGGGCGTGGGAGCGTAACTGGTCCCCCGGCTCCAGCAGCACCGTGTAAAAACGCCGCCTTATTTTTCCGGTGGGCAGCAATGACGAGAATCGACTGTCTTCCTGTGCCAGCGCCTGCCACCAGTCAGGGAGTGGAGAAGCTCCGGATGCTGGCAACAGCGTCATCGTCCAGCGTTGATATGACTGCTCCTGCAGTGACGTAACGCAAGCCCGCAGCGCAGCCTCATCACCATCCCAGCGTATACGCACATCGAAGGTCGGGCGCTCCACCAACTTGTCCATATGCCGATGGATGGCCGCAATATCCTTGTCATCCAGCGTATCGTAAAACTGGCTCCAGAGGCTGAAGTTACGCTTCCCGGCGCGTTTCAGAATCTCAAGCCACACCCGCTGGATCGTTTTCGACAGGCCATGACGCGCCGCATACTGCCTGGCCCCCCTTACAAGCCTCAGAACACGATGCACCTGATAACGGGCGACTGCCATTCGGCTTGGCGCTTGCCTGCCATCCGCAGCCACCGTGCTGACCAGTGCAGAGGAAGCCGTCACAGGCCATGCATCCGGCACATGCCGCTGGGCATGGCTCTCTATGGCAGTGGACATGATCTCCGCCACCCGGTTTCTGAAGAAATCCGGGCTGTATTCCTGCTCAACACGCTTCATTGCGGCCTGACGAAGCCGCTCCCACAGAGCCTGATCCCGATACAGACGAGCGCAGGCTTCTGCAAATTCCTCCGCATTATCGGCAACCAGCAACTCTGTCTCATGCGTCCAGCCGAGCTGGCGGGCCAGAAGGCCTGTGGCCACCACAGGAACCCCGCGTGCCGCTGCTTCACAGACTTTTAAGGGAATACCGGCCGCATAGCGGGTGGGCGCAATAAAAACCCTGGCCGTCTCGTACAGCGCGTCCAGATCCTCGACTCTGCCCAATATGACAATATGGGGCCCCTGAAGCGCCTTGGCACGGCGTGCGCCTGCCCTGCCAGCCACCTGCAGGGTCCAGCTCTCCGGCATCGCTCTGACCAATAACGGCATGACATCGCTGGCAAACCACAACAGGCTGTCCAGATTTGGGGATGGATCGTCATCAAGCGCACCGACGAACAGATAACCCGATCTCTGATTGAAGCCGTTCCTGGTAGGGGCCGGTGCCTGTGCATGGCCCAGCACATGGACATCTGCACAGCCTCCCTGCGCGAACAGAATTTTTTCATGCGGAGAGACGGTGACAATACGGTCCGCCAGACGGGCCATGCTCATTTCCGCCTCCAGCATCTCCTTTCGTCTGGCGGCACTGGGAGGATTACCTTCCAGCATCATCTGGAGGATGCTGCGCTGCGCGAAAACTGCCTCCGCATCATAAATCAGGCGGGCAGACGGGCGGGCGGAAATATGGTCCAGAAACAGCCGCATATTATGCGGGCGGCTGACGAAAATCGTGTCGTAATAGCCATCCCTTGCATCAATCAGACGGTGCAGCCCATCCACCCCTTCATTCAGGACAACCTCCACCTCCCTTGGAAACAGAGTGTAGATCTCGTCCCAGGAATCGTTGGGGGTCAGAAGCGGATAATAGGTAACCGACCAGCCCTCCGCGACCAGAGCCAGAGTCAGTTCTGCCGCACGGGGATAACCTGCGCCGAGGGACGGAAACGGAACCCGATCGTCAATAACCAGCACACGGCCCTTTCCACTGTTCCGCGCGCGGGCAAACAGGGGATCAGTTCCGGGCGCATGATGCTCGCGCTTCAATGTCTCCTTATGGCGGGTTCTGAAACGTTCGTAGTTCGTTGCCTGCAATGCCAGTGCCGAGGCGGAAGAGGTCGCACTGGCAAACTCAAAGTGATCAATCGCGGCATCAGGCTCATAGACGATTCTGTATCCGGCTGCCCGCAACCGCATGCAGAAATCAGTTTCCTCGTAATAAGCAGGTACAAAGGCCGTATCCAGCCTGCCCAGCGCCTCGAACGCCTTTCTCCGCACCAGCAGGAAAGCACCGGAGCAATAATCCACGTCCCGCCTGAACTGGAACTCCGCCTCCAGAGGGCTCCGCCCCCTTCCATAGCCAAGGCAGGTGCCATCGCTCCAGATAATGCTGCCGGCCTCCTGCAAGGTACCATCCGGCAGAATGATGGGCCCGCCAACCGCACCGATATCCGGCGCGGCGTTCAGCGCATTCCATGCCGCCTGCAACGTGCCCGGCCGCAGCATGGCATCATTGTTGAGCAACAGCAGCCCCGGGCCCGCCGCATGGTCCGCGGCCAGATTGACCCCGCGCAGGAAATGGAGGTTATCCTTGTTCCTGAGGATCACCGCCCCATCAATACGGTCCAGCAGACGCGATGTCTCATCAGACGACGCATTATCTGCAATGACGACTCGCACCTGTAGAGGGGCAGCGTACTGCATGATCGAACGCAGGCATCGGTAGGTCAGGGGGGCCTGGTTATAAAGCACCAGCAAAATCGAGATGTCCGGAGTCTCGCCGCCATAGAAAATCAGACGCTCATCCGAATCCAGAAAACTTTCCAGTTCCTGCCGCGCCTGTTCGCGGAAAGTGTCTTTGTCGATCCGAAGAATGGGCACATCAGGCCCTGTCGACGATGGAGAGGGCGATTTGCCCAGTAGCCTGCTGACTGAACGCTTTAAATCCCTTGATATTTTTCTGTGCAGTCGCCCCCAATCCGGCCTGCTATCCTGCTGACGGGCCAGCCCTGATATCCGGGCCATATCCAGTTGGGCCGTCAGGACGGCCACCTGCCCCCTTAACTCAGCCTCTGAAAGCCTGGCCTGAGCCAGCTCTTCGCGTAAAAGGTCAAGTTCTGCTTCAGTCGATCGCTGGCCAGACAAAATGTAAAAGCCCTTAATGTTTATATCCGCCAACAAACAGGATGGTCAGAGGAACTGCACTTGCACATGATCGCATGTCACGGCAGGAATATACAGGTTTGCAGGCCTGGATATTTAATAACAAAGCATCTTTAAGAGGAGAAAACGGTTGGGAGAAATCTTCCGCCAGGAACGAGCCAGCGATGGTCTCGAATTTACCGGTGAGCGCTTTACCTCAACCGTATCTGGCCGCATCGAGATTGAACATTTGCACCGCTATTATCTGGCCCGGCATTTCTGCCGTGGGTTGGATGTGCTCGATATTGCCTCTGGCGAAGGATATGGGGCGGCTATTCTGGCTCAGGTGGCACGCTCCGTCACCGGGGTAGACATCGCTCAGGATGCAATTGCCCATGCTCGTTTGCACTACCATCGCCCCAACCTCACTTTCGTAGAAGGCAGCGGAACTGCCATTCCATTACCTGACCATTCAGTTGATAGAATAGTTTCTTTTGAAACCATAGAGCATTTATACGACCATCAATCTTTTATGGCCGAACTGCGCAGGGTGCTCCGCCCGGGCGGTCTGTTGATTATGTCCAGCCCCGAACGCGATATTTATTCCCCCCCTGACCAAGGCTCCAATCCGCACCATGTACACGAACTGACGCGGCTTGAATTTCACTCCCTGCTGTTATCGAACTTCAGCCATGTCCGCTCCATGGGACAACGCGCCTTCATTGGCAGCGCGATTGCAGCCGAACAGATTCCGGCTTTGCCGGGGCTGGCCATGCCCGCCAGTTCGCTGCCGCTGGTGATCGAGCATCGTGGCGACATGCATGCTGAAGCATCCAACGGCCTGCCGCGGGCGACCTACCTGCTGGCCATTGCTTCGGATGCGCCGCTCCCCGAAACGCCCGAAAGTCTTTTTATCCATACCAGCGATCTGGACAGGAAAATCTATGCCCAGCTTGACGAGTTGAAGGCGCTCAAGGAACATCGGGAAGCAGAGGTCGCGAATATTCAGGCCGGCTTCGCCAAAGATCATCAGATTATTGCCGAACAGTATCGGCGTCTGAAATGGGTTGAACAGGAACGGGGCACCACACGGGCTGCCCTGATCAATACCCGGCAGACACTTGCCGTGGTGGAGCATGAGCTTCGTCAGACCTGGAATGCCCTGCAGAATGCCGGCCAGCAATCCGAGAATATCCGTCAGCAGTTGGATAACGCCCACCACCAGATTGCCCATGCTCATCTACAGCTTGCCGATGCCGTCAACCATACACAGGCATTGCAGCGCGAACGGGATCTGCATCTGGAGGAAGCCGGCCTGCTGCGGATGCGCCTGGCCATCGCCCAGCAACAGCCTCAGCGCTCGTTATTCTCAACTGTTGTGCAAAAAATCGTACCTTCCTCATTAGCGGTCCGATATCGCAACAGAAAACGGATCAAACGTGCCTATCGCATCATCAAGGATAGTCCTCTGTTCGATGCGCGCTGGTATCTGGATACGTATCAGGATCTGGATAGCAGTAAAATTGATCCGGTTATCCATTATATTCTGTACGGAACCCAGGAAGAACGGGATCCCGGACCAGATTTCTCTACCACATTCTATATCCGGCGGTATCCGGATTCGATCAGTGCCGGTTTGACGGCGCTGGAGCATTATGAGCTGCATGGCAGAAGCGAACAGCGCCAGATCGCGCCCTCCTCTCATGCCGAAGCGCCGGTCACAGAGCCGGAACCAGTCCTCACGGACTACGACACAGACGCAGACAGCCCCCCCGAAGCGGACGAAGTCATTCAGCCGCCAGTCTTGACTGCAGACGACAAACGTAAGCCCTACGTTCTGTGTATCTCCGGTGAGCCACATACGGCGGGGCATTTCTATCGCGTCGTTTACTTTGCCGAAGCTATTCGTGCTGCGGGCGGCAGGGCTACCATTTGCACCATTCCCGAAGCCAGAGACGGCCACGAAATGGCCGAAGCTGATATTATCTATATCTGGCGTAGCCAATGGACGCCTGATACGGAAATTATTTTCCATCGTGCCAATGGTCGCAAGCTGCCGATCGTATTCGACTGTGACGATCTGATGTTTGAGCCTGCTTTTGCGGAAAAGACCATTATCGACGGAATCCGCTCACAGAATTACGCTGAAAAAGACGTCAAGCGGCTTTTCTCCCGCGTGCAGCAGATGATGCGCATTGCCGATTTCTGCACCGCACCCACCCTGCCAATGGCCGCCAGAATGCACCGTCGCCAGAAGGCCACCTTCCTGATCCCGAATGGCTTTGTGGAATCGACGTGGAGCACATCCCGCAATGCCGTTCGTACGCGTCATATACACGGGCGGACGCCGATGGTCCGCATCGGCTATGCAGGGGGAAGCCGCACTCACCAGAAAGATTTTGCCCAGATTGCCCCCATCGTTGCGGCAGCCCTGAAGGCTGATCCGGATCGCCGTCTGGTTCTGTTCCGGCGAGGTCCGTGGCCTGCCATGGATATTGAGGAATTCCCCGATCTGCATGCCATGGAGCATCAGATTGAATGGCGCGAGCTGGTGCCGCTTGAAAACCTCCCCACAGAAATAGCGCGCTTCGACATCAATCTGGCCCCCTTGGAAGTCGGAAATGTTTTTTGTGAGGCCAAAAGCGAGCTGAAGTATTTCGAAGCGGCTCTTGTCGGGGTGCCAACCATTGCCTCCCCGACTGTTCCATATCGTGACGCCATCCGTCATGGAGTCACCGGTATGCTGGCAGACAGCCCACAGGAATGGGCTGATGCGCTGGATCATCTGCTCAACAATCCCGAAGCGCGTCGGGATATGGCCCGGGCGGCATATCATGATGTGCTCTGGCGCTATGGCCCTGATGGGCGCACCGAACTTGTCGCGGGCTGGCTTGACCAGATGCTGCGTCCAGGCCGTGCGGCAGCATGGGCCTTTGAGCGCGAAATAAAACATCGGCAGGCATCGCCGCATCCGCTTCCTGAAATTCCTGAAACAGAAACTGTCTTCTTCCATGACAGCCTGCGGGATGCGGAAATGACGGTTATCATTCCCGTCTACAATTACCGTCAGTACGTACTGGAAGCACTCGAATCTGTGCGCGACCAGACGGTCGAGCAGTTGCATCTGGTTGTCATTGATGACTGTTCAACCGATGATTCTCTTGAAGTCGTGCGTTACTGGATGGAAACCAATGCCGCCCGGTTCGGTCGGGCAGTGCTCCTGAAAAACAGGACGAATCAAGGCCTGAGCCTGACGCGCAATGCCGGCTTTAACGCAGCGGAAACGCTGTTCGTGCTGCCATTGGATGCCGACAACAAGCTGATGCCGGAAGCCGCGGTACGACTTTATGAGGCTATCAAGGATACGGATGCAGCCTATGTCTATCCATCCCTGCAGGAATTCGATGATAGTGACGGGATCTTCAGTACGCGGGATTATAATCCCGCCATCTTCCGACCCGGCAATTTCATTGATGCAACAGCCCTGATCAGGCTGTCCGCATGGGCCCATATCGGTGGCTATAAGCGCATGCCACTGGGCTGGGAAGATTATGATCTATGGTGCCGGATGGCTGAATATGGCTGGTATGGGAAGCATCTGGATAAAATTCTTGGGTTTTATCGGGTGCATGGCGAATCCATGCTTCGTACGACGACGAACAAAAGCCGGAATCAGGAAGATCTGATCAACGACATGCGTACGCGCCATCCTTGGATTCTGGACGGTATTTCTGCTGACAGTGATGAACCGGGTGGGCTGATTTTGCCATTGCCGGCTGAACCATAAGAGAATGTCCCAAGTATCGGCTACCTCCGCATATGGTCATGCGGGAGGCTATCATACACGCTGTGCAGGTCTGGATATTTTCCGGGCCTGCGCCATTTTATGCGTCCTGTTCATCCATTACCTGAGTACATTTTCTCACTGGTTCGGCATACCGGTAAAGAACTGGTTGTTTAATTTCGGCCTTCTGGGGGTCGACCTTTTTTTTGCCCTCAGTGGTTTTCTTGTGGGCGGGCTGATACTCGACATCATTGACAAAGGCCCGAGTATCGCCAATTGGCGCATTTTTTTATTGCGACGCTGGATGCGGACACTTCCGCTGTACTATGCAGTAATGCTGGTGCTGGCGGTCATTTATCCGCCGACCGATCATCCAGTGAGGACGCTGCTGCAATATGCGACATTCACCCAGAATCTCCTGACGCCGCTGCCATCCCAGAACTGGTATGCCGTCACATGGTCTCTGGCGATCGAAGAGTGGTTTTATGTTATCTTTGGCAGCATTGCCATTTTAGGAAGTCTTCTGATCCGTAAAGGCTGGGCGGTTGGTCTTGCCCTTTGTATGATGATCATCGCCCCTCATTTGGCGCGCTGGTTTTTTCTGACGCCTGAGTTATTTGCTCAGGCATCCGGCACCATTGTCATTCATCGCCTGGATGGCATCGCGTTGGGTGTTTTGCTTGCTGTCCTGTCCCGGCATAACAGTCTGCTCTTCAGATACCCTAATCTGTTTTTTCTGATGGGGCTGGGGCTGATCATTCATCTGCTCCTGTTTCCAACGCCTCTGCCAGGCCGCTATTTTCGGACCTATATCCTGACTTTGTATCAGATCGGTGCCTGCCTATGCCTTCCCGCCATGCTTCAGATCCGCCATCTGCCCGGCCTGCTGGGTAAGCCTGTCAAAGCACTCAGCAATCAGGCTTACGGGCTATATCTTTTCCATCTTCCCATTCTGGAACTTGTTAATATCTGGGTTCTGGAGGACAAAATCGGTCGCTGGACCGGCACAATCATCATCATGACCCTGCCTCTTGTTTTATCATGGGCTTCTTTCCGATATTTCGAGATGCCTTTGCTGTCATTGAGACCAAAACAAAGATTTGCAAATGCCCCCTGAGCATACGGACCAGCATTCCTCCTCCGATTTCCTTTCTCCCATTCTGTGGAAACACCAACAGTTTTATTGGCTTGTATTTTCCGCCTGCTGTTTGGTGACGCTGGCTGTCCGTTATCCGCTTGGTCTGCATCATGCCACTTTGTGGGCTGAAGATGGCATCTGGTATCAGAACGCTTACCAGTACGGATGGTCGAGCTTATTGCTGCCTCATGTAGGCTATCTGCAAACCGCGTCACGGATTGGGGCCTTGCTGGCTCAACCCCTGCCACTGGGAAATGTGCCGTTTTTCTTTGCCGTGATTGCTCTGCTGATACAGGCAGCCCCCGCAATATATGTAGCCTCATCCCGTTTTGCGCCGCTTGTGCCTGACTGGCGAATTCGCTTTCTGCTGGGCGGCTTCCTGATCACGATGCCTTACGGGTTTGAGGAATTCGTCATTCTCACAAACACCCAATGGCATCTTGCACTGCTGAGCTTTCTGATCGTCATCGCCCCCCCCACCGTGACGACCAGCGGAGGCCTTGTGGAATCCTGCTGTCTGGCCATTGCAGGATTGAGCGGCCCCTTTTCAATCCTGCTGACACCATTTGCCGCTTATGAGCGGTGGCAAAGAAAAGACACAGCGGCGCGAAGGCGTCTCATCATCATAGGGGCATCCGCACTGATCCAGTTCGGGTTCCTGATGGTGTTTCACCATACGCGCACGCTCCCCGCACCACTCGGGGCTTCCATTTCCGGTTTTTTCAAAATTGTCTCGGTGCAGATTTTTATTGGTGGGCTTGCCGGTTTTCACGGGGCTGTATGGATATCCAGACAGGCATGGTGGGCAGATAGCTCTCTGCTACCCTTTATCGTGACAGTCTCTGGCCTGTTTTTGCTTGCAATCGCGGCCAAGGCAGGGAGTCCCACTTTCAGAAAGCTTCTGGCATTTGCCATTCTCATGCTGACAGTGGCGATAATATCCCCTCTGGCGGCAAAGGTGGAACCGCAGTGGCAGGCACTGGCCCGGCCGGGGATAGGAGGCAGATATTATATGATGCCGATTCTGGCCTGGTTTGCGGCTCTTCTTGTGGTTGCCTTGCAAGCCAGACAGCGGTTGATCCGTCTGGTTGGCATGCTGCTGCTCAGTACAAGCCTGATCGGTATTGTCCTGGATTGGCGTTATCCAGATATGCTGATCGTTTCTCCCGCGGGTTTTTCCGACAGTGTTGCCCGTTTTCAAAATGCGGCGCCGGGTAAGGTGATCTCCTTTCCGATAAGACCGCCCGGATGGAATATGTGGCTTCAGAAAAAATAGCTTGGCCCATTGATAAAAAAAAGCCGCCAGATTTCTCTGGCGGCTTTTTTTCAGCATCTTCAAAAATCAGGTCGTCGCGATCTGATTCTGGTTCAGCTGATTAACCCCGACCAGCGTGATTGTGGTCGAGTCAGACAAGGTAATCTGCAGGCTGGATGCCCCGCCGACAACGGTGGACTGAGCAGCATTGAGAACATCCTGAGCGGTCTGACCGTATCCGAGGATGGCCAGGTCAGAGTTCGCTTCGAACCCATAGATGCTGAGGTTTCCACCAGCCTGACCATTGACCACGGCAAAGACATCCTGGCCACCACCGCCAAAGATCGTGGAAGTACCAGCACCACCAAAGAAGGTGTCGTTCCCGGAACCGCCGAAGATCGACTGACGCCCTGTTCCGCCTACAAACAGATTATCTCCGGAAGAGAAAGCGCTGGACAGGGTTACATTACCAGCGCCTGCAAAGAAGGTATTGCTGGCGCTGGATCCGATAACGTCAATTTCACCGCCTGTACCGCTATAGTAAACGCCGCTGACAGAGCTACCGAAGACATGTTGCGTGCCGCCACCATTGGTGAGCGAGAACGAACCACTGCCCTGCATATAGAGACCATTACCACTGCCACTAAACAGCGTTTCCGAACCGGAACCACCAAACAGGGTGGGGCTACCTGTATCATTGACGAAAGTAAGGTTACCGGACCCACCCTGGTAAAAACCACCGCTGCTTTCGGCAAATACCGTATCAGAGCCAGCACCGCCCATATACGTATCAATACCGTCAGAATGGCTGGTGAAGCTGAGGGAGGAACCACTTTGTCCACCCCAGATTTCAGAACCATTACCATAGGTTGCAACGGTCGCAGCTCCAGTGCCGCCTACAAAAGTGTCCGTTCCCAGAGAGGAAACCTGCATGGAAGAACCGTTGCCGAAAACCAGACTTCCAGGAGTACCGGAAGTACTGGCCGCGCCATCAGTCATGACAGACCATGCACCCGTTGTTCCACCAGCGATTGTATTATCGCCCAGAGCCCCCACAACCGTGCCAGACCCTTGTGCAAGCTGCAGAAAGTTACCTGCTTGCCCAAAGAAGATAAGCTGATTGTCGAGAGTATTCTGATTGAAATAAACTGTATTGGAGACACTTCCGCTTGCTAATGGTGCAAGGACTGAGACCTCGTATCCTTGCGGGATACTGACGCTTGCATTGGAGCCTGGCTCAAAGATAGCCACACTATACGGCATATTTGTCGAAGATAGCGGATTAATAGAAGTATTCGGCGCATTGGCTGAATAATTCTGCGGCAGAACGCTATCCAGAAGCTGCTTCGAAAGCAACCCAAGGTTGGAATAATAATTAATCGTGAAGTTTGTATTATAGGCGTCGGTACCACTGGCACCTGGAACAGTGACAACGCTGGACATGGAATAAACCTCCGCTTCCCAACGTTCTGTTAGACGATCAAATAGATTTCTTTCAAGCAATTTCCCTGTTTTTATAAATAAATATTCAATCAAATATAATTTATATACTTATTATTTATTTTAAAAACTATAAATCAACCTTTAGTTGTGTTTATTATTATTTTGATTGAAACATTTATTATGATTTTCAATCAACGATAAAAACCGATGATTTCATTTTTGTCTTGCTTTTCCACTCATCATGCTTGAGTGCCCCGCCAATGCTGCACGGCAGCATGGCGGCTATCTCTGAACATTTAAGCTGTGCATCACGGCACCATCGCCTTACATATGGGGCAGATCGCTTGGTCGTTGTACTGAGAGGTTTCTTGATCGGTGGCGGCTATACCTGCCTACCGTGCTGATTCGGCCCTACTGCCCAGGAGTCTCCGGCTAATGTCTTTTCCGGTCACACGAACGACATCTCCGAAACAGCGTCCTCATGATGATGATTTACGCTTCGGTCGGACGTTCTCGGACCACATGTTCATTATGAACTATGATGAGGGGCAAGGTTGGCACGACCCGCGTATTGTACCGTACGCTCCGTTCACCTTCGATCCGGCCTGCTGTGTCCTGCACTATGCCCAATCCGTTTTCGATGGGCTGAAGGCCTTCCGGGGCGCAGATGGCGCCATTCGTATTTTCAGGCCCTCCCGCCATGCCGAGCGCCTGAACCAGTCCTGTGAAAAGCTGTGTATCCCCCAGCTGGACCCGGCCCTGATTGAAGAGTCAATCGCGGCGCTGGTGCAGGTGGATCAGGTTTGGGTTCCCGGCAAGCCCGGAACCTCTCTCTACATTCGCCCGACCGTCATTGCATCAGAAACGTTCCTGGGGGTGCATCCCTCTCATAGCTATATCTATTTCGTTATTCTTTCCCCTGTCGGCGCATATTATGCGGAGGGATTGAACCCGGTGAAAATTCTGGCCACCGATACGCATGTCCGCGCCGTCCAGGGGGGACTGGGTGCCGCCAAAACAGCCGGAAACTATGCAGCCAGCTTGCAGGCTGCCCGCGATGCCCAGGCCGAGGGGTATACGCAGGTTCTGTGGCTGGATGGCGTTCATCGTGAATATCTCGATGAAGTCGGCACAATGAACATCATGCTGCGCATCGGAAATGAAGTGATCACCCCTCCCCTCAGTTCCGGGACAATCCTGGCCGGAGTTACGCGGGATTCTGTCCTGACCCTGATGCGTGAATGGGGCATGACGGTCAATGAGCGCCCCATTTCCATCCATGAGGTCATGGCAGCGGCAGAGCGTGGCGATCTTGCCGAAATGTGGGGGACAGGCACGGCCGCTGTGATTTCTCCGATCGGAGAGCTTGGCTATCGCGGACAGAAGATCATTATCAATGGGGGAAAGATTGGTGATCTGACCCAGCGACTCTATGACACCATCATTGGTATCCAGTATGGCACCGTGGCTGACACCCATGGATGGACCCGTATCGTCGTCAAGGAGCCTGCTTCCGCAGCTGCATAAAGTTCCGTTCTGTCTCTTCTCCTCGGTCACGCCTCCTTAGGCAGGCAAGGTGACCGAGGCACAGGCTCCTCCCTCCCGGCGATTGCTGAGCACAACATCACCGCCATGGGCGCGTAGAATATTGCGGGCAATAGGCAGCCCCAGACCAAAACCACCGGTTTCCCTGTTACGACTGGCTTCCAGCCTTTGATAAGGGTCAAAAACCCTGTCCATATCCTCAGGCGGAATACCCGGTCCCTCATCTTCAATATCCAACCTGACCATTCCATTCACAGGCAGGCTGATCCGTATGGTCGCGCTGCCCCCATAGGCGAGCGCATTATTTAGCAGATTCGTAATCGCACGCTTCAGTGGCAACGTTCTTCCACGCACAGGCAAATGGTCTGGCCCTGCATAATGAAGCCGCTCGGTATATTCCGGACGCGCATCGGCAGCTTCATCAAGGATCGTCTTTGCCAGTTCCGGTAAATCAAGCAGCACCATCGGCTCCTGCATATCGGCATCTCGCCCGAATGCCAGAGTGGCACTGACCATTTCTTCAAGCTCATCCAGATCGGCGATAATGCGGCGGCGCAGTTCCTCATCATCAATAAATTCCGCCCGTAATTTAAGACGCGTGATTGGCGTCCGCAGATCATGACCGATGGCGGACAGAATGAAAGTCCGGTCCTGCACGAAACGACGGAGACGGGCTGCCATAACATTAAAGATCTGCGCCGCCTGAACAATTTCACGAGGCCCCTTTTCCTCCAGCGGTGGTGCATTCACATCCCGCCCCAATGCCTCCGCAGCATGAGACAGGGTACGCACAGGGGCAATCAGACGACGAGTTGCCCAGATGCTCAGACATGCAGCGGTTAACGTCATCAGGATAAAAGCTGCCAGAAATGTTGGTGAATGCCATGGCTCAACAGGTGGGAGAGGAATGTGCAGCGTCAGCCAATTTTTCCCCGTTTCTCCAACCAAAGAATGCCAGGAAAGAGACCTCCCTGCAGGCTCACCGGATAGATGATCATGCATCTTACTATCTGTTTCATGGGTACCCGGCGGCATCTCCAGACTAACCAGCAGCATCCGCCTGGCCCTGTCCAACCTGACAATGACACTGACCGGATGCATATCCTGCATTGGCGGCCCGAAACTTATCCCAGCCCGCAGCAACTGCATCCAGGTCTGTGGAACGGGCTGGGAATCACCCAGAGGAGGCGCTTCGCTCAGAGCCAGACGATAACCTGGCGGCAGATCCATACGCCTGATCAACTCCGGGCGCTCTTCCGGAGGAACCGACATAACGCTGCGATAAATCAGCGATATGCGACTTCCTGCATACCTTGCCTGAGCCAGTTGCTGAAGATCAATGCGATCCAAAGCATGAATGGCCAACCCCGCTAACTGAACAATGACCAGAACACTGGTCAAAACCAGCGCCGTGCGATTTGCGAGGCTACGTGGCCATAATCGGAACCTCATCATGACTGAAGCTCCGCGATGGGGGCCATCAAATCACTTCAACTGTAGCAGCCAGCACGTATCCACCACCCCGAACCGTCTTGATCAGTTGCGACTGGCGACCATCATCTTCCAGCTTACGGCGCAGGCGGCTGATTGCCACATCAATGGCCCGATCAAACGGGCCAGCCTGACGCCCCCGCAACAGATCAAGCAGCATATCACGGGTCAAAACACGATTGGGACGATCCACCAGCGCGCTCAGCAAATCATACTCTCCTCCGGTCAACGGAACTTCCGCCCCTTCCGGATTGATCAGGCGCCTGCGGGCTGGCTCCAATATCCATCCGGCAAAACGCCTGCTCTTCTGATTGGCTGTCTCAACGGTTCTCAATTCCCCTTCCGTCCGCCTGAGAACTGCACGGATACGGGCAAGCAATTCCCGGGGATTAAAAGGTTTGGCCACATAATCATCAGCCCCGATCTCAAGGCCAACAATGCGATCCGTCTCTTCACCCATAGCTGTCAGCATAACGATTGGAACCACAGATTGGGATCTGACCCAGCGAGCCAGATCAAGACCACCTTCCCCTGGCAACATCAGGTCAAGAACAAGCAACTGAAAATGCCCGTTGACCCAGGCCCGACGCGCCTCGCGGCTATCGCGGACTGCGGTCACGCGAAAACGGTTCTTCTCCAGAAATCTGGCCAGGAGCTCCCTGATTTCCCGGTCATCGTCAACGATCAGAATATGCGGCACTATTTCCATGCCACGACTGTAATCATCTTGTTTTAGGATGGGGAGTAGTCGTTGCAATACGTCACATTTCAGCGCGTATATGCGCTGCGTGGTGGCTTCTTATATTGAATCATGGTTGACGCAAAAAAGCCGCCTGATTGAGGCGGCTTTATACATTGGTATATGGTTGCGGGGGCAGGATTTGAACCTGCGGCCTTCAGGTTATGAGCCTGACGAGCTACCGGGCTGCTCCACCCCGCGGTGGTAATAGCAAAAGGTGGGTTGGAAGACCTGGCGGCGACCTACTCTCCCGCATCTTGAGATGCAGTACCATGGGCGCTGGGGCATTTCACGTCCGAGTTCGGGATGGGATCGGGTGTAGTTTCCCCGCCATAGCCACCAGGTCGTCCAACCCACCTTTTGGGGTGTGTTGTGATGGGATGTTCTGGTGTTTTTTTTATGATGTGCTGTGTGTCATGTGTGGATGACTTCTGTGCATGATGGAAGTTCTTGAGCCTATCGGGCTATTAGGACCAGTTAGCTGAGTGCGTTACCGCACGTATACACCTGGCCTATCGACGTGATGGTCTTTCACGGCCCTCAGGGAGACCTGGTTTTGAGGTGGGTTTCCCGCTTAGATGCTTTCAGCGGTTATCCCGTCCGCACATAGCTACCCGGCTGTGCCGCTGGCGCGACAACCGGTGCACCAGAGGTGCGTCCATCCCGGTCCTCTCGTACTAGGGACAGATCCTCTCAAGTCTCCAACACCCACGGCAGATAGGGACCGAACTGTCTCACGACGTTCTAAACCCAGCTCACGTACCACTTTAATCGGCGAACAGCCGAACCCTTGGGACCTGCTCCAGCCCCAGGATGTGATGAGCCGACATCGAGGTGCCAAACCTCCCCGTCGATGTGGACTCTTGGGGGAGATCAGCCTGTTATCCCTAGAGTACCTTTTATCCGTTGAGCGATGGCCCTTCCACGCGGGACCACCGGATCACTATGGCCGACTTTCGTCTCTGCTCGAACTGTCGCTCTCGCAGTCAGGCGGGCTTATGCCATTGCACTCAACAGCCGATGTCCGACCGGCTTGAGCCCACCATCGCGCGCCTCCGTTACCATTTGGGAGGCGACCGCCCCAGTCAAACTGCCCGCCATGCAGGGTCCCGGACCGGGCTTACCGGTCTCGGTTAGACACCAGAAAAACGCAGGGTGGTATTTCAAGGTTGGCTCCACACAAGCTAGCGCCCATGCTTCAAAGCCTCCCACCTATCCTACACAGCATTTTCCTGGTGCCACTGCAAAGCTGCAGTAAAGGTTCATAGGGTCTTTCCGTCTGACCGCGGGTACCCCGCATCTTCACGGGGAATTCAATTTCGCTGAGCCGATGCCGGAGACAGTGGGGAAGTCGTTACGCCATTCGTGCAGGTCGGAACTTACCCGACAAGGAATTTCGCTACCTTAGGACCGTTATAGTTACGGCCGCCGTTTACCGGGGCTTCAATTCGGTGCTTGCACACCTCCTCTTAACCTTCCGGCACCGGGCAGGCGTCAGACCCTATACGTCGTCTCTCGACTTCGCAGAGCCCTGTGTTTTTACTAAACAGTCGCTACCCCCTGGTCTGTGCCACCCACACCCGGTTGCCCGGACATGGGTCTTGCTTATCCCGAAGTTACGCAAGCAATTTGCCTAGTTCCTTCGACATCGTTCTCTCAAGCGCCTTGGTATGCTCTACCAGTCCACCTGTGTCGGTTTCGGGTACGGTCTATTCGCTGGAGCTATTTCCTGGAACGATCCGGCTGCAGGGGCAATCCAGTAAGTCCCCACAACGCTTCACATTCGTCACTTCCAGCAGGCTCAGGAATATTCACCTGATTCCCATCGACTACGGCTTTCGCCCTCGCCTTAGGGGCCGGCTCACCCTGCGTGGATTAACCTTGCGCAGGAACCCTTGGACTTTCGGCGACAGTGTTTCTCGCACTGTTTGTCGCTACTCATGTCAGCATTCGCACTTCCGATACCTCCAGGAGGGGTCACCCCATCTCCCTTCACAGGCCTACGGAACGCTCCGCTACCGCGTAGATCACTCTACACCCGCAGCTTCGGTGTGTGGCTTGAGCCCCGTTACATTTTCGGCGCAGGATTTCTATTAGACCAGTGAGCTATTACGCTTTCTTTAAAGGATGGCTGCTTCTAAGCCAACCTCCTGGTTGTTTTGGAATTCCCACATCCTTTCCCACTTAGCCACAACTTGGGGACCTTAGCTGGCGGTCTGGGCTGTTTCCCTCTCGTCCACGGACCTTAGCACCCATGGACTGTCTGCCGCGCTATACTTCCCGGTATTCGGAGTTTGGTTAGGTTTGGTAAGCCTTTGGAGCCCCCTAGCCCATCCAGTGCTCTACCCCCGGGGGTAAACACGCGACGATCTACCTCAATAGATTTCGCGGAGAACCAGCTATCTCCGAGTTTGATTGGCCTTTCACCCCTAGCCACAGCTCATCCCCGACTTTTTCAACAGGCGTGGGTTCGGCCCTCCAGTGCGTGTTACCGCACCTTCAGCCTGGCCATGGCTAGATCACTCGGTTTCGGGTCTTCTACCTGCAACTTGACGCCCTATTCAGACTCGCTTTCGCTGCGCCTACACCTATCGGCTTAAGCTTGCTGCAAACAGAAACTCGCTGACCCATTATACAAAAGGTACGCCGTCACCGCAGATGCGGCTCCGACTGCTTGTAGGCATTCGGTTTCAGGTCTATTTCACTCCCCTCGTCGGGGTGCTTTTCACCTTTCCCTCACGGTACTTGTTCACTATCGGTCACTAGGGAGTATTTAGGCTTGGAGGGTGGTCCCCCCATGTTCAGACAGGATTTCACGTGTCCCGCCTTACTCATGTCCCTAATATCGCTATCGCATACGGGGCTATCACCCTTTGTCGCCGGACTTTCCAGACCGTTCCGCTACACAATACTAAGGCACTGGCCTCTTCCGCTTTCGCTCGCCACTACTGACGGAATCTCTGTTGATGTCTTTTCCTCCAGGTACTGAGATGTTTCAGTTCCCCGGGTTCGCCTCACGACCCTATGTATTCAGATCGTGATCTCCTTGCGGAGGGGTTGCCCCATTCGGATATCCACGGATCAAAGCCTGCTCGCGGCTCCCCATGGCTTTTCGCAGCGTGCCACGTCCTTCATCGCCTCCTAGTGCCAAGGCATCCACCGAATGCCCTTATCGCGCTCAAGAGCTAACACAGATCGGTCAACCAATCTGTGCTCATCATGCACAGAAGACATCCACACCTCGCGGCGCAACGCTTCTGCGTGATTTTACTCAGCACATCTTAAACGCCTCTGATCATGATACCCTTTACCGTGGACGACAGGTCTCCCCGTCAATCCGGTCAGACAACCGGTAAAGGCATGCGCAGAGGCGCACCAGAACATATTCACCATAACAAAGAACAAATAGCAGAGCCTTCCAGAAGAAGGCCCATCCCGCATGACATCCAGACCCAACCGGGTCCAGACAATCACCGGAAACTTTTAACCCATGCGACGATAGGGAAGAGATCGGCAAACCGCCAACCACCACACACATCATGTGCTCCACGCAATGGTGGAGGTGATCGGGTTCGAACCGACGACCCCCTGCTTGCAAAGCAGGTGCTCTCCCAGCTG